>NZ_JACIJN010000001.1 GCF_014199415.1 Sphingomonas endophytica
AGAGCACACACCCCCAACAACAGCGTTGGATGCAGGGTGATTGACCCTCAACCAGACATACAGTGCATCGATTTGAACCCGTCTCCCCCCGCCGCTAACCGGCCGGGGAAGACACATGTGCAGGCTCCATTGCCTGGTGGCCATAGCGTCGGTGAACCACCCGATCCCATCCCGAACTCGGACGTGAAACCCCTCTGCGCCAATGGTACTATCGCTCAAGCGATGGAAGAGTAGGTCGCCGCCAGGCATTGCAGCTCGCACATCAGAACCCATCCACAACACTACACCTCGGCGCGGGGTGGAGCAGCCCGGTAGCTCGTCAGGCTCATAACCTGAAGGTCACAGGTTCAAATCCTGTCCCCGCAACCATCACACACACACAACGGCCCCGTCTCCAACGAGACGGGGCCGTCGTGCGTTCGATACCCGCCAAAAACGCGCAGCCCGCGATACCCAGACGGCGTTGTGCGCCTTACTAAAAAACCTCCGCGCCCAACCTCCCCCGCGCCACCTCAACGATAACCTCCCATCGTCACCTTCAGGACTTATCCGTTCAAATCCCCCGACCTAGCTGAAGCTTGGTGGCCGGGTGACAGCCGCGTTAGCCGATCGCGCCGCTCGAGGCGACGCGTCGCAGATCCTCCAGAACATGACATCGTGCGGTGCGTGCTGCCGAAATTCCCGCGGCCAGCGCGGGCGATGCGCAAATAATAGCGATTGTAAACAGGTTGTTGCCCTTGACTTGCGCCAACACTTGCGCGTTCAATTGATCACTGAGCGCAGCTAACTGCAGCATAGGCGTGCTGTCGAACGATCGTCGACTAGAGTGGAATTTGTTAGCATTGAAGAGCGTCGGATCGCTCTGCCAGGTTGAGGAGGATCATATCGACCTGTCGCCAGCACCCGCGTTCGCCAGTGGGCCCTCGACCGGCGCTTCGTTCGGTAAAGAGCACTACCATGTTCATCGAAATCGTCCGCGTCAGCGTAATCCCGCCTAACCGCGGCTTGCCGTTCTCCAAACAACCGCCGATTGCGAACAAGACTTCGCTGTTGATCCGCCGACGACGGCGCACTCTGCCTGCTCGCCTTGAACTCGCCGCCGCGCGCCTGCACACGATCGGCCTGCGGCGCGATATCGGCAAACTAGCCAACCGATTTTCCTGCGTACTTCAGCGCCCCGCGAGCAATGCCAGCGGCTGGCTGCTCGCGCTGATCGGCTGGCGGCGCTTGCGTGAGCGGCCGGCCTTCGGTCAAGGGGCGGCGGTCAGCCGGGATACTTAACGCGCTATAATCACCGCTCACCTGGGCATCATTTTACGCTACAGTCATCGGAATGCGCATCCTCTCTTCCACCGCCCTCCTGTCGGCTATCGTGATTGTCGCGACCGCGCCGGTCGCCCCGGCACACGCCGCGAATTACGCCACACGCGATATCGGCGACTGGATCGTTGCTGCGAGCACCGATCAAAGGGGCTGCTTTCTTACGCGCGCCTATCCCGGGCCGCGCGGCACCACGCTTCAGTTCGGCCTCGATGTCGATGGCAGCAACCGGCTGACGTTGCTCAACGACAATTGGTCGATCCGCGCGCGCGAGCAGCTTCGGCTCGACTTCAGCCTCTCCAATTCGGCTTTCCCGCGACATATGGCCATTGGCATCACTGCGCAGGGCAGGCGCGGCTTCGTTACCGATTTCGGCACGAGCTTTCCGCGCAGCTTCGCCGCCTCCACCTATCTCAAGGTGCGGCGCGGCGACGTGCCCGTGGAGGAGTTGAAGCTGGACGGTAGCGGCGCTGCCGTGGCTGAGTTGCGCAAGTGCGTCGATCGTCAACGTGCGCCCGCTACCGGCAAGGCAGCGCGCGATGGCAGCGCTCGCATACCGCTCGATCCGTTCGCCAGCAGCATCACTCGCGATTCGAGGAAGTAACGAACGACCCCGCGTTGGTTCAGCAATGGTTAATGGACAAGTATTCGTGTAGCTTCCGAGAAGCGAAAACAAGTGTACCACGAGCATCTGGGGCGGGAACACCTCCATCTGGCGCATAAGGAGCTCACTTGGTCGCTCCGACCATTGCCGGTTCGTTGCAATCAGGGCTCCCTGAGGTGGCTAGAGATTATTTGGAAGATTGTGATGCTTACCTCCTTTGCCAAACTTTCCCCTGCGATTGCGATCCTGCTCATCGCGCCGACGCTCGGCGGCTGCGCTACCAAGAAATATGTGCGTGAGCAGATCGAGCCGGTCAGCGCCCGCGTCAGCACGCTGGAGACGCAGTTGCAGGCCACGGACGGCACTGCCAAGCAGGCGCTCGCCGAGGCACAGGCGGCTTCCGGTCAGGCGCAGCAGCACGGGCAGCGTCTCGACCAGCTGAACGGCCGGGTCGATGGCGTCGAGCAGCGGCTCCAGCAGCAGGAGCAGCGCGGCAAGCGCCCGCGCCACTAAGCGCCGATGCGATCTCGCGACCGCCGCAACGCCATTCGGCACCCGATCGGGAACGCTGGATGGCGCTCAGGCCACGGCGCGCAGACCAACGCCGCGCGCGCGATGTCGATCGCCGCGTTCGGACGTTGACAATATCCGGCGGCCGCTCGCAATGGGCGGCCGCTTCCGGCTTGTGGCGATACCATAATGATTTCACAGCTCTTCACCGGCCTGGTGCTGGTCGCCGCCGCGATGCCCTCCGCTTCGAAGACGAAGCCGCATCAGCCATCAGCCGCTCCGGTGTCGATGCCGGCTGCGGCGCCCGTCGTGCCGCCATCGGCCGAGGCGCTGCGTGTCGCCGACTGGGTCGCGACGTCGCACGACAATCACGCGCTGCCTTATGCCGTGATCGACAAGAATAATGCGGCGCTCATCCTGTTCGACGCCAAAGGGAAGATGGTCACGCAGGTGTCGGTGCTGATCGGCATCGCGCCGGGCGACGACGCGACCCCCGGCGTCGGCAGCAAGAAGCTCGGCGAGATCGGTCCTGCCGAAAAGACCACCCCCGCCGGCCGCTTCCTCGCCAAGTTCGGTTATGCCGCCGGGCGCCAGCGCGTGTTGTGGGTCGATTACACCAACAGCGTCGCGATCCACCCAATTCCCGGCGATGCTGCGCGTTCCGAGAACCGCCGCGCCCGGATGCTGTCGCCGGAGACCGACGATAACCGCATTACCTTCGGTTGCATCAACGTGCCGCGCGGCTTTTACGCCACGGATCTGCGGCCTCTGTTCCAGAAGAAGGGCGGCTATGTTTATGTGTTGCCCGACACCAAGCCGCTCGAGGAGGTCTTTCCGCGGCTCCGCGTCCATGCGCTGACATCGGGCAGGGACGCCGTCTAGGTCGGAGTTGGTCCACTCTCCGTCGTGCTCGCCCCTTCGACATCTTCGATCCGACCCACATCTTGCGACTGCGGCAAGAAGCGGGAATCCGCAGCAGGTTCGGGATGACGAACGAAGGCAAGCGAGCCGTCGACGTCGATCGATCGACCGAGCGTCTGCAGCGTCATTTCAAGGGTTTCCGCCGAAGATCGAGAGCTGGTGCATGAAGCGCATCTTACAGGTGACGTAAGCGATGCCCTTCCATCAGCCATGCGCGCCCGGACGCGCAGATCGTGTCGCTGGAACGCGGCGCCGAGCCCGGCTGGCACGCAGGGAATGCTGTACGCCCGCAGCGCCGAACGGCAGATGATCGCGACGACGGAGCTGGAGGTCGCTTTAACGTCGCCGGTAAATCCACCGACCTTAACCCCTCTTAGCGATCCGGCAAAGGCGTGCGACGCGGCGCGCGGCGCTGCGGATAGGTGCCGGTGGCAGGCGGCGGGCGACGGCTGCCGCCGTCCCGATCATCGCGTTTCCCGAGCCAGTCGGTCGATGGCCGGCAAAAAGTCATCATCCTGCGCCCGGTCGTAGGAAAAGGCAGCTTGCGAACGACTTGATAATCTACGCCGCGTCGGTTTCCTGGGGATGCGGCGCGGCCGGAACTCTGGCAGCATCAGCGTGCCGACGCAGCAAGGGCAGAGAGGTGAGGATGAAATTTGCGACGATGATGCTGGCGGCCGGGGGCGCCTTGTTATCCTGCGCCGCGCACGCGCAGACGGTGGCGACCGAATCCGGCAAGGTCGCGGGCAGCACCAACGACGGTGTCACGAGCTGGAAGGGCATCCCCTTCGCCGCGCCGCCGGTCGGCCCGCTGCGCTGGCGCGCGCCACAGCCTGCCAGCCGGTGGAGCGGCGTGCGGCAGGCGACCGCCTACGGCCACGATTGCATGCAATTGCCGTTCCCCAGCGACGCCGCGCCGCTGGGCACCACGCCTGCCGAGGATTGTCTGACCGTCAACGTGTGGAAGCCGGGGGGCAAGAACAGGCTGCCGGTGATCGTGTGGATCTATGGTGGCGGGTTCGTCAACGGCGGCGCGTCACCGCCGACCTATGCCGGCGCGAACCTCGCGCGGCAGGGGGTCATGTTCGTCAGCTTCAATTACCGGCTCGGTCGGTTCGGCACCTTCGCGCATCCGCAACTGACCGCGCAGGACCCTGACAAGGGGCGGCTTGGCAATTACGGCTATCTGGATCAGCTCGCCGCGCTCCAGTGGGTCCAGCGCAACATCGCGGCGTTCGGGGGCGACGCCGCGAATGTGACGATCGTCGGCGAGAGCGCGGGCGGCATGTCGGTCAACACCATGGTCACGTCGCCGCTCACCCGTGGGCTGTTTGCGCGCGCCATCGTGATGTCGGGCGGGAACGGGCAGAACCGCGGCACCGACGGGCTGGCCGGTGCTGAAGCGATCGGGGTCGATTTCGCGGCGGCCAAGGGGATCGCGCGCGACGATCCAGCCGCGCTTGCCAAGCTTCGCGCGCTATCGGCGGAGACGGTGACCGACGGCCTGAACCTCACCGCGCTGTCCGGGCGTACCGCGGAGCCGAAAACCTTCGCGAGTCCCTATGCGGACGGCGTCGTCGCGGTGGATGCGGCGGCCGCCTATCGTAGCGGCGCATTTCCCAAGATACCGGTCATGATCGGCGCAACCGACAATGATATCGGCGGCGCGACTGGCTATATGGTGGCGGGCGCGCGCCAGCTTGCCGGCGCGATCGCCAGAGCCGGCGCACCGGCCTATCATTACCGCTTCGCCTATGTCGCCGAGGGGCTCGGCACGACGGGCGCTGGCCATGCCACGGACATCCCGTTCTTCTTCGACACCGCCGCGACCAAATATGGCGAGGCGACCACGCCGCGCGACCGCCGGATGGCGCGAACGATCAGCGCCTATATCGTCAACTTCGCCAAGACCGGCGATCCCAACGGCGCCGGACTGCCCCGCTGGCCGCGCTATGACCCGCGCACGGACGAGTTGCTCGACTTCACCGCCAAGGGCGAGGCGGTGGCGCGCAAGGATCCGCTCGGCCCCGCGATCGATGCCGTCACGCTGACGCAATAGCGGTCGTGCGGCTTACGTACCCTTCACGATTGCGGCGAAGTTCGCCGCGGTCCGGGTGCAGGCGCGGGCGTGGACGAGCCAGATCGCGCTCACCGCACCGTCGTCGGCAAACGGCGTATAGACGAGCCCCGCCGAGCGGAGCGCGCACAAGGATTGCGCCACCACCGTGATGCCGACTCCCGCCGCGACAAGGCCGAGCAGGGTGGAGACCTCATGCACCGTTTGCGCGACGCGCGGTGCGACGCCGTCGGCGCTCAACAGCGCGAACAGCTCCTTGGTGAAGCCGCCGCTGCGGTCGCTCGCATAAACGACCAGCGGATAGGCGGCGGCGTCGGCCAGCCTTAGTCCGGCACGCCCGGCGAGCGGGTGGTCGGGGCGGGTCGCGACCATCAGCCGCTCGCTGAGGATCCGGGTCGCGACCAGCTCCGGGGGAAGCGTCGGCGGCGCGGCGCTGCGCAGGAAGCCGACATCGAGCGAGTCGGCGACGATCGCCTCCACCTGTGCGCGGCCGGCGACCTCGGACAGCGCGAGCTGCACTTCCGGGTAGTTCAATCGGTATTCGTAAATCGCGCTGGCGACGCGGGGGATGAAGGGGGCGGAAGCGTTGAAGCCGATCCGCAGCTCGCCCAATTCCCCGCGCGCGACGCGCCGTGCGATCAGCGCCGCTTTGTCCGCCTCCGCCAGCACCCGGCGCGCCGCGTCGAGGAACGCGGTGCCGGCGCGGGTCAGCGCGACGCGGCGGCTGGTGCGGTCGAGCAGCCGCACGCCCAGTTCGTCCTCAAGCTGTCGAATTTGCTGGCTGAGTGGCGGCTGCGAAATACCCAGCCGCGCCGCAGCGCGGGCGAAGTGCAGGTCCTCGGCAACCTGAACGAAGTAGCGCAAATGGCGAAGCTCCATGATTGATAGGCTCTACGTATCAATCCTCGCGGAAACAATATTAGACAAAGCGGCAATCGGCGCTCATTCGCTGCGGCGCGGCATCTTTGTCGCCGCCGCCCTGAACCGGTCGTCTGATGCCGCTTGCGCCAGCCGCGCGCGGCATTGTGTGCACGGGAAAGGGCGCCACCAACGGGAAGCTGTGCCCATGATCGGCATCGTACGCGTCGCGCTGTCACGACCGCTGACCTTCATCGTCATGGCGATCCTGATCGCCATCGTGGGCGTGCTGGCGGCGATCCGCACCCCGGTGGACATCTTCCCCGACATCAAGGTCCCGGTGATCGCGACCGCGTGGCAGTACGCCGGCCTGTCGCCCGACGAAATGTCCGGACGGATCATCACCCCGTTCGAGCGCGTGCTGACCACGACGGTCAACGACATCGACCATATCGAGAGCCAGTCGCTGCCCGGCATCGGGGTGGTGAAGATCTACTTCCAGCCCGGCGCCGACATCCGCACCGCCACGGCGCAGGTCACCTCGGTGTCGCAGACCGTGCTCAAGCAATTGCCGCCGGGGATCACCCCGCCGCTGGTGCTCAATTACAGCGCCTCGACGGTGCCGATCGTCCAGCTCGCCTTGTCGGGCAAGGGGCTGTCGGAGGGGCAGATGTTCGATCTTGCCAGCAATCAGGTGCGCCCCGGGCTGGTGACGGTGCCGGGCGCGGCGATCCCGTATCCGTCGGGCGGGCGGCAGCGGCAGATCCAGATCGACCTCGATCCCGACGCGCTGCAATCCAAGGGGCTGTCGGCGCAGGATGTCGGCAATGCGATCGCGGCGCAGAACCAGATCAACCCGGCCGGCTTCGCCAAGATCGGGGGCTTCCAGTACAGCGTCCGGCTCAACAACGCGCCCGGCTCGATCGAGGAGCTGAACAGCATTCCGGTCAAGGTTGTGGACGGCGCCACGATCTACATGCGCGATGTCGCGCACGTCCGCGATGGCTCTGCACCGCAGACCAATGTCGTGCACGTCGACGGGTCGCGCTCGGTCATCATGACGGTGCTCAAGAACGGCGCGACTTCGACGCTGGCGATCGTACAGGGGATCAAGGACGCGCTGCCCAAGATCCAGGAGACATTGCCGAGCACGCTCAAGATCGTGCCGATCGGCGACCAGTCGCTGTTCGTGCGCGCGGCGGTGGAGGGGGTGGTCAAGGAAGGCTTGATCGCGGCGGCGCTGACCAGCCTGATGATCCTGCTGTTCCTCGGATCGTGGCGCTCGACGGTGATCATCGCAATCTCGATCCCGCTCGCGATCCTGTCGGCGATCATCGGGCTGGCGGTGACGGGCAACACCTTGAATACCATGACGCTGGGCGGGCTGAGCCTGGCGGTCGGCATTCTCGTCGACGACGCGACGGTGACGATCGAGAACATCAACTGGCATCTCGAACAGGGCAAGCCGGTGCACCGCGCGATCCTCGACGGCGCGGCGCAGATCGTGACGCCGGCGTTCGTGTCGCTGCTGTGCATCTGCATCGTGTTCGTACCGATGTTTTTCCTGCCCGGGGTCGCGGGGTTCCTGTTCGTGCCGCTGGCGCTGGCGGTGGTGTTCGCGATGATCGCGTCTTTCATCCTTTCGCGCACGCTGGTGCCGACGATGGCGATGTATCTGCTGCGGCCGCACGGCGCGGGCGACGACCACGACCAGCATAGCGCCGGGTCGCCGATGTCTCGCAACCCGCTGGTGCGCTTCCAGCGCGGGTTCGAAGCGCGGTTCGAGCGCTTCCGGACCGGTTACGGTGCGATGCTGGAACGCGTGCTCGCCGTGCCGAAGGGGTTCGTGATCGGGTTCCTTGCGGTGGTGCTGCTGTCGTTCGGGCTGGTGCCGTTTCTCGGGCAGAATTTTTTCCCGTCGGTCGATGCCGGGCAGATCGCGATGCACGTCCGCGCGCCGGTCGGCAGCCGGATCGAGCAGACCTCGGCCGAGTTCGACCGCATCCAGCGCCGCATCCGCCAGATCATCCCGGCCGACGAGCTGGTGTCAATGGTCGACAACATCGGGCTGCCGGTCAGCTCGATCAACACGACCTACAACAATTCGGGAACGGTCGGCCCGCAGGACGGCGACGTGCTGATCCAGCTTTCGCACGATCACCGGCCCACCGAAGACTATGTTCGTCGTCTCCGCGAGCAGCTGCCGCGCGACTTCCCCGGCGCGACCTTCTCGTTCCTGCCGGCGGACATCACCAGCCAGATCCTCAATTTCGGTGCGCCGGCGCCGATCGACATCCAGATCACCGGCAAGGACGCCGCCGCCAACGCCGCTTACGCGCAGAAGATCATGCGCCGCATCGCGCGCATCCCGGGTCTTGCCGACGCGCGCATCCAGCAGTCGGCGCGCTATCCGCAGCTCAACGTCGCGGTCGATCGCAGCCGGATCGGGCAATATGGGCTGACCGAGCGCGACGTGACCACCAGCCTCGCCAGCTCGCTGGCCGGGACGCAGCAGACCGCACCGGTGTTCTTCCTCAACCCCGACAACGGCGTCTCCTATCCGGTGGTGGCGCAGGCGCCCGAATATCGGGTCGGGTCGATGAGCGATCTGTCGAGCATTCCGGTAACGGGAACGAGCGGGCGTTCGCAGGTGCTGGGCGGGCTGGGGACGATCGTCCGCGGCAATGCTCCCGCGGTGGTGTCGCACTACAACATCGCGCCGGTGGTCGACATCTTCGCGACGCCGGCCGGGCGGGATCTCGGCGCGGTGTCGGACGACATCCAGCGGGTGCTCGACGACCTCAAGGCCGAAGCGCCCAAGGGCGCGACCGTCACAATGCGCGGGCAGTTTGCGACGATGAAGAGCGCCTTCTCCGGGCTCGGCTACGGGCTGCTCGGCGCGATCGTGCTGATCTATCTGCTGATCGTCGTGAACTTCCAGAGCTGGCTCGATCCGTTCGTCATCATCACCGCGCTGCCCGGCGCGCTGGCGGGGATCATCTGGATGCTGTTCACCACCGGCACGACGCTGTCGGTTCCCGCGCTGACCGGTGCGATCATGTGCATGGGCGTCGCCACCGCCAACGCGATCCTCGTGGTGAGCTTCGCGCGCGAGCGGCTCGCCGAGCTGGGCAACGCGACCGCCGCCGCGCTGGAGGCGGGCATGACGCGCTTCCGCCCGGTGCTGATGACCGCGCTGGCAATGATCATCGGCATGTTGCCGATGGCCCTGGGGCTCGGCGAGGGCGGTGAGCAGAATGCGCCGCTGGGCCGGGCGGTGATCGGCGGGTTGCTGGTCGCGACCTTCGCCACGTTGATGTTCGTTCCCGTCATCTTCAGCCTCGTCCACCGTCGCCACGGCGCGACGCGCCCGGTGCGTGAGGCCAGCCATCTGGAGGAAGCCCATGTCTGAGGCGTCGACCGACGCGCCGCCGCCCGCGTCATCCCGTTCGCTGCGCACGGCGGGGATCGCCGCGGCGGTGATCGCGGTCGGCGTGGTCAGCGTGGGGATCGCCACGCGTTCGCGCACCGAAAGTCGGCTCGCCGACTGGACCGCCGCGCAGGCGACCCCGACCGTCGCGGTGATCCGGCCCAAGCCGGCGGCGGCGACCGGCGCGCTGACGCTGCCGGCGACGTTGCAGGCGCTCAACAGCGCGCCGATCTTCGCGCGGACCAGCGGCTATGTCCGCAAATGGTATGTGGACATCGGCGATCCGGTCCGCGCCGGGCAGACGCTGGCGGTTCTGGACGCGCCGGAGATCGACCAGCAACTGGTCGCCGCGCGCGCCGATCTGGAGACCGCGCGCGCCAACCAGCAACTCGCCGCCTCGACCGCCGCCCGCTGGCGCAACATGCTCGCCAAGGATGCGGTATCGAAGCAGGAGACCGACGAGAAGGTCGGCGACCTCGCCGCCAAGACCGCCGTCGCCAATGCCGCGCGCGCCAATGTCGCGCGGCTGACCTATACGCAGGGCTTCACGCGGCTGGTCGCGCCGTTCGCCGGCGTGGTGACCAGCCGCTCGACCGATATCGGCGCGCTCGTCACCGCGGGCACCGCCGCGTCGACGCCGTTGTTCACCGTCTCCGACGTGCGGCGGATGCGCGCCTATATCCGCGTGCCACAGAATTATTCGGCGCAGATCCATCCCGGTATGCACGTCGCGCTGACGCTGCCCGAATATTCCGGCCGCACCTTCGATGCGACGCTGACCCGTTCTGCCGGGGCGGTGGATCAGGCGTCGGGCACGGTGCTGGTGCAGGTCGAGGCCGCCAACCCCGATCGCGCGCTAAAGCCGGGCGCCTATGCGCAGGCGAGCTTCCCGGTCGCGGGCGCGAGCGGCGCGGTGGCCTTGCCCGCCAGTGCGTTGATCGTCGGCGAGAAGGGCACGCAGGTCGCGCTCGCCGGCAGCGACGGCAAGGCGCATTTGCGCACGATCCGGATCGCGCAGGACCACGGCAACACCGTCGAGGTCAGCGCGGGCGTCAGCGCCGCCGATCGCGTCATCGACAACCCGCCCGACTCGCTGGCCGACGGCGACCGGGTGCAGGTGCAGAACGCGAAGGCCGAACGGTGAGCGGGCTGCGTCGTCGCCCGCAGGGGGCGGGGCGGGGCGCCGCGCTGGCGATGCTGCTCGCCACCGCCGCCTGTTCCGCCGCGCCCGACTACGTCCGCCCCCGCACCGCGGCGCCGGCGGCGTACAAGGAGGCAGCGGGCTGGCAGGCGGCCGGCACCCATCCCGCTCCGCCGGGCCGGTGGTGGGAGGTCTTCGCCGATCCGGTGCTCACCGGGCTGGAGGACCGGGTCGTGGCCGGGAACCAGGACCTCGCGGTTGCCGCGGCGCGCTACGAGCAGGCGCGCGCGCTCGCGCGGCAGGCGCGGGCCGACCGCTTTCCGCAGGTCGGCGTCTCGGCGGACGTCAGCCGCGACCGCGTCTCGGACGGGCGGCCGCTCGCACCCGGCGGCGCGGCCCCCTATACGGTCGGGACGGTTGGGGCGTCGCTCGCCTATGAGCTGGACCTGTTCGGGCGGGTGCGCAATTCAGTACGCGCCAGCACTGCCGATGCCGCCGCCAGCGCGGCGGACGTCGCCGCGGTTACGCTCGGGCTGCAGGCGCAACTCGCCGGCATCTATTTCGACATGCGCGGGCTCGACGCGCGGATCGTGCTGCTGCGTCAGACGGTCGCGGCGAACGAGCGCGCCTATCAGCTCACCGACACCCGCCACAGCGGCGGGATCGCCTCGGGGATCGACGTCAGCCGCGCGCAGACCTTGCTGTCGAGCGCGCGCGCCGAACTGTCGGCGGTCGGGGTCGCACGGCAACGCGACGAACATGCGATCGCGGTATTGCTCGGCGAGCTGCCGTCGACCTTCGCGCTGGCGGTCGACGATCGGCAACTTGCGCCGCCGCCGATCCCGGCCGGGCTGCCGTCGACCTTGCTAGAACGCCGCCCCGACATCGCCGCGGCCGAGCGGCGGGTGGCCGCCGCCAATGCGCGGATCGGTGTGGCGCGCTCGGCGCTGTTCCCGAGCGTCACGCTCGGCGCGGCGGGCGGGTTCGAGGCGGCGCGCGGCTCGCTGCTCAGCGCGTCGAACGGCTTCTGGGCGCTGGGGCCGCTCTCCGCGGCGCTGGCGATCTTCGACGGCGGGCGGCGAAGGGCGGGGGTGCAGCGCGCACGCGGGGAATATGACGAGGCGGCGGCGTCCTATCGGCAGACCGTGCTCACCGCGTTCCGCGAGGTGGAGGATGCGCTCGCCAGCCAGCGGCTGCTTGCCGCGCAGGAGCGCGACCAGCGCACCGCTGCCGATGCCGCGGAACATACCCGCGAGCTGGCGCTGATCCGCTACCGCGACGGTGCGTCGGATTATCTCGAGGTGGTCAGCGCCCAGACGGCGGCGCTTGATGCGCAGCGTGCGCTGCTGACGGTGCGCAGCGAGCAATTGCAGACCGCGACCGACCTGATCCGCGCGCTCGGCGGATCGGCCGGCTAGAGTTCGATCCGTTTACGTGGAAGCGGCACCGGCCCGTTCCACCACCCGGCCGCTTAATCGGGCTATGCGATGGGCGGTCGGGTGGAGGAGCGGGCTGGTGCCGCCGCTGATTCAGCTTTGCCGGATCAAACTCCGGGAGCGAACGCGCGGGGCAGGGTGTGCCCCGCCCCGCGCGGCGCTGCGTCAGTTGGTGGCGATCCGCAGCGTCGCCATCAGCCGCCGACCCGGCATCACCACCTCGTCCTTGTTCAGCGCGGTGGCGAGCCGCTGCGTGTCGTTGGTCAGGTTCTGCCCCACGATCGCCAGCTCGACATTGGGGTGGCTGGCGAACGGGCGCAGCGCGAGTTGCCCGTCGAGCGCAACATAGCCCGAGGTGGCGGTGTCGAAGGCGCCGAACCGGTCCTGCCGCCCGGCGTAGATCAGGTTGAACCCGGCGTCGAGCTTCTCCCCGGTCCAGTTCAGCCCGCCGCCGATGCGATAGGGCGGGATGCGCGGCACGTTTCTGCCGTCGTCGAGCGTGGCACGCGTATAATCGGCGAGCAGGTTGAAGCGATAGACGCCGTGCGGGGTATGAACGAGGTCGTAGCTCGCCTCCCCCTCGACGCCGCGGAAGTGCGCGCCCTGCTGGCGATAGTTCAGCTCGCGCAGATCGCCGTCGCCGTCCAGCGCGCAGGAGCCGTCGTCGTCGCACCGGCGGCCGGTGAGATCGCCGTAGATATAGTTGCGAAACCAGCTGCTGTAGACGCTGCCGTCGAAGCGGAACCCGCCCGAGCGGATGCGCAGCGTGCCCTCCAGCGAATTGGCACGCTCGATCCGCAGATCGGGATCGCCGGTCTCGAAGGTGTTCGGCCCGTCATGCCCGCCGCGCGCGAACAATTCGGTCAGCGCGGGCGCGCGGCCAGTGGTCGAGAAGGTCGCGCCGAGCTTGATCGCGGGCGACACGGTGTAGAGCGCGCCGATCGCGCCGCTGACCGGGGTGAAGTCGCGGACGGTCGCATCGCCGAAGCGCGGGGTGCCGTTCAGCCGTACCCGCTCGACGCGCCCGCTCGCTTCCAGATGGAGCCGGTCGGCGACCTGCGTGTCGGTGAACAGATAGCCGGCGACGCTCTCCATCGTCGCCGGGAACAGATAGGAACTGTCCTCCCCGACCGCCGAGAAGGCGCGGTGCTGATATTCGACACCCAGCGCCGAATTGGTCACCGGGCCGAGCGCGCCGAGCAGCACCTCGCCGCGGGCGTTATATTCCTTGTTGCGGAACGTGGTGTCGATCGTGCCGTCGGGCTTTTTCTCGTCGTGCGCGTAATTGGCGTAGCTGCCGTCGAGGTTGAAGCGCTGGAGGAATCCGCTGCCCAGCGCGATCGACGAGCGCGTCATCACCTTGGTCTGGCGCATGTCGATGAAGGTCGTGTCGCTGGGGATGCCGTATTGCGCGTCATATTGCGTGACCGCCGCGCCGACATGGCTGTCATGGTTGCTGCCGAAGAAGTACGAACCGCCCACCGATCCGCCGTAACCGCGGAAGAAGGAATTTTGCTGGACGCCGGTCGGCGTGTCGTAATCGCCGGCGTGACGACCGAACGCATCGGCGTGGAGCGCGACGTCTCCGACCGCGACGTCGACCAGCCCAGCGCCCTGATACAGGTCCGATACCGTGCCATAGGTGCCGTTCAGCTCGGCGGACAGCGGCTTGTCGGGAAAGCTGGTGGGCACGCGGTTGTTGAGCACGTTGACGACCCCGCCGATCGCCTGGCTGCCGTAGCGGAGCGTGCCCGCGCCGCGTACCACCTCGATGCTGCGCGCCGCCAGCGGGTCGATCGGGATGCCGTGATCGGGGCCGATGTCCGACACGTCGGAGCCGCTGGTCCCGTCCTCGAGCACGCGGACGCGGGTCGCGTCCATGCCGCGGATGATCGGGCGGCTGGCACCGGTCGCGAAGCCGGTCGCGGCGATCCCGGGCACCTTCGACAAGGCGTCGGCGATGCTGGCGCCGCCGCGGCGCAGGATGTCCTCGGCGTCGACCTTGGCGACGATCGCCGGCGTGTCGTCACGGTCGTGGCCGATCGGCGAGGCGGTGACGATGATGTCGCGGCGTGGATCGGGCGCGCCGGGGTCGGGCGCGGTCTGAGCGGCGACGGGTAAGGGAGCGGACGCGGCGAACGCCGCGCCTAGGAACAGAAGATAGCGCATGAAAATGTCTCCGGGTGTCTCCTGGCCCGCAGCGTCCGGGTGGACGGCGGGCCGTCAGCGGGGCGCAGGCGTGCCCGGCGGTGCGCGGCTCCGCCAGCCGTGCGCCAGCGACCGCCGCCTGTTCGCCCGGCGCGCGGTGCCCGTGACGACCATCACCGCCGCGAACGGCACGTGCCAGCCGGGCGGAGAAGGCAGCAGCAGCGCTTCGAGCGTCGTCGCCGCGCCACATAGCGCGCAGGGTTCGTCGAGCGCCGGGGCCGCGGTCTGGAGCTGCGCGCCGACGAACTGCGGGGCAGCATGATGATGCGCGCCGACCGCGATGCCGTCGCAGACCAGCGACCACAGGCACAGCAGCGCCAGCAGCAGCATGCCAGGGCGCTTCCGGCGCGGGAAGGTCGGGACACCGATCACTCGCCCGACCGACACGTTCGCGCCTTTCTAAACGCTGAACATGTGACGGGATATCATTACAAGTTGGTCATGAACGATGGTGCCGTCCCTCGGCCGGTCCGTCAGCGTTCATGTCGCGATCTGCGCGAGCCGGCGCGGACCGCACGAGCGGCCCGATGCGATCACGTCGCCGGCGCGACGCCATTGTCGACCGGCGCGTCCTCCGCCGGCGGCGGTGCCGCCGGCAATGCGACATGCACCTCGACGCGCCGGTTCTTCTTGCGCGCTTCCGGATCGTCGCTGCCGTCCGGGTGCGCGTTGGGAACCAGCGGTGTGGTCTCGCCGAGCGCGATCACGGTCAGCCGGTCCGGTGCGATGCCCTTGGCGACGAGATAGTCGCGCACCGCTTCGGCGCGCTTGCGGGAGGAGCGCAGGTTGACGCGGTCGCTGCCGCGCGTGTCGCTATGGCCACGCACCGTCAGCGCGCCGCCCGCCTCCACCAGCGGGTTCGTCGCCAGTTCGTCGAGCGCCCGCCGGGCAGCGTCGGTCAACGTGTCGCCGCCTTCGTCGAAGGCGATGATTCGATCCACCGGCTGCAACGGAGGCGCTCCGGGGGCGGGCTCGACCACCTCCGGGCGCAGGATCGACTTGGTCGGCGCTTCGGTGTTCGTCTCGACCGCGGGGGTCTCGACGACGCGTTCGTTGACGGCCGTGTCGTTGGCGGAGGGCTGGTCGGGCGGGGAGGAGCAAGCCGCGAGAGCCACGCACAAGACGACGATCGCCGGGCCGCTTGCTTGCTTCGTCACGGTCATTCACCCACCTCCTGCTGCACGCGGCGCGCGCCGGATGGCGGCCCGAAACTGATGATCGTATCGCCCGACTGCGGCGTCGGTCGGCTGGCGTGCGAGAAGAAGCGCAACGGTCCGCCCTTGCGCAACAACAGCAGCATGTCCGCCTCGTCCGCCATCCCGGCCCGCGCGGTGTCGAAGTCGAACTTGTCAGTGATCCGTGTCTTGCGGAACGCCCAGCCGTCGGCGAGCCGCCGCACGATTTCCTCGACGCCGTGCCCGCTGGTGAACAGCGCGCGTCCGCGCAGCGAGGCGGGCAGCGCCTTGGCGTCGTCGTCGTGCGCGCCCCCACCGAGCTGATAGACGTTGTCGCGGCCGATCTCCGGAGCGAATTCGTTGCAGACCAGCGCGTTATAGGCTTCGTTGTCGGTCGTGGCGATCAACACCTCATATTGCGACAGGTCGAGGCGATCCTCAGTCGCCTCCGCGAGGATCTCGCCATGGTAGGTCGGCAGCCCCACGCGCCGCGCCGGCGCGAGCCGTTGCCAGCTCGTGTCGCAGATCGTGACCGGCACATCGAGCTGGCGCAGCTGCGCCGCCAGCGCATTGCTCCACGGCGTCGCGCCGACGATCAGCAGCCCGCGCTGCGTCGCGCCGGTCACCTTGAGCAACCGCGCGACCGGGCCGATCGAGAAGCCGTGCGCGAGGATCGTTGCCACGACGACCGCGAACGACAGAGTGACGAGGATCGAACCGTCCTCATAGCCGAGGTTGCCGAGCCGCAGCGCGAACAGTCCCGAAATCGCGACCGCGACGATACCGCGCGGCGCGATCCAGGCGACGAGCAGCCGCTCGTTCCATGGCACGCGCGTGAAGGCGAGGCTGAGCAGCACCGTCGCGGGGCGGACGAGGAACAGCAAGGCAAATAAGAAGGCGAGGAAGCGCCACTCGAAACGCTCCAGCACGCCGAGGTTCAGCGTCGCGGACAGCAGCACGAACACTCCCGAGATGAGCAGAACGGTGACATTCTCCTTGAACGGGTGGATGTCGCGCAACGAGTCGAGCCGCATATTGGCCAGCGCGATCCCCATCACCGTCACCGCGAGCAGCCCGGTTTCCTGCTGGATGAGGTTCGACACCACGAAGGTCGCGATGACGGCGACCAGCAGCACCGGCGCCTTGAGATATTCCGGTACGTGACCGCGCGGGAAGGCCCAGCCGATCGCGCGGGCGGCGCCGAAGCCGATCAGCCCGGCGACGATGCTCGCGGCGAGCAATGACCCGAGCAGCGCCGGGATCGTGACGCCCTCGCCGGCGCGGCGCAGATATTCGAAGGTGATGACGCCGCACAGCGCGCCGATCGGATCGTTGACGATCGCTTCCCACTTGAGGATCGCACGCGGGCGGGCGGCGATGTTGGTCTGCCGCAGCAGCGGGAGCACGACGGTCGGCCCGGTGACCACCAGAATGCCCGCGAACAGGATCGCGACCGGCCACACCAGCCCGCCGACGTAATAACAGGCCAGCGCGCCGAGCAGCCACCCGATCGGCACGCCGACGAACAGCAAACGCGCCACCGCACCGTCGGTACGGCGCAGTTCACGGAAGTTGAGGCTGAGCCCGCCCTCGAAGAGGATGATCGCGACCGCGACCGACACCAACGGTTCGAGCAGGTCGCCGAAGGTGCGGTGCGGGTCGATCAGGCCGAGCACCGGGCCGGCGATCACGCCCGCGACCAGCATCAACGCGATGGCCGGCCAGCCGGTCCGCCACGCGATCCACTGCGCGCCGATCCCCAGCGCGCCGATCAGCGCGATGACGAGAGCTTGTTGTTCCATAACGTGGCATACGCCTCAGGCCGTCGAAAGAACCGAGCGACCTAGCAGCAGGACCGACTTTGATGCCAGCCGCTTGTGCGTCGCCGCGACGAGGAGGGCGGGCCGCAGGCGTAACGACCGGATTGGCATGGAACAATTCCGCGGTCTGGGGCGGTTGCGGCTCTCGTTGAACGACAGGCGGAATTATCGATGAGCATCGCATCGGCACTGGGTTTGGGCGGACGCAAGGTCCGCTATGCGATCGTCGGTCTCGGTGACATCGCGCAGGAAGCGTTGATGCCCGGCGTGGCGCACACCGGCAATTCCGAGATGACCGCGCTGGTGTCCGGCGATCCCGAGAAACTGGCGGCGCTGGGCGAGCGCTACGGCGTGGAGGGCCGCTATGCCTACGAGCAGTTCGGTGAGTTGCTCGCCTCCGGAACGATCGACGCCATCTATCTCGCCACGCCGAACTGGCGGCACGCCGAATTCGCGATCCCGGCGCTGGAAGCCGGTATCCACGTCCTGTGCGAAAAGCCGCTCGACGTCTCGGCCGAGAAAGCGCGCGCGATCATCGCGGCGGCCGAGCGGGGCGGGGCACGGCTGATGACCGCCTACCGCCTGCATTTCGAGCCGGCCACGCTCGACGCGATTCGTCGCATCCGGGCCGGGGAGCTGGGCGAGCTGATCGCCTTCACCGCTTGTTTCACGCAGATGGTCGATCCCGCCAATCACCGCGCGAACAACGGGATCGAGGCCGGGCCATTGTTCGACATGGGCGCCTATCCGATCAACGCGATCCGCTATCTGTTCTGTGCCGAGCCGGTGGAAGTGGTTTCCGCGACCGGCATCCGCCACGCTGAGGCCGGGCTGGGCGACCTCGACGACACGATCGCGGTGACGCTGCGCCTGCCGGGCGACCGGATCGCGCAATTCACCGTCAGCTACTACGCCAACAACGTCGACAGCCTCATCATCGCCGGCACCAAGGGGTCGATCGAGATGAACCCGGCGTTCGGCTTCGGGCAGGGGCTAGAACATCACCGGCAGATCGGCGAGGAGCGATCGCACGAGACCTACAAGGCAACCGACCAGTTCGGCGGCGAGCTGCGCTACTTCTCGGACTGCATCCTTGAGGAGCGAGACCCCGAGCCGGACGGCGAGGAAGGGCTGGCGGACCTGCTGGTGATCGAGGCGATCGTCGCGGCGCTCGGGTCGGGCGGATCGGTGCCGATCGAGCCCCTGGCACGAACGCGGCGGATCGACCCGGATGCGCAGGAGCAGACGCTGCGTGCCGTCAAGGCGCCGACGCCGGTCAACGCCGCTCCGCCGACCGGCGCCTGACGTGCCCCTGACGAACGCGCGCCCGGCGCCCGACCGCCCGCTCGCGGATCATGCTGCGATCGTCACGGGCGCGAGTTCCGGGATCGGCTTCGCCGTCGCCGAGGCGCTCGCCGATGCGGGCGCGGCGGTGATCGTCAACTATCATTCGGACGCCGATCCTGCCGAGGCGCTCGCCGCCCGCATCCGTGACGCGGGCGGCCGCGCGGAGGCGATCGGCGCGAACGTCTCCGATGAAGAGGAGGTCACGCGGCTGTTCGACGCGGCGGTAGCGGCGTTCGGGCGCGTCGACGTGCTGGTGGCGAACTCCGGGGTGCAGAAGGACGCGGCGATCGCCGAGATGACGCTGGCGGACTGGAACACCGTCATCGACGTAAATCTGACCGGCCAGTTCCTGTGCGCGCGCGAGGCGGTGCGACGCTTCCGCACGCAGCCGACGGCCGGCCGGCCGGCCCGCAGCGCGGGGTCGATCATCACCATGAGCTCGGTCCATGAGGTGATCCCCTGGGCCGGGCACGTCAATTATGCCGCCTCCAAGGGCGGCAGCCGGATGTTGACGCGCACGCTCGCGCAGGAGGTCGCCGCTGATCGCATCCGCGTCAATGCGATCGCCCCCGGCGCGATCCGCACGCCGATCAACGAAGATGCATGGGGCAGCGACGCGGCGCTGGAGAAACTGCTGCGGCTGATCCCGTACGGCCGGATCGGCGAGCCCGACGACGTCGCGCGCGCGGCGGTGTGGCTGGCGTCCGACCAGGCGGATTATGTCACGGGAACGACGCTGTTCGTCGACGGCGGGATGACGCTCTATCCTGAATTCCGCGACAATGGTTGAGCCGCCCCGCACGATCGGCGAGCATGGCATCATCGGTGATCTCGAAACGGCGGCGCTGATCGCGCGCGACGCGACGATCGATTACCTGTGCTGGCCATCGCTCGACAGCCCGACGATCTTCGCCGAACTGCTCGACGCGGACAAGGGCGGGGCGTTCACGCTCGCGCCGGTGCTGGAGGCGCCGGAACGGATGCAGCTCTACGTTCCCGATACCAACGTCCTGCTGACGCGCTGGATGGCCGAGCAGGGCAGCGCCGAGGTCCGCGACGTGATGCCGCTTCCCGATCCGCGCGTTCATCCCGACCGCGCCGCGCGCTGCCTGATCCGGCGGGTGACGGTGACCCGCGGCTGCGTGCGGTTCACCATGCGATGCGCGCCGCGATTCGATTACGCGCGCGAGTTGCCGGCCGTCGCGGCGTCGGAGCGCGGCATCCGCTTCGCGGGGCGTGAGCTGGCGCTGCGCCTGTTCGCCTCGGTGCCGCTCGCGGCCGCCAGCGACGCGGCGACCGCCGACTTCACGCTGCGGACGGGCGAAAGCGCCTGGTTCGTGCTCGGCGACGATGCGCTGCAATGCCCCGACGATCTGGCGGTCGAGCAGGATCTCGCCGCAACGACCGAGGCATGGCGGGCATGGACAGGCAAATCGTCGTACAACGGCCGCTGGCGTGAAATGATGACACGCTCGGCCCTCGCGCTCAAGTTGCTGACATCGGCGCGGCATGGTTCGATCGCGGCGGCGGCGACCTTCTCGCTGCCCGAGGCGACCGGAGCGGGACGCAATTGGGACTATCGTGCGACTTGGATCAGAGACGCCTCTTTCACCGTCTATGCCTTCCTGCGCCTCGGCCATGTCGACGAGGCCGAGCATTTCAACCGCTGGGCCGCGAAGCGCGTGATGGCGGCGAGCGCGGCGGATCCGATCCGCATCATGTACGCCCTCGACGGATCGGAGGCGGCGGACGAGCAGGAGCTGACCCATCTTGCCGGCTATGCGGGCAGTCGACCGGTGCGGATCGGCAATGCCGCGCACGCGCAGACGCAGCTCGACATCTTCGGCGAGCTGCTCGACAGTGTCTACCTGTCGAACAAATACGGGCAGGCGATCAGCCACGAAGGCTGGCAGCACGTGCGCGGGGTCGTCGACCATGTCATCGCGCATTGGCAGGAGCCGGACGCCGGCATCTGGGAGATGCGCAGCGAACCACGGCATTTCCTCCATTCGCGCGTGATGTGCTGGGTGGCGCTGGATCGCGCGATCCGGCTGGCGCATCAACGCTCGCTGCCTGCGCCGCTGGTCGCCTGGGCCGAGGCGCGGGATGCGATCGTCGAGGATGTCTGGTCGAACTTCCGCCATCCCGACCACGGCTATTTCGTGCAGGAGCGGGGTGGTCGAGAACTCGATGCCGCGCTGCTGATGATGCCGCTGGTGCGCTTCGTTTCCTCGACCGACCCGGTGTGGCTGAAGACGCTCGACGCGATCGGCACCGAGTTGCGCGACGACGGATTGGTATATCGCTATTGCAACGCGGACGGGCTGGAGGGCGGGGAGGGCGCGTTCACGACCTGCACCTTCTGGTATGCCGAATGTCTGGCGCGCGCCGGGCGGCTGGACGAGGCGCAGATGATCCTCGCCAAGGGCATGGCCTATGCCAATCCGCTGGGGCTGTTCTCGGAGGAGGTCGACCGGCGCGGACAGCCGCTCGGCAATTACCCGCAGGCGCTGACGCACCTCGCGTTCATCAGCGCCGCCTATTTCATCGACCGCCGCCTCGATCCGTCCTATCGACCCAATTGGCAGCCATAGCCGGTCGCGGCGGACGCGGGCCGTGAGGCAGGAGAGGTGACGTGACGCTCAACATCCTCATGCGGCTGGCCGGCGCGGCGGCGCTGACGCTGTCGTCCATGACGGCGCAGGCCGCTGCACCGCCGAGCGCAGGGACGATCGCGGTGATCTCCGCCCCCGACGGCGACCGCGACGAGACGCTCGAACCGATCGCGCGCGAAGCGACCACGGCGGCGTTGGGTGACAAGGGCTTCACGATCCTCGATGACCGCGATCACGCCGCCTATATCGCCGAAGTGGCGACGACGCGCAGCGCGGTGGGCACATCGGTGGCCCGCACGCGCGGCGAAGGGCCGGCGGTGATGGGCGCCGGGGTCAACATCCCGCTCTCGCGCGATCGCTCGACGCTGGTGACGATGCGGCGGGTGATGATCGAGATCCGCATCCACAAGCGCGGCGATGCCGCCGTGCTATGGCATGGCGCGGCGGTGACCGTGCGGCCGGGCACCGCCGCCGCGCGACTGGCGGCGCAACTGAGCCGCGCCGCGCTCAACGCTTATCCGGCGGTGGTGGAAACCGCGATCTCCATCCCGTGATCGGGTCGAGCGCGGCTCGCGATCACTCTTCTAATGCGCCTTCGTCGACATCCGCCTCGTCTTCGGCCATCGCCCCCTCGTCGAGCAGCGACTCATCCTCCGCCAGCGCGCCGCGATCGGCATCGGTGATGCCGAAGCGTGCCGCCACGTCGGGAGCGTAGCGAAGCAGATCGGGGCGCAGCCGGAGCAGGCTGAGATCCTTGGATTTGCCCTCCAGCATCACGTCGAACACCAATCCTTCCGCCATCCGCATGAAGGTCGCGAATTCGAACGGGTTGGTGAAATCGGCATGGCCGGTCCAGATCGGCGGGCGCAGCACGGTCTTGACCCGCGCGGTCGCCTTCACCGGCGCCTTGAGCAACTCGCCCTTTTTCGCCTTCGCGCTACCTGCCTTGGCGGCGGCGCGCGCCTTGGGCGTGATCTTCTGCTTGATCTCCCGCAACTCGGTGCGCGGCGAGGAGAAATGGATCTTGGGCCGCACGCCCGCCGGCCAGGTCGCCAGGAAGCGTTCGAGCGTCTCGCGCATGTCGAGCCGCTCGGGGTTGAGGCACCAGAAATGCTGATAGTCGAAGATCAGCCGCACGCCGGTCCGCTCATGAATCCAGAGCGCGTCGGCGGCGGAAAAGCGGATGTCGTCATTCTCCAGCACCAGCCGTCGCCGGACATGCTCGGGGCATTGCTCCCAACCCGCGATCCAGCGCGCACGGCTCGCTTCGTGATCTCCGTAAACGCCGCCGACATGCGTCACCATCACCGCTTCGTCGTCCAGTCCCATCCGGTCGAGCATCTCGGCCTGGCTCGCCAGATCCCAGATGCTCTTGCGGGTCAGCGCCGGGTCGGGGGCGTTGAGCAGCACGTATTGCGACGGGTGGAAGGACAGCCGGATGCCATAGTCGCGCGCCTTGGCGCCGAAGGCGCGCAGTTCGGCGTCACTCTCCGCGACCATCGCATGGAATTGCGGCATGTCGGGGTGGGTGGCGTAGGGCGCGATGTCCGACGACAGCCGGTACATGTCGAGCCGCTCGGATCGCAGATAGTCGAGGACCGGGTCGAGCAGTTCGAGCGAGCATTTGAGGTGCGGGTTCTTTTGCCAGCGCCGCGTGTCCTGCGTCTTCAGCTCGGGCCGGCCCATGACCTTGACGGGAAAGCCGAGGCGGAGCGGATGGTCGGGTTCGGTCATGCCTGCCCAACGAGGCAGGCGCGCGCCGGCTCCCTCGCGAACGTCAGCCGCCTGCGGCGCGGCGGACGCGGACGATCGCGGCGTCCAGCGCGGAGAGGAAGCGCGACCGGTCCTCCTTGCCGAACGGCGGCGGCCCGCCGATCCGGTCGCCGCCCGCGCGCAGGTCACTCATGATCGCGCGCACCGCCACCGCATTGCCGATCGAGCTGCTCGTGAACGGGCGGCCGTTCGGTGCGATCACCGCCGGCGCGCCCGCCTTCAGGCAGCGGTCGGCGAGCAGGATGTCGGCGGTGACGACCAGTGCGGCAGGATCGACCTGCGCCGCGATCCAGTCATCCGCGGCGTCGAAGCCGTCATCGACCACCACGCGGGAGATCAGCGGATGGACGGGGACGCGCAGGTGCGCGTTGCTGACCACCACCACCGGCACGGCGACGCGATAGGCGACCCGGTAGATTTCTTCCTTCACCGGACAGGCATCGGCGTCGACGAGAATGCGCGGCGAGTGCGTCATGCCTTGCGCCATGCCATGCCGGGGCCGCGCCGACCAGCGTCGTATGCCACCGACAGCGAACCCGTGGTGGGTTATCCTTGACCGACAGCAAGCCGCTGTCAGGAAAGAGGAAGTCGCAATGACCATCCATCATACCACGATCGCCGCGGCCGCTTCGGACGCGCGCGCCTTGTTCGTCTTCGACCAGCTGGAGGCGACGTTCGACCCGGCGCTGAATACGCTCTGGACCTATATGCGCCCGCGCGTGCGGCCGAGCTTCAACCCCGCCCTGCTCCATGATTTCGTGCAGTGGCAGGAGGATATCGACCTCGCGCACGGCAGCGGCGCGATGCCGATCCGTTATCTGGTGCTCGGATCGCGCTTTCCCGGCGTGTTCTCGCTCGGCGGCGACCTAGACCTGTTCGCGCAACTGATCCGCGCGCGCAACCGCGAGGCGCTGGTCGGCTACGGCAAGGCGTGCGTGCGGATCCTGCATCGCAACATGCTCGGGCTGGACCGCTCGATCGTCACGATCGGGCTGGTCGAGGGCGATGCGCTGGGCGGCGGGTTCGAGGCGTTGATGTCGTTCAACGTCGTCGTCGCCGAGCGCGGCGTGGGCTTCGGCCTGCCCGAAACGCTGTTCGGGCTGTTCCCTGGCATGGGAGCGCATTGCTTCCTGTCGCGGCGGCTGGGCGCGGCGCGCGCCGAGCAGATGATCCTCAGCGGACGGACGTATCGCGCCGAGGAACTCTATGACATGGGCCTCGTCCACGCGCTCGCCGAGCCGGGCGAGGGGCGGCGGGTCGTGGAGGACTATATCCGAACCAACCGTCGCCGCCACAGCGCCCATGCCGCGATCTACGAAGCGTCACGCGCGGTGAACCCGCTGACGCTGGGCGAACTGGAAGCGGTGGTCGAGCTTTGGGCGGATGCGGCGTTGCGGCTGGGTGAAAGTGACCTGAAGCTGATGCGGCGGCTGGTTTCC
The DNA here is from genome assembly GCF_014199415.1 of Sphingomonas endophytica. Classification (GTDB taxonomy): domain Bacteria; phylum Pseudomonadota; class Alphaproteobacteria; order Sphingomonadales; family Sphingomonadaceae; genus Sphingomonas; species Sphingomonas endophytica. Next base: position 24,675 of record NZ_JACIJN010000001.1, read on the forward strand.
GCGCAGGAGCGATTGCTGGAGAAGGCGCGCTGACCCCTCGCCGGCTGGAAGCGCTCCGGTCGTGCGCAGGGGGCATACGCTGCCGGCACGACCGCCCGCTTTTCAGCCGGCGGCTTCTTCGCCCGCGTCGCCGGTCAACATGGCAGAGACCATGGCCGCCGACATCGGGCGGGCGAGCAGATATCCCTGGACCGCGTCGCAGCGCGTGCGCCGCAACTGGTCGAGCTGCGCCTGCGTCTCGACACCTTCCGCAATCGTCCGCATCCCGAGCTGCGCGCCGAGATCGACGATGGTCTGGACGATCGCGATCGACGCCGGGCTGCGGGCGAGATCGGTCACGAACGAGCGATCGATCTTGAGCGTCTGGAACGGAAAGCGCGTCAGATAGCTGAGCGAGGAATAACCGGTGCCGAAATCGTCGAGCGTGGTGCGTACCCGCAGGCGGTTGAGCGCCTCCAGCGCGGCGAGCGACGCCTCGACGTCCTCGAGCAGCACCGTCTCGGTAACCTCGAGGTTGAGCCGCTCGGGCGGCAGCGCGCTGGCGTTCAGCGCGTCGAGCACCACCGCGGGCAGATGCGTCGCGCGGAGCTGGATGGGAGAGAGATTGACCGCGATCGACACGTCAGCGGGCCAGCCGCGCGCGGCCTCGCACGCCTGATAGAGCACCCAGTGCCCGATGGCGTCGATCAGGCCATTATCCTCCGCGATCGGGATGAACTCGACGGGCGAAACCGCACCATGGTGGCGGTTGGTCCAGCGCAGCAGCACCTCGCACGACAGCACGCGCGTCGTGTCCAGATCGAAGATCGGCTGGAACAGCAGGTGGAACTCGCCACGCTCCAGCGCACCGTGCAATTCATAGTCGAGCTGCCGTCGCCGTTCGACCTTCTCGTCCATGACCGGTTCGTAGAAATAGAGCTGTCCACGCCCGCTTTCCTTGGCGCGATATAGTGCGAGATCGGCGTTTTTGAGCAACGTGTCCGCCTCGCGCCCGTTCTCGGGCGCGATCGCGACCCCGATCGACACGCTGGTGCGCAGGCTATGCCCGTCATGCGCCACCGGGCGGCGGACGAGCGCGAGGATCGCCGCGCCGATCGTCGCGGCCTCCTGCCGGTCGCCGACCGGGCAGAGGATCGCGAACTCGTCGCCGCCCAGCCGCGCGACGACGCTGTCGCGGTCGAAATGCGCACGCAGCCGCCCGGCGACCGCGGCGAGCAGCGCATTCCCCGCCAGATGCCCGAACGTGTCGTTGATCTCCTTGAACCGGTCGAGATCGAGCCAATAGAGCGCCAGCTTGCCCCCTGCCTCCGGCAACATCCGCAGACGATCCTCGAACTGCTCGCGAAAGGCGGTGCGGTTGGAGACTCCGGTCAGATCGTCGCGGCGCGCCTGCGCGGCGTGATGCGCGGCAAGCGCCGCATTCTCGTGGCTGACGAGCGTCGCCTTTAGCAGCGCGCCATATGTCTGGAGCGTGATGTCCATCATCGCCACGACGAACAGCACGATCACCACCGCCAGCACCAGCTTGAGCGGCTCGAACCCGATCAGCAGCCCGGCGGACAGGGGCAGCGAGGCGAGGCAGAGCTGCGCGAGCGCGATCCGCGGCCGTCCGGCATTACGGCCGGCGATCCCTGCAGCATAGCCGATCGCGGTGGTCACTGCGAGCAGCTGGACGACGCCGTCGCCGCTGCGCGTCAGCGCCAGGAACCCGAACAATCCGAGCAGCCCCGAATAAGCGAGCGCGCCTGCGCGATAGCCGAATTCATGCCGGGCCGCCGCAGCGGCATCGTCGGCCGCGAGCGGGCGCGGGCGGAGCGCGTCGCCGATCCGCAGCGCGCCGACCGTGCCGATCGCCACCGCACCCGCTGCCAGCCACGCGTCATGCGTCGCCCACGCGACCACCGCGGCGATCGTCGTGCTGGTCAGCGCACCGATCACCAGCGACTGTGTGGAGGCGTAAAGCGACTCGACCAGCACCGCCCGCACCTGCGCGGTAATGCGATGGTCGGAATGCCGAAGCTCCCGCAGCCGGGCGATCAGTCGCGCCATGACATGTCCATGACCCGACAATTACGTGATTTCGATTAAGCTGTCATAAGGGCAAGTGAGGAAGATTGCGGTTTTTTCCTTACGTTTTCTTAGGTTTTACCATCATCGCTCCCCCGGCGCCTCCCGACGCGGCGCGGCGCTGAGCCGCCGGATCAGGTCCGTCTCCGCGCGCCGGTAAGGCGTGCCGTCGCCACGAAAGACCTCGTGGAACCAGATCGTCGGCTCCTCCAGCACATAGGGTTTCTTCCAGCTGTCCCACGGCAGCCGCGTCTGCGTCTTGCCGTCGACGAACCCCCAGTTGATCATCGCGACATCGTAACGCTTCCCGATCGGCAGCGATCCGTCGAACGTCGAGCCGTTGCCGCGCGCCATATATTCGGTGCACAGGATCGGGCGGTTATAGGGGAGCAACTGCTTCACGCGTGCCTCGAACGTTTCGGGCCAGCTATAATCGTGGAACGAGATCACGTCGGACTGGCGGAGCTGCAGCGTCTCCATCGGCGTCAGCTTGCCCCCGGTCGGGGTCCAGTCGTCATGCTGCCACACGCCGGAAGTGAGCGGTTGCGACGGATCGGCGTCGCGCGCCCATGTGAACACCTGCGCGAGCAGCGCGCGCACCAGCGGTTCCTTGCCGTCCTGTCCCTTATATTGGTCCGCGCCATTGTCGGGCTCGTTCCAGACGTCCCAGCCGAGGATGCGCGGATCGTTGCGGAACGCGCCGATCACGCCCTGCACATAGGCCTTGTACGCGGGATAGCGGCGTTTGTCGCGAAGCCCGGGGAGGCCAGGGCCCTGCACCCAGCCGGAATTGTGGACGCCGGGGATCGGCGGATGCTGCGGCCCGAGCTTGGGGTCGGGGTCCCAGCAACTGTCGAACAGCACGAACAGCGGCTTGATCTTGTGGCGCGCGGCGATCGTGAGAAATTCGTCGATGCGCCGCTGGAAGCCCGCCGGATCCTGCTGCCACAATTGATCGTGGAGGAAGACGCGCATCGTGTTCATGCCGATGCCCTGCGCCCAGCCGAGTTCGCGGTCGATCGCCTGCGGGTCCCATGTCTCGCGCTGCCACATCTCCAGCTGGTTGATCGCCGACGCCGGGGTATAGTTTGCGCCGACCAGCCATGGCTGCGCGCGATACCATGAGGTCGCCTGCGCCTCGGTCCAGCGTGCGCGCGCGTCGGCGGGCAGCGCGGCCGTCACCGTGGCCACGGTCAGCAAGGTCGTCAGCAGCCGCCTGTTCATCGCGTCCTCTCCTCTCTCTTGGGGGTCCCGGCGCAGGGCATACAACTCAACTATCGAAAAAGGCGAGGAATTATCCTATGATTCGCCCATGAACCTCCGTCGCACCCTTGCCGTCGCCTTTTTGCTCACCGCTGCGCCGGTGCTCGCGGACAATCCGCAATTCCAGGGCGCGGACCCGCATGCGACGATGATCGGTAACGAATTGTGGGTGTTCCCGACCGGCGGGCCGGGCGGCAGCTGGGCGGCGGACCGCTTCGGCGCGTTCTCGTCGCGTGACCTCAAGACGTGGCAGCCGCGCGGCGAGCTGATCCGGCGCGACCAGATTGCATGGATCGGCGCGGACGGCGCACCCGAGCATTTTCTCTGGGCACCCGGCGTCGTGACGCGCGGCGGCAAATGGTACCTGTATTATTCGGTCGGTCCGCAGAACCCGACGCCGAGCCGGATCGGCGTCGCGGTCGCGGACCGCCCGGCGGGCCCGTATCGCGACAGCGGCCAGCCGCTGATCACCGGCGGGCAGGGGTTCGAGGCGATCGACCCGATGGTGTTCGTCGACCCGAAAAGCGGCACGCCGTATCTTTATGCCGGCGGCAGCGCGGGCGCGAAGCTGCGGCTATGGGAGCTGACCCCGGACATGGTCGGCCTTGCGCGCGAGGTGTCGGTGGAAACGCCGCCGCAATTCACCGAGGGCGCGTTCATGCACGAGCGCAACGGAGTCTATTATCTCTCCTATAGCCACGGTCGCTTCAACGGACCGGACTATTCGGTGCATTACGCGACCGCCTCCTCGCCGGTCGGACCGTGGCGCTACCGTGGCGCGATCCTGACCAGCGATCGTCGGCACAAGGGTCCCGGACACCACAGCTTCGTCCAGACGCCCGGCGGCGGGTGGCTGATCGTCTATCATCGCTGGGAAAACCCGAAGGGGCCCGCGCCGTTCAGCGGCGAGCGGCAAGTGGCGATCGACCGGCTTCGCTATGCCCGAGACGGGCGGATCCTGCCGGTACGGATGACCGACCGCGGGGCAAGCCCGACGCTCCGGGGGAAGTAAGACCTCACCGTCAGCCCCTTGCGCCCCGCCCGCATTGCTGCATGGTAGCGGCAACAACGGGGAGGGGCGGGATGGACGACGCGGAGGCGGCGCGGGTGGCGGCAGATCCACGCTACCACGAATTGGTTCGGCGGCGCGGGCTCTTCACCTGGACGCTGACCGCGGTCATGCTGATCGCCTATCTCAGCTTCATCCTGCTGATCGCGTTCGACAAGGCGTTGCTGGCGCGGCCGATCGGCGCGGGGGTTACCTCGGTCGGGATTGTCGCGGGCTTTGCGGTGATCATGCTCGCGATCGTGCTGACCGCGATCTATGTCCGCCGTGCCGCCCGCGATTTCGACCCGCTGGTGGAAGCGGTGCGCGCGGAGCATGACGCGTGAGGCGGCCGGGGCTGGCCGCCGCAATCGTGGCAACGCTGTTGCCGGCGCCGGTTGGAGCGGATGCGCTGGCGGGGCAGAGCGTGCAGCAGCCGACCAACTGGACCGCGATCCTGATGTTCGCGGCGTTTGCCTTGCTGACGCTCGGGATCACACGCTGGGCGGCGCAGCGGACGCGGACGGTCGGCGACTTCTATACCGCGGGCGGCGGGATCACCGGCTTTCAGAACGGGCTGGCGATCGCGGGCGACTTCATGTCGGCGGCGTCGTTCCTCGGCATCTCCGCGCAGATCTTCGCGGATGGTTACGACGGGCTCATCTATTCGATCGGCTTTCTCGTCGGCTGGCCGATCATCCTTTTCCTGATGGCGGAGCGGTTGCGCAACCTCGGCCGCTATACCTTCGCCGATGTCGCGAGCTTCCGCTTCGCGCAGGCCCCGGTGCGCAGCTTCGCGGCGGTCAGCACGCTGACCGTGGTGCTCTTCTACCTGATCGCGCAGATGGTCGGGGCGGGGCAGCTCATCAAATTGCTGTTCGGGCTGCGCTACGAATATGCGGTGGTGATCGTGGGCGTGCTGATGACGCTTTACGTGTTGTTTGGCGGCATGACCGCGACGACCTGGGTGCAGATCGTCAAGGCGGTGTTGCTGCTGGGCAGCGCGACCTTCATGGCGCTGGTCGTGCTGTGGCAGTTCGGCTTTTCGTTCGAGGCGCTCTTCGCACGCGCGGTCGCGGTGAAGAGCGGGCTCGCCGCCGCGGCCGGTGCCGATCCGGCGGAGGCCGCCGCCAGGGGGCGGTCGATCATGGGGCCGGGCAATTTCATCAAGGATCCGGTCTCGGCGGTGTCGTTCGGGCTGGCGCTGATGTTCGGAACCGCGGGGTTGCCGCACATCCTGATGCGCTTCTTCACCGTTCCCGATGCGCGCGCGGCGCGCAAGTCGGTGCTGTGGGCGACGGGGTGGATCGGCTATTTCTACCTGCTGACCTTCATCATCGGTTTCGGCGCGATCGTCCTGGTCGCGACCGCGCCGCGCTATCTCGATCCGGCCGGCGGCTTGCTCGGCGGCGGCAACATGGCGGCGATCCATCTCGCGCACGCCGTCGGCGGCGACCTGTTCCTCGGCTTTATCTCGGCCGTCGCGTTCGCGACGATCCTCGCAGTGGTCGCCGGGCTGACGCTGTCGGGAGCGTCGGCGGTCAGCCACGATCTCTATGCGACCGTGCTGCGCAGGGGCGCGGCCGATCCGGCGGCCGAGCTGCGCGTGTCGCGGCGCACCGTGCTGGTGCTGGCGGTGGTCGCGATCCTGCTCGGGATCATCTTCGAGAAGCAGAATGTCGCGTTCATGGTCAGCCTCGCCTTCGCGGTGGCGGCGTCCGGCAATTTCCCGGTGCTGCTGCTGTCTTTATTCTGGAAGGGTTGCACGACGCGCGGGGTGGTCGCGGGCGGGACGCTCGGGCTGGTGCTGGCGGTCGTGCTAACGGTGCTGTCGCCGGCGGTCTGGGAGAAGATCCTCGACTATCCCGCGGCGATCTTCCCTTATTCGTCTCCGGCGATCTTCTCGATGCCCGCCGCCTTTCTGACGATCTGGTTGGTGTCGCTGCTCGATCGCAGTGGGCGGGCGGCGGTCGATCGTGGTGGCTACCCCGCGCAGCAGGTCCGCGCCGAAACCGGGATCGGCGCGGCGCGGTCGTCATCGCACTGACGAATTGCACCTATCTCGGGGCGTCGTCGTCGCCGTCGACATAGGCGCCGCTGTCCCCCTGCGCGCGGTGGATCGCGGCGCGCCCGCGCGACGCGGCGACCTCGGCCTTGCGCGCCGCCGCGGAGGCGGTGTGGAGGACGCGGGTGCGGCCGTGGAAGACCAGATTGTAGCTGACGAACCAGATCGCGCCCGATAGCAGCAGCGCCCCCGCGACCCAGCCGCGCTTGCGCCACCGGGTGCGATGGTCGTGCAGCACCAGCCGCGCGCCGCATGTCGCGCAGCGATAGACGGTGGTGCCGGCGCGCGCGGTCGGCTTGCCGGCCCAGCGATGGAGCCCGAGGACGCACAGGATGCCCATGCGCGGCAGACCTAACGCCAATCGATTCAGCGCGCCAGCCGTCCGTCTTCCAGCGCCGCGCGCTCGAAGGCGAACAGCACCGCCGGGTCGGCGACCGGCACCTCCTGCGCGATGCGCGCCGGTGCGATCTGGTGGACGAGGTGCCGCAGCACCGCGATCCGCGCCGGTTTCTTGTGGTCGGCGCGCACGACATACCAGGGGGCTAGCGGGGTATGCGTGCGCATCAGCATCGTGTCGCGCGCGGCCGAATAATCGTCCCAGCGCGCCTGCGCGACCTTGTCCATGTCCGACACCTTCAATTGCTTGAGCGGATCGGTGCGGCGCGCCTTCAGTCGCTCTTCCTGCTCGTCCTTGTCGATGTCGAGCCACAGCTTGACCAGCCGGATGCCGCTTTCGACCAGCATTCGCTCGAAATCGGGGGCGTCGCGCAGGAACTCGGCCTGCTCGGCCTCGGTCGAGAAGCCCATCACCACCTCGACCCCGGCGCGATTGTACCAGGAGCGATTGAAGATCACGATCTCGCCCGCCGCGGGCAGGTGCGCGACATAGCGTTGGAAATACCATTGCGTCCGCTCGCGGTCCGAGGGCTTCGGTAGCGCGACCACGCGGGTATAGCGCACCGACAGATGCTCGATGATGCGCCTGATCGTACCGTCCTTGCCCGCGCTGTCGCGGCCCTCCAGCACGATGACGACCCGCTCGCCTGCCTGTACCGCGGCAAGTTGCGCCTCGACCAGCGCGAGCTGCGCGCGTTCCAAATCGTGTTCGTAGCGGTCCTTGTCCATCCTGCGCTTGCCCTTTCCTGTGCCCGTTTGGAACCAAGCCCGAACATTCCGGTTCCTGCGCTGTCCGGCGCACGTCGCGCCGACCACCTTGAGGATGGATATGACCCGCACGACCCTGAGCCTGTTCGGCACCGCCAAGCCGGCTTCGGCCCCACAGCGCCGCATCAACGACGATCCGCTTGCCGGGCTCACCCCGGTCGAACGCGCGATGGCGCAGCGTCTGTCGCCCGCGCGCGGCTGAGCCCCCTTGCATGGTCCCGGACGTGCTCCGGGACCCCATTTGACCGGTACATCATTCAAAACAAGGGTTGATCGCTACAGAGTAACGATCGAGGCGAGCGCGCCGCATTCGCCTCGATCCGACCCGTCGCGGTGCGCCGGTCAAATCTGTGAGTAAGGCGTCGGGCCGAGGATGCTGTTATCGATCCCGGTGGTGATCTCCGGATCGGTCAGCCCGGGGGTGGCGATCAGCCGCTTCCACGCTGGATCCGACCCGAACGTCCGCCAGTTGCGTTCGCGGGTCGCAAGATCGGGGAAGGTGAGCATGTAGGTCAGGCTCGGCAACCTTTCGCCGGTCAGGTCCTGGGCGAAGAACACCGGGGTCAGCCCGGTGCGGCGGAAAATCTCGGTCTCCCCGCCGGTATCGAACATTTCGATCTTGGTCGCACCCGTCTTGTCGCTCGGGCTGAAATAGGTCCGCAGCTCGAAGAGGCGTGCGGCGCCACCGGCCGGCACCTCGATGCGCGGCATATGCGGGAAGGCGCGCATCAACTTGACGTCCAGCGAGGCATATCCGGGCGCGCTCGGCGCGGCGTCGAGGAACGGTGCACCGGCCTGCCCATGCTGTTGGTCGGCGGCGAGCCGCGCGGGCAGTGCCGCAAAATCGGCAAGCGTCGGATGCGGGATCAGCACCAGCACGCTCGGGCTGGCCGGGCCGATGCTGACCGCGAAAACTCCGATCGGCCCGCAGCCTGCCCGCCGCGCCGCCGGCATGAACGCGTCACGCAGATAGGCGTCGAGCCTTGCGCGCATCGATCCGTTGACGAGGTGGTAGGTGCGCAATTCATAGATTTCCGGCGTGGCCGCGGCGCTGCGGGCCTGAGCCTGTGCGCCGGCGCTGGCGAGCGTCATCCCGCCCAGCGTGGCGCCCGCCAGCACGGCGCGTCGGTCGATCGGGTAAGACATTGGTTTCCTCGCGTAGTCGTGTCGGCGCACGATGCCGATGCCGCTGGTTCGGTCAAGTCGCGACGATCAGCGTTGTCGCGCTTCCGAACCTATGTGAAATCATCTTCAGCGCGTTGAGCGATCCGCCCCGATCATACGTTAGCGGCACGGTGGGAGACTGCGATGTCCGAACGGCATGACGATCAGCGCGACGAGGAAGAAGAAGCCGAGGAGCGTAGCGCCCCTGCGGCGCGGGTCGTCCACGCCGCGGTCGCCGAGCAGGGCGAGGATGAACTCGACCGTCCGGCCGCATCGCTGTTCTGGTCGGGCTTCGCGGCCGGGATCGCGATCATGGCATCGCTATGGGTCAGCGGGGCGCTGCGCCACTATCTGCCGGAGGCCCGCTGGGCGGAAGCGGTGGTCGCGCTTGGCTATCCCGCGGGATTCCTGATCGTGATCCTCGGCCGGTTGCAGCTGTTTACGGAACATACCGCCGTCGCGGTGCTGCCGGTGGTGCGCGCGCCGACCCGCCGCAACCTGCTGCTGCTCGCGCGATTGTGGAGCGTGATCTTCGTCGCCAACATGCTCGGCACGCTGATAGCCACCGCGCTGGCGGTCCATGCGCATCTCCAGCCTGCGGACACGCTGGCCGGGATGGTGACGGTATCGGAGAAGCTGCTGGCGCGCACCCCGCTCGATACGCTGATGCAGGCGATCCCGGCCGGCTTCCTGATCGCGTCGATCGCGTGGATCCGCTCGGCGGTGAACAGCGGCGACTTCTGGATCGTCTTCGCGGTGACCTACACGATCTCGCTCGGCGGGTTCGCGCATGTCGTCGCGGGCGCGTCGGAGGCGTTCCTGCTGATGTGGGCGGGGCAGGCGAGCCTCGGCTGGGCGATCGGCGGATTCGTGTTGCCGGCGTTGCTCGGCAACATTCTTGGCGGCACCGGCTTGTTCGCGCTGCTCGCGCATGCGCAGGTCAGGAACGAACTGCGCTAGCAGCGGCCGCGCATCGCCGCTGCGCACCGGGGAAGGAGACGAGATGGCACGCGAACCGCTGCGCCCCCGCGCTGATTATCGTTGGTGGCAACCGGTCACCACGCGGTGGAGCGACAATGACGCCTACGGTCACGTCAACAATGCGGTCTACTATCACTGGTTCGACACGGCGGTGAACAACTGGCTGATCGCGGCCGGGCTGCTCGACATCGCCGTTGGCGATCCGATCGCGCTGGTGGTGGAGACCGGGTGCCGTTACGCGCGACCGCTTGCCTATCCTGCCCCGGTCGAGATCGGCGTCGCGATCGTCCGGATCGGCACGTCGAGCGTCACCTATCGGCTCGGGGCGTTCGCGGCCGGCGCAGCCGAGGCGGCCGCCGAGGCGCTGTTCACGCATGTCTGCGTCGATCGCGCGACGCATCGGCCGATGCCCTTGCCCCCGACCTGGCGAGAGGCGATGGCGACCTTGCAGGCTTAGCGAGGTGCTCGGCGGCGACGATCGCCGGCCAGCGTCCGGTCAGCCGGCGAGCAGCTCTCTCGTGAAAAGCTGTGCGTCCTGACCGAGCAGGGTCAGCGCGCTGCCCAGCGACTGGCTGTCCTCACGGAAACGGTGAACGGAGGCGGCATTTTCCTCCGCCGACGCCGAAATCTGCTTGCTCGCCGCCGCCAGCCGGCCGCTGCGTTCGCGGACCTTCTCCAGCAGCGTGTCGAGGTGGCGCACCGACGTGGTCTGCCCGCGCGTCATCCCGACGACATTCTGCGCGACCTCGTCCAGTTCGGAGATCAGGCTGTTGAGGCTGTCGGTGCAGACGACGACGGTCTCGATCTGCTCCTGCACAGCCTCGATCTTGGTGCGGGCGTCGCTGGTCGACAGGCTGGTCCGGCTCGACAGCGACTTGATCTCGGCGGCGACGACGGCAAACCCTGCGCCGGCGCGGCCGGCCCGCGCGGCCTCGATGGTCGCGTTGAGCGCGAGCAGGTTCGTCTGCTGCGCAATCGCGGCGATGACATCGACGATCTGCTCGATCGACGCCGCCTGCGTCTGCGACCGGGCGACCGCGTCGCGGGCGTTGGCGGCATGTTCGTTGATCGAGCGCGCGGCGCGCCCGGTGCCGGCGACTTCGTCGTCGATGCTGGCGAAGGCGCGCGCCACCCGCTGTGTCGCCTCGTTCGCTTCGCGCATCTCGTCCGTCAGTTGGTGAGCGATGACGTCGAGGTCGTGTGCGAGCTGTTGCTCGACGCCTGCCGACGACAACAGGCTTTCGGCGTGGCGGTCGAGATGCTGCATGGCGCGCTGCGCGTCGCGGATCGCGCCCGCCACCCGGTCCTCGAACGAGGCGGCGAGCTGCGCCATGATCGTGCGGCGCTGTTGCTCGGCCTGCTCCTCGGTGTGCCGGATCGCCTCCGCGTTGCGCCGGTCGCGCTCCTGCGCCTCGTCACGCAGCGCCGCCGCCTGTCGCTCGAGCGTGCGCGCGGTATCGCGCTGCGTCTGAAAGGTCTGCAGCGCGGTGACCATCAGCCCGAGCTCGTCGCCGCGCCGCAGCGGCGCGAGGTCGAGGTTCTCGCCGTTCATGATCGAGCGCGTCGCACCCGCGATGTCGGTGATCGAGCGGACCGTCGAGCGGCTGATGACGAACGCGAGGCTGAGCCCGAGTAGGATCGTCACGACCGACAGGATGATGATCAGGAGCACCGTCATGCGGGTGGTCAGCACCGCCTCGGCGGCGCTGGCGTCGGCATGGTCGACCCCCGCCTTCGACACCTGCCGGATGCGTTGCTCGACCAGCGCCGCATGGGCGCGGAACGGCGCGATCATCGCCGCGCTGCTGCCGAAATCGAGTTCCAGCATCGCGGTGATGACGCTGACCGTCTCGCGATAGCGATCGAGCACCGTCACTGCGCGCATGATCGCCGCGCCATCGGTGGGATGCCCGGTGCGATAGGCCAACAGGTCGGCGCGGACCTGCGCCAGACCGCTTTGGATCGCAGCACGATCGCGCCCGACGTCGAAGGCCGGATTGGCGGCCTTCGATACCAGCAGTCGGTAGACGCGGGAGTCGTTGGCGCCGAACTGACGTTCGATCGCATTCAGCCGCCCGATGTCGTGCATGTCGCCGCGCACGATCCCGCTGACGTTGCGGTCGGCGACCAGCAACGCCGCCGCGCTGAGCGCCGCGACCGCGATGAACAGGCCGAGCATCAGCAGCGGCGTCGCCGCCACCTTGGTGGCGAGCGGCCGGTCGGCGAGCCGCGCGCGTCGCTCGATCCAGTCTGCCAGCGCCGCGATCATCTCAGATGCTCAGCCGGAGGCCGGCGCGCAGCCGGCGATCCGCGGGGATCGGCGAGCCTGCCACGCCGGACGCCAGCGTCAGGTTCTCCGCCGCGACATAGCCAGCCAGACGCGTGGTGAAGCGATAGCCGATGCGCGCATCGATCCCGATCGCATCCTCGACGCGGAACAATGCCAGTTGCTGCATGGCCGTGAAGGCGAACTGGCGCGTCGGCGACGTGTATCGCGCCAGCGCGGCGAGATACCAGCGACCGCCGGCGTCATAGCCGAGCGCGACGTTCGCCTTGTGCTGCGGCGTGGTGGCACGCGGCGAGAAGGCGAGCGCGATCGGCGCGGCGAGGCTGCCGACCTGCTCGTCGGTATGCGTCCAGGTGTAGTTGGTCCGCCACGTCAGCGCAGCGTGCCGCCCCGAAGCGGACAGTTCGACGCCATATGTCTGATAGTCGCCGGCGACCTGAAAACGCGCGACCGCCACCGGGGCGGGTACGAGATGGAATTCGAGCAGATCCTGCAGCCCGTCGCCCGGCGAAGCGATCGCATCGCTCGTCCGGGTGTAGAAGCCGGTCGCCTCCAGCCGTGTGCTGCCCAGGTCATGCGCATAGCCCAGCTCGCCGCTCCAGGTGCCGACGGGGTCGAGCAACGGCGATCCCGCGACGAACACGGGGAAGGGGAGCGGGGTGGCGGTGACCAGCGGAATGCGGACCCCGAACGTGGTCAGCGACGGCAATTGGTACCCGCGGCCGCCGTTGAGCCGCACACGCCCGTTGGCGCCGACCTGCACCAGCAACGCCGCATTGAGGCTGACGCGGCTGAAGGCGCGATCGAAGCTCGCCGGATCGTTGAACGCCGGCTGCGCCACCGGCCCGGACGCGCCCAGCCAGAGCCGGTCGAACCGTGCGGCGGTGGTGAGCGCGACGCGATCGCCGAAATGGAGGTCGAGCATCGCGTCGACCGACGCGACGTCGTAGCTGATCGTGTCGGCGAACTGCGCGTCGCCGACGATCCGGTTGTTGCGATATTCGCTGCCGAGCCGGATGACGTTGTTGTCGCCGAAGCGATAGAGCCCCGCCGCCTTGAGCGAAACGATGCGGTTGTCGATTTCCAGCGCGGCGTTCGGCCGGTCCCTGAGCGCGTCCTTGCCATAGGTCGCGTCCAGCCAGTTGACGAAGCCGCTGACCGTCAGCCCGCCCCAGGCGGTGTCGCGCGCGACGCTCGCATGGACGTTGCCGCTGCGGTAGAATTGATTCGAAAGGATCTGGCTCGGCAGATATTCCATCTGCCCGTTCGTGGCATAGCCGCCGCCGACCGTCGCCGTGGTGCGGCCGACGTGCACGAACAATTCGCTCGCGACCTGCGACGCGGTCACGTCGGGCAAGCGGCCGGGCGTCAGCAAGGCGTCGGGCACGCGGCGCTCGTCCTCGCGCAGATGCTGCGCGCTCAGCTTGATCCCGATCCCGGCGGCAAGCGGCACCATCACCGAACCGGCGACGCGCGCGCGATCGTGATCGCCGAGCGCGGCGACCAGCGTCGCCGCGGGGGCGTCCCCCGGCTTTTTGGTGATGATGTTGACGACCCCGCTGGCGGCGTTGAAGCCGAACAGCGCGCTGGCCGGGCCGCGTACCAGCTCGATCTGCTGGATGTCCTCGATCGGCACGCCCAGCAGGTTCCAGTCGGTCATGCCGTAATGGTCGAGATAGACCTGTCGGCCGTCCACCAGCACCAGCAGCCGCGCGTTATAGCTCTGCACGCCGCCGCGGACCGCCACGTCGCTTTGCCCCGCGGTCCAGCGGTTGACGTCGATCCCGGCATATCCCTTGAGCAGCCCCGGCACGTCATGCGCGGGCGAGCGGGCGATCTGCTCGGCGGTGATGATGACGGTGGAGGCGGGCACCTCCGAGCCGCGTTGCGGACGCCCGGTGACGCTGGTGGTGACGGGCTCGCCCATCACTGCCTCGAGCGCCGAATAATCGACGGTCTGGGCAGCGGCAGGAACGACGGGCAGCGCCATCGCGGCGATGGCGGCCAGCATGCGCGAATGGCGCATCATCAAATCTCCTTGACCAGCATCAGGAATGCCGATCCGAACTTGGCATCTACGGCGCGCGCGGCGGCGCGATTGACGGTGATCTGGACCCGCGGGCTGGTCGCGATCGCGACCACGCAGCGCGCCGACGCCACACACGACTGGTCGGAGGTGATCGTGACCACATGGTTGCGGGTCGCGGCCTGCGCGATCTCGTCCTGCTCGCCGCGCAACCCGCCGGTGACGAACGCCACCTGCGTTCCGGCCAGCGTGCCGAGCGCACCAACGGCGATGCGCTTCACCCGGATCCGGCCCTTGCCCGCGCCGATCGCGCGTTCGATCGATGCTGCCTCGGCGACAGAATCGGCGTTGCCGGGGGCGTAGATGATCGCGGTCTGGATCGGTCCGGACGGCGGCAATTGGAGGAACGAGATGACCCGCGTGGCGACGGGGACGTTGAGCTCTGCCGCCGAGGGGGCGGTGACACTCATCACCCCGATCGTGGCAGTGGCGATTAAGGAAGCGCGCAACTGTAAATTCCCGACGTTAGCGGACCCGCTTACGGGTCGTGCCTCACCAATTGGTTAACGGCAGGTGCTGCGCCAAAGGTCGTGATTGACGCGGAGGCGGCAAATGCGCTGTCTGGGCAGATGACCGATCAACGACTTCGCTTCTGCTACGCGGTGGTTAATCCCGGATGATGCTGTTCTCGATCGTCGCGGCGCTGGGGGTGTTGATCGTCCTGGTGGCGCTGCGCGCGCCGCCGTTCCTCGCCTTCGTCGTGGCTGCGCTCTGCGCCGCCTTGCTCCTCGGCGTGCCGCTCGCGCGCATACCCGGAGCGATCGAAAAGGGGATCGGCGACACGATCGGCCCGGTCGTTATCACGATCGTGCTCGGTGCGTTCCTCGGCAAGCTGATCGCCGACAGCGGCGCGGCGCAGCGGATCGCGGACACGCTGATCGGCTGGTGCGGGCCGTCGCGGCTGCCGATCGCGATGGCGGCGACCGGGTTCCTCGTCGGCATCCCGCTGTTCTACAATGTCGGCTTCGTGCTGATGGTGCCGCTGATCTTCTCGATCGTGTTGCGATCGGGGTTGCCGGCGGTGCATGTCGGCATCCCGTTGCTCGCCGGCCTGTCGATCGCGCACGGCTTCCTGCCGCCGCACCCGTCGCCGACCGCGGTGGTGGCGCAGCTCGGCGCCGATCTGGGCGTCACGCTGATCTACGGCCTGATCGTCGGGCTCCCCACGCTGGCGATCGCCGGCCCGCTGTTCGCGACGACGCTCAAGGGCATCGCCACGCCGCGCTCGCCCTTGTTCGACGCGGCGGTGGCGTCCGGCGACCGCGCGCGGCCCGGCGCGTTCGCCAGCTTCGTCTGCGCGCTGCTGCCGGTGATCCTCATCGCCGGGGCGACCGCGCTGCACTATGCGCCGCTTCCCCCGGCCACCGCCACCGCGATCGCGTTCGTCGGGCATCCCACCAACGTGCTGCTGCTGTCGATCGCGGTCGGGATCGTCGCGCTGGGGCGGAGCGCCGGACTGACCCGCGCCGAGATCATGGACGGCTTCACGGTCGCGATCCGCGACATCGCGCCGATCCTGCTCATCATCGCGGGCGCCGGCGGGTTGAAGCAGGTGCTGGTGGAGAGCGGGGCGGACAAGGTGCTCGCCACGCAACTCGCCGGCCTGCCGCTGCCCCCGCTCGCGCTCGGCTGGCTGCTGGCGTGCGTGATCCGCATCGCGGTCGGCTCGGCGACGGTCGCGGGGCTGACCGCGGGCGGGCTGATCCAGCCGGTGATCGTCGCGACCGGCGCGGACGCCAATCTGATGGTGCTGGCGATCGGGGCGGGCAGCCTGATGTGCAGCCATGTCAATGACTCGGGCTTCTGGATGTTCAAGGAATATTTCGGCCTGTCGTTGCGCGATACGTTCCGGTCCTGGTCGCTGATGGAAACGCTGGTCGGCGTGTTCGGGCTGCTCTTCGTGCTGCTGCTCGACGCGCTGCTGCGGCTTGGCTAGCATCCGTGCGCGGGGAGGATCGGCGATGCGCGGGTTCAGCGAATATCGGGTCGAGGCGAACGGGATCCGCCAGCACGTGATCGAGGCGGGAAGCGGACCGGCGATCCTCCTGTGTCACGGCTTTCCCGAACTCGGCTATTCGTGGCGGCACCAGCTGCGCGCGCTTGCCGATGCCGGCTATCGCGCGATCGCGCCCGACATGCGCGGCTATGGCGGCACGACCGTGCCTGACGGTGTCGAGCATTACACGATCTTCCATCTGACCGGCGACATGGTCGCGTTGCTCGAGGCGCTCGGCATCGCGGAGGCGGCGATCGTCGGGCATGACTGGGGCGCGCCGGTCGCCTGGACCGCGGCACAGCTTCGCCCCGATCTGTTCAGGGCGGTGCTGGGGATGTCGGTGCCGTTCGCGCGGCGCGGATCGATCAGCAGCCTCGCCAAGCTGCGCCGCGCCGGGCTCGATGCCTATTACCAGCTCTATTTCCAGACCCCCGGCAGGGCGGAGCGCGAGCTGGAGGCCGATGTCGATACGGCGATGCGCCGGATCATGTGGAGCCTCTCCGCCGGGCCGTCGACCGCATGGAGCGGGATGATCGGTCCGGCGGGCGCGCTGGCGGCGTTCCACGAACCCGACCAGCCGATGCCATGGCTCGGCGACGAGGACCTTGCCCGCTATGGTGCCGCGTTCCGCGCAACGGGGTTCGCGGGCGCGCTGAACTGGTATCGCAATATCGAACGCAACTGGGAACTGACCGCGTCGCTGGCAGGGCTAGGGATCACGCAGCCGGCATGGTTCGTCATCGGCGATCGCGACCCGATCCTTCCGGCGGTCAGACCCGCGATCGATGTACTGCCGCAGACGGTGCCCGGCCTGCGCGGGACGACGATGCTGCCCGGCGTCGGTCACTGGCTCCAGCAGGAGGCCAGCGGCGCGGTGAACGCGGTGCTGATCGACTTTCTCTCGCGGAGCTTCCCCGCAACGCCGGGGTGAGCGCGCTACGCGCCGCCCGCGACGTCGACCCCGGTCGCGAGCAGCGCGAAGGTCGCGAGCCAGTGGCTGCCCATGTAATCGTCATCGAGGTGCGGCAGGCTGGCGGCGAGATGCCGCTCGGCGGTGCCGCGCATTGCCGGGGCGGCGGGATGCGCCGGACCGAGCGCCGCGGCGATCGCGCGCCAGCACCAGGCGCGGCTGAGATTGAGCCCGTCGAGATGCGCGATCTTGCCATCGCTGCGATCCGACACCGTCGCAGGGTGGAATAGGGTCGCAGGCGCGCCGCGCGCGAGATCGGGCAGGAAGGCGCCGAACCACGCCGCGAACGCCGGGGCGGCGAGCACCCGGCTCATCAGCACGGCCTCGACCAAGGCGGAGGACAGGAAGTCGTCCCCCGACGGCTCCCACGCCTGGCAGCCGCGATCGTCACCGAACCAGTCACCCGCCCGCGCGTCGATCAACGCGACGAGCGCGGCATCGTGTCGCATCGCCCAGTCGCGCGCCAGCACCAGCGCGAAGGCGGTATTGCCGTGCGTACCCGCGCGGATCGGATAGGTGAGTTTGGGCAGATAGGATCTGAACCGCTCCGCAAAGGCCGCCGCGAGCGGCGCGAGCGCCGCGGCCCAGGCTTTGTCGTGCCGCGCCGCCTCGGCATGGAGCGCGAGCAGCCACGCCCAGCCATAGGGCCGCTCGAACCCGGTGGACAGCGGCCGGTCGAGATAGGCCAGTTCGCCCGCGACCAGCGTCGGGGTAAGCAGCGCGTCGGCGCGCGCCACGATCGCCGCCGCCTCGGGCAGGTCGGGGAACAGCCGCCGAACCGTCAGCAACTGCCACCAGCCATGAACACAGCTGTGCCAGTCGAAACTGCCATGGAAGATCGGGTGGAGCATGGCCGGCGTCGCGGCGTCGTGCGCGCCGGTCAGCACATGATCGAGCTTATAGGGATATTCGCGCCCGACATGGTCGAGCGTGATCCGCGCGAAACGGCGGGCGAGTACGGGATCGAGTGTCGTCATCGGACCACCCACCAGAGGAGCAGGATATTGAACGCCAGCAGCAGCAGGGCGGTCGCCGCCTGCGCCCGGATCACGCCGTAGCGATCGCGCAACTCGAGCAACGCGGCGGGGACGATGTTGAAATTGGCCGCCATCGGGGTCAGCAGCGTGCCGCAAAAGCCCGCCAGCATCCCCAGCGCCGCGATCGGCGCCGGGTCGCCGCCATAGCGGTGGACGAGCAGCGGGATCGCGACCGCCGACACCATCACCGGAAAGGCGGCGAACGCATTGCCCATCACGACGGTGAACAGCGCCATGCCGAGCCCATAAGCGAGCGCCGCGCCGAAGATGCTGCCGGTCGGGATCGCCCGGCCGATCAACCCGCCCACGACCTCGCCGACGCCCGCCAGCGCGAAAACCGCGCCGAGGCTGGCGAGCAATTGCGGCATGATCGCCGCCCAGCCGATCTCGTCGAGCAGCCGCCGGCCCGCCCGCACGCCCGAGAGCGGCGCGGCGCGGAGCAACAGATGACAGAGCAGCAGCGCGAGCAACGCGCCGACCGCCAGCGCGACGAGCGTCGCTTGCGCCGGGTCGACGCGCGCCGGCATCTGCTTGAACAGCACGGTGCCTCCCAGCGCCGCAGCGGGGATGACGAGCGCCAGCGCGAGCAACGGCCCTTGCGGCGCTGCCGCCGTGCTCGCCTCACCACGTTTCATTCGGCCCGAGGTGGCGATCGCCACCAGCGCCAGCACGAGGATGCCGTTGCCGATGTCGCCGAGCCGGTCGCCCGCGAAAAAGGACAGCGCGAGCAAGGCATGGAACAACGCATTGCTCCAGCGGCGGTCGACCGTCCCGAGGATCGCCGCCGCCGCGAAGAAGCTGCCCGCGACCAGATAGACAAAGCCGATCCCGATCATCGCCTGGGCCGCCGCGCCAGCCGGCGGTCGAACAGCCACAGCCGCGTGCCGTGGATCAGGGCAGCGGCGATCGCTGTCGGGATCGCCCAGACGGAGAGATGAAAAGGCTCGATATGGAAGCCATAGCCGTCCAGCACGCCCTTCATCAGCAGGATCGAGCCGATCGCGATGAAGATGTCCTCGCCGAAGAACAGCCCGATATTGTCGGTCGCCGCCGCCAGCGCGCGGACGCGTTCGGGATCGGCGCGCGCGTCCTCGTCCGCGCCCGCGCCCTGCCGCTCCGCCGCGGCCTCGGCCATCGGCGCGACCAGCGGCCGCACGGTCTGCGCATGGCCGGCGATCGCGGTGAGACCAAGCGCGGCGGCGATCTGCCGGAACAGCAGGTAGCTCGCCAGCAACCGACCGACCGTCAACCCCTTGAGCCCCGCGACCAGCGTGCGGGCGCGTTCCTGCAATCCATGACGCTCGAGCAGTCCGATGACCGGCAGCACCATATAGATGGCGGTGACGTAGCGCGTCTCGTTGAAGGCATGGCCGAAACGCGCGAGCACCGTCAGCGGCTCGAGCCCCGCCGCAAGCCCGGTCAGCAACGCCGAGACGATGATGACCAGCAGCGGATGGAAGCGCAGCAGGAAACCAAGCGCGATCACCGCAATCCCGGACAGAACGAGCATCAGCCCGCCGCCCCATAGCCGCCACCACCGGGCGTCTCGATCACGAACACGTCGCCCGGCGCCATGTCGGCGGACGCGGTCGCCGCGAGCGGCTCGACCCGGCCGTCGGCACGCTCGATCCGGTTGATCCCGAGCGCGCCGTCGCCGCCGCCGTGCAGCCCGAATGGCGCGACCACGCGCCGGTTGGACAGGATGTTGGCGCGCATTGGCGCGCGGAAGCGGACGCGCCGCACTGCGCCGTCGCCGCCCCGCCATTCGCCAGCACCGCCCGACCCGCGCCGGATCGCGAACGCCTCCAGCAGCACCGGGAAGCGCGTCTCCAATATTTCCGGATCGGTCAGGCGGCTGTTCGTCATATGCGTCTGCACCGCGCTCGCCCCGGCGAACCCCGGTCCCGCGCCCGCGCCGCCGGCGATGGTCTCGTAATATTGCCGCGTTGCATCGCCGAAGGTGAAATTGTTCATCGTCCCCTGCGACGCCGCCATCACGCCCAGCGCGCCGAGCAACGCATCGGTGATGACCTGGCTGGTCTCGACGTTGCCGGCGACCACGGCGGCGGGGAAGCGCGGGTTGAGCATCGATCCCTCGGGGACGATCAAGGTCACCGGGCGCAGGAAGCCGTCGTTGAGCGGCACGTCCTCCGCGACCAGCGTCCGCAGCACGTAGAGCACCGCCGCGCGTGTGACCGCGAAAGGTGCGTTGGTGTTGCCGGGGCGTTGCGCGCTAGTGCCGGTGAAATCGACCGTCAGCGCTTCGGCAGCGTGATCGACACGGACGGCGACGCGCACCGTCGCACCGTCGTCGGTGGCATAGGCGAACGCGCCGTCGGACAGCGTTGCGATCGCCCGCCGCGCCAGCGTCTCGGCATGGGCCTGCAAATGCTCCATATAGGCGCTGACGACCGCCAGCCCCTGTTCGCCGGCCAGCCGCTCCAGCCCGGCCGCACCGCGCGCGCAGGCGGCGAGCTGCGCGGTGAGGTCGGCGATATTCTGGTCGATGGCGCGCGCGGGGTGCGGCCCGGCGGCGAAGATCGCGCGCATCTCCGCCTCGCGCAGCCGCCCGTCGGCGACCACCAGCACGTCGTCGAGCACCACGCCCTCGTCATGGATCGTGCGGCTGTCCGCCGGCATCGACCCAGGGCTGGTGCCGCCGACATCGGCGTGATGCCCGCGCGCCGCGACGAAGAAGGCCGGCCGCGTGCCGCCGGCGAAGACCGGCTGAACGATCGTGATGTCGGGCAGGTGGGTGCCGCCACGATAGGGATCGTTGACCGCATAGGAATCACCGCGACGCATGCCGCGCCCGTCCGCCGCGCGGCTTGCCATCAGGTGGCGGACGCAGTCTCCCATCGAGCCGAGATGCACCGGGATGTGCGGCGCGTTGGCGACCAGATGCCCGTTCGCGTCGAAGATCGCGCAGGAGAAGTCGAGCCGCTCGCGGATGTTGACCGACGCCGCGCTGCGCTGGAGCGCCGAGCCCATCTCTTCCGCCAGCCCCATGAACAGCCCCGCGAAGATCGCGAGCCGCACCGGATCGACCGTCGCATCCGCCGCCTCGATACGGCGCGGCGCGGTGCGCGTCAGGCGCAACGTGCCGTCGGCCAGCGTCGCCGCCGACCAGCCCGGCTCGACCGCCACGGTCGAGGTCGCGTCGACGATCAGCGCCGGACCGTCGATCCGCACCTCCGCGTCGAGCGTGTCGCGGCGGTAGAGCGGGGTAGGGGCGACCACCCCACCGAGCGCCGCCTCGACGATCTCGGGCACGGCGGCGCCGTCCTGCGCGGCGGCGGCCATCGTCGGCGCGCGCGTCGGCAGCACCGCTTCGACCTGGACACGCTCGACGATCAGCAGGTCGTCGCCGTCGAACCCGAACCGGTCGCGATGCGCGACGGTGAAGGCCGCGGCCATCGCCGCCTCGTCGTCGACCGCGACATCGATACCCTGATCGGTACGCGCGTACCGGAGCGTCGCGCTCGCCTCGAGCCGCGCCTGCGATCCCAGCTCCGCCGCTGCCGCCGCGGCCAGTTCGTCGATGGCCCTTCGCCAGCCGTGCTCCGCGAGCGGCTGCCCGACCGTCCGCTGCCGCACGCTGCGGCGGTCGGCAAGCGCGATCCCCCACGCCGACAGGACGCCCGCAAGCGGATGGACCAGCACCTCGGTCATCCCCAGCGCATCGGCGACCAGACAGGCATGTTGCCCGCCGGCACCCCCGAAGCTCATCAGCGCATAGCTGGCCGGATCATGTCCGCGCGCCACCGACACCGCCTTGATCGCGCCGGCCATATTGGCGACCGCGATCGCCACCAGCCCCTCGGCGGCCGCGATCCGCTCCGGCCGCGCGCCGGTCGCCGCGGCGACCTCGTCAAGCAAGGCGTCGAGCCGGGCCAGCGACGCGGCGCGATCGAGCGGCTGGTCGCGCCCGGCGCCGAACACCGCCGGGAAATGCGCCGGCACCACCTTGCCGAGCACGAGGTTGCAGTCGGTCACCGTCAGCGGTCCGCCGCGCCGGTAACAGGCCGGGCCGGGATCGGCCCCCGCGGACTCCGGTCCGACGACGAACCGCCCGCCGTCGAAGCGGCAGATCGACCCGCCGCCCGCCGCGACCGTGTCTATCCGGAGCATCGGCGCCGAGACGCGCACGCCGCCGATCACCGCTTCCTGCCGTCGCTCGAACCCGCCCGCCCACAACGAGACGTCGGTGGAGGTACCGCCCATGTCGAAGCCGATCACGCGCGCCACGCCCGCGGCCTGTGCCGCCGCCGCCATGCCGACGATCCCGCCCGCCGGACCGGACAGCAGCGCGTCCTTGCCGCTCACCGCGCGCGCATCGGCAAGCCCGCCCGAGGATTGCATGAACAGCGACGTACCGGTCCGGTCGAACGCCGCCTGCAACCCGTCGACATAGTGCCGGAACACCGGGGTCAGGTAAGCGTCGGCGGTGGTCGTGTCGCCGCGCGCGACCAGCCGCACCAGCGGCGAGACGCGATGGCTGGCCGAGACCTGCGCAAAGCCGATCCGCTGCGCGAGTTCGGCGAGCGCCTGCTCGTGCGCCGGATGCCGCCAGCCGTGCATCAGCACGATCGCGATGCTGCGCCGTCCGGCATCGAAGGCCGCACGGAACGCGCGCTCGGCGGCGGCGAGGTCGAGCGCGCGGAGGACCTCCCCGTCGACATCGAGCCGCTCGTCGATCTCGATCACCTCCGCGGCGAGCGGCGGAAGCCGGTGGATCGCGCGCGCGAAGATGTCGGGCCGGTCCTGATAGCCGATCGTCAGCGCGTCGCCGAAGCCGCGCGTGATCGCCAGCACCGTCGCTTCGCCGCCGCGCTCGAGCAGGGCGTTGGTCGCGACCGTGGTCCCGATCCGCACGTCGATCGGCGGCAGCGGCCCGTCCGCGATCCCGGTCAGCCGCCGGACGGCCTCGACCGCGGCATCGTCGTAACGTCCCGGATCGACCGACAGCAGCTTGGTCACCGCGATCGAGCCGTCGGCGTGTTCGGCCACGACGTCGGTGAAGGTGCCGCCACGATCGATGGCGATGCGCCGAAGCGCGGGACGGGCGGCAGGATCGGTCATCGCGCCTCTATCGCAATGCGATAAGCCATTGTCGATGCGGTCGTCGGGCAGCGTGTGGCGACGCAAGCGGGCGCGATGGGCGGGACGGGGCCGCGCATCGGCCACGCCGTCGGGCCGCCATCGACGCGGACCGTTCGCACGCGTCAGCCGTTCGGGTCGCATGGCGGTTGCACGACAGCAAGGTATCGCGGCCGGCGCCGGCTGGCGTCCACGACAGTTGCTGGTGACGCGCTCGTCGCTCGGCTTCGCGCAAGGGCGGGCGATCGTGAACCGCGCCGCGGCGCTCGGCGTCGAGGTTGTCGAGCTGCGCGGCGACCGCGTGACGCTCGACCTGCCCGACGATCCGCGCCGCGCCTATGCGGCGGCGAAGTCGACGCTGGCGGTGGTGGTGGCGCCGCCCTCGAAGCGGCGGCTCCAGCCGATCGCACCGAGCGCCGACTGGCGGGTCGATCTCGCCGAAGGCTGCCCGGCGCATTGCAGCTATTGCTATCTCGCCGGATCGTTGAAGGGGCCGCCGATCACGCGCGTCTACGCCAATCTCGACGAGATTCTTGACGGGCTGGCGGCCTATGTCGGGCAGGGACGGGTCACCTCGGGCAGCCGCGACCGCGCGCACGAGGGCACGACATTCGAGGCGTCCTGCTACACCGATCCGCTCGCGCTGGAGCCGGTCACGGGCGCGCTGTCCGCGACGATCGCGTGGTTCGGCCAATGGGACGCAGCCGTGCAACTCCGCTTCACGAGCAAGTTCGCCGATGTCGGCCCGCTGCTCGCCCTCGATCATCACGGGCGGACGCGGATGCGGGCCTCGATCAACCCGCCGCTGTTCGCGCGCTTCGAGGGCGGCACGTCGCCGGTGTCGGCGCGGCTGGACGCGCTCGCGCGGATGGCGGTGGCGGGCTATCCGGTCGGGCTGACGATCGCGCCGATCATCGCCGCTTCGGGCTGGGAAGCGGCCTATGGCGCGCTGCTCGACGAGGTTGCGGCGAGCTTCGCCGATCTGCCCGCGGTCGACCTGACCATCGAGCTCATCACCCATCGCTTCACCGCCGGATCCAAGGCGGTGCTGGAGAGCTGGTACCCCGGTTCGTCGCTCGACATGGGCATGACCGGCCGCACCACCAAGCGCACCAAGTTCGGGACCGAGAAACAGGTGTACGACGCTGCGACGATGCGCGCGCTGCGCCGCTTCTTCGAGGAGCGGATCGCCGCCACACTGCCCTGCGCGCGGATCCTCTACTGGACATGACGGTCTTCTTCACCGCCGACACCCATTTCGGCGACCACCGCACGATCAACATCCAGCGGCGGCCCTTTGCCAGCGTGGCCGAGATGGACGAGCTGCTGATCGCGCGGTGGAACGCGGTCGTCGCGCCGGGCGACATCGTCTGGCACCTCGGCGATGTCGCACGCCGCGCCGACGCGGTGCCGGCACTGCTCGCGCGGCTGCACGGGACCAAGCACCTGCTGCGCGGCAACAACGATCCCGACGGCACCGCGGCGGCGACAGGCTGGGCGAGCGTCGGCGATTACGCCGAAATCGCGCTGGATGGCCGAAAGCTCATCCTGTGCCACTATCCGTTCCGCAGCTGGAACGGTCAGCACAAGGGCGCGCTCAACCTTCACGGGCATAGTCATGGGCGGCTGAAGCCGATGCCGCGCCAGTTCGACGTCGGGGTGGACGTCCACGACTTCGCGCCGGTGCGGCTGGATGCGCTCGGCTAGTCGAGATCGCGCAGGTCGCGCCCGCGCGTCTCGCGCCCGAACCATCCGACCAGCACGAACGCCAGCGCGGTCGGCACCATCACCAGCACCGCGGCACTGCCCATCGACAGCGCGACCCCGCCGATCGTCAGCCCCTGCGCGATCAGCCCGCCGGCCTTGGTGCAGGCGGCGACCCAGCCGGTGGCGCGGCCGCGGACCCGCATCGGGAAACTCTCCGCGGCATAGGGCAGGACGATCGCGATGATCCCGTTCGTGCCGACGATCAGCAGCGCGACCGGCAGCACCGGGCTGCCGCCGCCCGCCATCTCCAGCCGCAGCACGAGGAGCAGCCCGGCCAGCGTCAGCGCGATCATCGTCGCCAGCGCCCATTTGGTGCTCCAGCGGCTGTAGAGCAGCGCCGCGACGAACACCGTCGGAAAGGCGATCAGCGCACTCTCGGCGAGCAGCCGGCTCGACACGCCGACCGAATAGCCCCTGGCGACCAGATCAGCCGGCAGCCACAACAACAGCCCGAAATTGACCAGCCCCCAGGACAGGGCGCAGATGCTCAGCGCGGCGAGCTTTCCGTAAAGGTGGAGACCGCGCAACGCCGGCGCGCGCGGTGCTGCGACACGCGGCGGACGCGCCGCCTGCGCGGTGGCACCGAACCGGCGCATCACCACCTCGGCCTCCGCGACCCGGCCGCGCGCGAGCAGGAACTTGGCCGATTCGGGGATCAACGCCCCGAGCAGCACCAGGGTCAGCCCGGTCGGCAGGTTCGCCAGCCACAGGATCCGCCACCCGAACACCGGTTGCAGCACCGCCGACATTCCGCTCGCCGCGAAATAGCCGCCGACCGCGCCCATGCCGCCGACGAGCACGAGGCTCCAGCCGCGGTGACGGCTCGGCATCATTTCGGCGAGCAGCGCATAGGTGACGGGC
This sequence comes from Sphingomonas endophytica, assembly GCF_014199415.1. GTDB lineage: Bacteria > Pseudomonadota > Alphaproteobacteria > Sphingomonadales > Sphingomonadaceae > Sphingomonas > Sphingomonas endophytica. Next base: position 50,528 of record NZ_JACIJN010000001.1, read on the forward strand.
AGCATCCCGCCCGCCGCCGCGCCCATCATAAAGCACATCGCGATGTTCCACGCGAGGCTGGGCATCGCGCCGCAGATCGACGTGCCCACGAACATCACCGCCGACAGCAGGATCGACGCCTTGCGGCCATAGACGTCGGCGATCCAGCCCCACAGCACCGATCCGGCGACGGTCCCCGCCAGCGCAAAGAACGGGACGAGCGACACCGTCTTCTTGGGCACACCATATTCGGCGATCATGCCCGGCACGGTGAAGCCGAGCGACGCGGGCTTCATGACGTCGATCACCAGCGCCACGACCAGCACCGCCATCAATCCCCAATGCGCCGCGCCGAGCGGCGCGTCCTCGGGCGCGGCGACGACGATCTCCGCCGCCGCTGCGCGCTGCGCCGCGACGTTGCGCGGCAGCAGGCCATAGCCCGCGATCACCGTCCCGACGATGATCAGCGCCATGCCGCCGACCATCAGGTCGTCCATCGGCATGCCCGCGAGCCGATAATGCATCGCGCGCGCCATCGCGAACATCGGCAGATGCGCGACGACGCCGAGCGTTACCGCGACGCAGCCGAGCACGAACGCCCAGACCGCCTGCCGATCCGACAACGTGCTCCCGATCGAACCCATCAAGTCCCCCTTGGCTGCGATTCCGCATAGCGGCGCCATGCCCGCCGGGGAAGCGAGCCAAGCGGTTGAGCATCACCGACAAAGCTTTTATCCAGCTTTGTGCGTCACTTATTGACGGCCGCCTCAGGCACGGGAGATCGCAATGGCCGCCGCCACGGAGTCAGTCGTCACGCCGCCGGGACCGACCGCGACCGGACCGCGCGACCCGCACGATCGCGCCGGGCGTCGGTTGCGCTCGCTCGACCTGCTGCGCGGGGTGACGGTGGCGGGGATGATCACCGTCAACGCCACCGCTGGCGTCCAGTCCCTCGACAAGCCGGTGTTCGCGACGTTGCTCCATGCCGACTGGGTCGGCTTCACGCTGGCCGACACGGTGTTCCCGGCCTTTCTGACGATGGTCGGGGTCTCGATCGCGATCGCGTCGCGCGGCGATGCGGCGAGCGCGGCGGCCACCCGCCGCGTGCTGGCCCGCGCGGGGCGGATGATCCTGCTCGGCCTGCTGCTCGGGCACATGTTCTTCCTCGCCGACTTCCACAAACATGGCGTGCGCCTGCCCGGCGTGCTGCAACGGATCGGCATCGTCTTCGCCATCTGCGCCTTGCTCTATCCGCGGATGACGACGCGCGCGCGGGCGATCGCGGCCGGCGCCTTGCTGCTCGGCTACTGGGGCCTGTGCCTGTTGCCGGTGCCGGGCGGCGGCGCGACCGACCTCTGGGTGCCGGGCGACAATTTCGTGTCTTGGGTCGACCGGCTGGTGCTGGGCGAGTGGCGCTACGTGAAAGGGCCGTCCGGCTATGATCCCGAAGGCGTGCTCGGCACGCTGCCGGCGCTGGCGCAGGCGCTGCTCGGCACGCTGGCGGGCGACTGGCTGCGGCGCGGACTGCCGGTCGACCGCTCCGCCAAAGCGTTGCTCGTCGCAGGACTGGGCGCGATCGTCGTCGGGCTGGCATGGGGCATGGTGTTCCCGATCGCCAAGAATCTGTGGACCAGCAGCTTCGTGCTGGTGTCGACCGGGATCACCATGGTCCTGCTCGGGCTGTTCCACAATTGGTTCGATCGCGGCGACCGACCCGCGCGAAAGGGCGATTTCTTCGGCAGCTTCGGCCGCAACGCGATCGCCGCTTATGTGCTGCACGAGGTCGCGTCGATCATCCTGACCGGCGATGCGATCCAGTTGCCGTTCAAATGGCTGGCGCCGCTCGTCGGAACGCAGGTCGCGGCGCTGGCGCCGGTGGCGCTGTTCGTCGCGATTGTCTGGTATCCGATCGCCTACATGGACCGTCGCGGCTGGTATTTGCGCGCTTAGCGCTGCGTTAACGGTCGCGATGCTAGCTTCCCGCGGAAGACGAGAGGGAAGCCGTGACGTTTCGAGATCTTTCGATACCCCGCAAGCTGGCGCTGGCCTTCGCGTCGCTGATCGCCACCTTCGCCGCGGTCAGCGCGGTGGTGTTCGTCAACGTCATGCGGCTGCACGAGGTCGCGGTCGAGCGCGATCAGGCCAAGCAAGCCTCCGATCATGCCGACGACATGCTGACCGGGGTGGTCGAGGGGCAGAGCGCGGTGCGTGGTTATGTGCTGCTCGGCAAGCAGGCGTTCCTCGATACGCATGAGGAGAACCGGGCCGCAATCACCGCCGCCGCTGCCCGGCTCAAGCAGAGCGCGCCACGCCCCGATCAGCGCCGGCGCGTCGACGAATTCCTTGCCGCGGTCGCCGACTGGCAGGCGACCAGGGTCGCCCCGACGCTCGCCGCCTATCGCGACCCGGCGACGCGCGAGACCGCGCGCGAGCTGGCCGGCGCCAAGCAGCTCGGCGCGATCCGCAAGGTTCACAAGGAGATCCGCGCCGCGCAGGCGGCTTGGGTCGCGCGTCAGGATGTCGAGCAACGCCACGCCGAGTTGATGGTCGAGCTGGCGCTGGGGCTGGGCGGGTTGTTCGCGGTCTCGCTGGCGGGCGTGCTCGGCTGGCTGCTGTCGCGCTCGATGGCGCGGCCGGTGGTCGACATCGCCGGGATCATGGTCGAGATGGCGGCGGGGCGCACCGACCTCACCGTTCCCAGCATCGAGCGCGGCGACGAGATCGGCAAGATCGCCAAGGCGGTGCTCGTCTTCCAGGAGGCGGCGATCGGCAAGCAGCGCGACGATCGCGAGCGTCAGGCGGTAATGGAGAATATGGAGGCGGGGTTGAAGCGGCTCGCGAATGCCGACCTCGGCACACGCTTGTCGCATTTTCCGCCCGCCTATGCCCGGCTCGAACAGGATTTCAACCGCGCGATCGGGGCGATGGCGCAGGTGATGGCGGCGGTGATGCGCGCATCGAGCGACATCAAGAGCGGCGCGGCGGATATCCGCTCCGCCTCCGACGATCTGTCGCAACGCACCGAGCAGCAGGCGGCCAGCCTCGAGGAGACCGCCGCGGCGATGGAGGAGATCACCAGCACCGTCCGGCAAACCGCCAGGGACGCCGCGCAGGCCGACAAGATCGTCACCGCCGCGCGCCACGAGGCGGCGACGTCCGGCGACGTGGTCCGGCGCGCGGTGGACGCCATGGGCGGGATCGAGCGCGCGTCGAGCGAGATCAGCGATATCATCAGCGTGATCGATGCGATCGCCTTCCAGACCAACCTGCTGGCGCTGAACGCCGGGGTCGAGGCGGCGCGCGCCGGCGACGCGGGCAAGGGCTTTGCGGTCGTCGCGTCGGAGGTCCGCGCGCTGGCGCAACGCTCCGCCGACGCCGCGAAGGACGTCAAGGTCAAGATCACCGCATCGACCGAGCAGGTCGATCTGGGGGTCGAGCTGGTGGGCGAGGCCGGCGCCGCGCTGCAGACGATCAATGCCCGGATCAGCGACATCAGCACCCTCATGTCCGCGATCAGCGCGGCGGCCGAGCAGCAGGCGATCGGGCTGCAGCAGGTGAACACCGCGGTCTCCGAAATGGACGGGGTGACCCAGCAGAATGCCGCGATGGTCGAACAGGCGACCGCCGCGGCGCGCAGTCTGGCGGGCGAGGCCGACGAACTGGCGCGCCAGGTCGCGCGCTTCGCGATCGACGCTCCCGACACCGCCCGATCGGCGCCAGCGCGCGAGCGACGCGCCGCCTGATTTTGCGGCACCGCGGCGGCATGCCGACGTCCTTGTTCGCCCGGCGGACACCGGCACAGCACGAGAGCGCCCGGCGCGATCAATATCCGGGCATCGACGCCTATGAGCAGATCGACCTAGCGCTGTCGCTCGATATCAACAAGCGCATGACGTTCCGCCTCGCCGCCAGCAACCTGTTCGATCGCGACCCGCCGATCGTCCCGGACAGCCGCTCGCGGATCGGGCTGCTGCGCGGCAACACGATCATGGGCTATGACCTGCCCGGTCGCCAGATCGTCGCAGGCGTCTCGCTGCGGCTGTGACGTCGGGCACCGCCCATCCGCTGCGGCGGGCGGGCGGCCTCCGTCTCAGGGGATCAGGCGCGCCGCGCGCAGCCGGTCGAAGAGCGCGAAGAACGCGTCGTCGGTCGGCTGGTAGTCAGGAAAGCCGAGCCGCCGGCTCTTGCTCATGTCGGTCACCACCTCGATCGGTCGTCCGAGATCGGCGTCGGTGTGCCAGGGCGAGGCGAGGCGCGAGAGATCGGGCTCGGCAAGCCCCTCGCGCGTCGCGATCTCGCGCCATAGCGCCGCATCGTCCGCCATCTGCTGCTCGAGCGGACGCATGACCCCGTCGAACGGCGCTGCCGCGACGCCGAACCACGAGGCGATCCGCTCCCACATCCACTGCCAGCGGAAGACATCGCCATTCACGACGTTGAACGCCTGATCGTGGGCGGCTTCGGTCTCGGTCGCCCACAGCAAATGCCGCGCGAGCTGTCCGGCGTCGGTCATGTCGGTCAATCCCGACCATTGCGCCGCCGAGCCGGGGAAGGTGAACGCGCGCCCCGTCTCGCGACACAGTGTCGCATAGACCGCCAGCGTCGTCCCCATGTTCATCGCATTGCCGACCGCCAGCCCGATCACGGTGTGCGGCCGATGCACGCTCCAGGTAACGCCGTCGCGCGCCGCCGCGGCGAACAGTTCGTCTTCCTGCGCATAATAGAAATTCTCGACGTCGAGCCGGCCCTGCTCCTCGCGGAACGGCGTCTGCGGCAGCGTGCCTTTGCCATAGGCCTCGAACGGTCCGAGATAATGTTTGAGTCCGGTGACCAAAGCGACGTGGCGCGGCCCGGTCGGACGCGGCAGCGCGTCGAGCAGGTTGCGCACCATCGCGCCGTTGACGCGGATGTTCTCCGCCTCGCTGTCCTGCCGCGCCCAGGTGGTGATGAACACCGCGTCCGGGTGGACGTCGCGCAGCGCGGCGGCGGTCGTGTCCGCGTCCTGCAGGTCGGCCGCGACCGGCTGCACGCCGAGTTGGGGGGCGGGACCGCGGGCCAGCCCGTGTACCGTCCAGCCCCGCTCGACCAGCAGCGCCGCCGTGGCTGCGCCGACGATCCCGCTCGCGCCTGCCACCAATGCCGTCTTCGCCATAACATCTCCTTGTCTTTACGACAGCTAGGCAGTGCAGGGCGGTGGTTCTAGACGGCACCATCCGCCTCCCCAGGCACCAGAAGGTAACCACATGCAGCCCGGCACGCGCGACGAGGAATGGCGGGAGGATTGCGCACCGCGCCGCGTGCTGGAGCTGTTCGCGACCAAATGGACCAGCATGGTGCTCCACACGCTGCACGCCCGACATGGCGGCGCCGCGCGCACCGGCGTGCTCCAGCGCAGCCTGCCGGGCATCTCCAAGAAGATGCTGACCCAGACCGTCCGTGAAATGGAAGCGAGCGGGCTGGTGAGCCGCCATGTCGAGAGCGTGATGCCGCCGATGGTCGAATATCGCCTGACGCCGCTCGGCCGGCGGTTCGTCGAGCCGGTCGAGTTGCTCTATGCGTGGGGGCGCGACAATGCCGACGCACTCGACACGCTGCGTCCCCGCAGCAGTTCGCGGCGTGGCTGACGCCTGAACCCGCCCGACGCCCGCAGTGAGTCGTCGGCCTGTCTCGATGACCGAAGCGCTCCGCTCGCTCATCGAGCCCGAACACCGGAGCAGGATGTCCGGCCCAACTCCGGCCCAACCTAGAAAACCAAACAATTCCATGATCTAGAGCCACCAAATCCATCCAGTCAGATACCTATCTGCATTAGTAAACCAAATTGACAAATACCTATCTTCCGGCTTAATTGGCCTTACCAATAAGGCTGGCCATCGCGCAGTGTCGCGCGGCGTGGATCGGCCCGGACGGAACGACGGGAGCTACGGCTCCGAGGGGAGGGGGAATGTTGATGGGGTTCGCCGCGCGCCGGCATCGATCGTTCGATGCCATGCTACTTGCCGCCACGATGCTGGCCGGGACGCCCGCCCGCGCCCAGCAGGGCGGCGGAAACCCGCCGACGCCGACCGTCGCCACCGCCGCCAACCCCGACCAGACCACCGCCGCCGATCCGCAGTCGCAGCCCGAGGCAGCGCCGCAGCCGGAGGGCGATATCGTCGTCACCGGTTTCCGACAGAGCTATGCCGATGCGATCCGTTCGAAGCGCAACGACATCGCGATCACCGACGGCATCTCCTCGGACGGGCTCGGGCGCTTCCCCGACCTCAACGTCGGCGAGGCGCTGCAGCGCGTGCCCGGCGTGCAGATCAACCGCGAGGCCGAGGGGCGCAACGCCACGATCAACCTGCGCGGCCTGCCCGGCGAATATGCGCGGCTGACGCTGAACGGCGTCGCTTTCGCCGAACCGATCCTGACCGAAGCCGCGCCGCTGGGCGCGTTCAATGCCGACATCTTCAGCTCGATCGTCATCGACAAATCGCCGCTTGCCAATGCGCAATCGGGTGGGTTGTCAGGCAACGTCGACCTGCAGATCGCTCCCGCGCTCAGCCGCAAGGAAGGCGGCTTCACCAAGGCGGCGCTCGAATACAACCAGCTTGGCGATAAATTCGCCCCCGCCGCGACGGTCGGCTACAATCACCTGTTTTCCGACAGCTTCGGCGTCTTCGCGGTGCTCGCGTACAAGAAGGAGAATTTCCGCCGCGATACCGTTCAGTTCAACAGCTATTCCAGCTTCTCCGCCGCGCAGGCGCAGGTCAATGCGAGCACGCTCGGCAGCTATTACGCACCGTCCGCCGCCTGTCCGTCCTGCACCGGGTCCACCTCGACCGGCGGGGTGCTCTACAATTCGCAGCTCCGCCAATATTCGCGGCTCAACCCCGGCAACCTCTATACCGGTGCGGCGGGCGCCGAGTGGAAGCCCGACGATCGTACGCGCGTCAGCCTGACGGGCTTCTATACCGACCGGCGGCTGCCGAAGACGATGCAATATATCTCGATCATCAGCCAGAACGACGCCAGCTTCCTGACCCCGACCTCGGCGCCGGTGAAGCTGGATGACGGCCGCTATGTCGTGACCGATTACGACTTCACCAACCCCGATGCGCGCGCCTCGACGCGTCGGCTCGGCATCCGCCAGAGCAGCTGGGGGCTCAACGGCAAGGCCGAGTGGAGCGATGACTCCTGGCGGCTGTCGACGGTGCTGACCGCCTCGCGCGCGAACAACCGTTCCGAAGAGACGTCGATCGACTTCGATCGGCTCCAGACCGCCAGCGGCAATGGCGGCAGCGGGACGCTGCGCACCGGCGCGGGCGACGTCGGCGACATGTATTATGCGCTCGCGCCGCAGCCGCTGATCACCAGCGCGGTGCCGGCCTGGATCTGGGGCGGCCTATCCGACCCGACCCAATATTATAATTCGGCGACCGCGTCGGCGCGCACCAACCGCTTCCAGCTGACCGGCACGCAAAGCTATGCCGAAAACCAGCTGCTCGCGTACCAATGGGATGTCGAGCGAACGTTCCAGGACAGCGTCATCAGCGGCATCCAGACCGGTTTTCGCTTCGAGCACAACAAGTTCATCTCGCAGGGTTATCGCACTTCGGGCTTCGGGCTTCAGACGCAGAACATCGACGGCACGTTCGTGAGGACCGCGCCGGTCGCCGACGATTTCTTCGGTGGCAGGCTGGGCACGTACAGCACCAACTGGCAGGCGACGCGCTTCGACTATGCCTTGTCGAAGCTGTTGCCGGTCACGCTGTATCCGGGCGGTGCCTTGTCGCCGGCGGGGTTCAACATCCGCTACAACGACAACAATTACGCACTCTACAATTTTACCAACCAGACCGACATCGCCGCCGGCTATGCGCAGGTCAAATATGGCTTCGACGTGGGCGGCATCCGCATCCGCGGCAACGGCGGCCTGCGCTACGAATATGCGCGCAACACCATCGATGCGCTCGATCGCATCTCGCTGACCGGCACGATCGGCGCGCCGGCCGATTTCCGCACGAACACCTACAAGCAGAGCTACGGCAAGCTGCTGCCGTCGTTCATTGTCGTCGCCGACCTGACCGAGAAGCTGTTGCTGCGCGGTGCCGCCTATCGCACCTATGTGCGCCCGCAGCCGCGCCAGTTCACGCCCTCGACGATCGTCGGCAATCCGATCAACGGCGTCTATTCGCTGACGCTCGGCAACCCCGATCTGAAGCCGTATGAATCGACCTCGTTCGATGCCTCGCTCGAATGGTACAATCGCCCCAACGGCATCATCTCGATCGCGGCCTTCCAGAAGCGGATCACCGGGCTGATCGCGCAGATCACCGATCCGACCCGCCTGTGCCCCGCCGACGGCGCCGCGCTGGGGCTGGGCAATTTGCGCGTCAACGGCGACCGCTGCGAAAGCGACCAGATCTACACCGGCGGCGCGGTGCCGACGCCGTTCCTCGTCACCGCGGCGGGCTTCGTCAATCAGGACAATCCGGTCACGGTGCGCGGGCTGGAGTTCAACCTCCAGCAATCGCTCGACTTCCTGCCCGGCGCGCTGCGGCATCTCGGCGGCGGCTTCAACTATGCCTTTACCGGGATCAGCGGCAAGACCGCGACCGGCGCGGATGCGACGTTGCCCGGCGTGTCGAAGCACAATGCCAATGTCATCGGCTATTATGAGACCGACGCGGGCGGCATCCGGCTCGTCTACAACATCCGCAGCAAATACGATCTCGCCTCGGCCGGCACCTTCACCGGCGCGGCGCGACAGGTGAAGGCGCGCGGGCAGCTTGATCTGTCGGCCTCGGCCAACCTCAGCGACACCGTGTCGCTGTCGTTCGACGCCTATAACCTCACCAACGCGATCCGCATCGAATATGAAAACGATCCGCGGCTGATCCGGCGCGCCGACTATGACGGCCGCACCTTCACCGTCACCGCGCGTGCCACTTTCTAGGTCCCTTCCCTGAGGGCGACTGCGGCGCTTCCCGTTCATGGAAGCGCCGCCCTTTTTTATATGGACCGGCGCGCCGGCGAAATAAGGAACGCGCATGAAGACCAGCATCGGCGTCGCTCTCGGCCTCCTGCTCGCGACGACCTCGTCGATGGCGATGTCGGGCGATGCGCCGGGGCTGTTCCGCTACGTCGATCCGCGCGTCGGCAACGGCAATGACGATCAGGGCGATACGGTGCCCGGCCCGACTCGCCCGGCCGGCTCGATCCATCCCAGCCCGCAGACGCTCGTCGGCAGCAACGCCGGCTATGATCGCGACGCGCCGATCAGCGGCTTCGCGCAACTGCACACGCAAGGGTCGGGCGGGCGGACCACCTACGGCACCTTCCTGATCTCGCCGCAGACCGGCGCACCGGTCTTCGACGAGGCGCGTCACCTCTCGCCCAAGGCCGACGAGCGGGTCGCGGCGGACGCCTATGCGGTCACGCTGACCCGTTACGGCATTCGTGCCGAGGTGACGCCCGCGCCCTATGCGGCGATCTACCGCTTCACCTATCCCGCCGGTCGGCCGGCGACGATGGTCTTCGATCTCACCCGCAAGATCCGCGGCGAGCTGGCCAGCGCCGGGTCGGACGTGACGATCGATCCGGCGCGCGGCCGGATCACCGGGCGGGTGCGGACGCGCCATTACTGGAACCCGGCCGAGGTCGATATCTGGTTCGCCGCGCAGCTCGATCGCACGCCGACCCGCTGGGGCGTCCACGTCGGCGGCGCCGATCGCGAGGGCGTGATGCAGGCAAGTGCACCAGGTGACACGCAGCTCGCCGGTTGGTGGCAGTTCGATACCAGAGCAGCGACGCCGGTCCAGTTAAAGGTGGCAATTTCGTTCAGCAGTGCGTCCCGCGCCGCCGAATTGCTGCACGAAGACATCCCCGGCTGGGACTTCGATGCGGTCCGTCGCGGCACGCAGGCGGCGTGGAATCGCGAATTGGCGCGCGCCACGATCGACGGCGTCGGCGACGCCGACAAGCGGCGCTTCTACACCGCGCTCTACCACAGCGCCGTCCAGCCGCGCGACCGCACCCGCGATCAACCGCTCGCGGACCGCAAGACCCCGTATTGGGACGATTATTACACGCTGTGGGACACGTATCGCACCGGCTTCCCGCTGATGTCGCTGCTGCGGCCGGGCGTGTACCGCGACAATGTCGCCTCGATCGTGCGCACCTACAGCCGCTTCGGCGCGGCGCATACCGCCTTCATTGCCGGGCGAAATTACCACGTCGGGCAGGGCGGGGACGAGGTCGACAACGTGCTGGGCGAGGCGCTGGTCCGCGGCGTGCCCGGCATTGACTGGCGGAGCGCCGCCCCTGTTGCGCTCCATAACGCGCTGGAAGAGCGCAGTTCCCGCTATCGCCAGCAAGGCTGGTTCGCGGTCGGCGACCCCAGCCCGGAGCCCGACAACCAGCGCGCGCGTTCGGGCTCGTCGACGCCGGCCTTTGCCCTCAACGACTTCTACGCCGCGCGGCTGGCGGAGGCGATCGGCGACACGGGCAAGGCGGCGCTGCTGCGCGCGCGGTCGCGAAGCTGGCGCAAGGTCTGGAATCCCGAAGCGACCAGCGACGGCTATCGCGGCTTTATCATGCCGCGTTACCCGGACGGCCGTTTCCAGCCACTCGACCCGAAGATCGGCTGGGACGGCAAAAAGTACGAGAATGTCGGCTTTTACGAAGGCACTGCCTGGGTCTATTCCTATGCGATGCTCCACGACGTGCCGGGCATGATCGATGCGATGGGCGGCCGCGCGCTGTTCACCGCAAGACTGCGCCACGCGCTGGACGCCGGGCTGATCGACATCACCAATGAGCCGAGCTTCGCGACGCCGTGGCTGTTCAGCGACGTCGGCCGGCCCGATCTTGCCAGCTATTGGGCGGACCGCGTCTTCCGCCGCTTCACCGCCGACGCCTATCCGGGCGACGAGGACAATGGCGCGATGAGCTCGCACTATGTCTTCAACCGCCTGGGATTGTTTCCGAAGCTGACCAGCGATCTGTATTACCTCCACGCCCCGCACCAGCCGCGCGGGACGATCACCGGCACCGGTGGCAAGCGCTTCACGATCGTCGCCGACAATTGGCAGCCGGGTCGCATCTATATCGCGTCGGCGACGCTCAATGGTCGCCGCCTCGACGCGCCGTTCATCCGCCAGCGCGACATCACGGGCGGCGGTACGTTGCGGCTGGTCCTCTCCGAAACCCCGACGCGCTGGGCGCAAGCGACGTCAGGCGCGGTCGAGCCACGCCGCTAGCGACAAGGCGTCGCTCGCGGCGGTTTCCGCGCACATGCTGTGCCGCATCAACTCCAGCGCCCATTGCTGATGCGCAGATTGTTCGCTCGCGACCGTGTCCTCGGGCACCCACAGATCATAGTCGCGCATATGCGCGTCGGCGGCGGTGAAGAGGACGCAGATATCGGCGGCGATCCCGGTGAGGATCAGGCGGCTGACCCCCAATTGCGGCAGCAGCACCGGCAGGTTGGTCGCGTAGAAGCCTGAAAACTGCGGCTTCACCACGAAGTAATCGTCGTCGCGCGGACGCAACAGGTCGATCAGCGGCTTGCCGCGGCACGCCGCCGCTCGGCAATGATCGACGATCGCGTTGCGGTCGGACAGCCAGTGACCGAAATTGTCGTTCACGTAGATCACCGGCACACCCGCGACTTCGGCGGCATCGCGCAGTCCACGGATGCGCTCGGCCGCCGCTATGGCGGCGGGCGCGAGGTCCTCGCCGCCATCGAACGCGAGATCGTTGATCATGTCGATGATGAGCAGCGCCGAGGCGCCGGGCGAGGGTGTCTTGGCATCGGCCATGGCGCGCTTCCTTCTCGTCAGGTCGTGCGCCGGCGACATGACGGGTTCGGACGCGACTGTCGTTGATCGACATAAGCGTCTGGATCAGACGAGTTCCTTCAGCGGCCGACTGGTGTCGGCGAGGTCCGCCGGGGCGATGTGCTTCCCGGCAACCACCAGCGCGCGCCCCTGCACATAGTCCTTCACCGCATTGACCGCATCGATCGCGATGACGCGCCCTCCGCGCAGATAGATCACTGAGAAGGACCGCGTCGCCAGGTCGCCGCGCACCACCAGATCGTCGAACCCGGTCGAAAGCCCGACCGTCTGGAGCTTGAGGTCATATTGGTTCGACCAAAACCACGGCACCGCTTCGTAGCGCGCCTCGCGCCCGACGATCGTTCGCGCGGCGACGACCGCCTGATCGTTGGCGTTCTGCACCGATTCCAGCCGGATCACTGCGCCGCCGGCGAAATGATTGGCGTGGGCAGCGATGTCGCCGATCGCATAGACATGGGGCAGGGTGGTGCGGCATTGCGCGTCGACCAGCACGCCGTCGCAGACCTCCGCCCCCGCGGCGATCAGCGGCGCGATCTCGGGAACGATGCCGATCCCCACGATCACGATATCGGCGCGGAGCTGTCCGCCATCGGCCAGCCGGACCGCCGCGACCGTGTCGCTCCCCTCGATACAGGCGACCTGTGCGCCGAGCAGCATGCGCACGCCATGGGCGCGATGTTCGCGCTCGAAGACGCGGGACAGCGGCGCACCCGCGACCCGCGCGAGCACGCGGTCGAGCGCCTCGACCAACGTCACCGACTTGCCGAGCTTCGTTAGCGTCGCCGCGGCCTCCAGCCCGATATAGCCCCCCCCGATCACCACGACCTCGCGCGCGTCGGGCAATTCGGCGAGCAGCCGGTCGACATCGGCGCGGGTGCGTATCCCGTGGACGCCGCGCAGCGAATGACCGTCGCATGTCAGCCGCCGCGGCGTGCCACCGGTCGCCCAGATCAACTCGCCATATCCGATCGTCTGCCCCGCCTCGGTACGGAGCAGCCGCGCGACGGCATCGACCGCCACCACGCGCGTGCCCGGGAGCAAGGCAATCGCGCGCTCCGCCCAGAACGCGACCGGCCGGATCAGCAGCCGCTCGAAGGGCTTGTCGCCGGCGAGATAGTCCTTTGACAGCGGCGGGCGCTCGTAGGGCAGTTCCGGCTCCGCGCCGACGATTGCAATCGTGCCCGCGAACTTCTCCTGCCGTAGCGCGATCGCGGCCTGCGCGCCGGCATGGCCGCCGCCGACGATCACCACGTCGTAAAGGTCAGTGCCAAGTGGCGGTGCGGACGAGCGGTCAATCATGCGCCGCCACTACGCGAAGGAGGACGCGATGTTGATGCCGAAATTGCCTCAATAAATGTCGCGGCGGTACCGCCCCTCCGCAAGCATCCGTTCCAGGACGTCCTCACCGACGATCCCGGCGAGCGCGCCGTGTACGCCGGGCGCCATCCCGTTGATGCTGCCGCAGACATAGATGGCAGCGCCGGCCTCGATCGCTGACGCGATGCGATCCGCTGCCGCCGTCACCGCGTCCTGCACATAGCGTGGCCCGTCCCCAAGCCGCGACCATGCGGTGGTGGTTTCGGCCAATATGCCGAGCACGGCCAGTCGCGCGCGCACATTGGCGTGCAGGTCATCATGCGCCGGATGACGCTCGCCGAAGAACAGCCACGCCGGTGCCCCGTCGCTGATCGCCCGCTGCCGCAAATGCGCGAGCAGTCCGGCGAGGCCGGTGCCGTTGCCGATCAGGATCAGCGGCGTCGCGGGGTCGGCGGGTGCATGGAAGGCGGGGTTGCTGCGGATGCGCGCACGCACGCTGCCGTGCACGGGCAAGCCGGCGGTGAGCCAGCCCGAGCCCAGACCGGCAAAGCCGTCCGCCGCCCGGCACGCGCGCACGATCAGCTCGACCTGGCCGCTCTCCGGCACCGAGGCGATGGAATATTCACGATGGGGCAGGGGAGGCAGCGTCTCCGGCGCGACCGCGCCACTCACCTGCGCGGGCAGCAGCCGCGTCCTGAGCGTCGCCCGCATCTCGGGTGTGTCGGCAAGACCGTTCGCACGCATGAAGGCGTCGACACGGGCCCGGTCCTGTTCGGGCAACACCTCCAGAATGTCACCGGCCTCCCAAATCGCCGGGCCGCCGACCGGCTTCAGGGCGACATGCCAGGCCGCGCCGCCCGCGCTGCCGGGATTGAGCAGCCGCCGCTCGACCAGCCGCCAGTCCGTCATCGGGGCGGGCGCCCAGTCGGGCTGGTCGGTGCGCGCGCCCAGCCCGGCGAGTTGTTGCTGCCATTGCCGCTGCGCATCCGCATCCTCGCCGTCGACGGCGATCGTCTCCAACAGCCGTACCGCTCCCGCACCGTGGAGCCAGTGATCGATGCGCTGCCCGAAGGCGCAGAAATCGCGATACTCGCGGTCGCCCAACGCCAGCACCGCGTAGGAAAGATGCGACAGGTCGGGTGGCGGCGCGGCCATTGCCCGCGCAAAGCCGCGCGCGGCGTCAGGTGGCTCGCCCTCGCCATAGGTGCTGGCGACGACGAACAGTCGCTCCGCCCGCGCCAGCGTCGCGGCATCCAGTGCGGCGACCGGCAGCGCGGCGGCACCGGGCAGCGCCTGCGCGGTGAGGCGTGCGATCCGCTCGGCCGTGCCGGTCTGGCTGGCGAACGCGACCAGCGTCGTCGCCGTATCCGCGGCTGCCGCGACCGGCGCGACCGCGGCCAGCGCGCGCTTGCGACGGCGGCGTGCAAAATAGAGCAGGAAGCCGGTGATCGTGAACAGCGGCATCGTCAGGCTGGCCAGCATGATCGCCACCCGTCCGACGATCCCGAAATACGCGCCGCGGTGGATCTCGTAGACGCTGGTGACGATGTCCTCGCCCCAGCGCCGATCGGCATAGCGCCGGTCGGAGACGATCCTGCCGCTCCGACTGTCAATCACGATCTCGTCGGATACGCGATCGTGGCGCGCGTCCGGCAGTTTGGCGCGGAACTGCACCGCCGCGCCGGCCCGGCTGCTCGCGGTCACGCTCTCATATCGGTGTCCGGCGGAGACGCGCGCGAAGCTGTCCCACGCGCGTGACCAGTCAACCTCCACTGCCTTGTCGGTTCGACCGCCCGCTTCATGGCCACGCTCGACCGCGAGCAGTTGCTGCACCCCGCTGCGATACCAGTCATACGACCACCACAATCCGGTCGCGGCGCTGATGAGATAGAAGACCAGCACCCAGCCGCCGACCACCGCATGGAGCGCGCGGTACAGGTTGCGCCCGGTCATCCGCCCGTCGATGACCAGCCAGTTGCGCCAGTCGAGCGGCCGCCGCGGCCAACGCAGGTAAAGCCCGGATAAAGCGAAATAGATCAGCGACAACGCCGCAAATCCGGTGATCTGTCGACCCCAGCCATTGCCCTGCCCCGGCAACGCCAGCCAGCGGTGCAGGTCCTCGACCACGCCATAGAAACCTTCGCCGCGCGGCGCGCCGAGCAACGCACCCGTCGCCGGATCGAGAAAGCTGCGCCGCCGCTCCTTCGATCTCCTGAGCGTGAACGTCACCGCCGCGGCCCGGGTTGAATCGCGCTCCACCACCAGACGGCTGATCTTCGCGGTCGGACGCTGCGCCTTGAAGCGCGCGAGTAACGCCGGGGCGGGGAGGGGAGCGCTTGTCGGCACAACCTTCACCACACCGGGATTGAAGGCGGCGAGCACCTCCGGTTCGAAGCTCATCAATGCCCCGGTTACGCCCATCACCGCCAGCACCAGACCCGCGGTGATCCCCAGACACCAATGAAGCTGAAACAGAACCGACCGAAGCATTACCAGCACTTCCCCGCTAGTGCGAATAAGTCGCGTTAACGGGGCTGTGGTCGAGGGTCAATGCGGCAAACGGTCAGCCTGGTCGCCGGCCGATGTAGCGCGACACGTTGTCGGCGAGCACGTTCAACGGCACGTTTCCGCCGTCCACCACCGCCTGATCGAAATCGCGCAGATCGTAGCGCGCGCCGAGCGCCTTCTGCGCCCGCGTTCGTTGCGCGACGATCTCAGCGCGCCCGACCTCATAGCCGCACGCCTGACCCGGCCACGCGCAATAACGATCGACCTCGCTCTCGGCATTGCTGCGTGGCAGCCCGGTCGCGGCGATGAACTCGGCCAGCGCCTTGTCGCGCGACCAGCCGATCGCATGGATCCCGGTATCGACGATCAGCCGCACCGCGCGCCACGCCAGCCCCATCAGATAGCCCAGCCGCCCGGCCGGATCGCCTTCGTACATCCCCAGTTCGTCCGCCAGCTGCTCGGCGTAGAGCGCCCAGCCTTCCGAATAGGCGTTGAAGGCGAGGATCGAGCGGATCAGCGGCAACCGCTGCGCATATTCGCCCTGCCAGACGTGACCCGGTATGCCCTCGTGATAGACGAGATCGGGGATTGTCACGCGATTGTGGATCGAGGGGTCGCCGAGGTTGATCCACACCTTGCCCGGCTCGCGCCCGTCGATCGTTCCCGGGCCGCCATAGGCGGCGGGTGCGCCCGGCTCCTGCGCGAGCGGCATCCGGCGGATCTCGAGGTTGCCGCGCGCCAGTCGCCGGAACGCCTGCGGCAATTTGGGGCGGATCGCGTCAATGCGCCCCTGCATATAGGCGATGATCTGCCGGCGGCCCGAGTCGCCGTCCGGGAAGCCGATCCCGGGACGCTGCTGATAGGCGATCAGGCGCTCGGCGACGCTACCTTGCGTCAACCCTTCCTTGCGCAGGATCACGTCCATCTGCGCCTGCAAGTCGGCCAACCGGGCGCGGCCCATCGCGTGCAGATCGGCCGCGCTGCGCCGGGTCGTGGTGCCCGCGCGCAACCCCCAGCCATACCATTGCTCGCCGTGCGGACGCGCGTTCAGCCCCGGTGCGGCGGTCGCGACCGCACGCTGCGCGCGGATTTCGGCCAGCTGCCGCTCCAGCGCCGGGACGATGGCTGTCTGGACGATCGCCGCGGCGCGCGTCGTCCAGTCGCCCGGCACCGCCTTGCCCTTGCGCGCCAGCGGCCCGACCAGCGGACCGTCGCCGTTCGCCGCCTCGGCCAGCGTCTGGGTCATGCCCGAAATCGTCTTGTCGAGCAGGAAGGACGGCGGAACGACGCCGAGCGCGCGTGTCTCACGAATGCGCATCGTCTCACCGTCGAGTTGCGCCGGCATCGCCGCGAGCCGGGCGAGATAGGCTTCGGCATCGGCCGTGTTGCGCACGGGCTGATCGCCGTCGAGCATTTGCGGCACGTCGAGCCACGCGCCGACGTTCTGGACGACTCCATAGGGCGTGTTGCGCCAGTCGCCGATCGTCGCGACGCCGTACGGCAGGGCCATGCCGTCGAGCGCAGTGCGGAATGCGCTTTCGACGACCGCAAGGCTGGTCGCGGTCGAGGCGTCGAGACCGGTGCGCGGCAGCTTCGCCAGATCGGCGAGCGCCCCCGCCAAAAAGCGTCGCCGCGCGGCGACGCCGTCTGGCGAGCGATCCTCGAGCCGGCGTCGCAACCCGGCATGAGCACCCTCGTCGACGCCCAGCGTCGTCGCACGCTCCGGCTGAAGGTCGAGTAACTGCCACGCGACCCGGTCGAGGAACGCTTGTGCGCTTTCGGGCGGTGTCGCCGCTCCGGCAGCGGTAGCGGCGGTGGCAGCGGTGAGGCCGATCAGGGTGTCGCGGCGCGAGACGAGCTTCTTCATCTGCCTGTGATGACCCGCGTCGGTGGCAAGGTCAAACGCGAGGGGGCCGGCGCGCCGCCCGCCCGCGTCCCTCTGCCAACGCCGCGGTCACGCTGCCGGGCAGCTCGTTCCCGCCGGGTCGGGGGCCTGCCGCGTGTCCGGCACCGACGGCGCGAACGACGCATCGGCATCGGTTGTCATCGGTTACGCCAGCTTCTCGACCGACGCCGAACACGACGCCGACCGCGTCAGCCGCGGGCGGATCGACGCGCCTGTCGGCTCAGACCGGCGCGATCAGTGATATCGCTATAGCTGGGTTCGCACTGCATTGTTGGCGAGAACCACTTACATAGATTGACAAGGCTTTCGTATACCATCAGCTTGTCTTCTTGTGAGAAAAGCACCGCTCCTGCTGATCGCGTTGCTGATGGCAACACCTGCCGCTGGGCAGGTTCCGCCGCCGCTGACCGCGATCGCTATCGAGTGGCGCGGCATGATCGACCCCGTCGCGACCAACGGCGTTCCCGACTATTCGCCGGCGGCGATCGCCCGCTGGTCGCGGCGGCTCAAGAACGCCCGCGCGAAGCTGGCAGCGATCGATCGCGCGCGGCTCACGCCGGCGGCAGCGATCGACGCCGCGCTGCTCGAGGCGGAGATGAACGGGCTCGATTTCCAGCTGCGGGTGCTTCGCCCCTGGGCGCGCGATCCCGGCTATTATGCGACGGTCTGGGCCGAGCAGAGCGATGTGCCCGCGCACGAGGGGCCGAACGCGCCGGTGATCGATCTATGGCGTTTCGACTATCCACTGTCGGCGCCCGACGCGGCGCGGCTTGACGCGCAGCTCTCGGCGATCCCTGCGCTGCTGGACGCGGCGCGGGTAAACCTCGCCGGCAGCCGGGCGCACGACCTGTTCGCTTATGGCGCGCGTGCCTTCCACGATCAGGCCGAGCTGCTTGCCCAACTGGAGGCGGGAACGCTTGAGCTGCGGTCGCTCGTCGGACACCGCCGTGCCGATCTGTCGGGCGAAGGGCAGCGCCTGTTGCCCGCGATCCGCGCCGCGCGCGCCGCCTCGGCACGCTTCGCCGCATGGGTCGAAACCGAAGCGCCGCGCCGCAACGGGCCTTCCGGCGTCGGTCGTCGCGATTATGACTGGGCCGCCCGCCACGTCTATCTTTCCCCCTATGACTGGGCCGCACAGGAAGTGCTGCTCAAGCGCGAATTGTCGCGCGCCTGGGCGGGGCTCGCGCTTGAGGAAGTCCGCAACCGCGCGCTGCCTCCACTGGCGATGCCGACGGACGCCGCAGCGTTCGACCGGCTCTCGCTGAAGAAGGCCGAGCGCTTCACGCAATTCCTGATCGATCGCGGCATGGTTCCCGATCGCCCATGGTATCGCGCCGCCATCCCTGCGCAGCGCACAACGTGGCGCGCGCCGGCACAGCGCGACTTCTTCGGCCATGTCGTCGCGCAGGACCCGCTGCCGCTCTACAGCCACTTCTATCACTGGATCGAGCTGGCGCGGATGGCGCACGAGCCGCACGTCGATCCGCTCCGGCAAGGGCCGTTGCCGTTCAACATGTGGCAGGACCGCTCCGAAGGCGTCGCGACCGCGATGGAGGAATTGGCGATGCAGGCCGGCCTCTACGACGATCTGCCACGCGGACGCGAACTGGTGTGGATCATGCTCGCCAACCGCGCCGCGCGCGGGCTCGCCTCGCTCTACGTGCAGGACAATCGCATGACGCTGGCGGAGGCGGGCCGCTTCCACGCGCGCTGGACTCCGCGCGGCTGGTCGGACCCCGACAGCCGGCTGGTCGGCTTCGAGCAGCTCCTCTACCTGCGCCAGCCCGGCTACGGCGCCAGCTATATCGTCGGCAAGGTCCAGCTCGACGATCTGCTCGCGCGCGAGGCCGAACGCGCGAGCCGCGCCGGCAAGCCATTCGACGCCGCCGCCGCCATCGCCACGCTCGCCACGCCCGGCATCCTGCCGCTGGCGCTGGTCGAGCGTGCGCTGGACGAGGGCGACCATTGAGATCCTGGGAATAGCGGCCCGCACGAAGAGGCACGCGCCCGGATAACCCGCAGCAGGGACAGGGAAAACGAACCAAGAAGGGGAAGGCCGAAATGACCGGGAAGAACACCACCGCGCGGCGACGCGCCACCATCGGCGTCGCCTGGTGCGCGCTGCTGGCCGCGCTGCCGGCGACCGCACAAACCGCCGCCGATCCAGCGAACGATCCCGGCGAGGGCGAGACGGTCGTCGTCACCGGATCGCGCATCCGGCAGAACCCGCTCGCACAGGCAGCGCCGGTGACCACGCTCGACAATGCCGATATCGCGCGCACCGGCCTGTCGTCGATCGCCGACGTGCTGCAACGGCTGCCGGGGGCGGCGGGCGGGCTCAACTCCCGCTTCAACCGCTCCGGCAACAACGGCAATCCGCCCGATGGCGGCGGCGTCGGCGCGGGCTCGTCCGAAATCGACCTGCGCTATCTCGGCAGCCGCCGCACGCTGGTGCTCGTCGATGGGCTGCGCTTCATCAACGGCAGCGCGGCGAGCGGCGTGCCCGGCGCGGTCGATCTCAACGCGATTCCCGACAGCATGATCGAGCGCGTCGAGGTCCTGCGCGACGGTGCGTCGACGATCTACGGCTCCGACGCGATCGCCGGCGTCGTCAACATCATCACCAAAAAGCGTCAGAACGGCTTCGTCGTCTCGGCGCAGGGCGGGGCCTATCCGCAGGGTGACGGCGTGACGCAGAATTATCAGCTCAGCTGGGGCCACCGAGACGAGGAAGCGGGCATCTCGTTCGTCGCCGGTGCGAACTACATCAAACAGGGTTCGGTGTTCGCGGGCGACCGCAGCTATTACGCCTTCCCGGACCCGGGCGCGACCGCCTGTACCACCAGCTGCAGCTCGGGCACGCCCAATGGCCGCTTCCTCATCAACAATCCGGTGACGGGCACCGGCATGAACCTGACGCTCAAGTCGAACCCGCTCGGCCGTCCGCGCTTCGACCCCGCCGACCCGACCGGTGCGAACAGCGACTTCAAGGAGTTCACGGTCGCCGACCGCTTCAACTTCCGCCCGTACAATTATCTGCTGACGCCGCAGGAGCGGTTCGGCGCCTTCGTCAACTTTCAGGGTGATCTCGGCGACAAGGTCCGGCTGACGACGCGGATGATCTACAATCGCCGCACCTCGGACAATCAGGCTGCGCCGCTGCCGCTGTTCGTCGGTCCCGATGCGGGCAACGGCAATCTGCTAGATACGATCTCGATCGACGGGACCAATCCGTACAATCCGTTCGGGGTCACGCTCGCGACCGGCAACGCCGGCCTGCCGCGCAATTACGACTTCATCGGGCGCCGGTTCGTCGAGAATGGCCCGCGGCGTTACAGCCAAAAGGTCGAGACGATGTACCTCGGCGGTACGCTCGACGGAAAGTTCGCGGTCGGCAGCGGCACCTGGTATTGGGACGCCAACGTCATCTATGCCTCGAATACCGCCAAGCAGGTGGTGCAGGGCAACGTCAACGCCGCCAATCTCGCCCGCGCGCTCGGCCCGGTCGCCGACTGCACCGGGGCGTGCGTGCCGTTCAACATCTTCGGCGGCGAAGGTTCGATCACGCCGGCGATGATCGATTACATCACCTTCCAGCAACGCGACCGCAGCGAACAGGCGATGGTCGACGCGACCTTCAACGTCACCGGCACGCTGTTCGAGCTGCCAGCGGGGCCGCTCGGGCTGGCGGCCGGGTATGAATATCGGCGGCAATCGGGCTCGTTTACGCCCGATCCGCTCGTCGCCGCCGGGCTTGGCTCGGACATTCCGGCGCAGGCGACCAGCGGCAGCTTCGACGTCAACGAAGTGTACGGCGAATTGAGCATCCCGGTGCTCAAGGACGTGCCGTTGTTCCGGCTGCTCGAAGGATCGTTCGCAGCACGCTATTCGGATTATTCGACCAGCGGCAGTCGCACGACGATGAAAGCGGGGGTCAGCTGGAAGCCTTTCGACGACCTGCGGCTGCGCGGCACCTGGGCGCAGGGCTTCCGCGCGCCCTCGATCGGCGAGCTGTTCGGCACGCCGTCTCGGTTCGATGGCGGGGTGATCGATCCGTGTTCCGCCGACGCGACCGGCACGTCGGCGACGGTGCGGCAGAATTGCGCCGCGCAGGGAATTCCGGCCGGCTATGTACAGACCAACCAGCAATTGCCGATCCTCACCGGCGGCAATCGCGCGTTGAAGGCGGAAACATCGGAAAGCTGGATCGTCGGTGGCGTCTACAGCCCGTCATGGGCGAGCGGTGTCGGTCGCCTGTCGCTCGAGGTCGATTATTACACGATCAAGGTGGACAATGCGATTTCGTCGATCGGAGCCGACGTGCTGCTCGCCAATTGCACACAGACCAACGATCCGGTCGCGTGCGGCGCGATTACGCGTTCCACCTCGGGGGCGATCACGCAGATCCGCGGACTGCTCCAGAACATCGCCTCGCTCAAGAGCGAAGGGCTCGACGCGATCCTGACGTGGCGCTCGCCGTCGGTCGGGGCAGGGACGTTCGGGCTGTTGTGGTCGAACAACTTCCTGTTCGAATATTCGACCACCCTGCCGACCGCCGACGGCAGCCAGACCGTCCGCCGGCAGGGCACCGAGCGCGGCGATCAGGCCTATCCGCGCTTCAAGAGCAATGCGACGATCGACTGGTCGAGCCCGACGTTCCTCGCATCGATCACCGGCCGCTATATCGGGCGCGTGGTCGAGCCGGCGTACGACAATCATGTCATGCGCCCGACGCTCTACCTCGATGCGCAGGTCGGCTGGACGCCGGGGATGTGGGACGAGCGGCTGACGCTCACGCTGGGGGTCAACAACATCCTCGGCAAGCGTGCGCCGGACTGTCTGAGCTGCGGCGGGTTCGATCCCACCACCTACGATCTGCCCGACCAGTTCGGTTATGCGCGGATCGGGGTGAAGTTCTGATCGCGACGGGGCGGGGGGCAACGGCCCTCCGCCCCGAAGCGGTCTCACCACCAGGTCGCGTAGAGCGCGATCAGGATCAGCACGATGCCGAGGCAGGCGACGTTGAACCCGGTGGTGGTGCGGAAATCGACATCCTGCACCGTGACGCGGTTGGCGTCGGCCCTCGACTGGACCAGCAGCGACAGCACCACCGCCAGCGCGAGGCTCAGGAAGAAGACGAGGCTCATGCGGTTGAGGAACGGCAGGTCCGGCAGCGCCGCGCGCAGCACATAGGACAGCACCACCGACGCGATCGCCGCGCCGATCGCCCCCGCCTCGTTGGCGCGCTTCCAGAACAGTCCCAGCAGGAAGATCACGGTGATGCCCGGCGTGAAGAAGCCCGAGAATTCCTGGATGAACTGGAACGCCTGATCCGATTGCCCGATCAGCGGCCGCGCGGTGAGCATCGCGATCACGATCGACACGCACGCCGCGATCCGCCCGACCAGCACCAGCCTTCGCTCCTGCGCCGGGTCGGCGCGTCCGTCCTCGGCGGCGGTCGGGCGGCTGAACTGCTTGGCGTACAGGTCGAGCGTGAAGATCGTCGCGATCGCGTTGATCTTCGATGCGGTCGAGGCGATGATCGCCGCGATCAGCGCCGCGAACACCAGCCCGAGCAGCCCGGGCGGTAGCAGGCGCAGCATCGCGGGATAAGCCTCATCGGGCTTGGCGAGATCCGGTGCCAGCACGACCGCCGCGATGCCGGGCAGCACGATCACCAGCGGCATCAGCAGCTTCAGGAACGCTGCGAACACGATCCCCTTTTGCGCCTCCGGCAGGCTTTTGGCGGCCAGCGCGCGCTGAATGATATATTGGTTGAACCCCCAATAGCTCAGGTTCGCGATCCACATGCCACCGATCAGCACCGCGAGCCCCGGCAGATCCTTGTAATGCGGATTGTCGGGCGACAGGATCATGTGGAAGTGGTCGGGAACGCGCCGCGTCAGCTCCGTGAAGCCACCGATCATCCCCGCATCGCCACCGATCGCGCGCAACGTCAGCGCGGAGACGAGCAGCCCGCCGAACACCAGCAGCGTCACCTGCACGATATCGGTGAGCGCGACCGCCTTCAGCCCGCCACGCAACTGATACAATACCGCGAAGGCGCCAAGCCCGACCAGCGCCAGGTCCTGGTTGATCCCCGCCACCTGCGTCACCGCGATCGACCCCAGCCAGATGATCGAGGTCAGATTGACGAAGATGTATAGCGCCAGCCAGAACACCGCCATGATCGTGCGGATCGACGTGCCGTAACGCTGCTCGAGGAACTGCGGCATCGTGTAGATGCGGTTGTGGAGGAAGATCGGCAGAAAGAACTTGCCGACGATCAACAGCGTAGCGCCGGCCATCCATTCATAGGACGCGATCGCCAGCCCGATCGCATAGCCGGAGCCCGCCATCCCGACGATCTGCTCGGCGGAGATGTTGGCGGCAATCAGCGACGCGCCCACCGCCCACCATGGCAGCGCCTTGGACGCGAGAAAATAGTCCGACGTGTCCTTGCTCTCGCCGGCCTTGTCGCGGCTGACCCATTGCGCGAGCACGAAGATGCCGATCGCATAGCCGATCACCACGACCAGATCGATCGTTTGCAACGTCATTGATTGTCCTCCCCGCGATCGTCGGCGATGCGCGATCCTCCGACGCTGTTTAGCGTTTATCGTGGCGGCGTCCACGGCGGAGGTGCCGGTCGCACTGCGACGTTCGACCCACTATCCGACATCTTCGAGCGGCGGCCCGAACACCGACCAGCCGGTGCGCGCCACCAGCATCTCCAGCGCCCGCACGCCGAGGATCGAATTGCCGTGCTGGTCGAGATTGGGCGACCAGGCGGCGATCGATGCGAGCTGTGGGGCGATCGCCAATATGCCGCCGCCGACGCCGCTCTTTGCGGGCAATCCGACCCGCACCGCAAAGTCACCCGATGCATCGTAATGGCCGCACGTCATCATGAGCGCGAGCACCGTTCGCGTTTGCCGCGCGCGACAATCCGCCGCGGCTTCGTCCGGGCGCCGCCGCGTGGTGGCCAGGAAACGCCCGGCGCGCGCGAGGTCGGCGACGTCCAGCGTGATCGCGCATTGCCGCGCATAGGCGTGCATGACCGCATCATCCGAAGCGTGAAGATTGCCATGATGGCGCATGAAGCTCAGCATCGCGCGATTGAGATCGCCGCCTTCGGTCAGCACCTCGTCATCGAACCGTACCGCATGGCCGATCCCGGCCGCGATCAGATCGACGACCTTGTCGCACGCGGTCGCGCCATATTCCTCGACGAGCATGTCGACGACGACGAGCGCGCCCGCATTGATGAACGGATTTCGCGGCAGGCCGTGGGTTCGCTCCAGATCGACGAGCGAGTTGAACGGATCGCCCGACGGTTCACGCCCGACGCGCTCGAAGACGCGATCCTCGCGCGCGCGAAGCGCCAGATCGACCGCGAACACCTTGCCGATGCTCTGGATCGGGAAGAGGTCGCGCGACCCCGCACTGACGACGTTGCCATCGCAAGTCGCGACCGCGATCCCGAACGGGCCGGGTATGGCATCGGGGTGCTTGGCGTCGGCCTCGCCCTCGATGGCCGCAGCCTGATCTTCGATCTCAGCGGCGATGTCGGCAAGCGTTTGTGCAAGATTCATCTCGTCTCCCTCCCGGCTCCGCTGCCGGTCCCCGCCGAACGTCGATAGCGGGCAATGCGCGCCGGGCCTGTCCCGCGACCGGCGGGATCGAGGTCTAACCGGCGGCTGAGCTTCATAGCAGCAATGTTTTTGCGGCAGATGCCGGTGTTTATACGATGAGCGCCGACCGGGCGGATTGTGCTGCGCGGCGGATCGGCAAAAGGCACGGTGCCGCTATGGGAGCGGGGAAGAACCTTGGGGGGTGTTCGTGTCTCTTTTGCGTTGCGCGGCGATTGTGCCCGGTGCGCTGCTGTTCGCCGTACCGGCGCAGGCGCAGATCGAGGACGAGCAATTCTGGGAACAGGTCAACGTCAACGTACCCCTCACCCCCGAGGTGCGGGTCACGCTCGAGCAGATCGGGCGCTGGGGCGATCGCGCCGACGGGATCAGCCAGACCGAATATGGCGCCTTGCTCGGCTGGAAGACCAGCAAGGCCATCGAGTTCGGCGTCGGCTACCGGCGCGTGGGGCTGTTCAGCGCGACCGGTCCGTCGGTGCACGAGAACCGGCTCCGGCAGCAGATGGTCGTGACGCACGGCAAGCTGTTCGCGCGCTTTCGCGTCGACGAGCGGTTCAATCCCGGCGGCGACCAGGTCGGCGTGCGGATTCGGCCGCTGCTTCGTCGCAACTTTCCGCTGTCGAGTAAGCGACTCGCGTTCTTCGCGTCGCACGAGAGCTTCATCCTCCCCAATTCGACGCGGTGGGGGCAACGATCGGGCTATGAGCGGATGCGCAACATGCTGGGCGTGACGGTGCCGTTCGTCACTCGAAAGGCGATGCTCGACATCGGCTACCTCAACCAGTTCCGTTTCGGCCGCGCGGGCGCACGGCCGGTGATGGAACATGCGCTGAGCCTGCAACTGACGATCAACGCGATCGGTCCGATCCTGCACGACTGACATTGGCGGAGCACGGTCCGCCCGGGCCGGGCTAGACGGTGCAGGTGCGCACCGCCTGCGCCAGCGCCGTCAACGGGTCGCCCGTCGGCACGAACTCGTGCGCGAAATAGCCCTCGAAGCCGAGATCCGCGACGCTGCGCGCCACCGCGTGCCAGTTCACCTCCTGCGTATCGTCGAGGTTATGACGCCCCGGCACCCCGCCGGTGTGAAAATGCCCGAGCCATTTAATGTTCTTCCTGATCGTCGCGATCAGGTCGCCCTCCATGATCTGCATGTGATAGATGTCGTAGAGCAACTTGACACGCGGCGACCCGACCTGCTCGGCGACGCGCACGCCCCATGCGGTGTGGTCGGCCATGTAATCGGCATGGTCGACCTTGCTATTGAGCAGTTCGATGCAGATCGTCACCCCATGGTCTTCGGCGATCCGCTTGACGCGGTTCAGCCCGATGACGGCATTCGCGGCTCCCTCCTCGTCGGACATGCCCTTGCGATTGCCCGAGAATGCGATGACGTTCGGGACACCCGCCTTTGCCGCTTGCGGAATACCGACGCGGAACGCCTTTTCGATCGCATCGTGGTTCTCGCGGCGGTTGAGCCCGTTGGGGATCGTCATGATGTCCGCGGCGTAGCCCATCGTGCAGCGCAGTCCGTGCCGGCGGGGAACGTCATATTCGGCGGGCTGCAACAGGTCGATGCCCTGCAGGCCCATGCGTGCGGCCGCCTCGCAGAGCTTGTCGAGCGGGATGTTCTGATAGCACCAGCGGCTTACCGACTGTTTGAGGCGACCGGCGCGCGGTGGCGATGCGGCCGCTCCCGCAGTGGCAGAGAGGGCGAGCGAAGAGGCGACGATTTCACGGCGGGTCATCATGGCGGCACGATACGGAAGATGACGGTGGCGGCAAGGGGATTGCGGCGGGAAATCGCACGATCCCGCCGGCGGAGGCGATTACTGGCCGGAGAGTCCGATCCGCGCACCGATATAGAAGAAGCGGCCGAGCGGCGAGATCGGGACGTTGGTGCCGTAGGCGGCCGGATCCGGCTTCTGATCGGTGAGGTTGGTTACGCCACCGTAGAAGCCGAAGCCGTCCGGGACCTGATAGGCAATCTGCAGGTCATGCTGCCACAGCGGCGCATTGCGGAGATATTCGGCGGCGGCGATATCCGGATTGGCGGCGGTTTCGTTGCGGGTGAAAGCGCGCGTCGCGTTGAACCAGCGCAGATTGTAGTTCACCGATACCCGGTCGAGCGTCCAGGTCGGGGCGAAGTTCGCGTTCCACTGCGGCGCGCCGAACGCGTCGAGATTGTTGGTCGGCGGCGCGCCAGGGATCGCGATGAACGTGAGCCGGTTCAGGTAACCGCCGATCAGGCGCAGGTCGAAAGTGCCAAGGCGCGCGGTCGGCAGGTTGTAGTTGATGTTGAGATCGAGACCGGCGGTGCGGAAGCTCGCGACATTCTGCGGCCCGACGGTGAAATTGTTGATCCTGCCGGTGCCGGTCGCGCGCGTGAAGGAGTTGCAGAACGCATTGTCGAGTGTCGGCTGGTCGACGCAGAGGTTGATGAGATCGCCGGCCTGCACGGTGGTGATCGCGTCCCTCAACGCGATGTCATACCAGTCGGCCGATGCCGTCAGCCCCGGCAGGAAGCGCGGGCGAAGGACGACGCCGGCGGTCCAGGTCCGCGCACGCTCCGGGCGGAGGTTGAGATTGCCCTGCGACACGCCGTTGAGGACGAAGCCGGTATCGCCCTCGCCGAGCAAGGTCGTCCGACCGGCGGCGGCAAGCTGCGCGCGGCAGTTCGCCTCGCGATATTGCGTGCCGTTGCCGACCGAGCGCGTCGTGCAGGGGTCGTCGAGAAAACCCTGCGAGGTGCTGCGCGGCTGGAACAACTCGCCGATATTGGGCGCGCGCACCGCCTGACCATAGGAGCCGCGAAACGATATGTCGCGGATCGGCGCATAGATGCCGGTGAATTGCCACGTCTCGGTGCTGCCGACCGTCGAATAGCGCGAGTAGCGTCCTGCTGCGCCGACCGACAGCAATTCCGCGAAGGGACGATCGCGCACGATCGGGACGTTGAGCTCGCCGAACGCTTCCCAGACGTCGAAACTGCCGCGGCTCGGTACGACCACGGCGGGCTCGTCGCTCCCGAAATAGGCGCCGGCGACGAGATTGGCGTTGGGATCGAACCGGCTGCTCTCGCGCCGATACTCGCCGCCGAACGAGAATTGCACCGGCCCGCCGGGCAGGCGGAAGAACTGACCGAAGTCGCCGCTGATCGAGGCGCTCGCCACATGCTGGTCGATCCGGGCGAAGCTTCGGTCGTTCCGCTGGAAATAGGCGAGTTGTGCCGATGTCGCCGGACCGGCGCCGAACGGGTTGATCGGCTGGCAGCCGTTGCCCGGATCGGTCAGCGTCGATCGGCAGACCACGGTGCCGTCCGGTCCGGCCACCGCATCAAGCGCTTCGAGATAGGGTGCGGCCAACCGGCTGCCGAGCCGGGTAATGCGCAGGTCGGTGCGACCATATTGGTAATAGGCGTCGTACGTCGCATGATCCGACAACCGCCCGGAAGCTGCAACAACGCCGCGATAGGTCTCGCGAAGATCGTTTTCGCCGAGGCGTCCGAAGTCGTTGTTGTCGCGGTTGAAGAACAGTCCTT
The DNA here is from genome assembly GCF_014199415.1 of Sphingomonas endophytica. Classification (GTDB taxonomy): domain Bacteria; phylum Pseudomonadota; class Alphaproteobacteria; order Sphingomonadales; family Sphingomonadaceae; genus Sphingomonas; species Sphingomonas endophytica. The sequence continues at coordinate 79,277 of NZ_JACIJN010000001.1, forward strand.
CCGCCCCCGCGGCACCGGCGGCCGCGCGGATGCTCTGCGGAATGAACGGATTGTCCAGGGCGATCGGAAGGTAATAGGTCTCCGGATATTGCCCGAAGGTCGTCGCATTGGAGCGCGCATATTTGGCGTCGAACGACAGCTTCAGGGCGTCGGACACCTCGAAGGATGACAGCAGATTGACCAGGTGCCGGTCGATTCCGGGTGCCAGATCGCCCTGATAGAAACCCGGAACGTCGGTGCTGACGCCGCCCTGCCAGTAATAAGCGATCGGCGTGCCCGGATCATAGCGCCGGCCGAGCCCATCGAAACTGGGATTGGCCTCACCGCCGACGAAGATCGCGCCGAGCGGCGAGATGTAGGTATAGTGCAGATCGCCGGCCAGGATCTGATCCGGCACCCTGGGATCGTCGGGCTGATCGGCGGGATTGGGGACGAGATATCTGCGATTGCCCTGCCGCAGGTATTTGCGCGCCTCATAGGGGATCCGTTCTTCGGCGCTATATTCATACGCCAGCGTCACGTTGCCGCGGCCATCGGCGAAGTTGCGCCCGGCGAGCAGCGAGGCGAAGCGCGTGGCGCCATCGCCATATTGCGACACACCCATCTGCGCCCGGGCGGCGACGCCGTCGAAATCGCGGCGGAGGACGAAATTGACGACACCGGTGACGCCATCGGCCCCATAGATGGCCGACACTGCCCCCGTCAGCACGTCGACGCGCCGGATGAGGTCGGTCGGAATGGCGTTGATGTCGACCGCGGCATTGCTCGCCTCGGCGGCGACATGGCGGCGACCGTCGACCAGCGTCAGCGTCCGGTTGACGCCGAGATTGCGGAGGTTGAGCTGATTGAGCCCGGTCTGCCCGAATTGCGCGCTCGATACCGCATCGCCGCCGCCCGCACGCGTGCTGTCACGCGAGCTGACCAGCGCCGGGACCCGGACGAGGAAGTTGGTGAGATTGGTGTTGCCGGACTCACGGATGTCCGCCGCATCGCTCGATATGATCGGGTTGGGCGCTTCGTAATCGGGACGCTGGATGCGCGAGCCGGTCACGACGATGTCAGCGGTGTCACCGGACGTCGCCGAAGCGTCCGTTGCCGGCGGGATCGCCTGGCCCGTCTGCGCCAGCGCCGGTTGCGCGAGCATCGTTGTGCACGTCAACAGCGCACCGATCGGCAATTTCGTCATACCAGCCCCCTCCGTTCACGAGCGACCAGTTCGACCGACTGCGCCTGTCCCGTGATCCCGCATCTGTCACAATCTTGCATACGAACGAAACCGGCTGCGGCTCCACGCCGAAATAATATAAATTATCGATATAGATAGACCAGCAAGCTTTTCGCTGTTCGCCGCCGGCCATCGCTGTCACAAGCTTGACGCATGAACGATCGCGCAGGGGAGGGATGGACGAGACGTCGCGCTCTGCAAGCGCTGTCGTGCGCCAGCACGGCGACGCTGCTCCCCGGCTGCACGTCGCGCCGCGATCCGGAGGCGCTGACCTTCTGGGCGACGGGTTATGAAGGCGATTATGCCCCGCATCTGATGACCGCCTTTTCGGCGCGTACCGGCATACCGGTGGAGACGCAGTCGCTGCCGGGCACTGCCGCACATGAAAAATACCTCACCGCTCGCGCCGGCGCGTCGCTGCCCGACGTAATGATGCTGCCGTCCGGATGGGCCGGCGAATTCGCGATGATCGGCGCGATCGCTCCGCTCCCCGATCCCGCGCTTGCGCAGGACACCTTTCCCGGCGTGATGCGCCCGCTGACCTACGAGGGGCGCGCCTTCGCCATGCCGTGGTCGGTCGGCAGCCAGGTCCAGTTCTACCGTCGCGATCTGCTGGGTGAGGTCGGGTACGATACGGCCCCGACGAGCTGGGAGGGCTGGCGCGATCTGGGCGCCAAGCTGAAGCGCCGGCATCCCGATCGCTACACGATGCTGATGTTCCTGAACTGGTGGGACACGCTGATAACCTTCGCGGGACAGGCCGGCGCCTATCCGCTCCGCGACAACGACACGCGCGGCCATTTCCGGACGCCTGCCTATCGCCATGCGCTGGCATTCTATGTGTCGCTGTTCGCGGACGGCTATGCCCCGCGCGTCTCGTCGAACGAGCTGCAGGACCCGCTGGCCGCTTTCGCGCAAGGCTGGTTCGCGATTTATCCCAACGGCCCGACGCTGCTGACCGACCTGCACCGCCGCACAAGCGAAATCGCGGCCGGCGCGTGGGGGGTAGCGCGAATGCCCGGCCCCGGAGGACCGGGGGCAGTGTCCGCGATCAACAACAGCATCGCGGTCTCGACGACGACCAGACGACCGGCCGAGGCATGGGCGCTGGCGCGGCATCTGACCTCCGTGAGCAGCGAGCTGCGCTTTCAGCAGATGATCGGCGTGCTGCCAGCGCGGCGCAGCGCGTGGCGAAGCGCGCAGCTTGCCGGCCCCGTCCTCCGTCCGTTCGCCGAGCAGGTGGAACAACCCGCAATGCAACCGACGATCGTCGAATGGGAGCGGATCCGGCTCGAGGTGCAGATCATCGCCGAGCGGGTGGTGCGCGGCGGGCTGACGATCGACGAAGGGCTGGCGGCGATGGACGCGCGGGTCGATGCGCTACTCGCGCAGCGGCGTCGGCTGGTCGCGGCGGGAAAGATCGCGTGACCCGGCAGGAACGATCCGCCTGGTTGTTCGCCGCCCCCGTGCTGGCGGTGATCGCGCTGGTGTTTGTATTGCCGACGCTCCTCGCGCTCGGGCTGAGCGTCACCGATTACAGCATCTATGCGCTGGCGGACTGGTCCAATCTGCGCTTCGTCGGCTTCGGCAACTTCACCGACCTGCTCGCCACGCCGCTCTTCTGGCGTGCGCTCGGCAATACCGCGGTCTTCGCTGCGCTGGGGGTACCCATGGCGATCGGGACGTCGCTGTTCACCGCGTTGCTGCTCAACGATGCGACCGTGCGCTGGAAGCCACTGTGGCGAGTGGCGCTGTTCGCCCCCTATGTCACCGGTATCGTGGCGACCGCGGTGGTGTGGCGTTTCCTGCTCAACACGCGCTTCGGTCTGCTGAACTGGCTGCTGGCGCAGATTGAAGTGGCGCCGGTCGACTGGCTCGGCGATCCGCGCTGGTCGATCCCGGCGATCCTGCTGTTCGTCACATGGAAGGTCTTCGGCTATAACATGATCGTCTTCACCGCGGCGCTGGCGACGGTGCCGCAGGATCTGATGGAGGCGGCACGGCTCGACGGGGCGGGGGCGTGGACCCGGTTCCGCCACGTCACCTTGCCCGCCATCGGCCCGACCCTGTTGCTCGCCACGGTCCTGAGCGTCGCGGGCTTCCTGCAACTTTTCGCCGAGCCCTATGTCATGACGCTGGGCGGGCCGTCGCAATCGACGGTCACGATCCTGTATTTCATGTTCGACGAGGGGTTCAAATGGTGGAACCTCGGACAGGCATCGACGGTGGCGTTCGTCCTGTTGCTGCTGATCCTGTCGTTGACGCTGATCCAGACGCGGATAGGGCGCCGCTACGAATGGCTGTGACGCCGCTTCGCCTGCGCGCGATCGTCCTCAACGCGCTCATCGCGGCCGTGACCTTCGTCACGCTGGTGCCGTTCGTGTGGATGGTCACGGTGTCCTTCATGCCGCGCTACGAATCGAGCCGCTACCCGCCGCCGTTCTGGCCGAGCCGGTGGACGCTGGAGAATTATCACGAACTGCTCACGCGCCGGCAATTTGACGGCGCGTGGTTCGATTACCGGATCCTGCCGGCCATGGGGAACAGCCTGCTGGTCGCGGCGATCTCCACGCTGCTCGGGCTCGTGCTGACCGTCCCGGCCGGCTATGCCTTCGCCAAGCTGCGCTTTCGCGGACGCGAGCGGTTGCTCAAGCTGCTGATCGCCAGCCTCGTGGTGCCGGGGCAGGTGGCCATGCTGCCGTTGTTTCTCATCTTTCGTGAACTCGGACTGGTCGACAGCTATGCCGGGGTGATCCTGCCCAGTCTCGCCGGGATTTTCGCGGTGCTGTTCGTCCGACAGGCTACGTTGGGAATTCCCGACGAGATGATCGACGCCGCGCGGCTCGACGGCGCGGGAGAGGTTCGGATCTTCGTCTCGATCGTGCTTCCGCTGCTAATGCCGATCACGGTGACGCTCGCCCTGTTCATGTTCCTCGGGAGCTGGAACGACTTTCTCTGGCCGCTGATCGTCTTGTCCGACCAGCATCATTATACGTTACCGGTCGCCGTCGCCGCGATCTCGCGCGAACATGCTGCGGACGGCGAATTGATGATGGCCGCCGCGGTGGTCACGACGCTGCCGGTGCTGATGCTGTTCCTTGCACTTCAGCGTTATTATATCGGCGGCTTGCTGGGTGGCAGCATCAAGGGCTGAGCTGTGGAAGAACGCGGCCGTCTTCGCCGAAGACGTGGAGCCGCTCCGCGATCCCGCGGAAGGCTAGCGTCTGGCCGAGCGCGATGTGGCGGTCGGCGGGCAGTTGTGCGACGATTGTCGAGCCCATGCCCGGCGATCCGAGATGCGCGAACGACAAGGGACCGAGCCGCTCGAACAGCTCGACCGCGCCGGTGAACGGCCCGGCCGCGTCGGCGACGAGATGCTCGGGCCGGACGCCCAACGTCACTGGCTGGCCGGTCTCGCCCGCAACCGGCACCGGCACGAACGCGCCGCTCGGCAGGCGGACGCCGACGGCGTCGGTACCACCTGCCTCGATCGTGGCGGGGAGCAGGTTCATTCGCGGCGATCCGATCGCGCGCGCCACCGCCAGCGTCGCGGGCGCGTCGTACAAGGCGAGCGGCGCACCGACCTGCTCGATCCGGCCGGCGTTCATCACGACGATGCGGTTCGCCAGCGTCATCGCCTCCACCTGATCGTGCGTCACGTAGATCATCGTCGCCGCGAGCTGGCCGTGCAGGCGCGCGAATTCGTGGCGCATCCGCACGCGTAGATCGAGGTCGAGGTTCGACAAGGGTTCGTCGAGAAGCAGCACCTTCGGCTCGCGGACGATCGCGCGCGCGATCGAGACGCGTTGCCGTTGCCCTCCGGACAGTGCGCGGGGTCGCCGCGACAGCAAGGCGGTGAGGCCGAGCGTCTCGGCCACCGCGCCGACCCGCTCGGCGATCTCGGCGCGCGACATTCCGGCGACGCGGAGCGGAAAGGCAATGTTTTCGGCGACGGTCAGATGCGGATACAGCGCGTAGGACTGGAACACCATCGCCAGCCCCCGATCGGCCGGCGCGGCATCGGTGACGTCGCGCCCGTCGATCAGGATGCGGCCGCTGCTCGGCGCCTCGAGTCCGGCGATCAGCCGAAGCAACGTCGATTTCCCGCACCCCGATGGTCCGACGATCGCGACGAACTCGCCATCCTCGATCGAAAGATCGCTCGGGGCCAGTGCGGTCACCGGCCCGAAGCGTTTGCTTACATCGCTGACGACAACATCTGCCACCTGACACCCCTCGAACGCCGGGAACACCGCTGCGCCGCCAACGCACGGCGACGACACCGATCCATAACGAACAAAGGGCGCGTGTCGACGCGTCGAAGCGCGCCATCGCCCGGCGACGGGTGGAGATATTTACGACCGGGACGTTGCGCGCCTCACGAATCGAACGTCGTGCCAGGCGAATTGCGTGCTGCCGTTCGCCGCGGGTGGCGCGATCAATTCGAGCTGCTGCGCGCCGCGGACATGAAGCACGACCGGATGCGGCTGCTGCGACGCGACCCCCTCCACCAGCGTTCGCCCATCGACGCGGATCGCGAAGGGGCCGGTCGCCTTCCCGAGCGTCCGTGGATCGAGCGACACGCGATCATAGCGGCCGGCGAGATCGATGCGGAGGCGCGATCCCGCCGTCACGCCGAGGCCGGCATGATCCTGCGCCCCGTTGCGCATCAGCGGCTGGCCGTCGGGACGGAAGCCGATCTGCGCGAGAACCCATTGTCGCGCCGGGGTGCGGTCCGGGGCCTTATACCCCTCGTCGGCGACGTCGAAGCGCGCCGGGAGGTCGGCGGCTCGGTCGACATCGTCCTCGGCGGGCCGGCCTTCCACCTTCAGCAGGGCGGTTTCCTGTGGTGCCAGCTCGACGCTGATCCGTCCGTTGCTCACTCTGCGCGACGCACCGCTCCACAGATCGCGCAGCGTCGTCGGCGCGGTCGAGGACAGGCCAAGGTCGGCGAGGTCGACTGCCAGCGTCAGCGATGCTCTGCCGCGGTTGACGAGCGCGACCGCCTTGTGCCCGGTCGTGGACAGCGCCTTGGCCAGAACTTCGCCGTCGCCGGCCCGCGATATGACCACGCCCTGGTTCCCGGCCGCGTCCTGGTCGACCGCGATCACGTCGCGGTTGCCGATGATCGCGGCGATGCCCGGTGTCATCCGCCGCAGGTCGTTGCCGAGGATCAGCGGCGCGGCGAGCACCGCCCACAGGCTCATGTGCGCGCGCGCCGCGACGAGATGCTCGCCATCGAACGCGCCGTTTCCGACCTCCAGCATGTCAGGGTCGTTCCAATGTCCCGGCCCGGCGAACAGCGCACGCGATGCGGCGCTGTCGAAATTGAACAGCATCGCCTCCCAGGTCGGCGCGATGTCGAAGCTGGTCCGCGACATCTGGCCGTAACGACGCGCCCAGTCGTTCACATCCGCCTGTCCCCAGGCGCAGATCGACACCAGCGGCGTCCGCCCTTGCGCCGCGCGACGCACCGCGTCGGCGAAGCTGGCATATTGCCGCGCCAGCTCGGCGGCATTCGAGCGCGCGGGCTGCTCGCGGACGATCAGCGGCGGGAATGCCCGGAACGTGCCATTTTTCACCTCGGGCACGTCGGGGCCGTAATCGCCGACTCCGCAGGCGTCGACCTTGATGAAGTCGAACCCCCATCGGGCGAACAGCAAAGCTGCGTCCTGCGCATGATGCCCATAAGCGCCGACCTCGCGCTGACGGACGTTGCCCACCGGCAGATTGGGGGTGTGCGGTCGCCAGCGTTGCGAACAGGTGTTCCGTCCGATGTCGGTGTAGATGCCCGCCTTCAACCCCATCGCGTGGAGGCGGTCCACGAACGGACGCAGGCTGGTGGTGCCGTCGGGCAATGCCGCGGACGGATAGATACCGGTGCGGACCTCGATGGTGTCGTGCTCGCGACGAAGCCACCAACCGTCGTCGATGTTGACGTGATCGTAGCCGAGCCGCGCCAGTCCGTTCGAAACCAGCAGATTAGCCTGCGCCATCACCTCGGCCTCGCCGTAGTTCAGGTCGAAGGCGTTATAGGGGTTCCATCCCATCGGCGGGATTGGTGCCGCGACCTGCGCCTGCGCGGCGGTCGCGGTGAGGATCATCGCCGCACTGATGGCTCGCAGCACCTGCTTCATCCCGTTGTCAAGCTTCACCCGTGCCTCTCCCCCTTGTCATCCGGCCGAACCCTGTTGTCGGCAAGTGGCCGGCAACAGCCCGGATACACTCGTCACGGCCCGCTGTCCTGTCGTTCCCGGACGCCGACCCTAGCCACTCCGGACGCGCGCACCATCGTTGGCTGACCCACAACGGCTACCCCCTTGGCGCTGGCTGCGGATCATAGGATAAGGACAGCTCCGATGGCGCGCGCGCGGCGTTTCCCGGTGAAGAAAGGTTCCGATGCCCCGTCGAAACGCCTCGTCCGATGATGACATCCTTGCACCGGCGGCGATCGGGGCGGGCAGCCAGACGTTGATGCGCGGGCTCGACGTGCTGGAAGCGCTCGCCGAGGAGCAGCTCACCGTCGGCGAGCTGGCGGAGAAGGTGGGGCTGAACAAGAGCACCACCTATCGGCTGGCTTCGGCGCTGACCGATCGCGGCTATCTCGCGGCGACCCCGCGCGCGGGATATCGGCTGGGGCCGCGGCTGCTGGCGCTGGGATCGGCGGCGCGCGATCAGGTCGATCTCGTCCAGGCGGCGCGGCCGATCATGGAGGAGCTCGCTGCGCTGACCGAAGACACAGTGCACCTTGGCGTCCTCGACGCCGATCAGGCGCTGTATCTCGACAAGGTGCCGGGGCGGCGGCGCGTCATCGTGTCGAGCCGTGTCGGCGATCGTCATCCGCTGACCTCGACGGGGCTCGGCAAGGCGCTGATGCTCGATCGCGATCCCGACTATTGGGCGGCGCGGCTCGACGCGGAGCAGGGCAGCGACGCGCGGCGCTGGAAGACGTGGCAGCAGCGGATGACAGACTATCGGGAATGGGGCCGCGCCTTCGACCTCGAAGAGAATGAGGATCGTATCCGCTGCGTCGCTGCCCCGATCCGCGACGTGCACGACCGGATCGTCGCGGCGATCAGTGTTTCGGGTGCGGCGCATTATATGGAAGATGCGCGCATGGCCGCGCTGAGCAGCGACGTGCTGGCAGCGGCGGCGCGGATCAGCGCTGCGATCGGGCATCAGCCTGCCGGCGCAGGCAAGCGCCAGAAAAGCTGACATCCATATCATGGACATTGGTTCAAATCGTGGATAGGATCACCTGAACGACAAAATGCTCGCGTGGGTGCGTCCGCGGAGCATACGCCGCGCGATCGACGGGCGGCGGTCAGGGAGGTGAAGTTGGTACCGAGGCGACGTTCCGTTCTGCTGGGGGCCGGTGCTGGCCTCGCGTTGCTCCCGACGCATGTCGGCGCCGTGGCCGCGACGGCCGAGGTGCCGGCGTGGGGCGTCGATGGCCTGTTGACTGGTGGGCTGTGCAACCCACTGGGGCTGCACGACCTTCCGCGCCTGTCGTGGCAGCTTCGCTCCAGCCGCCGGGGCGCGCGACAGGTCGCATGGCGGATCGGCGTGGCTTCGTCGCAGGCGGCAGCTGCAGCCGGGCGATACGATCTGTGGGACAGCGGACGCGTCGCCGGGGAAAAGTGCTTCGACGTCGCTTACGCCGGCACCCCGCTCGCTTCGCGGCAGCGGGCGTGGTGGCGGGTCACGGCCTGGGACGAGCGCGGCACGGGCGCGACCTCACCGGTCGCGTTCTGGGAAATGGGGCTGCTGACCCCGGGCGACTGGTCGGCGGCATGGTTGTCGGCGGAAACTCCGGCGCAACGCGAGGACCGCGCGACCGGGCTGGCGTGGCGGGCTGGCCCCGTGGCGAAGCGTGGTGAGCAGGTGGCGTTCCGGCTGCGCTTCGACGCGCCACAGCACGGTGAGATGACCGCGTTGATCGGCTGCGGCGGCAATTGCCGCGTGCGGCTCGACGGCGCCGAGATCATCGCGCCCAAACGCGGCGGCTGGGGCTCGCCCGGGCCACGCAGCGCCTTGGTGCCCGTCGCGGCGGGGGCGCATGTTCTGACGATCGAGACGCGCGCGCCCGGTGACGTAGCGGCACAAGCCGCTGCGCTGCTGCGCCTGACCCTGCGCGACGGTCGCACGATCCGCATCGGCGGGGAGCAGCTCGAGAGCCGTATCGGGGCGGTCGTTGACAGCGACTCCGGGTGGTCGCCGACCAGGGCGGCAGCGGGGCAGGCGACGATGCCGGCGCGCGCCGCGACGTTGTTGCGCCGGCCGTTCCGCGTCGCCGGGCGCGTCGCCTCGGCGCGGCTCTATCTGACCGCGCTCGGCATGTATGAGGCCGAGCTCAACGGCAAACGGCTCGACGATGCGCTGCTGCGGCCCGAGTTCACCGACTATCGCAAACACTGCCTTTATTGTGTCGAGGATGTGACCGACACGCTGGTGCCCGGTGACAACGTGCTGGGCGTGCATGTCGCGGATGGCTGGTACGGCAGCTATATCTCACCGGACGGCCGGTATTCCTACGGCGAGCCGCCGTTGCGGATCTTCGGTCAGCTCGAGATCCGTTATGCCGACGGGCGCATGCAGACCGTCGCGACGGGGCCGGGCTGGGCGGTCGCCGAGTCGCCGATCACCAGCGCGACGATCTACGATGGCGAACTCTATGACGCACGGCGCGAACGGGCCGGGTGGAGCCGCGCCGACTACCGACCGGACGGCGACTGGTCGCCGGCGGTATCCGCCGAGGCTGCGACCGCCGCGCTGGTCGCGGCGACCGTGCCACCGATCCGCCGCAAGGAGCGGATGCCGGCGCAAGCGATCGCGACGCTTGCCGATGGCGCGTCGGTGATCGACTTCGGGCAGAATTTTACCGGCTGGACGCGGATCGCGCTATCGGGCCGGCGTGGCCAGACGATCCGGCTGCGCTATGCCGAGCTGGTCAACCCGGACGGCAGCGTCGACCAGAGCAATCTGCGCGCCGCCGATGCCACCGATCACTATACGTTCGCAGGTGACCGCGTCGAGCGTTACGAGCCGCGCTTCACTTATCACGGCTTCCGCTACGTGCAGGTCGAGGGGCTGGAACGACCGATCACCGCCGCCGAGATCACCGGCATCTCGATCCGCAGCGACCTGCCCGAGACCAGCGACCTGCAGCTCGGCAGCTACGTCCCGCAACGGCTGTGGCAGAACAGCCGCTGGAGCCAGCGCTCTAACTTCACCGGCATCCCGACCGATTGCCCGCAGCGCGACGAGCGGCTTGGCTGGACCGGGGACGCACACGTCTTTTGGGATGCGGCCAGCTTCAACATGGACACCGCCGCGTTCACGCAGCGCTTCATGCGCGACATGCGTGACGCACAGCGCGACAGCGGCGGCTATTCGGACATCGCCCCGGTTGCGCGCCACGACCATTTTGCCGAGCCGGGCTCCTCGCCGGGCTGGGGCGACGCCGGGGTCGCGCTGCCGTGGACGGTGTGGCAGCGCTATGGCGATACCGGGATCATCGACCAGCATTGGACGTCGATGGCGCGCTTCCTAGCCTCGATCGAGGCCGACAATCCGGACCTGGTCTGGAGCAAGGCGCGCGGGGTGGATTACGGCGACTGGCTCGCGCTGGACGCGGTCAACCCCGGCGACCCGACCACGCCCAAGGATCTGATCGGCACCGCCTTCTGGAAAGGTGCGGCCGACCAGATGGCCGACATGGCGCGCGCCAGCGGGCGCGCGGCGGAAGCGGCGCGCTATGCGGGGCTCGCCGGCAGGCTGGGTGACGCGTTCCGGCGCAGCTTCGTGAAGGCGGACGGCACGATCGGGAACGGCTCGCAGACCGGCTATATTCTCGCGCTGCATTTCGATCTGCTCGCGCCCGGCGCACGCGCGGGTGCGGCGGAGCGGCTGGTGGCCGACATCCGGCGGCGCGGCACATTGCTGTCGACCGGGTTCCTCGGCACGCCCTACAGCCTCGACGTGTTGGCGGATGCGGGGGAGATCGCACTGGTCTACGACCTGTTGCTGCGCACCGAATTTCCGTCGTGGGGCTATATGATCGCGAAGGGCGCGACCACCACCTGGGAACGCTGGAACAGCGACGCGGGCGATCGGTCGATGAATTCGTTCAACCATTATGCGCTCGGCGCGGTGGTCGGCTTCATGTTCCGCCGCATCGCCGGGATCGCGCCGACTGCGCCCGGCTTCACGCGCTTCGACGTCCGTCCGCTGCGCGACGCGCGCATGTCCTCGGCGGGAGCGACCTACGACTCCCGGCTCGGACGGATCAGCACGCGCTGGAAGGAGGACAAGGACCGCTTCTCGCTCGACCTGACGGTGCCGGTCGGGAGCGTGGCACGCGTCCATCTCCCCGCAACCCAAGGTGCGCGGGTCCTCGAAGGCGGCAGGCCCATGCCCGTCGAACAGCGCACCGCCGAGGAAGCCGTCCTGAGTGTTCCGGCGGGCACCTACCGCTTCGAAGTCGGCTGATCGACGGTCGGGCGCGATCAGGGCAGCCATCCGCGCGCACGGCGGCCTCGGCGCGGAGTGGTCAGGCGTCCGGCTCTTCTTCTGCATGATGGTGAGCGCTGAGGGCAGCGGATCGGCTTCTGCTTCTGAGTTTCGCGCTTGGCGTCGATCATGATCTTCGATGCTACATGGACTTTCTTTTGTGCGGCGTGGGGTGCCCCCAAATGGCTGCGTCTCGGATGAGCCGCCATCGCTTCTTTCGCCGGCACCCCGGTTGTCGGCAGCTATCGGAACAATCTTCGTGGCAGGCTCACAGACAGACCTGCCCCGAGCGACCATCTCACATCGACAGCGGGGCAGACTTTGCCCCCGAATAGGTGTAGCGCACCCCGCATGACGGCTTTTGACAGCGCCGCTTGTCCGGCTAGATGGGTGCGCCCTGCCTGCATCCTGGTGTCCTGAGCTTCTCCCACGTGTCCTTGCGTCATCTTCTGGTCGTCGCGGCGACGATCGCCGTGCTGGCGGTCTCGGGGGTGGCGCTGCATCACCTGCTCGCGGGCATCGTGTGGAACGATGTCGTCACCGCTGTTCATGCGATTCCGACGACGGCACTCGCCCTGTCGGGGGTGCTGACCGCCGTCAGCTATTTCATCCTGACCGGCTTCGACGTGCTCGCACTCCGGCTGGTGGGGCGACGCGTTCCCTATCCGGTCACGGCGCTGGCAGCCTTCACCAGCTATATCTTTAGCCACAATCTCGGGTTCGCCGCGCTGACCGGCGGCGCCGCGCGCTACCGCATCTACGGCCGGCACGGCGTGCCGCTGGGCGACGTCGGGCAGATCATGATCGTCGCGGGGGTGACCTTCTGGTTGGGCGCCTTCCTGCTGCTGGGGCTGGCGTTCGTCGTCCTGCCCGATCTTCCCGCGATCGGCGACCGCGCGGTGCCGCCCGCCTTCCAGACCGCCGCGGGACTGGCGACGCTGGCCCTGCTCGCCGGCTATATGATCGCGCTCGCCATTCTCGATGGCCGCTCCGTCCGGCTGTGGCGCTGGCAGGTCCGGCTGCCGACCTGGCGCATGGCGATGGCGCAGTTCGCGCTCGGCACGCTCGACCTGCTCACCGCGACTGCCGTTTTGTTCGTGCTGCTGCCCGCGCCCGATGTCGGGCTCTATCCGCTGGTCCTGGTCGGCTATCTGCTCGCGATCATTTCCAGCCTGCTGGTCCACGCGCCCGGGGGACTCGGCGTGTTCGAGGTGGTGATGCTCGCGGCGCTGCCGCAGATCGAGCGGACCGGGCTCGTCGCCGCGCTGCTGACCTTCCGGCTCGTCTATTATCTGATCCCGCTCGCGCTCGGGGTCGTGTTGTTCGCCGGCCATGAGGTCGTGGCGTTGCGCCGGTCGCGCGACGCCTGAAGAGTTCTGGAGTATCGATGACCACCTATACCAACGCGCAATGGCTCGAGGCCGCGTTCCTCGGGCTGTTGCAGGGGCTGACTGAATTCCTGCCCGTATCGTCGAGCGCGCATCTTCGGATCGCGGGCGCGCTGCTGCCCTCGGGCACTGATCCGGGCGCGGCGTTCACCGCGATTACGCAGATCGGGACCGAAGCCGCGGTGCTGCTGTATTTCCGCCGCGACATATGGCGAATCGCGCTGGCGTGGCTGACCGCGGTGGCGAAGCGCCCCGCCACGCTGTCCCCGGATGCGCGGCTTGGCTGGCTCATCATTCTCGGGACCTTGCCGATCGCCATTCTCGGGCTGGTGCTCAAGCACCAGATCGAAGGCAATCTGCGCAACCTCTACATCACCGCGACGATGCTGATCGGCTTCGGATTGATCCTCGGGGCGGCCGACCGGATCGGTACGCGGCGGCTGACGCTGGAGCGGCTGGGCTGGGGGCATGGCCTGCTGCTCGGCTTCGCGCAGGCGCTCGCGCTGGTGCCGGGTGTCTCGCGCTCGGGCGGCACGATCAGTGCGGCGTTGCTGCTCGGTTATACGCGCGAGGCGGCGGCGCGCTATTCGTTCCTGCTGGCAATTCCAGCCGTGCTCGCCTCCGGGTTCTTCGAGCTGATCGACAGCTGGGACAAGCCGAACCCGATCGGCGGCGGACCGACGTTGCTGGCCACCGTGCTGGCCTTCGGCGTCGGCTATGCGGTGATCGTCGGCTTCCTGCGCCTGTTGCGCACGCGCAGCTTCCTGCCGTTTGTGGTCTACCGGGTCGTGGCGGGGGCCGCAGTGCTGCTGATGCTGGCAAACGGCGTCATCGCCGCGCGGTAAGGGCGAGGATGCGTCGTCTGATCGCGCTGGCAATCGTGCTGGCGAGCGCTGCCTGTACGTCGCTGCCGCCGGCGCGGGTGGCGCATGGCCCGCTGCCCGCCACGCCCGCGCCACCGATCCGGGTCGACCAGGCGCAAGGGCAGGCGAGCACCACGATCGACGTGCTGAGTTTCAACGTCGAAGGCCTCGCCTGGCCCGCCCGGCGGGGAAGGGCGCCATCGCTGGCAAAGATCGGTCGCATCCTCGCGCAGCTCAACGCGCGCGGCGCGGCGCCGGACATCATTCTGGTGCAGGAGATGTTCAGCCCCGCCGCGGTGCGCGCGCTGTCGCAGGCCGGCTATCGCTACCGGGTATGGGGACCGACGCGGACGCAAGGGCGGGTACTGACCGGCTCGGGCCGGGTGCCGGGGCCGCGTCGCTGGGGCAAGGGCGAGGCCGGCTTCCATCTGGTGGGGTCCGGGCTGGCGATCCTTAGCCGTTATCCGATCGTCGCGGCGGCGTCGGAGCCGTTCGGCAGCCGGCATTGCGCCGGCTTCGACTGTCTCAGCAACAAGGGCGCACAGCAGGCGCGCGTCATGGTGCCGGGCGTGCCGAGCGCGATCGACCTGTTCAATACCCATCTCAATTCACAGGCGGAATCGCGCGTGCCGGCGGCGCGTCACGGCGCAGCGCAGGCGCTGCAGCGCGCCGACCTCACCCGCTTCCTCGCCGCGACCGGTTCCGAGCGGCTGCCGGCGATCATCGGCGGCGACTTCAACATGGCCGGTGCGCCCGACCGGCTCGAAAAGCTCGAAGAGGCGCTGTCGCGTTACGCGATGGTCCATCGCTTCTGCGCCGCTCCCGGATCGCCGTGCGAAGTGCGGCTGTCATGGGACGGCGACGAACCGTGGATCGACACCGAAGACTTGCAACTCTTCCGCTCGGGGGCGAGCGTCACCATCACCCCGACCCGGATCGAGGCGATGTTCGACGGGACGGAAGGCCAGCCGCGGCTTTCGGATCATGACGGCCTGCGCGTGACCTATCGGCTGGCGTGGTCCGTTCCGTCACTCCCGGCGGTGCAGGATCAGCAACTTCCCTGAACGCCTTCCACTATTCAGGTCACCACGCGACCCCGATCTTGCCGAAGTGCGTCGCGCCCATTTCGTAGCGAAATGCCTCGGCCAAATCCTCGAGCGCGAACCGGCGATCGACCACGGGGCGGAGCTTGCCCTGCTCGATCGCGCGAACGAAGTCCTGCTGCTCGCTGCGGCTGCCGACGATCAAACCTTGCAGCCGCGCCTGCTTGCCCATCAGCGCAGCGGTCGGCACCTCGCCGCTGGCGCCGGTCAGCACGCCGATCAGCGAGATGTGACCGCCGACCCGCACCGCCTCGATCGACTGCGCGAGCGTGCCCGGCCCGCCGACCTCGACGACATGATCGACGCCGCGCCCGTTGCTCCAGTCGCGGATCGCGCGCCCCCAGTCCGGCTGGCTGCGATAGTTGAGGACGTGGTCGGCACCCAAGGCGCGCGCCCGTTCCAGCTTTTCGTCCGACGAGGAGGTGATCGCGACCCGCGCGCCCATCAGCTTGGCGATCTGCAAGGCCCAGATCGAAACGCCGCCGGTGCCCAGCAACAGCACGCGGTCTCCGGCCTTCAGCTTGCCGTCGACTACCAAAGCGCGCCAGGCGGTCAGTCCGGCGGTGGTGATCGTCGCTGCCTCCACCGCGTCGAGCTCCTTCGGCGCATGCGTAAAGGCGGACGCGGGGCGGACGGTATATTCCTGTGCAAAGCCATCGATCCCGTCGCCGGGCGTCCTGCTGAAGTCACCGATCGTCGGCGCGCCGTTCTGCCAGTCCGGGAAGAAGCAGGACACGACCATGTCGCCGGGCGAAAACTCGCTGACCCCGTCGCCGACCGCCTCGACGATTCCGGCGCCGTCCGCGAGCGGAATCAACCCGTCGGCCTCGCCCATCCGCCCAGTGACGACACCCAGATCATGGAAATTGAGCGAACTGCCATGCAGCCGCACCCGCACCTCTCCCACACCCGGCCCGCCCGGATCAGGGCGCTCCTCCAGCCGCAAATTGTCGAGTGCTGCCGGGGCGTGCACGATCATCGCCTTCATTGGACCGTCTCCATCAATCATGCGCAGAACGCTGCGCCGCCCCGACCTATCCCTTCAGGACGATCATGCCCGGCGCGGCGGCACAGGCGGACGCAGGTTCGCGCTATCTAAATGGCGGTGAGGGTAAGCCTCTCGATCACGACGTTGTCGTCGACGCGCGACACGCGAATCGTATGTCTGCCGGCGCGCACCTGGCCCATGTTGGCGGTCAGCGCGACCTCATTATCGCTGACCGCAGTAGCCCATGCCTGTTTGGCGGGCGTATCCTGCGCCCCGCCGGTCGGCTCCAGTGCGGCGCGAAGGAGCTGCGCCGGACCACCGTCCAGCGCCACCGCAACCCGCACGCCCGCGCCACCGGTCGTATCGAGCGATGGCGCGAGATGCAGGGTGAGCTGCGCGACGCCGCCGACGTCGAGCGTCACGTCATAGTCGAGCGCGATCTGATCCTCCGCGCGGGTCGGCGGTCGCCCCTGCGGCAGCGCGACCATCGCGCCGCGCGTCTGGCCGAGATGCGGTATGGCGGTCCAGCGCAGTCCGCGCGCGCTGCGCGTCCGGCTGAACGCGGTCGCCTCCACCGACACGACGCCGCTCCGATCGGGCTTCGGCGCGGCGAAGCGCGGTTGCGGCGTGCGCTGCGACACCGGCGTGTCGGCGGCGACCCGCGTGATGCTCGGCATGGATTGCTGCGTCGGGTCGTTCCACGTGACGTAGCTCATATGGACCTGCGCCATCATGCCGTCCCACTTGCCGCCGTTGATACGATGGTACTGCCGGGTCAGTTCACCATCGCGGCGGAAGGTCGCCTCGACCTGATCCGCGAAATAATTGGCGCGCGGGTCGTTGCTGCGGGTCAGCTGCTCGTTCCACGCCGCAGCATAATAGAGGCGGTAGAGGTTGGCCATCGCGCCGACGGGATGTTCGACGAGCTGGAAAAAGGCATCGTGATACTCGGGAGAGAGCTCCGCACGCGCCGCCAGCATCCGTCGCTCCAGATCGTCCCATTCGGCGACCAGCGCGCCGAACTCGCCACCGTCCAGCTCGGCCGCGGTGACGCCGCCGAGCGGAAAGCTGTTCTGGTCGATCAGCTCGGGCTTTCGTCGCGCGGCATAACGGCTGTAGTCGGTGACGATCGCGCCGATCGCCGCCGCCTGCGCCGGCCCGAACGTAGCGGCGGCCCATGTGCGCGGATAGTCGGCGAGCGCCTGCGGGGTCATCGCCTCCGGATTCCATGCCATCTTCAGGAAGAAGCCGAGCGGATATTCCATCGGCTTGATATCGCCGACGTTGACGATCCACATCGTCTGCACCCCGCCGCGGTAGGCAAGATCCATCTGCTGCCAGATCTTTTCGATCTGGTTGGTGTTGATCCATTTGTAGTTGCGCGGCGCACCGACGTAATCGAAATGATAATAGATGCCGTAGCCGCCCTTGCGCGGCGCGGCGCCCGCTTCGGGAAGGCGGCGGATCTGCCCCCAATTGTCGTCCGAGAACAGCAAGGTGACATCGTCGGGCACCTTCATGCCCTTGTCGTAATAATCCTGCACTTCCTTGTAGAGCGCCCAGACCTGAGGCGTTTCGCCGGCGGGACGGCGCGTGACCTCGGCGATGATCGCGCGCTGATCGGCGACGACGCGTTCGAGCAAGTCGGTCGCGGTGCCCTCGGCCATCGCCTCGTCACCGTCGCCGCGCATTCCCACGGTGACAACCGATTCATAGCCCCGGCCGTCGCCCTTCGCCATCATCCGCTCGATGCCGCCGCGCCAGAAGGTTCGCAAATTGGCCGCATTCTTCGTATAGTCCCACGGTCCGCCGCGCGTCGGATCCTCCTTGTGGCGGTGCCATTCGGCCTGCGCGCGCAGCATCGGTTCGTGGTGCGAATTGCCCATCACCACGCCCATCGCGTCCGCCAGCACCATGCTCTTCGGA
This sequence comes from Sphingomonas endophytica, assembly GCF_014199415.1. Classification (GTDB taxonomy): domain Bacteria; phylum Pseudomonadota; class Alphaproteobacteria; order Sphingomonadales; family Sphingomonadaceae; genus Sphingomonas; species Sphingomonas endophytica. The sequence continues at coordinate 97,282 of NZ_JACIJN010000001.1, forward strand.
TCGTCGTCGGCAAAGGCCTTGCCCCACATCGCGGGCCACAGGTAATTGCCCCTCATGCGCAGCAGCAGTTCGAAGACGTGCGCGTACATCGCCGAATTGACGCCCCCGAACTTCTTCGTCGCCCAGCCTTTCAGGCACGGGTCCTCGTCGTTGATGAAGAAGCCCCGATAGCGGACCTTGGGCTGATCGCGGTGCGAGCCGGCGGGGAACAGCACCTCGCGGCGGCGCGCCACCGGCACGTCGGCGAACCAGTGCCACGGCGAGACGCCGATCCGTTCCGACACGTCATAGGCCCCGAACACCGCGCCGCGCCGGTCGGCGCCGACGATGATCAGCGCGCGCGGCACGTTCGGCCACGGACGATCGACGACGATCTGGCGGAACGCCTCCCATCCGCCACGCAGGTCGGCGGCGGAAATCTTGCCGGCCGCCGCAAGCGCATCGATCATCGCGCTCTGGCCAAGCACGCCGACGAGGACGACCGGCCCGCGCGCGCCCGCGACCTGCTGGCGAACCGGCTGAGCGCGTATACCGGCGACGCGGGCAAGATCGCTGGCGAGGCTGGCAGCGACGTGCTGGATTGCGCTGTCCGCCTCGCGGTCGACGATCACGGTGGCGACCCGGCCGTCCTGAACCAGCGGGAAGGCGGTGCGGGGATCGAGCGGCTCTCCCTCGCGACCGGTCAATGCCGCGTGGGCCGGTATCGCGGCCAGCATCGCGCTGAAGCCAGCCGCAGAAAGCATCGCGCGCCGCGAGACCGCATCGTCGATCGCGCTCATAGCCAAATGTTCCTTACTGTTCGTGCCGGTTGGTGAAGACGAGCTTTCTTCGTCGTCATACCGGACTTGGTCCGGGATCCCGCTTCTCACTTCGACCAGCAAGAAGCGGAACCTCGGATCAGGTCCGGGGCGACGCATGACGGCTCCTAGAACGTCCCGCGCAGGCCGATCAGGAACTGGCGGCCGGGCTTGTACTGCGTGAAGGTCGCATTCTCGAACTGGAAGTACGAACGCAGCGTGGCGTCGGTGAAGTTGGCGATGTTGAACGTCAGCTGCGGCGCATTCGGGATGCCGAGCAGCTTGTCGAGATCGAACGACGACGAGAAATCGTAGGTCGTATAGTCGGTCCCGTATAGCGCCGCCGCCGGAATGCCGTTCTGCGCCGCACCGCTGTTCTGCGACCCCTGCCGCGAGGTGGTCGCGACGCGCAGCATGATGCCGTTCTTCTCGTAATAACCCGTAATGTTGTACGTGAACGGCGAAACGCCGAACGCCACCGCCGGGCCATCGCTGCGCTGGTCGACGATCGTGGCATTGGCGTTGAAGCCGAAGCCGGTCACGCCGATCATCCGTGTCAAGAAGTCGAGCGGCTGCACCCACTGGAATTCGAGGCCGTTGATCGTCAGCTTGTTGGCGACGTTGACCTGCGAGGTCACCTGCACCTGCGCCGCGGTCGGCCCGCCGCGCGAGTTGAGCGCGATCTGCTGGGTCGGGTTCAGCGTGTCGTAGGTAATGCCATATTGCGCCAGGTTCGAGAACGGCACCGTGTTGATCGCGGTGGTCGTGAACCCCTCGATCGACTTGCGGAACGCGTTGAAGCTGACCACGCCTTCGCGCCCGGTGTAATATTCGAAGCCGAGGTCGAGGTTGGTCGACAGATACGGCGCCAGCGCCGGGTTGCCGATCCCCGCCTGATCGGCCGAGGGCGCGCTGAAGTTGACGCCCGGCAGCTGCGCCGAGGGATCCGGGCGCGTCATCGTCCGCGAGCCCGCAACGCGCACCACCGCATGTTCGCCGACGTCATAGGCGAAGGTCGCTGCCGGCAGCCACTTCGAATAGACGTTGCGGGTGTCCGCGATCGTGACGATGTTCGGATAACGGCTGCCATCCGGCAAGCTCGCACCGCTGGCGGTGGTGTTGCGCGGGTCGGGAACGGAGACACGGCCCGAGATCGTCTGGATCGTGTTGACCCAGCGCACGCCGACGTTGAACCGCAGCATGTTGCCGCCGAGTTCCTGCGCCCCGTTGACCGTGGCGAACAGACCCTTGTTGACCTCGCGGATCAGGCCGCCGCTCGCGCCCGTCGTCGACGAGCCGCTTTCGTCCGCATTGTCGTGGTAGAAATCGTAATTGGTCGCGGCGGCGAAGGCCGGGAAGTCGACCGTCACGAAGCCGGCCGGGCCGGGCCGCAGATAGCTCGGCGCGGCGCTGTTCGGCACCAGCGAGCCGCCATAGGTCAGCGGGCCGGTGGCGCCGGCGCTATAGCCGGTGCCGAGCCCCGGATAAGTCGGGTAGCCGGGCGGCGCCGCGCCGGGGGCATTCAGTCCTTCGCACGGCGGCTGGCTGTTCGGCGACGGCACGAACGCGCTGGGGTTGTTGCCGCAGACCGCGTTCTGCCATTGTTGCGAGGCGTCGTAGCTCCTGATCCGGCGCGACACGTCGTCGTAGGAACCGCCGACCCGCAGGTTGAGCGACGTGTCGCCCCACATCAGGTCGCCACGGAAGCCCTTGTTCTCGTTGACGCGACGCTCGTCGTTCACGCCGACGCGGCTGCCGGTATACCAGCCGAAGTTGTTGGGATCGTTGAGGTCGAGCCCGCTGGTGATCGTCGGGATGCCACCGTCGCTGGAGAAAGTGACGGTGTTGCCGACGCCGAGCGGCGTGGTCATGCCTACGGTCGGGTTTTCGCGGTGGAAGGTCGAGCGCGCGTAATTGCCCTGCAGCGTCAGCTTGAGGCGATCCGAAATCTCCCACTCGCCGCCCGGGTTGACGCTGACCAGCTTGGTGGTCTCGATATAGGGGCGGTATTCGTTGAAGAACTGCACGTTGCCGAACGTGCCGCCGGTGACGGTGCAGCCCGCGCTGCAATCCGATTTGTCGAAGGTGAGGTTGGTCGGGATGATCGCGCTGTTGCGGACGATCCACGCCATATTCTCGCGAATCAGCTCGTTCTTCTTATAGCCGTACAGGCCGTCGATGTAGAAATGCAGCGTATCGGTCGGCTGCCATTCCGCGCTGACGATCGCGTTGAAGCGGTCGCGCGGGCCACGGATGCTGGTCGAGCGGCCGAGACGCGGAAGCAGCCCGTTGTCGATCTGCTGGATCGTCGCGCCGGGGTTGTTGGCGAGCAGGAAGGCGCGGTCGATCGTCGTGCCGGCGACCAGCCCGGCGCCTGAGCCGACCGGCACCGTCGTCGGGATCGTCCAGTTGCCACCGCCGGTGGTGTTGCATCCCGACGTCGCGCCGCACTGCGCGGCGGTGAGCGCCGGGTTGGTGTAGCCGATCGTCTCGAACCCGCGCGTGTCGGTAAACAGCCGCTGCGCCGACACACCCGCGAGAATACCGAACGTTTCGCTGCGCCAGCTACCGATCAGCGAGCCGCGCGCGCCAATCCGGTCCTCGGGCGACTGCTTGGTGCCCTGGATGTTATAGGCGAGGAAGCCGGTCTGGCGATCGAACGGGCGCGCCGAGCGCAGGTCGATGTTGCCTGCCGCGCCGCCCTCGAGCAGATCGGCGGTGTAGCTCTTGTTGACGGTCAGCTTGGTGAACAGGTCGGTCGGGAAGAAGCTGAGGTCGACCGAACGGTCGGTGCCCTGCGCATCGGTTGCCCCCGACGACGCGACCGCGATCGTCGCGCCGTTCAGCGTGACGTTGGTGAAGTTCGAGCCGAGCCCGCGGATCGCGACGTTGGTGCCCTCGCCGGTCACGTCGCGGCTGATCGTGATGCCGGGGATGCGATTGAACGATTCCGCGATGTTGGTGTCGGGGAACTTGCCGATATCCTCGGCGAAGATCGAGTCGGTGAAGCCGGTCGAGGCGCGCTTGGCGTCGGTCGACTTGGCCAGCGATGAGCGATAGCCGGTGACGACGATGTCCTCCGCGATCGTGCCCTGCGTCGCATCGGTCTGCGGCAGCGGCGGGGTGGCCGGGCCGTTATCCTGCCCGTCGGCTGGCGCCGCGGTAGCGGTGGGGGGCAGCGCCTGCCCGGACGCGGACGCCGCGGTCATGGCGCCAAGCACGGTCGCGCTCAGCAGAAGGGCGCGCGTGGCACGCGCGAAACGACGACTCTTCATGGGTTCGATCCTCTCCCTCGAAGCGCCTCCTCACCGGGAGGCCGCTTCCATGATTCCCGGCCCGCTTCCCGGACCATCAAGGCTGGTATCGGCCGGGCGGTCGATTGCCGCCCTTGCCGCAGGCCGATGCGACCTGCTGATAGCGCTAACTTCCAATGGTATGCCTTACCTGTCAACCGCTTTTTGGCCTGACATGCGCTAGGGCGATATCAACGGGTTCGTAGTGAGGACTGCGCGTTCATCACCGATCAGGATGGCAAAACGGCCACGTTCATGCTCGCTGCAAGAGGATTTAGGTCACATGCGGCCACGTCGCTCGAGCAAAAGGATGACGCCGCTCATTCCTGGCAACCAAGGCAAATGGAGGTGAGTTTGAGAACGCTATCAGGTTTCTGGTCTTACCAAAGAAGTTGGCCGGTCAGCGCCGCGATGCGCAAGCGCCACCGAGCGTCGGATGGCGCGTCTCGACCCGGGTCATCGACACCCGGTCCCCTCCTCGACACTTTCTGCGCCGCTGGCTAATCCCGACGCAGATTATCGGGGATAAGAAGCGTGGCGTGGAAAACAGGGGTAGCGCTCGCGGCGCTGCTGGCGGGGACGGACGTGGCGGCGCAATCGGCCCCGGCCGGCGAGGAGCTCGCCGCGAAGTTCGGCGCGCGCGAAGGCGTGCAACAGGTCAGCCTCGCACCAGACGGTTCGCACATCGCCTATGTCGTCCCGCGCGGCACCCACGGCAGCGCGGCGGTAATCGCCGATCTGGCGAGCGGGCACATGACCCCGCTCGATCTCGGCGACGGCGGCAGGGTCACGCCGACCAGCTGCGGCTGGGCGTCCGCGTCGCGGCTGATCTGCAAATTCTATGGCATCGGCGACTATGGCGGGCAGCGCATTTCCTACACGCGGCTGCTCGGCTTCGACGCGGATGGCAAGAATCCGCTCTATCTCGGACGCAAGACGCGCCATGCCGAGCGGCCCAACCAGTTCGACGGCGACGTGATCGATTGGCGGATGGGCGACGGCAAGGTGCTGATGGAGCGCAACTTCGTTCCCGAACGCGCCGAGCTCGGCTCGAACCTCGGCGCCGATGGACGCGACGGGCTCGGGGTGGAGCTGGTGGACGCGAAAACCGGCAAGGCGGAGCTGGTCGAGCGACCCGACCGCGACACCGAAGGCTATTTCGCGGACGGGCAGGGCAATATCCGCATGAAGATCGAATTGCCGCGTCAGCAGGACGGGCAGTTGAAGGGCGACGCGATCTATTCCTACCGCCCGACCGGTCAGACCAAATGGACGCTGTTCAGCAAAGCGCTGCGCGACGATCGCCAGTCGCTCGATCCGATCGGCGTCGACGGCACCCGCAACGTCGCCTTCGCGACCAAACGGCTCGACGGACGGCTCGCCTTGTACAGCGTGGCGCTCGACGGATCGATGAAGAGCGAGTTGGTGTCGAGCAACGCAATGGTCGACGTCGGCTCGATCGTGCGGATCGGCCGGCGTGGCCGGATCATCGGCGCCACTTACGTCACCGATCGGCGGCAGACCGACTATTTCGATCCGGAGTACAAGAAGCTCGCAGCGGCCCTCGCGCGCGCGCTGCCCAGGACGCCATTGATTCATTTCCTCGGCGCGACTGCGGACGAGAGCAAGCTGCTGGTTTTCGCCGGCAGCGATACCGATCCCGGCATATATTATCTATTCACCAAGGCGACGCGGAAGCTCGACGAACTGACAAGGGCACGTCCCGAGCTGGAGGGTGTTCCGCTCGGCGCGATGCAGGCGGTGCGCTTCCCCGCGCGCGACGGGACGATGATCCCCGCGTACTTGACACTGCCACCCGGCGGCGCCGCAAAGCATCTGCCCACGATCGTCATGCCGCACGGCGGACCAGCCTCCCGCGACGAATGGGGGTTCGACTGGCTGGTGCAGTTCTTCGCCGCACGCGGCTATGCGGTGCTGCAGCCTGAGTTCCGCGGCTCCACCGGCTATGGCGACGCCTGGTTCGCGAACAACGGTTTTCAGTCCTGGGAACTGGCGATCGGCGACGTCACCGACGCGGGCCGCTGGCTGGTCAAGGAAGGCATCGCTGATGCGAAGAAGCTGGCGATCGTCGGCTGGTCATATGGCGGCTATGCCGCGCTCCAGAGCAATGTCGTCGATCCCGACCTGTTCAAGGCGGTGGTGGCGATCGCGCCGGTGACCGACCTCGGGCGCACCAAGAGCGAAGCGGATGGGTTCAGCAACCGCGAACTGGTCGAGCGCCAGATCGGCTCGGGCGAGAACATCGGCAAGGGCTCACCCGCGCGCCACGCCGAACGCTTCAAGGCACCGGTGCTGATGTTCCACGGCGATCTCGACCTAAACGTCGGCATCGGCCAGTCGCGGTTGATGGACAAGCGGCTGCGTGGGGCAGGGAAGCCGTCGACGCTGATCGAATTCCCGAAACTGGATCATCAGCTCGACGACAGCGACGCGCGTGCGCAATTGCTGTCCAGGAGCGATGCGTTTCTGCGAAAGGCGTTCGGAGGATGAGCGGGCGCTGACCGTCAATCGCCGATCCGCCCCTGATCTGGATAGCCGCGATGCGCCGTCCGGCTGTCCGGCGGCGGAGCGATGCTGGCGCGATCGGTGCCACGCCGCTGTCTCGGCAACCGCTGGTGACCCCTACGAGAATCGAACTCGTGTTTTCGCCGTGAGAGGGCGACGTCCTAACCGCTAGACGAAGGGGCCGTATGCGGTGCGAGGCGCGTCGTTACGGGGCAGGGGCGAGCGCGTCAAGCGACTTTCGCACCGCCCCTGATTTATCGTCCCGATGTCGCCCGACGTTCAGGCCGCCTTGCGGCGCTCGGCCATCTCGGTGTTGAGCATCTCGGCGAGCAGGAACGCCAGTTCGAGGCTCTGCCCGGCGTTCAGGCGCGGGTCGCAATGCGTGTGATAGCGGTCAGCGAGGCTCTGTTCGGTGACGTCGATCGCGCCGCCGGTGCACTCGGTGACGTTCTGCCCCGTCATCTCGGCATGGATCCCGCCGGCATGCGTCCCCTCTGCGCGATGCACCGCGAAGAAGCCACGCACCTCGGACAGGATGCGCTCGAACGGCCGCGTCTTGTAGCCGCTGGTCGCCTTGACGGTGTTGCCGTGCATCGGATCGCAGCTCCACACCACTGGATGCCCTTCGCGCTTTACCGCGCGCACCAGCCGGGGCAGATGCGCCTCGATCTGGTCGTAGCCATAGCGGGTGATGAGCGTCATTCGCCCCGGCACGCGCTGCGGATTGAGCGTATCGAGCATCCGCAGCAGCGCGTCGGGATCGAGCGACGGTCCGCACTTCACGCCGATCGGATTGCCGATCCCGCGCAGGAACTCGACATGTGACGAGCCCTCGAAGCGGGTACGATCGCCGATCCACAGAAAGTGCGCCGAGGTGTCGTACCAGTCGCCGGTCAGCGAATCCTGCCGGGTCAGCGCTTCCTCGAACGGCAACAGCAGCGCTTCGTGGCTGGTGTAGAAGGTGGTCTGCGACAGCTGCGGCACCGTGTCCGGGCTGATCCCGCACGCTTCCATGAAGTCGAGCGCCTCGCCGATCCGGTCGGCGGTCTCCGCATACTTTTTCGCCCACGGACTGCGGCCCATGAAGTCGTGCGTCCAGCGGTGCACCTGGTGGAGGTTCGCATAGCCGCCCTGCGCAAACGCACGCAGCAGGTTCAGCGTCGCCGCCGATTGCGCATAGGAGCGGATCATCCGCTCCGGATCGGGCACGCGCGACTCCGCGGTGAACGCGATATCGTTGACGTTGTCGCCGCGGTAGCTCGGCAGCTCGACACCGTCGATCGTCTCGGTATTGGCCGAGCGCGGCTTGGCGAACTGCCCGGCCATGCGGCCGACCTTCACCACCGGCAGCTTTGACGCGAAGGTGAGCACCACCGCCATCTGCAGGATCACACGAAAGGTGTCGCGGATGTTGTTGGGATGGAACTCCGCGAAACTCTCCGCGCAATCGCCGCCTTGCAGAAGGAACGCCTTGCCTTCCGCGACCTTGGCTAGGTCGGCGGTCAGGTTGCGCGCTTCGCCGGCAAAGACCAGCGGCGGAAACGAGGCCAGCCGCCGCGTCGCATCATCCAGCGCGGCAGCGTCGGGATAGATGGGGAGCTGGCGCGCTTCGGCATTCGTCCAGCTGTGCGGGGCCCAAGTGGCCATGGTATTCATCCTTCCAAATAAGACCCGCGCCTTGAACCAACCGCACGCGGGTCGCAATCAACTTCCTCTTTACAGCACACCCGGATAGGCGCCGCCGTCGATCAGCAGACTTTGTCCCGTCATGAACCCAGACGAGGATGCGCATAGAAAGGCGCAGGCGTCGCCGAACTCCCGCGGGTCGCCGAAGCGCTTCGCCGGGATCCGGTCGCGTGCGCTTGCCTCGGCCTGTTCGACCGACATGCCGTTCGCCTCCGCGTTGAAGGCATGAACCCCCGCCAGACGCCGGGTCTCGAACAGCCCGGGCAGCAGGAAGTTGATCGTGACGTTGGCGTGCGCCACCTGCCGCGCGACGCCGGCGAGAAAGCCGGTCAGCCCGACCCGCGCGCCGCTGGACAGATCGAGCCCCGGCACCGGCGCCTTCACCGACCCGGAGGTGATGCACACGATCCGGCCGAAGCGGCGCTCGATCATCCCGTCGATCACCTTCTGCACCAGCCGGATCGGCGTGACCATATTGGCGTCAACCCCGGCATGGATCGCCTCGCCGTCCAGCGCGCGAAAGTCGCGGAGCGGCGGGCCGCCGTTGTTGTTGACCAGAATGTCGACCTGCCCATCCGCCGCCTCGATCAGCGCCTGCTGCACGCGCTCCTCGCCGACGTCGCCCGCGACCATCCGCACATCGGCCCCCGTGTCGCGCAATGCACCGGCGGTCGCCGCCAGCGCCGCGGCGTCGCGCCCGTTCAGCACCACCGTCGTTCCGGCCTGTGCGAGCGCCGTCGCGCAGGCGCGCCCGAGCCCGTGGCTCGATGCGCAGACGATCGCCTTGCGTCCTGTCAGTCCGAGATCCATGTGGTCGTCCTCTTCTTGCGCTCAGCCCGGCAATTTCCAGTCCCAGCCGAGCGGATCGCCGTCCATCACCTCGACCCCCGCCGCCGCGAGTTCGTCACGGATCGCATCGGAGCGGCCGAAGTCCTTCGCCACCCGCGCCTCGTTCCGCTCGGTCAGGCGCGCCGCGATCGCCGGTTCCTCGATCCGCGCATCCGCTGGCCGGACCCGCAGCGTCGCGCGGTCGAGCCGCGCGAGGTCGAGTCCCAGCACCGCGTCGAACGCACGCAGCGTCGCCAGCCGATCCGCGGCCGAAAACTTCTTATCGCCGAGCAGCGCGTCGAGCACCGGCAGCGCGCGGGGGGTGGCGAGATCGTCGCTGAGCGCGGCGTCGAGCTGTTCGAGGTACCCGGCGGCCGTTGCGCCAGCGCCGTCGGCGCGCTGGCGCAACGTCTCCACCGCATGAACCCAGCGTTTGAGACGCACCTGCGCCGCCGCCAGATTCTCCCACGAGAATTCCAGCTCGCTGCGATAATGCGCCTGCAGACACATCAGCCGATAGGACAGGGGGTGGAAGCCGCGTTCCACCACCCGCGACAGCGTCAGGAACTCGCCGGAGGATTTGCTCATCTTTCCCGTGCGATCGACAAGGAAGTTGTTGTGCATCCAGAAGGTCGCGCCGGTGTCCGCGCACTCGCAATGTGCCTGATTCTGCGCGATTTCGTTGGGATGGTGGATCTCGCGATGATCGATCCCGCCGGTGTGGATGTCGAACGCTGCGCCGAGATATTTCGCCGCCATCACCGAACATTCGAGATGCCAGCCCGGCGCGCCACGGCCCCATGGCGAATCCCACTCCATCTGGCGCGTCTCGCCGGGCGGGGTGGTGCGCCAGATCGCGAAATCCTGCGGGTGCCGCTTGCCCGCGACCGTCTCGATCCGCCCGTGCGCGGCATCGTCGGCCGCGCCCGCCAGCCGGCCATAGTCCGGCACGGTGGTAGTATCGAAATAAAGGCCGTCCGCCAGTTGGTAGCAATGGCGTGGCGCGATCTGCTCGCCCCAGGCGATCATCTCGGCGACATGGTCGGTCGCGAGCGGCATGTGAGTCGGCGTCCGGACGTTCAGATCCGCGAGGTTCTGCTTGAAGGCCTTGGTATAATGCTTTGCAATCGCCCAGATATCCTGTCCGCTCACGCGCGCCGCCGCCTCCATCTTGTCGTCGCCCGCATCGGCGTCGGAGGTCAGGTGCCCGACGTCGGTGATGTTGATGACATGCGTCAGCGGCCAGCCCTTCCACGCGATCGTCCGGCTCAGCGTATCGGTGAAGACATAGGCGCGCAGATTGCCGAGGTGCGCATAATGATAGACGGTTGGCCCGCACGAATAGATGCGGACGTTGCCGGGATCGAGCGGCGCGAAGGTCTCTGGGCTGCGCGAGAGGCTGTTGTACAGGATGAGGGGAGCGCCGGTCATCGCGCGCTCATAATCCGCTCGCCCCGCTACGCCAACCGTCTGCGGATGTTGCCGCGTTGCAACACTTGCGCATGTGATGCGCTTGCTGTTCCGCAGCGTGCAGCAGCAAGGAGCCCCATGTGACGAAGATTGCCGTCGTTCAGACCACGACTGGAATCGACCCTGCGAGGAACGCGGCTGCCCTGGTCGCGGCGATCGACGAAGCGGGCAAGGAAGGCGCCGGGATGGTCTTCACGCCGGAAATGTCGGGCCTGCTCGATCGCGACCGCACCCGCGCCGCATCGTCGATCATGCGCGAGGGCGACGACCGCGTGCTGGTGGCGGTGCGCGAGGCGGCGGCACGGGCCGGCGTGTGGGTTCATCTGGGATCGCTGGCGTTGCGCCGGCCGGACGGGCGTCTCTCCAACCGCAGCTTCGTGATCGATGCGATCGGCAATATCCGCGCGCGCTACGACAAGATGCATCTGTTCGACGTCGATCTGCCGGGCGGCGAGAGCTGGCGCGAATCGGCGAGCTATGCGGCCGGCGACCGGCCGGTGGTGGTCGGGACGCCGCTGGGGCCGATGGGGCTGTCGATCTGCTACGACATGCGCTTTCCCGACCTTTACCGCGCCTTGACCGATGCCGGCGCGCAGGTGCTCACCGTTCCCGCCAGCTTCACGCGTCCGACCGGGGCGGCGCATTGGCACGTGCTTCTGCGCGCGCGGGCGATCGAGGCCGGGGTGCATCTGGTCGCCGCTGCGCAGACCGGGGTGCATGAGGATGGCCGCACCACCTACGGCCATTCGCTGGTCGTCGATCCTTGGGGCGAAGTGCTGCTCGACATGGGCGAGGCGCCGGGGATCGGTTATGCCGAGATCGACGGCACACGACTGCACGACGTGCGCGGCCGTGTGCCGGCGCTCCAGCACCGGCGCGTCGTGACCGCGCCGATCAGGATCGCGTGAACGCTTGCGAGGCTGGGTACTTGCTGCTAGGGCCGGTGTGTTCGGCGCGAGCCTCGCTCGCCGCCGCATTACCTGTTTGATCCGGAGTTGAAGGTTCCAATGCAGATCATCGTTCGCGACAACAATGTTGACCAAGCCCTTCGCGCACTCAAGAAGAAGCTGCAGCGTGAGGGCGTCTATCGCGAAATGAAGCTGCGTCGCCACTACGAGAAGCCGTCGGAGAAGCGCGCGCGTGAGCGTGCGGCGGCGGTGCGTCGTGCACGCAAGCTGGAGCGCAAGCGTGCGGAGCGTGACGGCGCGCGGTAAGACGCGCCGGTCGTAGCGCTGCTGCCGGCGGCGCTGCGTTCACCCCGTATCTGCCAGTGCGCGTCGTCGCGGCGGCGCGTGCAAGCCTGAGGTTGCCCGCCGATGTCGACTGTCACCGCCGTTCCGATCCCTCCTGTCCGTCGCGCTTACGTGCTATGGCTGGTGGCGGGATTGTTGATCGCCCTGGTGGCAGGCGTGACCTTGGCGCGCTTCGGGAGCACCGGCATCGTCACGACGCCGTCGGGCCTGCGCTATCAGGTGATCAAGCCCGGCGACACCAAGGGCGGCCTGCCGACCGACACCGACGTCACGCTCGTCAACTACGAGGGCCGGTTGGTCGACGGTACGGTCTTCGACAAGTCGCAGCAGCCGACGCCGCTGCCGGTCGCCGGTGTCGTGCCGGGCTTTTCCGAAGGCCTGAAGCTGATGCACAAGGGCGCCAAGTACCGGTTCTGGATCAAGCCGGAACTCGGCTATGGCGAGCGCGCCAACGGGCCGATCCCCGCCAATTCGACGCTGGTCTTCGACGTCGAGCTGCAGGACTTCATCCCCGAGGCGACGCTGCGTCAGCTTCAGATGCAGCAGAGCATGATGGGCGGGATGCAGGGCATGGGCGGACCGGGCGGTGCGCCGGGCGGTCCGGCCGCACCGGTGCCGGGTGGGCGCTGAGGCGGGTTCCTTCGGGAACAGGTGAGGGGCGGCCTGCGGGCCGCCCTTTTCGTTTGCGGGCGGCCGATGGTGGCGCGTGCGCCGCCCGACGAGCCCGCCGGTGAGGCGCGATCGTCGTGTACCGCTTCCGCGACCCTTCGGGATGCCTCGGAGCGGACAATGCGTTACGCGACGCCGCGGACCTCGTCCAAAGCTCCGCCTCCCGCCAGCGCTTGAAGCAGCGGGATCTCGGATCAGGTCCGGGATGACGTTAGAAGATAGCAATGACCGTCCAGATGCTGGCCGAGCCCGGTGCGGACGCTTGGCACGCGCTTTGGGGCTGTCCGCGCGAAATCAAGCGTGACCATTGCTACGAGGCGGGCGTCGTAGCCGCGACCGGCTCATCACGGCGCCGGACGCCATCCAGATCGGCTGGCCCGCGCAGGACCGGCGCGCCGGTCGGGGCTGCGACCGGCACCACCTGCCGTCGCATACACAAACCCGGTCCGGTGCGCGGGAACTCGCGGCAATTCCACAGCTCGCGTTCCAGCCCCGCGTTCTGGTCGCGGAGGTAACTGAACGACATGTTCGCCATCTGCTCCGGAGTCATCGCTGTGCCGCGCGGTAGCATCGCACGGTCGGTCCAGCCGAGGAACTTGCACTTCGGCCGCGTGCCACACGCTGCCTTGGCAGTCGCGGGATAGGTGTCGGCGGCACCGCCGGTCAGCAAGGCCGTGACGCTGTCGGGCTCGCCGGGCACCATGCCCGTCGCAAGCGGCGCGACCGTGACGCCGGGCGGGGCAGCGGCAATCGCGGTCGTGGCTTCCTCCAGCGCCCCGCCGAGACGATGAACCGGGGAGAGGGTGCCCAGCAGCGCGATCACCGGCTCGTCGCTCGACACGGTGCGCCGGAACGCCGCCGGCGTCCCCCACCAGCCGGTCCAGCGGAAGAACAGATGCGTGTGGATCTCGGCAAGCTTGTCGAGGCTCGCGCTCCAATAGGGCACCACCCAATCGGTATGATAATGCGTGGCATAGCCGACCTTGGCGAACACCGCGCCGTTCAACGCCTTGGTCGCCACCTGCCGCGCGCGCTCCCACGCCGGCTCGGACGGATGCCGGGTCAGCGCGCCGTCGCAAGTGAAGGTGAACTGGCAGCCGGTCGCGCGCTCCTGCCCCTGAAAGACGACGCCGCACACCGTCTTCGGAAAGGCGGGATGCCGCAGTCGGTTGAGCACCACCTGCACCACGGCCTGCTGCCCGACCGGATCGTCACCCGCCTCGTACCAGGCGGCTGCGGCAAGACAGTCGGTCGCCCGCGCCCGCTGCACGTCGTCACCTGCGAACCGGAAGGGGCGGGCGGCGGGGCGCGGTCCGCGCACGAACGGGATTGCCGCATTATAGGTCCGCGCGTCCTCGGGGGTGAGATCCTGCAACTCGACCGGCTCGACCGTCGGCACCTCGCCGGCGACTGCGACGCGTTGCGGGCGCACCACCTTCGCGGCGATCGCGCGCGGCACCGCCGGCGCCCGGCGCGCGATCAGCGCGGGGGCGACGAGCGCCGATGTCGCGATCCCGGCAAGGATCGCGCGCATGGTCCAGCTCAGCTCGGACAGGTCAATTCTCCGGCAGGAAGTCCGGCACCGACAGGTAACGCTCGCCGGTGTCGTAGTTGAAGCCGAGCACCCGCACGTCGTCGGGCAGGTCGGGCAACTTCTGGAGGATCGCCGCCAGCGTGGCGCCCGACGAGATCCCGACCAGCAGCCCTTCCTCGCGCGCCGAACGCCGCGCCATATCCTTGGCGACCGCGGCATCGACCTCAATCACTCCGTCGAGCGCCTGCGTATGCAAGTTGGCGGGGATGAACCCTGCGCCGATACCCTGGATCGGATGCGGCCCGGCCTGTCCCCCGCCGATCACCGGCGAAGCCTGCGGCTCGACCGCGAACACCTTCAGGTTCGGCCATTCCTTCTTCAGCACCTCGGCGACGCCGGTGATGTGCCCGCCGGTGCCGACCCCGGTGATGATGACGTCGATCGGCGAGTCGCGGAAGTCGTTGAGGATCTCCTGCGCGGTGGTGCGGACGTGAACGTCGATATTCGCCGGGTTCTCGAATTGCTGCGGCATCCACGCGCCGGGCGTCTGCTCGACCAGCTCCAGCGCGCGCTCGATCGCGCCCTTCATGCCCTTCTCGCGCGGCGTCAGGTCGAACTGCGCGCCATAGGCCAGCATCAGCCGGCGACGCTCGAGGCTCATGCTCTCCGGCATGACGAGGACGAGCTTGTAGCCCTTCACCGCCGCAACCATTGCGAGCCCGATGCCGGTGTTGCCGCTGGTCGGCTCGATGATCGTGCCGCCTGGCTGGAGCGCGCCGGACGCCTCCGCCGCCTCGATCATCGCCAGCGCGATGCGGTCCTTGATCGAGCCGCCGGGGTTCGCCCGCTCGGACTTGATCCACACTTCCGAGCCGGGGAAGAGCTTCTGGATGCGGATGTGCGGCGTATTGCCGATCGTCGCGAGTACGTTCTGGGCCTTCATGGCTGCGCTACTCCATGTTGTGGTTCGATATCGAGCATGTCGGGCGGATCAAAGGTCCGCGCGCGGCGGAGTTCCGGGAAAAGCCGCGACCACAGCAAGGTCACCGCGATCGCGCCGACCCCGCCGAACACCACCGCGCCGACCGGGCCGAGCAACGAGGCGAGCAACCCGCTCTCCGCCTCGCCCAGTTCGTTCGACGCCGAGATGGTAAGCTGCGACACCGCGCTGACCCGTCCGCGCATCGCATCGGGGGTGTGGAGCTGGATCAACGAGGTACGGACATAGACCGAGACCATGTCCGCGCCGCCTGCGACGATCAGCGCCACGAGGCTGATGACGAAATCGACGCGGATGGCGCCGTCCGCACCGATGCGGGTGACGCCCAGCGCCTCGGTGACCTGCGTCGCCACGCCGAAGGTGAGGATCGCCAGCCCGAAGACGATCACCGCCGTCAGCATCTTGACGCCGACGTTCGACTTCATCGGCCGGAACGAGAACCAGATCGCCGTCGTCGCCGCACCGATTCCCATGCCCGCCGCAAGGAAGCCGAGCCCGCTCGCACCGACGTGCAGGATGTCGCGGGCGTAGATCGGCAGCAACGCGGTCGCGCCGGCCAGCAGCACCGCAAAGAGATCCAGCGTAATCGCCGCCAGGACAAGTCGGTTACGCCGTACATAGGAGAAGCCGTCGAGGATGCGCTGGATCGGCCGGCGGTCCTTCTGCGCGCGCGGTTGCGGCACCTTGCCGATCAGGAGCATCGTCGCCAGCGCCAGCCCCAGCAGCGCCGAGATCACCCCGTACGCGACGTCGGGATGGATCGCATAGAGCAGGCCGCCGATGCTGGGGCCCGCCACCGTCCCGAATTGCCACGCGATCGACGAGATCGCGATCGCGGTCGGCAGGCTTTCCTTCGGCACGAGGTTGGGAGCGAGCGCGGCATAGGCCGGGCCGGAGAAGGCGCGCGCGATCCCGATCAGCACCGCGGCCGAAAAAAGCGCCGGCAACGAAAGATTACCCGACCAGGTCAGCAGCCCGAGCGTGGCGGCGTTGAGCACCAGCAACGCGGTCGTCCCGCGCACGATCCAGCGCCGGTCGACGCTGTCGGCGACCAGCCCGACAACCGGGGTCAGCAGGAACAGGGGCACGAACTGCACCAGACCGATCATGCCGAGCATGAACGCGGCGCCGCGGATGTCCATCGTCTCGCGCGCGATCCCATAGACCTGCCAGCCGATGATGATCGCCTGCGCGCTGACCGCGATCGTGCCCGCGAAACGGGAGAGCCAATAGGCCCGGAAATTGGCGATCCGCAGCGGATGCAGCGGGGCAGACGAAGGGACCGGCGCGCTCATTGCCGCCCGCGTAGACCGCCCCCCAATCCCTTGCAAGCCGGTGGGGTTTGCAGTCTGCACCGTGCCGTGGCTATAGGCCGCTACGTCTTCCAAGAAACGAGGTAGTGTCCATCGTGGCAAAAGCCCCCGCACGCAGCGAAGCACCGGCTGCCGACCCGCAGAAAACGAATCGCGAGCGTCCCGCCGAGCCGCGCCCCTATGAAGCAAGCAAGGACGAACTCCTCAAATTCTACGAGGACATGCTGCTGATCCGCCGCTTCGAGGAGAAGGCCGGGCAGTTGTATGGCCTCGGGCTGATCGGTGGTTTTTGCCACCTGTACATCGGGCAGGAAGCCGTGGCGGTCGGGCTCCAGTCGGCGCTGACCGAGAAGGATTCGGTGATCACCGGCTATCGCGACCACGGCCATATGCTGTTGTGCGGGATCCCGCCCAAGGACGTGATGGCGGAGCTGACCGGGCGTCAGGCCGGCATCTCGAAGGGCAAGGGCGGCTCGATGCACATGTTCAGCGTCGAGCATAAGTTCTACGGCGGTCATGGCATCGTCGGCGCGCAGGTGTCGCTCGGCGCGGGCCTCGCGTTCAGCCACAAGTACAACAACGACGGTGGCGTATGCCTCGCCTATTTCGGTGACGGCGCGGCCAATCAGGGTCAGGTGTACGAGAGCTTCAACATGGCCGAGCTATGGAAGCTCCCGATCATCTTCGTGATCGAGAACAACCAGTATGCGATGGGCACCAGCGTGAACCGCGCCTCGGCGGAGGACCAGCTGTATCGCCGCGGCGAGAGCTTCCGCATCCCCGGCATTCAGGTCGACGGCATGGACGTGCTGGCGTCGCGCGGTGCCGCGGAGGAGGCGCTGGCGTGGGTGCGTGCGGGCAAGGGGCCGATCATCCTCGAGATGAAGACCTATCGCTATCGCGGTCACTCGATGTCCGATCCGGCCAAGTACCGCTCGCGCGACGAAGTGCAGGCGGTTCGCGACAAGTCCGACCCGATCGAGCACGTCAAGAAGCTGCTGACAGAGGGCCACGGGGTCAAGGAAGAGGACTTCAAGGCCGTCGAGCAGCGCATCCGCAAGCAGGTCGCCGAGTCGGCCGATTTCGCCGAAAGCACGCCGGAGCCGGATCCGGCCGAATTGTATACCGATATTCTGGTGGAGAAGTATTGAGATGGCGATCGACATCAAGATGCCGGCGCTGTCGCCCACCATGGAGGAGGGCACGCTCGCCAAGTGGCTCGTCAAGGAAGGCGACACGGTGAAGTCAGGCGACATCATGGCCGAGATCGAGACCGACAAGGCGACGATGGAGTTCGAGGCGGTCGATGAAGGCACCGTGGCGAAAATCCTCGTTGCCGAGGGCACCGATGGCGTGAAGGTCGGTACGGTCATCATGCAGCTCGCCGGTGAGGGCGAGGAAGTCGGTGCGGACACCGGCGCGGCGACCAAGGACGATTCGCCGAAGGCCGATGCGCAGGCCGATGAGAAGAAGCCCGACACCGTCGAGGATTCGGCGCATCCCGCGCAGGAAAAGGTCGACACCGGCGCGCGCCAGTTGTTCGAGGCGGCGAGCCACAAGGCCGAGGTGTCCGATCCCGCGATCCCGGCGGGCACCGAGATGGTCAAGGTCACCGTCCGCGAAGCGCTGCGCGACGCGATGGCCGAAGAAATGCGCGCCGACGAGCGCGTGTTCGTGATGGGCGAAGAAGTCGCGCAATATCAGGGTGCCTATAAGGTTACCCAGGGCCTGCTCGACGAGTTCGGCGACAAGCGCGTCATCGACACGCCGATCACCGAATATGGCTTTGCCGGCGTCGGCACGGGCGCGGCGATGGGCGGGCTGAAGCCGATCGTCGAGTTCATGACCTTCAACTTCGCGATGCAGGCGATCGACCACATCATCAACTCGGCCGCCAAGACCAATTACATGTCGGGCGGACAGATGCGTTGTCCGATCGTGTTCCGTGGTCCGAACGGCGCGGCGAGCCGCGTCGGCGCGCAGCACTCGCAGAATTACGGTCCGTGGTACGCCTCGGTGCCGGGACTTATCGTGATCGCGCCGTATGACGCGGCCGATGCCAAGGGTCTGCTGAAGGCCGCGATCCGCAGCCAGGATCCGGTCGTGTTTCTCGAGAACGAACTGCTGTACGGCCGCTCGTTCGAGATCCCCAAGCTCGACGACTGGGTGCTGCCGATCGGCAAGGCCCGCATCATGCGTGAGGGCAAGGACGTGACGATCGTCAGCTATTCGATCGGCGTCGGGCTCGCGCTCGAAGCCGCCGAGACGCTGGCGGGTGAGGGGATCGAGGCGGAGGTCGTCGACCTGCGCACGCTGCGCCCGCTCGACAAGCAGACGGTGCTCACGTCGCTCGCCAAGACCAACCGGCTGGTGGTGGTCGAGGAAGGCTGGCCGACCTGCTCGATCGCCTCGGAAATCGCCGCGATCGCGATGGAGGAAGGGTTCGACGACCTCGACGCGCCGGTGCTGCGCGTGACCAACGAGGACGTGCCGCTGCCCTATGCCGCCAATCTCGAAAAGCTCGCGCTGATCTCGACCGACAAGATCGTCAAGACGGTCAAGAAGGTCTGCTACCGCGGCTGACCCGCCGTCGCACCACTCCGCTGCCGTTCAGGTGGCGGAGAGGTGCGCGGCATCGCACAGCCGGCGCTGCGCATCGGTCATGTTCGTGGTGTTGGTCAGCGTCTGTGACGACCGGTCCCGCACCGTGAACGACTGAAGCGACGTCAGTTCGCGCGCCGGCATGAAGCCGGTGCCGACGATCGGCCGGTACGTGTAACGGAGCTCGGCGAAGATCAGCGCCGAATTGTCGACCGGCTTCACCTTGTTGGCCGACGGTCCCATCCCGGAGGCCAGCGTGGCGTCGGTCGCGCCCGCCCCCTCGAGGCCATAAGACGAGCTCACGTTCTTCGCGCCGAAACAACGTTGCCACGTGATCTTGTAGCCGGTCTGCGTGCCGGTCTGGCCATTGCTTTCGAGCGTCGAGACGATCACGCGTCCCTGCTGCCCGAAGCCAATCCCGCGGCCGGCGAAGGCCACCCCGGTCATTACCTCGTCAACCTGTGCCTCGTCGATGCTGCCGCGGTAACGGGCGACATTGTCCGAAACCATCATTGCAAGCTGGTTCAGCCGCAGCGTCACCACCGCCAGATTGGCCAGCTCGATCCCGACCATCGCGATCGGCACCAGAAACACCAGCGACAGCGCGAACTCGATCATCGCCACGCCCGAACGATCGCGGCCGAGCCGCTGCCGGAGGCCGGCCGCTGGTCGCACCCCGCTCACGAGCAGCGCACCCGGATCTGCTGATCGCCATACGGCTGATTGCGGATCAGCGTGCGGGCGTCGACGATCGTGAACGCGCCGAGCCCGATCGCCTGCGCCAGCGGGAACAGCCGCGGCACCTTCACCAGCACATCGTAATAGATGACGTCGTCGGCGCTGCCCATGTCGTCACCCCCGCCGAACGTCGCGTCGTAGCGGCCGTTGTTGTTGCGGTCTTCGTAGCAGTCGGTCGAATTATACTGACCGACCGGCGCGGTATCTGCGACGATCCGTTCGCCTTTGCCGACCGACGCGAAATTGGTGTAGCTGAGCGGCGTCACCGTCACTGCGGCGGGATCGTCGCGGCTGCCCCTGGGCAGGATGGTGCGGACTTCGGAGCGAATCACCGCCGCGACCTGATCCTTGGTGACGCTGCCGACCGTCGCCTTGCGCGCCGCGCGCTCCATCGCGCCGTTGGTCAGCGCGCTGAGATAGACCTGATAGCCGAGGTCGAGCGCCCCCATGATCAGCGTCAGGAACGGGAGCGCCACCAGCCCGAATTCGACCAGCGTCGCGCCGTCCTTCGCGCCCCGCAGCGCGCGTAGAGACCGTCGTCGCCGGGTCATGACGACAACCGCAGCCCGCCGATCGTCTGCGCGATCTTGGCGAAGGACCGGCGCAGCGCCGTCGTGTCGGTCGCGATCGACCAGTGATCCGGATCGGTGGCGCATTCCTTGAGTTCCTGCGACAGCCCTTCGGTCCCGAAGCCGACGATCCAGATGATGAAGCCGCGCTTCTTCATCTCGTTGCAGACGATCTGTGTGCGCCGCAGATGGCTTTGATAGACATCGTCGTCGCTGGCGGTCGCCGGAGCCACCGCATTGTCCGCCTGTACTTTGTCCATCAGATTGTTGATGCCCCATGCATCGGCCAGATAGGACGTTGGCTGCAGCTTGCCGTCGGTCATGAAGACGATGTGGCGTGACACCTGGAAGCCGCCCGGCGCGACCGCGTCCGAATTCGTGGCGCTGAAAATGCCGGTCGGCGAAAGGAAGCGCGCCCCCCACATCAGCCCGAGATCATGGTAGGTCTGTCCTCCGGCGTCCAGCGTGTCTACGTACGCGTTGAACGCCGTGGAGGTCTTCGTCGTGCTGTTATAATCCGACGTATATTGTGCAAGCGCGCTCGCCGCCTGCGGGCAGACCGCGCCGCGGTAGAGCCGCCACGATCTGGTGGTGCGATCGTAATAGGTCATCTTCGTTGCCAATGCTTCGGACAGCGCCGGCTTCCAGCGCGTCGCCTTGCTGTTCGGCTTCAGATCGATCTGCAGGTCGTACGCGGTCGCCGGCGCATCCAGAGACGAGGATGCGCCGATGGTCTGCAACGTACTTGCCTCCCGGATGCAGCCATCCCACGCGAACGACGAAGGGGCGCCGTCGTTTTGCCCGGTCGGATTGCCGGTCCAATAGGCAGGATTGGCGACGCGGTTGGTCGACCTTACCCATTGGCTAACGTCCAGCGTGAAGACGGTCGGCGACCAGTCGACGTAATCGCAGCCATAGTCGCAGGACCGCCGGACGTATTCGCCGCTGCGCGACGGATATTTCACGTATTCGGTGCCGCTCCCTCCCGCAATGTAGGCGGGACTCAAGCCGTAGACGATCCGCCCGACGTTGACGTTCGACGAGTAAGGCATGAAGCCGTAGCGGATCCGCCCGGGGCCGCTCGCGGGTCCCGGTCCGAGCGCGGCATAGAAATCCTTCACCGCCTGCTTGAGACCGTAGATGCGGCTTTGCGTCTCGTCGTTCGTGATCTGGCCACTCGGCGTGAGGTCCATCGACCCGGTCACG
The DNA here is from genome assembly GCF_014199415.1 of Sphingomonas endophytica. Lineage (GTDB taxonomy): Bacteria > Pseudomonadota > Alphaproteobacteria > Sphingomonadales > Sphingomonadaceae > Sphingomonas > Sphingomonas endophytica. The sequence goes on from NZ_JACIJN010000001.1 coordinate 118,765, forward strand.
TCGAGCACGAACATGACGTCGGTGTTCGGGATGTTCAACTCGGCCTGGCAGGTCGTGCTCACCGGGATCGCGCCGAAGCCGAAGATGCGCATCAGCGTCGTCGGCATCGACAGCGACGCGCGGCCGACCACCACGCCGTTCGCGCCCTTGTCATAGACCGCGTTGATCTGCTCGGCCGAATAGGTCCCCGTCGGAAAGTTGAAGCGGAAGAATTCGGTCGCCTTCGCCTTTTCGGCATCGGTCAGCCGCGTGACGTTCGACATCGCCTTGCGTCCGGCGAGCGCACCGGCGTCACATGCCTGTTGCAGCCGGGTGTAGGCCATGTAGGTACGGCTGGTGTCGATCGCACCGCCGATCATCGCCAGCAGCGGGATGACCGCAAAAGCCGCCATGATCGCCACGTTGCCGGCGACGTTGCGGAACAGACGGGGCAGGGTACGCGACAGGGAAAGCGGCACGCGCAATTTCTCTTTACATTACAAACCGCAAGGCAGTGCTCTCATGGAGAGGGAATGGGTAAGGGCGGCTAAACTTTAATGGTTAATCAGCAATTTACCTCGACGGATGCCGACCCGGAACGCGCATTGGCGTTGACCTATGCCGCACCCGCGCACCGCCCGGCGCTCGCCGCATTGTGGCGGTTGGATGACCGGCTGGCAGGCATACTGCGGACCACTCGCGAGCCGATGATCGGGCAGATGCGGCTGACCTGGTGGCATGGGGCGCTATCGGCGCTCGATGACTCCGCGCCGCCTGCCGAGCCGTTGCTGGAGGAACTCGCGCGCGTGGTCGTGCCCCGGGTTCCGGGTCGCCGCCTTGCCGACCTCGTCGAAGGCTGGGAAGCATTGCTCGAACCGACGCTCGACGCGGCGGCGATGCATGCGCATGCCACCCAGCGAGGCAGCGGCCTGTTCGCCGCCATGGCGACGGTCGTCGGCGTCGATGATCCGGCGATCCCGGCCGCGGGCGCCGGCTGGGCGCTGGCCGATCTGGCGACGCACCTCGACGCCCGCGACAAGGCCGATCGCGCACGCGCGCTGGCGCAGGAAGCGTTCGCGGGCACGGCGGCGTTCCGCTGGCCGACACCCGCACGTGCCATCGGCGCCATCGCGCAGACCGTCCGTCTCGATCTGCGGACCGATCGTCGGCCGCATGGTCACCCGGCGCGCGCCGCTCGCTTGTTGTGGCTTCGGGTCAGCGGGCGCTGACCGCCATCTTGCACACGCTGCGCCGCGCGCTAGCGTGCCGGCGATCGCAGCGGGGAGCATGGGGGCATGTGGCGGTATCTGGTCGGCGGGGCAGCGGCCATGGCGCTGGTCGGGGCGGGGTGGCTGATCTTCGACGGCGCTGCGCATCCTGACGCGTCACCGATCACGGCCGCGTCGGCACGCCCCGCAGCGGGGAGCGCGCCGGCCGATCCACCCGCCGCGGCGCTGCCCGAAGCGCCGGCGCGAAGCCGCGAGCAGAAACGGTTCGACCGCTACGACAGGGACCGCAACGGGCGGATCACGCAGGAGGAATATTTCATCCCGCGCCGCAAGGCCTTTGCCAGGCTCGACACCAACGGCGACGGCCGGCTGACGTTCGAGGAATGGGCGATCAAGACCACGACACGCTTCACCGAGGCGGATCGCGATCACTCCGGCACGATGGATGCCGCAGAATTCGCCACCACCGCGCCGAAGCGCAAGGCGCCGCGTCCCGCCTGCCGGTGCGAGGAACCCGCGAAGCAGGACGACTGACGCGCCTGCGACTCAGACCGGCGCTTCGATCTCGAATCGCGCGCCCTCGGGCGGATAGGACATGGCGGCGGCGCCGCTGACGTGGCCGGACAGCACCCGCTCGATCATCCGTGTGCCGAACCCGATACGCGTCGGCGCGACGACCGGCGGACCGTCACGCTCGATCCACGAAAAGCGGAACCGTCGCTCGGCGGCGCTGCCCGCGAGCGCCCAGCGGATCTGCACCGAGCCTTCTGGCACGGACAGGGCACCATATTTGATCGCGTTCGTCGCCAGCTCGTGCAGCGCCATCGACAAGGCCAGCGTGATATCCGGCGAGAGCCGGATCGAGGGACCCTCGATCGAAAAGCGGCTGCCACCGGTATCGATGAAGGGCGCCAGCACCCGCTCGACGATTTCGTTGATTGCCGCGCCCTCGACCTCGTCACGGACCAGCAGCTCGTGCGCGGTGCCGAGGCTGGCGATGCGTCCGGCGACCGCCCGGCGGCCGTCCGCGAGCGAGCTGGCATCGCGCAACGTCTGGCTCACCACCGCGCCGACCGTCGCCAGCGTGTTCTTGACCCGGTGCGTCAACTCGCGGGCGAGCACCGCACGATGCTCCTCGGCGAACTTGCGCTCCGATATGTCCGAGGAAAAGCCCGACAGCACCAGCGGCGTCCCGTCCGCGCGGCGTTGCAGCGCACCCTGAACATGAAGCCACCGCTGTTCGCCCGCCGGCGTCATCACACGATATTCGATGTCATAGGGTGTGCCACGGTCGAGCGTGTCGGCCAGCGCCGCCTGGACACGCTGATAATCCTCCGGATGAAGACTCCGCTCGAAGTCCTTGAAGTTAAATGGCTCGCCCGGCGCCCGGCCGAAGTTGGCGAGACAGGCGTCCGAGACCGTCACATCGAGATCGGGCAGCGCGACCGACCAGGTGCCGAGCGCACCCGCCTTCAACGCCATCGCCAGCCGCGCCTCGCGCTCCGCCAGCGCCGCCTCGCGCCGCGCCACCTCGGCGGTCAGCGCGTCGCGATCGTCCTGTAACTGGCGAAGGCGATGACGCTCGATCGTCACGTCAAGCTGGGTGGCGACGAAATAGCGCAGCGCGCCATCCGCATCGAAGACCGGCGCGACCATCAACCGGTTCCAGAACGGCGTCCCGTCGCGACGATGGTTGAGCAGGTCGATGTCGATGCGCTCGCGCCTCGCGATCGCGTCGCGCAGCCGCTGGATGTCGGCATCCTCGGTCAGCGGCCCCTGCATGAAGCGGCAATTGCGGCCGATCACCTCGACCGCGGGGAAGCCGGTCAGTGCCTCGAACGCCTGATTGACGAACACCAGCGGGTGGTCGGGCAGGCGGGGATCACTAACCACCATCGGCGTGGTCGAATGCGTCACCGCGGCAAGGAACGGATCGCTGGGGTCGAGCCCGCGTGCGAACGCCGCCACTGCCGCGCTGATCTCGGGCGATGGGCAGAAAGGCGCAACGGGCGTGGGGGCGAGCGGGGAACGATCCAAGATGCTTGCAACCTAGATCAGGAAGGAGGACGAGACAATGTCCTGCCGCCACGACGATACGTTTTATTCCGTGACGGGCGGCGGCGCGGTGCGCTCCTCGCGCGTAGCCGCACTCCATAACATTATATAACCGAACAGGCCGGACACCAGGGAGGCGGTCAGGATCGCGAGCGCGGCGATTTCGGTCCCGGCGCTGCCGACGAAAGCAAGTTCGGCGATGAAGAGCGAGATCGTGAAGCCGATTCCGGCCACGCCGCCGATCCCGACGATCATGCGCCAGGTCACACCGTCAGGCAGTCTGGCGACGCCGGTCGCCGCCGCTGCGCGGGTCGCGACAAAGAAGCCGACCGGCTTGCCGATCACCAGCCCGGCGACGATCCCCAGCGCCAACGGCGCATGCAGCGCCTCGCCGATCAGCTCGGGCGAGAAGTGGATGCGCACGTTCGACAGCGCGAACAGCGGCAGGATCAGATAGGATACCCATGGCGTCAGGATGCGGACCAGCCGCTCGGCCGGCTCGTCGGTCGCCGCCGCCATTTCGTGGATATAGCCGAGCTGGCTCTGCGCTTCCTCGCGCCCGCGCTCGGCGGTCGCCTCGTCGTCGGCGGTGGTCGCCACCCGCTGCGCGCGACGCAGGCGATCCACCGGGCGCTGCACACGGTCGGCGAACCGTTGTTCGGACAGACGCGAGCTGGTCGGCAGCAGCAACCCGATCGCCACCCCGGCGATCGTCGGATGCACGCCCGACCCGAGCACGCCGATCCATACCGCGGCGCCGAGCAGCACATAGGCGACCGATGCGACCCAGCCGAGCCGCAACAACAGCAGGATGCCGACATAGCCGGCCGCCGCCAGCAGCAGATAGGAGACCTGCAGCGTGTCGGTGTAGGCGAAGGCAATCACCAGCAGGCCGAAGACGTCGTCGATCGCGGCGAAGGCGAGCAGCACCGCGCGCACCGCCGCCGGCAACCGTGTCGTGAACATCGCGACGATCGCGAGGCTGAAGGCGGTGTCCATCGCGGCGACCACGCCCCAGCCATGCTGCGTGGCGGTGCCGTAGTTGAACGCCAGATAGATTCCGATCGGCACGACCAGCCCGCCGATCGCCCCGGCGACCGGCAGCACCGCCGTCTGCACCGTCGACAGCGACCCCTTGCTGAACTCGCGCTTCACCTCGGTGCCGATGATGAGGAAGAACAACGGCATCAGCGCGTCGTTGACCCATTCGGCGAGCGGCAGCGCGATGATCTCGCCACCATAGCTCAGCCGCAGATCGGTGTCCCAGATCCGCTCGTACCAGCCGCTCCAGGGTGAGTTGACCAGCACGAGCGCGATCAGCGACGCGATCAGCAACGGACCGCCCGAAACCTCGGCGATCGCGAAAAACGGCGCGGCGCGCTTGAGCAGGCGTGCCGCGCCGGAATGGTGCGCCCGGGCGGCAACCTGCCCGGAGAGGCGCGGGGTGAGCGCCATCAAGTCCCTCGATCATGTGTCGGGACTATACGGCCCACCGCCGCGGCCGTTCCGGGCTGGCGCAGCGCGCTTTACCTACATCAACGTCAATTCAGGCTCATCAGGCTGGCGTTGCCGCCCGCCGCGGTGGTGTTGATCGAGGTCGAGACTTCCTCGACCAGCCAGTCGAGCCGATACCCCGCGCTCGCCACCTGCGGCAGGACGATCGGGCCGGGCAGCGCCGCGAGCGTGGCGAGCGCCGCGCCGACCTTTTCGTGATCGCCCTCGATCAGCGCCCCGGCGTACGCCGGCTCCCGCCGCCAGTCCTCGCAAACCCGCACCCGCGCTGCCGCCGTGTCGGGCAGCAGCGACAGCGCCTCGCGCACCGCCGCGGCGTCGCCGACCACGACGTCATTGCCGGCGGCGAGCGCGACCCCCAGTTGCTCGAACAGCCCGGCGCGGGTCGTCGGCAGCGCCAGCACCCGGCCGCGCGGATGCAGCGCATAAAGATTGCGCTCGCCGACCGGCCCGGCCAGCTCGATCTCCGCGCCCAGCATCGAGGCGGCGATCGCGTCTCGGACCCGCGCCGCCGCCGCCGGCTCGCCGCGCTCCTCCAGCCGCATCGCCAGGTCGCGCGCCGCCGGATCGGCATGGTCGCAGACCACCGGCGGCGGCAGCGCCGCCCCGGCGACCAGCCGCCCGAGGTACAATGGCCCGCCCGCCTTGGGTCCGGTTCCCGACAGCCCGCGCCCGCCGAACGGCTGGACCCCGACCACCGCGCCGATCACGTTGCGGTTGATGTACAGATTGCCGGCCTTCACGCGGCTGGTGACGTGCGCGATCGTTTCGTCGAGCCGGGTATGCAGTCCGAAGGTCAGTCCGTAGCCGGTGGCGTTGATCCGGTCGATCAACCGGTCGAGTTCGGCGCGGCGGAAGCGCACGACGTGCAGCACCGGGCCGAACACCTCACGCTCCAGCTCGGCGATGTCGTTCAGCTCGACGATCGTCGGCGGGACGAAGGTGCCGTTCGCAGTATCGCCCGACAGCGCGACCTGCTCGACGCGGAGCCCGCGCGCGCGCATCGTCGCGATATGCGTGTCGACCGTCGCCTGGGCCTCGGCGCTGATGACCGGGCCGATATCGACCGCCAGCCGGTCGGTGCGCCCGATCGACAATTCGTGCAGCGCGCCGCGGATCATCGTCAGCGTGCGATCGGCAATTTCCTCCTGAAGGCACAGGATCCGCAGCGCCGAGCAACGTTGCCCGGCGCTGTCGAAGGCGGAGGCGATCACATCCGCCACCACCTGTTCGGCGAGCGCCGAGGAATCGACGATCATCGCATTCTGCCCGCCGGTTTCCGCGATGAACGGGATCGGCGCGCCGTCGGGCAGCAGCCGCTGGGCCAGCTCGCGCTGGATCAGCCGCGCGACCTCGGTCGAGCCGGTGAACATCACCCCCATCGTCTCGGGCGCCGCCACCAGCGCCGCGCCGATCGCGCCGTCGCCGGGCACCAGCTGCAACACCGCGCGCGGCACCCCCGCCTCATGGAGGATCGCCACGCCCTGTGCCGCGATCAGCGGCGTCTCTTCCGCGGGCTTGGCGAGCACCGCATTGCCCGCGACCAGCGCGGCGGCGACCTGCCCGGTGAAGATCGCGAGCGGGAAGTTCCACGGGCTGATACACGTCACCACGCCGAGCGGGCGATGCCCTGCACCGAGCGTCGAACGCGCCTGTTCGGCATAATAGCGCAGGAAGTCGATCGCCTCGCGCACCTCGGCGATGGCGTTGGGCAGCGACTTGCCCGCCTCGCGGACGATCAGCGCGAGCAGTTGCGGCATCCGCGCCTGCATCGCGTCGGCGGCACGGTCGAGGACTGCCGCCCGCTCGGCCGGCACGCGCGCCGCCCAGTCTGCCGCCGCGGCGGTCGTGTCGCGTGCCGCGGCCTGCGCCTGCGCGACCGACATCTCGCGCACCGTGCCGACCTGCTCGCGGTGATCCCCGGGGTTGAGAACCGGCCGCTCCGAACCGACGGTGCCCGCCTGCCACGGCCCTTCCGCCGCCAGCGTCCCGCTCAACGATGCCAATACCGTCTCGTCGCTCAGGTCGAGCCCGGCAGAGTTGAGCCGCATCCCGTACAGCTCGCGCGGCAAGGCGATCTGCGGGTTCTTCTGCCCCGGTGACGCCATCCGCCGCACCGTCTCGACCGGATCGGCGACCAGGTCGGCGATCGCCACATCGGGATCGGCGATCCGGTTGACGAACGACGAATTGGCACCGTTCTCGAGCAGTCGCCGGACGAGATAGGCGAGCAAGGTCTCGTGGGTGCCGACCGGCGCGTAGATCCGACACGGACGGTTGAGCTTCGCCGCGCCGACCACCTCGTCATACAAGGGCTCGCCCATGCCGTGCAGGCACTGGAACTCATAGTCGCCGACCGTGAAGTCCGGCCCGGCGAGATGATAGATCGCGCTCAGCGTCTGCGCATTGTGCGTCGCGAACTGCGGGAACACCGCGTCGCGCGCCGCCAGCAGCTTCCGCGCGCAGGCGGTATAGGCGACATCGGTATGGACCTTGCGCGTATAGACCGGGAAGTCGGCGAGGCCGTCGACCTGCGCGCGCTTGATCTCGGCGTCCCAATAGGCGCCCTTGACCAGCCGGACCATGATCCGCCGTCCGGCACGCCGCGCGAGGTCGACGATCCAGTCGATCACGAACGGGCAGCGCTTGCCATAGGCCTGCACCACGAAGCCGAGGCCGTCCCAGCCGGCGAGATCGCGATCGGTCGCGAGGCTTTCGAGCAAGTCGAGCGACAATTCGAGCCGATCGGCTTCCTCTGCGTCGATGTTCAGCCCGATGTCATGGTGCTTGGCGAGCAGCGCCAGCGCCTTCACGCGCGGCAGCAATTCGGCCATCACCCGCTCCGCCTGCGCGCGGACGTAGCGCGGGTGAAGCGCCGACAGCTTGATCGAGATCCCCGGCCCTTCGTAGATCCCGCGCCCGGCCGACGCCGCGCCGATCGCCTTCACCGCTTCCTCATAGTCGCGGTAATAGCGGTTGGCATCCGCCGCGGTGGTCGCCGCCTCGCCGAGCATGTCATAGCTGTAGCGGAAGCCGCGCGCCTCCAGCGGCCGCGCGCGCCTCAGCGCCTCGCCGATCGTCTCGCCGGTGACGAACTGCTCGCCCATCATCCGCATCGCCATATCGACCCCGCGGCGGATCACCGGCTCGCCCGCGCGCGCGATCAGCCGGGTCAGCGCAGCGCTCAGCCCGCTGTCGTTGACGCTGCCGGTCAGCTTGCCGGTCACGACCAGCCCCCAGCTTGCGGCGTTGACGAACAGCGAGCGACCGTCGCCGACATGCGCCCGCCAGTCGCCGCCCGCGATCTTGTCGCGGATCAGCGCATCGCGCGTCGCGGTGTCGGGGATGCGCAGCAACGCCTCGGCCAGGCACATCAGTGCCACGCCCTCCTGGCTCGACAAGGCATATTCCTGCACCAGCCCCTCGACGCCGGTGCCCTTGTGCTTGGCGCGCAGCGCACTGACCAACGCGGTGGCGGTCGCCGCCGTGGCCTCGGCCAGATCGCCCGGCAAGCTCGCGGCGTCGAGCAGCGGCGCGAGGCACTCGGGCTCGCTGCGGCGGTAGGCAGCGGTGATCGCGTGCCGCAACGCGCTCTGCGCGCGAACCGGCGGGGCGAAATCGGCGAACGGGGGCAAAGCGGCGCGCATCGCGGAACATCCTCTCGTGATGCCCGCTCCATAGTGGAAGATGCTCTGGCAATCCGACCGAATATGACGCATCGATGTGCCGAACGAAGCTATTTGGGCGGTCATGACAGAGCGAACGGACCAGAAAGCGCTCGCATCCGCGCCGATCGACGCGTTCGACCGGCGCATCATCGATGCGCTGCGCGCCGAGGGGCGGTTGTCCGTCACCGAACTCGCCCGGCGGGTCGGTCTGTCGAAGACCCCGTGTCAGGTACGGCTACGGCGGCTGATCGAGGGCGGCTACATCCGCGGCTTTCGCGCGATCGTCGACCCGGCGCGGCTCGGGCTCGACCACGTCGCCTTCACCGAGGTCAAACTGTCCGACACCCGCGAGACTGCGCTCGAGGAGTTCCGCCGCGCGGTACTGCGCATCCCCGAGGTCGAGGAATGCCACATGATCGCGAGCAGCTTCGATTATCTGCTCAAGGTGCGCACCGCCGACATCCGCCGCTATCGCGAGGTGCTCGGCGAGCGCATCTCCTCGCTCCCGCATGTCGCCAGCACCTCGACCTTCGTCGCCATGGAGACGATCCGCGACGCCGGGGTGTAGGGGCGGGGGCTCACCCCTTCAGCGCGAACAGGCACAGGCCGGCGCTGGCGAGCGCGACCAAGGTCAGGAAGATCGTGAAGGCAAGCACCTTCGTCCGTCGGCGCGGACGTCGGTGGCGACGATAGTGGTTTTCGATGACGCAACCTCGAACATCGTTCGTTCTCTCCGCGTTATGGAGGGAACGATCTTGCTCCGCGATGAAGCCGCGCGCCCCGTGGCCCTATCGGCCGCAGCCACCGTTGGTCGCAATCGCCTCATGGGCAGATAGCTGGAGCGCGACCGTCTCGGCCTCCGAGAAACCGAGCTCGCCCGCCGCCGCCTCGCGCCCGCCCAACGTCCGGGGGTCGACCCCGGTCACCCGCGCGAAGACGACCAGCGCCTCCAGATAATAGCCGAAGCTGCTCGCGTGATAATGATCGTAGGACCATAGCGGCACGCGGGTATAGTCGATCCCGTCGTATGGATTGGCGTCCGCGACACCGCTGCGGATCGCGCAGGTGAACGCCTGACCGACCGGCGCGACATCGGCCTTCGCACGCCGCGCCGCGCTGTCGATGCCACGGCGCAGGTCGTTGGCCATCGCCTCCACCGGCGCGCCCGACCAGCGCTTGCCCGGCAGGAACACGAGATCGGGGCGCGTCCAGGTGGCGGTAAGGGTGATCGCGACCTGCGGATTGCGCGCACGCAGCAGGTCGGCGATGCGCCTGGCATCGGCGATCGTCGCCGCGGGATCGCCCGGCCGAACGGGGTCGAGCGTGCTATATTCCTGCAGGACGACATGATCCCAGCGGCGATCGAGCAGCGCCCGCCGCTCGGCCAGATGCCAGCCCAGCGTCTTTCCCCCGGAAGTTTCGAGCGAGACCTGCCAGTCGAGCCCGGCCTGTTCGGCGAAGCGCTTGAACAGGCCGGGCACACCGCCGATCCGCTCATTGTTCAGATCGGTGACGCGGTCGGCGTTCAGCACCCGCACCGGCGTGTTGGCGCCGAACGTGAAGCTGTTGCCGACGAAGAGGATCGTCTCCGCCCCGGCGCTGCCGGTGAAGGGCAGCAGGGCGGCGACGGCAAGAAGAAGATTTCGCATGGCGCTCCGCATAGCGCCGCCGCCGCGATCCGTGAACCACGACGGCGCGCACCGGCTTACCAGGTCAGGTTGAGTCGCCCGTAGATCTGCCGGCCATTGAACCCGAACGGCGAGTAATAGGGAAAGGCGGTCACGCCATTGTTGTTGAGCGCGGCCGGCGTGGTGTTCGGGTAGATGTCGAAGAGATTCTCTGCCCCCAGCGCCAGCGTGACATTGTCGTTGAAGCGATACCGCCCTTCCAGATCGATGATCGTGTTGCGACCGGTATAGACATCGTTCGCGACCACCGTACCGGGTTGCAGCACATCGCCATAATGGACCGCACGAAGCGTCGCGCCCAGCGCCTCGCCGCGCCAGTCGACCGCGCCGACGATCTTGGTGCGCGGCGTGCCCTGTTCGATCGTCAGGATGCGGTTGCGCCCGAACAGGCTCGGCGCCGGGTTCAGCGCCGCGGTCGAGGTCGGGATGCGATCGACCGAAATGTCGTTCAGGTTGGCCGCCGCGCTCAGGTTGAAGCTGCCGAGGCGCTCGGTGCGCAGCGTATAGGCCGCGACGATGTCGAGTCCCTTCGTCGTGGTCTGGACGCCATTGATGAAGAAGCGCGCCGCCTGCACCCGGAACGGGGCGAGCAGATTGCCGACCTGCGTGCTTGCCGACGCCTGGATGTTCTCCGACAGCGCGATCTGGTCGCGAATGCGGATGTGATAGCCATCCACCGTCAGGCTGAAGCCGCCAAAGCGCACCACCGTTCCGGCCGAATAGTTGCGTGACTTCTCCGGATCGAGCGGCAAGGCGCCGAGCGCACGCGCGATGTCGCTCGACACCGGATAAAGCCCGGTTTCCTGAAGGACGTTGCCGTTCACCAGCGATTGCGTCGACGTATAATATTGCTGCTGGAGCGACGGGGCGCGGAAACCGGTCGACACCGATCCGCGGAACGCCAGCCATGGCGTGACGTCATAGCGCGCCGAGAGTTTGGCGGTCGCGGTTTCGCCGAAATCCGAATAGCTCTCGCCCCGCGCGGCGGCACCGAACGTCAATTTGTCCCAAAGCCGCGCCTCGACATCGAGGTAGAGGCTGCCGTTGCTGCGATGGACGTCGACCTCGTTGTCGGGCTGGAACCCGACAAAGCCCTGCGCGCCAGAGCCCAGCGTGCTCAGTGCCCCCGCCGCGCGATTGTAGCTCTCCGGCTGTCCGGCCCCGATCGCAAAGCCTTCGCGACGATATTCGCCGCCCGCCGCGATGTTGATGACTGCCGCGCCCAGCGTATATTCGCGCGCCAGATCGAGCCCGGCGGTCAGCTGATCGTAGCGTAGCTGGCCGCTGTCGAAATCGCGCGGCGAGGCGCTGCCGTAGGTGGCGTTCCCCGAGTTGCGCGTCTCGAAGTCGATCGTGTTGCGGCCATAGCTCACGGTCAGGTCGGTGTTCCACCCGCCCAGATCGCCGCGCACCCCCACGGTGGCGTTGTAATCCTTCGAGCGCGAGCCGATCAGCGGCAGGAACCCGTCCGGGTACAGGCCGATCAGCGCGTCGGCATTCAGGTTGCTGGCATTGGCGACGCGCGGGAAGGCGCCGCTCTTGCTGTCACGCTGCTGGAAGCCGCCATTGGCATAAGCGGTCCAGTTGCCGTCGCCGAGCGGCGCCGCGGCATTGACGTAGACCGTACCCTGTTCGACCTCCGGATCGCCGAACCGTGCGCGGATCCGCGGCGTCGTCAGCCCACGCGGATCGAGGTCGGCGCGGTTGGTCGGCTGGCGCGTCACATATTCGCCCGACAGCGTCAGGAACCCCTCGCTGCCGATTGCGAAACCCTTCCACCCGCTGAACGTCGCGATCTCGCCGTCGCGTACCGAGCGCGACGTCCGTGCCGCATCATAGTTCGTCGCATAGGTGCCGAAGGTGACGTTCGCGCCGCCGCCCTCGCGCGCCTCGCGCAGCCGCAGGTTGATGACGCCCGCGATCGCGTCAGACCCGTATTGCGCCGACGCGCCCTCGCGCAGCACCTCGACGCGGTCCAGCGCGACGGTCGGGATCGTGTTGAGATCGACCGCTGCCGACCCGCGCCCGATCGAGCCGTTGATGTTGAGCAGCGCCGAGGTGTGCGCCCGCGTGCCGTTGATGAGCACCAAAGTCTGATCCGGCGACAGCCCGCGCAGCGTCGCGGGGCGGATCGCATCGGTGCCGTCGACCGCCGCCTGCCGCGGAAAGTCGACCGAAGGTGCAATCGTCGACAGCGCATCGGCCAGTTCGGTCGTGCCCTGCGCGCGCAACGCGTCGCCCGTCAGCACGTCGACCGGCGAGACGGTGTCGAGCCGGCTCCGCCCAGGCGCGCGTGTTCCGGTCACGACCACTTCATTGTCGGCCGGTGCGGCGGCGGGCTCGGCGTCGGTCGACGGGGCGGGGGCGGTTTGCGCGGCGACCGGCATGGTCAGCGCCGGCAGCAACAGCGCAGCGCCCGCCAGCAGCGCGGCTCGGGTGGTGCTCATGCGTATTCCCCTTCTTGTCTTTGGGCGATAGTAGATCGCGCCATTCTCTACGTCCCTGATGGTGATTAGGCGTCCAAGGCTTGCTTGCGCACGCCTAAGCGCGGCTTGGCCGGGGAGGGATGAGCGCTGGGGATGGCGGAAGAGGTGGGATTCGAACCCACGGAGAGCTTGCACCCTCGCTGGTTTTCAAGACCAGTGCCTTAAACCGCTCGGCCACTCTTCCAGACGCGCGGTGCGCGTGCCTATGGCAGCAAGGCTCGGGCGTGTTCAAGCCCCTGACCGATGCTGCGGTCATCCGTGCCGCCCGCGCGACGATTTGCGGTACCACCGTCGCATGCGCTGTGTCAGAACGGCGCGATCATGAAAGCGGCAACAACTCTCACGCGCGGTCTGGCCGCAGGGGCGTGCCTGATCGCGCCGGCGATGGCGTCGGCGCAGGATGACAGCGGATTCCGAACCTATTTGACGCAGGTGCGCGGGCGTGCGCTGGCGGCCGGCGTCTCGACCGCGACGGTCGATGGCGTGCTGCCGACGCTGACCTTCAACCCGCGCGTGGTCGCGCTCGACCAGCAGCAGCCGGAGGCGCGCCCCAATGCGCCGGTGCCGCGGTTCGCGCCCTATCGCACCACGCATGTCGACGCGGCGCGGATCTCGCGCGGGCGCGCGACCTACGAGGCGCAGCGCGCCCGGCTCGCGCGCGTCGAGGCGGCGACCGGCGTGCCCGAGCAGATCATGGTCGCGATCTGGGGCCACGAGACCAACTACGGATCCTACACCGGCAATTTCGATACGGTCCGCAGCCTTGCCAGCCTCGCCTATGAAGGCCGGCGGCGGCCGCTGTTCGAGGGCGAGCTCATCGCGGCGCTCAAGATGATCGACCGCGGCGTGTCGCGAACGCAACTGACCGGGAGCTGGGCCGGGGCGATGGGCAACCCGCAGTTCCTGCCATCGGTCTATCTGCGGCTGGCGCGCGACGGCGACGGCGACGGCCGCGCCGACATCTGGAATTCGCCAGCCGACACGCTGGCATCGATCGGCAATTATTTCGTCCAGGCCGGCTGGCGCCGCGGGCAGCCGTGGGGCGTCGCGGTCAACGTGCCGGCCGGCTACAATCGTGCCGAGGTCCGCAACCGGCTGGTCTCGCCGCGCTGCCCGCGCGTGTTCGAGCGCCACAGCGGCTGGCGCTCGATGGCCGAGTGGCGTGCGCTGGGCGTGTCGGCGCAGGGGCGGACGCTCGCCGACGACGTCCAGGCGACGCTGATCGAGCCCGACGGCCCCGGCCAGACCGCCTATCTGCTCACCGGCAATTACCGCGTGATCCTCGACTATAACTGCTCGAACTTCTACGCCTTGTCGGTCGGCCTGCTCGCCGATGCGATTGCGTCATAGCGCGGCGTCGCTATGGCACGTCCTTTGATCGCCCCATCTCGCCTCGTTACACGGAACCCTCGATGACCAAGCTGCTGACCGTTCTCGCGCTTCCCGCTGCCGTCGTCGCGCTGGCGATGCCGGCCGTCGCCGCCGCGCCGCAGTTCGACACGCCCGCGCCGGTCGCGTTCATGGAAGACCTGTCGTCGGGCGCGGTGCTGTTCGCGCGCGACGCCGATCGCCGGATGCCGCCGGCGTCGATGGCGAAGATGATGACGGTCTACACCGCCTTCCAGATGATCCAGCGCGGCGACCTGAAGCTCGACACCGAGTTCGAGGTGCGGCCCGAGACGTGGCAGAAGTGGCACGGCCCGCAGGCGGGGTCGACGATGTTCCTGTCGTCGGGCGAGCGCGTGTCGGTCGCGAACCTGCTCTACGGCATCGTCACGCTGTCGGGGAACGACGCGTGCATCGTGCTGGCCGAGGGGATTTCGGGCACCGAACAGGCGTTTGTCGAGCGGATGAACGAGGATGCCGCCAAGCTCGGGCTCAAGAACAGCCACTTCGGCACCGCCAATGGCTGGCCCGATGGCGGCGTCACCTATGTCACCGCGCGCGACCTCGCCACGCTGGCGGCCGCGACGATCCAGCAGCATCCGAAGCTCTACAAGCAATTCTATTCGCGGCGTGATTTCACCTGGGGCAAGACGATGGGCGCCGGTCAGGCGATCACCCAGGCCAATCGCGATCCGCTGCTCGGCCGCGTCGCGGGCGCCGACGGGCTGAAGACCGGCCATACCGAGGAGGCCGGCTATGGCTTCACCGGCTCGGCGGAGCAGAACGGCCGGCGGCTGGTAATGGTGCTGGCCGGGCTGACCAGCTTCAACCAGCGCGCCAGCGAGTCGGTGCGCTTCATGGAATGGGGCTTCCGCGCGTGGCAGGCGAAGCCGGTGGTCAAGGCGGGCCGCGAGGTCGGCACCGCCGCCGTCCAGCTCGGCAGCGCGTCAGAGGTGAAGCTGGTCGCACCGACCGACCTCAAGGTCACGATCCCGTCGGGCAGCCGGCCGCAGCTCGCCGCCAAGATCGTCTATGACGGCCCGCTCAAGGCGCCGATCAAGCAGGGCGCACATGTCGCCGATCTCGTCGTCTCGTCGCCGGGCCTTCCGGAGCAGCGGATGCCGCTGGTCGCGGCCGCCGATGTCGGCGAGGCGGGCTTCTTCGGCCGCGCATGGCACGGGCTGACCGGGCTGTTCGGCTGACCGGCGCCACGCGGATGACGACGGGGCGGTTCCTCAGCCTCGAAGGCGGGGAGGGGGCAGGCAAGTCGACGCAGGCGCGTGCGCTCGCCGCCGCGCTGGAAACGCACGGCATCGACGCAATCGTCACGCGCGAGCCCGGCGGCAGCGAGGGCGCGGAGGCGATCCGTGCACTGCTGATGCACGGCGACGCGACGCGCTGGAGCGCGCGCACCGAAGCCTTGCTGTTCGCCGCCGCGCGCGCCGACCATGTCGAGAAGGTGATCCGCCCGGCGCTCGACGCCGGACGCTGGGTGATCTGCGACCGCTATCTCGACTCGACCCGCGCCTATCAGGGGCTGGCGGGCGGGATCGACGATGAAGCGATCCGCGCGTTGCACGCGTTCGGCTCGCACGGCCTGCTTCCCGATCGCACCTTCCTGCTGGCGGTGCCCGCCGCGATCGGCGCGGCGCGCGCGGCGGCGCGTGACGGGCTCGCCGCCGATCGATTCGCGCGCCGCGATCCGGGTTTCCACGCCGCGGTCGCCGCCGCCTTCGACGCTTTCGCCGCCCGCGAACCCGCCCGCTTCACCCGGATCGACGCAAGCCTCGCGCCGGCAGCCGTGACCGCGGCGATGCTCGCGGCGCTGGCGGACCTGCTGCCGTGACCACGCGCCTCCGCGGCCATCGCGCCGCGATCGATGCCTTTCTGGCGGCGAACAACGGCGGCGCGCTCCATCATGCGTGGCTTCTCGCCGGCCCCCGCGGCGTCGGCAAGGGGACGTTCGCGCAGGCGGCGGCGATGCGGCTGCTGGCGGAGGCGATGGTGCCGGGATCGCTGCCGCCCGGCCTCGACGTTCCCGACGACCATCCCGCCGCAAAGCTGATCGCCGCCGGATCGCACCCGGATCTGCGCGTGCTGCGCCGGCTGGCGAAAAAGGACAAGGAAGACGAACTCGCGCGGTCGATCACGGTCGACCAGATCCGCAGCCTCGGCCCATTTCTCGGCACCATGCCGTCGCTGTCGCCGCGGCGCGTGATCGTGATCGACGCCGCCGACGATCTCGAACGCCCCGGCGCCTCGAACGCGCTGCTCAAGAGCCTTGAGGAGCCGCCCGCCGGCACGGTGTTTTTGCTGGTCAGCCATGCGCCCGGGCGATTGCTGCCGACGATCCGCTCGCGCTGCCGCCTGTTGCGCTTCGACCCGCTCGACGACGTCGACATGGCCGCTGTCCTCGCCGACATCCTCCCCGACGCCGACCCCGACGAGCGCGCGGCGCTGGTGCGGATCGGCGAAGGGGCACCGGGCCGCGCGATCGGCTATGCCGGGCTCGATCTCGGCGCGATCGATGCCGCGGTCGAGGCGATCGGGCGCGACGGCGATCCGATGCTCACCCGGCGTGCGGCGCTCGCGCGCGCGCTGTCGCCCAAGGCGGCGCAGCCGCGCTACGAAGCCTTTCTCGATCGCGTGCCCACGGTGATCGCGCGCATGACCGCGCTGCGCGTCGGTGGCGAGCTGCGCGCCGCGCTCGACGCCTATGACGAGGCGCGACGGGTCGCCGCCGCGGCGCGCAGCCTGTCGCTCGACGCACAGGGCACCGTCTATGAGCTGACCGGGATCGTTGCGCGGCTGGCGTCGCGGGATGGAGGGCGTTAGGAGGACGCCATGGGCGACCCCTTCTATATCACCACCGCGATCAGCTATCCCAACGGCCGTCCGCATATCGGCCATGCCTATGAGGCGATCGCCGCCGACGCGATCGCGCGCTTCCAGCGGCAGGCCGGACGCGATGTCCGCTTTCAGACCGGCACCGACGAACACGGGCTGAAAATGGTGCAGACCGCGCGCGACAAGGGCGTTGAGGTCCGCGCACTCGCCGATGAAATGTCGGGCCATTTTCGCGCGATGTGCGACGCTTTGAACATCAGTTATGATCGGTTCATCCGCACCACCGACCCCGATCATCATGTCGCGAGCCAGGCGCTGTGGCGCGCGATGGCGGCGGCGGGCGATCTGTATCTCGATCGCTACGAGGGCTGGTACTCGGTCCGTGACGAGGCCTTCTACGACGAGAAGGAACTGGTCGACGGGGAAGGGGGGGGCAAGCTTTCTCCGCAGGGCACGCCGGTGACGTGGACGGCGGAGGAGACGTGGTTCTTCCGTCTTTCCAGATACCAGCAGCCGCTGCTCGACTTCTACGCCGCCAATCCGGACTTCATCCGCCCGGAAGCGCGCCGCAACGAGATCCTGCGCTTCGTCGAGGGCGGGCTGTCGGACCTGTCGGTGTCGCGGACCAGCTTCGACTGGGGGGTGCCGGTGCCCGACAGTCCCGGCCACGTCATGTACGTCTGGGTCGACGCGCTCACCAATTATCTGACCGGCGCCGGCTATCCCGATAGCGACATGCCGCACTGGCCCGCCGACCTGCATCTGATCGGCAAGGACATCGTCCGCTTCCACTCGGTCTATTGGCCGGCGTTCCTGATGTCCGCCGGGGTCGCCTTGCCGAAGACGGTGTTCGGGCATGGCTTCCTGCTCCACCGCGGCGAAAAAATGTCGAAGAGCCTCGGCAACGTCGTCGATCCGCTTGATCTGGCGAACGCCTTCGGTGTCGACGGGCTGCGTTACTTCCTGCTGCGCGAGGTGAGTTTCGGGCAGGACGGCAGCTATGCCGCCGACGCGATCGTGACGCGCGTCAACGCCGAACTGGCCAACGCCTTCGGCAATCTCGCGCAGCGCACCTTGTCGTTCATCGCCAAGAACCTCGGCGGCGCGCTGCCGGACGTTGGGCGCGCCGAGGCCGCGGACGCGCAGCTGATCGAGGAAGTCGTCGTCGCCTGCGCCGGGTTCAAGGCCGGCTTCGGCAACCTCCTGCTCAGCCAGGGGATCGAGGCGTGGATGCGCGGCGTCTTCGCCTGCAACCAATATATCGACGCGCAGGCGCCATGGGCGTTGCGCAAAACCGATCCCGAGCGGATGCACGCGGTGCTCGGCACCCTCGTCCGCGCGATCCGAATGCTCGCGATCGCGATCCTGCCGGTGGTGCCGGCCGGGGCGGGGCGCGTCCTCGACCTGCTCGGCGTCGACGACCGGAGCCACGCCGCGATCGACGATGACGGCTGGTATGCGCGACAGGCGGCGGCGGGCTTCGTGCTCGCGACCCCGGCACCGGCGTTCCCGCGCCTTGAAATGCCGGCGGAAGCGGAGCCGGCCTGATGCTCGCCGACAGCCATTGCCACCTCAATTACAAGGGGTTGGTCGAGGAACAGCAGGCGGTGCTCGAACGCGCCCGCGCGCGCGGCGTCACCGCGATGCTCAACATCGCCACCCGGGAAAACGAGTGGGATGCGGTGCTCGCCACCGCTGAGCGCGAACCCGATGTCTGGGCGACGGTCGGCATCCACCCGAACGAGGCCGACGCGCATCCGCATGTCGACACCGCCAAGCTGGTCGCGCGCGGCCGGCATCCGCGCGTGGTCGGGGTCGGGGAGAGCGGGCTCGACTATCACTATGATCATTCCGACCGCGCCCGGCAGCAGGCGAGCTTCCGCGCGCACATCGCCGCCGCGCGCGCGCTGCAGGTGCCGATCGTCGTCCACACCCGCGATGCCGAGGCCGACACATTGGCGATCTTGCGCGAGGAGATGGAGCAGGGAGCGTATACCGGTGTGATCCATTGCTTCACCGCGAGCGGCGCGTTCGCCGATGAAGCGCTCCGGCTCGGCCTTTACATCTCCATTTCGGGCATCGTGACGTTCCGCAACGCGGTGGATCTGCAACAAACTGCATCCCGCTTGCCCCGCGAGCGGCTCCTGATCGAAACCGATGCGCCGTTTCTCGCGCCTGTTCCACACCGCGGCAAGCCGGGCGAACCGGCGTTCGTCGCCGACACCGCCGCGTTCCTCGCCAAGCTTCGCGGTGAAGAAGTCGATGATTTGCAGGCCTATACCGCGGATAACTTCCACGCCTTGTTCAGCAAGACCATTCCGGCGTGAAAGTCCGCATCCTTGGCTCGGGCACGTCCTCGGGCGTTCCCCGGATCGGCAACGATTGGGGCGACTGCGACCCGAACGAACCCCGCAACCGTCGGAAAAGATCGTCTATTTTCGTCGAGCATGAGGGGACGCGCATCCTCGTCGACACCAGCCCGGACATGCGCGAGCAGTTGCTCGATGCCGGGGTCAACACGTTCGATGCGGTGATCTGGACGCACGAACATGCCGACCATGTCTTTGGAATCGATGATCTTCGTCAGGTATACCACGCGCTCGGCCGCCCGGTGGAGGGCTATGCTCGACCGCGCACCGCCGCCGCGCTGCGCCGTCAGTTCGGTTATGTCTTTCAGGGCAACAGCGGCTATCCGCCGACCGTCAATCTCAATGACTTACCCGATAGTCTTCGCGTCGGATCGATCGACGTCAGCATCGTCGACCAGCCGCACGGCAGCATCACCTCCGCCGGGCTGCGCTTCGCCGCTGGAGGGCACGTCATCGGATATGCCACCGATATCAGCGCCATGACGGACGATATGGCGCGTCACTATCAGGGTCTGGATGTCTGGATCGTCGACGCGCTGCGCCGCCGGCCGCACCCGACCCATCCGGATCTCGCCACCGTGCTCGGCTGGCAGAAGACATTGAAACCGGGCCGCACCGCGCTGGTGCATATGGACCAATCGATGGATTACGCCGGACTTTGCGCCGAACTGCCGGCGCGTGTCGAACCCGGCTATGACGGATGGGAATGGACGGCGTGACCGACAACGGCATGCAGGCAGTACTTCTGATCCTCGTGCTGGTCTTTCCGCTCTCGGCCTTGCTCGCTCAGCGAGTGCCAGTGCGCACGGCTTTGATGTACGGGGGCATCTGGCTCGTTATCGCCGCCGCCCTCGCCATCGTCATTCGATTGTTTACATAACGCTGATTATCAATATTTCAGGTAGAGGTTGGCTCTCCTCTCCGGGTTAGCCCGGCGTTGCCCGTGTCGCTTTTGCCTCCGCCGTCAGCACCAGCTCGGCCGCCAGCAAGGCGCCCTCCTGATCCTGCGACACCGACGTTCCCTCGACGAGATCGTTGATGAACTGCGGCCCGAACGGCAGCGGCACCTTCGAGCAGTCGATGTAGCGCGTGCCCTTGCGATCGGCGATGAACAGATGGTTGCCACCCGGTCGCCCGGCGATGTCGACGTACTTGCGCAGCTCGATATAACCCTCGGTGCCGAGGATGAAGAGCCGTCCGTCGCCCCATGTCGGCAGGCCGTCCGGCGTGAACCAGTCGACGCGCACATAGCCGGCACCACCGCTGCCATGGAGCATCATGTCGCCGAAATCCTCGAAGGCGGGATGCTCGGGATGCGCGAAATTGCCGGTCTGCGACGCGAGTACCTGCGCGCGCGTGCTGCCGGTCAGATAGACGAACTGGTCGGCCTGGTGGCTGCCGACATCGGTCAGGATGCCGCCGTTGCGCGCCGGGTCCCAGAACCATTCCGGTCGGTTGGGCGCCGACAGGCGATGCGGCGCGAGATTGATCGTCTGGATGACACGGCCGATCGCGCCGTCATGCACCATCTGCCCGGCCATCACCGCGGCAGGCACCTCCAGCCGCTCCGAATACATGATCCCGTATTTGCGCCCGGTCTCCTTGATCGCGCGCCGCACCTCGGCAAGCTGCGCCAGCGTCGTCACCGCCGCCTTGTCGCTCAGATAATCCTTGCCCGCGCGCATCACCCGGATGCCGAGCGGCGCGCGCAGGCTGGGGATTGCGGCGCTGCACACCAGCTTGATCGCGCGGTCCTGTAGGATCTCGTCCTCGCTCCGCGCCAGCTTCGCGCCGGGGTAGCGCTTGCGGAAGGCCGCGATCTGCTGCGGATCGGTCGCGTAGAAGCTGGTCAGCACCCCGCCCCCACGGATCATCGCGTCGGTCATGCCGTAGATGTGGTTGTGATCCATGCCGATCACCGCGAACGGCAGGCGATATTTGGCCTCGGGCGCCGGCTTGGCGACCGCGGTCTCGGTCGGCGCGTCACCCCGCGTCGCGGATTGGGCCAGCGCGTCGCCGGCCAGACCCATCAGCCCCGCGCTCAACCCCAGCCCCAGCACCGAACGGCGGTCGGAATGCGTCATCGTGTCGTCCCCTTTTAAACCGTAACCAGCGACGTCGGCCACGTCATCGCCTCGCCCTTGTCCATCGCCTGTTCGCCGAGCAACGAGGCCACGCTGGCATAATAGGCCTGCTGCAACAGCCCCGGCAGCGCCTTGCCTTTTCGCACCGCCTCGCCGAAGCCCTCGAACTGCAGCATCGTCTCGTCATACTCACCCCAGCCGAGCGACTCTCCCGGCGTCGTCACCGGCAGCTCCGGGAACCAGGTCGCGCCGCCAATCGGGATCGTGCGCTTGTGACCACGCTTTACATCGGCCTGCATCCGCTGCAACGCCAGGGCGCGGTGCGGCACTTCCTGATAGATGCGGCCGAGCTCGGGCTCGATCGTGCCCTTGCTGCCCTGCACCTGCTCCTCACACCCATAACGTGCGTTGTTGAGCAACGAGGTGTAGATGACCTTCCGCCCGCCGGCATATTCGTAGATCAGCGCGACATGGTCATAGACCTCGCGCCCGTCCTTCCAGAAGCAGATGCTGCCCGACCCGATCACCCGCGTCGGCACCGCGTCGAGGAACCAGTTGCCGACCTGTAGCTGATGCGTCGCCAGCTCGGTCATCAATCCGGCCGAACTCTCGCGGTAAAGCCGCCAGTTGATGCGGCGGTCGTCGCTATCGGCAGGAACCGGCCGCCGCCACGCATTGTTGCGGTGCCAGCTGGCGCGGATCTGCGTCACCGGGCCTATCTCGCCGGCTTTGACGCGCCGCAAGGCGTTGAGATAGGTCGGGTGGAACATCCGCTGATGCCCGATCTGGAGCACCTTGCCCCGCGTCCGCGCGCGCTCGACCATCGCGCCGCAATCGGCGATCGTCCGCGCCATCGCCTTCTCGCACCAGACGTGCAGCCCGGCGTCCATCGCGTCGAACGTATGCTGCGCGTGACGGTGGAGCGGCGTCGCGATCACCACCGCGTCGAGCCCGCGCGTGTCCAGCATTGCACGATGGTCGCTGAATTCGGGCGTTCCCGCCGCCACCCATTGCCGCGCCTTGGCGAGATTCGGCGCGTAAGTGTCGCAGAGCGCGGCGACCATGCAGTTGCGCGTCTTGGCGATGTTCTGGATCAGCGCCCGCCCGCGATCGCCGGTGCCGATCACCCCCAGTCGTACCTTGCCGGCGCCGGCCGTTTCCGCCCCCGCCGCCATCGCGACCCATGGCGTCGCCGTCGCCATCACCCCGCCGGCGCTGGCCATCAGCACGCGGTCGAGGAAGGTCCGGCGGGTCAGGTCGAAGAACTTGTCGGTCATCAAACAAATATCCTGGTCGGGGCGGCGGGTGTGAGATCGAACCGCATCCGTCGTGCGCCATCATGCAACCGGAGCGCGGCGGCGTCATCCGCCACGATGAGGGCGGTGCTCAACATTTCCGCCATCGCCCCGCTGCGATCGACGACGATGGCGGTGCGTGGCGCGGTGACCGGCGAAGGCGCGCCCGGCCGCAGCATCGCGGCGCGCTCGGGCGCGGCGCTGCCGGCGCCGATCGTGGCCGAGATCGACAGCGCCTCGTCGACCAGCTCCAGCTCGACCAGCGTCGCCTCCGGCTGGCGCGGATCGGGAATCGCGAACGACCATGTGCCGCCCAACGGATGCTCGCCGATCACCGCGATCGAACTCTCCCCGGCCGACAGCAGGGCGCACCCTACCCCCGCTTCCTGCAACGCCAGCACCGCACGGTCCAGCGCGTAGCCCTTGCCGAACCCGCCGAAATCCAGTGCGATCGGATCGGCGCAGGAAATCGTCGCCGCCTGCCTGTCGAACCGCAGCGCTTCCCAGCCTACCGTATGGCGCGCATCGATGGTCGGGTCGAACAGCTCCAGGGTTGCGGCACGCGCGTCGTCGATCCGGATCAGCGCGTCGAGGAGGATCGGATCGGTGATGGTCGCCGTCTGGCGGCTGCGCAGCGCCTCGTTCAGCGCGGTGGTCGATGACGGCCGGTGGATCGTCAGCGCGTCGTCGACCATCTCGATCGCGCGCTCCGCCTGCGCCAGCGCATCCGCCGCACCGCCGCCGAAGCGATGCAGCTCCACGCGCGTTCCCATCGCAGAAAAGCACAATTCGCCGGTAGCCGGCAACGCGCGCATCGAGACCGCCGGCTGGGTCAGGCCTTGACCTCCCAACCCGGCTGGTAATCGACCGCCCACAGCTTCATCGCCTCGGCACCCGCCGGCTTGCCCGTGGCGGTGTCGATCGTCAGCTCGCTGTTGGTACGATAGGCGATATTGCCGAGATGACAGAGCGTGGTGCTGATATGCCCCTCGGCAATCGGCGATGCCAAAGCGGACGCGTTCCCGCGGATCACGTCGACGAAGTTGCGCGCGTGATAGACGTCGAGCACCCCCTCCCCGACCGTCCCGGTGGTCTCCGAGGTCGCCGCGGCCTTCACCTCCCGCACCGGCTTGCCCGCCAGATCGAACAGCTCGAACCCGTTACGATCGACCACCGCCGAGCCCTTGGTGCCGAGCAGCAGCACGCCGCGACCGCGCCCATAGGTCTGCTGCGCGTTGCAGCTCTGGCCGTTCCAGCGGATCGCGCGATCGCCGTCGTAGATCAGGTCGAGCGCGAGCGAATCGTACATCTCCCAGTCGTCGCCCTTGTGGAAGTGCTTTGCGCCGCGTGCGGTGACCGTCTTGGGATAGGTCAGCCCCATCAGCCACCGTGCGACGTCCAGCTCGTGCATCGCATTGTTGCAGATTTCGCCCGTGCCGTATCTCCAGAACCAGTGCCAATTATAGTGGACAAGGTTCGAGCGATAGTCGCCGCGCGGACGCGGTCCCTGCCACAGGTCCCAGTTGAGATTGGCAGGCGGCGGCACGACGTTGCCCTTGCCGATCGACGCGCGATTGTTCGCGTACCAGGTCTGTGCCTCATAGACGTCCCCCAGCTCGCCGGCGCGGATCAACGCACCAAGCTGCTGCGTCTCCGGGCTCGATCGCTGCTGGTTGCCGACCTGCAGCGTGCGCCCGGTCCGCTTCTGCATCGCGATCAACGCCTCGCCCTCGGCCGGCGCGATGCCGATCGGCTTTTCGAGATAGCAGTGACGCCCGGCATCCATCGCATCGATCGCCAGCTTGGCGTGCCAGTGATCGGGGGTGGCGACCGTGATGACGTCCACGCCCTTGCGATCCAGCAATCGGCGGTAATCGCCCTCGGTCTTCACCCCGCTGTTCCCCTTGGCGGCGAACGCGGCGGCGCGCTTGGCGAGCACATCGGAGTCGACATCGACGAGATGGGTGATGCTGACGTTCGGCTGCTTGGAGAAGGCGCTGAGATGCGCCTGCCCGCGCCCGTTGACGCCGACGACCGCGACGCGCAGCCGGTCGTTCGCGCCCCTGATCTGCGCATAGCTGCGCGCGCTGATCGCGACCCCAAGCGCGGCACCGGCCCCGGTCAACATCGTACGACGGTCGATCATCGGTGCATCCCCCTCAATATTCACGAAGCTTGATCGACCGGAAGTCGACCCGATTGCCATGGTCCTGCAACAGGATCGGGCCCTGCGCCCGCTCGCCGAACGACGGCCATTTGGCATATTTGCTCTGCGCCACCAGCGCCCGGAACGCCGGCGAGCCGCGCTCATATTCGACGACCTTGAAGCCGTTGAGCCAATGTTCGACATGCCGCCCGCGCGACACGATCACGGCGCGGTTCCACTCGCCTGGCGGGTTGATCCGCTTGCCCGGGCTGTCCGGGTCGGACAGGTTGCGCGCCGGGATGAGGTCGTAAAGCGAGCCAAGCGTGCGATTGCCGTCGCGGCCGCGTTTGGCGTCCGGGTGGCGCGCGTCGTCGAGCAACTGATACTCAAGCCCGATCGCCGATCCCTCACCCTTCGACAGATCGGGGTCGACGAAATATTTGATGCCGCTGTTCGCGCCTTCGGTCAGCCGGAAGTCCACCGACAGCTCGAAGTCCTTGTAATCGCGGGTCGTGATGATGTCGCCGCCGTTGGTCGATTCGGCACCGTTCGCACCCTCGACGGTCAGCAAGCCATCGGCGATCGACCAGCCCTTTGCCGGAAAACCGTTGCCTTTGGCAGCCTTCCACCCGGCACCGGTGCGTCCGTCCCACAATAGCTTCCAGCCTGCGCGGCGTTCGTTCTCTGACAGGCGGTTCGACAGCCAGCCCTGCTGCGGCAGCGCGGTGGCTGGCATCGCGAACCGTGCGGGGCGATCGGTAATCATCCGCACGTTGCGGAACCGCGCCTCCGGGTGGCGGGCCGCCTCGGCGTCGGGGATGGCATGTACCTGAAAGGCGATGAAGCCACGTGCATCCATGTCGTCGACGATGTCGGCCGCCGGGACGCCGTTGATCCACGTCCGCAGCCGGTTGCCGATCGCCTCGACGCGATAGTGGTTCCAGTCGCCCGAGCGGAAGGTCCGGCGTGCCGCCTCGTTGCGCCCCAGCGTGTAGAGCCACTGCCGGCGCTGCTCGTCGTAGAGCCCGCCGCTCCACGCCCGCTTGGAGGGGTCGATTTCCGCCTGATAACCAAAGACGACGCCGTTCCTGTAATCGGGGCGGCTCTGACCGCGGATCATCACCCCGGAATTGAGCGCCGGATCGGTCTTCGCATCGAATTCGATGATGAAGTCGCCATATTGCGCGTCGGAAACCAGCCAGCTGTTGGTCTTGCCCGGCTCGGCGCGCCCGACCAGCTCGCCGTCGGCCACGTCGTAGGTCGCATTGCCCCCGACCTTGTGCCACCCGCTCAATCCGGCGCGCGGCGTCACATCGCGCCACGGCGCCTTCTGCTGGTGCGATTGTGGCGCACGCGCGCTTCCGGCGGCCGACAAGCAGGTCGTCAACAACATCGCCGCTGCGAAAGTCCGAACCTTCATCACGCACCCTGCCCTAGTTCGCGGCCGGAGTGCGATCGCACCGGCCGTCATGTGTCGGGTGCTGTGCACCTCTCCGCCGGCAAGCCTAGGTCGCGGCCCGACCACTTGCAATAGACATGTCAGACATTGGCGGCTGCTCCACGTTACGCTAGGACGGCGGTCTGGCGCCGTCGCAATCGATGCGCCCTGCTGACGAAACGGGACGATCGATGCGTAAGACAGAGAGTGGCGGCAAACTGTACCGCGGGATCGTTGACGCGATCATGACCGACATCGCGGACGGCATCTACCCGGTCGGCGCGCGTCTGCCTGCCGAGCGCGATCTGACCGAGCGGTTCGGGGTGAGCCGTCCGACCGTGCGCGAGGCGATGATCGCCCTCGAGATGCAGGGACTGGTCGAGGCACGCAAAGGCTCGGGCGTGTTCGTGCTCGCCACCGGCCCCGCCGACGCGAGTCGCGAACTCGACATCGGCGCGTTCGAGATCACCGAAGCGCGCCGGCTGCTGGAGGGTGAGGTCGCCGCGGTCGCCGCCACCGAGATCGACGCCGCGCAACTCGCTGAACTGCGGTCGTTATTGTCGCAGATGGGTCAGAGCGACATATCGGCTGCCGAGGATGCGGACCGCCGCTTTCACATCGCGATTGCCGAGGCGACCGGCAATGCCGTCATCATCGCCGCCGTGACCGACTTCTGGGACATGCGCTTCCGCTCGCCGCTCGCGCGCGAGGTGCTCGTCAAGGCCGGCAGCCTCGGCACCGAAAGCCGCATGGCGGAACATGGCCGCATCCTTGCCGCGCTGGAGGCACGGTCGCCGGTCGACGCCCGCAACGCGATGCGCGACCATCTGTCGCGAGTCATCGACCATCTGCTCGACGTCACCGAGACCGAAGCGGTCGAACGCGCGCGCGCCGAGGCGACGCAACGCCGTCACGCCCTTGCGCGACGCGCTGTATGAAACCTTGATGAGCATTGTCAGCATGGACTGACAATGCTACCTGACAACTGGGCAAGGACGCGCTCGGTCGACTGTCACAAGGCAGCGGCCGTATTGCACAACGCAGCGCGCCGGCCGGCAGGGAGAGGGCTTTTGACCAGTCAGCACCGCTACAAGCGCCATCTGTACGTCTCGATCAGCCTCATGAGCATGGCCGCCGCCGCCCCGGTCGCGGCGCAGACCAACGCGCAGGCGCCCTCCCCGGCAGCCGCCACCGCGGACCAGGAACTGCCCGAGGGGCAAGTCGCCGACATCGTCGTCACCGGCTTCCGCGCCGCGCTCAACAATGCGCTCAACCAGAAGCGCAACGAAACCGCCGCGATCGACAGCATCGTCGCGGAAGATATCGGCAAGTTTCCTGATTCCAACCTTGCGGAGTCGATGCAGCGCATCCCGGGTGTCGCCTTGTCGCGCGGTGACGGTGGTGAGGGGCGCAACATCTCGGTGCGCGGGCTGGGCGCGCAATTCACGCGCGTGCGGATCAACGGGATGGAGGGTGTGTCGCAGGTCAGCGGCAGCGATATCCGCGGCGGTGTCGCGACCGGGCGGTCGTTCGACTTCGTGACCTTCCCGACCGAAATCTTCTCGGCGCTGTCGGTCCGCAAGACGATGTCTGCCGATGTCGAGGAAGGCTCGCTGGGCGCGACCGTCGATCTGCGCGCACCGCGACCGTTCGACCAGAAGAAGGATTTCGTCCTCTCCGGCACCGCGCGCGGGATCTACAACGACATCAGGAAGGACATCGACCCGCGCCTGTCCGCGATCGTCTCCAAGAAGTTCGGCGACACGTTCGGGATCCTCGGCAGCATCGCTTATTCGAAGCGGCGTATCGACGAATATGCCTATTCGGCGGTCGATGTCGTGCCGACCTATGTCTACGGCCAGGCCGCGCCCGCCGGCACGCCGAATGCCGGGGTGATCTTCCCCTTCTGCACGCCGGTCGGTTACAGTTACGGCGGCGCAGCGACGACCAGCCCCGTACCGGGCTACACGCAGCCAAACGGCGTCGGGATCGGTGCGGACGCCAACAATTGCAGCACCAACAACCCGCGTACCGGCACTGCGGCGGCCTATGATTACATCATGAGCCGCACCGGCGTCAGCGGTCGTCCGGGCGGCGGCGTCTTCCTGCCGCGCCTGCCGCGCCCGGTGAAGAGCAGCCAGGACCAGCAGCGCCTCGCCGGAACGCTGACGTTGCAGTGGAAGCCGAGCGACAATACCGACATCTCGCTCGACGGCCTCTACTCGCGCTTCAAGGTGAACCGCCTCGACGCCTATTTCGACGCACGCTCGTTCGGTCGTGCCATCTCCAATAACGGCCAGCCGCTGACCTCGGTGCGCGAGATCGAGGTCGATGACAACGGCTCGCTGATCCACGGCCTCTTCGACGGCGTCGATCTGCGCTCGGAGATGCAGGAGGAGCGCTTCACGTCGGAATATCGCCAGGCCAACCTCAACCTCGATCACCGCTTCTCCGACACGTTCCGGCTGTTCGGGCTGGTCGGCATCAACGAATCACGCCTCGACGTGAACCGCCTGCAGGTCGCGATCGACTCGAACGACACCCGCGACTGGTCGATCGACTTTCGCGACAATCCCGACATTCCGAAGATCGGCTACGGGATCGACACCACCAACCCGGCGCTGTTCCGCTACGGCCCGCCGCTCACCAACGGCGATCAGCAGGGGCAGCTCTCGAACTTCATCCGCCGGAACGTCATCCTCAGCAAGACCTTCGAGCTGAATGGCGAGTGGCAGGCAGCGCAAGGCTTCACCTTCGTCGCGGGCGGCCAGTATCGCACCAACCGCTATACTGCGCGCGAACGCCAATTGGGCACGACCACGCCGCTGACCTTGCCGGCGGGCGTGTCGATCGCCGACTTCACCTATACCACGTCGGGCATCGGCAAGAACCTCGACGGGCAGTTGCAGGATTTCGTCTCGGTTGATCCGACCAAGTTCCGCAACGCGGTCGGGCTCGACAATTACGCTTATTGCAGCATCGAATGCGCGCGCGGCACCTACGGCGGCGTCGATGAGAAATACAAGTCGGGCTATCTGATGGTCCGGTTCGACACCAAGGACGTGCTGCCCTTTGGGCTACGCGGCGATGCCGGGGTCCGCTATGTCCACACCAGCCTCGACACCTATGGACCGATCACCACCGCGGCGCCCGCCGGATCGGCCTATTCGTCGCGGTTCGTGATTTCGGAGGTGAGCCGCTCCTATGAGGACTGGCTGCCCGCGGTGAACCTCGCGCTCGACATCACGCCCGAGCTGATCGCGCGCTTTTCGGCGGCGCGGGTCATGTCGCGACCGTCCTACGGACAGTTGATCCCGGCGGGCTCCGCCAACCTCGTCATCCAGACCGCCTCGTTCAGCAATCCGTTCCTCGATCCGATCCGCGCCAACACGATCGACGCCGCGCTCGAATGGTATTTCGCGCCGGGGTCGCTGGTATCGGTCGGCTATTTCTACAAGAATATCGAAACCTACATCCAGGCGCTGCCGCAGCTGGTGCCGTTCCAGGATATCGGCCTGCCGCTGTCGCTGCTGTCGGGAACGCAATTGCGCCCGACCGACCTGTTCAGCGTACAACGCAACGTCAATACGCCCGGCGGCCCGCTGCGCGGGTTCGAGGTCAACGTCCAGCTCCCGTTCCGCTTCCTGCCGGGGCCGCTCAGCAACTTCGGTGCGCTCGCCAACTTCACGCGCGTCCGCTCGAACATCACCTATCTGCTCGGCAACGGCCGTACCCGCGTCGCGCCGCTGGTCGGCCTGTCGGGCGAAACCGCAAGCGGCACGCTTTATTACGAAGACAACAGGTTCAGCATCCGCTCGACGGTCAATTACCGCTCGTCATTCCTGACCGCGGTGCCGAGCGGGTCGATCGATGCGGATTCGTCGTCGAATGCCAGTTCGATCTTCGTCGACGCATCGGCCTCGTACAATCTGACCGACAATATCAAGCTGATCGCCGAAGTGTCGAACATCACCAACGAGACCAACCGGCTTACCGTCGATACCGTTCGTCAGGACCCGCTCTACACCGCCTATTTCGGGCGCACCTACGCGCTTGCCATCAATTTCCAGCTCTGATCCAACGGGTGCCGATGACCGATCCACGACCTGCGCCGCTCAAGGCGGGTGGCAACATCCGCTGGGTAATCTGCGCCCTGCTGTTCTTCGCCACCACCATCAATTACATCGACCGGCAGGTCATCGGCATCCTCAAGCCCACGCTGCAATCCGAGCTCGGCTGGTCCGAGATCGATTATGGCACGATCGTCTTCTGGTTCCAGGCCGCCTATGCGATCGGGTTGCTGGCGTGCGGGCCGATCATCGACAAGGTCGGGTCGAAGCTCGGCTACGCCGCGGCGATTACCTTGTGGAGCGTCGCGGCGATGGTGCACGCGCTGGTGCGCAGCCCCGGGGGCTTCGCGATGGCGCGCTTCGCACTCGGGCTCGGCGAGGCCGCGAACTTCCCCGCCGCAATCAAGTCGGTCGCGGAATGGTTTCCGAAGAAGGAACGCGCGCTCGCGGCGGGCATCCTCAATGCCGGTGCCAATGTCGGCGCGATCGCGACCCCGATCGTCGTGCCGATGATCGCGCTTACGTACGGCTGGCAGGCGGCATTCCTCATAACCGGCGGGCTCGGTTTCATCTGGCTTGCGGCGTGGCTGCTCTTCTACCGCGCCCCCGGCCAGCACCCGCGCGTCGGCGCGCAGGAACTCGCCTATATCGCCGCCGATCAGGACAATGACGCCGGCACCGCACCGATCCCGTGGGCGCAGCTGTTCCGCCGCCGCGCGACCTGGGCGTTCGTGATCGCCAAGTTCCTGACCGATCCGGTCTGGTACCTCTTCCTCTTCTGGCTGCCCGATTTCTTCGCCAAGCGGCACGGCCTCGACCTCAAGACCTTCGGTCCGCCGCTGATTGCGGTGTATCTGCTCGCCGACGTCGGCAGCATCGGTGGCGGCTGGCTGTCGTCGGCGCTCATCAAGCGCGGCTTCAGCGTCAATGCCGGACGCAAGCTCGCGCTGCTCGCCTCGGCGATCCTCGTGACGCCGATCGTGTTCGCCAGCAGCGTGTCGAGCCTGACTGCGGCGGTGGCGATCATCGGGCTGGCGGCGGCCGCACACCAGGGCTGGTCGTCCAACCTCTACAC
Source organism: Sphingomonas endophytica (assembly GCF_014199415.1). Taxonomy (GTDB): domain Bacteria; phylum Pseudomonadota; class Alphaproteobacteria; order Sphingomonadales; family Sphingomonadaceae; genus Sphingomonas; species Sphingomonas endophytica. The sequence goes on from NZ_JACIJN010000001.1 coordinate 150,092, forward strand.
GATGGTCTCCGACACCTTTCCGCGCACCTCGATCGCCTCGGTGATGGGGATCGGCGGTGCGGCAGGTGCGATCGGCGGCATGATCATGGCGAAATATGTCGGGCAGGTGCTGGAGACGGTCGGCACCTACGTGCCGGTGTTCCTGTGGGCGGGCAGCGCCTATTTGATCGCGCTGCTGCTGGTCCACCTTCTGGTTCCGAGGCTCGATCCGAAAGCCGCCAGCTAATTCTTCGTCGCTCCGGATCTGAGCCGGGGCGACGATCGAAAGCGAACGGCTTATCCCCGCACGGTCAGCGTCTTGGCCAGCGCAGCGTGCCAGCCCTCCGCCAGCGTCGCGCGCGCGCCGTTCGGCATCTTCGGCTCGAAACACGCCCCGCGCGCCCAGGTCGCCGCCAGCGCGTCGAGGTCCTTCCACACGCCGGTCGCCAGCCCGGCGTGGAACGCCGCGCCAAGCGCCGTGGTCTCCAGATGCCGCGGCCGCTCGACCGGCACCCGCAACATGTCGGCGAGGAACTGGCATAGCCAGTCGTTCGCTGCCATCCCGCCATCGACGCGGATCGTCGCCGGGGGATCGCCGCCGTCGGCCACCATCGCATCGGCCAGATCCATCGTCTGGTAGCCGACCGCTTCCAGCGCCGCGCGCGCCAGATGCGCCTGCGTCGATCCCAGCGTCAGCCCGAAGATCGCGCCGCGCGCATCCGGGTCCCAATGCGGCGCGCCAAGCCCGACGAAGGCCGGGACCATATAGACGCCGTGGCTGTCGGGCACCTGCGTCGCCATATCGTCGGTGTCGCGCGCATGGGTGATGACCCCGATCCCGTCGCGCAGCCACTTCACCGCCGCCCCGGCGATGAAGATCGAGCCCTCCAGCGCATAGGTCACCTGTCCGTCCAACCGGTATGCCGGTGTCGTCAGCAGGCGATGTTCGGACGCGACCGCTTCCTCGCCGGTGTTGAGCAGCATGAAGCAGCCGGTGCCATAGGTCGATTTGACCATTCCCTTGGCAAAACATGCCTGCCCGAACAGCGCCGCCTGCTGGTCGCCCGCCACCCCGGCAATCGGGATCGCGGCATCGAACAATCCGTCGGCGGTGTGGCCGAAGAGATGGCTGTTGTCGTGAACCTCGGGCAGCAACCCGGCCGGCACGTCGAAGAGTGCGCACAGATCCTCGTCCCAGCGTTGCGCATGGATGTCGTACAGCAACGTGCGGCTGGCGTTGGTGATGTCGGTCGCGTGGACCGCCCCCCCGGTCAGCCGCCACAGCAGGAAGCTGTCGATCGTCCCGAACGCCAACTCGCCGTTGTCCGCCCGCGCGCGCGCGCCGTCGACATGGTCGAGGATCCACGCCAGCTTGGTCGCCGAAAAGTACGGATCGAGCAGCAGCCCGGTTTTGGCGCGCACGGCGCTTTCGTGCCCCGCTTCCTTCAACCGCGCGCACAGCTCGGCGGTGCGGCGATCCTGCCAGACGATCGCGTGGTGGATCGCGTCGCCGGTCGCCCGGTCCCAGACCACCACCGTCTCGCGCTGGTTGGTGATCCCGATGCCCGCAATTCCGTCGGCGCCGATGCCGCTCGCCGCCAGCGCCTCGCGCGCGGTCGCCAGCGTATCGCGCCAGATGTCTTCGGGATCGTGCTCGACCCAGCCGGGCTGCGGATAATGTTGCGCGAACTCGCGCTGCGCGGTCGCCACCGCGCGCGTTTCGGCGTCGAAGATGATCGCGCGCGTCGAGGTGGTGCCTTGGTCGATCGCCAGAATATGCTGCGGAGCCGCCACGTCTTTCTCCTCGACTCTCAGTGATGCGCGTGGGGCGGCAGGTACGGCCGCACCAGATATTGGTAGACGCTCGCCCCGGTGACGCCGCCGACCAGCGGTCCGGCGATGGGCACCCACCAGTAATTGCCCGGTCCCGGCAGCGCACTCTCACCCCAGCCCATCAGCCAGCAGAACAGCCGCGGACCGAAATCCCGCGCCGGGTTGATCGGCCAGCCCTCCAGATAGCCGGCCGCGGCGCCGATGCACGCCACCAGCAGGCCGATGATCAGCGCGCTGGCATTCGCCATCGGCGCCTGCGTGTTGAACTCGTCGGTGATCGCGAAGATGCCAAGCAACAGGATCGCGGTCAGCACCACCTCGTCCCAAAAGGCATGAACCGGGGTGATATGCGCACCCGGCGCGGTGAAGAACACCCCGGCCGCGCCGCCGCCCGCGCGAGTCAGCCCGTGCGCGCTGTTAAACGCCTCGATCACCGGCCCGAACAATTGATAGACCAGCGCCGCCCCGATCATCGCGCCGATCACCTGCGCCACCACGTACGGCAGCACCTTGCGCTTGGGAAAGTCCCGGAAGATCGCCAGCGCGAGCGTCACCGCCGGATTGGCATGCGTTCCGGACACCGCGCCGGTCACATAGATCGCCAGCGTCACCGCCAGCCCCCAGGCGATGCAGACGCCCCAGTAAGCGGTGGCATAAGGGCTGGGATCGTAGAGGATCAGCATCGCCGCCGCGGAATCGCCCAGCGTGATGATGATCGTCACCGCCAGTGCCTCGGCGATCAATTCGCCCCTGAAGCCATGCTGCCCCGTCATGCGCCGCCCTCCCCTGCGCCTCGTGCGGGCGCTGGCTGATACCTTCCTGTGTTTGCAACGAAGGTCAATGCCGGTTTGAAGCGTCGCCCACACTTGGCATATGTTGGCGCACTATCTTAGCGACGAGGCGCCTGTGCAGCATTCGACCGAACCAGCCGCCTCTGACACCGACCTGCTGATCGTCGGCGGCGGCATCAACGGCACCGGGATCGCGCGCGACGCGGCGGGGCGGGGACTGTCGGTCATGCTTGTCGAGCAGGACGATCTGGCGAGCCACACCTCATCCGCCTCCACCAAGCTGATCCACGGCGGTCTGCGCTATCTCGAATATCGCGAGTTCCGGCTGGTCCGCGAGGCATTGATCGAGCGCGAGCGGCTGTGGCGGATGGCACCGCACATCATCTGGCCGCTCGAGTTCGTCCTGCCGCAAGGCAATTCGCCGCGCCCGGCCTGGCTCGTACGGCTCGGGCTGTTCCTCTACGACCATCTCGGCGGGCGGAAGCGCCTGCCCGCGACCCGCACCGTGGCGCTCGATCACGACCCTGTCGGTCTCGGGCTGAAGCCCGGCGATCCCAAGGCGTTCGTCTATTCGGATTGCTGGGTCGAGGACAGTCGGCTGGTCGTGCTGAACGCGCGCGACGCCGCCGATCGTGGCGCAACCATCCTGACGCGCACCCGGCTGGTCGACGCCCGTCGCGACGCCGGCGGATGGGCCGCGACGATCGCCGATGACAAGGGTGAGCGGACGGTTCGGGCGCGCGCGCTCGTCAACGCCGCCGGGCCATGGGTCGCCGAGGTGCTCGGCAAGGTGCCCGATGCGCGACGCGACCGCAGTGTACGACTGGTCAAGGGCAGTCACATCGTCGTGCCGCGGCTTTACGACGGTGCGCATGCCTTCCTGCTCCAGAACCCCGACCGGCGGGTGGTGTTCGCGATCCCCTATGAGCAGCAGTACACGCTCGTCGGCACCACCGACGAGGCCTGGCAGGGTGAGCCGGGTCGCGCGACGATCGACGCGGCCGAAACAGCGTACCTGCTCGAAACGATCGACCGCTATTTCGAGCGGCCCGTGGCACCGGCGGAGATCGTCTGGAGCTATTCCGGCATCCGTCCGCTCTACGACGATCACGCCGCCAGCGCCTCTGCGGTCACCCGCGACTATGTGATCGATCTGGATACGGGCGAGGACGGCGCGCCGATGCTCAGCATCTTTGGTGGCAAGATCACGACCTATCGCAAGCTTGCGGAACATGCACTGCAGGAACTCGCGCGCTTCTTCCCGGCGGCGGGGCCGGCATGGACCGCGGGGGCGGCGCTGCCCGGCGGCGATCTGCCGGACGGCGATTTTGATCGCTATCTCGCCACGCTGGGGCAACGCTATCCCGCGTTCCCGGCACCCCTGCTCCGCCGCCTCGCACGTGCCTATGGCACATGGGTGGAGCGCTTGCTGGCCGACGCGCAGAGCCCAGCCGATCTTGGCGAGGAGCTTGGCGGCGGGTTGTTCGGTCGCGAGGTCGACTATCTCAGAACAGTCGAGTGGGCGCGTTCAGCCGAGGACATCCTCTATCGACGCAGCAAGCTCGGCCTGCACGTCCCGGCCGGCACCGCCGCGCGTGTCGATCGCTATCTGGCCGGCCTTGCCGACGATCAGTGAATGAGCCCGTGACGACTGACCAAGGCGTTGAAGGCATCGGCCGAAAGCGGTGAGGCGAAGACGCACCCCGCCACCAGATCGTCCGCCCACACCACCATCGCGGCGATCATGCCGAGCCCCGGCAGGTTCAGCCAGATCGGCTGGTTACGGTCCATACTGGAAAAGGTCAGCAGGCGGCAGCCGTGCTCCGACAGATCGACGACCTTGCACAGGGTGCGGGCCATGCCGCTCTGCTCGGCAGGAGTCTCAAGCTCCAGCCGCGCGCGCTTGCTGCGGCGGAGCGGGCGAGCGGCAGGGGTATATTCGGCTGCGAACATGGCGGCGACCCTACGCCGCCATGCTTAACGCGAAGTTAAGGCTGTCGCGCTTACTTGCGCAGCGTGAGCCCGCCACCGAAGCGCTTGTTGAAGCGCGCGACCTGGCCGCCCGAGTCAAGCAGCTGACCGCGGCCGCCGGTCCATGCCGGGTGCGCCAGCGGGTCGATTTCCAGCGTCATCGTGTCGCCTTCCTTGCCCCAGGTGGAGCGGGTCTCGTACACGGTGCCGTCGGTCATCTGGACCTTGATCATGTGATAGTCGGGATGCGTGTCTTTCTTCATGGTCGTGCTCCGAAATGGCTGGTTCCGACCAGCCTGAAAGGAAGGCGCGCGCCTAATCGAAACGCGCGCCGAAGTCAAAGTCTGTGGTGCGATCAGCCGCGCTTGGGCGGGTCCGCGATCATCGCCGTGAAATTGGCTTCCGCGGCGACCTGACCGTCGATCTTCGCCACCCCGGCGAACTTGCACACCGACGAGCGCTTCTGCACGAACGCGACCTCGAGCGAGAGCAGCACGCCGGGTTCGACCGGCTTGCGGAACTTAGCCCCCTCGATGGCCATGAAATAGACCAGCTTGCCCGAGCCGGCGAGCCCGAGGCTCTCGACCGCGAGCACGCCCGCTGCCTGCGCCAGCGCCTCTACGATCAGCACGCCCGGCATGATCGGGCGTCCGGGGAAATGCCCCTGGAAGAAACCTTCGTTGATCGTCACGGCCTTGGTCGCGCGGATCGAGCGATCGCGAACGATCTCCTCGACCCGGTCGACCAGCAGCATCGGATAACGATGCGGCAGCACCGCCACCACGTCCACGATGTCGAGCGGGCCGATCGGCCCGCCCGTCGTGTCGGCCGGCGCGTCGCTCACCGGCCGGTGGGCGCGCGGGTGGTTGCGGCCGGAGCCGCGGCGGCAGCGGCCGGCGCTGCGGCGCCCTGCGCGTCACCTTGTTGGCCCGGCTGCCAGTTCGCCGGCGGCGTGATGCCGACGGTCGGCACGAGACGGTCGAGCTCGGCGGTGATCGCCGCGGTGATGTCGGCGGTCGGCTGCGCGAACAGCGCCGAGTTCGGCCGCAGCAGCAGGCTGACGTTCTTGGCGCGCACCGCGCCGTTCACCGCGTCGGGCAGCTTGGCCGAGATCTGCTCGATCGCATAGGCCTGCGCGCGGCTCGCCGGCGCGGTCAGCCGCTGCAGCTCGGCATTGGCGGTCTGTTCGCGGGTCTGGATCGCCTGCGCCTGCGTACGCAGCGACGCCTCGGTCGCACCCGGGGCGGCGGCGGCCTTCTGATAGGCGGCGACGAGCGGCTGCAACTCGGTGGTGATCGCCTGGCGACGCGTGTTCGCCTGATCGAGCTGCGCCTTGTAGGTCGTCTGGATCTGCGTGCGCGCGGTCGCCCACGCCTTGGAATTGGCCACCGCCGCCTCGGGATCGCCCACGGCGATGCCGGCGACCTGCGCGGTCGCGGTGGCGGCGGTGAACGCGCCCGGCGTCACGAGCGCCGCGGCGAGCAGGAGGTGCTTGAAGTTGGTCATCAGAACTGAGTCCCTACGTTGAAGGTGATAAGCTTGCGGTCGTCGCCCGGCTGCGAGATCAGCGCTTTGGCGAGATCGATGCGGAGCGGGCCGAATGGCGAATTCCAGTTCACGCCGATACCCACCGAGACACGCGGCCGCGCCGAATTGCCAAGGAATTGCTCGTCAAACGGCTGCGACGCAATCTGCGGCGAGTTGGGGACAATACCGTTACACCCGCCATTGCCGTTCGGAATACCGGCGGCGCAGGTGGTCGGCACCAGCACGCCCGCCGCATTGACGTACGAATAAAGCGGGTTGCCCGCAGTGTCCTTGACCGGCAGCGGCAGCACGACGGTGTTGCCATTGGCGTCGGTCGTGGTCGGGAAGACCGCGGTCGGCAATGGCCGGGTGATGTTGAACAGGCTGCCGAACTGCGCATAGATCGACGGCCGCAGCCCCATCTCGCGCGCGCCCGAACCGAGCGGCAGCTCGACCTCGAAGCGCCCGAGATAATAAGCGGTGCCGCCCAGCGCGTCATCGACGAGCTGATCGCGGTCGGTGATGAGCACCTGCTTGCCGGCGGAATCGGTCGTGTAATAACGCCGCTGCACGCGCGGCCCGACACCGCGAATGTCGAAGCCGCGGAACTGCGGCTCGCCGAGATAGAAGCGGTCGTTGATGCGGATCCGGTCGATCCCCTCGCCGCGCGATTTCTCGAGCGACTTGATATAGCCGCCCTCGCCGACGAACGACCCGATGAAGCCGCTGCCCAGATTGACGAACTTCGAGAAGTCGAGCTTGGAGCGCAGATACTTCACGTCGCCGCCCAGCCCGGCGAAATCCTGGCTGAACACGAAGCGCTGCCCTGCGGTCGGGCGCAGGCGGCTGTTGAGGCTGTCGAAGATCAGCGAATAGCCGACCGACGAGGTCAGGCGATTGCCGAGCGAATCGCACAGATAGCGTCCGGCCTTGAGCGGATCGCACTTGCCGTTGGTATAGAAGCTGTTCTGGTCGAGCCCGACTTCGTCATAGGAGAAGCCGTAGCGACCGGCGAGCTGCCAATATTCGGTCAGCGGCACACCGGTGCGCACCTGGAAGCCGGTCGAAACCTGGCTGTAGGTGGTGTTGCGATTGGTGCCGATGAAGTTGAACGCATTGTAATCACGGCGGAACACGTCGACACCGAGCGCAATGTTCTTGTCGAAAATGTACGGCTCGGTGAAGCCGAGCTGGATCGACTTCGAATAGGTCGAGTAATTCACGCCGGCGCTGAGCGTCTGGCCCTTGCCGCGGAAGTTGTTCTGCGTGATGTTCGCCTGGATGATGAAGCGCTCGAGGCTCGAGAAGCCCGCCGAGAGCTGTAGCTGGCCGGTCGAACGCTCCTCGACATTGGCTTCGAGCACGACACGATCAGCGGCCGAACCCGGCGTCTGCTTGATCTCGAACTTGTCCTGAAAGAAGCCCAGCGAGTTGACGCGGTCCTGCGAGCGCTTGACCTGGAAGCTGTTGAACGCGTCACCCTCGCCGAGGCGTACCTCGCGGCGGATCACCTTGTCCTGCGTCTGCGTGTTCCCGGTGATGTCGACACGCTCGACATAGGTACGCTGCGCCTGGCCGATGTGGAAGTTGATCGACATCGTCAACGATTCGCGATCGCGCTGATATTCCGGCTGAACGTTGCTGAACGCATAGCCGAACAGCCCGGCGGTCTCGCTCAGATTGTCGATCGTGTCCTCGACCAGCTTGGCATTGTACCAGTCGCCCTTCTTGATCGGCAGCCCGGCGGCGAGCTTCTTGCCGTCGAAGTCGCGGATATCGCTGTCAACGGTCACGTCGCCGAACTTATAGCGCGGCCCTTCCTCCACCACATAGGTGATGATGAAGTCCTTGCGGTCCGGGGTCAGCTCGGCGACCGCCGAGGTCACGCGGAAATCGGCATAGCCTTCGGTAAGATAGAATTGCCGCAGCTTCTGCTGGTCGTAGGCGAGGCGATCCTGATCGTAGGACGTGCCCGACGACAGGAGCCGATAGAAGCGGGCTTCCTTGGTCGCCATCTGGGCGCGCAGCTTGCCGTCGTCGAATACCTGATTGCCGATGATGTTGATCTGGCGGACCTTCGACTTCGGCCCCTCGCTCACCTCGAAGATCACGTCGACGCGGTTCTGGTCGAGGCTGACCATCTTCGGCTGAACGGTCGCGGCAAAGCGGCCCTGCCGACGATACAGCTCGATGATCCGCGCCACGTCGGCGCGCACGGCGGAGCGGGTGAAGATCTGCCGCGGCTTGAGGCGCACTTCCTTGCCGATCTTGTCTTCTTTCAGGCGCTTGTTGCCCTCGAAGATCACGCGGTTGATGATCGGGTTCTCGCGGACGCGGATCACGATGTTGCCGGTCGCCGCGCCGTCGATCTGCACGTCGGCGAACAGGTCGCTGGCGTACAGGTCCTTGATCGCCTGATCGAGCGTCTCGTTGGTGTAGCTGTCGCCCTGCCGCAGCTTGGTATAGCTCAGCGCCGTCTCCGGCTCGATCCGCTGCGTCCCCTCGACGCGCAGCGAGGTGATCGTGCGTGCGGCCGGCTGGGCGATCGCCGGTGCCTGCGCCGCGGCCGGGGCGGTCGCGGCCTGACGGGCGGGCGCGTTGGCGGCCGGGCGCGTCTGGGCGGTCGCGGCCAGCGGCACACCGGCCAGCATGGTGCAGCCCAGCAAGGTCGCCGAGGCACGCGCCCGCGAAGTCGAAGTGTTCAGCACCGTCACTGCAATCCTACCCGAGAGTAAACGCCGTCCATCCAGGCCCGGTCTTCGGCGCGTGCGCCGCCCTGCCTCACCTTGCTCACCCGATCAACCCGGCCAGATGTCGCCACAGGCCGAAGTTGCCGAGATCGTTGAAGGTCACCAGCAACATCAGGGCAAGCACCGCCACCAGCCCGCCGCGATACGCCCACTCCACCGCCTCCGGCGCAACCGGCCGACGTCGCACCGCCTCGATCGCATAGAAGAGCAGATGCCCGCCATCGAGCATCGGCACTGGCAGCAGGTTGATGAACCCGAGATTGATCGACACCAAGGCGATCAGGAAAACGAAGGCGTCCGGCCCCAGCGTGATCTGCTCGCCCGACACCTTGGCGATCGACAGCGGCCCGCCGAGTTCCTTGACCGACCGGCGGCCGGAGATGATCTGCCCGATTGTCTCGACCATCATCTCGACGATCTGCCCGGTGCGCCGCACGGCGATCACCGGCGCTTCCAGCACGCCGACCGGCTCGATCACCGGCGCGGCCGGCGAGATGCCAAGCAACCCGACACGGTAGCTGTTGCCGAAGCGATCGCGCTGCTCCTGCGTGCCGATCACCGCCTCGACGCTCGCCGGGCTGGCGCCACGCACGTAGTCGACGCGCACCCGCTCGCCCGCCCGGATCTTCACGAACCGCACCATGTCCTCGAACGTCTCGACCGGTCGCCCGCCGAGCGCGGTCACCCGGTCGCCCGCCCGCAGGCCTGCCGCCGCGGCGGCGGTACCGGGGATCGCCTGTCCAACGACGCTCGGCGTCCGTGCATCGCCATAAGCGATCGCGAAGCCGGCAAGGATCAGGATCGCGAGCACGAAATTCACGAACGGCCCGGCGGCGACGATGATCGCGCGCTGCCACACCGGCTTGGCCTGAAAGGTTTGCGCGCGCTCGGCGGGGGGCAGCGCCAACCACTCGCCGGTCGACTGGCTCGCCGGGTTCATGTCGCCCGCGAACTTCACATAGCCACCGAGCGGCAGCAGCGCGAGCTTCCAGCGGGTCCCGCGCCGGTCGGTCCAGCCTGCCAGCTCACGCCCGAAGCCGATCGAAAAGGCATCCGCCTTCACGCCGAACCAGCGCCCGGCGAGATAATGTCCCATCTCATGGATGAAGACGAGCGGACCGATCACCAAAAAGAAGGCGAGAACGGTCAGCATTAGTCCGGGGGTCTGGATCAAGCCACGCAATCCTTCACGCGCTCGCCCGCCAGTCGCCGCGCTTCCGCATCGACGTGGAGCACCGCGTCGAGCGTTTCCGGCGCGGCCGGGTCGTAGCGCTGCAGGGTATCGTCGACGATTGCGGCGATTTCAAGAAAGCCGATCGCGCCCTTCAGAAATGCCGCAACGGCGATTTCATTGGCCGCGTTGAGGATCGCCGGCCGCGCGCCGCCCGCATCCACCGCCGCCCGCGCCAACGCCAGCGATCGAAACCGTGTCTCGTCAGGCGCTTCGAAGTCGAGCCTGCCGATCCTCACGAGGTCGAGCGGCGCCATCGGCGTCGCCATCCGCTCCGGCCAGGCGAGACAATGCGCGATCGGCACGCGCATGTCGCTCGGTCCCAATTGCGCCAGCATCGACCCGTCGACGTAATCGACGAGGCTGTGGATCACCGACTGGCGATGGATGACGATCTCGATCCGCTCGGCGGGGATCGGGAACAGCGCCGCCGCCTCGATCAGCTCGAGCCCCTTGTTCATCATCGTCGCGCTGTCGACCGAAATCTTCGCGCCCATCGACCAATTGGGGTGCGCCACCGCCTGCGTCGGGGTCACGGTCGCCATCGCGTCCAGCGACCAGTCGCGAAACGGACCGCCGCTCGCGGTCAGGATGATCCGCCGGACGCGTTCGACCTGGCTGAGGTCGAGGCACTGGAAGATCGCATTATGCTCGCTGTCGGCGGGCAACAGCGTCGCGCCGTACCGCGCGGCCGCGGCGGTGATGATCGCACCCGCCGAAACCAGCGGCTCCTTGTTGGCCAGCACCACCGTGCCGCCCTGCTCGATCGCCGCCAGCGTCGGCCGCAAACCCGCACAGCCGACGATCGCTCCCATCGTCCAGTCGGCACCGTTCGCCGCGGCATCGCACACCGCCTGCGCGCCGCCGGCGGTCGCAATCCCCGTCCCCGCCAACGCATCACGCAGCGGCGGAAGGCACGCTTCGTCCGCCACCACCGCAAGTTCGGCATTCGTGCGGATCGCAGCCGCCGCCAGCCCGGCGACATCGCAATTGGCGGTCAGCGCACGCACGCGAAACGCCTCCGGCTCGCGCTCGACGAGGTCGAGCGTCGAGGTGCCGACCGACCCGGTCGCCCCCAGGACATTGACGGTCTTCATGCCGCAACGCCCGTCAGCATCAGCACCAGGATCGCGGCAACGGGGGCGACCGGCACCAGCCCGTCCAGCCGGTCGAGCACCCCGCCATGCCCCGGCAGAATATTGCCCGAGTCCTTCACCCCCGCCCGCCGCTTGAGCCAGCTCTCGTAAAGGTCGCCGACCTGCGCCAGCACCGCCAGCAACGGCGAACACATCGCGAGCGCGAGCGGTAGCCCGGCGGTGGCATGAAGCACCAACCCCAACGCGCCCGCCGCGATCGTTCCGCCGATCAGTCCCGCCCAGGTCTTGTTCGGCGACAGCCGCGGCGCCAGCTTCGGCCCGCCGATCGAACGCCCCGCAAAGAACGCGCCGATGTCGCACGCCCAGACCAGTGCCATCGCCCAGAAGGCGTAGAGCAGCCCGTGCGCGTCATGCCGCCGCAACACCACCAACGCCAACACCGGCACTCCACAATAGACGATGCCGACCGCCAGTTGCGGCAGCCGGGTAACGATCACCACGAAGAACGCCGCGCCGCCGATCAGCCCGAGCGTGAAGAAATCGTGCGGCTCGATGATCAGCCAGGCCGGCGCCATCGTCGCCAGCGGCACGCTCAGCGCCATCTGCGCCAGCCGCTTGGTCCGCGCGTCGACGTGATGAAGGTCCGACCATTCGGCCATCATGAACAGCGCGATCACCACCGCCAGCAGCCAGAATGCGATGTCGCCGACGATCAGTGCCACCGATGCTATCGCGATCATGCCGACGCTGGCGATCATCCGCAGCCGCAGGTTCGACGGCGTCCGCAACTTGGCGTCGGGCGTCGGGGGAAGCGGAGCGTCGTCGCTCATGCGGACCGGGTCACAGCCCGCCGTAGCGGCGCTGGCGACGCCCGAAGGCGTCCACCGCGCTCGCCAGCGCCTCGGCGCCGAAGTCCGGCCACAGCGTGTCGACGAACAGCAACTCGGCGTACGCGGCCTGCCACAGCAGGAAATTGGACAGCCGCTGCTCGCCCGAGGTGCGGATCAGCAAGTCGAGCGGCGGCAGATCGTGGGTTTCAAGCTGCGCCTCGATCGCCTCCGCATCGATCGTCGTCGGATCGAGCGAACCGTCGGCGGCGCGCGCCGCGAGCGACTGCGCCGCCGCGACCAGCTCGGCCTGGGCGCCATAGTTGAGCGCGATCGCGAGGATCGGGCCGCGATTGCCGGCGGTCCGTGTCAGCGCATCGTCGATCAGCGCAACGACATCTTCGGGAAAGCGGCGATAGTCGCCCAACACGCGCAAGCGCACATCCTCGCGGACCAGCTCGGCAAGATCGTTGCGGATGAAGAGCTTGAGCAGCTTCATCAGCCCGCCGATCTCCTCGGCCGGTCGACGCCAGTTCTCCGACGAGAAAGCGTAGAGCGTCAGCGCCTCGATCCCCATCGCGCGCGCCGCGCGCGTGACGGTCCGGACCGCCTCGACGCCGGCGCGATGCCCCATGGCCCGCGGCAGCCGCCGCGCCGCGGCCCAGCGACCGTTGCCGTCCATGATGATCGCCACGTGACGCGGCAGGACGGCGGGCACGGCCTGCGGGATCGCCGCGGTCGCCATCAGATCCCTCCCCGAAGCGCGCACGACGTCACTTGTTGAGGATTTCCTTTTCCTTGGCGGCCGACACCGCGTCGATCTCGGTGATCGTGGCGTCGGTCAGCTTCTGGACCTCGGTCTCCAGCCGCTTGCGATCGTCCTCGGAGATGACGTTCTTCTTCTCGTCGGTCTTCAGCGCATCCATGCCGTCGCGACGGACGTTGCGCACCGCGATCTTCGCCTTCTCGGAATATTGCCCGGCCAGCTTCGCCAGCTCCTTACGGCGCTCCTCGGTCAGATCGGGGATCGGCAGCCGCAGCGTCTGGCCGTCGTTGATCGGGTTGAGACCGAGCCCGGCCGAGCGGATCGCCTTTTCGACGGGGCCGACATTGGTCTTGTCCCAGACCTGCACCGACAGCATCCGCGGCTCGGGCACCGAGACGGTCGCGACTTGGTTGAGCGGCATGTGCGCGCCATAGACCTCGACGGTCACCGGATCGAGCAGCGACGTCGAGGCACGGCCGGTGCGCAACCCGCTCAGGTCGCCCTTCAGCGCTTCGATCGCGCCGTTCATGCGCCGCTCGAGATCGGCCTTGTCATACGCGGGCATCGATAGTCTCCATCTTCTTCTGCACGACCGTCGATACGCCCTTGCCGTCCAGCACGGCGGCGAAGTTGCCATGCTCGCGGATGTTGAACACGACGATCGGAATGTCCGAATCACGGCACAGCGCCACGGCGCTGGCATCCATCACCTTCAGGTTCTTTGCCAGCACCATGTCGTAACTGACCGTCTCATAACGCTTCGCATCGGCGACCTTCTTCGGATCGGCATCATAGACGCCGTCGACCGAGGTGCCCTTGAACAGAGCGTCGCAATTCATCTCGGCCGCGCGCAGCGCCGCGCCGCTGTCGGTGGTGAAGAACGGCGAGCCGACTCCGGCGGCGAAGATCACCACGCGGCCCTTCTCCAGATGCCGCTCGGCGCGGCGGCGGATGAACGGCTCGCACACCGAGTGCATCGGGATCGCCGACTGGACGCGCGTATCGACCCCGATCGTCTCCAGCGCGTTTTGCACCGCCAGCGCGTTCATCACCGTCGCCAGCATGCCCATATAATCGGCGGTCGCGCGCTCCATGCCATTGGCAGCACCGGAGATGCCGCGGAAGATGTTCCCGCCGCCTACGACGACGCACAGCTCATAGCCCTGCGCACGCACATCGGCGATCTCCTCGGCAACGCGCGCGGTGACCGCGGTATCGATCGCGAGCCCTCCCTGCCCCATCAGGACCTCGCCCGACAGTTTCAGCAGGATGCGTTTGTAGCGGGGCTCGGTCACGTGAATTCCGTCGTTGTGGGAGGGCGAAGCGGCGCGGACCCTAAGCGGCGGGTGCGCGGCTGGCAATGGGTTGACATGATCCGGACGCCCTCCCCGCGCCGCACAAACGCAAACCGCCGCCCCGGCCTGGACCGGAGCGGCGGCGCAATATCCGACCGGCACCGGGGGGACGCCCGCGGTGCGGCAGATGGATCAGCCCTGCGGCACACCCGAAGCGGCGGCGACCTCGGCGGCGAAGTCGGACACTTCCTTCTCGATGCCCTCGCCGAGCTGGAAGCGGACATAGTCCACCAGCTTGATCTCGGCACCGGCGTCCTTGCCGGCCTTGGCAACCACGTCGCTGATCTTGGTCTTGCCGTCCATGACGAACAGCTGGCTGACCAGCGCATGCTCCTTGCGGTACTTGGCGATCGACCCTTCGACCATCTTGGCGATGATGTCGGCCGGCTTGCCCGATTCGGACGCCTTTTCGGTCGCGATCGCGCGCTCGCGCTCGATCTCGGCCTCGTCGAGGTCGTTCTCGTTCAGCGCCTTCGGGAAGGCGGCGGCGATGTGCATCGCCAGCTGCTTGCCGAGACCCTGCAGCACGTCGTCGGCGGCATTGCTCTCCAGCGCGACCAGCACGCCGATCTTGCCGAGACCCGGTGCCTGCTGGTTGTGGACATAGGCCACGACCGCGCCGTTCGCGACGCTCAGCTGGCGTGCGCGGCGGATCGACTGATTCTCGCCGATCGTCGCGATGTTGTTGGTCAGAACCTCCTCGACGGTGGGGCCCGACGGCATCTTCTCGGCCTTGATGGCGTCGACGTCACCGCCGGTGGCGAGCGCGATCTGCGTCACTTCGCGGACGAAGTTCTGGAACTGCTCGTTCTTCGCGACGAAGTCGGTCTCGGAGTTCACCTCGACCACCGCACCCTTGGTGCCGGCGACGGCGACGCCGACCAGACCCTCGGCGGCGGTGCGGCTCGACTTCTTCTGCGCCGCGGCCAGGCCCTTGGTGCGCAGCCAGTCCAGCGCCGCATCGGTGTCGCCACCGGCCTCGTTCAGCGCCTTCTTGCAGTCCATCATGCCCGCGCCGCTCTTCTCGCGCAGGTCCTTGACCATCGCTGCCGTGATTTCGGCCATTTGACTGTCCTCGATTGTGATGGAGTCGACGCGCGGCGACATCTCCATCGCCACGCGTCGATCGGGAAATAGTGGAGGCGCCGGTTACGACGCCTCCATGACATTCGCTTTACGCGGCGGCGGGTTCGCCCTCGGCCGCTACGGGTTCCGCGGCCGGCTCGGCGGCCAGCGCCTCTTCCGCTGGCGGCTCGCTCATCGCGCCCAGATCGACGCCACGGCTCGCCTGCTGCTGCTGGTTGCCGCGGGTCGAGGCAATGGCGATCGCCTCGCAATACAGCCGGATCGCGCGCGCCGCGTCGTCATTGGCGGGCACCGGGAAAGCGATGCCGTCCGGCGACACGTTCGAATCGAGGATCGCGACGACCGGGATGCCGAGCGTGTTGGCTTCCTTGATCGCCAGCTCTTCCTTGTTGGCGTCGATCACGAACATAACGTCCGGAATGCCGCCCATGTCGCGGATGCCGCCCAGCGACAGCTCGAGCTTGTCGCGCTCGCGGGTCAGCTGAAGGACTTCCTTCTTGGTGAGGCCGGCGGTGTTGCCCGACAGCTGCTCCTCAAGGCTCTTCAGACGCTTGATCGAGTTCGAGATCGTCTTCCAGTTGGTGAGCATCCCGCCCAGCCAGCGGTGGTTGACGAAATGCTGGCCGGCGCGGCGCGCCGCCTCGGCGACCGGCTCCTGCGCCTGGCGCTTGGTGCCGACGAACAGCACCTTGCCGCCCGACGCGACCGACTGGCTGACGAAGTCGAGCGCGCGCGCGAACAGCGGCACGGTCTGCGACAGGTCGATGATGTGGACGCCGTTCCGCTCACCGAAGATGTAGGGCTTCATCTTCGGGTTCCAGCGGTGGGTCTGGTGACCGAAGTGCGCGCCGGTTTCGATGAGCTGCTGCATGGAGACGACAGGAGCCGCCATGGTGTTTTTTCCTTCCGGTTGAGCCTCTGGGGAGCGAGTGACGCGACCTGAAAGGCCAGCGCACCGGTTGATGATGCTCCCCATGCGGGGTTGAGACGCGCGCCTTAGCCGACCGCAATCTATAATGCAATCTGGGAGCGGGTGTTGACACGCGTGAACATAGATGGAACAAGGTTTTGGAACAGAGCGGGAACTCGACTGTTAAGTGTCCGCTCTGACGTTGATTTAGGAACCGTGGCGCTGTGCAGGAATTTACAGGACCACGGTTCGCACGATGTGCGAGGAGGCGAGCATGGCGACCTTGATGGCGGTGATGGTGTTCGGCGGCGCGGCCGCATTGGCGCTCTACGCGCTAGCGGCGACGGTACTGCCGCAGGCGTCGCGGATTGCCGCGGTGCTGCGCGGGCAATCCGGCAATGTACGTTTCGAGCCGCTTTCGTCGCTGGTTCGCGCCGAGCGGCGGATCGCGGTCAGGCGCTGGGCGGCAGGCTCGACGATGACGGCGGCAGCGCTGCGGCTGCGCGAAGCCGCTTGACGCGCGCATAGCTGGCGACGCTGAACGGCAGTGCGAGCAGATAGGCGATCCCCGCCGCTGCGGCAGTCTGCCACGGGGCGCTGACCGCCGCGGCACCGACCGCTACGACGATCGCGATCGCCTCGAAGCGGATGTTGGGGCGCAGCTTCAGCGATCCGGTCGAGAAGGTGGCGAGGCTCGACACCATCAGCAGCGCGACCGCGACCGCCCACGGCGCCACCAGCCGCGGATCGCGCAGGATCGGCGCCTCGGTGACGAACCACAGGAACAGCGGCAACAGCGCCAACGCGGCCCCGGCCGGTGCGGGCACCCCCGTCAGAAAGCCCGCCGATTTGTGCGGCTGGTCGTCGGCATCGATGTTGGCGTTAAATCGCGCAAGGCGCAGCGCACAGAACACCGCCAGCACGAGCGCCGCCATCCAGCCAAAGCGCGGCAGCGCGTGAAGCGACCAGAGATAGAGGATCAGCGCCGGCGAGACGCCGAACGAAATCGCGTCGGAAAGCGAATCGAGCTCAGCCCCGAACCGGCTCTCGCCATGCAGCAGCCGCGCCACGCGCCCGTCGAGCCCGTCGAGTACGCCGGCGATGAGGACCATCACCACCGCCAGCTCCCATTGCGCCGAGATCGCGAAACGGATCCCCGACAGCCCGGAGCAGAGCGCCAGGGCGGTCACCGCATTGGGAGCCACCGCGCGCAGCGGCAGGCCACCGGGCGGACGACGAAGCGGGCGACGGATCGGCGGGCGCATCGCGTTACTGCGACCTGCTGGTGATGCGCGGCACGCCGAGGCGACCGAGCACCGTCTCACCCGCCACCGCACGCTGCCCCAGCGCGACCTGCGGCTCATAACCTTCGGGCAGATAGACGTCGACGCGGCTGCCGAAGCGGATCAGTCCGACGCGCTGTCCGGCAGCGACGATGTCGCCGATCTTGGCGAAGCCGACGATGCGTCGCGCCACCAGCCCGGCGATCTGCGTGAAGCCGACGCGGCGGCCATCGAAGCTTTCGACCACGAAATGCTGGCGTTCATTCTCCTCCGACGCCTTGTCGAGATCGGCGTTGAGGAACTTGCCCGAAATATAGACGACCTGCCGGATCGTCCCCGCGATCGGCGAACGGTTGATGTGGACGTCGAACACCGACATGAACACCGACACCCGCACCATCGGCGTCTCGCCGAGGTCGCCGATCAGCTCGCGCGGCACCGGCACGCGCTCGATCATCGTGATGAGCCCGTCGGCGGGCGAGACAATCAGGTCGTCGCCGATCGGCGTGGTGCGCACCGGATCGCGGAAGAAGGCCGCCACCCACAGGGTAAGGCCTAGAAACGGCCAGAAGAACACCTTGGAGACGATGGTCATCAACAGCGTGATGCCGAACGCGATGGCCGTGAATTTCTGCCCCTCCGGGTGAACGGCGGGAAAGCGCCACTTCACGTTGGTCGTGACGACCGGGGGCTTGTCGAGCGAAGTCATCGCTTCGTCCTATCTGGCGAAGCGGGCGGTGACAACGCCGCAGGTTGATCCCCGTCCGCCTTCCCCCTATCGCCGCACCAAACCACCCACTCGAAGGACAAGCGAGCATGGCGAAGATCAAGGTTAAGACGCCCGTCGTGGAGATCGACGGCGACGAGATGACGCGGATCATCTGGGAATGGATCCGCGAGCGCCTGATCAAGCCGTACCTCGACATCGATCTCGATTATTACGATCTCGGCGTCCAGGAGCGAGACCGCACCGACGATCAGGTGACGGTGGACAGCGCCAAGGCGATCCAGAAGTATGGCGTCGGCGTGAAGTGCGCGACGATCACCCCCGACGAGCAGCGCGTTGAGGAGTTCGGCCTCAAGAAGATGTGGCGCTCGCCCAACGGCACGATCCGCAACATCCTCGGCGGCGTCGTCTTCCGCGAGCCGATCGTCATGAAGAACGTGCCCCGCCTGATCCCGGGCTGGACGCACCCGATCGTCGTCGGCCGTCACGCCTTCGGCGACCAGTACAAGGCGACCGACTTCAAGGTGCCCGGTAAGGGCAAGCTGACCATGAAATGGGAAGGCGAGAACGGCGACACGATCGAGCACGAGGTGTTCAACTTCCCGTCATCGGGTGTCGCGATGGGCATGTACAACCTCGACGAGTCGATCCGCGACTTCGCGCGCGCCTCGCTCAACTACGGGCTGGGTCGCAACTGGCCGGTGTATCTGTCGACCAAGAACACGATCCTCAAGGCCTATGACGGCCGCTTCAAGGACATCTTCGCCGAGGTGTTCGAGAGCGAGTTCGCCGAGCAGTTCAAGGCCGCGGGCATCGTTTACGAGCACCGCCTGATCGACGACATGGTGGCCTCGGCGCTGAAGTGGAACGGCGAGTTCGTCTGGGCCTGCAAGAATTATGACGGCGACGTCCAGTCGGATCAGGTCGCGCAGGGCTTCGGTTCGCTGGGGCTGATGACCTCGGTGCTGATGACCCCCGACGGCAAGACGATCGAGGCCGAGGCGGCGCACGGCACCGTCACGCGTCACTATCGCCAGCATCAGCAGGGCAAGGCGACCTCGACCAACCCGATCGCCTCGATCTTCGCCTGGACCGGCGGCCTCAAGTATCGCGGCAAGTTCGACGGCACGCCGGACGTGACGCGCTTCGCCGAGACGCTCGAGCAGGTCTGCGTCGAAACCGTCGAGAGCGGCGACATGACCAAGGACCTCGCGATTCTGATCGGTCCGGACCAGCGCTGGATGACCACCGAGCAGTTCTTCGAGGCGGTCCGCCTCAATCTCGAGAAGAAGATGGCCAACTGGGCCTGATCGGGCCGGCCGGGCGGCGGACGAACGATCCGCCGCCCGGCCATCATCAGGGCCTGATCCGGCAAAGCTGGATGGGCGGCGGCACCGGCCCGCTCCGCCACCCGACCTTTCCTTCGGGATGCGCTATGGGCGGTCGAGCGGGGAGCGAGCCGATGCCGCTTCCACGTAAGTGGATCACGCTTCAGGCGGCGCTGACGCCCTCGGCCTCGACGCGCCCCTCGGCACAGACCACCCCCTGCACGCGCACCCGCTTCTGCACGTGGTCGACGGGAACGCGCGGCAGTTCCAGCACATAGCGACCGCCGCGGTCGCATTGTAGCACGAACGCCCCATGCTCGCGCACCAACAGGCCGGTCTCGTCGATGGGGGTGCCGATGCTGCTCATGCGCGGCACATGGCGACGCCGCGTCCGCGGCGCAATGCGCCAGCGACGTGCGGTGGTGGGCCCGGCAGGACTCGAACCCGCAACCTAGCCGTTATGAGCGGCCAGCTCTAACCATTGAGCTACAGGCCCCGACACCGCGCCGCCCCGTAGCGCCGCCGCCCGCCCGCTGGCAAGCGTCTACGTCGCGCCGCCGGTCGCATGGCCCGTGACGCCATCCTCCACCGCCGGCAGCAGCAGCGTGAACAAGCCGGGCGCGATCACGAACCGCCCACCTAGTTCGGTCGCGAGATTGCGCACCAGCCGGAAGGCGAAGCCGATCCCCAGCAGCGGCGCGCCCTCGTCACGCGACGCTTCCTCGTCATCCAGCGCGAACAGGCTCGCCTCATCGCGCGATGCGAAGGCCGCCGGCGGTTCCAGCGCCAGCGCCAGCGTCCCGACCCCGCCGACCAGCGTCATCGTCAATCGCTCGCCCGGCGCGGCCGCCGACAACGCGGCCGACAGCAAACGCGCGATCAGTCGTTCGGCATCGTGCGGGCTGACCGACCAGCCCGCGTCGCGCGCGGCCGGCAATGCCAGCTCCGCACCTCGCAGGGCGGCGAGCGGTGCGAGGTCGTCCGCGATCCGCTGCAACAGCGCCGCGGCCGGCGTGACGCCACCCCGCCGCTCCAGCGCATGGCCGTCGATCCGCGCCGCAAGGTCGAGATCCTCGATCGCACCGATCAGATCGGTCACGCGGCGGCGGATATCGCTCGCACGATCGCGATAGGGCGCGGCGACCGGCCCGAGCAACTGCTGCTCGATTAGCTCGGAAAAGCCCGCGATCGCGTTCGTCGGCGTCCGCAACTCGTGCACCAGCCGGCGCAGCCCTTCCGCCCCGGCCGCGTGATCGCGCTCCACCGCGCGTTCGGCGCGCTCGTCGGCACGCGGGCGGCGGGCCTGCCCGCGCATGCCGGTGAACGTACCCGTCGCCTGATCGAACATCGGCACCCCGGCGATCCGCCATTCCCCGGCGATCGCCGATCCGCCCGGCACCCGCAGCCGCGCGCCGGAAAACGGCGCGCGCTTGCGGAACGCACCCGACGCCACGCCGTCGACCGCCGCCCCTGCCCAGATGCCGGCGCGATGGTCGAGCGTCAGTCCGATCACCGCGCCGCGCGGCACGGCATCCAGCCACCGGATCACCCCCGCCGCGTCGGTCTCGAACCGGAAGCTGGCGAGCGGGCGGATCGGCTCGTCCCCGTCGCGCTGATGCGCGGCGATCCGCTCGACCAGATCGGCGACGTCGAACCGCGTACCGCCCGCTCCGTCCCGGCTGGCCGTCTCGACCGCTGCGGGCGCGTAGCCGAGCCGAAAGTCCGCGCCGCCGAAACTCTCCAGCGCGCGCTCGACCGAGGGCGGCAGGTCGCGCCGGTGTCGCAGGGCGCTCCGTCCGACCGGCCCGAGCCGTGGCAGCAGCACCTCCCAATCCGCCGCGTCGAGTCGCACCGCGCGCAATGCCGCCGCCGCCACGTCGGGCGTGTCGTTCACGAACGCGGTGACGAGCGGCAACGGCGCATCGACCAGCGCCAGCGATCGCGCGCAGGCGATCCGCACCGCTTCCGGTACGCGCTCGCGCAATTGCTCAAGCCGCATCAGGAGCATATCGTCGGCCGGCGCGCGCCCGCGCGCGATCAGGTCGACGAGCTGCCGATAGGTCGCGCGCGCACCCAGTGCCGAGCGCGCCTCGGCTGCCAACACGGTTCTGAGGCTGTCATTGAAGCGCACGGAAACGATCGACCTCTTTTCTTATCGGGTTCATCCCGCCGCCGTTCGTAGAGACGCGGCCGGTTCGGAGCCATCGCGCAGATCGCGCCGGCATCCCGTATTGAAGCAGCTTTGGACAATTGCGTTTGAGCGCAACAATCCTATAGCCCTCGTTATAGAAGCTATCGCGAAGATGCGCGGCAAGTTGAGTGAGATAAGATGACCCTTGATCGGATCGATCGCGAAATCCTGGCGCTACTGCAGGAGGACGGGCGGATGACGAACGTCGAGCTGGCCGAACGGGTCGGCCTGACCGCGCCGCCTTGCCTGCGCCGGGTTCGTGCGCTCGAACAGGCCGGCGTGATTCGCGGCTATCACGCCGAGTGTGACGCGACCAAGCTGGGTTTCCCGATCACGGTCTTCGCGATGGTCAGCCTGCGCAGCCAGGCCGAGCCCGATCTCGCCGCCTTCGAGGCGCATGTCGCCGCGATCCCCGAGGTTCGCGAATGTCACATGCTCAATGGCGAGATCGACTTCATCCTGAAGATCGTCGCGCAGGATCTGGAAAGCTTTCAGCGCATCCTCACCACCAAGCTGACGTCCGCGCCCAATGTCACCAGCGTGAAGTCGTCGCTGACGATCCGCACCTTCAAGGCGCAGGCCGGCGTCCCGATCAGCTGATCGCAACGCCACACGCACCATAGAAAAAGGGGCGGCCCGCCGGCCGCCCCTCCACATTCGCTTCCGATCGGCGCGCGTTAAGCGACCGGCGGGTGATCGAGGAAGTCGATCCACCAGCCGGCGATATCGGCGCGCGGGCTGCCGGACACCGCCTGGAAAGCGGTCTTCGCCCCGGCCTTGTCGCCCGAATTCGCCAGCGCGATGCCGAGCCGCGTGTTCACGACATTGGCGTCGACGCCGCCCTTCTGCAGCGCGGCGCGGTACAGCGCGATCGCCTTGGGATATTCGCCGGTCCCGAGATAGGCGTCCGCGGTGCTCGCGGCGAGCTTGCCGTCCGCCGCCTTCATCGCGCGCGCCTCGACCGCCGCCATCGACCCTTCGTTCGAGATCGACTTGTTCGCCGCCGCCAGCAGGCTGCCCGCGTCCGGGCTGCTCGCCGGGATCTTGCCCGCGGCCTTGCCCTCGGTCAGCACCGCCTTCGATTCCCACGGCAGACCCTGGTCGAAGGTCCACTGCGCGTAGATCTCGTAATCATACTGGTCGGCAAGCGCCTTGCCCGAGCGCAGCAGGCGATACAGGTCGACCTTCTGCCCCTTGTCGAGCGTCACCATCGACTGCGGCTGGATGCCCCACACCACCAGCATGTCGCGCCAGTTCTTGGCGGTCGGATAGGCAGTGAGGTAGCGACGCATCCACGCACGCGTCTCGGCCGGGTTCTTCGCCTGATTGTTGCGCGAGATCGCATAGCGGAAGATGTCCTCCGACGGCTTCTGGCCCGCGGCCATCTGCTCGTCGACCATCTTGGCCAGCGCCGCGGAGCCCCCGGCGATGTCGCCCGAGTCCATCTTCAGCTTGACGAGCTGGAGCGGCAGGTTCGGATCGTTGTAGCCGAGCTGCTGCGCCTGCTCGAAGAAGCGCATCGCACCCGCCGCATCCTTGGCGTTCGCCTGGATCACGCCACGCTGATAGGTGTACTTCGCCTTGTCGGCCTGCGCGGTGCGCGGGCTGGCGATCAGCGCGTCGAGCGGCGCGACCAGATTGGCGTTGTTCGGCCCACCCGGCTGGATCACCTCGAGATTGAGACGCAGCGCGGCGGCGATATACTTTTCGTCGTCGGTCTTGGCAGCGGCCTCGACGGCGGCGACCAGCGGGGTCGCGGTCGCGACATCCTTGGCGGCCAGCGCGGTCTGCGCCTGCGCGGCCGGGCCGCGGACCTCGTTGCTGAGCTTGAGCTGTTCGCCCTTCTGCTCTTCCTTCTTCTTCTGTGCCACCGCCGGCTGCGACAGCGCGACGGTCGCACCACCAGCCAGAAGCACAGCCATCACGGCGTTCGAAAGGGTCTTCATCGACACGTCTCTCCAGATTTCGCGGGCGTAACGCTCGGTCGGTGCTCTAGTGCCCACCGCGCGCCTGTTCAAGGAATGTACCGTAGCAATGCATTGCCGCCGCTGAACCGCGATTGAACGCGGCTGGTCGCGGGAGTACGGCGCGGCGATGATCGCCGTTCTCTCGCCGGCCAAGACGCTGGATCTCGAAACACCCCCGCCCTTTCCCGCCACCCCCGCGCGCTTCGCGACCGAAGCGGCGACGCTCGCGAAAGCCGCCGCGCATCTGACGCAGAAGCGGCTTTCCGGGCTGATGAAGATTTCGCCGGCGCTCGCCAAGCTCAACGCCGACCGCTTCCGCGACTTCGAGACCGCAGCGGAACGGCCCGCGCTCTACACGTTTGCCGGCGACGTCTACACCGGGCTCGATGCGGCGACGCTCGACGAACCGGCCGTGCGTTTTGCGCAGGAGCATCTGCGGCTGCTCTCCGGCCTGTACGGCCTGCTGCGTCCGCTCGACGGGATGCGTCCGTACCGGCTGGAGATGGGCACGCGCTGGGCGCCACGCCGCGACAAGCTGACCGACTGGTGGGGGCCGCGCATCGCCGATGCGCTCGCCGCCGATGTCGAAGCCGAGGGGTCGGGGACGGTCCTGAACCTCGCCAGCAACGAATATTGGGAGGCGGTTGCGGGCAAGCTCCCCGCCGACCTCCGCGTCGTCGCGGTCGATTTCCGCGAGGCCGATGACCGTTTCGTCAGCTTCCACGCCAAGAAGGCGCGCGGGATGATGGCGCGCTATCTGGTCGAGCATCATGTCGCCGATCTCGACGGCATGAAGGCGTTCGATACCGCCGGCTATCGCTTCGACGCCGATGCCAGCGACGAGGCGCGCTGGACCTTCCGGCGGGCGGCGTAATGCGCGCGGTCGTCATCGGTGCCGGCGGCGGGATCGGCGCGGCGCTCGCCGCTGCGCTGGCGGAGGAGGAGAATGACGTCGTCCGCCTCACCCGCGCCGAACTGGACCTGACCGACGAGCCGACGATCGCCGCCGCGGCCGCGCGCGTCGGCAAGGCCGATCTGGTCGTCGTCGCCACCGGGCTGCTCCACGATGCCGAGCACGGCCCGGAAAAGGCGCTGCGTGACCTCGACCCGGCGTGGCTGGCGCAGCAATATGCCGTGAACGCGATCGGCCCGGCGCTGGTCGCCAAACACTTCCTGCCGATCCTGCCCCGCACCGGGCGTTCGGTGTTCGCCGCCCTCTCGGCGCGCGTCGGCAGCATTTCCGACAACCGCCTCGGCGGGTGGTACGGCTATCGCGCCAGCAAGGCGGCGCTCAACCAGATGATCCGCACGCTGGCGATCGAGGACAAGCGCCGCAACGACCGTGGCATCGTCGTCGCGCTCCACCCCGGCACCGTCGATACGCGGCTGTCCAAGCCGTTCCAGCAGAGCGGACGCGACCTGTTCCAGCCAGATCGCGCCGCGGTGCAGTTGCTCGACGTGCTCGACGCGCTGAAGCCCGCCGACAGCGGCAAGCTGTTCGCGTGGGACGGTGCCGAGATCGCGCCGTGATCGCCGATCTTCGTCATTGCGACCCCGGCGAAGGCCGGAGGAAGCAATCCAGGGCGTACTGATCCGGCTTTGGATTGCGTCGCTTCGCTCGCGATGACGAAACCGGCTGACCCCGTCCCGACAAAACGAGCCTGACGCTCGCCCATCCCGGTCGCCCCGGGCGTGACTTTGCCCCGCGTGCGGCCTAGACACGCGCCTGAAACGAATCCGTAAAAAGAAAGTACGTCCAGTTGGCCGACGACACCGTCCTCGCCGATCCTTCCGCTATCGCCCCCATCTCCATCGTCGAGGAGATGAAGACCAGCTACCTCGACTATGCGATGAGCGTCATCGTGGCGCGCGCGCTGCCCGACGTGCGCGACGGGCTGAAGCCGGTGCATCGCCGCATCCTGTTCTCGGCGAACGAAAGCGGGTTCCTCTACAACCGCCCGTATCGCAAATCGGCGCGCATCGTCGGCGACGTGATCGGTAAATATCACCCGCACGGCGACAGCTCGATCTACGAGGCGCTGGTCCGCATGACGCAGGACTGGTCGATGCGGCTGCCGCTGATCGACGGTCAGGGCAATTTCGGCTCGATGGACCCCGATCCCGCCGCCGCGATGCGTTATACCGAGGCGCGGCTGGCGAAGTCCGCCAATTATCTGATGGATGACCTCGACAAGGACACGGTCGACTTCCAGCCGAACTACGACGGGTCGGAGCGCGAGCCGCAGGTGCTGCCGGCGCGCTTCCCGAACCTGCTGGTCAACGGCGCCGGCGGCATCGCGGTCGGCATGGCGACCAACATCCCGCCGCACAATCTCGGCGAAGTCGTCGACGCCTGTCTCGCCTATCTCGACAATGGCGCGATCACCACCGAAGAGCTGATGGAGATCGTCCCCGGTCCGGATTTCCCGACCGGTGCGATCATCCTCGGCCGTGCCGGCGCGCGCTCCGCCTATGAGACCGGGCGCGGCTCGGTGATCGTGCGCAGCCGCCACAAGATCGAGACCGGGCGTGGCGACCGCACCTCGATCGTGCTGACCGAAATCCCGTTCCAGCAGGGCAAGAACGCGCTGGTCGAGAAGATCGCCGAGGCCGCCAAGGACAAGCGCATCGAGGGCGTCAGCGACATTCGCGACGAATCGAACCGCGAAGGCGTCCGGATCGTCATCGACCTCAAGCGCGATGCGACGCCCGAGGTGGTGCTCAACCAGCTGTGGCGGCACACGCCCGCGCAGGGCTCGTTCCCCGCGAACATGCTCGCGATCCGCGGCGGTCGCCCCGAGCTGCTCAACCTGCGCGACATCATCAGCGCGTTCGTGCAGTTCCGCGAACAGGTCATCACGCGCCGCGCCAAGTTCGAGCTGAACAAGGCCCGCGAGCGCGCGCACATCTTGCTCGGCCTCGTCATCGCCGTCACCAACCTCGACGAAGTGGTGCGGATCATCCGCGGCTCGTCGAGCCCGGCGGAGGCGCGCGCCAAGCTGCTGTCGCGCGAGTGGCCCATCGCCGAGATCGCGCCGTACCTGCGGCTGGTCGAGGCGCTCGAAACCGATGTCGCGGGCGACAGCTACCGCCTGTCCGAAGTGCAGGTCCGCGCGATCCTCGACCTGCGGCTCCACCGCCTCACGGCGCTGGGCCGCGACGAGATCGGCGACGAGCTGAAGACGCTCGCCGATTCGATCGCCGAACTGCTCGCGATCCTCTCCGATCGCGTGAAGCTTTACGCGGTGATGCGCGATGAATTCCGTGAGGTGCGCGAGCTGTTCGCGACGCCGCGCCGCACCGAGATCGCCGCCGCCGCCGACGGGATCGACGACGAGGATCTGATCGAGCGCGAGGACATGGTGGTGACCGTCACCATGGCCGGCTACATCAAGCGCACCCCGCTCGACGCCTTCCGCGCGCAGGCGCGCGGCGGCAAGGGCCGCGCCGGCATGGCGACCAAGGACGAGGACGTCGTCACCAAGCTGTTCGTCACCTCGACGCACACCCCGGTGCTGTTCTTCTCAACGCTCGGGCGCGTGTACCGCATGAAGGTCTGGCGCCTGCCCGAGGGCGGCCCGGCGACGCGCGGTCGCCCGATGATCAACCTGCTCCCGCTCGAACAGGGCGAGACGATCTCGACCGTGCTGCCGCTGCCCGAGGACGAGGCGGAATGGGGCAAGCTCCACGTCATGTTCGCGACCGCCAAGGGCTCGGTGCGCCGCAACTCGATGGACGCGTTCACCAACGTGCCGTCGAACGGCAAGATCGCGATGAAGTTCGAGGGTGAGGATGCCGACGACCGGCTGATCGGCGTGGCGTTGCTCGACGAGGGCGACGACGTGCTGCTCGCCACGCGCGCCGGCAAGGCGATCCGCTTCGCCGCCGACGAGGTGCGCGAGTTCCAGAGCCGCAACTCGACCGGCGTGCGCGGCATCGCGCTCAAGGGCGACGATCAGGTCATCTCGCTGTCGGTGCTGCACCGCGTCGGGGTCCGCGATCAGGAGGAGCGCGACGAATATCTCCGTAACGCGCCATGGAAGGAACGCGAGGGCGAGCTGACGATGCCGCTCGACCGTTTCGAGGACCTGCGCGCGCGCGAGCAGTTCGTGCTCACTGTCTGCGCCAACGGTTACGGCAAGATCAGCTCGGCCTATGAATATCGCCGTACCGGGCGCGGTGGGCAGGGCATCACCAACATCGACAATATCGCGCGCAACGGGCCGGTCGTCGCCAGCTTCCCCTCGACCAAGGCCGAGCAGCTGATGCTGGTCACCGATCAGGCGAAGATGATCCGAATGCCGCTCGGCAGCCTGCGGGTCATCGGCCGCGGCTCGGCGGGCGTGCGCCTGTTCAACGTCGCCAAGGACGAGCATGTCGTCTCCGCCGCGCGCATCGACGAGGAGCCCGAGCCCGAGGACGCCGCCGAGGCGCTGGTCGCCGAGGAACTGGCCGGCGACACGTCGGTTGCGCCGGTCGATGATGCTACGGTCGGCGACGATGCCGCCGCCGGCCCGGAGGATGGTGAATGACCGACACGCCGCTGACCGCCTACAAGGTCCTGACTGCCGAACAGATGGCGACGCTGGAGCAGGACGGGCGGTTCGGCGGCGCGCCGGTCGACGTGGCGGATGGCTACATCCATCTGTCGACCGCCGAGCAGCTTGCGGCGACGATCGACAAGCATTTCGCCGGACAGGACGATCTGCACATCGCCGCCGTCGACCTCGCCGCGCATGGCGACAAGGTGAAGTGGGAGGAGTCGCGCGGCGGCCAGCTTTTCCCGCACCTGTACGGCGCGATGCTGCTGGAAACGGTGATCGCCTACGGCCCGCTCGACCGCCGCGCCGACGGCACGATCAAGCTCCCCACCACCGGCTAACCGTCGCCCCTGCGAAGGCAGGGGCCCATGTCTGTCGAATGGTTGCGAAACGTCGTCACACATCGCATCGCGGATGTGTCACCGTCGCATCAAGACGAAACAGCCATAGGCCCCGCCTTCGCTGGGGCGACAGCTACACGTTCAAATTCACCACCTCGCGCCCCTCACCCACCGCCCGCAACAACAAGGTCCGGTGGCAATGGCACGGATCGCGCTCGAAGCAGAGCAACGCGCTCGGCATCTCATCCGCCAGCGCCAGCATCTGCGCCGCCTGCGCCTGCGCTTCGGGCAGGTCGAGCTGAACCTCATACACCGCGGTCAGCGTCGCCACATCGCCCTTCTTCGCCGCATCGCGCCCGCGCTTCGTCGTCCCGAGCGCCTTCAGGTGCACATAGTCGATCCCCGCCTCCCCCAGCGACGCCGCCAGCGGCGACTTGGAGAACCCCGGTCGCCGCGACAGCGGCAAGGCGCGGACATCGATCACCCGCCGCACCCCCGCCGCCTGCAACGTCGCGATGAACCCGGCCATCGTCGCGCCTTCATAACCGATGGTATAGATCGTCATGCCCGCCGAGGTGGTTGCGCGGCGCTGACAAGACAAGCCGCACCCGCTATCCGCCCCTTATGACGTATGACATTCATATCGTGGGCGGCGGGCTCGCCGGGTCCGAGGCCGCGTGGCAATTGGCCGAGGCCGGCTTCAAGGTCCGCCTCTCCGAAATGCGCGGCGGCGGCGACACCACCCCCGCGCACCACACCGACGATCTCGCCGAGCTGGTATGTTCGAACAGCTTCCGCAGCGACGATGCCGACAGCAACGCGGTCGGCCTGCTCCATCAGGAGTTGCGCGCACTCGGCTCGCTGATCCTGCGCGAAGGCGACCGCCACCGCGTCCCCGCCGGCTCGGCGCTCGCAGTCGATCGCGACGGCTTCTCGGCCGGCGTGACGGCGGCGGTGGCGGCGCACCCGAACATCACCGTCGTGCGCGAGCGGATCGACACGCTCCCCCACACGCCGGCGATCATCGCCACCGGCCCGCTCACCGCGCCGGGCCTGTCGGAGCGGATCGCCGCCGAAACCGGCCGCGACTCGCTCGCCTTCTTCGACGCGATCGCGCCGATCGTCCACCGCGACTCGATCGACATGGAGACCGCATGGTTCCAGTCGCGCTGGAACAAGGGAACATCGGGCCGTCTGCCCCCCGGGCAGACTGAAGACAGCCTGGGGCTGTCTTCACCCGATGTTGGCACCGATTACATCAACTGCCCACTCGACAAGGACCAGTATCACGCCTTCGTCGCCGCGCTGATCGACGGCGAGAAGACCGAATATCGTGAATGGGAGAACGTCCCCTATTTCGAAGGCTGTATGCCGATCGAGGTGATGGCGGAGCGCGGCCCCGAAACCTTGCGCTTCGGCCCGATGAAGGGCGTCGGCCTCGACGATCCGCGCACCGGCCGCTGGCCCTATGCCTGCGTCCAGCTCCGCCAGGACAATGCGCTCGGCACGCTGTGGAACATCGTCGGCTTTCAGACCAAGCTCAAGCACGCCGAGCAGGTCCGGCTGTTCCGCACCATTCCCGGCCTTCAGAATGCTGAGTTCGCGCGGCTCGGCGGGCTGCACCGCAACACCTTCCTGCGCTCGCCCGAACTGCTCGACGCGACGCTGCGGCTCCGCTCTCGCCCGAACATCCGCTTCGCCGGCCAGATTACCGGCTGCGAGGGCTATATCGAGAGCGCGTCGATCGGCCTGCTCGCCGGCCGCTTCGCAATCGCCGAGCTGCGCGGCGAGACGCTTGCCCCGCCCCCGGTGGAAACCGCGCTCGGCGCGCTCCTGTCGCACATCACCGGCGGCGCGGAGGCGGACAGCTATCAGCCGATGAACGTCAACTTCGGTCTCTTCCCGCCGATCCCCGGCCGGACGAAGAAGGCCGATCGCAAGAAGATGTACACCGACCGCGCGCGTTCGGCGCTGGCGGAATGGCTGGCGGCGTAGGTCACCCCACCGTGAGCCACTTCCGTTCGTGCTGAGGAGAGGCTGAGCCTGTCGAAGCCTCGTCTCGAAGCACTGCCCTTCGAGACGCCGTTTCGACAAGCTCAACGGCTCCTCAGGGCGAACGGGTGGGTGAAACCGTTAACCTGCGCGTCGGTCTGTCAACCTAGACCGGAATCGCCGTCGTATATTTCGTCATCGACAGCGCGAAATGCGATGACGCCCCCGCCACCGACGGATGCCCCAGCATCACCTGCATCAGAAAGTGATTATAGTCGCTGACATCCGCGACGACGATCCGCAGCAGATAGTCCCACTCGCCCGACATCGAGAAGCTCTCGACGATCTCCGGCCGCCCGTCGACGAAGGCCTCGAACGCCTGCCGCGCCTCGATCGCATGGCTGCGCATCCGCACGTTGCACAGCACGTTGACCCCGCGCCCGACCGCCGCCGGATCGACCAGCCGCACCGTGCGCGTCAGCACGCCTGCCGCCTCCAGCGCCTTGACCCGTCGCCAGCACGATGCCGACGACGCGCCGACACGCTGCGCCAGATCGGCGTTGCTGAGCGTCCCGTCCTCCTGCAACGCCGAAACGATCCGGCGGTCGATGGCGTCGAGTTGATCGATCTGGTTCATGGAGCGCAGTAATAACGCGTCGATCGTTTCATCGAAAGCCGCTTATGGCGCCATTCTGATAAGCATTGATCGCCGCCATATGCGATCGTGCCATCATGGCAGACACCGCGCTGATCCGGCCCGAGGGGGCCGCCGCCGACTGGACGATCCCGCAGGGCTGGGACGCGTACACGGCCGAGGAACACGCCACCTGGGACACGCTGTTCGCGCGCCAGATCGCGATGCTGCCCGGCCGCGTCACCCCCGAGTTCATGGACGGTCTCGACGTGCTCCGCCTGTCGAAGCCCGGCATCCCCGACTTCGACGAACTCTCCGAACGGCTGATGAAGGCGACCGGCTGGCAGGTCGTCGCGGTTCCCGGTCTCGTCCCCGACGACGTCTTCTTCGACCATCTCGCCAACCGCCGCTTCGTTTCGGGCAATTTCATCCGCCGCCCGGATCAGCTCGACTATCTCCAGGAGCCCGACGTCTTCCACGACGTTTTCGGCCACGTCCCGCTGCTCGCGAACCCGGTGTTCGCCGACTACATGCAGGCTTACGGACAGGGCGGGCAGCGCGCCGCGGCGATGGGCGCAATCGATCGCCTCTCGCGGCTCTACTGGTACACGGTCGAGTTCGGGCTGGTGCGCGCCGGCGATGGGCTCGCGCTCTACGGCGCCGGCATCGTGTCCTCGCGATCCGAGTCGGTCTTCGCGCTCGACGACGCCTCGCCCAACCGGATCGGTTTCGACCTGAAGCGCGTCATGCGCACCCGCTACCGGATCGACGACTTCCAGCAGAGCTACTTTGTCATCGACAGCTTCGAGGAGCTGCTCGACCAGACGCTCAACACCGATTTCGCCCCGCTTTACGCCGAGCTGGAAGGCCAGCCGGATCACGACCCGGAGACGATCCTGCCCGATGACCGCGTCTACGCGCGCGGCACCCAAGCGCACGCCCGCCGCTAACCCCTTCACCTGAAAGGCCCGACCATGACCGATCCCGCCAATCCGCTCGGCCTCGCCGGCTTCGCGTTTTGCGAATTCACCTCGCCCGATCCCGACACGCTTGCCAGCCAGTTCGAGCAGATGGGCTTCGTCGCCGCGCACCGTCACCCGACCAAGCAGGTGACGCGCTACGTACAGGGCCGCATCAACCTGCTGCTCAACCGCGAGCCGACCGGACAGGCTGCCGACTTCCGTGCGCTCCACGGCCCCTCGGCCAGCGGCATGGCGTTCCGCGTCGCCGACCCGCAGTCCGCCTATGACCATGCGCTCGCCGAGGGCGCGACCGCGGTCGACGCCGCGGCGGGGACGCTTGGCGAGGGCAGCTTCCCGATCGAGGGCATCGGCGGCAGCTACCTCTATCTCGTCAAGGCCGGCGCGGACCTCTACGCCGATTGGGAGGAAGTCCCCGGCTGGCGCGAAGCCGCCGAGCAGAACAACGTCGGGCTCGATATTCTCGATCACCTCACCCACAACGTCCGCCGCGGCGAGATGCGGACATGGTCGAGCTTCTATGGCCGGCTGTTCGGGTTCGAGGAACAGAAGTTCTTCGACATCAAGGGCAAGGCCACCGGGCTGTTCAGTCAGGCGATGATCGCCCCCGATCTCGCGATCCGCATCCCGCTCAACGAGAGCAAGGACGAGACGTCGCAGATCGAGGAATTCATCCGCGAATATAACGGCGAGGGTATCCAGCACCTCGCGCTGACCACCGACGACATCTTCGAGACGGTCGAGAAGCTCCGCGCGCGCGGCGTCCGGCTGCAAGACACGATCGAGACCTATTACGAGCTGGTCGACAAGCGCGTTCCCGGCCACGGCGAGGACCTTGAACGGCTGAAGCGCAACCGGATCCTGATCGACGGCAATGTCGGCGACGAGGGCATCCTGCTCCAGATCTTCACCGAGAATATGGTCGGCCCGATCTTCTTCGAGATCATCCAGCGCAAGGGCAATCAGGGCTTCGGCAACGGCAATTTCCAGGCATTGTTCGAGAGCATCGAGCTGGACCAGATTCGGCGCGGCGTGGTCAAGGTCGAGGCCTGACGCCTCCACCCGTCGCCCCTGACTTGATCCGGGGCCCCGCTTCTTCTTCCACGGCCGCCGAGAAAGAAGAAGCGGGATCCTGGATCAAGTCCGGGATGACGGTAAGAAGCAGCCGATCCGCGAGCCAGCCGGCGTTAATAGGAGACAGCCATGACCGAGACGCCCCGCTACCACCCCGGCTTCGGCAACCACGTCTCAACGGAGGCCGTCCCCGGCGCGCTCCCGATCGGCCGCAACTCGCCGCAGCACGTTCCCTTCGGCCTCTATACCGAGCAACTCTCCGGCACCGCCTTCACCGCGCCGCGCCATGAGAATCGCCGCACGTGGCTCTACCGCCTCCGCCCGACTGCGCAGCACCCCGCCTTCTCCCGCTACGATGGCGCACCGCACCTCCGCGCCGCGCCCTTCGACACGCCCCCCTCGCCCAACCGGATGCGCTGGGACCCGCTCCCGTGGCCGGACGCCACAACCGACTGGCTCGACGGACTCGTCACCTACGGCGGCACCGGCAACGTCGCCGAGCAGACCGGCGTTGCGATCCACCTCTACGCCGCGACCGCCGACATGGGCCGCGCCTTCTTTTCCGCGGACGGCGAGCTGCTGATCGTGCCGCAGGAGGGCGCGCTGACGATTGACACCGAAATGGGTCGGCTCGATGTCGCCCCGCTCCAGATCGCGGTGATCCCGCGCGGCGTCCGCTTCCGCGTCCGGCTCGACAACAATGGGCGCGGACGCGGCTATGTTCTCGAAAACTACGGCGCGCCGTTCCGTCTCCCCGATCTCGGCCCGATCGGCGCCAACGGCCTCGCCAACCCGCGCGACTTCGAGACGCCCGCTGCATGGTTCGAGGATCGCGACGAACCCTGCACCGTCATCCAGAAATTTCAGGGCGGGTTGTGGCAGACGACGCTCGACCATTCGCCGTTCGACGTGGTGGCATGGCACGGCAATCTCGCCCCGTATCGCTATCAGCTAGCGCGGTTTAATACGATCAACACCGTGTCGTTCGACCACCCCGATCCGTCGATCTTCACGGTGCTGACGTCCCCGAGCGACACGCCCGGCACTGCCAATTGCGACTTCGTGATCTTCCCGCCACGCTGGATGGTCGCGGAGGGCACGTTCCGCCCGCCGTGGTTCCACCGCAACGTCATGAGCGAGTTCATGGGGCTGATCGCCGGGGCCTATGACGCCAAGGAAGGCGGTGGCTTCGTCCCCGGCGGCGCGAGCCTCCACAACCAGATGAACGGCCACGGTCCCGATCAGGCGAGCTATGAGAAAGCCGTCGCAAGCGACTTGAAACCGGTGAAAATCGACGGAACGATGGCGTTCATGTTCGAGACCCGCCATGTCGTACGCACCACCGCCTGGGCGCAGACTTCGCCAACGATGCAGCTCGATTACGACGACGTCTGGCGCGGCTTTCCCAAGGCGACACTCCCGCGGTGACCCGTCGCACTGGAAAATACCGCCGACCCTGCTAGCGTATCACCGATGCAGTTCCTCAAGATCCTGTTCTGGTCGCTGCTGGCGTTCGTCGCCGCGGTGTTCACGTTCGGCAACTGGACCAATGTCACCATCCAGCTGTTCGGCGGGCTGGTCGCGGAGGTGAATTTGCCGCTGCTGCTGCTGGTCACCTTCCTGCTCGGCTTCATGCCGACGCTGATCTACCAGCATTGGGTGCGTTTCCGCCTTCGCCAGCGACTGACCGCGGCGGAGCGTGCGACGGAGAGCGCGCTCGCCGCGGTGCGCGGCGTCGAGGCGCAGCCGACGCTGCCGCCGGTGGCGTCCGCGCCGCCCGTAGACCTCACCAGCGGAGCCGAGTGATGGCCAATCGCATCTTCGTCGCCCTCGACACGCCCGATCTCGATCGTGCCCGCGCGCTGGCGCAGAAGGTCCGCCACCACGTCGGCGGCATCAAGCTGGGGCTGGAGTTCTTCTGCGCGCACGGTCCGTCCGGTATCCGCGCGATAGAAGAGATCGGCCTGCCCGTCTTCCTCGATCTCAAGCTGCACGACATCCCCAACACCGTCGCCAAGGCGGTGCAGTCGCTCGCCGGGCTCGCCCCGGCGGTGCTGACCGTCCACGCCAGCGGCGGGCGCGCGATGCTGGAGGACGCCAAGGCCGCCGCCCACCCTTCGACCAAGGTGGTCGCGGTGACGATGCTCACCAGCCTCGACGAGGACGATCTCGCCGCGACCGGCGTCGCCGGCAGCGCGCATGACCACGTCCTGCGCCTCGCCGATCTGGCGCGCGAAGCGGGGCTCGACGGCATCGTCTGCTCCGGCGCGGAGGTGAAGGCCGCGCACGCCGCCTGGCCGAAGGGCTATTTCGTCGTCCCCGGCGTCCGCCCGGCGGACGGCGAGCTCGGCGACCAGAAGCGCGTCGTCACCCCGCGGATGGCGGCCGACCATGGTGCGTCGATGCTGGTGATCGGCCGCCCGATCACGCGGGCCGAGAACCCGGACGCCGCCGCCCGCGCGATCGCCGCCACGCTCTAACGCGATATTGGCAGGGTGCGGGCAAGCGCCTAAAGCCGCGGGATGCCCGTCACTGCCAAGATCTGCGGCCTGTCCACGCCCGCCACGCTCGACGCCGCGCTGAAGGGCGGCGCGAGCCATGTCGGCTTCGTCGTCTTCCCGCCCTCGCCGCGCCACCTGACGCTCGACCGCCTCGCGGGCCTCGCCGCACAGGTCCCCGCGCACGTCCGCAAGGTCGGCGTGTTCGTCGACCCCGACGACGACTTGCTCGCCGCGACGGTCGCCGCCGGCAAGCTCGACGCGATCCAGCTCCACAAGACCACGCCGGCACGCGTCGCCACGCTGCGCCGCCTGTCGGCGCGCGAGACATGGGCGGCGATCGCGGTGAAAACCCGCGCCGACCTCGCCGCCGCCTCTGCATACACCGATGCCGCCGACCGCCTGCTCTACGACGCCAAGACGCCCGATGGCGCGACGCTCCCCGGCGGGATGGGCATCCGCTTCGACTGGCAATTGCTCGACGGCTTCCGCCACCCGCTTCCCTGGGCGCTGTCGGGCGGGCTCGACCCCGCCAACGTCGCCGAGGCGATCGCACGGACCCGCGCGCCGCTGGTCGACGTTTCGTCGGGCGTCGAGTCCGCGCCCGGCGTCAAGGACGTGGACAAGATCACCGCCTTCCTGCAACGGGTTTCCGCATCATGAACGCACCCAATTCCTTCCGCGCGCAGCCGGACGAGCGCGGGCATTTCGGCCCCTATGGCGGCCGCTATGTCTCCGAAACGCTGATGCCGCTGATCCTTGACCTCGAGCGCGAGTACCGCGCCGCCAAGCAGGATCCGGCCTTCGCCGCGCAGTTCGACGACCTGCTCGAACATTATGTCGGTCGCCCCTCGCCGCTTTATTATGCCGAGCGGCTCACCGACACGCTGCGCGACAGTGCGCCCGAGGGGATGGGCGCACAGGTCTGGTTCAAGCGCGACGAGCTGAACCACACCGGCGCGCACAAGATCAACAATTGCATCGGGCAGATCCTGCTGGCGATCCGCATGGGCAAGACGCGGATCATCGCCGAGACCGGCGCGGGTCAGCACGGCGTCGCCACCGCGACGGTCTGCGCGCGCTTCGGGCTGCCGTGCGTGATCTACATGGGCGCCAAGGACGTCGAGCGGCAGCAGCCGAACGTCTTCCGCATGAAGCTGCTCGGCGCCGAGGTGCGCGCGGTCGAAAGCGGCGCGCGCACGCTCAAGGATGCGATGAACGAGGCGCTGCGCGACTGGGTCGCGAACGTCCACGACACCTTCTACATCATCGGGACCGCCGCCGGCCCGCATCCTTATCCGGAGCTGGTGCGCGACTTTCAGAGCGTGATCGGTCGCGAGGCGCGCGCGCAATTGCTCGACCGCACCGGCCGCCTGCCCGACCTGCTCGTCGCGGCGATCGGCGGTGGATCGAATGCGATCGGGCTGTTCCACCCGTTCCTCGACGATACCGACGTGAAGATGCTCGGCGTCGAGGCGGCGGGCGAAGGACTGGAAGCCAAGCACGCTGCCAGCCTCGCCGGTGGTTTCCCGGGCGTGCTCCACGGCAACAAGACCTATCTGTTGCAGGATGACGACGGCCAGATCGCCGAGGCGCATTCGATCTCCGCCGGGCTCGATTATCCCGGCATCGGCCCCGAACATGCGTGGCTGAAGGACAGCGGCCGCGTCGACTATACTGCGGTCACCGACCGCGAGGCGCTCGACGCCTTCCAGCTGTTGTGCCGCACCGAAGGCATCATCCCCGCGCTCGAACCGTCGCACGCCATTGCCGCGGTTGCGCGCGTTGCCAAGGACATGCCGCAAGACGCGATCATCCTCGCCAATCTGTGCGGCCGCGGCGACAAGGACATCTTCACCGTCGCCGACGCGTTGGGAGTGCAGATTTGACCCGCCTTGCCGACGCCTTCATCGCCGACCGTCCTGCGCTGATCTGCTTCGTCACCGCCGGCGACCCGTCGGTCGTGGCGACGCCCGCGATCCTCGACGCACTGGTCGAGGGCGGCGCGGACGTGATCGAGTTGGGAATGCCGTTCACAGACCCGATGGCGGACGGACCGGCGATCCAGGCCGCAAACATCCGCGCGCTCGACGGTGGCGTGACGACCGCCGATATCCTGCGGATTGCGAAGGAGTTTCGCGCCCGCCATCCGCTCACCCCGCTGGTGCTGATGGGCTATGCCAATCCGATGCTGCGCCGCGGGCCGGAGTGGTTTGCCACCGCGCTGCACGATGCGGGTGTCGACGGCGTAATCTGCGTCGACGTGCCGCCCGAGGAGGATGACGCGCTCGGGCCGGCGTTGCGCGCGATGGGGATCGACCTCATTCGCCTCGCCACCCCCACCACCCGCGACGCGCGGATCGGCGCGGTGCTCAACGGTGCCAGCGGCTTCGTCTATTATGTTTCGGTCGCCGGGATCACCGGCAAGCAGCAGGCACAACAGGCGTCGATCGAGGATGCGGTCGCGCGGCTGAAGCACGCCACCGACCTGCCGGTCGCGGTCGGCTTCGGCGTCCGCACCCCCGAACAGGCGCGCGCGATCGGTCGCGTCGCGGACGGTGTCGTCGTCGGCTCGGCGATCGTCGAGATCGTCGCCGAACATGGCCCCGCTGCATCCGCGCCGGTCGCCGCCTATATCAAAACGCTGTCGGCCGCGCTCGCCGACGCACGAAAGGTTTCCGCATGAGCTGGCTCAGCAACGTCCGCAACGCCTTGTCCGGGATCGTCCCGGGCGGCGCCAAGGCGCAGACCGCCGATCACCTCTGGCACAAGTGCAAGGGGTGCGGGACGATGGTCTTCACCAAGGAGCTGGAGGAAAACCTCTACGTCTGCCCGACCTGCGACCATCACGAGCGGATCGGCCCGAGCGTTCGTTTCGAGCATCTGCTCGACCCGGCCAGCATCGACGTGCTGCCCGCGCCGCGCTCGCCGGAAGATCCGCTCAAGTTCCGCGACTCGAAGCGCTACGCCGATCGCCTCAAGGCGGCGCGCGCCAGCACCGGCGAGCAGGACGCGTTCGTCAACGCGCGCGGCACGATCGACGGGCACCGCGTCGTGATCGGCGTGCAGGACTTCGCCTTCATGGGCGGATCGATGGGCCAGGCGGTTGGCGAGGCGTTCATCCAGGGCGTCGAAACCGCGATCAAGGACCGCGCGCCCTTCATCGTCTTCACCGCCTCGGGCGGCGCGCGGATGCAGGAGGGGATCCTCAGCCTGATGCAGATGCCGCGCAGCACCGTCGCGATCCAGATGCTCCACGATGCCGGGCTGCCCTATATCGTCGTGCTGACCGATCCGACCTCGGGCGGGGTGATGGCGGCTTATGCGATGCTCGGCGACGTGCACATCGCCGAGCCCAAGGCGACGCTCGCCTTCACCGGCCGCCGCGTGATCGAAAGCACGATCCGCGAGAAATTGCCCGAGGACTTCCAGACCAGCGAATATTATCTGGAGCACGGCATGATCGACATGGTCGTCCACCGCCGCGAATTGCGCGCGAAGCTCGCCACCGTAATCGGCTATCTGTGCGGCGAACGAAAGGCCGCCTGACCGACTGCCGGACCACAGCGACCGATCGACGATCGCCGATCACGTACCTTCTTCGTCATCCCGGACTTGATCCGCAATCCCGCTTCTTGCCTCGGTCGCCGATCGGAAGCGGGTCCCGGAGCAAGTCAGGGACGACGAACGAGGGGAAAGGACCGGTCAGAAATGCCAAGTGACGACAGCAGGTAGCGCAAGCTGGATGGATCACGCCCCGACCCAACCCCGGGTGACGGCCGACCACGCCGTCTCCACCGATGCCGCGGTACAGGCGCAGCTCGACCGGCTGTGGTCGCTGTCGCCGGGCGCGGACGTGCTCGGGCTCGACCGCATCACGCGACTGCTCGCGCGGCTCGGCGATCCGCACCACGCGCTGCCGCCGGTCTTCCATGTCGCCGGCACCAACGGCAAGGGTTCGACCTGCGCCTTCCTGCGCGGGGCGCTGGAAGCGGCTGGGCATCGTGTCCATGTCTACACCAGCCCGCACCTGGTCCGGTTCAACGAGCGCATCCGGCTGGCGGGGCGGCTGATCGACGATGCGGCGCTCGCAGCGTTGCTGGCGGAGGTGCTGGATCAGGCCGACGGTATCGGCGCCAGCTTCTTCGAGATCACCACCGCCGCCGCCTTTCTCGCCTTTGCGCGCACGCCGGCGGACGCCTGCGTGATCGAGGTCGGGCTCGGCGGACGGCTCGATGCGACCAATGTGCTGCGCGCGCCCGCCGCATGTGGAATCGCCGCGCTGGGGGTCGACCATCAGGCGTTCCTTGGCGACTCGCTCGAACAGATCGCGGCGGAAAAGGCTGGCATCGCCAAGCGCGGCGTGCCGCTGGTGACGATGGACTACCCGCCGCCGGTCGCCGCGCCGGTGGCGCGCGCCGCGCAGGCGTCCGGCGCGCCGTGGTTCCCGCGGGGCACGACGTGGCGCTACACCGCGCGCGACCGGCTGCGGTACGAGGATGCAGCGGGATCGCTCGACCTGCCGCTACCGGCAATGCCGGGCGCGCATCAGGACGCCAATCTCGCGCTGGCGACGGCGATGATCCGTCACCAGTCGCGCGTCGCGGTGCCGACCGCCGCACTCGCCGCCGCGGCTGAAGGAACCCGCTGGCCCGCGCGGCTGCAGCGCCTGTCGCCGGGGCCGTTGATCGCTCCGCTTGCCGACATGCCGGTGTGGCTCGACGGCGGGCACAATGCCTCGGCCGGCGCCGCCGTCGCGGCCGCGCTTCCGCATCTGGTCGGCGACCGCGATGCGCGGCCGCTGACCCTTGTGCTCGGCATGCTCGCCAACAAGGACGCCGCCGGGTTCCTCGCGCCCTTCGCCGACGCGATCGACACGCTCGTCGCGGTGCCGGTCCCCGGACATGCGTGCCATTCGCCAGCCGATCTGCTGACCGTCGCTGCCGGACTGGGAATTCCCAACCGCCTGACGGGCCGCAACATTGCGGATGCGCTCGCACGGGTCGCGGCCGCGTCGGCGCGATCGCGGACGTTGCTGATCGCCGGATCGCTCTATCTCGCCGGTGAAGTGTTGAGCGCGAACGACGAAGCGCCGGACTGACGTAAAATCTGCGATTGACTTGCAATAGCGGACGGGCGACCTTGTGCGGGCAAGAGGAGTCGCCTGTCCCATGACCCAGCTTCCCGCCCCTGTCCTGACCACCAACGCCTTGCCGCACGCGCTGCCCGATTGTCCCAACGCCCGCGTCATCCTGTTCGCGATGCGCCGCATGGGGGCACACGGGCTTTCGGATGCACGCGCTGCACATGGCTTCTTCACCGGCTTCGGCGAGGCGTTCCGCCGCCCGCTGCTGCTGATGCGCGCGCTGATGGCGGATCTTGCCGGCAATGCGACGGTGCCGATCGCGATCGCGCCCTGCTGCTGTGCGCGGATGACCGCCTCGGAGCAGGTGCTGCTCGCGATCCTCGCGCGCGTCGAGACGCGTACCGAAGGCGCGCGGCTGCTGATGGAGGACCTGCTCGGGCAGCGGCATGTCGACGGCGCCCTGGCCAGCGCCGCTGCGCTGGCCGCCGCCTTCGCCGACGAGGGACGACCGGTCTGCCTTTGATTCAGGCGGCGGCGCCGTCGCGCGCGTCGCCCGGCCCTTCGGTGCCCGCGCTGCCGACCGATCGGTCGACCAGCCCCGAGCGACTCATCCACCAGAACAATGCCACGCCCGGCACCGCCAGCACGACCGTCAACAGGTAGAAATTGACATAGCCGACCCGCTCGACCAGTGCGCCCGCGCTCGCTCCGGTGACGATCCGCCCGACCACGCTCGCTGCCGCGGAGATCAGCGCATATTGCGCGGCGGTGAAGCGCAGGTCGCACAGCGCCGAGAAATAGGCGACCACCGTCACCCCGCCGATCCCCGACGCGATATTCTCGAACGTCATCGCCCCCGCGAGCCCGGGGTTGCTGTGCCCGGCGGCCGCGAGCGCCGCGAAGCTGGCGTTGGACACCGCCATCAGCACGAGGCTGATGAGCACCGACCGCTTCAGACCGAGCCGTGCATACATGACCCCGCCCGCGAAAATACCGATCAGATACGCCCAGAAACCGACCCCGACGTCGTACAAAGCGATTTCGTCGTTGGTAAATCCGGTGTCGTTGAGCAACAGCCGCAGCACCAATTGTCCCAGCGTGTCACCGATCTTGTGGATGAGGATGAACAATAGCACCACGAACGCACCGGGACGCGCAAAAAACTGCACGAACGGTCGCCAGATCGCCGCCAGCGTGGGACCGACCCCGCGCCGTGGCTCGACATCGCGGTGCCGCCGCGGCTCCCCGACGATCAACCCCGCCAATATGGCGGGCAATGCGAGCACTGCGGTCACCAGATAGGCGGCGGTCCAGCCGTGCCGCGCGGCGACGAACAGCGCCAGCGACGCCGCCCCTGCCGACCCGATCCGCCAGCCATATTGGCTCATCCCGGAGCCGACGCCCAATTGGCGCGGCTCCAGTATTTCAATGCGGTAGGCGTCGATCACCACGTCGAACGTCGATCCTGCCACCGCGACGAGGATCGCGGCGGTAACGGTCGCGCCGATGCTGGCGCGCGGATCGACCAGCGCGAGATTGGCGACCGCGGCGATCACCAGCACCCCCGCGACCAGCAGCCACGACACCCGCTGGCCCAACGCCCCGAGCAGCGGCAGCCGCACGCCATCCACGACCCACGCCCACAAGAACTTGATATTGTAGACGAGGAACGCGAGGCTGAACGCCGTCACCGTCTTCTTGTCGATCCCGCTCTGCGCCAGCCGCGTGGTCAGGGTCGCGGCGATCATCGCATAGGGAAACCCCGAGGACACTCCCAGCGCGAACGCGGCCACCGGCCCGCGCTCCAGATACGGGCGGACACCATCCACCCAGGTCCGTCCGTCCGTCCGCGCCGCCATCCACATCGCCTTCGATAAGCCTGGCGTCCGGCTTAGCGCGAAATGACGGTCAGGTAAGCCCGGTCATCGACGATCCACCGCCGAACAACCGCAATCCACCAGGCATCCGCGCTGGCTTCCTGCCTTCGACCCACGACTCGATCGCATCGATCGACGCGAGCAAGTCACGGGAAGTATAGGGTTTTGCGAGGCAGCCGACCGCTACTCCTTCCGCATCAACGGGGCATGCGCCGGTCACGAACAGCACGGGGATGGCACGCTGCGATGCCGCGCGCGCGACATCGATCCCGCTGCCGTCGGCCAGGTTGACGTCGACCAGCACCAGATCCAGCGCCACCCCGCCCTCGATCAGCCGCACGGCATCCGCAACACGGTCGACGGTCGCGACCACGGTAAAGCCCTGTTCACTCAGCAGATGCTCGGTATCGAACGCCACCAGCGGCTCGTCCTCCACGACCAGCAGCTTATCGATGGATCGCTGTTTCCGCCCGAACAACATCACTTGTTTCGCCCCGGTATCGTCTTCCTCCCACAACCCCGCTGAACGGATTTATGTCCCCACCGATCGTCCGGTGATCACGGTCCTTGTTGCCGACGGCCGCAGACCGTAAGCGACCGGGATGGCCGACGAACGTTCCCCGCACCGCATTGCCAAGCTGCTCGCCCGCGCGGGTGTCGCCTCGCGCCGCGAGGTCGAGCGGATGATAGCCGAGGGCCGCGTTGCCAAGGACGGGGTGGTGATCGACACCCCCGCGACCGTGCTGGCGTCGCTCGACGGGGTCACGGTGGATGACCAGCCGGTCGCAGCCGCCGAACCGACACGGCTTTTCCTCTTCCACAAGCCGACCGGCGTGCTCACCGCCGAGCGCGATCCGGCCGGACGCGCGACGATCTATGATCGCCTGCCCAAGGACCTGCCGCGGCTCGTTCCGGTCGGACGGCTCGATTTGAACACCGAGGGACTGCTGCTGCTCACCACCGATGGCGAGTTGAAGCGGCAGCTCGAACTGCCGGCGACAGGCGTCGAGCGCAGCTATCGCGCGCGTGCCTATGGCCAGATCAGCCAGGCGCAGCTCGAGGAATTGATCCACGGCATCGAAATCGAGGGGATCCGCTATGGCGCGATCGATGCCAACCTCGAACGCCGGACCGGTGCGAACGTCTGGATCGAAATGACGCTGC
The DNA here is from genome assembly GCF_014199415.1 of Sphingomonas endophytica. Taxonomy (GTDB): domain Bacteria; phylum Pseudomonadota; class Alphaproteobacteria; order Sphingomonadales; family Sphingomonadaceae; genus Sphingomonas; species Sphingomonas endophytica. Next base: position 193,898 of record NZ_JACIJN010000001.1, read on the forward strand.
GCGAGGGCAAGAACCGGGAGGTGCGCCGCGTGCTCGAACATCTCGGCCTGCGCGTCAGCCGCCTGATCCGCACCCGTTACGGGCCGTTCGTGCTCGGCGATCTGCCGGTCGGTGACATCGGTGAAGTCCGCGTCGCCGACCTGATTGCCTTCCGGCAGACCTTGAAGGCCGCCGCACGACAGCGTCCACCGGTGGCCGACGTCGCGGTGCCGGGGAGCCGGCGTGCGCCTGCGTCCCGCGTGTCGACCACGGCTCGTCCGACCGCCGGCGGGTCGCGCGCCGCCGGTGGCGTCCGGTCAGGCGCTCAGCTGCGGTCCGCGCCGCCGCCCCGCCCGGGTGGCGCATCGCAGCCGTCCCGCGCCGCGGCAGGCGCGTCTGCGAAAGCTCCGGGCAATGCGCCGCTTTCCCCACGCCCTGCGGCAAAGCCGGCAGCGCGCGCAGCAGAGGAACGGCCCCTCACCCCGCAGCGTCCCGCGCGGATCAAGCGCCAGCCCGGTTGGGCCAAACCGAAGCCTAAGCCCGGTGCCCGTCCGCGGGGGCGCAAATGAGGATCATCGCCGGTCAGTGGCGCGGTCGCCCCCTTGTCGCACCGAAAGGCGACGCCACCCGTCCGACCGCGGATCGGACGCGCGAGGCCTTGTTCTCGATGCTTGCCAGCCGGGTCGGGAGTTTCGAGGGGTTGGCCTGCGCCGATCTCTTCGCCGGCTCGGGGGCGCTCGGACTGGAAGCGCTCTCGCGCGGCGCTGCCACCTGCCTGTTCGTCGAACAGGACAAGCTCGCGCTTGATGCGCTGCGTGCCAATGTCGCCAAACTGGGCGCGACCGGCGCGGACATTCGCCCTGCCTCGGTCATGGCGATCGGCCCGGCGCGCGCACCGCTCGACATCGTCATGATGGACCCCCCCTATGCCACCGGTGCGGGCGCGGTCGCCGCCGACAAGCTGGCCCGACTCGGCTGGATCGGCCCGGCGACCTGGGTATCGATCGAAACCGCTAAGGGCGAAGGCGAGGTGCCGGCCGGCTTCGTCGTCGACGCCGACCGGACGCATGGCCGCGCGCGCTTGATGCTGCTGCGGCTCGGGTGATTCTCACATGGAAGTTCGCGGTCGCATCATCATAAGTGCGACGAGGCTCACCAGCGACATCGCCGCCAGATAGCCGCCGACCAGCGACAAGCCGCCGTAACGCGCGAGCGTCTCGGCAGCCACCGGGGTCAGCCCGCCGCCGATGATCCCGGCCATGTTGAAGGCGAGGCTGACACCGGTGTAGCGCACCCGCGCGGGAAACAGCCCGGGCAACCATGCACCAAGCGGCCCATAAACGAACCCCATCGCGAAGAGCGCCACCGCCAGACTCGCGAACATCAGCGGCGGCGACCCCGATCCCAGCCCTGGCGCCAGCACGAACCCCGCGATTACCGCGAAGACGCAGCCGCGGGTCAGCACATGTCGCGCATCACGATGATCCGCCCAGATCCCGGACAGCACGATCCCTGCCGCCATGAACAGGATCGCGCCGAGCTGCATCGACAGGATCGTCGGCCGCGCGATCCCGAGCCGGGTGGTCGCATAGCCCAGCGCGAAGGCGGTCGCGATATAATAGACCGCGAAGCAGGCGATCGCGCCGGCCGTGCCGCCCAGCGCCGCGCGCCAGTGATCGCGAAGCAACTCTCCCATCGGCACCGACGGCGGTGGGCCCTCCTCGAGCACCTGCGCGAACGCCGGCGTTTCGGTGATCTTCAATCGCACCCACAGCCCGAGTCCGACCAACACGATCGAGAGGACGAAGGGAATGCGCCATCCCCAGGCGACGAAATCCTCGGCGCTCATCACCAGCCCCAGCAGCAGGAAAAGGCCGTTGGCGGCGATGAACCCGACCGGCGCGCCGAGCTGCGGCACCATACCGTAGCGGCCGCGCCAGCCCGGCGGGGCGTTCTCCACCGCCAGCAACGCCGCTCCGCCCCACTCGCCACCCAGGCCGAAGCCCTGCCCGAAGCGCAGGAGACACAGCAGCACGGGTGCGAGATATCCGGCCTGCGCATAGGTCGGCAGGAAAGCGATCGCGAGCGTCGACCCGCCCATCAGCATTAGACTGACGACCAATGTCGACTTGCGCCCGATCCGGTCGCCATAATGCCCGAACGCCCAAGCACCGACCGGGCGCGCGAAGAAAGCCACAGCAAGACTGGCATAAGCGGCGAGCAGTTGCGCCGACGGATCGCCGGCCGGAAAGAACAGCGGGCCGAACACCAGCGAGGCGGCGGTCGCATAGATGTAGAAGTCGTAAAATTCCACCGACGTGCCGACGAGGCTGGCGAGCAGGATCCGGCGGTGCGAAGCGCCCGGCGTCGGGGCGGACGATGTGGAAGCGGCCATGCTCCCTCTCCGCGCAGCCACTGCCGCTCGTCAACGGGCAAAAATATGTCATTGCAGTCACGAAATCGGGTTTCGAAGACACATGGCAGCAATGTTGACGGGTTAGAGGAAGCTGGTGCGGCGACACCTTCGGTGTGCGTCGCATATCGCCGGGCAATCCCCCCTCGCCCGGCCATTCCCTGAACTACGGGGCGGTCTATCGAGGCCGCCCCGATTTTTCGGGTCAGTGCGCCAACGCCTCGCGCAGCTGCGCCTTGTTCATCTTCGACCGCCCCACTATCCCGCGCTTCTGCGCCTCGACATAAAGTTCGTCGCGCGTGCGATGGTCGCGGGCCGCCGCCGTCTTCCTGGCAATATCGTCCGGCTGCGCGGAGAACTGCTTGCCCTTCTTCGTATCGGCGCGCTTCCTGGCCGTGGTGCGGGCATAATCCTTCTTGGAGAGCGCATCGCGCGCCTCCCGGGGCAAATAACGCTCACCGCTCTCCCCGCTCCGCTTGCCCGACTTGGTATCCCACTCCTCCTCGGTCCACTGGTGGAGCGAGTTGTCTGCGTCCTTGCCGCCCTCATAGCCGCCGCCACGTTTCTTATATTCAGCAACCGCCAGATGCGCCTTCCGCGCCGACCATTGCCCCTTTTTGCCGCCCTTCGCCCCGGCGGTGACCTCGTTCTTTACCTTCTCCCATAAGGCAGGATCGGACTTCTCGGCGGTTTCGGACATGGCGCATCTCCTGCCCGCCCAACCCGTACGCCGGCGGAAAGTCGCACTTCAGCTAACGGAGACGAAGCTGTCCATCACGCGCTTGCGCCCGGCCTGCTCGAAGTCGATCTCGAGCTTGTTGCCCTCGATCTCTGCGATCGCCCCGTAGCCGAACTTCTGGTGAAAGACGCGTTGCCCGACGCTCAGGTCGCCGCGCCCCTTGTTGCCGAGGCTCACCGCGGAGGCGCGGCTCTCCACGACCCGCGCCGGTTCGCGCGTGAAGGTCCGGCTCGACCATTCGCCGCCGGGCTTGCTGCCCAGCGTACCCGCCGCGCGTTGCCAGCCCGGCCCGCGCCCGGTGCCGCGCGCAACGTCGGCAAACGGATCAGCACGCTCCGACCAGTTCGCACGCCACAGGCTCTCGCCCCCCGACATGCTCGTCTCGCTGTCGACATGCTGCGGCGGCAATTCGCCGACGAACCGCGACGGGATCGAACTGGTCCATTGCCCATAGATGCGACGATTGGCGGCGTGGAGGATCGTGGCCAGCCGCCGCGCGCGCGTGATCGCCACATAGGCGAGCCGCCGCTCCTCCTCGAGCGACCGCGTCCCGCCCTCGTCGAGCGCGCGCTGGGAGGGAAACAGCCCCTCCTCCCAGCCGGCGAGGAACACGGTGTCGAACTCCAGCCCCTTGGCGGCATGGATCGTCATGATCGTGACCTTCGGGTCCTCACGCGTCGCCTCATTGTCCATAACGAGGCTGACATGTTCGAGGAACGCGCCGAGGTTCTCATATTCCTCCATCGCGCGGACCAGCTCGGTAAGATTCTCCAGCCGCCCGGCCGCCTCCGTCGACTTCTCCGCCTGGTACATCGCGGTATAGCCGCTTTCGTCGAGGATCTGCCGCGCCAGCTCGGGGTGCGGTAGATCGCGCGCCATGTCGCGCCACCGCGCCACGTCGCCCACAAACCGCCCGAGCGCCTTGCGCGCCTGCGGGGTCAGCTCGTCGGTATCGAGGATGCGCGCCGCCGCGATCGACAGCGGCAGCCCCTCGGCGCGCGCGAGCTGGTGTAGCTTGGCGATCGCCTTGTCGCCGAGCCCGCGCTTGGGGGTGTTGACGATCCGCTCGAACGCCAGATCGTCCGCCGGCTGATTGACGACGCGCAGATACGCGAGCGCATCGCGGATCTCGGCGCGCTCATAGAAGCGGAACCCGCCGACGATCCGGTACGGCAGGCCGATCGCGATGAAGCGATCCTCGAACTCACGCGTCTGGTGCTGCGCGCGAACGAGGATTGCGACGTCGTCGAGGCTCTTGCCGCTGCGCTGGGTCGCCTCGATCTCGTCGCCGACGCGTCGTGCCTCCTCGGGTCCGTCCCACACGCCGAGCACCCGGACCTTCTCCCCGGCGTCAAGCTCGGTCCACAATTCTTTGCCCAACCGTCCGCCATTATTGGCGATCACGCCGGACGCCGCCGCGAGGATGTGCGGGGTGGAACGGTAATTCTGTTCGAGCCGGATGATCTTCGCGCCGGGAAAGTCCTTCTCGAACTTCAGGATGTTCTCGACCTGCGCGCCGCGCCACGAATAGATCGACTGGTCGTCGTCGCCGACGCAGCAGATGTTGCGCCGTTCCTGTGCGAGCAGCCGCAGCCACAGATACTGGACGGAATTGGTATCCTGATATTCGTCGACCATGATGTAGCGGAAGCGTTGCTGATAGTGTTCCAGCACGCCGCGGTCGCGCTTCAGGATCGTCAGGACGTGAAGCAGCAGGTCGCCGAAGTCGCAGGCGTTCACCGCCTTCAGCCGGTCCTGATATTGCTGATACAGGTCGCCCCCACGTCCGTTGGCATAGCGCTCGCTCTCGCCGGCATCGACGTCGGCGGGGATGAGGCCCTTGTTCTTCCATTCGTCGATCAACCCGGCCAGCGAGCGCGCCGGAAATCGTTTTTCGTCGATGTCGGCCGCGACAATCAATTGCTTGAGCAGCCGCAATTGATCGTCAGTGTCGAGGATCGTGAAATTGCTCTGCAGCCCGACCAGCTCGGCATGACGGCGCAGCATCTTCGCGCCGATCGCATGAAAAGTGCCGAGCCACGGCATCCCCTCGACCGCGTCGCCGACCAGCCGTCCGACCCGCTCCCGCATCTCGCGTGCGGCCTTGTTGGTGAAGGTCACCGACAAAATCTCCGACGGGTAAGCACGCCGCGTCCACAACAGATGCGCCAGTCGCGCGGTCAGGGCCGCGGTCTTGCCCGTTCCCGCGCCGGCGAGCACCAGCACCGGCCCGTCGATGGTCAGCACCGCCTCACGTTGCGGCGGATTGAGCCCAGCCAGATACGGCGGGTCCTGCGTGGCAGTGGAAAGATCGGTCACCCCGAACAGGTAGGGAACGCGCCGGCTACGGGCAAGCGAAAGGCGCTGTGGAAATGGTCATCAAGGCGTCACGAGGTGGTCGCGCCACGGTAAAACGAACGCGTTAGGCGCGCCGCGCCGGCAGCATGCCGCGTCGGGAGTCGCCAGCACTCGACGCCGATGCGGTCGCCGACATCACGATGGAGTTACGTGGATGACCCGCCTTGATCGCGCCGCGCTTGCCGCCACGCTGATGCTCACTCTTGCGCCTGCGACTGTTACCGCCGAACCGGACCGTGTCGCACGCATTGCGCGGATCGTGGTACGCGACCTCGACCTCGCCACCAGCGCTGGTCAGCAGCACTTTCGTCAGCGTGCCCGCCGCGCCGCCGCGATGGCCTGCGGTACGGCTGCGAACATTCGCGATCGGCTGGACGTGCTTCGCTGTCAGGCCGAGATGCGCAAGGAGGCGCAAGTGCGGCTCGCGGCATTGTCGCACCCACGCGAGACCGAGATGGCGGCTGTGGCGCCGCGGTGAAGCGAGGCGCGGCATCGGACGTCCCCTTGCTCGCCCAGTCGATTGCGGGCGATCATCAAACGTGAAATAAGGAACATAACGAATACATAAGACGGCATAGTGACGGTCACCCCGCGATGCCATTGCGGAGCGATCCGCTACACCGCAGGCGGGGCAGCCGAGCACCATGCGCTGTGTCACTGCCCCGATTGTAGACGGTGGTCCGGCACGCCGAGATGGTCGGCTGGATCGCGTTCCACGACGATGGGGCACGGTAAGCGGCACTGTTCGCGGCTATGCCTCGCACGACACGGCGTGCGGGCGTTCTGCGGTGCGTGTGGCACCGGGCTATTCTAGCGCAATCCTGTCGTCTTGCCGGGACTCGCCGACATTCAGACCGGCACGCTCGACTCACCGGAGGGCGATGCGCCCGGCGCGCAGATCATGTGCAAGGAGCCGCTGGCCTGGCTCGACCGGATCGACGCGCTTCCCGCTTTTGCCACTTATCCCGGCATGGGCTGATTTCCTTATTCGACGAGTGCTGACCGGGATCGGCCATCGGTCATCAAACTGTCACGCTAACCGCCGACAGCACGACTCGTCATGGCATCCACTGTCCTTGAGGCGTCGTCCTCGTCACCGCTCGCGGCGACGCGCTCGTTCGATGGCCCGGCCCACCCCTTGGCCAGGTTCGCGTTTCTGGCGATCGTGCTTGCCGGCTTCGGTTATGCAGGGGTAAGCGTGTTGATCGACACGCACCAGGTCGGAGAGCAGCTGGCGCTCGGCGTATTCGCCTTTCTTGGCCTCGCGCTGCTGATCGCGCTCGGGTTCGAGTTCGTCAACGGCTTCCACGACACCGCCAATGCGGTGGCCACCGTTATCTACACCAATGCCCTTCCCGCACGATTCGCCGTGGTCTGGTCCGGCTTCTTCAACTTTCTCGGCGTGATGCTCTCGTCGGGCGCCGTGGCTTATTCGATCATCACGCTGCTCCCGGTCGACCTGATCCTGAACGTCGGATCGGGTGCCGGCTTCGCGATGATCTTCGCACTGCTGTTCGCCGCGGTACTATGGAACCTTGCCACCTGGTACGTCGGTCTACCCAACAGCTCGAGCCACACGCTGATCGGTTCGGTGCTCGGGGTCGGGCTTGCCAACCAGTTGCTGACCAGCGACGCCGGGGGCACTTCGGGGGTCGACTGGTCACAGGCGACGAAGGTGCTGACGGGGCTGTGGATGGCGCCGCTGATCGGGTTCGGCGCCGCCGCGCTGTTGCTGCTCGTCATCCGTCACCTCGCCCGCAATCCACAGCTCATGACTCCGCCGGAAGGCGACACGCCACCGCCACGCGGCATTCGGGCGCTGCTGATCTTCACCTGTACCGCGGTGTCGTTCAGCCATGGCTCGAACGACGGGCAGAAGGGGATGGGGCTGATCATGCTCATCCTGATCGGCTGTGCGCCGACGGCCTATGCGTTAAACCGCACCCTGCCGGCGAGCGAGACCCCCGCCTTCGTCCAGAGCGCCGCAGCCGCCAGCGCGACACTAATCGCGCATGGCGCCGCGCCGGTGAATGCGCCGCGCGCACGAGATATGTTGCGCGGGTCGTTGAAGAAGCGCGACGTCGTAAACCGGCGGACCTATGGTGCGGTCATCGCCGTCTCCGACGATCTCGCCCGCCGCGTCGCGAGCTATGGCTCGCTCGGGCAGGTGCCGGCCAGTGCCGCCCCCAACATCCGCAACGACATGTACCTGGTCATGGATACGACCAGGATGATCGCGACCGCGGAGAAGAGCGGCCTTGATGACCGCGAGAAGGCGACCCTTGCCGATTATCGGACCCGGCTGGAACGCGGTACGCGCTTTATTCCGCTGTGGGTCAAGGTGGCGGTTGCGCTGGCGCTTGGGCTTGGGACGATGGTCGGCTGGAAGCGGATCGTCGTCACCGTCGGCGAGCGGATCGGCAAGCAGCACATGACCTATGGCATGGGTGCGTCAGCGGAGCTGGTGGCGGCGGGTACGATCCTTGCCGCGGATCGCTTCGGACTTCCGGTATCGACGACCCACATCCTGTCGTCCGGGGTTGCAGGGGCGTCCGTGGCAAGCGGCCACGGACTGCAACGCCGCACGCTGCTCCAGCTTGCCGCCGCCTGGCTGATGACCTTGCCGGTGGCGATGCTGCTGGCCGGAGGGCTCTACTGGCTGTTGCTGACGATCGTCCAGACCGCGGGATTGTAAGCGGACGCAGCATTGACTGCGCACCGCTTCAACATCGTCTCAGCTCTCGACCGACAGCAAGGTCGACCCGACGTACCGCTCTTCCCCCGGCACGAAAAGCTCACTGGGCTTGAAGCGTCGCGGGGTGATCCGCAGCGCGCTCAGCCCGGCTAGCTTGAAAGCACCGATCTTGGGCTCCTTGGGCGGCTGCCCGTCACGTTCGAGCGTTACGGCGTCGAGATAGATCTCGCCATGCTTCGTGTAGAGGATGTGCGGCGCCAACGTGACGCTGCCGCGATTGTACATCGCGGCGATCGCCTGTAACTTGACGATCGCCTCGAAGACGACGGGAACGGTATCGGGCACCACCGGCGCTGGCCGGCTCTCGGTTTCGGCGTTCATCGCGCGCGCCATAGCCGATCGTGCCGCACCGCAGCAAGATCGACATCCGGAAACGCTTCGTTCGCGACCAAGCCGTTCAGCGGGGACCGAGCAACTTCTGCGCGAAATAGGTCATTTGCAACGCCTGCAATCGCGCGCCCTGCTCGATGTCGGCATCGCCCGAATGGCCGCCCGCGGTATCCTCGTAGAACAGATAGGGCAGCCCATATTCCTTGAGCCGTGCGGCGAACTTGCGCGCATGTTGCGGGCCGACCCGGTCGTCCTTGGTCGTGGTCCAGATGTATGGCTCAGGATAGGCCGCCCCACGCCGGATGTTATGATAGGGTGAGATGCGGCGGAGGAACGTGCGCTCCTCGGGCACCGACACCGATCCATATTCGTCGACCCACGACGCACCGGCGGCGATCTGCTCGTAGCGCAGCATGTCGAGCAGCGGCACCTGGATCGTCACCGCTTTCCACAGCTCGGGGTGCTGGTTGAACTCGACCCCCATCAGCAGGCCGCCGTTCGATCCGCCATAGATGCCGAGCTTCTTCGCGCTGGTGAACCGCCGCGCGATCAGGTCTTTGGCGACGGCGGCAAAATCGTCGTAGATCACCTGCCGCTTGGTCTTGCGCCCGGCATCGTGCCACGCCGGGCCAAACTCGCCGCCACCACGGATGTTGGCCAAAACATAGGCGCCGCCACGCTCCAGCCACAACTTGCCGGTGATCGCCGAGTAACTCGGCAACATCGGCAACTCGAAGCCGCCATAAGCGGTCATGATGGTCGGCGTGCTGCCGTCGCGCGGCGCGTCGCGGCGGTGGACGATGAAGTAGGGCACCCTGGTGCCGTCGGTCGACGTCGCCTCGAATTGATCGGCCACCAGCCCGCGCGCGTCGAACTTGGCGGGGAGCGCCTTCACCTGGCGCGGCTCAGCGTCGCTCCCGGCGGTGAAGCGCGCCAACGTGGTCGGCGTCAGGAAGCCGGTGGTCGCCAGAAACGCGGTATCGTTCCGGTCCGACGTGCCCGCGATACCGAAGCTGGCGTTGTCGGGCAGCGTCATCGGCCGCGCCGTCCAGCCGTTTGCGGAAGGCGTATAGACGCTGATCCGCCCGCGAACGTTGTCGGTATAGTCGATGATCAGATGATGACGGGTCGCATCGACGCCGCTCACCGCCTGTCGCGACGTCGGCGCGAAGATCAGCGTCGGCGCGATCCGGCCGGCTTCCAGCGCCTTCAGCGTTACCGACGCGACCGCGCCGGTCGGGATCGCTCCCCAGGGCTCGCTGGTCGTGAACACCACCTGGCCATCGACCATCGCCGCAGGCGCCGTGCGCGCTGGCAGATCCAACTTCGTCACGCCGGCTGGCGTCCACAACAATCGATCCGCACCGAAGAAGGTCTTCTGCCGCTCGATGAACACCGCGCGGTTGCCGTCACCGTCGGTCATGACGCTGGCATAGGTGCCGAGCTGATCGCCGGGCGCACCGCGGTATATCTCGGTCGCCTCAGCCAGCGGCGCGCCTCGCGCCACCTTCTTGACGACGAACGGATAGCTCGATGCGGTCATCGTGCCCGCACCCCAATCGCGACTGACCAGCAGATGATCCTTGTCAAGCCACGCCACGCCCTGCTTCGAGGTCGGGAGCGTGAAGCCGTTCGCGACGAACGCCCCGGCCGCCAGATCGAATTCACGATAGGTCACGGCGTCCTCGCCGCCCTCGGACAAGGCAACGAGGCAGAACCTTTCCTCCGGCGCAAGGCAGGTCAGGCCCTTGTAGACCCATTTGCGCCCCTCGGCCTTGCTGAGCGCATCGACGTCGAGCAACGTGCGCCAGCCGGGCTGCGGCGCGGCATAGTCCTCCAGCGTGGTCCAGCGCAGGATGCCCTGCGGATGATCGGCGTCCCGCCAGAAATTGACGATTTGCCCCATCAGCTGCTGCGGCATCGGGATGCGGTCCTTCGCCGCTGCGATCGCCAACGCCTCGGCATGGAATTGCGGATAGCGCGGGTCGTTCTGCAAGCGCGGCAGCGTGCGCGCATTCTCGGCAGCGACCCAGGCCTGCGCGCGCGCGCCGTCCTTGTCCTCGAGCCAAATATAGGGATCGGCGCCCGATGCACGCTGTGCCCATGCCGCGCCCGCAGCCACCGCCAACGCCGCACCGGCCAGCCACCAAGCAATCCGTTTTCGCGCCATGCCGCCCGCTCCATCATTCATGATCGTCTTGTGCGTTACCACATCGCGGGGAACAACCCCGCCACCGACGCGTCATCGCCCGCACCATGACCGAGTTGCGACCGGCCGGCGACGGCCTTCCCCTTCCCCGTCGCTACGCGGCGATCGGCGCTTTGTCATTCGGCACCGCGCTGGTGATCATCGACGGCGGCGTCGCCAACGTCGCCTTGCCGACGATCGCGCGCGATCTCAACGTCGGATCGTCGTCGGTGGTCGCGATCGTCACCGTCTACCAGTTGATGCTGGTCATGCTGATGCTGCCCTTTGCCGGGCTGGGCGACCGGATCGGGTTGAAGCGCATGTACCAGCTCGGGCAGCTGGTGTTCACCGTCGCGACGCTGCTGTGCTTTTTCGCCAAGAGCCTGCCCTTCCTGCTGGTGGTGCGCGCGGTGCAGGCGGTCGGCGCGGCGGGGGCGCTTGCGGTCGCGTCGGCGCTGATCCGCCAGACCTATCCGGCGGCACAGCTCGGGCGCGGGCTGGGGATCAACTCGGTGGTCGTCGCCTCCTCGGCGGCAGCTGCGCCGACGCTCGGCGGCCTGGTGCTGTCGATTGCTCCGTGGCCGTGGGTGTTCGCCAGCGCCATCCCGTTCGCGATCGCCTCGCTGCTGCTCGGCCGCGCGCTCCCCGATCCTGCCCCGCGCGACCGGCCGTTCGACGTGACCGGCGCAGTGATGTGCGCGGCGATGTTCGGGCTCATCATCGGCGGCGCGGAAAGCGCGGTGCATGGCGACAGCCCGGTGGTCTCGCTCGCGATCGTGGCGGCAGGGATGGTGATCGGGCGCTTCTACGTTCGTCGGGAGCGGTCGTCGGCGCAACCGATCCTGCCGGTCGACCTGCTGTCGCGTCCGGTGATCGCCTTGTCGACGCTGGGCGGGTTCACCGCCTTCACCGCTTCGATGACGCTGCTGCTGTCGACGCCGTTCCGGTTGACGCACAGCTACGGGATGACCGCCGCTGCCGTCGGCGCGGTCATCGCGCCATGGCCGCTGACGAACATGATCGTGGCGCCGCTGATGGGGTGGTTGTCGGACCGTGTGCCGGCAGGGCTGCTGGGCGGCGTCGGCATGGCGATCTCGACCACCGCACTGCTGCTGCTGGCGTTCATGCCCGCCGATCCATCGTGGTTCGACATCGCATGGCGCATGTCGCTGTGCGGTGCCGGCTTCGGGACGTTTCTACCCCCGAATGCCCGCCTCATCATCGGCTCCGCGCCACGCGAGCGGGCCGCGGCGGCGGGCGGATTGGTCAGTACCGTCCGGCTCGTCGGGCAGACCACCGGGGCGACTCTGGTCGCGGCGCTGCTCGCGCTCGGCGTCGGTGCGGGGCCGACCCCAGCGCTGGTCGCCGCCGGACTGGCGGTGGTCGCAGGGATCTGCAGCCTCGCGCGCTTGCGTCCGTCGATCCGCAATCCCGAGCGAGGCGAAAGCGACGAGGTGCTCCCGGCCAATGCGGTCCGCTGAGCGCTCAGCCGCGCGCGCCCATCCAGGCCAGCCACAGCCAGGCGGCGATCAGCAACGCGCCGCCGATCGGCGTCACCGCGCCGAGCCACCGCGGCAGACCGAGCGCCATCAGGTACAAGGTGCCGGCGAACACCGCGCCACCGGCAAGGAACAGCCACGCCGGACCGCGCGCGTCGAGCCGCATCGCGACCAGCGCCGCGAGCGCATGAACGAGCTGATAATGCGCGCCGGTCTTCAGCCACTCCACCGCCGCGCCGCTCGCGCCATGCGCGCCGAACGCCCCCGCCGCGACCGCGATCGCGCCCGACAGCGCCGCCAGCATCACGATCAGGTTCATGACCGCTCTCCCCCGCCCCAAGGATGCTGCTCGGCGATCATCGCCCGGGCCGCCTGCGGATCGCTCGCCTCGATCTGGATGCGCAGCCGCTCCTTGTCGCTGGCGCGGTACATCTGCTCGGCGCGCTCGATCTCCCCCGGGGCGACCCCGAGCCCGCCCATCGCGAGTCGCGCCATCTTCACCGCCGATTCCAGCACCTCGCGCACCACCGCCCGCGCCGGGCCGTTCTTCAGGCGCACCAGCGCACGACGATCATAGGCACGGACGTAGAGCGCCGCGTTCGGAAAGGCCTCATGGACCGCTTCCAGCTGCTCGAGCGACAATTGATCGCCGTCCATGCAGAACAGGATCACCTCGGCCTCCGCGGCGCCCGCCTGTCGCAACAGATCGAGCCGGGTGCCATCGCCATAATAGACCTTCGAGCCCAGTTCGCCCGCGATGTCGATCATCTCGATGTCGGTGTCGATCAGCGTTACGGGAATATCCTGCGCCATCAGCATCTGGCCGACCGTCTGCCCGAAACGGCCGTAGCCGACGATGATCGCGTTCGCGCCGTCCGCGCGCGGACCGTCGCGGTCGGTCTGCGCGGCGATCGGCTGCTCGCGGAAGCGGCGCGTGAACATCATCAGGAACGGCGTCGTCGCCATCGACAGCGTGATGATCGCGCCGAAGAGGCTCGCGGCGTCGGGCGCGATCAGTAGCGCCTGTTGCGCCTGCGCGAGCAGCACGAACCCGAACTCGCCACCCTGGCTGAGCAGCAACCCGAGCGCGAGCGCCTGCCGCCAGCCCATGCGGAACGCCAGCCCGAGCACGGTGATGATCCCCGCCTTGGTCGCGATCAGCGCCGCCGCCATCGCGATGACGAAGGCAGGCCGCTCGGCGATCGCCTCGAGATTGAGCATCATCCCAACCGCCAGGAAGAACAGCCCGAGCAGGATCGCGCGGAACGGCTCGACATCCGCTTCGAGTTCATGCCGGTACGGGCTGTCGGCAAGCATCACGCCCGCCACGAACGCGCCGAGCGCGGTCGACAGGCCGAGCCGCTCCATCACCGCGGCGGCGGCGATCACCGTGAACAATGCTGCGAACACGAACATCTCGCGCTCGCCCAGATGCCCGATCAGCCGGAACAACGGCCGCATCACGAAGCGCCCGGCGGCGACCAGCCCGCCGACCGCCAGGACCGTGTAGACGCCGAGCACCCAGCCCTCCGGACCGCTGGTCGCGGCCGGGTTGCGGCTCATCGCCGCGATGATCGTGATCATCGGGATGATCGAGAGATCCTGGAACAACAGGATCGAAAAGGCGCGTTCTCCGAACGGAGTGCGCAGCCGCCCCGAGGATTGCAGCATCGGCAGAACCTGTGCGGTCGACGACAGCGCCAGCGGCATCCCGACCGCCAGCGCGGCGGCGAGCGAGAAATGCGCCGCCAGCGCCAGGATCGCCGCCAGCGCGATACCGCAGGCGACGACCTGGATCAGCCCGAGCCCGAAAATATCCTCTTTCAACCGCCACAAGCGCTGCGGGCTCAGCTCCAGCCCGACGATGAACAGCAGCAGCGTGATCCCGAGCTCGGCAAAGCCCAGCTTCGCCTCGGCATCGCCGACCAGCCCGAGCAGATGCGGCCCGACCACCGCCCCCGCGACGAGGAAGCCCAGCGTCGCACCGAGGCCGAGCCGCCGGAACAGCAGCACGAACATCAGCCCGGAGCCGAGCAGGATCGTACCGTCGCGAATCATCGAGAGATCGGCATGTTCCATCAGCCGGTCCTCGCAGCGCGCGCCTGTTCGGCGGCCTCGACCGCCGCCTCAAAGGCGAGGCGGATCGAGGGATGGCGGGCGGTCAGCTTCAGCCCCGGCGTGAAAATGTCGATCCCGGGCCAGGACGGGACCTCGCCCGCGCCCGCGAGCCATTGCGTCAGCGCGTCACGCGTGGCGGCGAGTTCCTCCACCGAGCGGCCGATGGCGTGCCGCGCCAGCAGCGTCGAGGACGCCTGACCGAGCAGGCAGGCGCGCACCTGCGTGCCCAGTGCGGCGACTCGCCCGTCCTCCCCCAGCCGGACATCGACGGTCACGCGGCTGCCGCAGATCGGCGAGCGGCGCTCGGCCGAGCCATGCGCGTCGGACAGCCGCTCCGGATACGGATTGCCGATCGCCAATGCGCTGATATCGGGGGTGTAGAGGTCGAGGCTCATGAACGTCCGTCGCTGGAGCGGGAGGGAGTGCGCGGGCCGAACACCGGCTGCCCCTTGCGCCGGCGGTCGACGAAGTCGGCGACCGCGCCGCTGGTCGCCACCAGCAGCGGGAAGGTCCGCGCATTCTTCAGCCACGCCGGACGATGCGTCGGCCCACCACCGGTCAGGTCGAGCAGCAAGACGAGGAAGAGGAAGGCGAGGCTCGCGAGGATCAGCCCCTTGAGCGCGCCGAAGCCGAAGCCGAGTGCACGGTCGATCGGCCCCAGCACCGAGGTGCGGGTCCGCGCGGAAATGGCGTTGATGAGGAGGCGGCTCAGCAGATAGGTGCCGCCGGTCAGCAGCACGAACGCCAGCACCGCTGCGCCCGAGACGCTGGCGATCGAGCCGGCCAGCATTTTCGACAGCGGCAGATGGAAGATCTTGAGCGCGAAGATCATCGCCACCCAGGCGAACAGCGCCAGCACCTCGCCGACGAAGCCACGCCGCGCCCCGCCGAGTGCGGTCAGCGCGACGAGCACGAGGACGGCGATGTCGAGCGGCTCGAGGTTCATGCCCCCCTCCTTATGGCGCGATCCCGCGATCGGCTAGGGCCGGATGTTGGCGAAGGTGGCGCAAATCGGTGCTCGCGCACCCGGCCGCTGCGAGCGCCGCCGTCCCGGGACTGCCAGCCTGCCCGATGTTGGACGCTGTAGGACAGCCCCGCTCAGCCGCGCCCGAGCAGATGGTCGACGAATTGCCCCAGCGTCCGGAACGCCGATTGGCGCATCGTCGCGCGTTCGACCGCGGCGGGCAGCAGCGCACGCTCGAACCCGAGCTTGGCGGCTTCCTTCAGGCGCAGCGGCGCGTGCGCGACCGGGCGCAGTTCGCCCGACAAGGCAATCTCACCGAACGCAACCGCGTCGGCGGGCACCGGCCGTTCGCTGAGCGCGGAAACCAAGGCCGCGGCAACCGCAAGATCGGCGGCGGGGTCCTGGATGCGATAGCCGCCCGCAACGTTGAGATAGACTTCGCAGGTCGAGAAGCTGAGCCCGCAGCGCGCCTCCAGCACCGCGAGGATCATCGCCAGCCGCGCCGAGTCCCAGCCGACCACCGAACGGCGTGGGGTCGCCCCGCTCGCGACACGCACGACCAGCGCCTGGATCTCGACCAGCACCGGGCGCGTGCCCTCCAGCGCCGGGAACACCGTCGCGCCGGTCACGCCCTCCTCACGCTGCGTCAGGAACAGCGCGGAAGGGTTTGATACCTCGACCAATCCATCCCCGGCCATCGCGAACACACCGATTTCGTCGGTGCCGCCGAAACGGTTCTTGAGGCTGCGCAGGATGCGATATTGATGGCTGCGCTCGCCCTCGAAGCTGAGCACCGTATCGACCATATGTTCGAGCACGCGCGGCCCGGCGATCGATCCATCCTTGGTGACGTGCCCGACCAGCACCACCGCGGTGCCGCGCTCCTTGGCGAAGCGGATCAGCTCCTGCGCGGTCGCGCGCACCTGGCTGACGGTGCCCGGCGCGCCCTCGATCAGGTCGGAATGCATCGTCTGGATCGAGTCGATCACCAGCAGCCGCGGCGGCGTTCCCTGCGAGAGCGTGGTCAGGATGTCGCGCGTCGATGTTGCCGCCGCGAGCCGCACCGGTGCATCGCCGAGCCCGAGTCGCTGCGCGCGAAGCCGCACCTGATCCGCGGCCTCTTCGCCCGAGACATAGGCGACATCATGTCCGGCGCGCGCCAGCGCCGCGGCGGCCTGCAACAGCAGGGTCGACTTGCCGATCCCCGGATCGCCGCCGATCAGCGTCGCCGATCCCGCCACCAGCCCGCCGCCCAGCGCGCGATCGAACTCGGCAATCCCGAACGGCAGCCGGTCCGGAAGCGCCGATTGGGCGTCGAGCGCGGTCATCGCGATCATCCGTCCGCCGCCCTGCAGATTGTGCTTGGCCTGAAACGGCGTCGCGTTGAGCGGCGCTTCCTCGACCAAGGTGTTCCATTCCGAACAATCGACGCATTGCCCCTGCCAGCGATGATGGACCGAGCCGCACGACTGGCAGACAAATCTCTTCTGAACCTTCGCCATTGTTCACGCCTAGCGCATCAGGAACGATCAGGGAACATCGATAAGGTGAACAAGACGTTCATCGCAGGGCAAGGCGGATTGTTACAGATTCGGAACCCTGCTCGGGAACGACCGTTTGGACCCGACCCAGTTTCTTGCCAACGAGTAAAGGAGTTCCTCGTGAAGCATTTCGCCATCCTCGCCTTGGCTTCTGCCGCATTGATCCCGGGCGCCGCCCTGGCGCAGGCACAGGCCCCGGCGCAGGCGCCAGCGGCCGGACAGGCCGCCCCGGCGGCGGGCGCCGCCGTCACCACCGGCGCGACCGTGTACGACACGTCGGGCGGCGTGGTCGGCACGGTCGAGTCGACCGACGGTACCAACGCCGTGGTCAACACCGGCACCGTCAAGGCGGCGATTCCGCTGACGTCGCTCGGCGCGGGTGCACAGGGTCCGGTGCTGGCGATGACCAAGGCGCAGCTCGAGGCCGCTGCCGGTCAGCAGCAGGCACAGGCCTCGGCCGACTTCAAGGCCAAGCTGGTCCCGGGCGCGACCGTCTATGGCACGGGCGGCGCGCAGCTCGGCACGATCAAGTCGGTCGATGCCAGCGGCGTGACGCTGACCACCGCCGACGGCGATGCCGTGCTGCCGGTCACCGGCTTCGGTCCGGGACCGCAGGGTATCCTGCTCGGCATGACCGCGGCGCAGCTCAAGGCCGCGATGGCGGGGGCGGCGCCGTCGGGCGGCGCAACCGCAGCGGCGGGCACCACCGCCGATGCGACGACCGCGACGGCCGACACCACGGCGACGACGCAGAGCGCCGCCCCGGCCAAGGCCAAGCGCAAGACGCGTTGATCGAAGGTGGGCGGGGCTTCGGCCCCGCCGCCCGATCGGCAGAGCGCCGTCCGTGCGGTCAGGCACGGGCGGCGTTTTGTTTATCTGAGTGCAGGGGAAGCGCCGAAGCCGGTCCCTCGGTCCCCCGTCCGGATGCGCGGTTTGACCTGGCCAATCGTCATCGCGAGCGCGGCGAAGCAATCCAGGGCGCTCTGATCCAGCTCTGGATTGCCTCGCTATACCCGCAATGACGGACAAAGCGGGCGCCGGTTCAGGTCCGCGGCGACGTCCTGCTAAGCGGTGACCGTGCGCGCTTCCAGCGCACCGCGGATCGCGGCGATTGCCTCGGCGGCCTTGTCGCCGTCCGGACCACCGCCCTGCGCCATGTCGGGGCGGCCGCCACCGCCCTGCCCGCCGAGCACCGCCACGGCCTGACGCAGCAGCTCGACCGCGCTGATTTCGCCGGCAAGATCGGCGGTCACGCCGACCGCGACCGAGGCGCGGCCGTCGTTAACCGCGACCAGCGCCGCGACCCCCGAGCCGACGCGCGCCTTGGCATCGTCGACCGCGCCGCGCAGCCCCTTGGCCTCGAAGCCGTCGAGCACCTGCCCGACGAAGCCGACACCGCCGACCGTCTCGGGTCCAGCGGGCGCACCGCCGCTGCCGCCGCCGAGCGCCAGCGCCTTCTTCGCCTCGGCGAGTTCGCGCTCGAGCCGGCGGCGATCCTCGACCAGCGCCGCGACGCGCGCGGGCACCTCGTCGGGGGACGCCTTGAGCGTCGCCGCCGCCTCGCGCAGCTTCTCGTCGCGCGCATTGAGCCATTGCCGCGCCGCCTCGCCGGTCAACGCCTCGACGCGCCGCACGCCAGACGACACCGCGCTCTCGCCGACGATCTTGAACACGCCGATGTCGCCGAGCGCGCGGACGTGGGTGCCGCCGCACAATTCGATCGAATAGGTCTTGCCGTCGTCCTCGCTGCCCATCGAGACGACGCGGACCTCGTCGCCGTATTTCTCCCCGAACAGCGCCATCGCGCCCTCGGCGATCGCCTCGTCGGGGGTCATCAGCCGCGTCTCGACGCTGCCGTTGCGGCGGATCTGCGCGTTGACCGCGCGCTCGGCCTCGGCGAGTTCGTCGGCGGTCATCGCGCTGTTGTGCGAGACATCGAAGCGCAGCCGCTCTGGCGCGACCAGCGAGCCCTTTTGCGCGACATGCGTGCCGATCTTCTGGCGCAGCGCCTCGTGGAGCAGGTGCGTCGCCGAGTGGTTGGCGCGGATCGCGGCGCGGCGCGCGACGTCGATCGCCAGCTTGACGGTGTCGCCGACCTTCAGCGCGCCCGCGGCGATCGTCGCATGGTGGACGAACAATTTGCCGAGCTGCTTCGACGTTTCGGCAACGTCGGCGCGCAACCCATTGTCGCTGCTGATGACGCCGGCGTCGCCGACCTGCCCGCCGCTCTCGCCGTAGAAGGGGGTCTGGTTGACGATCACGTCGACCCTGTCGCCGCTGGCGGCCTGGTCGACGCGCGCACCGTCCTTGACCAGCGCGAGCACGACGCCCTCGCCGACGTCGCTGCTGTAGCCGGTGAATTCGGTCGCGCCGACTTCCTCGACCAGATCGAACCACAGGTCGTCGGACGCCTTGGCGCCCGAGCCCTTCCATGCGGCGCGCGCGGCGCGCTTCTGCTCGGCCATTGCGGCATCGAAGCCGGCGCGGTCGACCTTGAAGTCCTGCGCGCGCAACGCGTCCTCGGTCAGGTCATACGGGAAGCCATAGGTGTCGTAGAGGCGGAAGGCGGTGTCGCCGGACAGCGTGTCGCCGGGCTTCATCCCCGTCGTCGCGTCGTCGAGCAGTCGCAGCCCCTTGTCGAGCGTCTGACGGAAGCGCGTCTCCTCCTGCCGCAGCGTCGCCTCGATCAGCGGCTGCGCGCGGATCAGTTCCGGGTAGGCCGCGCCCATCTCGGCGACGAGCGCCGGGACGAGCCGGTGCATCAACGGCTCCTTCGCGCCCAGCAGATGCGCGTGGCGCATCGCGCGGCGCATGATCCGGCGCAGGACGTAACCGCGCCCCTCGTTCGCTGGCAGCACGCCGTCGGCGACGAGGAAGCCCGAGCAGCGCAGGTGGTCGGCGATCACGCGATGGCTCGCCTGATTGTCGCCGGTCGTGTGCGTGTGGGTCAGCGCGCCGGAGGCGGCGATCAGCGCCTTGAACGTGTCGGTGTCGTAATTGTCGGTGACGCCCTGCATCACCGCGGCGACACGCTCCAGCCCCATGCCGGTGTCGATCGACGGGCGCGGCAGATCGCCGACGATCGCATCGGCCTCCTGCACATGCTGCATGAACACGAGGTTCCAGATCTCGACGAAGCGGTCACCGTCCTCGTCGGGGCTGCCCGGCGGGCCACCGGGGATGTGCTCGCCATGATCGTAGAAAATCTCCGAGCACGGACCGCACGGCCCGTCCGAGCCCATCGCCCAGAAATTGTCCTTGGTCGCGATGCGGATGATGCGGTGATCGGGGAGTCCGGCGATCTTCTTCCACAGCTCGAACGCCTGATCGTCGGTGTGAAAGACGGTGGCGGTCAGCCGGTCGGCGGGCAGCCCCCATTCCCTGGTCAGCAAGGTCCAGGCGTGGGTGATCGCCTGTTCCTTGAAATAGTCGCCGAAGCTGAAATTCCCCAGCATCTCGAAGAAGGTATGGTGACGCGCGGTATAGCCGACATTGTCGAGATCGTTGTGCTTGCCGCCGGCGCGGACGCATTTCTGCGACGAGGTCGCGGTGCGGTACGGCCGCGTCTCCAGCCCGGTGAAGACGTTCTTGAACGGCACCATGCCGGCGTTGACGAACATCAGCGTCGGATCGTTCTGCGGCACCAGCGGCGCCGAGGGCACGATCTGGTGCCCGGCCGAACCGAAATAGTCGAGGAACGAGCGGCGGATGTCGTTGGTAGCGGTCATGGTGCTCGACTTAATCCGCGAACGGCCCCGTGCCTAGAGCCTCGGTAGCCCTCACGACTCGCCGCAGCGCCTGTTGTCTGAATTAACTATGTATGCGAAGCCGTTGAGCGAAGATTCGGGGGAAGATACATGAAGGTTCTGCTCGGGCTGGCCGCGGTCGTCGCGGCCTCGACGGCGCATGTCGCGTCGGCGGCGACGTTGATCCAGACCGACAGCGAACAGGTCGCCCTGACCGGCTTCAGCGGTTTCGATACGCGGCTCGGCACGCTTGACAAGGTGACGTTGACGGTCGCGCTCAACAAGTCGCGCGGCTGGGTGGTGTCGGTGCCGAGCGGTGGCGCGACCACCGCCAGTCTGGCGTGGACGATCGACGGCCAGTGGCAGCTGCGGTCGGACAATGCCGCGCTGGACATGCCGTTCGTTTCGCTGACGGGCGCAGGCACCAGCGTCGTCCCGCTCGACCAGCAAAGCGACGGGCGGAACTTCGGTTTCTTCACGGTGCGGGCGAGCGGTGCGGCCACCTTCACCTTCGATCCAGCCGCGTTCCTGAACCGCCGGGTGACCTTCAACGGCTATGACTATGGCCAGACCGTCGGCTCCGGCGACACCAGCTTCAGCGGCGTTCCGATGGGCGGAGCGGTCAGCCAGCTGCAGGGCGGCTGCATCGTGCTCGGCGGCAATCCGATCGCGCCCGGCGAGGATCTCTGCGGCGTCGCCGATTATACGCTGACCTATGACTACACCCCCGCCGTGCCCGAGCCGGGGACATGGGCGATGATGATCGCCGGCTTCGCGATCACCGGCGCTTCGCTGCGCCGGCGTCACAAAGCGGTGGTGACCGCCTGACGATCAGACCGGGCGCTCGAGCGACTCCGGCGGGGTGCTGAACCACGCCGGACCGCTCGGGTTCATGTGGAAGCAATCCTCGAGCCGCACCCCGAACTTGCCCGGAAGATACAGCCCGGGCTCGTCCGAGAAGCACATGCCGGGGGCGAGCGTCGTCGGCTCGCCGTGGACGAGGTTGACCGGCTCGTGCCCGTCCATGCCGATGCCGTGCCCGGTGCGATGCGAGAGCCCCGGCAGCCGGTAGCCCGGTCCGTAGCCGAGCCGCTCGTAATGCGCGCGAACCGCATCGTCGACCGCGCCCGCGGCGACGCCGATCCGCGCGGTGCGGAACGCCAGCGCCTGCGCCGCCCTGACCTGCTCCCAGACCCTGCGCTGCTCGGCGCTCGCACGCCCATGCACCCAGGTCCGCGACACGTCCGACTGATAGCCCTGCACCGTGCACCCGCAGTCCATGAGGACGACCTGTCCGTCGGCGACGCGGATCACCTCGCGGCTGCCGTGCGGCAGCGCCGCGGCCGGGCCGATCAGCGCGAGCGCGAATTCGGGATCGCCGCCCAGCCGGCGCGTCGCGGCGTTCATCAGTGCGCCGATCTCCGTCCCCGTCATCCCGGCCACGACGCGCGGAAAGGTCCAGCGATAGGCGGCGATCGTGACGTCGGTGGCGAGCTGCATCAAGGCGATCTCGGCCGGCGTCTTGATCATCCGGCAGCCGCGCACGACCGGATTGGCGCTGACCAGCGTCGCACCGGGCACCGCCCGTGCGAGTCCGTCGAACGCGAAGAAGCGCGCGCTTTCCTCGATGCCGATCGTGTGCGCCGCCAGCTTGCGGTCGCGCAGGAAGCCGGCGACGATCTTGAGCGGGTCTTCATCCTCCTGCCAGACGCGGACCTCGGCGGGCACCGCCAGCGTCTGTCGGACCGAGGGCTCCTCAAAGAACGGCGTGACGATGCACGGATCGCCGTCGACCGGGAGCACCGCCGCGGTCAGCCGCTCGCTGCGCCCCCAGCGGACGCCGGTGAAATAGATTAGGCTCGATCCCGGTTCGATCAGTACCGCGCCGATCCCGCTGGCGCGCATCAGCGCCTGCGCGCGCGCCAGCCGCGCCTGTCGCTCTGCCACCCCGATCGGGATCGCGCCGGCGGTCATGTCGGACAGGCCGGCGAGATCGGGCTCGGCGGCGCGGACGATCGCGGCGGTGAGCAGGGCGGCGCCGCCGCCGAGCAGCGCGCGCCGGGACGGGCGGAAGGCGGTGGGGAACATGGTTGCGGACGATACGGTGCTTGACCGCGCGACCGCAATCCCCTTCCCTATACGCGCATACGGGAGCGATGAATGGCCAAGCGGCTGACCCTTTATATTCTTGGCGGGCTGGTGCTCGGGTTGATCGTCGGACTGGTGCTCAACACCTGGCTCGACGACGGCAGCCCGGCGGCGCAGCTGCGTCTGACGGAGATCGCCGGCTATTTCTCGATCCTGACCTCGATCTTCCTGCGGCTTATCAAGATGATCATCGCGCCGCTGGTCTTCGCGACCCTGGTGTCAGGGATCGCGCAGATGGGCGACACCGCTGCGCTCGGCCGGATCGGCGCGCGGAGCCTCGCGTGGTTCATCTCCGCCAGCCTGTTGTCGCTGACGCTGGGGCTGGTGATGGTCAATCTGCTCCAGCCGGGGGTCGGGATCGGGCTGGCGCTGCCGCCGGCGGGTCAATCGAGCGGACTGGAAACCGCAGCGTTCAACCTCAAGGACTTCTTCACGCATATCGTCCCCGCCTCGATGGTCGATGCGATGGCGAAGAACGAGATCCTGCAGATCGTCGTCATGTCGGTGTTCGTCGGCGTCGCGATCACCGCGGTCGGCGAAAAGGCCGCGCCGCTGGTCAAGGCGATCGACGCGCTGGTCCATGTGATGTTGCAGGTCACCGATTACGTCATGCGCGTCGCGCCCGTCGCGGTGTTCGCGGCAGTGGCGGGAACGCTGACCGAGCGCGGGCCGGCGGTGATCGGGCAGCTCGCCTATTTCATGGGCAGCTTCTACCTGACGCTGTTGACGCTGTGGGCGGTGCTGCTCGGGATCGGGTTCCTGTTCATCGGTTCCCGAATCCGCGACCTGATCCGCTACGTCCGCGAACCGTTGCTGGTGGCCTTCTCGACTGCCTCGTCGGAGGCGGCCTATCCGCGGATGCTGGAGGCGCTCGACCGCTTCGGGGTGCCGCCGCGGATCGCGAGCTTCGTGCTGCCGCTCGGCTATTCGTTCAACCTCGACGGGTCGATGATCTACATGACCTTCGCCTCGATCTTCATCGCGCAGGCCTATGGCATCGACATGTCGCTGGGGCAGATGGTGACGATGCTGCTGGTGCTGATGGTCACGTCGAAGGGTATCGCGGGCGTGCCGCGCGCGAGCCTCGTCGTGATCGCGGCGACGCTGCCGATGTTCAACCTGCCCGAGGCGGGATTGCTGCTGGTGCTGGCGATCGACCATTTCCTCGACATGGGGCGCACCGCGACCAACGTGATCGGCAATGCGGTGGCGAGCGCGGTGATCGCGAAATGGGAGGGCGGACTAGACCCGCGCGAGTCGCCGGTGATCGCCGGCGCAGCGGCGCCGTCAGGCGACGGGCCGGCGCGCGAGGTGGAGAGTTTCCGGGAGGTTTGAGGGTTTGGCTGCCCGCCCGCGGCCACTCTGGATTCCCGCCTTCGCGGGAATGACGGCATTGGTTTGCGGCAATCTGCACGTCAATTCCGTGGTGGTTGCCGCCGGTAGCTCAGCGCCTCGGCGATATGAATGCGACCCACCGTGTCAGCCCCGGCGAGGTCGGCGATGGTGCGTGAAACACGGAGAATGCGGGTATAGCCGCGCGCCGACAGCTTCATCGCCACCGCCGCCTGCGCCAGCAACTCGCGCCCCGCGGCATCGGGTGAGGCGAAGCGTTCGAGCGTGTCGCCGTCGAGTTCGGCATTCGTCCGCAATCCGCTATCCGCCAGTCGCGCCGCCTGCACTCCTCGCGCGGCAGCCACCCGCGCCGCCACCTCTGCCGAGCCCTCCGCCGGGGGCGGCAAGGTCAGGTCGACCGCGCTGACCGCCGCGACCTCGACGTGCAGGTCGATGCGGTCGAGCAGCGGACCGGAAACCTTCGCCTGATAGTCCGCCGCGCATTTCGGCGCCCGCGCGCACGCCAGCGACGCATCGCCGAGGTGCCCGCAGCGGCACGGGTTCATCGCGGCGATCAACTGGACCCGCGCCGGATAGGTGACGTGCGCATTGGCGCGTGCGACACTGACGGTACCGCTTTCCAGCGGCTGGCGGAGCGAATCGAGCACCGCGCGCTGGAATTCGGGCAGCTCGTCGAGGAACAGCACGCCGTGGTGCGCGAGGCTGACCTCGCCGGGCTTCACCCTCAGCCCGCCGCCGGTCAGCGCCGCCATGCTCGCCGAGTGGTGCGGGGCGCGGAACGGGCGCGTGCGGGTCAGCGTGCCGCCGGGCAAGGTGCCCGCCACCGACTGGACCATCGACACCTCCAGCGCCTCGGCCGGGTCGAGCGGCGGCAGGATGCCGGGCAGGCACGCCGCCATCAGCGACTTGCCCGCGCCCGGCGGCCCGACGAACAGCAGATTGTGCGCGCCCGCCGCGGCGACCTCGAGCGCGCGCTTGGCAACCTCCTGCCCCTTGACCTGCCGCAGATCGGGACCGGTACGCACCTCGACCACCTCGCCGGGGCGGGGTAGCGCGAGAAGGCCATGGCCTTTCAGATGGTTGAGCAGCGCGAGCAGGTCGGGCGCGGCGATCACCTCGATGCTGCCGCTCCACGCCGCCTCGCTGCCCTGCGCGGCGGGGCAGATCAGCCCCCGCCCCGTCTCCGCGGCGTGGAGCGCGGCGAGCAGCACGCCCGGCGACGGCGCCAGCCGCCCGTCGAGCCCCAGCTCGCCGACGATCACATAGTCGGCCAGCGCCTCGGCATCCACCACCCCCATCGCCGCGAGCAGCCCGAGTGCGATCGGCAGATCGAAGTGCGAGCCCTCCTTGGGCAGATCGGCCGGCGACAGGTTCACCGCGATCCGCTTGGGCGGAAGCGACAGCCCCATCGCCGCGACCGCACCGCGGACGCGCTCGCGGCTTTCGCCGACCGCCTTGTCCGCCAGCCCGACGACGTTGAACGCCGGGACGCCGGGGATCAGCTGCACCTGTACCTCGACGCTGCGCGCCTCCAGCCCGAGATAGGCTACCGTCGTTACGATCGCTACCATATTCCCCCGTCCGGGCCGCCCGGTGCGGCCTTGTGGAGGCGGGAAACGGACCAATGGTGACTTGCAACTGCAATACACTACCGCCACATGGCCGACATGACCCGCCGCCATCCGGCCCTGCGATATGCGCAATTGCTGCTCGGCGGCCTGTTGCTGTTACTCGCTGCGGTGATCGCGCCCCTCCCGGGTCCTGGCGGGGTGTTCCCAATGGCGGCGGGGCTGGTGCTGATCCTGCGCAATTCGGCGCGCGCGCGCAGCTGGTTCGCACGCGGCAAGCGGCGCTGGCCGCGACTCGGCGACATCGTCGACGTCGCGCTGCGGCGACGCAGCGCACTGCGGCGGCGCGCGCGCGATCGTGCGGCGGCGCGTTGACTTTGGCGGCGGCCTCCCCTAACGGCGTCCTTCTTTCGGGCCGTCCGCTTGGGCGGCCCTTCGACATTCGATTTCGGGACATGAACGATGAAGCGGACCTTTCAGCCGAGCAATCTGGTGCGCGCCCGCCGTCACGGCTTCCGCGCGCGGATGGCCACGGTCGGCGGCCGGGCGGTGATCCGGGCGCGTCGCGCACGCGGTCGCAAGAAGCTGTCGGCGTAAGCACGACCGATCCCCGCCCGCCCGTGGCTTCGGCCGCGGTCGGGCGGATGACCAGACGGCCGGACTATCTGGCCGCGAACGCCGGGCGTCGGGTGCCGATGCCCGGCTTCGTGCTTCTGGTGCAACCGCGTGACGATAGTGACACGACGATGCGGATCGGCATCACCGTCACCAAGAAGGTCGGCAATGCGGTGGTGCGCAACCGCATCAAGCGGCGCTTCCGAGCGCTGGCGCGCGAGATTTTGCCCGAACATGGCTGGCCCGGCGCCGATCACGTGCTGATCGGGCGCGAGGCGGCGCTCACCTCCGATTATGCGGACCTGCGCGCGCATCTGGCCAAGGCGCTGGCGAAGAGCCGCAGCGTCGCGCCGGGGGGCAACCGGTCACGGCCGAGACGGTGATCGCGCGCGTGCTGATCCTGCTCGCCCGCGGGTGGCAGCTGGGGCCGTCGGTCCTGCTGCCGCCCTCGTGCCGGTTTCAGCCGTCATGTTCCGCCTATGCAATCGAGGCGCTTCGCCGCTATGGCGCGGGCAAAGGTAGTTGGCTGGCAATACGCCGGATTGCGCGGTGCCATCCCTGGGGCGGGCACGGGCATGATCCGGTGCCATAAGGAAAGCGTGGGACGCTGGTGAAGGACGAGAGCAAGAACTTCGTGCTGTTCGCGGTGATCGCGGCGCTGATCCTGTTCGGATGGCCGCTGATCCAGAGCCGCGTCTTCCCGACGGCGAACCCGCCCGCGACCAGGATGGTCGACGGCAAGAACAAGCCGCTGCCCAATTCCGCCGCGGACCCGACCGCCGACTCGCCAGCGGCGATCCGCGACCGCGCCGTCGTACTGGCCGAAAGCCCGCGCGTGCGGATCGACACGCCCGCGCTGAAGGGCTCGATCAACCTGAAGGGCGCGCGGATCGATGATCTGGTGCTGACCCGCTACAAGGAATCGATCGCGAAGGACTCGCCGCCGATCCGGCTGTTCTCGCCGGCCGGGACCACCGACGCCTATTTCGCGGGCTTCGGCTGGCGCGCGGACGGGCTGACCCCGCCCGCGGCGGACGCCGTCTGGACCGCCTCCGCTCCGGTGCTGACCCCGAACAAGCCGGTGACTCTCACCGCCAGCAACCCGCAGGGACAGCGGTTCGCGATCGAGATCGCGATCGACAACGACTATCTGTTCACCGTCAAGCAGACCGTCGCCAATGGCGGTGGTGCGGCAGTGCCGGTCGCCGCTTATGGTCTCGTCAGCCGGGTCGGCGTGTCGAAGGACCCGGACAGCTGGACGATCCACACCGGGCCGATGTCGGTCAACAACGGCGCGGCGCACTACAATCCCAATTTCAAGGACGTCGACAAGGAGCCGACCCGCTTCACGACGACCGGCGGCTGGCTGGGCTTCACCGACAAATACTGGCTGGCGGCGCTTGTCCCCGATCAGGGGCGCGCGTTCGACGGGCAGTTCCGTGCCGGGGCGAACAGCGCCTATCAGGCCGACTTTACCACCGCGCCGCAGATGCTGCCGCCGGGTCGTCAGCTGACGCAGACCGCCAAGCTGTTCGCGGGCGCCAAGGAGGTGAAGCTGCTCGACCGCTACACCGATACCGGTGCGGTGACGAAGCTGGATTACGCGATCGACTGGGGCTGGTTCCGGTTGGTCGAGAAGCCGATCTTCTATTATCTCGACTGGCTGTTCCGCATCGTCGGCAATTTCGGCGTCGCGATCATCATCCTGACGCTGACGATCCGCCTGCTGGTCTTCCCGATCGCGCAGCGCCAGTTCGCGAGCATGGCGGCGATGCGCGCGCTCCAGCCGAAGATGAAGGCGATCCAGGAGCGCTTCAAGGACGACAAGCAGCGCCAGCAGCAGGAGATCATGGCGCTCTACAAGTCGGAGAAGGTCAATCCGCTCGCCGGCTGCGTCCCGTCGCTGATCCAGATCCCGATCTTCTACGCGCTGTACAAGGCGCTGATGCTGACGATCGAAATGCGTCACCAGCCGTTCGCCTTGTGGATCAAGGACCTGTCCGCGCCCGATCCCGCGACGATCCTTAACCTGTTCGGCTATATCCCGATCACGCTGCCGCACTTCCTCGCGATCGGCGTGGTGCCGGTGCTGCTTGGCATTTCGATGTTCTTCCAGTTCCGCCTCAACCCGACGCAGATGGACCCGGCGCAGCAGCAGGTGTTCGCGATCCTGCCATGGGTGCTGATGTTCGTGATGGCGCCGTTCGCGGTCGGGCTGCAGATCTACTGGATCACCACCAACTGCATCTCGATCCTGCAGCAGAAGTGGCTCTACAGCCGCCATCCGCAGTTGAAGAACGCGCCGGCCAAGTGAGCGACATCAATCCCAGCTTTGACGCGGACGCGATCGAGGCGGCACGCAAGCGCTTCGCCGGGCCGATCGAGTTCCTGAAGTCGGCACCCGCGCTGAACTTTCTGCCACCGGACGACGTGCCGGAGGTGGCGTTCGCGGGGCGCTCGAACGTCGGCAAGTCGTCGCTGCTCAACGCGCTGACCGGGCGCAAGGCGCTGGCGCGCACCTCGGTAACGCCGGGGCGGACGCAGGAGCTGAACTTCTTCGACGTCGGCGATCCGCTCGCCTTCCGGCTGGTCGACATGCCCGGGTACGGATTCGCCAAGGCACCCAAGGACATCGTCAAGAAATGGCGGTTCCTGGTGAACGACTATCTGCGCGGGCGACAGGCGCTCAAGCGCGCGCTGGTGCTGATCGACAGCCGTCACGGGATCAAGGACGTCGACCGCGAGATCCTCGAGATGCTCGACCGCGCCGCGGTGAGCTACCGGCTGGTGATGACCAAGGCCGACAAGGTGAAGGCCAGCGATCTCGCGGTCACCGTCGCCGCGACCGAGGCCGAGGCGCGCAAGCGGGCGGCGGCGCATCCCGAGATCATCGTCACCTCCAGCGAGGGCGGGATGGGAATCGCCGAATTACGGGCGGCGGTGGTCGAGGCGATCGGCTGAACGCCGCGGGCTCGCGACGCTGACGTGACGCTCGCCGCTTCACCGGCGGGAGCGACGGGACGGCCCCGGATCAGGTCCGGGGCGATGCTGAAACGCTTACCAGATCGTGGCGCGACGCGCGCTGCGGGCGGCGGCGATCTGCTGACGCAGCAGTTCGGACCGGCTCGGTGCGGGCGCACCGGGCGAAAAGATGAACGTGGGCGCCTGAACGAACGCCGGGGTCGTCGCGCCCAGCGCTGCCTTGTTCGGGGGGAAACTCGCCATGACAATGCTCCTTCGTCGCGATCCTTCTCGTTTCCCCTGCGTAACGGCGCTTGCCTGCCAGTCGATGTACGGCTGCGGTTAACGGATCGCTCGCCAATTGCGCGTGCGACGTTGCCCTGTGCGCCAATGCTCCCTACTCCGGAGCCATGAAGCTCATCATCGGCAACAAGGCCTATTCCTCCTGGTCGCTGCGCGGCTGGCTCGCGTGCCGGCAATCGGGTCTCCCGTTCGAGGAAGTGGTCGTCCCGCTGTACGACGACGCATGGGACCGCCGCCGCGAGGGCGACGAATTCGCACCGTCGTCGGGCAAGGTGCCGATCCTGTGGGATGGCGACGCGGTCGTCTGGGACAGCCTCGCGATCGTCGACTATCTCGCCGACAAGGTCGGGCGCGAGCCGTTCTGGCCGGCGGACGAGGCGGCGCGGGCAATGGCGCGCTCGATGGCGGCCGAGATGCATTCCAGTTTCGCCGCGCTGCGCCGCAAGCACACGATGAACGTCCGGCAGGTCTATCCGCCCGTCGCTCCCGATGACGACGTGCGCGCGGACCTGACGCGAATCTTCGAACTCTGGGCGCAGGCGCGTGCGCGGTTCGGCAGCGGCGGCGATTTTCTGTTCGGCGAGTTCGGCGCGGCCGACATCATGTTCGCACCGGTCTGCACGCGCATCGCGACCTATTCGCTGCCGACCCCACGCTTCGCCGCCGCTTATGTGCTGGCGGTGCTCCAGCACCCGTTCATGCAGGACTGGATCGCGGGCGCGCAGGAAGAGGAATGGGTGATCGAGAAGTTCGAACAGCCCGTCACCTGATGTCAGTCGCGTTCGTAGCCGGTGTCGGGCGACCAGCGCATTGCGATATCGGGATAATGGACCGTCGAGCGCTCCGGCAGGCTGACCGCGAACAGCACGCAGGGCACATCGCCGTCGTTGCGAAGATGGTGGGCGTTGGCGTCGCCCTTCGGGAATATCGCGATCTCGCCGGCGCGCATCGGGTGCGCCCCACCGTCGTCGACCAGCGTCGCGGTGCCGGAGAGCACGACGACGATCTCGTCCTCGCCCTCATGCCAATGCCGCTGCGACGACCAGCCGCCGGGTGGGATCGTGACGTGCGTCGCGACGAAATCCTCCAGTCCCCCCGCCGCGGCCAGATCGCGCACCAGCCGGCCCGAGGCCGCGGCGGCGAACGGCGGCGGATAGTCGCTGCCCTGAACCGGCGGCACGGCGGCAATGTCCAGTTTCGGCATAGGGAGCCCTTCTGTTGATCGATGTCGTTCAACTCGCCAGTCTATTGATCGCTGCCGAGAGCGTCACCCCGGCGCGTGGACCGGTGTTCGACGTGCTGGAGGCGGCGCTGGTGCCGATCGGCTTCGCGGTCGAGCGGCTGGTTCATGGCGAGGCGCCGGATGGTCCGGTGGAGAATCTGCTCGCCACGCGCGGGACGAGCGGACCGCATCTCGCGTTCGCCGGGCATGTCGATGTCGTGCCGCCCGGCGACGGGTGGAGCGCCGATGCGTTCGCGCCCCAGCAGCGTGACGGCTTGCTGGTCGGGCGCGGTGCGGTCGACATGAAGGGCGCGGTCGCGGCGTTCATCGCTGCTGCGGCGCGCGTGCCCGCCGATGCGGGGCGGTTGACGCTCATCATCACCGGCGACGAGGAAGGGCCGGCAACGTTCGGCACCGTTTCGCTGATCGAGCGCATGCGCGAGCGTGGCGTCCTGCCCGAGCTGTGCGTGGTCGGCGAGCCGACGTCGGTCGCTGCGCTGGGCGACATGGTGAAGATCGGGCGGCGCGGTTCGGTCAACATCTGGATCGACGTACCCGGGCGGCAGGGGCATGTCGCTTATCCGCAACTCGCCGACAATCCGATCCCGCGGCTGGTCGCGATCCTCGCCGAGCTGGACGCGCTGGTGCTCGATCAGGGGAGCGACTGGTTCCAGCCGTCGAACCTTGAAATTACCGACGTGACGGTCGGCAATCCGGCCACCAACGTCATCCCGGCGCGCGCGACGGCGCGGATCAGCATCCGCTTCAACGATCTCCAGCGCGGGCAAGATCTGGCCGAGCGGATCGCGGCGATCGTGCACCGCCATGCGCCGGAGGCGATCGTCACGCCGCGCATCTCCGGCGAGGCGTTCCTGACCGCGCCGGGGCCGTTGTCGGCGCTGGTGTCGGCAGCGGTGCTGGAGGTGACCGGGCGGACGCCGGAGCTGTCGACCACCGGCGGCACCTCGGACGCGCGCTTTCTGCGGGCGCTGTGTCCGGTCGTCGAGTTCGGGCTGCTCAATGCGACGATGCACAAGGCCGACGAGGCGGTGGCGATCGCCGATCTCGAACAACTGCGCGATATCTACGCGCGGATCATCCAGCGCGCGTTTTCAACGCCGGCGGCGTAGCACCACGTACAGGGCTCCCGCCCCGCCATGGCGGGGATGGGCGTTGCGCACCGCGGCGATCGCGCCCGAGAACGCAGAGAGCCGCAGCCAGTCGGGGATCGCGGCGCGGATCGCACCGCGGGCGTGCGGACGCTGGCTCTCGGGGCGCGGCGGCTTTCCGGTGATGAGCAGGATGACGCGATCACCGTGCATCAACGCCTGACCCAGCCCCATTTCAAGCGCGGCATGCGCGCTCGCCAGCGTATGGCCGTGCAGGTCGATCGTGCGATCGGGCGCGACCACGCCGCTCGCCAGCCGCCGGTCCCAGCCGCCGTCGAGCGTATGGCCGGGCTCACGACGCGCGTGCGATGGCGGCGGGGTCGGAACGCCGGCAACGGTCATGCCCGTGGCGGGCGCAGGCAGCGGCAGCCGTTCGGGCGACGGCGCGGCGGCCTTGCGCCCGGGCATCGCGCGCACGGTCGCGCGCACCCGCGCCCACAGCGCCTCCTCGTCAGGGCCGAGGCGTCGTGCCGCCACTCGCCGCCTGCCCTGCCCGCCAGCGCGCATAGCTGCCGCGCGGCAACAGCACGAAGGCGGTGCCGCGTGCGCTCATCCCGCCGGCGATCGCGCGCGCTTCCTCGCCCGCCCCCCAGAAGGTGTCGAAGCGGTTGCTGCCCTTGATCGCGCCGCCGGTGTCCTGCGCGATCCAGATGCCGTTGGCGTCGGTGCGATCCATCGACAGCAGCACCGGCGCGCCGAGCGGCACGAACTTCGGATCGGCGGCGACGGTCGCGCCGCCGCTGACCGGGAGGCCGAGCGCGCCTTGCGGCGCGCCGGTCAACTCGCGGAAAAAGACGTAGCTCTTGTTCTCGCGCATGATCGCGCGGCCTTCGTCGGGATGCGCGTGCAGCCAGGCGACGATCCCCTGCATCGACGACTGGCCGGGGCCGAGCAGCCCGCGGCTCTTCATCAACGCGCCGATGCCGGTGTAGTCGCGCCCGTTCTGCGTGTCATAGCCGATGCGGAGCACCCCACCCTCGTCGAGGCGGATGAAGCCCGAGCCCTGCACCTGCAGGAAGAACAGCTCGACGGGATCGGCGGCATAGCCGAGGATCGGCGCGCGGCCGTTGAGCACGCCCTCCTCGATCGCGGTGCGATCGAAGTACGGGATCAGGCTCATGCCCTGCACGCGCCCGCGGATCTTCTTCCCGGTCCAGGTCGGCGAAAAGGCGCCGAGATCGACCTCGATCAGATCGGTCGGCCGCCCGTAGATCGGCACATAGCCCGCGCGCGGGCGGCGTGAGCCGGCGATTTCGGGGATGTAATAGCCGGTCGCGAAGGCGCGGCCGTCACCGACCTGCACCGCCTCGAACCAGCGCTGGAAGAAGGATGTCGCGGCGGCCGGATCGGTGCGCGCCGCCTCGGTGCACGCTGCCTGCCAGTCGCTGCCGATCGTCATCCCCGAGGTGTCGGTGCGGCGGATCAGGCTGGGACAGGAGATTCGGAACGCCGCCAGCGCCGCACGCGCCTGCGCGGGGTCGAGCGGCACGGTCGCCAGATCGATCGCCGGGGTGAGGCCCGCCACCGCGGCGCTCGTCGCACCGGGAACGACGGCGGCGGCAAAGGCCGGGAGCGGCGCCGACGCCACCGGCTGACGCACCACGCCCGGTCGCGTCGGCAGCGACGACGGCTGCGGCGTCGCAGCGACCGGCCGCGAGGACCGCGCCGGTGGCGCCGATCGTCCGCCCGGTCCGACGCAGCCGGCCATCAGCAGGGCGCCCGCCACTCCGAGCGTCGCTTTGCTCCGCACCCCTACCCCTCTACTTTAATCAAACTCAGGCTTCGTCGGTGTCGGCGAGGATCCAGTTCGGGTCCGAGGCGCGCACGGTGCGGACGAAGGTCCAGACATCGTGCGTCTGCACCGCATCGCTGGTCGAGCCGGCGACGACATTGCCGTCGGCATCACGCGTCACCGCGGCGATATCCGCGTCGAAGCGCACCGCGACGCGCGCCTCTCCGTTTGCGACCCCGGCCGACACGATCGTCGCACGCTCGATCGCGATCAGGCGGTTGTCGAGCACCTGTCCCTGCGCCGTGCGGGTTTCGATCGCTTCGGCAAAGGCGGCATGGACGTCGTCGCTCACCAGCTCGCGGAGCGCTGCCTCGTCGCCGCGCCAGAACGCCTCGAGGATCATGCGATACGCCGACTTCGCGCCTTCGAGGAAGCGGGTGACGTCAAACCCGGGCTCGGCCGATACGATCGCGCGAAGGCCGGGCTCGGTCGCGCTGTCGAACGGTCGCGCCGCCGGCTCGCGCATTTCGGCAGCCGGCTCGATCGCCCGCGGCGCAACGGCCGACGCCACGCGTTCCTCGGGAGGCTTGGGCAACGGCTGTTCATGGCCGGAGCGCTTGCCCAGAACCGAATAGAGTCGCAGCGCCAGAAAGCCGGCGACCATGGCGAGCAGGACAACGTAGAACACGGCAACTCCAGTAAGCTGGTGTGCGTACATAGGCGCGTGGGCACCGAACATCAAATCGCCCAACCCCTTCATTGTATCCACCCCCCCCCGCATCCACGATTGTCACACCGGCGGGGCACTGCTAACCGCCCGACACTTTCCCGCGCGGCGCCGCACCGGCGCGCGCCTCGGCTGACGATAGGGGTTGGATGATGGACGAATTTGGCAACGCCGGCGGCGAACCGCTCGCCAACGGCGCCGACACGGCGCCGGCTGCCGGGCTGATCTCGCAATATGTGAAGGACCTGTCGTTCGAGAATCCGAACGCGCCGGCGATCTATCAGGAGCCGCAGGCCCCGGAGATCAACGTCCAGTTCGACATCGGCGCGGCGCAGGTCGCCGACGAGGTCCATGAGGTGACGCTGAAGATCGACGTCCGCGCGACCACCGGCGGCAAGACCGCGTTCATCGCCGAACTGTCCTATGGCGGGCTGTTCGGGCTGCGCAACGTCCCGGCGGAGCATGTCCAGCCGTTCCTGCTCGGCGAGGGGCCGCGGCTGCTCTTCCCGTTCGCGCGCCGCGTCGTCGCCGATGCGATCCGCGACGGCGGCTTCCCGCCGCTGCTGCTCGAGCCGATCGACTTCAACGCGTTGTTCCTCCAGCAGGCGCAGGCGCAGGGCGTGTCGTTCGGCGCCGAAGACGCGGGCCAGGCGTAAGCCAGACGAGCGGGTGAGGATCGGCGGATGAACCTCGCCCGCGCCCTGGGGTCGATCGGTGGCCTGACGCTGGTCAGCCGCGTGCTGGCGCTGGCGCGCGACACCTTGCAGGCGAGCTATGTCGGCGCGGGCTTCGCGTCGGACGCATTCTTCGTCGCCTTCCGGCTCCCCAACATGTTCCGCGCGCTCTTCGCGGAAGGCGCCTTCTCCGCGGCGTTCATCCCGCTCTTCAACCGCAAGGTCGCGGAAGGCGGTGGCACCGCGGCAGGAGTCGATTTCGCCGAGCGCGCGCTGGCGCTGCTGTTCCCGGTGCTGGTCATCATGACCGTGCTGATGCTGGCGGCGGCGTGGCCCCTTACATACGGCCTTTCGCTAGGCTTTCGGCATCAAAATCCGAGCGTGGCGCAATTTGCGTTTGCCGTGATGCTGTCGCGCTTCACCATTCCCTATCTGCTGCTGATCTCGCTGGTGTCGCTGCTCGGCGGCATCCTCAATTCGCTGCATCGCTTCTGGGTCAATGCCGCCGCACCGATCCTGCTCAACATCGCAATGGTGAGCGCGCTGATCTTCTTTCATGGCGGCGATCCCTATGCGACCGCACGGGGGCAAGCGATATCGGTGACCGTCGGCGGTGCGTTGCAGCTCGCATGGATGTGGTGGGCCTGTCGCCGCGCTGGCGTGAGCCTGCGGCTGCGGCGCCCGCGTATTGACGATGACGTAAAGCAGATGCTGAAGCTGATCGTTCCCGCAGCCGCAGGCGCGGGCGCGGCGCAGATAAATCTCGCGATCTCGACCGCATTGGCCGCCGGACTGCTGTCGGCCGGCTCGGTGTCCGCAATCTATTATGCCGACCGGCTCAACCAATTGCCGCTCGGGCTGATCGGCATCGGGCTCGGCACGATCCTGTTGCCGGTCGTGTCGCGGCTGCTGTCGCAGGGGCGCGAGGCGGAGGCGATGGAGACGCAGAATCGCGGGCTCGAACTCGCGCTGTTCCTCACCCTGCCCGCCACCGCCGCCTTCGTCTTCGCCGCCGAGTCGATCGTCCGCGGGCTGTTCCAGCATGGTGCGTTCGACAACGGCGACACGGTACGCGCGGCGCAGGCGCTCGCCGCCTTCTCGCTCGGCCTGCCCAGCTATGTGCTGGTGAAGGTGCTGACCCCCGGTTTCTACGCGCGCGCGGACACGAAGACGCCGGTGCGGCTCGCCCTCTATTCCGTCGCGATCAATCTGGTCGGCAATCTGATCCTCATCCCAACGCTCGCGCATTGGGACATCGGGCAAATCGGCCCGCCGCTCGCCACCGCGCTGGCCTCCACGATCAACGTCGTCTCGCTCTATGTGGTGCTGGTGCGGCGTGGTCATTTCGCGCTCGATCCACAGGTGAAGCGCAAGGTCCCGCGCCTCGCGCTCGCCGCGCTGTTGATGGGCGTCGCGCTGTTGCTGGTGGCGCCGCTTGTCGCGCCATATCTCACCGGCAGCTTCGTCGTCCGCGGCGCAGCGCTTACCGTGCTCGTCGGCGCGGGCTTCGCCATCTATGCGCTGGCGTGCGTCGTCACCGGCGCGTATCGCCTCGCCGACCTCAAGACCCTCCTTCGTCGCAGAGCCTCCAGCTGATGACCAACATGCGCGTCCTTTCCGGCATCAAACCGACCGGCAATCTCCACCTCGGCAATTATCTCGGCGCGGTGAAGCAATGGGTGGCGATGCAGGACGACATCCAGGCGTCCGGCGGCGAGACGATGTATTTCATCGCCGACCTCCACGGCCTGACCGAGTTCATCGCGCCCGCCGAGATGACCGCCAATACCGTCGAGATGACCGCGACGCTGATCGCGGCCGGGATCGACCCGGCACGCTCGATCGTGTTCAACCAGGCGCGCGTGCCCGCCCATGCCGAGCTGGCGTGGCTGCTCAACAATGTCGCGCGGGTCGGCTGGCTGAACCGCATGACGCAGTTCAAGGACAAGGCCGGCAAGAACCGCGAGGGCGCGTCGGTCGGGCTGTACGATTATCCGGTGCTGATGGCCGCCGACGTGCTGTTGTACAATTCGACGCACGTCCCGGTCGGCGAGGACCAGAAGCAGCATCTGGAGCTGACTCGCGACATCGCGACCAAGTTCAACACCGATTTCGGTGTCGAGCTGTTCACGCTGCCCGAACCGCTGGTCAGCAAGGCCGCGCCGCGGATCATGTCGCTACGCGATGCCGGCGTGAAGATGTCGAAGTCCAACCCGTCCGAGCAATCGGTGGTCAAGCTGGTCGACAGCGACGAGGTGATCGCCGACAAATTCCGCAAGGCCAAGACCGATCCCGACCTGTTGCCGGCGACGCTCGCCGAGCTGGAAGGCCGGCCGGAAGCCCGCAACCTGCTGACGATCTTCGCCGCGCTCGCCGATCGCACGCCAGATGCGGTGCTGGCGGACTATGCCGGCAAGGGCTTCGGGCAGTTAAAGCCCGATCTCGCCGATCTGGCGGTCGCGAAACTCGGTCCGATTCGCGACGAGATGCTGCGGCTGCTGAACGATCGCGGCGCGATCCACGCCATCCTCCGTGACGGGGCCGAACGGGCGGCGGCGCTGGCGGCACCGACCTTGCGCCAGGCACAGGAAGCGATGGGGCTGCTGATCTGACCGGCATGGCGCGTGACGCCATGTCGCGCGCCAACTATCGGTGATTTCCGCTGTCGGACGGTCGGTTGCGCGCGGAAAAACCGTGGAAAAGGGCGCTCCCAGCATTTGGCATCGGTCTTGCTGATCGTCTCGCAACAACGGAGCGAGACATGACCGACCACACTGCCACCCCCGCCGCCGCCCGCGACAACCTCTTCGGCGTTTGCGCCGCGCTCGGCGAGGACTTCGGCTTCAATCCATTGTGGCTGCGGCTCGGCTTTGCGGTCGCGCTGCTCTTCTCGCTCGAGAAGGTCCTGCTCGCCTATGCCGCGCTCGGCGTGCTGGCGCTGGTCAGCCGCTTGCTGTTCCCGAACCGCAACCGGGCGACGGCGAACGAGGTGCCGGCACCGGTCGCGAACGAGGCGGACGAAGAGGGGTATCGGCAGGCGGCGTGAGCGCCCCCCGCTGCCACGTCGCCCGCGCGGAGAGCGGTCCCGGGTGTCGCCCGCGACCGCCCCGGCGAGTCAGGCCTCCAACTGGCCGAGCAGCACGTGCACCGCCTGATCGACTTCGCGGTCGCTGTCACGCAACGCCTCGATGCGGCGCACGGCATGGATCACCGTCGAATGGTCGCGCCCCCCGAACTTGCGGCCGATCTCGGGCAGCGAGCGGGTGGTGAGCCGCTTGGCGAGATACATGGCGATCTGCCGCGGCCGCGCGACCGCGCGGGCCCGACGCGCCGAGAGCAGGTCGAGCGGCTTGAGCTCGAAATGCTCACAAACCAGCTTCTGGATCTGGTCGATCGTCACGCGCCGCTGATGCCCGCGCAGCATGTCGCCGAGCGTCTGCGTCGCGAACGCCAGATCGATCGGCTGTCCGGTCAGCATCGCATAAGCGGTGACGCGGGTCAGCGCGCCTTCCAGCTCGCGGATGCTCGCAGTGATGCGCGCCGCCAGCAGGTCGAGTACGTCGTCGGGCACCCGGGTGTCGGGCATTTCGGCGACGCGGCGCGCGAGGATCGTGCGGCGCAGTTCGGGCGAGGACGGCCGGATATCGACCACCAGCCCCGAGCCGAGCCGGCCGAGGATGCGCGGCTCGATCCCGTCGAGCGCCTGCGGCGCGCGGTCGGCGGCGATCACCAGCCGCTTGCCCGCCGCCATGATCTCGTTGACGGTATGGAAGAACTCGTCCTGGGTGACGTCCTTGCCGGCGATGAACTGCAGATCGTCGATCAGCAGCAGGTCGCAGCTGCGCAGCTTCGCCTTGAACGCGAACGTATCGCGTGCGCGCATCGCGGCGACGAACTCGAACATGAAGCGCTCGGCCGACAGCAGCATCACGCGCGCCTGCGGATGATCCGCGAGGAAGCGGTGCGCGATCGCGTTCATCAGGTGGGTCTTGCCCTGCCCGGTGCCGCCATGGATGAACAATGGGCTGAACCGCACCGCGCCCGGCGCGGCCAGCGCCTGCGCGGCGTTGAGCGCGACCATGTTCGAGGCGTCGACGACGAAGCGGTCGAAGGTCAGCCGCGGGTCGAGCGCCGGCCGCTCGGCGGCACCGCCACTCACGCCGGCCGTGACGGCGACGGGCCGGGCGGCGGGTGTCGGTGCCGTTGCCGCCGCGACCGGCGCGGCGAGGACGACCGGCGCCGCGGCGCGTGCCACGGTGTCGATCGCGACGCTGCGCACGCCGGGCAGCACGGCGCGGAATTCGTGGAGCAGGCGATCGGCGTAGTGGCTCTTCACCCAATTGGTCATGAACGCCGACGGCAACGTCAGCCGCACGTCGACGCTGTCCTCGCCCTCCGCCAGCGCGACCGGCGCGAGCCACTGGTCGAAGACACGCGCACCGGCCGAGCGGCGCAGGTTGGCGCGGACCCGGCCCCAGGCCCGGGCCAGTTCGCTCATCCCGTCATCCACTACAGCCACTTGCGTCACGCACGATTCTCCCGTCACCGCAAACGCTTGGTTCGCGGAGCCCCAGTTCAAAAAGTCAAACGTCCCCCTGCCCGCGGCCCCTAGCGCGTTGGCGTCCGAACATTGTCCTTATGCCGCGCAGCACGGATGGCGGCGCGGTTCGAGAGGATTAGGAACAGGCGGGTGAGTCGATCAACCCCGCGAACGGGTACGATATCGAAATAAAGCGGATTGACTCGCCCTCAGCGGCACAAATGCGTCATATTTCTCGTAACCCATTGATAATGCGCGATAAACCTTGACGCCGTCGCGAGGTCGTATCTGCGAATCGCGAGGATTCCGAGCCTTTTAGAGGGATGCTATTTTGTTCCTCGCGCGACGGGTCACAGACGCAAAAACGCCCGCCGGGCAGGTCCCGACGGGCGTTCGATACGCGATGCGTCGCAGGCGTCAGGCCAGCGCGGCAACCCGCTTGGTCAGGCGCGAGAACTTGCGCGACGCGGTGTTGCGGTGAAGCACACCCTTCGCCACGCCGCGCTGCATTTCCGGCTGCGCCGCTGCCAGCGCGGTCGTCGCCGCGGTCTTGTCACCCGCTGCCAGCGCGGCCTCGACCTTCTTCACGAAGGTCCGGATACGACCCACACGGGCACCGTTGATTTCGGCCCGGCGCTGGTTGCGGCGGATGCGCTTCTTGGCTTGCGGCGTGTTCGCCATGAACGTCCTCTGATAAGTTACGGATCGATGGAAAAAGGCGCTGGGGAAGCCCTGCACCCTCGTAAGGCGCGGCCCATAGCCCGCCCCTGCGCCAGCGTCAACTCCGCTGGCAGCGCGGACACCAGAAGGTCGAGCGTCCGCCCTCGGCATAACGCTCCACCGTTCCCCCGCAGGCGCACGGTTCGCCGGCGCGACCATAGACCGCGAATTGCTTGGAGAAATAGCCGAGCTCGCCATCGGGGCGCGCGTAATCGCGCAGCGACGATCCGCCCGCCTCGATCGCGGCTTCCAGCACCAGCTGCACCGCCGGCACCAGCCGCGCCAGCGCCGCCGCCTCGAGCGACCCGGCAGGCGTATGCGGATCGATGCGCGCGTCGTACAGCGCCTCGCAGACATAGATATTGCCGAGCCCGGCGACGATCCGCTGGTCGAGCAACGCCAGCTTGATCGACAGCCGCCGTCCCGCCAGCGCATGGCGTAGATGCTCGGGGGTAAATTCATCACCGAGCGGCTCCGGGCCGAGCAGGCGGAACGCCGGGAAGGCCGCGACGTCGGCGGTCGGCACCAGATCGACCGAGCCGAAGCGCCGCGGGTCGTTGAGCGCCAACACCCGCCCCGCCTCGGTCGCGAGCACGAGATGATCGTGCGGCAACAGCTCGGTCGGATCGACACGCCAGCGCCCCGACATGCCGAGATGGAAGATCAGCGAGTCGTCGCGGTCGGTATCAATCACGCCATATTTGGCGCGCCGCCGCAGCCCGATGACGCGCGCGCCGGTCAGCCGCTGGCGCAGATCGGCGGGAAAGGCGCGGCGCAGATTGTCGCGACGCGGCTCGACACGGGTCAGCACCTGCCCCTCCAGCACCGGGCGCAGGCCTCGCACGGTGGTTTCAACCTCTGGCAATTCCGGCATCTCTGCCCCCTAGCCGCTTGCATTCATGGCGGCTAGAGCGAGCGCCATGAGCGAAACCGTCTCCTTCGGCTACGAAGACGTCACCCCGACCGAAAAGACCGCCCGCGTACGCGGCGTCTTCTCCAATGTCGCCAGCCGCTACGACCTGATGAACGACGCCATGTCCGGGGGCATGCACCGGCTGTGGAAGGACCGCTTCGTGCGCCGCGTGAAACCGCGTGCGGGCGAGCAGATCCTCGACATGGCCGGCGGCACCGGCGACATCGCCTTCCGTCTCGCCGAGAGCGGCGCGTCGGTGACGGTCGCGGACATCAATCCCGAGATGCTGGAGGTCGGGATCGGCCGCGCGCAGCAGCGCGGGATCGACGGATTGGTGTGGACCGAGGCCAATGCCGAGACGCTGACCTTTCCGGACCGCTTCTTCGACACCTATACGATCGCGTTCGGGATCCGGAACGTCACCGATATCCCCAAGGCGCTGCGGGAGGCGCATCGCGTGCTGCGGCGCGGCGGGCGCTTCTTCTGCCTCGAATTTTCGACGAACGTCTGGCCGGGGTTCGCCGAGGTCTATGACGCTTACTCGCACCATCTGGTGCCGAAGCTGGGCCAGTTGCTGGCCAACGACGCCGACAGCTACCGCTATCTGATCGAGTCGATCCGCCGCTTCCCGGACATGCCGACGTTCGAGCGGATGGTGGGCGAGGCCGGCTTCGTCCAGACGAAGGTCGAGCCGATCATGGGTGGGCTGGTCGCGATCCATAGCGGCTGGAAGATTTGACCTCCTCGCTGGTCCACACCTGGCGGCTCCTGAAATGGGGCCGGACGCTGGCGCGCCATGGTGCGCTGCGCGGGCTGGAGCGCGACCTCAACACGCCGCCGCGGCTGCGCCGGTTGCTGCGCGTCGCGCGGCTGGGCGCGCGCGTCCCCGAGGTGCCGCGCTACGCCGATGCGTTCGAGGCGCTGGGGCCGGCGGCGATCAAGTTCGGCCAGACGCTCGCCACGCGTCCCGATCTGGTCGGCGAGGCGGCGGCGGCCGATCTGTTGCGCTTGCAGGATGCGGTGCCGCCGGTCCCCTATGCGACGATCGCGCAGACGATGCGTGGCAGCTTCGGGCGGCCACTGGAATCGCTGTTCGCCGAGATCGAGGAAGTGCCGGTCGGCGCGGCCTCGATCGCGCAGGTGCACCGCGCGGTCACCACCGACGGGCGGCGCGTCGCGGTCAAGGTGCTGCGCCCCGGCGTCGAGGAAGATTTCGCGCGCGCGATCGAGACCTATGAATGGGCCGCGGCGCAGATCGAGCCGATGGGCGGCGAGATCGCGCGCCTCCAGCCGCGACTGGTGATCGAGACGTTCAAGCGCTGGACGGCGCGCGAGCTGAATTTCACGCGCGAGGCGGCGTCGGCATCCGAACTGGCCGAGACGATGACCTCGGAGCCGAACTTCTTCGTCCCCGCGGTCGACTGGGCGCGCACCACCGGCAAGGTGCTGACGATCGAGTGGATCGACGGCATCAAATTGTCGGATCGCAAGGCGCTGGTCGCGGCGGGCTATGACCTGCCCGAGCTGGCGCGGGTGCTGGTCCATGCCTTTCTGCGGCAAGCGATCGCCGACGGCTTCTTCCACGCCGACATGCACCAGGGCAATCTGTTCGCGCTGCCCGGCAATTGCGTCGCCGCGATTGACTTCGGGATCATGGGGCGGATCGACCGGCGCGCGCGTGTCTGGCTGGCCGAGATCCTCTACGGGCTGATCACCGGCAATTACCGGCGCGTCGCCGAGATTCATTTCGAGGCGCAATACGTTCCCTCGCACCATAGCGTCGAGGAATTCGCGACCGCGTTGCGCGCGGTCGGCGAGCCGATGCGCGGGCTGCCGGTCAAGGACATGTCGATCGGGATGATGCTCGACGGGCTGTTCGGGATCACGCGCGACTTCGACATGGTGACCCAGCCGCATCTGCTGCTGCTGCAAAAGACGATGGTGATGGTCGAGGGCGTCGCCACCGGGCTCGACCCCGACATCAACCTTTGGGTGACCGCCGCGCCGCTGGTCGAGGACTGGATCCGCACCGAGCTCGGCCCCGAAGCGGCGATCGCCGACCGGCTGGTCGCCGATGTGCGAACGCTGGCGCGGCTGCCCGAGCTGGTGCGGCGGATCGAGGCGCGTTACCCCGCCCCCGGCGGGGCTCCGCCGCGCCCGCCACTGCGCGAGATCGAGCGCGTCCGCGTCGGCGGCGGGTGGCGCTATGCGCTGGTCGGGGCGCTCGGCGTGCTCGCAGGCGTCGCGGGCATGATGCTGGCGGGCGGATGGTAGCCGCACCGGGGCGACCCGGAA
Source organism: Sphingomonas endophytica (assembly GCF_014199415.1). Classification (GTDB taxonomy): domain Bacteria; phylum Pseudomonadota; class Alphaproteobacteria; order Sphingomonadales; family Sphingomonadaceae; genus Sphingomonas; species Sphingomonas endophytica. Next base: position 237,468 of record NZ_JACIJN010000001.1, read on the forward strand.
CGGCGGCGCGCTGGCTGGTGACACCCGACCGGCTGAGCGGGATCGGGCGCGGCCCGGCGCGCATGGCGCTGGGCGGACTGCTGGTGGCGACGCTCGCCGCCGCCTTGCTGGTCCCTGCGGCGAGCACTCCGCCCGAATTTCTCCACGATGCGATCGTCGCCACGCTGCGGCACGGCGGCGATTTCTACGACGCGGCGCGCGACCTACTGCGGACCGAGTCCGATGCGCGTGCCGCACGGGCGCTGCCGTCGACGCTGGCGGTGGTCGCGGCCGCGTTGCCGGTGTGGGGGCTGACCGTCTTGGTTGCGGTGGGGCTGACGGGGTTGCTGTGGGTCGGGGGGTTGCGGCTCGGCGGGTTGCTGGCGCGCAGTGCCGGGGCGTTGCTGATCGTCAGTCTGCTCGCATTCGGGATCGTCGCGACCGCCGGTCTGTGGCTGGCCGCGCCCCATGCCGCGCTGGCAGCCTTGTGTTCCGCGATCGCGCTGGTGGCGCGGGCGCGCGGGCGCGTCATGGCCGCGGTGGCCATCGCCTGCGCCGCGGCGCTGATCGATCCGGCTGCGCTGGTGACGCTGGCCGCGATGGGGGCGCTGGCGCTGCTCGACGGCGACCGGCGCGAGCCGCTGCTGTGGCTGGGCGGGTTCGGCGTCGCGGCGCTGGCGTTCGCGCTGCATCTGCAAGCGCTGGGTGCGACATCGCTCCCGGCAGCGCCGCTGGTGGCCGACGGCGCGCTCGCGCGGCTGATCGGTGCCGCCTTCCCCGATGTGCCCGCGACCATCGCGGCGCCGCTGCTGGTGCTCGCCGCGTTCGGCTGGGCGATCGTGGCCGATCCGCTCGGGCCGCGGGTGCTGGCGTTGCTGGTTGCAGGCGTCGCGCTCGACAATGTGCTAGGTGTGCGTTCGGCGACACTGGCGATGGCGCTGGTCGCGCCGGGGCTGGCACTCACGCCAGCGGCGTTCGCGACCCTGTGGCGCGCGGCGTTCGACCGGCGGCGCATAACGGTGACGAGGGTGGTGCGATGAGCCGGATCCTGCTGATCGTCGGTGGCGGGATCGCCGCCTATAAGGCATGCGAATTGATCCGCGCGCTGCGTGGCGCCGGGCATGAGGTGCGCTGCGTGCTTACCGATGGCGGCGCGCATTTCGTCACCGCGATGACGCTGGCGGCGCTCAGCGAGAACAAGGTCCATACGACGCTCTGGGACCTGAAGGACGAGGCCGAGATGGGGCATATCCGGCTGAGCCGCGAGGCCGATCTGGTCGTGGTCTGCCCCGCGACCGCCGATCTGCTCGCGCGGATGGCGGCGGGGCTCGCCGACGATCTCGCCACGACCCTGTTGCTCGCCACCGACAAGCCGGTGCTGGTCGCGCCCGCGATGAACGTCCGCATGTGGCTGCACCCGGCGACGCAGCGCAACGTCGCGCGACTGCGGAGTGACGGCGTGACGGTGCTCGACCCCGACGATGGCGCGATGGCGTGCGGCGAAGTCGGCCCGGGCCGCCTGCCCGACGTGTCGGCGATCGTCGCACGAATCACCGCGGCGCTCACCCCCGTGCCGCGATCGCTGGAGGGACGACATGTGGTCGTCACCGCCGGGCCGACGCACGAGCCGATCGATCCGGTCCGCTACATCGCGAACCGCTCGTCGGGGAAGCAGGGCTTTGCGATCGCCGCGGCGCTGGCGCGGCGCGGTGGGCGCGTGACGCTGATCGCCGGTCCGGTCGATCTTCCCACACCCGCGAACGTCGTCCGCCAGGATGTTCAAACAGCGTCGGAAATGGCCAAGGCCGTCGAAGCGGCACTGCCCGCCGACGCCGCGGTGATGGTCGCGGCCGTCGCCGACTGGCGTGCGGCAGACATCAGCGCGCAGAAGCTCAAGAAGGGCGATGACGCCCCCGCCCCGCTGCGGCTCGCGCGCAACGTGGACATTCTCGCCACGCTGGCGCATGATCGACGCCGGCCGCGATTGCTGATCGGGTTCGCGGCCGAGACCGAGCAGGTGCTCGACCATGCGCAGGCCAAGCGGCGGCGCAAGGGTGCCGACTGGATCGTCGCCAACGACGTATCCGGCGACGTGATGGGCGGCGATAGCAACACCGTACACCTCATCACCGCCGATGACATTGAAAGCTGGGAAAGCCTTGCGAAAATCGCCGTAGCCGAACGACTTGCCGACAGGATTGCCGATGCGCTCTGAACCGATCAGGATCGCGCTGCGCCGCTTGCCGCATGGCGAGGGACTGCCGCTTCCCGCTTATGCCACGACGGGCGCCGCCGGAATGGACGTGGTCGCTGCCGAGGATGTGACGCTTGCGCCCGGTGCGCGGGCGGCGGTCGCGACCGGATACGCGATCGCGATCCCGAACGGCTTCGAAGTGCAGGTGCGACCACGCTCCGGGCTGGCGTTGAAGCACGGCATCACCTGCCTCAACACGCCGGGCACGATCGACGCCGATTACCGCGGCGAGGTGAAGGTGATTCTCGCCAACCTCGGCACCGAACCCTTTGCGGTCCGCCGTGGCGAACGGATCGCGCAGCTCGTTCCGGCCGCCGTCACCGCGGCGGCGATCGTCGAGGTCGATACGCTTGACGACACCGAGCGCGGAAGCGGCGGGTTCGGGTCGACGGGGCAATGATCCTCGCCGCGCTCCTGCTGTTCGGACAAGCGCCGTCGCTCAATCCCCCGACCGACTGGACGCCGCTGCCGCGTCTACAGCTCGGCCTTGCCGCCGCACCGCCGGTGCAGCTGACCGAGTTCGTCCGGCGCGAGGTGGCGGCGGAGCGCTGCGCGCTGTCGCCGACGGAGCGGATGCTCGACCTCGTGGTGCTCGTCACCCAAGGCGGACAGGTGCGGCGGATCGTGCCGCGCGCGATCGGCTGCCCCTCGATCGAGCAATTCGCCGCCGGGATCGTGCTACGCGCCGCGCGCGACAAGACGCGGCCTGGTTCCATCGACACCTGGTACGTCACGACCGTCGCGCTGACATCGCCGTGATGCTCGGCACCGACGAACTCGCGCGCTACGCGCGGCACATCGTTCTGCAGGAGATCGGCGGCACCGGGCAGTTGCGGCTGGCGCGGGCGCAGGTGCTGGTGGTCGGCGCGGGCGGGATCGGCTCGCCGGTGATCCAGTATCTGGCGGCGGCCGGGATCGGCCAGCTGACGATCGTCGACGACGATCGCGTCGATCTCAGCAACCTGCAACGCCAGACGTTGTTCGCCACCACCGATGTCGGTCGCCCCAAGGCCGAACTGGCTGCCGCGGCGGTGACGCGGCTCAACCCGCATGTCACCGCGCGCGCGGTCGTCACCCGCGTCAGCGCCGAGACCGTCGGCGCGTTGCTGGAGGACGCTCCGACCGTGATCGTCGACGGCTGCGACAATTTCGACACGCGGCTGTTGGTGGCCGATGCAGCACTGGCGCGCCGTATTCCGCTCGTCTCGGCGGCGGTGGGGCGGTTCGAGGGGCAGCTCGGCGTGTATCGCGGCTGGGAGCCGGACAAGCCCTGTTATCGCTGCTTCGTCGGCGATGCGCCCGCGCGCGACGCGCTGACCTGCGCCGAGGAAGGCGTGCTCGGCCCGGTGACCGGGATCGTCGGCAGCATGGCGGCGCTGGAGGCGATCCGGCAGATCGTGCCGTTCGGCGACGACAGCGCCGGACGGCTGATGCTGCTCGACTTCCTGTCGCTGCGCTTTCGCACGCTGGCGCTGCCGCCCGATCCCGCGTGCCGCGCGTGCGGCACGACACGCGGGTAAGGATCAGACGAGCCGCGCTTCCGCGAAGCTGCGCACGGCCGGGCCGATGTCTGCCCGTGCCATCGCCAGCGCGAGATTGGCGGTGACGAAGCCGGTCTTGTCGCCGCAGTCGAACCGCTCCCCGTTGAAGGTGAAGCCGTGGAACGGCTGCTGCCCGATCAGCTTGGCCATCGCGTCGGTCAGCTGGATTTCGCCGCCCGCGCCCTTCTCCTTGGCGTCGAGGATCTTCATCACCTCGGGCTGGAGGATGTAGCGGCCCGGAATCATCAGGTTGGACGGGGCGCTGCCCTTGGCGGGCTTCTCGACCAGCGCGGTCACCTCGGTCAGCGCGCCGTCGCGCGCGCCCGGCGAGATGATGCCGTATTTGTCGGTCTCTTCGGGAGCGACCTCGAGCGCGCCGATGACGTTGCCGCCGACATTGTCATAGGCCTGCACCATCTGCGCCATGAAGTTCGGCGTGCCGACCATCAGCTCGTCGGGGAGCAGCACCGCGAACGGCTCGTCGCCGACGATGTCGCGCGCGCACCACACCGCATGGCCGAGCCCGAGCGGCTCCTGCTGGCGGACATAGACGGGCGAGCCCGGCTGCTGGCGGATGTTCTCGATCACCGACAGGCTCTTGCCGCGCGCTCGCATCGTCGTTTCGAGCTCGAACGAAATGTCGAAATGGTCTTCGAGCGCGCCCTTGCCGCGGCCGGTGACGAAGATGATCTGCTCGATCCCCGCCTCCAGCGCCTCCTCGACCGCATATTGGATCAGCGGCTTGTCGACGACCGTCAGCATCTCCTTGGGCATGGCCTTGGTGGCGGGGAGGAAACGGGTGCCGAGCCCCGCCACGGGGAAAATCGCCTTGCGTACCGGCTTGATGGTCATTCGGTCCTCCTGTTGGCGCGGGCTCTCTACCGGCGGGCGGCAGGGTTCGCAATTCGTTAGCGTAACGGTCACCGTCCCGCACGATCGGCCGGCGCGTGCTTGCGATGACGGGATGATCGGCCTAAGCACCGCCTCCAATCCGACATCGCTGGTCCTCGCCTTCTCCATGCTCAAGAAGCTGCTTCGTTCGTCCCGTGTCGCCGTCGGCCCGGCCTATGCTCCTGCGCCGGGTAGCCGGATCTATGCCATCGGCGACATCCACGGTTGCCGCGCCGAGCTCGATCGATTGCTGGCGATGATCGATGCCGACGACGCGCAACGCGGCGCAGCCGAAACCAGCCTGATCTTCCTCGGCGACCTCGTCGACCGCGGCCCCGACTCGGCCGGAGTGATCGCGCGATTGATGCGGCTGGCGCAGGAACGGCCGCGGGTGCGCTTCCTCAAGGGCAATCACGAGGAGCTGTTCCTACATGCGCTCGGCGGCGCGAAGGACGCATTGCGCATGTTCTGCCGGGTCGGCGGGAAGGAGACGGTGCTGAGCTACGGAGTCAGCCGCGCCGAATATGATTCGCTCGACTATCCGCAGCTTGCCGAGCGGATGGATGCGCTGGTCCCGCCGGAGCATCGCGCCTTCCTCGAAGGCTTCGAGGACCTGATCGTCTCGGGCGACTATGCGTTCGTCCATGCCGGCGTCCGCCCCGACGTGCCGCTCGACGAGCAGAAGCCGAGCGACCTGCGCTGGATTCGCGACAGCTTCCTCGACCATCGCGGCGCCTTTCCGAAAATGATCGTCCATGGGCATACAATCACCCCGGAGGTCGATCGCCGTCCCAACCGGATCGGCGTCGACACGGGCGCCTACGCCTCGGGGAAGCTGACCGCAATCGGCATCGAGGATTGTCAAACCTGGATCCTGAACACATGATGCATCGCGGCGATCCGCGCTTGCAATTTCCACTCGCGCAGCTATGAGATGCCCTGCACGCAAAGGGAGTTCAACATGCGTATTGCGAAGTACATGCTCGCTGCCGCCGCCGCCACGCTGGCGGTTGCTCCGGCGATGGCCGCGCCTGCCAACTCGGCAGCAAGCCTCTCGGTCGCCAAGTCGGTCCGCGCTTCGGCCCCGTCGGCCAAGAAGAACGAGCTCGCCGGTGGCGGCGTGATCGTTGCGGTTCTGGCAGCTGCGGCCGTCGTGGCCGGCATCGTTGTCGTCGCTGACGAAGACGATAGCTCGGACAGCAACTGAGCTGTTTTCTCCTTCGGGAGAAGGAATAGCGGCCCTTGGGCCGCTATTTTTTTGTCCGGCGTGCGTGGGCCGATTGGGCTGTGATTGCGTATGCAGCCTGCGGGGATGGCGGGGAACAAGCCGGCCCAGGGATCAGGTCTGGCGCGACGCCGGGTTCGTCGGCTGAATTGCACTGGAGCGAAGCGACCGTCTGTCCGTCATTGCACGGATCACGACGCAGACCAGCGACGGATCAAGACGCCGGGGATAACCTCGCCGCGCTGTGACGGCCGGGCGGGCCGCGCCGGTTGCGCAGGCCCGCAGAGATACTTCACGCCGCCGCGAACATCTCCGGCGGCAACGCCATGATCGCCTCCGCGCCGCCCTCGATCTGGCGGCGCAGCGAACCCGCCTCGGGCAGCACACGCTCGGCGAAATAGCGGGCGGTGACCAGCTTGGCGTCGAGGAACGCAGCATCGCCCTGCCCCCCGTCCTTCAGCCTCGCCGCCGCGGTCGCCATCCGCAGCCACATCAGCCCGGTCGCGACCGTGCCGACCAGATGCATGTACGGCACCGCGCCTGCGCCGACGTTGTTCGGGTCCTTCATGCCATTGGCGAGGAACCACATCGTCGCGGCCTGCAACTCGCCCGCCGCCTTTTCGAGCCGCTGCGCGATCTCCGAAACCGCCGGGTTGGCCTTGCCCGCCGCAATCTCCTCCATCACCAGCCGCCCGAAGGCCTGCACCGCGCGGCCGCCGTTCTGCGCGAGCTTGCGGCCGACGAGATCCATTGCTTGCACCCCGTTGGTGCCTTCGTAGATCATCGCGATCCGCGCATCGCGAACGTACTGCTCCATGCCCCACTCGCGGATGTAGCCGTGCCCGCCATAGACCTGCTGCGCATTGGTCGCGATCTGATAGCCGCGATCGGTGCCGACGCCCTTGATGACCGGGGTGAGCAGCCCGAGCAGATCGCCCGCAAGCTGACGGTCCTCCTCGGCATCGGCATTGTGCTCGAGATCGGCCTGGAGCGCCCCCCACAGGCACAGCGCTCGCAGACCCTCGGTCCACGCCTTGGCATCCATCAGCATCCGGCGGACGTCGGGGTGGACGAACAAGGCGTCGGCCTTCTCGCCCGGCTCGGCCGGGCCGGTGAGCGCACGGCCCTGCCGACGATCCTGCGCATATTGGACGGCGTTCTGATAGGCGGTCTCGGCAACGCCGAGACCCTGCAAGCCGACCCCGAGCCGCGCCGCGTTCATCATGATGAACATCGCGGCGAGCCCCTTCATCTCCTCGCCGACCAGCCAGCCGGTCGCGCCGTCATAGTTCATGACGCAGGTCGAATTGCCGTGGATGCCCATCTTGTGCTCGATCGAGCCGCACGACACCGCATTGCGCTCGCCCAGCGATCCATCGTCGTTGACCAGCACCTTGGGGACCACGAACAGCGAAATGCCCTTCGAGCTGTCCGGCGCGCCCGGCGTCTTGGCGAGCACGAGGTGGATGATGTTGTCGGTCAGGTCGTGCTCGCCCGCCGAGATGAAGATCTTGGTGCCGGTAAGCTTGTAGCTGCCGTCGGCCTGCGGCTCGGCGCGGGTGCGGATCAGCCCGAGGTCGGTGCCGCACTGCGGCTCGGTCAGGTTCATCGTGCCGCCCCACTCGCCCGACACCATCCGCGGCAGATATTTCTGCTGCTGCTCCGGGCTGCCCTTCACGACCAACGCGGCGATCGCGCCGTGCGCGAGGCCGGGGTACATGGCGAATGCCATGTTGGCGGAGATCATATATTCCTGGAACGCCGTGGAGACGACGTGCGGCATCCCCTGCCCGCCGAACGCCTCCGGCGCGCTGAGCGTGCCCCAGCCCGATTCGACGAACTTGGCATAGGCTTCCTTGAAGCCCTTCGGGGTCGTCACGCTGCCGTCCTCGTGGCGCGTGCAGCCTTCCTGATCGCCAGACTGGTTGAGCGGGAACAGCACCTCGGCAACGAACCGGCCGCCTTCCTCGAGCACCGCCTCGACCGTGTCGGGGGTAGCGGCGGCGAAGCCGCGAACGTTGGCATAGCGGTCGAGCCCGACGACATGTTCGAGCACGAAGCGGGTGTCGCGGATCGGCGGCGTATACTGCGGCATCGTCTCACTCTTTCCTGGTTGCACCACCGTCGAGCACACCGACGAATTCGGTCAGCTCGCTGATGGCGGCGTCGAGGTCGTGCTTCTGCTGCTCCAGCGCCGCGATCCGGTCGCGGCAGCGCTGGATCGCCACCGCGCGCTGCGTCTGGCGACCGTCGCCGAGATCGTAGAGGTCGATCATCTCGCGAATGTCGGCGAGGCTGAACCCGACGCGCTTGCCGCGCAGGATCCATGCCAGCCGCGCCCGGTCGCGATGCGAGTAGATGCGGACCAGCCCACGCCGCTCCGGCGCGATCAGCCCCTCGTCCTCGTAGAAACGCAGCGCGCGCGGCGTGACGCCGAACTCCGCCGACAGATCGGTGATCGTGAACGTTTCACGGTCAGGCCGTGGGGAAACGACGGCATAGGCAGCAGAAGCGCTCATGAGGCGAGACATACCTTCCCTTTACGTGAACGTCAATCAGCGCAGAGCAACCGGCCATCGGCACCGCGCAACCGGGTCGCCTCGCCGCTCGCTTCGCTCAACCGGTGGAGGACGAGCGTGTCGAGCGTCGCGCGGCCCTGGCACGCACGCGCGCACGCCGGCGGGGTGCGCACCGGGAACAACAATCGGTCGCCGTTGCGGGATGCGGTGAAGCGGCAGCCGTCGCCGAGATCGATGGCGAGCGCGTCGCGCCCCTGTGCCGTGCCGTGCGCGACACAGCGCTGCCCCTCGCCGAAGTCGACGCTGACACCGATCCGATAGCGCGGTGCGGTGCCGGTCAGGCAGAGCCGATCCTCGCCGACCGCATAGATGCCGGTGGCATCGGCCCTATCGCCAACGATCCCGGCGGCGCGGGCGGCGGTCTCCAGCGCCTTGCCGGCCGCATCCTCATCGCGAACGTCGCGCGCGGGGGAACAGGCGGCCAGCAGGAGCGACAGCGCCACCGCCGCGCGCATCATCCGTCGACGCGCTCCAGCCCCGAGTCGGTCAGGCGTCGGTAGAAGCAACTCGGCGCGCCGGTGTGGCAGGCCGGTCCGGCGGGGTCGGCGACGATCCACAGCGCGTCCTGATCGCAGTCGACGCGCATCTCGACGACGCGCAGCACATTGCCCGAGGTCTCGCCCTTCTTCCAAAGCCGCCCGCGGCTGCGTGAAAAGAAGGTCGCCTCGCCGCTCGCGCGGGTCGCGGCGATGGCTTCCGCATTCATATGCGCCACCATCAGCACGCCGCCGCCCTCGCGATCGGTCACCACCGCCGTGACCAGCCCGGCGGCATCGAATCTGGGCAGGAAATCGCTGCCAATCTCTCGTGGATCGCTCATCTCGGCGCTGGCGTAGAACAGCGCGCGGCGCGTCACAACGCGCGATATCGCCATCCGGTCCGCGGCGGTTGATGACATTCGCGCGACGGTCGCTATATGCAGCCCCGCACAACGCGAGCCTCCCACCGCTTATGCTGACCACACATCCGTTCGACGACGACCATCTGCATGAGGAATGCGGCATCTTCGGTGCTTCGGGCTCGGAGGGCGCGGCCGCGCTCGTCGCGCTCGGCCTTCATGCGCTCCAGCACCGCGGCCAGGAGGCCGCGGGCATCACCAGCTTCGACGGCCATGTCTTCCACACGCATCGCGCGATGGGCCATGTCGCCGGCAACTTCGACCGCGACGACGTGATCCGCGCGCTGGCCGGCGATGTCGCGTGCGGGCACGTCCGCTATTCGACCACCGGCGAGACCGCGCTACGCAACGTCCAGCCGCTCTATGCCGAATTGCAGTCGGGCGGGTTCGCGATCGCGCACAACGGCAACATCTCGAACGCAATGCGGCTGCGGCGCGAGCTGGTGCGGCGCGGGTCGATCTTCCAGTCGACCTCCGACACCGAGACGATCATCCATCTCGTCGCGACCAGCCAGTATCGCACCCTGCTCGACAAGTTCATCGACGCGCTCAAGCAGGTCGAGGGCGCCTATGCGCTGATCGTGATGACCCCGGATGGCATGATCGCGTGCCGTGACCCGCTCGGCATCCGTCCGCTGGTGATGGGCAAGCTCGGCGAGACCTATATCTTCGCCAGCGAGACGGTGGCGCTCGACGTGGTCGGGGCGACCTTCGAACGCTCGGTCGAGCCGGGCGAGCTGGTGATCGTCCAGAACGGCGAGTTGCGGTCGATCCGGCCGTTCGAGGAGGTCGCGCCGCGGCCGTGCATCTTCGAATGGGTGTATTTCTCGCGTCCCGATTCGATTGTCGACGATCATTCGATCTATTCGGTGCGCAAGAACATCGGTGCGCAGCTCGCGATCGAGGCGCCGGTCGATGCCGATCTCGTCATCCCGGTGCCCGATTCGGGCGTGCCGGCGGCGATCGGTTACGCGCAGGAATCGGGCATCCCGTTCGAGCTGGGAATCATCCGCTCGCATTATGTCGGGCGCACCTTCATCCAGCCCGGCGACAAGGTCCGGCACCTCGGCGTCAAGCTGAAGCACAATGCCAATCGCGCGCTAATCCAGGGCAAGAAGGTCGTGCTGATCGACGATTCGATCGTGCGCGGCACCACCTCGCTCAAGATCGTGCAGATGATGCGCGAGGCGGGCGCGGCGGAGGTCCATATGCGGATCGCCTCGCCCCCGACCCGGCACAGCTGCTTCTACGGCGTCGACACGCCCGAGCGTGCCAAGCTGCTCGCGGCGAAGCTGGATCTGGGTGGCATGACCGACTTCATCCATGCCGACAGCCTGTCGTTCGTGTCGATCGACGGGCTCTACAAGGCACTCGGCGAGGCGCAGCGGGCGGAAGGGCGGCCGCGCTATTGCGATGCGTGCTTTACCGGCGATTATCCGACGACGCTGACCGATCATGACGAATCGAGCGCGGTCGACCAGTTCGCGATGCTCGCCGAGCGGGTGAACTGACGCACATGGACAAGCTACTGCAGGACAAGCTGGCGCTGGTGACCGGCGCCAGCCGCGGGATCGGGGCGGCGACCGCGATCGCCCTCGCGGAGCAGGGCGCGCACGTCGTCCTCACCGCGCGCACCGCCAGCGGTCTGGAAGAGGTCGAACAGCGGATCTTCGACGCGGGCGGGTCGGCGACGATCGCGCCGCTCGATCTCGCGCAGAGCGACTCGATCGCCCGGCTGGCGACCGCAATCGGCGAGCGCTGGCAGGCGCTCGACGTGATGGTCCTCAACGCCGGGATGCTCGGGTCGCTCGCCGCGGTGCCGGCGATCGACGCCAAGGAGCTGGCGCAGGTGCTGACGCTCAACGTCTCGGCGCAGGTGGCGCTGATCCAGGCGTTCGACCCGATGCTGCGACGTTCGACCGGGGGGCGGGTGATCGGCGTCACCTCGTCGGTCGGCCGCGCGCCGCGCGCCTATTGGGGTGCCTATGGCGCATCGAAGGCGGCGTTCGAGACCTTGCTCGAGGCGTATGGCGACGAAACCGCCGAGGTCAGCAAGCTCCGGGTGGCGGTGCTCGATCCCGGTGCGACGCGGACCAGGATGCGCGCGCGCGCCTATCCCGGCGAAGATCCCGCTTCGGTCAAGCCGCCCGAGACGGTCGCGGCGCGGATCGTGGCGCTGGCGGTCGAGGGCTTTCCGGCGAACCATCGCGAGCGGGTGGGCTAAGGTCGAGCCACCGTCGCGCCGGACAAGGTTCGGGCGACGGCTCCCGTCAGCCGGGCTTGACCAGCGTCACCTGCATCACGTCGATGCCGCCGCCGCGGAACCCGCCCTCGCAATACATCAGGTAATAGCGCCAAAGCTGCTGGAAGCGCGCGTCGAAGCGGGCGGGCAATCGTCCGTCCGCCGCAGCGCGGTCGAAGCGGCGACGCCAGTCGAGCAGCGTCTCGGCATAATCGCGCCCGAAGCGCTGCTCGTCCTGCCACGCCAGCCCGTGCGCCTCGGCCAGCGCGCGGAAGCGGCTGGCGGAGAGCAACGAGCCGCCGGGGAAGACGTAGCGCTGGATGAAGTCGGCGCTGCCATTGTAGGCATCCCAGATATCGTCGGCGATGGTGATGAATTGCAGCGCGGCGCGACCGCCCGGCTTCAGCACGCGCGCGATCGTCGCGAGATAGACGGGCCAATATTCCGGGCCGACCGCCTCGACCATCTCGATACTGGCGACCGCGTCATAGCTGCCCGCGACGTCGCGATAGTCCGTCAGCGCCACCGTCACGCCCGGAAGCCCACGCGCGCGCACCTGATCGCGCTGTTCGGTCGAAAGCGTCAGCCCGTGGACCGCGATCCCCGCGGCAGCGGCGGTCGCGGCGAACGAACCCCAGCCGCAGCCGATCTCGAGGATCGACTGTCCTGTGCTGGTCGCGGTGCGCGCGAGGATCGCGTCGAGCTTGCGCTGCTGCGCGATCTCCAACGGTTCGCCCTCCGCCACGCCGAGCGCGCTGGAATAGGTAAGCGTCGCATCGAGCCATTCGCGGTAGAAGTCGTTGCCGAGATCGTAATGCGCGGCGATGTTGCGCCGCGCACCGCTGCGATGATTGCGACGCAGCCGATGCCCGAGCCACACCGCCAGCCGCGCGACGTGCTTGGCGCGCGCGACATTGCCGAGCGCGGCGCGGTTGCGAACGAACAGATCGAAGACCGGCACCGGATCGGGGCTCGTCCAGTCGCCGGCCGCCCAGCCCTCATACCAGCCGATCGACCCGGCGGTGACGAGGCGCCACAACGCGCGCCATCGTACCAGCCGCACCGTCGCGATCGGACCCGCCGCCTGGCCGCCGAGCAGCCGCCGGGTGCCATCGGGCAACTGCGCCTCGATCGCGCCCTCGCGCAGCCCGCGGTCGATGCGGTCGAGGATGCGGTGCCAGACCGGCGCGAACAGCCGCGCCCGGCCCCGGGCAGGCGAAGGATGAGAGGTGGCCGCGTCCATGGCGGACGCGCCCTAACGCACCTTCCTGCCCGCCGCCAGCGCGCGTTCGCGTGCCTCGCGATGACCGATCAGTTTCGGCGGGTAAGCGTCGGGGCGGCAGCCGGCGGCGTCGGGATCGTGGATCGCGGCGTCCGGGACATCCTTCAGCTCCGGCACCCAGTGACGGATGTAATCGCCCGCGTCGAACTTCTCGGACTGGGTGAGCGGCGCCATGATCCGCCCGAACATGTTGGCGTCGATCCCGGTGCCCGCCACCCACTGCCAGTTGACCGCGTTGTTGCCATAGTCCGCGTCGACCAGGCAGTCCCAGAACCAGCGCTCGCCCTCACGCCAGTCGATCAGCAGATGTTTGATGAGGAAAGAGGCGGTGATCATCCGCACGCGATTGTGCATCCAGCCGGTCTGCCACAGCTGCCGCATCCCGGCATCGACGATCGGATAGCCGGTGTGTCCGGTCTGCCACGCGCGAAGGTCGGCCCTGGCAGCCGTGCCGGTGCGCCACGGCAGCCTGTCGAAGGCGTCGCGGCCGTTCTTGTCGGCATAATCGGGCAAGGCGAGCACGACGCCATCGGTGAAGTCGCGCCATGCCAGCTCCTTGCGGAAGGTGACATCGTCCGCGGCAGTATCGTGCCAGACCGCGCGGGGCGACACTTCGCCGAAGTGGAGGTGCGGCGACAGGCGCGACGTGCCTTCCTCCGCCGGCAGGTTGCGGCGATCGTCATAGCCGTCGAGGTCGAGATCGGCGATCTTGCGGTGCGCCTCGTCCTCGCCCGGCGTCCAGTCGAACCCGCCCGACCAGTCCGGCTTGGTCGGCAGCAGCTGCCAGTCGGCGAGCGTATCGCTCTTCGGCCAGTGTTTGGGGACAGGGATTTCGTCCGGCACGGCCAGCGGCTTCTCGGGGGGCAGATGCTCCTGCAGGCCCTTCCAGAAGGCGGAATAGATGCGGAACTGCCCGCCCGATCCGGTCCTGACCTGCTCGGGCGGGGCGAGATGATTGCCGTCGTGAAGGCACAGCCGCTCGCCGAGCGCGGTCTCCGCCTTGCGCCACCATGGCTCATAGTGGCGGATCGCGTGGATCGCCTCGGCGCCGGTTGCCTCGGCAAGTTCATTGAGGATCGACACGGCATCGCCGCGGCGCAGGATCAGCCGGCTGCCCTGGTCGCGGAGCGTCTTGTCGAGCGCGGCAAGGCTGTGATGCAGCCACCAGCGCTGCGCGCCGCCGATCCGCCACGCACCGGGCGCGTCGTCGTCGAGGATATAGACCGGCATCACCGGCCCCTGCTGCGCGGCGGCGACGAGCGCCGGTTGATCGTGGAGCCGCAGATCCTGTCGCAGCCAGAGCAAGGTGGTCATCGTTCGCGCTACGAACGATCCGCCCGCACGGTTCCGGCAAAGGCTTCGCCGAGCGTCGAAATCACCCGCACATGCCGCGCCGCGATCGCCATAACGTCGTCGCCGTAGCCGCCGCCGACCGTGCAGGCGAGCGGGACGCCGCCGGCGATCGCCAGCCGCGCGACGAGCCGGTCGCGCCGGACCAGCCCCTCCTCGCTCAGCGCCAGCCGCCCGAGCCGATCGCCCGCGAACGGGTCGACACCGCCCTGATAGAGGATCAGGCTCGGCTGCCAGTCGGCGATCATCGGCGCGAGCGTCTCCTCGAGCACCGCCAGATAAGCGTCGTCCCCGACCGCATCGGCGAGCGGCACGTCGAGCGTCGATTGCGCCTTGCGCGCGGGAAAGTTCTTCTCGGCATGGATCGAATAGGTCGCGATCTGCGGATGCCCGGCGGTCAGCGCCGCGGTTCCGTCGCCCTGATGCACGTCGACATCGACGATCAGCACGCGCGCGGTCGTGCCTTCCTCGACCAGCCGCAACGCGGCGACCGCCAGATCGTTGAACACGCAATAGCCGGCGCCGGTGTCCGCCAGCGCATGATGGCTGCCGCCCGCGGTATTGGCGGCGAAGCCATGCTCGATCGCGAGCAAGGCGGCGAGATAGGTACCGCCGGGCACCATCTGCGCGCGGCGCGCGACGAGCGGCGTGACGGGAAAGCCGATCCGCCGCTCCTTCAGCGGAGGAACCTGCGCGGCGAGCACCTGCGCGACATAGTCCGGGTCGTGCGCGGCCTCCAGCCAGCGTTGCGGCATCGGCTCGGGCTCGTGCCAGGCGATCCGCTCGCCCTCGGCGCGGAGCAGATCGCGGATCGCGCCATTCTTGCCCCAGCGATAGGTGCTGCGCGCGGGTGCCTCGGTAACGTAATCGGGATGGTGGACGATGGCGATCATCGGCCTAAGATAGGGATTGGCGCGCCCGCGCAGGAGTAGCGAATGACCGAACCGACCATCGCCAAGCCGCCGTTCGTCCGCCCAGATGTCGCTGCTTTCCTCGGCTATCTCAACAACCTGCCCGGCCCGCGCACCCATCAGATGAGTGTGGCGGAGGCGCGCGCCGCGATGCTGGCGATGTGCGACGTCGCCGATCCGCCGCGCGGCGATCTGGCGGTGGTGCGCGACCTGACGATCCCCGGTCCGGCCGGCGCGCTGCCCGCGCGGCTGTTCGATGCGCGCGCCGAGCGCCCCGCCGGTCCGGCACTGGTGTTCTTTCATGGCGGCGGCTGGGTGGTCGGGAACGTCACCAGCCACGCCAGCCTCGCTGCCGAGATGGCGCGGCAGCTCGATCTGCCGGTGATCTCGGTCGACTATCGGCTCGCTCCGGAAGCGCCCTTCCCCGCCGCGGTCGAGGATGCCGAGGCGGCGGTACGGTGGGTGGCGGAGAGTCCGGCGGCGCTGGAACGGACCGTCACCGGGCTGGTGCTGAGCGGCGACAGCGCGGGCGGCAATCTGGCGATCGTGGCGAGCATGGCGCTGCGCGACCGGCCGGCCGCCGCGCCGGTGATCGTCCAGGCACCGATCTATCCGGCGACCGACGCCACCCGCTCCTACGCGTCGTTCGATGCGTTCTGCGACGGCTTTCTGCTGACGCGCGAGACGATGGCGTGGTTCGGCGACCATTATCGCCCCGATCCGCAGGACATGCGCTTCTCGCCGATCGTCGCCGATCTGGCGGGGATGCCGCCGGCGGTGATCGTCGCGGCAGGGCTCGATCCGCTCCGCGACCAGGCGCGCGCCTATGCTGCGGCGCTTGCGCTGGCGGGCGTACCCGTCACTTATCAGGAAGCGCGCGGCAACATCCACGGCTTTGCGACGCTGCGGCGTGCGATCCCGTCGAGCCAGCAGGATCTCGCGGCATTTCTGGCCGCGGTGCGCGCGGCGGTCGCAGCGGCGCCGCACGCTATCGCAATCGCGCAAGCGGCGGCTTGAAGCGCTTCGAGGTGCGGCCTATTCGACCGGCATGACTGCGCCAGACTCCCTGCCCTATCGCCCGTGCGCGGGCATGATGCTCATCAACCGCGACGGGCAGGTGTTCGTCGGTCAGCGGATCGATAATGTCCTGGAGGCGTGGCAGATGCCGCAGGGCGGGATCGATCCCGGCGAGGATGCGCAAGCCGCTGCCGTTCGCGAATTGTGGGAAGAAACCGGCGTCACCGCCGACAAGGTGACGTTGATCGCCGAGGCACCCGAGGACTTCTGCTACGACCTGCCGCCCGAGATGATCGGCAAGGTCTGGAAGGGGAAATATCGCGGACAGCGGCAGCGCTGGTTCCTGTTCCGCTTCGATGGCGAGGACAGCGACATCCATATCGACACGCCGCATCCGGAGTTCCGCGCGTGGCGCTGGGCGGCGCCCGCCGACCTTCCGCAGCTGATCGTGCCGTTCAAGGCGCAATTGTATCGCGACGTGCTTGCCGCTTTTGCCCCGCATCTGCCGGGTGGCGGCGCGACGCCGCGCTGAACGGCGGCCCCGCGCGATGCTGTCGGTGCTGATCGGGACGGTGTGCCTTGCCGCGCTGCCGGAGCCGGCTGTCGCGCCGGCGCGACGACGCGCATCGGCGCGGCGCGCGCGGCGGCAGACGACGCTGCAACGGCCCGAACTGGAGGTCGAGCAGGTCCTCATCACCGCGCCGCCGCTCGACGTACCGGAACCGGTGCTCAACGATGTCGGGGTCACGCTCGGCAGGATCCCCGGCCCGGAAATCTCGCCGGAAATGCGCGCGATGCTGGATGCCGCGATGCAGGCCGGCGACGAAGGTGGTGTCGACACGCTCGTCAAATATGCGCGCGCGGGCGATCCGGGCTCGCGCGACCTGGTGCTGCGCCGCGCGACCGAGTGGAAGGAAGCCCGCGCCCGCGCGCGCAACGAGCGGGTACGCCAGGCCAGCGCGTTCCAGCTCTGGAGCGGGCGGGTCGAGGCGGGCGGATTCGTCTCGACCGGCAATTCCGACGTCACCGGCATCACCGGCGTCGCCGACCTGAGCCGCGAGGGGCTGCGCTGGCGGCATCGCGTAACGGCACAGGCCGATTTCCAGCGTACCGGCGGCGTGACCAGCCGCGAACGCTATGCGCTGGGGTATCAGCCGAACTACAAGCTCAACGATCGTGGCTATATCTACGGCAACGGTCAGTATGAGTCCGATCGCTTCCTCGGCTATTTCAACCGTTATTCGGCGTCGGTCGGTGCGGGCTACAGCGTGTTTCGCCGCAACGGCCTGACGCTCGACGTCGAACTGGGGCCGGCGTTCCGGCAGACCGACTTTACCGATCGCACGATGCAGGGCAGTCTCGCCGCGCGCGGCAGCGTGGAGCTGAACTGGACCTTGTTCAGCGGCCTGACGGCGACGCAGAGCGCGTCGGGCTATTGGGAACGCTATAACAGCACGATCCGCAGCGTGTCGGCGATCGAGGCGAAGCTGCTCGGGCCGTTGTCGGCGCGGCTGTCGTACACGCTGCAATATGAAAGCGAACCGCCCAACGGGCGCGTGACGACCGATACCACCAGCCGCGCGTCGCTGGTCTACGCCTTCTGAGGCGATGCCGTCGCGAAGCGCGGTGAACGGCGCTGTGTTCCGTTTCGGCGATCGGGTCGCTACGGTGGCGGCATGAACAATCTATCGCCCTTTGAACGGGCATCGCTGGAGAGGATCGACGCGGGCGCGATGCTGGCGCGGGTCGAGCGCTGGGCCGCGATCAACAGCGGCACGCGCAACGTCGCGGGCTGCGCGGCGATGGCGGCGGAACTGGCCGACGCCTTTGCCGCGCTGCCGGGCGCGATCGAGTTGGTCGAGCCGACGCCAGCCGACAGCGTCGCGGCCGACGGGCGGATCGAGCCGCTCTCGCATGGCCGGCATCTGCGGGTGTCGGTGCGCCCCGATGCGCCGGTGCGGCTGTTGCTGACCGGGCATATGGACACGGTCTATCCCGCCGATCACCCGTTCCAGTCGTTGCAATGGCGCGAGCCCGGTGTGCTCAACGGCCCCGGCGTCGCGGACATGAAGGGCGGGCTGGCGCTGATGCTCGAAGCGCTGCTGGCGATCGAAGCGCGCGGTACGCGGCTCGGTTATGACGTGGTCATCAATTCCGACGAGGAGACCGGCTCGCTGTCGTCCGCCGGACTGCTGGCGGAGGCGGCACGCGGCAAGCTGGCGGCGCTGACCTACGAACCCGCGCTGCCCGACGGCACGCTGGCCGGCGCGCGCGGCGGAACCGGCAATTTCTCGATCGTGGTGCGCGGCCGCGCCGCCCATGCCGGGCGCAACCCTGAGGACGGCCGCAACGCGATCGTCGCGGCGAGCGCGCTGGCGGTACGGCTCCACGCCGAGCGCTCGTCCCGACTGGCGGTGAACCCGGCGCGCATCGACGGCGGCGGCCCGAACAATGTCGTTCCCGATCTCGCGGTCCTGCGCGTCAACTTCCGCCCGGCTGACGCCGCCGAGATCGCGCGCGCCCGCCTCGCGATCGATGCCGCGGTCACCGCCGTGCAGGAAGCCCATGACGTGCGCGTGGCGGTACATGGCGGCTTCAACCGGCCGCCCAAACCGATCGACGCGGGCGCCGCGCGGCTGTTCGACCTGGTCCGCGGCGCGGGCGCCGACCTCGGCCAGCCGATCGCGTGGCGTGATACCGGCGGCGTCTGCGACGGCAACAATATCGCGGCGTGCGGCGTGCCGGTGGTCGACACGATGGGCGCGCGCGGCGGCGCGATCCATTCCGCCGACGAATATCTGATCGTCGACAGCCTCGCCGAGCGCGCCGCATTGTCGGTGGTGACGATTCTGCGACTGGCCGAGGGAGCGCTGGCATGACGTTCGTGATCCGCGCCGCCGACCGGCACGATCTGTCGCATCTCTACGAGATGGCGAAGCTGACCGGCGGCGGTTTCACCAACCTGCCCCCCGATCGCAACGCGCTGACCGCGAAGCTCGACCGCAGCGCGGTCGCGTTCGGACATGACGACACCGCGGTGAGCGACGAACTCTTCGTGCTGATGCTGGAGAACAACGTCACCGGCGAGGTGCGCGGGACATGCCAGCTGTTCACGCATGTCGGGCAGAAGCATCCCTTCTACAGCTACCGGCTCGGCACGCTGACCCAGCACAGCCGCGAGCTGTCGCGGACGTTCCGGGCCGAGATGCTGTCGTTGACCACCGATCTGGAGGGCGCGAGCGAGGTCGGCGGACTGTTCCTCCACCCCGGCGAGCGCGCGGGCGGTTTGGGGCTGCTGCTGGCGCGCAGCCGCTATCTGTTCATCCGCGCGCATCGCCCGCGCTTCGCCGACCGGACGCTGGCCGAGCTGCGCGGCGTGATCGACGAGGCGGGCGGGTCGCCGTTCTGGGACGGGCTCGCCGGGCGGTTCTTCGGCATGGGCTTCCAGCAGGCCGACGAGTTCAATGCGGTGCACGGGCATCAATTCATCGCCGACCTGATGCCCAAGCATCCGATCTATACCGCGATGCTTTCCGACCATGCGCGTGCGTCGATCGGGCTGCCGCATCCCTCCGGGCGCGCCGCGATGCGGATGCTGGAGAATGAAGGTTTTGCGTTCGAGAATTACATCGACATCTTCGACGGCGGACCGACGATGACGGTGAAGACCGACCAGATCCGAACGCTGCGCGACGCGCAGGATGCGACGGTCGTGGCGGTGCGCGAGGGTGGCTCCGCGGAGGCGCTGGTCGCGACCGGCCGGCTCGCGGCGTTCCGGTGCGCCTATGCCCGGATCGGGACGACCGAGGAGGGCGTCACGCTGGACCCGGCTGCGGCGGCGGCGTTACGGCTGCGCGAAGGCGACCGCGTGAGCTGGATCGGACGGATATGATACGCGAGATCAACTTCGACGGGATCGTCGGCCCCAGCCACAATTATGCCGGGCTGAGCCCCGGCAATCTCGCCGCCACCGCCAATGCCGGGCAGGTCGCGCATCCGCGCGCGGCGGCGTTGCAGGGCGTGGCGAAGATGCGCGCCAATCTCGCGCTCGGCTTGGTGCAGGGCGTGCTGATCCCGCCGCCGCGCCCCGATCACGGCTGGCTGGCGCGGCTCGCGATCGACTATGAGTCGGCGCCGGCACACCTGAAAGCGCAGGCGCTGTCCGCCTCGTCGATGTGGGCCGCCAATGCCGCGACCGTCTCGCCCGCCCCCGACACCGCCGACGGGCGCTGCCACCTGACCGTCGCCAATCTGGTGACGATGCCGCATCGCAGCCACGAATGGCCAGCGACGCTCGCACAATTGCAGGTCGCCTTCGCCGACGCCGCGCGGTTCGTCGTGCGGCCGCCGGTCTTGCCGCCGTTCGGCGACGAAGGAGCGGCCAACCACATGCGGCTCTGCAGCGCGCACGATGCGCCGGGCGTCGAGGTGTTCGTCTACGGCGTGTCCGGTGGTGCCTTCCCGGCGCGCCAGCATGTCGAGGCGAGCCGCGCGGTGGCGCGGCATCACGGGCTCGATCCGGCGCGGACGCTGTTCGTCCAGCAATCGGTCGAGGCGATCGCCGCCGGGGCGTTCCACAACGACGTGGTCGCGGTCGCCAATGAGCGCATTCTGCTGGCGCACGAACAGGCGTTCGCGGATCGTGACGTTTTCTACGCCGATCTTCGCCGGCTGCTTCCCGAGATCGAGATCGTGGAAGTCCCGGCGGCGGCGGTGAGCCTGGCCGACGCGATCGGCTCCTATCTGTTCAACGCACAGCTCGTCACCCCGCCCGATGGCGTTCCGACGCTGATCGTGCCCGAGGAAGCGCGCGCCAACCCGAGCGTGTGGCGCTGGATCGAGGCGCATCTCGCCGGCAACGGCCCGGTCCGGCGCGTCGAGGTGGTCGATGTCCGCGAATCGATGGCCAATGGCGGCGGCCCGGCGTGCCTCCGGCTGCGCGTCGTCTGCGATCCGGCGACGGTCGACCCGCGCTTCCTCGTCGACGATCGACGGCTCGACCGGATTGCGGCGGTGATCGACCGCCATTGGCCCGAAGCCATCGCGCCGGATGATCTCGGCGATCCTCTCGTACTTGAGCGGATCGCGACCGCCCGCGCCGCGCTGGTCGAGGAGCTGGAGCTGACGGAGTTGCGCGCGTGACGGCGCGGCTGCAACGCTGGTGGCGCGCTTTTGCGCGGCTGTTCGTCGTCAAGACGAAGTTCGAGGCGTTCATGCTGATCTATGCGATCGCCACCGGGGCGGTCGAACGCGGCATGACCTATCTGCACCGCTTTCCAGGCTTGCCGGGCTGGATCATGTTCGGTGCGTGCACGATCGTGGTGTTCATGGCCGGCGGCAAGATCATCGACGGCGTCGACCGCGAGGCGAACGGCTGAGCCGTTTGGATATTGATATGTTGTAACATGGCGCTATGGGGGTCCGATAAGGGAGTCGCCATGAAGACCATGTTGTTTGCCGCGGTGGCGCTTGCGCCGCTCGCCGTGCCCGCCGCCGCCCAGATCGTCGACCGGTCGCGCCAGGGCGATCCGCACCGCTCGGACGAGGTGATCGTCACCGCACCGATCCAGACGAGCGAGACCGACGTGCTGCAGGGCACGTCGGTGCTGACGGGGGCCAATCTGACCCGCGAGCTGCGCCCGACGATCGGCGAGACGCTGGCGCGGCTGCCGGGCGTATCGGCGACCTCGTTCGGCCCGAATGCGTCGCGCCCGATCCTGCGCGGCTTCCAGGGCGATCGCATCCGCGTGCTGACCGACGGGATCGGCTCGATCGACGTCTCGAACACCTCGGTCGACCATGCGGTGGTGATCGATCCTTTGCTCGCCGAGCGCGTCGAGGTGCTGCGCGGGCCGGCGGCGTTGCTCTATGGTTCGTCGGCGGTCGGCGGCGTCGTCAACGTCGTCGACCGGCGCATCCCGCGCGCGCTGCCGGAGAACGGTTCCCGGGTCGATGCGATCGGCACCTATGGCAGCGCGGCAAACGAGCGCTCGGTGGGCGGCGCGGCGGACGTGACCGCGGCCGGGCCGCTCGTCCTGCACGTCGACGGATCGTATCTTAAGGCGGACGATCTGCGCACCGGCGGGTTCATTCTGTCGCGGGCGGCGCGCCGCGCCTCGCTCGCGCTGGCGGGCGTGCCGCAGGACGGCGACGAGCCGATCGACTTCGCCGCGAACGCGGCGCTGCGCGGCAAGCTGCCCAACAGCGCTGCGGAAACGTGGACCGCCGGCGCGGGTGCGTCGATCATCACCGATGGCGGGATGCTCGGCGTCTCCTACGGCCATTACGACAGCGTGTACGGCGTGCCGGTCCGCTATGCGACCGCGCTCGGGCAGGAACAGGAAGCGCCGCGGCTCGACGTGGTGCAGAACCGCTACGATCTCCGCGCCGAGGTGACGCCGCACGGCGCCTTCGTCGACGCGATCCGGGTGCGCGCAGCGCATGCCAATTACCGGCATTTCGAGCTGGAGGAAGACGGCTCGGTCGGTACCGCTTTCTACAACAAGGGGCTGGAGGCGCGGCTCGAGGTGGTGCAGGCCAAGCGTGGCGCATGGCGCGGCGCCAGCGGCGTGCAATATTTCAGCCGTGCCTTCGACGTGGTCGGCGAGGAGGCATTCCTGCCGCGCAACCAGACCGAACAGACCGGGCTCTTCACGCTCCAGCAATTCGAGAACGGCCGGTTCAAGGCCGAGGGCGGGCTGCGCTACGAACACACCCGGCTGACCGCCGATCCCGGCTTCCGCGAAGGCACCGAGCGCTTCACCGGGGCGGATCGCAGCTTCGGCACCTGGTCGGGGTCGCTGGGCGGAGCCTATACGCTCGCCGAGGGCGTGCGGATCGGGTTGAACGGATCGCGCACCGCGCGCGCACCGTCGGCGGAGGAATTGTTCGCCAACGGGCCACACGCCGGAACGCAGGCGTATGAGCTGGGCAATCCTGATTTCCGCGCCGAGACGTCGTGGGGGCTGGAGGCGACGCTTCATGCCCACAACCAGATTTTCAGCCTCGATGCGTCGGCCTATTACAACTGGTTCGACAATTACATCTACGAGTCACAGGTCGCCGAAACAGCGTGCGCGACCGCGGCGCAGGGTGAGGTCGAGCTGCCCTGCTTCCGTTATCGTCAGGCCAAGGCGCGCTATTACGGCTTCGAGGCGGATGCCTCGGCGCGGCTCGCGACGATCGGGACGCATGTCATCACCGCCGACCTGCTGGGCGATTACGTCCATGCCGAGGTGGTCGACCGTGGCCCGGTGCCGCGCATCCCGCCGCTGCGTCTGCTGGGCGGGATCGAGGCGCGCAACGACACCAGCGGCGCGCGCGTCGAGGTGGAGCGCGCCTTCGCGCAAAACCGCACCGCACCGTTCGAGACGCGCACCGAGGGCTATACGATGGTGAACGCGTCCTTGTCGTTCCATCCGTGGGGCGGCAGCGACCGGCGCAGCATCCTGCTGGCGGCGAACAACATTTTCGACGTCGAGGCGCGCCGCGCCGCGAGCGTGCTGAAGGATTTCGCACCGCTCGCCGGACGCGACGTGCGGGTCACGTTCCGCGTCGGGATCTAGATCATGATGGCGTGAGGTCGACCGTGTCGTTCGTCATTGCGAGCGTAGCGGAGCGATCCAGGGCCGGACCGGACGCCCTGATTGCTTCGCTACGCTCGCGATGACGGATCAAATTGACGTCATCACGCTCCAAGATCGTCGACGAACCGGATCAAGTCGGAAAATGTCGGTTCAGATCGCGCGCGCGTAAATCAGATCGTCGTGCCACGTTGCGCCGACGCGGAAGCGCCGCGTACCCGCGACCGTGAAGCCTTGCTTCTCGTAGAAGCGCTGCGCACGCCTGTTGCGGCCGTAGACGCCGAGCAGCAGGCGATGGTGGCCGCGCGCTCGCGCATCGTCGATCGCGCGTGCCATCAACGCCGGGCCGAGGCCACTGCCATGCGTGGGGAAGAGCGCGTAGATACGCTTCAGCTCGATGTCGCCCGGCTCCATCGCCACGGGCAGATCGGGCCGGGTCAGCAGTGTATAGCCGATCGGCGCGGCGCCGGCGTCGGCTTCGGCGAGCGTCGCGATCGCATCGTCGAACAGATACGCCCCGAACGCCGCCGCGCTGCTGTTGCGGGTGACGTGCGCGACGATGTCGGTGCCGTCGAGGATGCCCGCGAACGCTTCGAGAAAGGTGGCGCCCGCTACCAGCGAGAGCGCGGCGGCGTCCGCCGGCCCCGCACGGCGCAGGCGCCAGTCCATATCAGCCGACGATCTCTTCCGGCTTGAAGAAATAGGCGATCTCGATCGCGGCATTCTCGTCCGAGTCCGAACCGTGGACGGTGTTCGCCTCGATCGACTCGGCCAGTTCCTTGCGGATCGTGCCCGGCGCGGCGTTCTCGGGGTTGGTGGCGCCCATGATGTCGCGGTTGCGCTGCATGGCGTTCTCGCCTTCCAGCACCTGCACGACGACCGGGCCCGAGGTCATGAACGACACCAGGTCGTTGAAGAACGGACGCTCCTTGTGGACCGCGTAGAAGCCCTCGGCCTGCTCCTTGGTCATCTGGATGCGCTTGGACGCGACGACGCGCAGGCCGGCCTCCTCCAGCATCTTGGTGACAGCGCCGGTCAGGTTGCGGCGCGTGGCATCGGGCTTGATGATCGAGAAGGTACGGTTCGCGGCCATGACGGTCACGGGCTCCTGAAATGGATAGGATGGAAAGTGGGGTCGCCCTAGGCGGGCGCGGGCGGCGATGCAAGCGAGCGCTCAGGCCGTCTGTTCCCAGCGCCCCGCCTCGTTCTGCTTCCAATAGCGCCGCTCGACCCCGTCGCGCGCCGCCAGCTCCTTCCACGCCGCGCGCGCGGCACGGATATGCTCTTCGTCGAAGAAGTGGAAGGCGCGGTCGAAGTCGAGCGCCGCGTCGCGCCATTCGCCGTCGACCAGCGCGATGTGCCGCGCGCGATTGGCCGGATTGACGTCCGCGGCGATCAGGATCGGCTGCCGCTCGTCCGCCGCGCCGCCCTGCTGCGCGTGCGGCAGGAAGCTGTCCGGCGCATAGTTCCACAGCAACCGGTCGAGCGCGGCGCGCCGCTCTTCATCGGCGGCGACGATCAGCAACCGCGCGCCCGACGCCACCACCTTCGCCGCGATCTGCGGGAGCGCCCGCTCCAGCGGCATCCGGGTCAGGTGGTAGAAGTCGACCTGCATCGCCCGGGCCTAGCCCTCGCAGGTGTCGGCGACGAACCGGTCGAGGACGCGCACGCCATAGCCGGTCGCGCCCTTCGCCCAGGTCGGGCCGTCCTTGTCCGCCCACACCATGCCGGCGATGTCGAGATGCGCCCAGGCGACGCCCTCGTCGACGAAGCGCTGCAGGAATTGCGCGGCGGTGATCGATCCCGCGCCACGCGGCCCGACGTTCTTCACGTCGGCGATCGGCGAGTCGATCAGCTTGTCGTAGGCATCCGAGAGCGGGAAGCGCCACAATTTGTCGCCGGTGGCGACGCCCGCCGCCAGCAGCTGCCCGGCAAGCGTATCGTCGTTGCTGAACAGCCCGCCATATTCGTTACCGAGCGCGACGATCATCGCGCCGGTCAGCGTCGCGAGGTCTACGATGCGCGTCGGCTTATGGGTATTTTGGACCCAGGTGATGCAATCGCACAGCACCAGCCGGCCCTCGGCATCGGTGTTGATGACCTCGATCGTCTGCCCCGACATGCTGGTGACAACGTCGCCCGGCCGCTGCGCATTGCCGTCGGGCATGTTCTCGACGAGCCCCATGACACCGATAACATTGGCTTTTGCCTTGCGCGCGGCGAGCGTCAGCATCGCGCCGGCCACCGCCGCCGCGCCGCCCATGTCCCACTTCATGTCTTCCATGCCGGCGGCCGGCTTGATCGAAATGCCCCCGGTGTCGAACGTGACGCCCTTTCCGATCAGCGCCGTAAGCGGCGCGTCGTCCCCGGCGCCGCTCCACTTGAGCGCCAGCACCTGCGCCTCACGCCGCGAGCCCTGCGACACGCCGAGCAACGCGCCCGCGCCAAGATCGGCGAGCTCCTTTTCGCCGAGCACGGTCACGTCGATCCCGAGCCCGTCGACGGCTTCCAGCACACGCGCGACGAAGCTTTCCGGGTAGAGGATGTTCGGCGGGAGCGTCGCGAGCGTCCGCGCCAGCCCCAGCCCGCGTGTTACGGCTTCGCGCCCGGTCCATTCGGCATCGTCGCCGACGATCGTGACCGCGGTCAGCGTCGGCTTCTGCTTCTCGGGGAGCTTGGTGCGATATTCGTCGAAGCGCCATGCGCGCTGCGCTACGCCCGCCGCAAAGCGCGCGCTGGCGAGCGCCGGCGCGTCGTGCACATCCGCCACCGCCCGGGTGACCCCCGAGGTGAGCAGCCGGGCGGTGAGCGCCCCGCCCGCCCGCTCGAAAGCGGCATCGTCCCCGGCGCCGACTCCCAGCAGCAGCACGCGCTGCGTGCCCTGCCCGACCGGAACGAACAGCTCCGCGACGCTCCCCGCCTCGCCGGTGAAGCGCTGCCCTTCCGCCGCGGCGGCCAGCAGCGTGTCGGCACCGGCGATCAACCCGGCGGTGCCCGCATCCTTGCGGACCGGCAGCGCCAGAACCGCAGCATCGGCGGGACGGTCGGCGGTGAAGGCGATCTGCATTCCTGTATCCTCTTCCAACATGCCGCCTACCTAGGCACCGGGCGGTGAAATGGCAAAGCGTTGCAGGCTCGGCGTGGCGATGCGATAGGCGGCAACGGCGTGGCCGCCATTTCCGGTCGGTCGCGCGAACGGGGCAACGACGACGACGTGATGCGTTTCGATCTTCTCGCCGGCGCTGCGCTGTGTCTGGCGCTGGCCGCACCGGCCGCAGCGCAGTCGCTTCAGGTTCCTGCGGGCGCCGCGCCTGCGCCGGCGGCCGGGACTAGCCCTGCCGACAGTGATCAGGTGCAGTTCAGCGCCGGTGCGCTCGAATATGACTATACCGTCGACGTCGTGACCGCGACCGGCGAGGTGCGGATGAGCCGCGCCGGCGAGCGGCTGCGCGCCGAGAAGGTGGTGTGGAACCGCAAGAGCGGGAAGGTCGTCGCAACCGGCAATGTCGCGGTGACCAACCCGCAGGGTGACGTCGCTTATGGCGATTCGATCGAGCTGACCGACACGCTGAAAGACGGCATCGTCGACAACCTGCTGGTCGTGCTGGAGCAGGGCGGCCGCCTGGCGGCGGTGCGCGGCGTGCGCGAGGCGGACGGGACGATGAATCTCGACCGAGCGGTCTATTCGCCGTGCGCCGTCACGGGATCGGACGGCTGCCCGCGTGAGCCGACGTGGAAGATCACCGCGGTCAAGGTCATCTACCGACCCGACAAGGAGCGCGTCTATTACGAGGGCGCGCGCTTCCATCTGTTCGGGCTCACCAGCCCGGCCTTGCCGCGGTTCAGCAATTCGGTCGCGGCGAGCAACGACACCGGGCTGCTCACCCCCTCAATCGGTCTGACGCGGCTCAACGGTGCCGAGCTCGTGCTGCCGTTCAATCTCGCGCTCGGCCCCAACCAGTCGCTCGTGCTCGCCCCGCATATCTTCACGTCAGAAGTGCCGATGATGGAGGCGCGCTACAGCGGATTGAACGAGCTGGGCGCCTATTCCATCCGCGGGTTTGCGACGAGCAGCCGGCGGACGCAGAACCTCGCCGATATCACCACCTCCGATACCGAGCGTGCGTTCCGCGGCTATCTGGATGGCGCGGGACGCTTCCAGTTCGACCCCAATTGGAGTCTGTCGGGGTCGCTGCGGCTGGTGACCGACCGGACCTTCCTGCGCCGCTACGACATCTCGAACGAGGACCGGCTGCGCACGACGCTGGCGCTCGAACGCGTCGATCCGAACAGCTATCTGTCGATCGCCGGCTGGGCGGTGCAGACGTTGCGCGTCGGCGACCAGCAGGGGATGCAGCCGGTCGCGCTGCCCGAGATCGACTATCGCCGCCGCGTGCCCGACGCGCTACTCGGCGGCACGTTGCAGCTCCAACTCAACTCGCTGGCGATCGGGCGCAAGGCCGGTCAGGACACGCAACGCGCGTTCGGCAGCGCGCGGTGGGACTGGCGCGGGATCACGGTGCTCGGACAGGAAGTGACGCTGACCGCGTTCGGGCGCGCCGACGCCTATGACACGCAGAACGTCGCGGCGACGTCGATCGTCAGCTATCGCGGCATCGAAGGGTTTCAGACCCGCTTGATCGGTGCGCTGGCGGCGGATGTCCGCTGGCCGTTCGTCGGTGAGCTGTTCGGCGGCTTCCAGCGATTCACCCCGCGCGTGCAGGTGGTCGCGACGCCGAAGACGCGCAACATCCAGGTTCCCAACGAGGACGCGCGCGCGGTCGATCTGGAGGATTCAAACCTGTTCGCGCTCAATCGCTTCTCGGGTTATGACCGGTGGGAGGATTCGAGCCGCGTCACCTATGGCGCGGAATGGGCGCTGGACCTCGACCGGATCGCGATCTCCGCGAACGTCGGGCAGAGCTATCGCCTCAACGAGCGGCCGAGCATCCTGCCCGACGGCACCGGCCTGTCGGACCGCTTTTCCGACATCGTCGGCCGTACCAACATCCGCTTCGGCGAGCTGGTGACGCTCACGCATCGCTATCGCATCGACAAGGACAATTTCTCGATCCGCCGTAACGAGATCGACGCGACGGTCGGCACGCGCCAGACCTATGCGACGGTCGGCTACCTGCGGCTCAACCGCGACATCGACGTGCTGGAGGATCTGCAGGACCGCGAGGAAGTCCGCGTCGGCGGACGCGTCGGCATCACGCGCTTCTGGTCGGCATGGGGGTCGGCGATCGTCGACCTGACCAACCGCGCCGAGGACCCGTTGTCGACCTCGGACGGCTTTTCGCCGATCCGTCACCGCGTCGGCGTCGCCTATGAGGACGATTGTCTCAATCTGGGGCTGGCGTGGAAGCGCGATTATCGCAACGTCGGCGACGCGCGGAGCGGCAACAGCTATCTGTTGACGCTTTCCTTGAAGAACCTCGGCCGCTAAGCCGCGGTTCAGTTGTTTTCCGGCACAAGCGCCGCGGCGGCGACAGGCGCACCTCATCGGGATTTCGAGACGGACGTGATGATGAAGACAAAGGGCGTGGCGCTGACCCGCCGGTTGCTGGGGACGATCGTGGCGCTCGGCGTGACGGGCGTCGCCCTCGCACAGGACGTTGAGACCGCCCGCGACACGACCGGGCTGAATCTGCCCAAGGATCTCCAGATCTTCGGCAAGGTCGATCCGAACGTCCGCAAGGCGACCGCAATCGTCAACGAGTCGATCATCACCGGCACCGATGTCGACCAGCGCGTCAATTTCATCGCCGCGGCGAACAACGCGAAGCTGAATGCCGAGGAGCGCGAGAAGCTGCAATTGCAGGTACTCCGCCAGCTGATCGACGAGACGCTGCAGATCCAGCAGGCGAAGGTTGCGGACATCACGGTGACGAAGGGCGAGATCGATCAGGCGTTCGCCGGGGTCGCGCGCAACCTTCAGAAGACCCCCGCGCAGCTCACCACTTGGCTGCGTGAACAGGGCTCGTCGGATCGCTCGCTGCGCCGCCAGATCGAGGGCGAGCTGGCGTGGAACCGCTATTTGAGCAAGCGCGTCGAGCCGTTCGTCAACGTCGGTGACGAAGAGGTGAAGGCGATCCTCGACCGGCTCGAGGCCGCGAAGGGCACCGAGGAATACCACCTCAACGAAATCTATCTCGCCGCGACGCCCGATCGCCAGCAGCAGGTGTTCGACAACAGCAAGCAGCTGATCGCCGAGATCAGCAAGGGCCAGGCGCCGTTCAGCTATTTTGCGCGCAACTTCTCCGAGGCGTCGACGCGTGGCGTGGGCGGCGATCTCGGCTGGGTGCGCGCCGCGCAGCTGCCGGGGCCGCTCGCCGAGACTGCGCAGACGATGCAGGTCGGGCAGGTCGCCGGGCCGGTCGCAACGCCGGGCGGGTTCTCGATCCTGTATCTGGTCGACAAGCGCCAGGTGCTGACCGCCGATCCGCGTGACGCGCGGCTCAGCCTCAAGCAGCTGACGATCAAGTTCCCGGCCGGGACGACACAGACGCAGGCGACGGCGCGCACCAGCGCGTTCGCCGAGGCGATCCAGAAGCTGCAAGGCTGCGGCTCGGTCGCGAAGGTCGCCGCGTCGCTGAACGCCGAGGTGGTCGACAATGACGCGATCCGCATCCGCGATCTGCCGGCGCCGTTGCAGGCGATCATGCTCAAGCTTCAGGTCGGTCAGGCGACGCCGCCGTTCGGCTCGCCGACCGAGGGTGTCCGCACGCTCGTGATGTGCGGGCGCGACGAGGCGCAGGGCGGGCAGTTGCCGGGCGCGCAGCAGATCCAGAACCAGCTCGAGCAGCAACGCGTCAACCTGCGCGCGCAACAGGCGTTGCGCGACCTGCGGCGCGACGCGGTCATCGAATATCGTTGAGGACACGCGCGTGACCGGGCCGATCGTCATATCGATGGGCGATCCCGCGGGGATCGGTCCCGAGACGATCGCCAAGGCATGGGACGCGCGCCGCGAGCGCGCGCTGCCGCCTTTCGTGGCCGTGGGCGATCGCCGCGCGATCGCGCGCGTCTGGAACGGTCCCGTCGCGGCAGTATCGGACTTGAACGCCGTACCGGAGGTGTTCGGCGAGGCCTTGCCGGTGCTGACCGTGCAGGACGCCGGCGAGATCGTTCCCGGCGTGCCCGATATCGACGGCGCGCGCTGCGCGGTGCGCGCGCTGGAACTGGCGACCGGGCTGGTGCGCTCGGGCGCGGGGCGCGCGCTGGTGACCGGGCCGGTTTCCAAGGCGCAGCTCTACCAGACCGGCTTCACCTATCCCGGCCAGACCGAATTCGTCGCGGAACGCTGTGGGATCGCGCGCGACAATGCGGTGATGATGCTGGCCGGTCCGGGGCTGCGCGTCGTGCCGATGACGACGCACGTGCCGCTTGCCGACGTGCCGGGCTTGCTGACGGTCGAGTTGATCCTCGCCAAGGCACGTGTGACCGCGCGCGCGATGACGCGCAACTTCGCCATCGAGCGGCCGCGGCTCGCCTTTGCCGGGCTCAACCCCCATGCCGGCGAGGACGGCGCGCTCGGGCGCGAGGAGATCGAGGTCATGCGTCCGGCGATCGAGCAGCTTCGTGACGAGGGCATCGACGTGCGCGGGCCGCTGGCCGCAGACACGATGTTCCATCCGCGCGCGCGGGCGCATTACGATGTTGCGCTCTGCCCGTATCACGATCAGGCGCTGGTACCGCTCAAAACCTTGTTCTTCGACGATGGCGTCAACATGACGCTGGGGCTGCCGATCGTGCGGACCTCGCCCGATCACGGCACTGCCTTCGGGATCGCCGGCCAGGGTGTGGCGCACCCCGGCGCGACGATCGCCGCGATCCTGATGGCGGACGAGGCCGCGACCTGTCGCGCACGCTGCGCCACGTCATGAGCCTTCCCGCGCTGCCGCCGCTGCGCGACGTGATCGTGCGGCATGGACTGTCGGCCTCCAAGGCGCTGGGGCAGAATTTCCTGTTCGACGCGCAATTGCTCGGGCGGATCGCGCGCATTCCCGGCGACCTGACCGACGCCGAGGTGCTGGAGATCGGCCCCGGCCCCGGTGGGCTGACGCGGGCGTTGCTGGCGCAGGGTGCGCGGGTGACCGCGATCGAACGCGACCGGCGCTGCATCCCGGCGCTGGCCGAACTGGAGGGGGCCTATCCGGGCAAGCTGCGCGTGATCGAGGGCGACGCAACCGCAATCGACGCCCGAACCTTGTTCGCGGGCGCGCCGCATATCGTCGCCAACCTGCCGTACAACGTGGGGACTGCGTTGCTGATCGGCTGGCTGTCCGCGGAATGGCGGCCGTGGTGGACATCGCTGACGTTGATGTTCCAGCGCGAGGTCGCGGAGCGGATCGTCGCGCCGGTCGGCGGCGACGCTTACGGGCGGCTGGCGGTGCTGGCGCAGTGGCGATCGACCGCGAAGATCGCGATGCCGGTACACCGCTCCGCCTTCACGCCGCCGCCCAAGGTGATGTCGGCGGTGGTACACCTGACACCGACCGCAGCGCCGGACGGTGTGGCGCTGGCGGCGCTGGAGCGGGTGACCGCCGCCGCGTTCGGGCAGCGGCGCAAGATGCTGCGCCAGTCGCTGCGCGGGGTGCCGGGCGCGCTTGAGGCGCTGGAGGCCGAGGGGATCGAGGCGACGCGGCGGGCGGAGACGGTGAGTGTCGCCGAGTTCGTCGCGATCGCCAGGCGCTTGAGCTAGCGCCTCAATCGTCCGAGGTCGGCGTCGTCCCGGTGGCGGCGGTGGTGGTGTTCGCACCGACCTGTGCGGTCGTGATCGGCGGGCCCTTGGCAATGACCGACGCGAGCGTCGTCGCCTGCGGGCAAGCGCCCTTGCACAGCGACCGGAGCTTGGCGAGGTTCTGCCGCGCGCGCTCGACCGCGCCCTTGGCGACCATCGCCTCGCCCTGCCCGGCCAAGGCATTGACGTCATTGGGTTCGAGCAGAAGCGCCTCGCGATAGAGGCGGATCGCCTTGCCCGGCAAACCGCGCGCTTCCGCTACCCCGGCCAAAGCGACGAACGCCTGACGGTTGCGCGGGTCAACCGTCACCGCGGTTTCGAGCAGATCGGTCGCGCCTTCCAGATTGCCCGCCGCGCGCGCCGCCTTGCCCTGTTGCAGCAAGGCCATGCTGCGCGCGTCGATCTGGTCGTCAGGCCGCTGCCCGTGGAGCGCGGTGGAGATCGACACCAGCGCCAGCGAGGCGGCCATGGCGATGGCGGTGAAACGCATGAACGGCTCCAGCTTCGACACGATCCGGCCCGGTTAGCATGGCGCCCGCAGCCGTGCGACGAAAAAACCGTCAGTGCCGTCATGCGCCGGGGTCAGGCGGGTGCCGGCGTGATGCGGACGGCCGAACGGCAAGGTGAGCGGCTCCGCCTGCCAGCCGGGATGCGCAGCGAGAAAGGCGTCGACCTGCGCCGGCCCTTCCCCGTCGAGCAGCGAACAGACGATGTAGACCAAAGCGCCATCGGGCTTCACCGCCCCGGCACCGATCGCCAGAACGTGGCGCTGGGTTTCGATCAGCCGGTCGAGCCGCGCCGGGGTCAGCCGCCAGCGCGCCTCCGGGTTGCGCCGCCACGTCCCGGTGCCCGAACACGGCGCGTCGATCAGCACCACGTCCGCCTGCACGTCCGCCAACGCTTCGACTTCGCGGTTGGGATCGAGCAGCCGCGTCTCGATGATCGTCGCCGCGGCCTTTTCGGCGCGCGGGGCGAGGCGCGACAGGCGGGCGCGGTCGACGTCGGAAGCGATGATCCGGCCCTCGTTCGCCATCTGCGCGGCCATCGCCAGGCTCTTGCCGCCCGCCCCCGCGCACAGATCGAGCACCGTCATGCCCGGCGCGACCGCTGCGGCGAGCGTCACCGCCTGGCTGCCGGCGTCCTGCACCTCGAGCGCGCCGGCGTGGGCGGCGACATCGCTGCCGGCAGGGAGCCGGCGGGCGAGCGGCAGACCGGAGATCGGCTCGGCTCCGGGCAGGTCGAGATCGGCGTGATCGGGGTGCAGGCGCACGTCGAGCGGGGCGCGGTCGATCAGCGCCGCTTGCTCTGCGTCGTCGATGCCGGCGGCGGCGAGCCGCTCGCTCAGCCAGCGCGGGTGCAGGCCCTCGACGGCCGGGACCTCGTCGCCGATCGGCGCAGGACCGTGGGTCGAGCCGTCGAACGTCGCGGCGAGCGCCGGATCGGTCGCGGCGAGCGCGAGCATCGCGACGCGTCCGTCGGCGGGGCGCTCGCCGAGCCGGCGAATCGCGGCATAGACCAGTTCGCGGACCGCGCGGCGGTCCTTGGAGCCGGCGTAGCGGCGTTGCGAGAAATAGCGGGAGATCAGCGTGTCAGCCGCCGCCCCGCCTTCGCGTGCGGCGATGACGATCGCGTCGAGGAGGTCGATCGCGGCTTGGGTGCGGGCGGCGGGGGTCATTGTTGCGCTTTCGGGATGGGAGGCGGAGCGGTGGTGGTGAGTGTCCGGTCGCGCTTCAGGGCGAATAGTGGATGGACGCGAATGTTGCGAATGTTGAGACGCTGGCGGGGTGGCGATGAGGCGCGTTCCCCACCTCGTTCGGCACCCCGGCGCAGACCGGCGTCCAGTTGGGAGGCGCTCTGTCGCTGCCAGAGTCGGTCCGTGATTGGGCCCCGGCGTGCGCCGGGCTGAGGGGTGGAGGGAGAACCGGCAGGATGACGGTCGACAACCTGTGCGATGTCGACCGCGTGGTCACCCGGCCAAGAAGAAGAAGCGGGACCCCGGCGTTCGCCGGGATGACGGATTTGGAGGCCGGGATGGAGCCTTTGCCCGGCAGTATCGGCCGGCAATCTTGCGCGAGCGTCATCGCCCGCTTCTGCCAGACCCGCGCCGCGTAGGACAGCGGCGCGGGTGTCGGTGCGTCAGCGGGTCGGATAGTTGGGCGCCTCGCGCGTGATCGTCACGTCATGGACGTGGCTTTCCTTGAGCCCCGCGCCGGTGATCTGGACGAACTGCGCGCGCGCCTGCAAGTCCTTGATCGTCGCCGAGCCGGTATAGCCCATCGCCGCCTTGATGCCGCCGACGAGCTGGTGGATCACATCGCGCGCCGGGCCCTTGTACGGCACCTGCCCTTCGATCCCTTCCGGCACCAGCTTGAGCTGGTCGCGAACCTCACCCTGAAAATAGCGGTCGGCCGAGCCGCGGCCCATCGCGCCGACACTGCCCATGCCGCGATAGGATTTGTACGCACGCCCCTGATACAGAAAGGTCTCTCCCGGCGCTTCCTCGGTCCCGGCGAGCAGCGAGCCGACCATGCAGGTCGAGGCACCTGCCGCCAGCGCCTTGGCGAGATCGCCCGAGGTGCGCAGCCCGCCATCGGCGATCACCGGCACGCCGGCCTTCGCCGCGGCCTCGGCGCAATCCATGACCGCGGTGAGCTGCGGCACGCCGACGCCCGCGACGACGCGGGTGGTGCAGATCGAGCCCGGGCCGATCCCGACCTTGATCCCGTCCGCGCCCGCATCGATCAGCGCGCGCGTCGCCTCGCCCGTCGCGACGTTGCCCGCGACGACCTGCACCGCGTTCGACAATTTCTTCACGCGCTCGACCGCGCGCGCGACCTCGCTGTTGTGGCCGTGCGCGGTGTCGATGACGATCAGGTCGCATTCGGCGTCGACCAGCGCCTCAGTGCGCCCGAAGCCCTTGTCGCCGACCGTGGTGGCGGCAGCGACGCGCAGACGGCCGGCGGCGTCCTTGGTCGCCTCAGGATACATCACCGCCTTTTCGATGTCCTTGACGGTGATGAGCCCGACGCAACGATAGGCATCGTCGACGACCAAAAGTTTCTCGATGCGGCGCTGGTGGAGCAGGCGGCGCGCCTCCTCCTTGGCGACGCCGGTCGAGACGGTGACGAGATTCTCGCGCGTCATCAGCTCGGCGACCGGCTGGTTGGGGTTCTCCGCGAAACGCACGTCGCGGTTGGTGAGGATGCCGACCAGCTTGCCGTCGCTCTCCACCACCGGGATGCCGCTGATGCGGTGCGCGGCCATCAGCGCCTGCGCCTGTGCCAGCGTCGCCTGCGGCGCGATCGTGATCGGGTTGACGACCATCCCGCTCTCGAAGCGCTTGACCTGCCGAACCGCCGCGACCTGTTCGTCGACGGTCAGGTTGCGGTGGAGCACGCCCATTCCGCCGAGTTGCGCCATGACGATCGCCATGTCGGCCTCGGTCACGGTGTCCATCGCCGAGGACAGCACGGGGATGTTGAGCGAAATGCCGCGCGTCACCTGCGTCCTCGTATCGGCCTCGCCGGGGAGCACGCTCGACTCCGCCGGCACGAGCAGGACGTCGTCGAAGGTAAGGCCGAGGCGGATGTTCATGGAACGCCGAATCCTGTGGGGTGAGGAAGTGGCGCGCCATGTAACCGCGATGCGGCAAAATCGCTAGGGGGGAGTGACCCGGCTCCCGAAGCGCTCGTCATTGCGAACGTAGCGAAGCAATCCAGGGCCACAGCCCGGACGCTCTGGATTGCTTCGCTACGCTCGCAACGACGGTTGGGTTCAGGCGTCGGCCTTCACCGCCTTGGGCGCGGCCTCGCGGACGCCCGCGTCGACATGCTCCGCGAATTGCGCGAAATTGTCGTTGAACAGGTCGACCAGCTTCGCCGCGGTCGCGTCATACTCAGCCTTGTCGACCCAGGTCCCGCGCGGGTCGAGGATCGCGGTGTCGACGCCGGGCACTGCCACCGGCACCTTGAACCCGAAGTTCGGATCGGTGCGAAACTCGGCGTCGTTCAGGCTGCCGTCGAGCGCAGCGTCGAGCAAGGCGCGGGTCGCCTTGATCGGCATCCGGTGGCCGGTGCCGTATTTGCCGCCGGTCCAGCCGGTGTTGACCAGCCAGCAATCGACCCCACCCTTGGCGATCCGCTCCTTGAGGAGATTGCCGTAGACCGACGGATGACGCGGCATGAACGGCGCGCCGAAGCAGGTCGAGAAGGTCGCATCGGGCTCGGTCACGCCGATCTCGGTCCCTGCGACGCGCGCGGTATAGCCCGACAGGAAGTGGTACATCGCCTGATCGGGGGTCAGCTTCGCGATCGGCGGCAAGATGCCATAGGCGTCGGCGGTCAGCATCACGATGCTGCGCGGGGTGCCGCCCATATTCTCCTTCGACGCATTCGGGATGAAGTCGATCGGATAGGCGCCGCGGCTGTTCTCGGCGAGGCTGTTGTCGTCGAGGTCGAGCTGGCGCGTCACCTCGTCCATCACGACGTTTTCGAGCACGGTGCCGAAACGCTTGGTGGTGGCGAAGATCTCCGGCTCGGCGTCCGCCGAGAGGCGGATCATCTTGGCGTAGCAGCCGCCCTCGAAATTGAACACTGCGTCGTCGGACCAGCCGTGCTCGTCGTCACCGATCAGCGTGCGCTTGGGATCGGCGGACAGCGTCGTCTTGCCGGTGCCCGACAGGCCGAAGAACACCGCGGTACGCCCGTCCGCGCCCATGTTCGCCGAGCAGTGCATCGGCATCACGCCGGTCGGCGGGAGCAGATAGTTGAGGATGCCGAACACCGACTTCTTCATCTCGCCGGCATAGCGCGTGCCGCCGATCAGGATCAGCTTCTCGGTCATGTTGACCGCGATCACCGTCTCGCTGCGGCAGCCGTGGCGCGCGGGATCGGCGCGGAAGCTGGGCAGGTCGATGATCGTGTAATCGGGGACGAAGCCCTTGAGGTCCTTCTCCTCGGGACGCACCAGCATCGTGCGGATGAACAGGTTATGCCACGCCAGCTCGTTGATGACGCGGACGCGAACGCGGTGCGACGGTTGCGAGCCGCCGTACAGGTCCTGCACGAACAGGTCGCTCTTGGCACCAAGCGCGGTGAGGAAATCGGCCTTGAGCGCGGCGAAATGCGCCGGGTCCATCGCCTTGTTCGACTTGCCCCACCAGACGGTCGATTCGGTTTCGGCATCGCGGACGATGAACTTGTCCTGCGCCGAGCGGCCGGTGTGCGCGCCGGTTTCCACCACCAGCGGGCCGTCGGCGGAGAGCTTGCCCTCGCTGCGCGCGACCGCGGCTTCGGTCAGGCGCGCGGTGACGAGGTTCCAGTGCAACGTGGCGCGGGTTTCGATGCCCTGCGTCTCCAGCCCGGCGTCGGGAATGCGATGGCTCAAGGGTCCGTCCTCCTATGTGCGCCCTTTGTCGGGCGCGTTCGATGGCGGCGAAATACGCCGGTCCGGCGCTCGCGTCAAACGTGTTAAACGCGCATCTGCTTGCCATTGAGCACCGCGCCGCTTTGGCTTACCCCATCCGGCGTGATGAACGGGACCAATCCATGACCGCCACGATCGCGCTGGTCGACGACGACCGAAATATCCTGACGTCGGTGTCGATCGCGTTGCAGGCCGAGGGGTTCATGACCCGGCTGTATTCGGACGGCGAAGCGGCGCTGAAGGCGCTGACCGACAATCCGCCCGATCTCGCGATCTTCGACATCAAGATGCCGAAGATGGACGGGCTGGAGCTGCTGCGGCGGCTGCGCGAGAAGAGCCGGTTGCCGGTGATCTTCCTGACCAGCAAGGACGACGAGCTCGACGAGGCGCTCGGGCTGGCGATGGGCGCGGACGATTATATCGCCAAGCCGTTCAGCCAGCGGCTGCTGATCGCGCGCATCCGCGCGATCCTGCGCCGTACCGAGCCGGCGCAGGCCGGCGCGGAGGGCGAGGCCGACACGCAGGGCCCGATCGAGCGCGGGCGGCTGGTGATGGATCCGGCGCGGCACCGCGTCACGTGGGACGGTAAGCCGGTTACGCTGACCGTCACCGAATTCCTGATCCTCGAGACGCTGGCGCAGCGCCCCGGCATCGTGAAGACCCGCAACCAGCTAATGGATGCGGCCTATCAGGACGACATCTACGTCGACGACCGCACCATCGACAGCCACATCAAACGCGTGCGCCGCAAGTTCCGCGAAGCCGACCCCGCCTTCGATTCGATCGAGACGCTGTATGGCGCCGGCTACCGCTTTTCGGAGGAGTGACGCCGCCGAGCAGGCGCGGGCGTGGTCGGGGAAGGTCTCGCTCACGCCGCGTATCCTGGCGGTCAACGTCCTCGCGCTGCTGCTGCTGGCGGGGGGGTTCTTCTATCTCGAGTCGTTCCGCAGCCGGATCCTCGACCAGCGCTCGACGCAGGCGGCGCGCGAGGTGCGGCTGATGACCGAGGCGCTGGCTCCGATTGGGCTGGACATGCGCGACGCGACGATCGCGCGGCTGGCGAAGGAGACCGGGACGCGCGTGCGGCTGTACGATCGCGGCGGCGCGCTGCTCGCCGATAGCCGCGCGCTGGGCGTCGGCAATTTTCGGCTCGACGATCCCGACGACGACCCACTGGCGCGGCGCAGCGCGCGCTGGCTCGACGCCGCGATCGACCGGATCGTCCGCGCCCCGCTCGCCCCCGGCTATCGCGAGCAGCGCGATGGGCGACGCTGGCCCGACGTGCGCGCGGTCTTCGCGGGCGCGGCGAGCGCGCAGACCTTGTGGCGCGCGCCCGATCGCACACCCGTCATCACCGCTGCCGCGCCGCTCGGACGCGGTCTCGCGTTGCTGACCGTGGTCAATGCGCGCGATGTCACCGAGCGGGTGCGCGCCGAGCGTTACCGGTTGAGCGTGGTCGTGCTGGTGGCGAGCGCGATCTCGATCGGGCTGTCGCTGTTCCTCGCGCGGACAATCGTGGTGCCGCTGCGCTCACTGGCGCGCGCGGCGGTGCGGGTTAGGCTGGGCCGCGCGCGCGAGGTGACGGTGCCCCGCCTGCCCGAACGGCGTGACGAGATCGGGATGCTGGCGCGCGCGCTGTCCGACATGACGCTGGCGCTGCGCGCGCGGATCGACGCGACCGAGGCGTTCGCGGCCGATGTGACGCATGAATTGAAGAACCCGCTCGCCTCGCTGCGCTCCGCCACCGATGCGCTCAGCCGCGTCGAGCAGCCGGAACTGCGCGCCAAGCTGCTCGCGATCGTCAACGACGACGTCCACCGGCTCGACCGACTGATCAGCGACATTTCCGAAGCCTCGCGGCTCGATGCGCAATTGAGCCGCGCGACCTTCGATCCGGTCGATGTCGCGGCGATGCTGGCGGCGATGGTCGCCGAGCGCGAGGCGCGCGGGCCGGCGCATGACGTGCGCCTGCGTTTCGATCCGCTCGACGACGATCTGGTCGTGGCGGGCGAAGGCGCGCGGCTGGAGCGCGTGTTCGCCAATCTGATCGACAATGCCATTTCCTTCTCGCCCGAGGGCGGCACCGTGACGATCGCGGCGCGGCGCGACCGCTCGATGCTGGAGGTCTGGGTCGAGGACGAGGGTCCCGGCGTCCCCGAGGAAGCGCGCGAGGCGATCTTCCGCCGTTTTCATTCGGTACGCCCGGCGCAGGAGACGTTCGGGCAGCATTCTGGGCTGGGGCTGGCGATCGCGCGGACGATCGTCGAGGCGCATCAGGGCGAAATCGGGGTCGAATCGCGCGAGGACCGGCTGAGCGGTGCGCGCTTCGTGGTGCGGCTGCCGCTGGCGGCGCGCGCGTGACCGCGACGATCCATGCGACCTGCGTCGCGATCGGCACGCGCGGCGTGTTGCTGACCGGGCCGTCGGGCGCGGGCAAAAGTGATCTGGCGATGCGACTGATCGATCGCGGGGCCGTTCTGGTGGCCGATGACTATACCGTGCTGTCACAAGAAGATGGCGTGCTGATCGCGCGCTCCCCCGCCACGATCGCCGGGCGGATGGAGGTGCGCGGGATCGGGATCGTCGCCCGCCCGGCCTGCGCGGCGGTGCCGGTCGCGCTGTCGGTGGTGCTCGCCAGCGAGGACGAGCGGATGCCCGAGCCGCGCACGGTCGTCCTTCACGGCGTGCGCGTTCCCGAGATCGTGATCGATCCGCGCTGGCCTTCCGCCCCGATCAAGGTCGAATGGGCGCTGGCCGAACAACCGCCTTTCGGAAAGGCCGAGCGATGAACGAAGTGCTGCTGGTAACCGGCATGGCCGGGGCCGGTGTCTCCACCGTGCTGAAGACGCTCGAGGATCTCGGCTGGGAGACGATCGACAACGTGCCCTTGTCGCTGTTGCCGCGCGTCGTCGCGCCGCCGGTCGATCCCGACGAGGCCCCCCGCCCGCTCGCGATCGGCTTCGGGACGCGGACGCGCAACTTCGATGCCGATACCGCGCTGCGCCGCTTCGAGGAGCTGCGCCAGCGCGGCGACAATGTCGGGCTGCTGTTCCTCGATTGCTCGGGCGAGGAACTGACGCGGCGCTTCGCCGAGACGCGCCGCCGGCATCCGCTCGCCGACGATCGTCCGGCGGTGGAAGGCATCCAGCGCGAGCGCCGCCTGCTCGCGCCGCTGCGCGAGCGTGCCAACCGGCTGATCGACACCACCACGTTCAAGGCCAATACGCTCGCGCAACAGGTGCGCGAGGCGTTCGCGCGCGACAGCGAGGTCGGCACGACGCTGACGATCGAATCGTTCGGCTTCGCCCGCGGCATCCCGGCCGGGATCGATATGGTGTTCGACATGCGCTTCCTGCGGAACCCGCATTGGGACCCGGCACTGCGTCCCCATACGGGACAGGAACCGGCGGTGGCGGCCTATATCGCCGCCGATCCGGCCTATGAGGAAGCGGTCGGCAGGATCGAGGAGCTGCTGCTGCTGTTGCTGCCACGATATCGCGCGGAAGGAAAACCTTACGTCACGGTCGCGTTCGGCTGTACGGGTGGCAAGCATCGCTCGGTCCATGTCGCCGAGCGCGTCGCTGGACGGTTGCGCGACGCGGGATTATGCCCCACCATCGTGCATCGGGACCTTGCGGCGGCCCCGCAGGATGCGCTCGAGGGACGCCCACACGGTCAATGAACGGATTGTCGAAGCAAATGTCGGGGCCAGTGATCGGTTTGGTGCTCGTCACCCACGGGCGGCTCGCCGATGAATTCGTGGTCGCGATGGAGCATGTCGTCGGCCCGCAGCGGCAGGTGCGCACCGTCGCGATCGGGCCGGAGGACGATATGGAGGCGCGCCGCGCCGATATCGCCGCGGCGATCGCCGAGGTCGACGAGGGCCGCGGCGTGATCGTGCTGACCGACCTGTTCGGGGGCACGCCATCCAATCTCGCGATCTCGCTGATGGAGCGCGGGCGCGTCGAGGTGATTGCGGGGATCAACCTGCCGATGCTGATCCGGCTGGAGTCGGCGCGCAAGGCGATGACCGTCGTTGCGGCGGTCGCTGCCGCGCGCGAGGCGGGGCGGAAGTATATCTCGGTGGCGTCCGAGGTGCTCGGCGAGGCCGCGGCATGACGGTGTCGCGCACCGTCGAGGTCACCAATCGCCGCGGGTTGCACGCGCGCGCCAGCGCCAAGTTCGTGACGCTCGCCAGCGGCCAGCCCGCGCCGGTGAAGGTCGCCAAGGGCGATTCGGAGGTGATCGGGACGTCGATCATGGGACTGATGATGCTCGGCGCCGCAAAGGGCGATCATATCACCATTTCCGCCGATGGCGCCGAGGCTGAGGGCGTGGTCGCGACGATGTGCGCGCTGGTCGAGGGCAAGTTCGGCGAGGATTGATCCTCAGCCCGGTCTTCTTATGCCCAAGGTCATTACCTCCTTTTCCAACCCGCTGGTCAAGCGCGTGCAGGCGTTGCGCGACAAGCGGCATCGCCGCGAGGAAGGGCTGTTCCTCGCCGAGGGACTGCGCATCCTGACCGAAGCGCTGGAGACCGGGCGCATCCCGCGCATCCTGTTCTTCGCGGCGGCGAGCGCGGGGCATCCGCTGGTGCGCGCGTTGATCGACGCGGTCGAGGCGGATTATGGCGAGGCGGTCGAGACGACGCCCGACATCCTCTCGAAATTGTCGGGCAAGGACAATCCGCAGGCGGTGGTCGGCGTGTTCGACACGTTCGAGACGGTGCTCGCCGACCTCGACCGCAGTGCTGCGCCGATCTGGCTGGTCGCCGAGCGGCTGCGCGATCCGGGCAATCTGGGGACGATCCTGCGCACCGGCGATGCGGTCGGCGCGGGGGCGTTGATCCTCGTCGACGAGTGCGTCGATCCCTTCTCGACCGAGGCGGTGCGCGCGAGCATGGGGGCGCTGTTCACCGTGCCAATCGTGCGGGTGATCTGGCCGGAGTTCCTGACGTGGCTACGCGAGGGGCCGGGGCAGCTGGTCGGGCTGAGCCTGCAGACCGACAATGGCTATCGCGATGCGCCTTATGCCGCGCCGACGTTCCTGCTGACCGGCAACGAGGCGCAAGGGCTGCCCGAGGAATATGAGGCGGAGTGCGACCTGCTGGTGAAGATGCCGATGCTGGGCAAGGCGGACAGCCTGAACGCCGCGGTCGCGACGGCGGTGATGGCCTATGAGGTGCTCGCGCGGCATTGGTGAGGGAGCGATCGTTCAGCTTACGTAACGATCGCGACTGCGATACAATCGGCCGATGTCGATTTTGCCTCTCCTGCTGCTTACTCTCGCTCCCGCCGGAGCGAAGGTCGTCGTCAATGCGACTGAGAAGGCCGACGTCCGTTCCCCGATGCCGCCGGGCTGGGACGAGGTCGACGGCCTGCATCCGCGCTATGTGGTGTTTGGGGAACTACATGGAACACGCGAGGCGCCTGCGTTCGTGGCGCAGGTCGTCTGTGCGTTGGCGGCGCGGGGCAAACGGGTATTGCTCGCTGTTGAACATCCCGCAACAGAAGATGAGGCATTGCGCAAGGCCTGGAATTTGCCCGAGAGGCGCTTCGCCAACGCCTTGTTCCGAACCGCGTGGACGTTCTCCAACGATGGTCGTGACAGTCGGGCGATGTTCGACATGATCGTGCGGCTCCAACGACTTAAGACACGGGGTGCGGCGATTTCGATCACGAGTTTCAATGGAATGCGTGACGAGGCGCAGGAGGCGCGCTGGGCACACCTCCCGTCGCAAGGACCACACGAAGCCGCTCAGGCCGAAAACATCCGCATCGCCGAGGCGCGCGGGACGTATGATCTCGTCATTGTTTTGGCGGGCAACTTCCATGCCAGTCGTCTCGCGCTCGACCGGGGGGCTGGGCGACTTGACACGATGGCCAATCATCTCGCGCGATCCGGGCTGACGATCAGCCTAAATATGCGGTCATCTGGTGGAACCGCATGGAATTGCTCGACGAAGCCCGATGTTCATTACGAAGTCGGACGTCCGCTGCCGCCCGATGCCCTTGAATGCGCCGATTTCCCCTATCGTGATCGCCCAGATCTACACCGGCCGCGCTACATCCACATCGGTGCCTTGCCGGGCGAGAAAGTAACGCCAGACTTCGACGGCTTCTTCTGGCTGGGAGAAACGTCGGGCTCTGCGCCGAAAAAGAAGCAATAGCGCTGCCCTCTTCCGCTATTCCGCCGCATCCTCGACCGCGACCAGCTTGGTCAGCGGGCGCGCGGCCTGTTCGCCGACCGGCAACGTGTCGATCGTCTTGTTGCCGGTGTCGATGTTGAGCGACTCGAAGCGCCGCGCGCTGGTCAGCACCTGACTTTCGAGGCTGCCGACGAAGCTGTTGTACGCGCCCATCGCGGTGTCGAGGTTCTTGCCGAGCCGCGCGACATGCCCGCCCATCACCGCGAGCCGCTGATAGAGTTCCTTGCCGAGCGCGCCGATCTCCTGCGCCTCGCGCGCCAGCTTTTCCTGCCGCCACACCGCCGAGACGGTG
Organism: Sphingomonas endophytica; assembly: GCF_014199415.1. GTDB lineage: Bacteria > Pseudomonadota > Alphaproteobacteria > Sphingomonadales > Sphingomonadaceae > Sphingomonas > Sphingomonas endophytica. Next base: position 281,890 of record NZ_JACIJN010000001.1, read on the forward strand.
CGCGCGATCGCGATCAGGTTGGTCGGGGTGGCGAGCAGCACGCGGCGCTCGAAGGCATAATCCCACAGTCCCGCATCATGTTCGAGCGCCGCGGACAGGAAATGCTCGCCGGGGACGAACATCACGACATATTCGGGTGCGTCGTCGAACTGCGTCCAATAGGCCTTGGCGCCCAGCGCGTTGACGTGCGCGCGCATCGAGGCGGCGTGCGCGGCGAGCCCCAGCTGCCGCTCGGCCTCGTCGACCGCGCCGAACGCGTCCTGATAGGCGTTGAGCGACACCTTGGCATCGACGATCAGCGACTTGCCACCCGGCACGCGGACGATCGCATCTGGGCGCAGCCGCGCGCCTTCGTCGCCGGTGACGCTCACCTCCATGCGGAAATCGGTGTGCTCGGCGAGCCCGCACGATTCGAGGACGTTGCGGAGCTGCTGCTCGCCCCAGCGCCCGCGCGCCTTGGGAGCGTTGCGGAGCGCGTTGACCAGCTTGGCGGCCTCGCCGGAGACGCGTTCCTGCCCGACGCGCATCGCCTCGATCTGGCCGCGCAGCTCGCCGAATGCGTCGCGGCGCTCGGCCTCGATCTTGGCGACGCCTTCCTCGTAGCGGAGCAGGCGGTCGTTGACCGGCTGGAGCAGCGCACGCAGCCCCTGCCCCGATTGCTCCTCGGCCTGGCGGAAACGCGCCTCGGCGCGCTCGAGGAATTGCTTCTGCGCATCGCCGAGCGCGTTCTGCGCGACCTCGCGGAAGCGCAGGCTCATCTCGTCGGCGGCAGCGCGGAGATCGGCGATCCGCTGTTCGGCGGCGCGGCCTTCGGCCTCCAGCCGCGACACCTGCAAGCGCGCGGCCTCGCGCTCGTCGCGCGCCTGCGCCAGCTCGGTGCGGAGCGTCCCGGCGGCGCGCGCGCGTTCCTCGGCACCGGCGAGATCGGTAATGGCGCGCTTGAACTGCTCGACCTGGGCGTCGCGCTCCTGCCGAAAGCCGGCCGCTTCGCGCTTGCCGGCGAGCCAGCCGAGCAGGGCACCGAGCGCGAGGGCGATCAGGGCGACGAGGACGTATTCGATCATGCCCGGAACATAGATCGAACGAGGCAGCGGCGACAACCGTTAATTGCCGCCCGCCCGGCTCCGGATCAGCCGCGGCGAAGCTTGTCGAGCTTCTTGAGCAGCATCCCGCGCTTCAGCCGCGAGATGTGATCGATGAACAGCACGCCGTTCAAATGATCGATCTCATGCTGCATACATGTCGACATCAGCCCGTCGAACTCGGCCTCCTGCGTCGCGCCGGTGGTGTCGAGCCACTTGACCCGGCAGCGCGTCGGGCGCGTGACCTCGGCATATTGCTCAGGAATCGACAGACAGCCTTCGTTGTAGCTGGAGGTTTCCTCGCTAAGCCACGAGAGTTCGGGATTGATGAACGCGCGCGGATCACGTGCCGCCTCGCGCGGCTCGCCTTCTTCCAGCTCGCGCTCCTGCAGGTCGATGACGACGATCCGCTGCATGATGCCGACCTGCACCGCCGCCAGCCCGATGCCATGCGCATCGTACATGGTCTCGAACATATCGGCGACGGTCGCGCGGACGGCGTCGTTCACTTCCGCAACGGGTTCTGCGGTTTCGCGCAGGCGCGCGTCGGGGACTTCTACGATCGGGAGAATGGCCATGGCGCGGGGCTAGAAGCGCGTCGCCGGCCCGTCAAGCGACCGGGCGGCGCGCGCGCAGCGCCTGCGCGAGCGTACCCTCGTCGAGATAGTCGAGCTCGCCGCCGACCGGCAGACCGTGCGCGAGCTGCGTGAGCCGGACCGGATAGCGCTCCAGCCGCTCGGCCAGATAATGCGCGGTGGTCTGGCCCTCGAGCGTGGCGTTCATCGCCAGCACCACCTCATCGACCGCGCCATCGGCGACCCGCGCGATCAATCCCTCGATCGCGAGATCCTCGGGGCGAACGCCCTCCAGCGCCGACAGCCGCCCGCCCAGCACATGGAAACGGCCGGGGAACAGCCTGCCGCGCTCTAGCGCCCACAAGTCGCTGACATCCTCGACCACGCACAGGCTGCGCGGATCGCGGCGCGGATCGGCGCAGATCTGGCACGGGTCGCTGGTGTCGACATTGCCGCAAATCCCGCAGGTTGCGAGCCGTTCTTCCACCGCTGTCAGTGCCGCGCGCAACGGCGCGAGCGACGCCTCGCGGCGCTTGAGCAGATGGAGCACCGCGCGCCGCGCCGAGCGCGGGCCGAAACCGGGGAGCCGCGCCAGCGCGCTCGTCAGCGCCTCGATCTCGGGGGATGCCATGCGGAACAGATAGGGGGTTGCGTGTCGCGCCGCCAGCGTGTCGAGAGGAGCGATGCGGATCATCTTCATGGGAACCCCGGCGTTCGCGGTGCCGACGCTGGAGGCGCTGGTGGCGGACGGGCACGCGGTGGTGGCGGCATACAGCCAGCCGCCGCGGCCGGGCGGGCGGCGCGGCCGCGAGCTGGTGCGCTCGCCGGTGCACGTCCGGGCGGAGGAACTGGGCGTGCCGGTGCTGACGCCGGTGACCCTGCGCGACGCCGAGGCGCAGGCGGCGTTCGCGGCGCACGACGCCGATGTCACGGTCGTCGCGGCTTATGGGCTGATCTTACCACGGGCGGTGCTGGAAGCGCCGCGGTTGGGATGCCTCAACGTCCATGGCTCGCTGCTGCCACGCTGGCGCGGCGCGGCCCCGGTGCAACGGGCGATCCTCGCCGGCGATGCCGAGACCGGAGTCGGGATCATGCAGATGGAGGCGGGGCTGGATACCGGGCCGGTGCGGCTGGAGGGGCGAACCTCGATCGATGGCAAGAACGCCGGACAATTGACCGACGAACTTGCGCTCATGGGTGCGCGGTTGATGGTGGAGGTGTTGCGCGACCCTGACGCCTACCCGCCCGTCGCGCAGCCGGCGGCAGGCATCACCTATGCCGAGAAGATCCGCAAGGACGAGGCGCGGATCGACTTTGGCGGCGACGCCGCGCAGGTCGCGCGGCAGGTCGCGGCGTTTTGTCCGGTGCCCGGCGCTTTCTTCGAGCATCAGGGCGAACGGGTGAAGGTGCTCGAAGCCGAGCTGGCGGAGCGGGAGGGGCTTCCAGGCGAGGTGCTCGACGACACGCTGACGATCGCGTGCGGCAGCGGGGCGATCCGCCCGACGCGGGTGCAGCGCGCCGGACGCGGGGTGATGAGCGTGGCGGAGTTGTTGCGCGGCTTCACGATCCCGGTCGGCACGCGGCTGTGACGCGTTTTGCGCTGACCGTCGAGTTCGATGGCCGGCCGTTCATGGGCTGGCAGCGGCAGGCCCATGGGCCGAGCGTGCAGCAGGCGATCGAGGAAGCGGCGCTGGCGGTGACCGGCGAGCAGGTCGTGGTGCATTGCGCGGGGCGCACCGATGCCGGGGTCCACGGACTGGGGATGCGCGCGCATCTGGACATCGCCAAGCCGATCGGTGCGTTTCGCCTGAGCGAAGCGCTCAACGCGCGGCTGCGGCCAGCGCCAGTCGCGATCCTCGATTGCATCGAAGTGCCGGAAGATTTTCATGCACGTTTCTCGTGCCTTGCACGGTCTTATGAATATCGGATCGTAAACCGCCGTTCGCCGTTGACGTTCGAGAAGGGGCTGGCTTGGCAGATTCCACAGCCGCTCGACGCCGCGGCGATGCACGCGGGCGCGCAGCGGCTGGTCGGCGCGCATGATTTCACCACCTTCCGCTCGGCGCATTGCCAGGCGGCGAGCCCGCTCAAGTCGATCGACTGGTTCGAGGTGGTGCGCGATGGCGAGCGGGTGATCGCGCGGGTCGAGGCGCGGTCGTTCCTCCACCATCAGGTGCGCTCGATGATCGGCTGCCTCGCGCTGGTCGGGATGGGCCGGTGGTCGGTAGACGATCTTGACGACGCGTTGCGCGCCGCCGATCGCGAGCGGCTCGGACTCAACGCGCCGCCCGACGGGCTGTTCTTCGTGAGAGCGCTCTACGCTGGCGACCGGCTGAAGCGCGACGCCAGCTCGACGTGCGTCGACCAGCGGAACTGACCGACCGGCTGCACCCAGTCGAGCGTATAGCCGGCTTTGCACAATTCCTGCGCATCACGTGCGAAGCTGCTGGGATTGCAAGAGATATAGCCGATCGTCGCGATCTTTGACGCGGCGAGCTGCACCACCTGCTCGCGTGCCCCGGCGCGCGGCGGGTCGAGGACGATCGCGTCGAAGCGGTCGAGTTCGGCGGTGGTCAGCGGGCGGCGGAACAGGTCGCGATGCTCGGTGAACAGCGGCCGCTGCGCCCGCCCGGCCGCGGCCTTGAGCGCCATGATCGCGTCGCGTGCACCTTCCGCGGCATAGACGCGCGCGTCGAGCGACAGCGCGAAGGTACCGAGCCCGGCGAACAGATCAGCGACGATCCGCGCGCCCTGCACCGCCTCGCGCGCCGCCGCGACCAGCGCCGCCTCGCCTTCGACGGTCGCTTGCAGGAATGCGCCGGGCGGCAGCGGCACCGCGACGCCGCCGAGCGCGATCGTTACCGGCTCCGGCTCCCAACGCACCTCCGGCCCCATGCCATCGTCGAACGCGACGCGCGCGACGCCGTTCGCCTGCGCGAAGGCAGTGAGTGCATCGTGATGCGCGAGCCCCTCCGGCGCGACGCCCTTCACCAGCACGTCGACTCCCTGATCGGCGAGCGTCAGATGAACGTCGAGCCGGCGCTTCGCCTTGAAGGTCGGGAGCAGGCGCTTGAGCGGGCGGACCAAAGCGAACAGTTCGGGCGCCAGCACATGGCATTCGTGGAGATCGACGATCTGGTGGCTGCGCTCGGCGGTGAAGCCGATCCGGCCCGACGGCTCGACATGCAGTGCGGCGCGGCGGCGCGTGCGCGGCGGCGAGAGCGCGGGCGCGCGGATCGGGGCGCGCACGCCCTGCGCGTCGAGTGCGCCGGCGATGCGATCGGTGATGAACGCCGACCAGCTTGCGTCGTCGAGATGCTGGAGCTGGCAGCCGCCGCATTCGGGATAATGGCGGCACGGGGGAATGATGCGGTGCGGGCCGGGAACGATCGCGCCGTCCTCGGTCAGCGTGTCGCCGGGGGCGGCGAGCGCGACATGACGGCCGTCGTCGGCGATGCCTTCGCCGCGCGCGGCGACGCGGACGATCACGCTCATGCGCGGGCTCCGGCGAGCGCGACGGCGAGATCGTCGGCGATGAACGCGGGACCAAGCCGTCGCGCGGCCTCGCCATGCAACCAGACGCCCGCCGCAGCGGCGTCGAGCGCGCGGCGGCCACCGGCGAGCAGCGCGGCGATCGCGCCGGCCAACACGTCGCCGCTGCCGGCGGTCGAGAGCCAGGAGTTCGCCTCCCCGGCGATGATCGCGTGGCCGTCGGGGGCGGCGATGACGGTGTCGGGGCCCTTGAAGACGATCGTCGCCTGCGCGCGGACGGCGGCATCGCGCGCGGCGGCGAGCTTGCTGCCGGCCGGCGCGCCGAACAGCGCGGCGAACTCGCCGGCGTGCGGGGTCAGGATCAGCGGGGCGTGTCGATCGCAGAGTCGTTCGGGGGTGACGAGGTGGAGCGCGTCACCGTCGACGACCAGCGGGTGGTCGGTGGCGAGCGCCTGTTCGAGCGATGCGCAGGCGTCGTCGTCGCGGCCGAGCCCGGGGCCGATGAGCAGCGCACCGATCCGCGGGTCGGCGAGCGCCTCCGCATCGAGGCGGCGGCGGACCAGCGCGTGCGGCGCGGAAGGGATCGTCGCGCCGAGCAAGGTGACATAGCCGGCCCCGGCATGCATCGCCGCGCTGGCGGCGAGCTGCGCCGCGCCCGCCATCCGCCCGCGCACCACCGCGACCATCCCGCGCGTGAACTTGTGCGCGTCGACCGGCGGGGCGGTTAAGTCGGGGCGCGCGAGGATCTGCGTCGCGCTGTCGGTCGGGATGCCGATCGGGATTACGCGCACCGTACCGCAGCGCGCGGCGGCGGGCTGGAGCAGATGCGCCGGCTTGGCCGCGCCGAGCGCGAGCGTGACATGGAACGCGGGCACTTCGCCGAAGACGGTGCCGTCGTCGGTCGCCACCCCGCTCGGCACATCGACGGCGATGGTGAGATTTGCCTGCCTTGCCAGACGGCCGAGCGCTGCCCCTGTCTCGGCGTCGAGCGCGCGCGACAGGCCGGTGCCGAACAGCGCGTCGACCAGTACCGGTGCGGGCGCTGCGGTGGCGAGCGGCTCGACCGCGCCGGTCCACAAGGCGCGCGCGGCGATCGCGGCGGGGGTGCGGGGTTCTCCTGAAGCGGCGACGCGCACCGAGCGCCCGGCGGCATGAAGTCGGGCCGCAGCGACATAGCCGTCACCGCCGTTGTTGCCGGGGCCGCACAGGATCAGCACGTCATTGACGCCCGCCAGCCGCCGGACCGCGTCGGCGACCCCTGCCCCGGCGCGCTGCATCAGCGTGTCGACACTGGTGCCGGCGGCGATGGCGGCATCTTCCGCCGCGCGCATCTCGGCGGCGGTGAGCACGGGGGTTCCGGCGATCGGGATCATCCCCGCCGCCTACCCGCTGCAAGCGGCGGCGTGAAGTGGTTCGTTTGGAGCGGCAAGCCAGTTCAAACGATCGCCGCTCTTGGATTAGCCGTCATTGCGAGCGGAGCGGATCAATCCAGTGTGCCGCGCGACCTCCTGGATTGCTTCGCTCCGCTCGCAATGACGAACGTGCCTCAGATGTCCGCGAAGACGTGCCGCTCAGCCTTGGCGCCGGGGTGCGTCACCGCGCCCTTGTACGCCGGGCCGACGTTCTGGGCGTAGCGCCACAGGGCCCCCGCACCATAATCGTTCTGGCGCGCCTGCCAGCGGGTGCGACGCTCGGCGAGCACGCCCTCGTCGACCAGCAGGTCGATCGTGCCGGCCTCGGCGTCGATGCGGATCGGGTCACCGTCCTCGACCAGCGCGATCGGGCCGCCGTCGGCCGCCTCCGGCCCGACATGGCCGATGCAGAAGCCGCGCGTGCCGCCCGAGAAGCGCCCGTCGGTGATGAGCGCGACCTTCTCGCCCATGCCGAGCCCGTAGAGCGCAGCGGTGGTGGAGAGCATTTCGCGCATCCCTGGCCCGCCCTTCGGGCCTTCGTAGCGGATGATGATCACCTCGCCCTCGTTAATCTGCCGGGCCTCGACCGCGGCGAAGGCATCCTCCTCGCAATCGAAGCAGCGCGCCGGTCCCTCGAACTGCAGGCGGTGCATGCCGGCGACCTTGACGATCGCGCCATCGGGGGCGAGCGAGCCGCGCAACCCGACGACGCCGCCGGTCGGGGTGATCGGGGTGGCAACGTCGTAGATGACCTTCTGGTCGGGGTTCCACGTCACTTCGTCGATGTTCTCGCCGAGCGTCTTGCCGGTCACGGTCAGGCACTCACCGTCGAGCAGCCCACCACCCAGCATCGTCTTCATCAGCATGTACACGCCACCGGCCTCGTACATGTCTTTGGCGACATACTTGCCGCCCGGCTTGAGATCGGCGATGTAAGGCGTTGATTTAAAAGCCTCGGCCACATCGAACAGGTCGAAGTCGATCCCGGCCTCGCTCGCCATCGCGGGCAGGTGGAGCGCGGCGTTGGTCGAGCCGCCGGTCGCCGCCACGACACGCGCGGCGTTGATGAACGCGCTGCGCGTGCAGATGTCGCGCGGACGCAGGTTGCGCGCGACCAGCTCCATGACCTGCGCGCCTGCCGCGACCGCGATCTGCTCGCGCGTGGTGAACGGCGCGGGGACCATGTTGCTGTTGGGGAGCGACAGACCGATCGCCTCGCCGACGCAGGCCATCGTATTGGCGGTGAACTGTCCGCCGCACGCGCCGTGCCCGGGGCACGCGACCTTCTCCAGCTCGTGCACCTCGGACAGCGGGCAGGCGCCGGCCGCATATTTGCCGACCACCTCGAACACGTCGACGACGGTCACGTCGCGGTCGTGGAAGCGGCCAGGGAGGATCGAGCCGCCATAGACGAAGATCGACGGCACGTTGAGCCGCAGCATCGCCATCATCATGCCGGGCAGCGACTTGTCGCAGCCCGCAAAGCCGACCAGCGCGTCATAGCAATGGCCGCGCACCGACAGCTCGACCGAATCGGCGATCACCTCGCGGCTGACCAGCGAGGATTTCATCCCCTGGTGGCCCATCGCGATGCCGTCGGTGACGGTGATCGTGTTGAAGCGGCGCGGCATCCCGCCGCCCTGCTCGACCCCGCGCCGCGCCGCATCGGCCTGCGCGTTGAGCGTGGTGTTGCACGGCGCGCTATCGTTGCCGGCGGAGGCGAGCGCGACGAACGGGCGCGCGATTTCCTCCTCGGTGAGCCCCATCGCATAATAATAGCTGCGGTGTGGCGCGCGTTCGGGGCCGACCGACACGTGGCGGCTCGGCAGGCGGGACTTGTCGAAGGTATGGGTCATGATGCGCACGCCTATGTCGCCGAAGGCAGGCGTTGCGCAAGTATAATGCGTCAGGCGAGTTCGCTGAGCGCCTTGTCGACCCCGTCGATCGTGAACGGCTTGGCGAGCCGCGGACGTTCGCGGTGCGTCGGCGCAATCTCCTCGCCCCCGCCGCCGGTTGCGAAGACGAACGGGATGTTGCGCTCCGCCAGCGCATCGGCGATCGCGAAGCTCTTCTCACCGCCGCGCAGGTTGACATCCAGGATCGCGGCGTCGAAGCCGCCCGCCTCGACCATCGGCAGCGCCGCGGCGACACTGTCGGCGGTACCGGCATGGGTCTTGTCGAGCGCGTCGAGGAAGTCCTCGAGCATCATCGCGATCAACGGTTCGTCTTCGACCAAAAGCACACGCATCGTCATGGCAAAACGCCATAGCGCGCTCGCGCGTGGGTGCAACCATTGTCAGGCGTCGGCGCGGGACGCTTCTTCCTGTGCGACCAGCACGTCGCGGGTCGCCTCGGCGAGTTGCTGGACCGAGAAGGGCTTCGGGAGGAACGACACGTTGTCGAGGTCGATCGACCGCCGCAACTGCTCCTCGGCATAGCCGGACATGAACAGGATCGGGATGCCGGGATGGATCTTGCGCAGCTGCCGCGCGAGCGTCGGGCCGTCCATCAACGGCATCATCACGTCCGAGATCACCAGTGCCGGGCGATCGACGCCCTGCATCAGCTCCATCGCCGCCTCGCCATTTTCGGCGGCGAGCACGGTATAGCCCTGCCGCGCCAGCGCGCGCTCGGCGACCGCGCGGACCATGTCCTCGTCCTCGACCAGCAGGATCGTCCCGCTGCCCCACAGATCGCCCGAGCGGTGCCGCGCCGCCTGCTTGGCCTGCGCGGCGACGGTAACCGCATCGGTGACGCCGGCGGTGTGGACGGGCAGATAGATGGTGAAGGTCGCGCCGCGCCCCGGCCGCGAGTCGGCGAAGATGAAGCCGCCCGATTGCTTGACGATGCCGTAGACGGTCGACAGCCCGAGCCCGGTGCCCTTGCCGACCTCCTTGGTGGTGAAGAACGGCTCGAAGATCTTGGGCAGCACTTCCGGCGGAATGCCGGTGCCGGTATCGGAGATTTCCAGCGCGGTATAATCGCCGGTCGGGATGATATCGCCGCGGCGGCGTATCTCGGCGATCGGCACCGAGCGGGTCTGGATCGTCAGCTTGCCGCTGTTGCCGGTGCTGAGCATCGCATCGCGCGCGTTGACCGCGAGGTTGACGACGACCTGCTCCAGCTGTCCCGGATCGGCGCGCACCGGTCCCAGATCGCGGCCGTGCTTGACCTCCATCGTCACTGTCTCGCCCATCAGGCGGCGGAGCAGGTTGGAGACTTCGGACACGACATCGGGAAGCTGCAACACCTGCGGACGCAGCGTCTGCTGGCGCGAGAACGCCAGCAACTGCCGGGTCAGGCTGGCGGCACGGTTGGAATTGGCGCGGATCTGCTGGATGTCGTCATAATCGCTGTCGCCGGGCGAGTGGCGCATCAGCATCAGGTCGCAATGGCCGATAATGGCGGTAAGGATGTTGTTGAAATCGTGCGCGACGCCCCCGGCGAGCTGGCCGACCGCCTGCATCTTGGTCGCCTGCGCCACTTCGCGCTTGAGCCGGTTCTCCTCGCCATTGTCCTTGAGGCTGAGCAGCACCGCCGCGTCGCCGAGCCCGCGCGCGGCGGCGATCGACAGTGCGACCGGCTCGTCGGGATGATCCTTGAGCCGCACCGCCAGATCGGTCGAGCGCGCCGCGGTGCTGGCGAAGCGGCGGATCGCATCGGCGACCGCGCTCTTGTCCTCGCGCACCACCAGATCGCCGGGATAGATCGGCGGCGCGGTGGCGTCGACGCTTGCGGCGCGCGCGAAGGCGCTGTTCATCTGGAGGAAGCGGCCCTCGCGGTCGACGAGCGCGACGCCGAACGGCATCAGCATCAGCAGCGCCTCGATGCCGTCGCCCGACCCGCCGAGCGACGGATCGCTGTCGACCAGCGCGACGAGGATCGGAGCCTCCGAATCGTCGGCGAGCGGGATCTGGATCAGCCGCAGCGGATTGGACGCGCTGCCCTCCGCGACGAAGCGGACCAGCCCGGCCTGATCCTCGGCGAGGAACAGCGCCAGATCCTCGCCGATGATCGGCTGGTCCGGTGACGGCGCGGCGCGGGTCTTGAGCACCGCGTTGGCGGAGATGACATAGCCCTCGGCAGTGATGAGCGCGGCCATTACCCCGGCGGCGCCGAGCTGCGCCCCGAGCGTTCCGTCAAGCGCCTCCATCAACCGCGCGGGCAGACCCGGCGAGACAGTGCGCCCCGCGAAGCGCCACACCAGCACGTCCTGCTGCTGCCCGGCGCGGGTGATCGTCGCCTCGATCGCGCCGACCGGCCCCTTCAGCGTGACGCGCGCCTGCCCGTCGCGCCATGCGGTGCGGCCCGCCACCTCCAGCTCACCCGCGCCGTCACCGGCCAGCGGCAGCGACGGCGGCGTGGGAAAGCCCGCGAACAGATGCTCGTAGTGATCGTTGGCGCACACCAGCCGCCCGCCGCGATCGGTGATGGCGATGCCGTCGAAGCTCGCCTCGGCCATGACGCGGAGCAGCTCCCAGTCATAGGCGACCGAGATCGCCGCGCCCGCGCCGCGTCGCAGCCGCACGATCGCGGCTCCCGCCCCCGCCAGCACCAGCGCCGCCGCGAGGAAGCCGCCCGCGACCATCGCATCGCCGACCAGCCACAGGATCAGCGCGGCGGCCGCCATGCCGGCGACCCCCGCGATCGCCAGCGCGGCGGTTCCGCCGTCGAGCCACCGGCGCTTTCTCTCGATCGTGGCGAGCCGCATCACCGTCGTTCAGCCGATCACCAGATCCGCACCCGCGCTTCGGGCGCGAGATACAGTTTCTGGCCCGGCTGCGGGTTATAGGCCGAATACCACGGGTCCATGTTGCGGACGATGTTGCCGCGCTGCTCCGACGGGGCGTGCGGATCGGTCAGCAGGCGCTGGCGCAGATTGGCCTCGCGATAGTTGCGGCGCCAGACCTGCGCCCAGCCGAGGTAGAAACGCTGGTCGCCGGTGAAGCCGTCGATCACCGGCGCGGGCTTGCCGCCCAGCGTCGCGACATAAGCGTCATGCGCGGCGGCGAGCCCGGCGAGATCGGCGCTGTTCTCGCCGAGCGTCAGTTCGCCCTTCACGTGCATCCCCGGCAGCGGCTCGTACGCGTCATATTGCCTGGCCAGCCGCTCGCTGAGCGCTTTGAACTTCTGGACGTCGCCGTCGGTCCACCATTGCGTCAGCCGGCCCTTGCTGTCGTATTTCGCGCCCTGGTCATCGAAATGGTGGCTGATCTCATGCCCGATCACCGCGCCGATCCCGCCATAATTCACCGCCGGGTCAGCCTTGGGATCGAAGAACGGCGGCTGGAGGATCGCCGCCGGGAAAGTGATCGCGACCAGCCCGAAATTGGCCTGCGCGTTCACCGTCATCGGCGCCATTCCCCATTCCCAGCGGTAGATCGGCTTGCCGAGCTTGGTGACGTTGTCGTCGTGCCGCCACTGGTTGGCGCGCAGCATGTTGCCGAACGCATCACCGGCGCGCACGTCGAGGCTGGAATAATCATGCCATTGTTCGGGATAGCCGATCCGCGGCGTGAAAGCGGCAAGCTTGGCGAGCGCCTTCTGCTTGGTCTCGGGCGCCATCCAGTCGAGCTTCTCGACGCGACGGCCGAGCGCGGCGAGCACGTTCTTGACCATCTCGTCCGCCGCCGCCTTGGTCTCGGGCGGGAAATAGCGCGCGACATAGACCTTGCTGACCTCGTCGGTCAGCGCCGAGGAGGTGAAGCTGACCCCGCGCTTCCAGCGCTCCTGCTGCTGCGGCGTGCCGCTCAGCACCGTGCCGTTGAACGCGAAGCTCTCCGCATCAATCGCCTTCGGCAGCACGTCGGCGAAACCGTCGAGGCTGCGCACCAGCAACTGGTCGCGCAGCACCGCGATCGGGGTGGCCGCGATCAGCTTGGCGGTGCCGGCGATCGCGGTCGGCTGCGCGACGATCAGCGTCGGCGCGCTCGCCTTCTCGGCCTTCAGGAAGGTGGCGAAGTCGAAGCCCGGCGCGCTCTGGCGCAATTGCTCAAGCGTCATCTTGTTATAGGTCTTGTCGGCGTCGCGACTGTCGATGCGGGTCCAGTGGACGCGCGCCAGCTCGGTCTCGAACGCCACCAGCGCGGCGGCACGCGCCTCGCCGTTCGGCTCGCCCGCCAGCGTCAGCAGCTTGGCCACGTGCGCCTGATAGGCCGCCTTGGTCTGCATCAGCTTGGCGTCGGTCGACAGGTAATAGTCGCGGTCGGGCATCCCCAGCCCGTTCTGCATCAGATTGACCGCATAGGTATCCGGGTCCTTGTCGTCCTGCCCGACATAGAGGCCGAACGGGATGTCGACGCCGTTGCGGTCCGCCTCGGCGAGCAAGGCGGGATAGCCGGCCTTGTCGACCTTGCGGATCTTCGCCAGCCACGGCTGGATCGGCTTCAGCCCGGCATTCTCGATCGCACCGGTGTCGAGGAAGGCGGCATAGGCCGCACCGATCTTCGATCTGGGATCGGCCTTGGCGCCTTCGAGGATCGCGCGGGTGCGCTCGCGCGACAGGTCCTGCAGCACGTTAAATGCGCCGTAATTCGATTCGTCGGCGGGGATCGCGGTGTTCTTCGCCCAGGTGCCGTTGGCGAAGCCGTAGAAATCGTCGCCGGGCTGGACCGAGCGGTCCATGCCCGCGGCGTCGAACCCGAACGTGCCATAGGTGGGACGGTCACCGGCGGGCGCCGGCGTGCTCGCGGCCGGTTGCTGCTGCGCGGACTGGGCGAGCAGCGCGGCGGGCACCAGCGCGAAGAGCGAAGTAACGGTGACGGCAAGAAAACGCATGTACCAGGCATCCTTCGGGAAAGCCGCTGAATGCCGGGTTTGTAACGAGCCGTGGCCGCCTGTGCTAGTTACCGTGGTGACGGTGTCGCCACTTGCGCGCGATCCACAGCCGCCAGAGCAGCGCCGCCAGCCCATAGCCGAGCACCGCGCCGAGCACCGAGCACACCACCATGCCGACCGCGGTGGCGGGGCCGACGTCCCGGAGCAGCCAGTCGATCCAGCCCGGCGCCGCCTGCACCGCGTCGCCCAACGGCTGCCCGGGCACCGAGCGGTCGAGATGGAGCAGCCAGTTGCCGACCTTGTAGTACATCACGAACAGCAACGGCGTGGTCAGCGGGTTGGTGAAGAAGGTGGTGAGCGCCGCCGCCGGCACGTTGGCGCGCAACGGCAGCGCGAGCACCGCCGAGGCCGGAATCTGGCCAAGCGGGATCAGGATGCCGGTGAACATCCCCAACGCCACCCCGCGCGGCACCGAGCGGCGCGTGAACCGCCAGAGCTCCGGTGCGAGCACGCGATGCGCGACCGGACGGAGCACGCGGCTGTTCGCCATTGATTCGCGCGTCGGCAAGTTGCGGCGGCTCCACGCCGCCACGCGCTCCCACAGCGTCACCGGCCGCGTCGCCATCGTCAGCCGTGATCGCGCAGGATGCGCCCGGCCTCGCGCTTCCAGTCGCGTTCCTTGATATGTTCGCGCTTGTCGTGCGCCTTGCGCCCCTTGGCGAGTGCCAGTTCCACCTTCGCGCGCCCCTGCCCGTTGAAGTAGATCATCAACGGCACCAGCGTCATGCCGTCCCGCGCGACCGCGCCGTGGAGCTTGTTTATCTCGCGCTCGTGAAGCAGCAGTTTACGCGGGCGCTTGGGCTCGTGGTTGAAGCGGTTGCCGTGGCTGAATTCGGGAATGTTCGAATTGACCAGCCACACCTCGTCGCCCTTCACCTCGGCATAGCTCTCCGCGATCGAGCCCTCGCCGAAGCGCAGCGACTTCACCTCGGTGCCGGTGAGCACGATCCCCGCCTCATAGGTGGTGTCGACCGCATAATCGAAGCGGGCGCGACGGTTCTCGGCGACGATCTTCTTCTTGTCGAAGGTGGCGGGTTTGGGACGCGGCATGGGGGCGATGTAGGCGCGAGCGGCGTAAGGGGCAAACGGCTAACGGCGAGATTTTCCAAGCGGGATCTTGAGCCAGATCATCGCGCGGTTGCTCTGGACACCGCCGGCCGTCGCGGCTTCGGCCTCCGCCGCCAGTGCGGCGCGGTCGCCGAGGATGGCGGTCTCGGCTTTGGGGAGTGCCGCGGCATCGGCGTCGTAGCGGTCGGTGAGCGGGCGGAGGCGGTAGCGTTCCGGATCGGGGCGACGGCCGCAGACGACCACGTCGTTGCCATTAGAGGCGCGGCATGGATCAGCGACCGCGGGCTTGTCGAGCAGCGGACCGGCGACGACGGACTGGAGCAGGACCCAGAACGCCGTCATGTCCTAGCTCCGAAGAGAGGCCGTCATTGCGAGCGCAGCGAAGCAAACCAGGGCGTCCTGATCCGGCTCTGGATTGCTTCGCTGCGCTCGCAATGACGGAGGGGTTACGTCAGAGGCCGGCGCGTTGCAGCCCGGCGTCGACCGCCGCGCGGCTCGCTTCGGACGGCCACGTCATCGGCAGCCGCAGGCCATCGGGGAAGCCGAGACGCACCTTCGTCATCGCATATTTGACCGGACCCGGCGAGGCGTCGGTGAACAGCGAAGTGTGGAGCGCGAACAGCCGATCGTGGAAGTCGCGCGCGGTCGCATAGTCACCCGCGGCACAGGCGCGCTGGAAATCGGCGCAGAGCCGTGGCGCGACATTGGCGGTCACCGAGATGCAACCGATCCCGCCATTGGCGTTGAAGGCAAGCCCGAGATCGTCATTGCCCGACAATTGGCAGAATGCCGCGCCCAGCCCGGCGCGGTGCTGCGTCACCCGCGTCAGCACGCCCGAGGCGTCCTTGACCGCGACGAACACCTTCGGGAATGCCGACACGATGCGGATCAGCGTTTCCGGCTGGATGTCGGTCACGGTCCGCGCCGGCACGTTATACAATACGATGGGCAAGGGCGTGTCGGCGGCGAGGGCCTCGAAATGACGATAGATCCCCTCTTGCGAGGGACGGTTGTAATAAGGCGGCACCATCAGCGCGGCATCCGCCCCCGCCTCGCGCGCGGCGTGCAGGTTCGCGGCGGCGACGCGCGTGTCGTTCGACCCGGCCCCGGCGATCACCGGCACGCGGCCCTTCGCCTGATCGACGCAGACGCGGACGATCGCGAACTGCTCCTCCTTGGTCAGCGTCGCCGCCTCGCCGGTGGTGCCGCACGGGACGAGCGCGGACGAACCCTCGGCGATCTGCCACTCGACAAGTTCGCGATAGGCCGATTCGACGAATTCGCCCTGCGCATCGAACGGCGTGACCAATGCGGGGATGGAACCTGAGAACATGAGACGAATTTGCTCCTGACACGCGTTTCGGGGACGCCGTGCAGCGCAGATACCGCTAGGGCTGCTATACTGTCCACCACGGGCGTCGGTCAAAAACAGTGAAGGTGGGTGCGTTGATCCTTATCGTTGCAGCAGCAGGAACCCTGGCGGTGGTCGCCGGGCAATATGGCGCGGTGCCCGCGACCCAGCCGGCACCGGCCCAGGTTGCGGCCGCCCCGCTGCCCGGGATGGCGCAGCCGGTCGCGCAGTGGAAGGCGCTGCAGCAGACCGACGCGCTGCCGTTCGACAGCTATTTCTCGTTCATCAATGCCCACCCCGGCTGGCCGGGCGAGGCCGGGTTCCGGCGCACGCTGGAGCGCAAGGCGGCGACCGACCCGAACACGCCGGTGACGAGCGTCGCAGCGTTCTGCCGCCGCTGGAAGCCGTTGACCGCGGCGGGCTGGATCGCGTGCGCGCGCGCCTATCAGGCGACCGGGTCGACGATCGACGCGCAGGTGGCGGCGCGCACCGGGTGGCGGCTCGGCAACATGTCGCCGCAGGACGAAACGACCGTGCTGACCCAGTTCGCCAGCGCGCTGTCCCCCGCCGACCATGACGCGCGCACCGACGCGTTGCTGTGGCAGGGCGCGACGGGCAGCGCGCAGCGCATGCTGGCCTACACCAGCGAGGCGGCGCGTCCCTTGTTCACCGCGCGGCTGGCGTTCCGCAGCAATGCCGAGAATGCCTCGGCGCTCGCAGCCAGCTATGACGCGATCGGCGCGCGCGACGCCGGCTATATCGCCGACAAGGCGATGTGGCTGCGCAACTCGGGCGCGAGCCCCAGCGCGCGCGGCTGGCTGGCGCGCACCCGCACCGGCATGACGCGGCCGGGCAATGTCGAGAAGTTCTACGAAGCGCTGCTGGTCAATGCCCGCGCCGCGGCGGCGGACGGCCAGTGGCAGACCGCCTATGACATCGCGCGGCAGATCGACGACGCCTATCCGGCGGGCACCGACGTCTCGACCAAGCCCTATGGCGAGCGCGACGATTACACCTCGCTGGCGTGGCTGGCAGGTCAGGCGGCGCTCAAGCTCGGCCGCCCCGCCGATGCGCGCGCGATGTTCGAGCGCTATGGGCTCGGCAGCCAGTCGCCGCAGACGCGCGCGAAGGGGCTGTACTGGGCCGCGCGCACCGCGGAGCAGGCGCGCCAGCCCGACGCCAATGCGCTGTTCGAGCGCACCGCGGGCTATCGCGACCAATATTACGGGCAATTGGCAATCGAGCATCTCCGCCGTCCGCTGACCGCGCCCCCTGCCCCGCCGACGCCGGTGATCGCTCCGGCGGCGCGCTCGGCGTTCTACGGACGTGAGGTGGTGCGCGCGGCGCAGTTCCTCGGGCAGGCCGGCCAATATCAGGACCAGACCGCGTTCGTGAAGCAGATCGCCGCCGACGCGACCAGCGACACCGATCATTATCTCGCCGACGAATTGTCGCGCGCGCTTGGTCGTCCCGATCTCGGCGTGCTGCTCGGGCGCAGCGCGATGCAGAACGGGCTGACCGAATATAGCGCCACCGGTTTCCCGACCGTCGCGGTGCCGAGCGGCTATGAGGCCGAATGGCCGATGATCCACGCGGTCGCGCGGCAGGAGAGCCAGTTCGATCGGATGGCGCGCAGCCCGGTCGGCGCCAGCGGGCTGATGCAGTTGATGCCCGGCACCGCGCGCGAGCAGGCCGGCAAGCTCGGGCTCGGCTACGATCCGCTGCGGCTGACCAGCGACACCAATTACAACATCCAGCTCGGGTCGAGCTATTTCCAGCGGATCTTCGCGCTGTACGGCAGCTATCCGCTGGCAATCGCGGCCTATAACGCCGGGCCGGGGAACGTGAACAAATGGCTGCGCGCCAACGGCGACCCGCGCACCGGCGCGATCGACGCGGTCGACTGGGTCGAGGCGATTCCGTACGGCGAGACGCGAAATTACGTGCAGCGGGTGCTGGAGAATGCGGTCGTCTACGATCTGATGAACCCGGCGCGCGCCAAGAGCCGCGGACCGAATAATCTCAGCTGGTATCTCGGACGGTCGCGCGGCGGATGACCGATCGTCCCAATTACCTGACGCCCGCCGGCTATGCGAAGCTGCGCGCGGAATATGAGCAGCTCTTCGCCACCGATCGTCCGGCCTTGGTCGAGACGATCAGCTGGGCGGCGGGGAACGGCGACCGCTCGGAGAACGGCGACTATATCTACGGCCGCAAGAAGCTGCGCGAGATCGACCGGCGGCTCGGTTGGCTTTCGAAGCGGATGAAGGCCGCCAAGGTCGTCGATCCCGCTCAGCAGCAGGACCGCACACGCGTGTGGTTCGGCGCGACCGTGACGATCGCCGACGAGGATGACAACGAACGCGTGCTGACGCTGGCCGGCGACGACGAGGCCGACGCCGGCGCGGGGCGGGTCGGGTGGAATGCGCCAATCGCGCGCGCCTTGCGCGGCGCGGCGGTCGGCGACCTGCGGCGGGTGATGCTGCCGGCGGGGGAGCGCGAGTATGAGATCGTCGCGATCGGCTATCCCGAGCCGGAGCGAGGGTGATTTCGGGCTCCTGATGCCAATGATCCGTCAATCCCGCGCAGGCGGGAAGCCAGAATCTCTGACGACACGCCTCTATCGAGACCTCTGCGCGTCTGGATTCCCGACGGCGCGGGGATGACGAAGTTCGATGTGACCGCGATAAGGCCGCGCGAACGATTGACCCAGCCCCTCGCGCAGTCGATGCAGCGCACATGGCTGCCGACGACAATCCCAACCGAAACATTGCGCTGCTGATCGATGCCGACAATGCGTCGTGGCAGGCGCTCGACCCCGTGCTGACCGCGCTCGCCGAGTTCGGCCGGGTCAATGTGCGACGCGTCTACGGCAATTGGTCCAAGGAAGGGCTGAAGGGCTGGCGCGACATGAGCGTCATGCACGGCATCGAGCCGCAGCAGCAGTTCGACCTGACCCGCGGCAAGAACGCCACCGACATGAAGATGACGATCGACGCGATGGACCTGCTCCACCGCGGACGCGTCGATGCGTTCGGGATCATGTCGTCGGACAGCGACTTCATGCCGCTCGCCACGCGCATCCGGCAGGATGGACTCGACGTCTATGGCTTCGGCAACAGCAACACGCCGGCGGGGTTCCGCAATGCCTGTACGCGGTTCATCGACGTCAATGCGCTGATGGAGACGACCAAGCCCAAGCGCGCCCGACGCGTCGAGGTGCCGATCGGTGAATCGGTGCCGCCCCCGATCGGCGTGCCGGCAAGCGCGGCGGTGTCCACCCCCGCCCCAGCGGCGACGCGACCGGCGGACGATCCTGAGTTGCTGCAACTGCTTCATGACGCCTATGATTCGCTGAAGCCCGATGCGAAAGGCTTCGTGCGATTGTCGGCGCTCGGGCAGCGCGCGGCGAACCGGTCGAGCTTCGACGTGCGCAATTATGGCTACAAGCGGTTGTCCGATCTGGTCGATGCGATCGGCTCGATCGATGTCGACCGCCGCGACAATCACGTGCTGGTACGTTGGAAGGATTGATGATGCGGCTTTCTCTTGCGCTGGCGCTGGCCGCGACGATCGCCACTCCGGTGCTGGCGGAGGACGCCGCGCCGCAGCGGCTGTCCGAAGACGTGCGCGTGCTCGCCTCGCCGGAATATGGCGGGCGCGCGCCGGGGACGCCGGGCGAGAAGAAGACGCTCGATTGGCTGGTGGCGCGCTTCACCGCGCTGGGGCTCCAGCCCGGCGGACCGGACGGGCAGTGGCTCCAGAAGGTGCCGCTGATCCATACCCGCGTCGCATCGGACGCGCGGATGTCGATCGGGCGGACGGCGCTGACCCAAGGCAAGGAAATCGCGGTCACGACGGTGCGCGATGCCGCTACGATCGCGATCAAGGACTCGCCGATGGTGTTCGTCGGCTATGGCGTGTCCGCGCCCGAGGCCGGCTGGGACGATTTCAAGGGCATGGACCTGCGCGGAAAGACGCTGGTCTTTCTGGTCAACGACCCCGACTTCGAGGCGGAGCCCGGCGACGACGCCAAGGGCAAGTTCGGCGACCGCCGCATGACCTATTACGGGCGCTGGACCTACAAGTTCGAGGAAGCCGCGCGGCGCGGCGCGGCGGCGGCGCTGATCGTTCACGATACCGGCGGCGCCGGCTACCCATGGTCGACGGTCAATGCCTCGAACGGCGAGAATTACGACATCGTCCGCGCGGCGGGCGACCGCCGCGTGCCGTTGCAGGGCTGGATCGACCATGACGTGGCCGACCGGCTGTTCGCCGATGCCGGGCTCGATCTCGCCAGGCTGCGCGTCGCGGCGCGGTCGAAGGCGTTCCGCCCGGTCGCGATGACGCCGCTTTTCTCGGCGGCGGCGACGGTCGCGGTCGAGCGGATCGAGAGCGCCAACGTGCTGGCGAAGATCCCCGGCACGAAGCGCCCCGACGAAACCGTAATGTTCGCGGCGCACTGGGATGCCTATGGCGAGGGCCCGGCGGATGCCGCGGGCAAGACGCTGCGCCCCGGCGCGAACGACGATGCGTTGGGGACGGCCGGCGTGGTCGAGCTGGCGCGGCTGTTCAAGGCGGCGCCCGCGCCGGAGCGGACCTTGGTATTCGCGCTGTGGACCGGCGAGGAGCGCGGATTGCTGGGGTCTGAACATTATGCCGCGCATCCGGTCTATCCGCTCGCCAAGACCGCTGCGAACCTGACGCTCGACATTCTCCAGACCGCCGGCCCGGCCAAGGACGTGGTGCTGGTCGGTCAAGGGCAATCGTCGCTCGACGGGCTGCTGGCGGACGCGGCGCGCGCGCAGGGGCGCGTGGTGACGCCCGAGACCTTCAGCGAGCGCGGGCTCTTCTATCGCGCCGATCATTTCTCGGTGGTGCGCCGGGGGGTGCCCTCGCTGCTGCTGATGGCGCTGGGCGGTGCGGCCGACCTGCGCAACGGCGGGCGCGCGGGCGGGCAGAAGTGGCTCGACGACTACATGGCCTGCTACCACAAGACCTGCGACGCTTGGGACGCCGGTTGGAAGCTGGACGGCGCGGCGGCGGACGTCGACCTGTTCCACGCGATGGGCGAGCGGCTGTCGAAGGCGGGCGTGTGGCCGACGTGGAGCGCGGGAAGCGAGTTTCTGGCGCTGCGGGACAAGAGCGCCGGGGAGCGGCGCTAGGCTCGATGGCATTGGCCGCGATGATTGTGCTATCCTGATCGCATGACGGTTCATCAGCCCCTTCCGCCGGGCAAGTACCGGCTGACCGTAGACGACTATCTGCGTCTGCATGACGCGGCGGCGTTCGGCGATGCGCGGACCGAATTGCTCGAGGGAGATGTTTTTCTGATGAGCCCGATGCACCGACGGCATGGTCGCGCTGTCACGGGTTTGCTGATTGCGATCGACGCGGCGCTTCGCAGCGCCAAATTATCGGCGAAGGTGTTGGGCGGCGTTTCGGTGGCGATGCCGCCCCACAATGTCCCGGAACCGGATCTTTTGATCACGTCCGACCCCGACGGCGACGGCCTGGTTCCGCTCGCCTCCGTGTTGCTGATTGCCGAAGTGTCGGACAGCACGCTGGCGAGCGACCTGTCGTTCAAGCATGCGCTTTACGCCGCAGCCGGTGTTCCGGAATATTGGGTCGTCGATGTCAGGAACGCGGTCATCCACCAGATGTGGCGACCGGTCGACGAGGAATACGCAGAGCGGCGCGTCGTGGGCTTTGGCGAGCCACTGACGGCGGCAACGCTTTCCAACCTGACGGTGCGAACGACCGGGCTTTAAGCGGTGTAATTGTCCTGTCGAACCTCGCGCGGCTGAGGGGTCCGAAGAAGCGGGGCCCCGGATCAAGTCCGGGACGACGAGCAGGCGAAGAATAGGTCCCCGCCTACCGAACCGGGACGGAGCGCTCCAGCGCCCCGCCCCTCGCCCCGATCAGCGCGTCAGCTTCTTGTACGCCAGCCGCGTCGGGCGGTCGGCGGCGTCGCCCATGCGGCGGCGCTTGTCTTCCTCGTAGCTCTCGTAATTGCCCTCGAACCATTCGACATGGCTGTCGCCCTCGAACGCGAGGATGTGCGTGCAGAGCCGATCGAGGAAGAAGCGATCGTGGCTGATGACGACCGCGCAGCCCGCGAACGTCTCCAGCGCCTCTTCGAGCGCGCGCAGCGTCTCGACGTCTAGGTCGTTGGTCGGTTCGTCGAGCAGCAGGACGTTGCCGCCCTCCTTGAGCATCTTGGCCATGTGGACGCGGTTGCGCTCACCGCCCGACAGCTGGCCGACCTTCTTCTGCTGGTCCGGTCCGCGGAAGTTGAACGCGCCGACATAGGCGCGCGTGCCCAGCTCCTGCTTGCCGAAGCGGAAGACCTCCAGCTCGTCGGAAATTTCCTGCCAGACGTTCTTGTTGGGGTCGAGATCGTCGCGGCTCTGGTCGACATAGCCGAGCCGCACGGTCGAACCGACCTCGATCGTCCCGGCGTCGGGCTGTTCCTGCCCGGTGATCAGCTTGAACAGCGTCGACTTGCCCGCGCCGTTCGGTCCGATCACCCCCACGATCCCGCCCGGCGGCAGCGTGAAGTCGAGATTGTCGAACAGCAGCTTGTCGCCATAGGCCTTGGTCAGCCCCTTGGCCTCGATCACCTTTCCGCCCAGCCGCTCGGGAAGCTGGATGAGGATCTGCGCCTTGCCGGCGACACGATTCTCCTGCTTCGCCATCAGCTCGTCGAACGCGCGGATACGCGCCTTCGACTTGGTCTGGCGTGCCTTGGGGGTCTGACGCATCCACGCCAGCTCGTCGGCGATCGCCTTCTGCTTGCCGGCTTCCTCGCGCTCTTCCTGCTCGAGCCGCTTGGCCTTTTTCTCCAGATAGCCCGAATAGTTCGATTCGTAGGTGTAGTAACGGCCGCGATCCAGCTCGAGCACCCAGTTCACGACATTGTCGAGGAAGTAGCGATCGTGGGTGACGAGGATGACGTTGCCGGTATATTCCTTGAGGAAGTTCTCCAGCCACGACACGCTCTCGGCGTCGAGGTGGTTGGTCGGCTCGTCGAGCAGCAGAATGTCGGGCTTCTCCAGCAGCAGCCGGCAGAGCGCGACGCGGCGGCGCTCGCCGCCCGACAGCTTGCTGACGTCGGCGTCGCCCGGCGGGCAGCGCAGCGCTTCCATCGCGACCTCGAGCTGGTTGTCGAGCGTCCAGCCGTCGACCGCGTCGATCTTGGCCTGGAGATCGCCCATTTCCTCCATCAGCGCCTCGAAATCGGTGTCGTCCTGCGGGTCGCCCATTTCGGCGGAAATGGCGTTGAAGCGATCGACCAGATCGGCGACCGGGCGGACGCCGTCCTTGACGTTGCCCATCACGTCCTTGGACGGATCGAGCTGCGGCTCCTGTGCGAGATAGCCGACGCGAATGCCCTCGGCCGCCCACGCCTCGCCCTGGAACTCGGTGTCCATCCCCGCCATGACCTTCATCAGCGTGGACTTGCCCGCGCCGTTCGGGCCGATGATCGCGATCTTCGCGCCCGGGATGAACTGCAGGTGGATGTTGTTGAGAACGGGCTTGTTCGCGCCCGGGAAGGTCTTGGTCAGACCCTTCATGACATAGGTATACTGAACGGCCATCTGGCGCGCGGCTCCGTAAAAGAGAGGGTGCAGCGAAAAAATCGTCGGCGCGCATGTAAGCGCAGCCCACGCCGTTGGCAAACCGCGCTGCGCCGGTTACGCCCCCCATCCATGAAGCATCTTTCCTCGCTGACGATCGCCCTGCTCCTCGCCACCCCAGCCGCAGCGCAGCGGACCGCGCCGCCGACGCCGGCCGCGGTCGATCCGCAGGTCGCCGCGCTCCGCGACGCCGCGCTGAAGGACGACATCGCCTATGACATCGTCGAGGGGCTGACGACCGAGGTCGGGCAGCGGCTGGCCGGCACCGAGGCCGAGGCGCGCGCGCGGGACTGGGCGGTGCGGAAGCTCACCGCGCTCGGCTTCAGCAACGTCCGTGCCGAGCCCTACAAGATGCCGGTCTGGGTGCGCGGCGACGAGACCGCCGAGATCGTCACGCCCGTCCCGCAGAAGCTGACGCTGGTCGCGCTCGGCAATTCGGCGAGCACCGGACCGCGCGGGCTGACCGGCGAGCTGGCGGTTTTTCCATCCTATGCCGAATTCGCCAATGCGCCCGCCAGTGCGATCCGCGGCAAGATCGTCTATATCGGGAACGCAATGCAGCCGACGCAGGACGGGTCGAGCTACGGCAGCAGCGGCCCGGCGCGCTTCACCGGCCCGGCGCTGGCCTCGCAAAAGGGCGCGGCGGCGATCGTCATCCGCTCGATCGGCACCGACGCGCATCGACTGCCGCACACCGGCGTCACCACTTTCCCGACGGGCGTGAAGCCGATCCCGGCCGCGGCGCTGTCGACCCCCGACGCGGCGCTTGTCGAGCGGCTCGCGAAGCGCGGGCAGCCGATCCGGCTCCGGTTGCTGCTGACCCCGAAGATGATCGGCGAGCGCGAATCGGGCAACGTCATCGCCGAGGTGCCGGGCACCGATCCGGCGGCGGGCGTCGTGCTGGTCGGCGGGCATCTCGACAGCTGGGACCTCGGCACCGGCGCGATCGACGATGCCAGCGGGGTGGCGATCACCGCCGCCGCGGCGAAGCGGATCATGGACAGCGGCCAGCGTCCGCGCCGCACGATCCGCGTCGTCTGGTTCGGCGCCGAGGAGGTCGGCGGGATCGGCGGCGCGGACTATGCCAGACGCCACGGCGCCGAGCGCCACGCCACCGCCTCGGAAAGCGACTTCGGCGCGGACCGCATCTGGCGCTTCGAGACGGAACTGCCCGAGGCCGCCAAGGCGGTGGGCGCGCGGCTGGCCAGCGCGCTCGCTCCGCTCGGGATCGTCGCGGGTAGCGGTCGGGCCGGCGACGGCACCGATATCGCGCCGACGATCGCCACCGGGGTGGCCGGCGTCGACCTCAACCAGTCGGGGCTGCGCTATTTCGATACGCATCATACCCCCGACGACGTGCTGGAGCGCGTCGACCCCGAACAATTGCGCCAGAATGTCGCGGCCTGGACGACGATGCTCGCGGTCGTCGCCAACGCACCCGAAGAGATCGGCCCGGTGACGCGCCCGTGAAATCGGCGTGAAAGGTGCGTCGCGACGGGTCACCATTCGTCGCAACCTTTCGCAAAGGTGAATTTTGCTTATTGACCCCCCCGGTTGGTAGGGTATTGCGAGGGTTCGCGACGGCGCTGGGGTCGGGCGCGAGTTTTTTTATGTAATGCTTGGGAGCATTCCGATGAAGAAGATCCTGCTCGTTGCCGCCGCCGCCGGCCTGATGTCGGTTGCCGCCTGCTCGAAGTCGCCCGAGGCTTCGGCGGTCGAGAACAACGCCGACATGATGGCGGACAACATGGACGCGATGGCGGCCAACGTCGCCGACATGTCGAACACCACCGCGAACCCGTTCGCCGAGGACAATGCCGAGGCGGTTGCCGAGAACATCCACTCGGCCGCGGACAACGTCCGTGACGCCGGCGAGGACGCCTCGAAGAACATGTAATCGACGGGAGCCGTGCCGGTGGTCATGAGGAAGTCGCTTCCCCTGCTCGCGATCGCGCTTTGTTGCGCATCGGCGTGCAGCGACCGTTCCGGCACGGCTTCGATCGGTAACAATGCCGAGGCGGTGGCCGATGCGCTCGAGCGCAAGGCCAACGACTTGGACGCGATGGCCGAAACCACCGCCAACGACAGCACCGCCGCAATGCTGGAGGGTGCTGCCGACAATCTCGAGGACCAGGCGGACAATCTCCGCGACATGGCCGAGGATGGTGCCAAAGCGCGCTGAGCACGCCGCGGCTTGGTGGTGACACCGCTGTCGAGGCGCCTGCGGGCGCCTTTTCTTCTATGAGGAACCCGATCCGGAGCTTGCACGCGCCGGACGCACGGCCTAGGCCGGGGTCCTCACCGCGTCGGGGAGTGGCGCAGTCTGGTAGCGCGCCTGCTTTGGGAGCAGGATGTCGCAGGTTCGAATCCTGTCTCCCCGACCATTCTGAAAATTTCGTGGTTTTTCAATCGCTTAGGGGTCAGCGATGTAGCAGCTGACGTAGCGCCTGCTGTAGCGATTCCCTCAGGGGCGACCCTGACACCTCGAACCTTCCTTGTGCCTCGTGATCATACGACGTTATCCGCTATCAGTCCGGCTAGGCCGTGCTATGTGCCCGATCCCCAAAGATCCTCATGCGATAACCGAGACCAGATGACCGCACACGCAAAGCTCGCATCCGCTCACATTGCACAAGGCGGTAGAGTCTCGCTTGAGCGGTTGCCGACCAACACGACAACCTCGAATCACGCCGTTCACCGCTGGTTCAATTTCATCGCCGGCTTTTCGCCAGAGCTGGTAAGAGCGTGCGCTGCCATGACCCCGGAGTCACCGTCAGCGCCACTGGTGCTTTTGGACCCATTCGCGGGATGCGGTACAGCGCCTCTGGCTGGTCGCATGCTGGGTCTCAAGGCAATAGGCTACGATCCCCACCCGTTTTTCAGCATAATCAGCGAAGCTAAGGCAAACAGTCATCGTTATTGGACAGATCTGCCTCTCATACGGACCGCGATTGGTAATGGGCTCAATAAGCGTGGCGATGCAGAAGGTTATCTATCTACGTCGGCATTCGCATTCCTAAATAAAATGTTCAACAAGGCCGACTTGGATGCTCTTGTCGGAGCGCGAATATCTTTGCAAGACGAAGGTATGGGAGAACACCCACTCGCTATCCTCGTGCTGTCTCGTATGATTGATTATTCGTGCTTTGCGGCGACGGACGGCATTTATAAAGCTCCCTCGTCAACGAAACGTGCACTGTCAGCTACTGCTTCGTTTTCAAGAGTTCTAGATACAGTTGAGTCCGATGCGTTAGAGGCGCTTAGCGGGGTAAACGACGCAAAAATATATGCGAAATCGTCTGAAAACATGTGCGAAATCGAGTCAAAATCAGTTGACCTTGTTGTGACGTCCCCGCCATACCTCAATAATTTTGATTTTGCTGAGATGACTCGGATGTATCTTTACTTCTGGGGTATGGCAGATACATGGGCGGATATCAGTTCTAAGGTCCGTTCTAAGCTCATTGTAAACACTACAACCGCACTTCGCGGTCAGAAAGAGCTGCAAACGACATACCGAAACTCTTTGCCATTTGGAGTAGCGGAGGAAGCGGCCCAAGTCGTTGATGAACTCACATCGAAACGATTAGTCAAAGCGGGTAAGAAAGAGTATGATTTCCTGATCTATCCCTACTTGAGTCAGATGCAGAATGTGTTGCGGGAATGCGCGCGCGCGTTGAAAATTGATGCGCCTTTCCACATGATGGTCTCTGATGCAGCGTTATATGGGGTCTACATACCAGCTCCAGAGTGGCTGGGGACTATCATGAGGGCCTCCGGCTTCACTGACGTGCAAGTTGAGATGGTGAGGCCAAGAGGTCATCGCTGGGTGCTGGATAAACGGGAAGGCTCTGAGCGGGGCCTGGGTGAGTATTACGTATTTGGAAGGGCTGCTTAATGCACACGCTATATCAATTAGCTGACGCCGAGATCAGATCGTGCATTGCGGATTACCTTTCCTTAGCGTCCGACACCAACGGGTTTACAGCAGTTAAAGCCGAGCATGTCGATACGGATAGGAAGGCGGTTATCTTGCTCGCTGGAGTGAATGCATCCTTGGAGGATACATCACCAGCGGTAGTGGTCTTGGAATGGGAGAGGCGTAGGGCGGTTCCGCTCGACGTAGAGTCGGGTATAACAGCGGGGGTTTACACGAACATTCGCGGTGCAGGAATTAAGTACCTTAACGAAGTTAAGTCTGGCACAAATGGGTTTAGTGTTTGGTCGCCGGACTTCATCCGCAATAACCCGCATACCCTTCCATTGTTGCAGCACTTGGCCGGGATATTTAGCAAAGCCGCGCTTGTGAAGCAGGTGGGCAGCGTTTCAGACAATAAAATCTCGGGACCAGCGGCTGTCCGCCTCGCAGCTGTTCTGGAAGCCAGGGTGATCCCGGATCAAATCCGTGAAGGGGAGATTCTAAAGCGCCTCGAATCCACGTTGGAGGGCATTGTCCGTGACCTCATTGGACGAGTAATGCTTGAGTCGATTGTCGACAGTGCACTGAGAGATGCAGGCGTTCCGTTCAAAAGGGAAGATGAATATCCAAATCTCACTGGAGTTGTTTATAATTTCCGTGCTGATTTCGTCGTGCCCGATGAGAACGATCCCCGTGCCTTTATTGAAGTTCGCAAGTCTTCTTCTCGACATGCCTCTCTTTATGCTAAAGACAAAATGTTCTCTGCCATAAATTGGAAGGGTCGTCACAAGAAGATGCTGGCGATACTTGTTGTTGACGGCGAGTGGACATCAGAAACCCTGAGGGTGATGGCGAACGTGTTTGATTACGTCGTCCCACTTCGACACGTTAATGATCTAGCGAAGTCAATTGCCGAGTACCTTGCGGGAGATCGTAGCAAGTTGAAATGGCTAATCGAGTTCTCAATAAAACCAGCTGGTAGCTCAGGATCATTACAGTAGGGCTTTGGGCGAAGGCGTAAGGAAGAGCGCCACTCGATTTCGAAATCGCCAGCGCGGGGGTATTTTCTGGGGACCTGTTGAGGTCGATGCACTATTAAGGTATATTGCCTTGACCTCAGTCACTGCGTCACTGAACAGTTTTTCTTTTCTATGCGCTGGATTGCGGCGCGGCTCACCCCATACTGCTTAGCCAACATGCCGAGGGACGCGCCCTGTGCGCGGCCTTCGATCACCGCTCGTTGCTGATCCGGGGCTAGAGTGGACGGACGCCCTAACGCCTTCCCCTGCGCCTTTGCGCGCGACAAGCCGGCTTGCGTACGTTCGACCAGCAAGTCGCGCTCGAACTCGGCGACAGCCGACAGCACGCCCATCGTCATCTTGCCCGCTGCGCTGGTGAGGTCCACACCGCCAAGGGCGAGACAATGCACTCGCACGCCGATCGCTGCCAGCGCCTCCACGGTGGCGCGCACATCCGTCGCATTGCGCCCCAAACGGTCCAGCTTCGTCACGATCAGCACGTCGCCATCCTCAAGGCGATCGACCAGCTTCGCGAAGCCCGCGCGTTCCATGGCGGCGACCGAACCCGACACGGTTTCGGCGATCACCCGGCGCGGTTCAATCGCAAAGGCCGCCGCCTCAATCTCACGGATCTGATTGTCGGTGGTTTGCTCGGCGGTGCTGACGCGGCAGTAAGCGAATGTTCGGGCCACGAGAACGACTCCTGTATCGAAAGCGTATCTCGGAACTAGCAGTGTACCGGAACTATCGTCAACCTATATTCCGATACATGTGGTGCATCTGGCACGTAACCGGTCGTTTCCGATACAGGCGTGGTCGCCGTTGTGGGTCGGGTGCGGGATAGCTGCCAGCAGTATATGGCTGGTGCGACACGGTGGAAACAATTGGCGCGGCCTTCCCGCGACGCGGAGCCCGGCCCGCCATGAACTCCGGGGTGGGTTGGAGCGGCGGGCTAAAGGCGGCACGGTTGCATTTCTGCTACACGGCTATCTTGAAGGCTTCACGCAAGTCGACAACTCGCTTTGCATCTATCTTGTTCTCAAACTTCTCGATGAGCCTCAGGTAGAACCGCGAAACGTCACTGTCGCTTCCTATCCAAGAAATCTGCCGATTGGTCTCGCCGGCTGTCAATATGCGATCCGCATCTGACCATGTAAGCGCGTCGAACAAGGCCTCTAGCTTTGCAATCGCTGCATGCGTTGTGGCGAAAGCCGCAGAATTTTCTAGACTGTCGACTGCGGCATGCCTCTCAACATCAGTGGCAAGATTGACGCTCGGGAAATGGCTATTTAAAAACGGCCGCAGTTCTTCATGGAGATACAGCGTTCCGGTCTTAGCTCTGCTCCACTCAGTCTTGAGGAAGTAGTGTGGCTGGGTAGCACTGAGAGGCGAGGCGAAATCGCCGTCCTTTGAAATGACGTGAAGGTCACTTCCCTCGGGCACACCGGCGAGTAACGCCTCCCAATTTATTTGGTCCCCGTGAGATTCCTTCTTGCCCGGCGGGTTCCCGACAATCCTACGCTTCTTCGCCGCCTCGATTATCTCGGACGTCGTGATTATCAAGTTGGCCTCAGCGATGAGATTGTCAAATGTTCTATCAGCGGCGAGCTGTCGGCTTTCCGCATCAGCTCTTGCCTTCTTGAGCAGCGCATCCCTAGCTCTTTGAAGGCCTTTCGATGCCTCACTGTACTCTTTTGCTTCGTTATACGCAGACATATATCGGGGGACACCCGGGCTCTTTCCGCCCTTCTCGAACTCTCGCGTCGACTCGGCGATCTTAGCCTCCCGATTTCGCTCGAACTCGTAGACGACTTGGTCCGGCACGTGCAAAATTAGCTTTTTAGCCTTCGCGAGCTCCGAAACTATTTTGAGCGCCTCGACATCATCTTTTGTATAGGCATAAAAGGCAAGAAAGACATTCGTATCGATAAAAATGTGCTCTGCTGCCATTTTGCCCCGCCCATAATTTGGTTGATAAGGGAGGCTAACTGATCCCAGCATTGACTTCAATCAGCGCTGCACCGAAATCATCCATTCCTGCGCTGTCCCGCTTGGACACGTCGCGACTCTTTTTCGCCAGTCCAAGCTTGATGAGGTTGGCACCTAGCAGCGTCACGTTACGGCGGTAGTTTTCCTGATCGACAGCCTTGCTTGCCAGCAAATCCGCAGTCGCCTGTTCGCACAGCATCGCGAGCGTCGCTGTGTTCATGAGCAACAGGCGCTCCGAGGCAGACGGGTTGCGTCCAAGCTGGTCCGCTAATTCAAGCCCGATCGACCGGAAGCGCTTAGCCTCCATAGTGCGCCCGTCGATCTTGCGACCAGCGACGTTCATGTCGAACGTGATCGCCTCAATGGACACGTTCACCTCCGCCGCGTGAGCGAACACGCTTTTTTAGCTTCACGGTCTGCGCCAGCTCCTCCTCAACATACGCGAGCACGCCGGATTGAACGCAATCAGGGTCAAGGCCGGCGTAGAGGCAAACCTCCTTGAAATCGTCGCCAGCCTCGCGAAACCATTCGAGCGCTTGCTTCTGAGACTTGGCACCCCGGCGGCGATCGTCACCCGCTTGAAGCCGGCCCACGGCTTCGCGGACAGCGCTCAAGATGACGCTTACAAACAAGCGCTGCTCGCCGGTCATCTGCTCACAAGGATGTTCTGCACGGTCGATCTGGATCATGCCGCGTTCCTCAGAAACGCCTTACACCGACAACCGGGTTCAAGGGGCGGCATGAAGCATGGTCCCAGCGGCGTCGCAAACGGCTGGTTGAGGGGCACGCCAGCACGGTTCATTCCCGGCACCTGCGCATGCGCAAGGCGGACACGTTCGTCACCAGCGGTGCGCCAGTAGCGGCGTTGGTCGGCGGGCAGCGCGCCGAACCGTTGCGCGATCTGCCAGCCAGTGAGCTTTGCGGCTTCGGCGATCTGGTGCGCAGCGTTGCCGGCGACGGCTTTGGTGCGCGCGTGCCGCAGTGCCTTGGCGTGACGATCCAGTAGCTTCTCAGCTTGGTCCGAGTTGATGCCGGTTCGCAGTGCCTTAGCGAGCATCTGGCGCTGTGCGGCGGTGATGCTGCCCCGTGTGGCGGCGAGGATTGTGTCAGCGTCCCAAGAGGCACTGGTGGCGCGGACGATCAGGGCTTCGCGGAGCACGTGGAGCGAGCGAGCTTGCGCGAGCGACAGGCCGACGACACGCCGTAGCTGGGCCGCGCGGCTGGCGGTGTTACCGCGTACGGTGAGCATCCGTTCGGCGGTCTCGCGAAGCGCTAGCGCGCTTTCGTGAAGGTAGGCCGCGCGGAACGAGCGAATGGCGCTGTCGCGGGCTGCTACGGCGTCTGCCGCACTCGTATTTGCAACGTGGCGGGCCTGTGCGGCAGCGAGGGCCGCGACGGCAGCGAAGAAAGACGCGAGCGCCACCAGCCCGCCGCCAGCTTCCAGCGCGTCACCAAGCGAGCCTTGTTCGGGATCGTCGGTGCCGATGAAGGTGGCGAGCTGGTCGGCGTAATGGTCGCGGGCGTCCGGGCCTTCCTCATCGGCGTTCGCCATGAGCGCCGCGAGCATCGTGGCATCCCACATAACCAGCACGTCATTGATCGCGGCGTCGATCGCCCCTTGCAGCTCCGCTTCCTGCCGTGCGGTGAGCTGGTCAATCTGGTCGATCACAGTAGCACCTCCGCGACGTTGGCGGACGATGCACGCAAATGGGGCTCGATCAGCCGGCGAACATGCTTCGGCAGCTCGTCGGCGATCGTGGGGAAATACATAGTCATGCTGTCACCCAGCATCCGCTGCATGACCGGGGCGCTGGATAGCTGCCCCTGCGTCAGAAGATAAATTGCCAGCTCGACAGATGCCGCGACGATTGCGGGCGGCGTTTCAGCCGTGAGCGGGTAACCATGCGGGCAACGATCGGACACGCGGGGCCACGCTAGCGATTGAGTAGCCGCGACCGCCCGTCCCTGCCAACGCATACGGTCCAGCAACGACGTGGCGGTGATAAGGGCTTGCGCCTGCGCCAGCGAGGTAGCGCCGCTCCATGCGCTGGAAAACAGCCGCGTGGCTGCGATCTCGTGAGCTTCGGCGAAGCTAGCATAGGAGTTCACCCCGGCGATAATCGTCCAGGCGGGTGCGGTATCGGTCACGTCAAATATACCTTGTGGAGAATGCCACCGAGAAGCGTGCGCAGCTCAAAGCGGGCAACCCTGATCTGGTCGCCGCCGGGCAGTTCGAACGTTTCACCGATGATGATCGGATGGGGGTGGTTGATGAGCCACACAACCGCGGTCGCGTCGGGCATAGCCTCGCGCGACGCCTGTCCTAGCAATTTGCCGGGGCTGTAGGTGACACGCGCGCGGTGCTCGGTGAACTCACCTTCCTGTGACTTGCCGAACACGTCGCGCTTGCCCGCATGAAGCTGGCGCACGGTGTCGGTCATCATAGGCAGCAGGTCGGCAAGCATCGAACACCTTGGAATGAGGACGCCAGCCGCGCGCCTAGGATTAGGAGAGAAGACGCCGCTGGCAGTCGGGGTTTTTCATGCGCGGGCACTCACCGACTAATCCCGCTCCGGTATCGCACCGGCCCTTGCCCTCCTCTCGACGCGCGGCGGACAACCTTTCCAGCGCCGAGAGTGTGTGAGGAGGTTCTGTTGTCCGCCGGGGTGAGCTTATGCCGCCTTGATGCCCTTGAGGCGGGCTGCGGCCTTCGGATGCTTGATGACGAAGCCGGAATACCACTCCGTACGCGTACGCAGCGCCGGCTTGTCATCCACCTCGCCGAGGTCACGCGCTTCGATCGGCTTCGTCTGGATGCCGTGTAGGGTGTCTGCGCCAAAGCGGACGGCGTAGATGCTGGTCGTGGCGGTGGCGGTGCCCTGCGCCTCATCGAACGCCAGAATATCCGCGCCGGTCTCATCTTCCTCGATCAGGCCGAATGGCACGCCAGCATAGCCGTCCAGCTCGCGGCCGAGTTGGTCCGTGCTGATGGTAAGTGCGTTCACCGATCGCGCGAGCTGGCGCGCCTTGCGACGAACGGTCTTGTTCATGAGCAACAGAGAGGGCGTGCCCCGCACTGCATCGACCAGCTCGTCCAGCATCTCCAGCGTCAGCACGTTTCCGTTCGTGCCCGCCGACAGAACCTGCGCCCCAGTAAGCCGGCGGTTCAGGCCGTCGAACTCCTTCGGGTTCTTCGACGTATCGCCGTCGAAGAACGTGCGCAGCCACGTGAGCGTCGCCGCCTTCGCCTTCATGCCGTCGTGGATCGCGCGAGTGTCGTTGTTGCCGGTCTGCATCGCGATTTGGGCG
Organism: Sphingomonas endophytica; assembly: GCF_014199415.1. Classification (GTDB taxonomy): domain Bacteria; phylum Pseudomonadota; class Alphaproteobacteria; order Sphingomonadales; family Sphingomonadaceae; genus Sphingomonas; species Sphingomonas endophytica. The sequence goes on from NZ_JACIJN010000001.1 coordinate 315,583, forward strand.
ACGTCAAAATCGCTGTCGCCGCCGAGGATCGTGAGCGTTTCCGTGAGCGGGTTCACGACGCCAGTAGACTCTACATAGCCCTCGTTGAAGCCACGGAACGCCACGCCGGGGAGCGACTGTTCGCGGTTGTAGGTGTAGGCGTTGCCGGCGATGTTGATGAACGGCAGAGCAGCGAGCACCGGGTTCTCGGTCGCGAAAATCTCAACAATGCCGGACGTGAGCTGGTCGGGGTTCAGCTTCGCCCATTCCGAAATGGTAAGCACTTACGGGTATCCTCTCTAATTATCGTCTTAGTTGCGGTAACCGCCAGCCATGCGGGCGAAGACCGGCAGGGAGGCGGGATCAACGGCAACCGGCGTGATCGCCGGCTTGGCGTTATCGGTCGCGGGCACCGCCGGCTTGGCGTCGAACACGCCGGTTGCCTTGGCGGTGTGAAACCATGCGAGCTGGTCGGCGGGCGTCAGGCTAGCGGGTATCAGGCCGCGAAGATGCTCCGGCACGGCAGCAAGCACAGTCGATGCGGTGTCGGCGAGCTGCGCCTTGAGGGCGGCAAGCTCAGCGATGGCGGGATCGGGGGTCGGGTTCTCGTTTTCCATGTCAGTTCCTAGAGAGGCAGCGCCAGTGCGGCGGCTTCGTCGCGGCGGGATTGAAGTTCGCGCAGCGCGGCGGCGCGATCGGGAAAGCCATCTGGATTGAGGGCCATCAGGGCGTCAGCCGGAGACCAAAGCCCTAAGTCGATCTTGTCCCGGCTATTCGCGAGCTGTTCGCTCTCGGTGAGCTGGTCCTGCAATTCGGCGAAATCGACCGCTATCGTGGCGTCATCAGGGATGGTGCCGGGAAGATGCGTGTTCACCACTGCCTTGAGCACCGCGAACAAGCGGGCTTCGGCGATCCGCCACTGTGCGATGTCGTCCAGTCGCTCCTCACGAAGCTCGATGCGCCCCGCGTGTTTGGCGCTCCCGGACTCCGCCACCTTCGACAGGTCGAACACGTCGCTTCCCACGCCGTGCGTTGCGGCTGTCTGGCGCAACACAAATTCAATCGCGGAGAGGATCGACGCGATCGGCGAGTTGGGACTGGCGAACCCGAACGTTCCACCTTGAGGCAACGCGATTGCGCGATCCGGTCCAAATTGCAGAACCTCGTTGGCGCTAATGCCGGTGGCGAACGCTTGCCCATGCGCCTGCGTCTCGACCGATCGCCACAGGTTCGCCAGCGCGACGTTGACGGCGTCCTGCGCCTCAATCAGGTCATTCCCACCGGGTAGGAAGAACTGGTCATCCGGCAAGCGGTCGAACAGCGACACGAACGGCAGAACGCCGTAAGGGTTTGCGTTGCCGGCGTTACCTTCGATCCGGCGCGGCACGCCGCGATAGTTCAGGTGACGATAGCCGGTGGCGGTCCAATCGGAGTAGCTCACATCTTCGGCGCGGGTCGCGCCGTGAGTGAGGATGACTCGTTCCGGGTACTCGGGGTCGCTGTAGATCACGTCCAGCACGTTCGGGGTCACGACGTTCAGCGTCGGCGTGCCGGTCGCATCGTTAAAGCCGACTTGAAGCAAGCCCGTCTTGCATAGCTTCACATACCGCGATGCCTTCTTGAGCACCGCGTCAGCGTTCATCGCGCGATAGAGCGCGTCCATCGTCGCTTGATCGACGCCGGTAAACACTCGCCGGGGCTGGATGCGATAGGTGTTGGCGCGACGATTAGTGATCGCACGCACGACATTGATGCTGAAGACTCGAAACTGATCGGGACGCGACCAGCGGCGAGCGATGAGCTTCAGCGTCTCTTGGGATTGCTCGTCCAAATAATAACGAAGGCGGCGCGCGCAATCGTCCTTGCGATCATGCGACGCGGATGCTATCCGAACAGTGTCAGTTGCGAACAGCACCTTTACTCGCCAAGCTCCAAATAGACGAAAGTGGTAGTAGTATAACTTGATTCTGCTTGTGAGTCACGAACTTTGTTCATCGTGGCACCGTATGTGCGCCAACATTCTTCAATTTCATTGTGGCGAAGACTTTGAAGGCGACCGGCTGGACCGGCTTGCGAGCGAGGTAAGCATCAAACAGGCGGGAGGCTTGGCGCATCGAGCGACACTCGCGCGCGCAAAGCGGCACATGAGCACCCCCATTCAGCACACACGCCGCGATAGCTGGTCCGCGACCGTGGCAGTTGATGCCCTCAATCTCGTACGGGTTTAGCGAGACATGCCGGAGTGAGTGCGCGGCCCATGCGAGCGCGTGCACGAAATCGTCGTGTGCGCCGCGCGGGTGCGTGAACTTGGGGACGGAGGCTTCGCCATCGGTCGCCTTCCCGTCTGCCTGCACCTCGAACACGGCAAGCTCGGCAAGTAGCTCTTTGAAGGCGGGATGGATGTGCAACCGCTGCTCTGCGGCAGCCTGATACAGGCCCATGAAGGCTTGATACTTCGTGCGACGGGATGGGTGGATCACCTCCACGCCGGAGCTGTAGGGCTGTGTCCCAGCCCAATCCGCCACGTCCTGCGCCCCGTAGGACTCCAGCGTAGCGCGACTCATGCCGTAGCCGCGATGGTAACCCTCAAACCGGCTCTTGATGCCGCCAAGCCGGCCAAGGAACACGCTGTCGGCGTCCAGCACGAACAGGTGCTCCTCATCATCCAGGACGATCTTGGCGACACAGGCAGTGACGGTGCGGTCACCGTGGCGCGACCCGCCGAATGCGCGGTCCAAGCCACCACCGACGATGTAGGCAGACCCGGCGGCGAGCGCCTTCACGTCCAGCGGATACTCGTGCGTACACGCCGCCAGCATATCGGCGGGGAACAAGGCGCTGGTCGCATCACCCCAGCGGTTCAGGTGGTATAGCGCAAACTCGTGCGGAAGCATCTGGCGTGACAGGGAGCGGAGCTTGCTTTCGCTGATCCACGGCGGCGCGTTTCGGCATGCGTCGTCCAAGTCGGGGTAAGCGATGTGACTGAACGCGATCGACATGTCGGGGTCGGTCGGGTGGTTCGCAGCCTGATACAGCTCGAATAGCTTGTTCGACTTCGGCGAGACCGTGCTGTCGATCAGCATCAGCGAGCCGGCGGTGTCCAGTAGCGAGCCGGCGAGCGCCGCGAACACCTCGTCTCCGCGCGGGGCGGCGTGCAGCTCCGACACCTGCGCGCACGACAGCTTCTTGCCCCATAGCGCGGCGGGGTTGGCGCTGAACGCCTGAATGGTTGAGCCGGCGGTCGGGAACTCGACACGATCGCCAAGCACGTTGATCGTGCCCGCCGCGACAAGACGCTTGAGCAAAGGGGTTTGCTCGAAAGCCTCACGGATCGAGCGGAACGCCGTGTCGACCACCTGCTTCTCAGAATTGGCGACCACAGCGACGGTCTCGGTTTGCCGGGTGAGAAACCGCCACACGATAATCATGGCGGAGGTGACCGACTTGCCATGTCTCCGGGGCCAACAGAACACCGCGACCGACACGTCCTTACCGTCCAGCGCCTTCGCGATCTCCGCAGCTTCGCGGGGTCCGGGAACGAACGGGGTGAACCCACCAGTGCTCGACCGAACGCGCGGCTGCACGTCTTCAAGAAACGTGAAGAAGCCCGCGCTGCCGGAGCGCCAAGAGGCAATCGACGCGGCGAGGCTGGACGTGGCAGAGGAATTGGACAAGCGGACGGACTCGGGAGCTGATGTGGAACGCCGCGTATTCGCGGGATCAGCCTGACGACGCTCGACTTGAGCGGCCCTTGTCCGGGCTGGACCGCACGCGGTCCGTAGAGTTTTGGTGCCTAGCGCCGCTGCGCGGCTGGTGGCTCATCGGTGTTCAGCGTACGCGCGCTTTCGTGATCGCCGCAAACGCCGGAGTTTATGGCACTCCGGGTTCCTGTGGATTAACCCGATCCTCAAACGGGGTTCTCGGGATTGCCTCGAACCTCATCATCGTAGCAACTTCGGCATAAAAATGGAACAGGCAATTTGCTTGCACTCCGAGGTTGTTACCTGAAACCTCAAGAAATAAGCGAGCTGTCACGAAGTGACGGCGAGCTGATTACCCGACCGAAGGGAGGGTAACCGTATCAGCTATCTATTTATCGCAACGCCTATCGCCACGCCTTCGGCGTGACGATAAGCTACGCCGTCGCGTTGCGACGGCTTGCTTCGTCTCTCGCTTCGCTCGAAGGCAAAAACACCCCCATCTGTGTCGTCAAATGTTTTAAGAAATTTTTGACGACACACGTTTCGAACGGGGTAAAAATGGCGGATTAACGCGACTCCGATCAAGCGTCTTCATCCAAAATCTCGAAAATCACTCCGTTCAAAAATTGTCCGGGTGAACGGGGTGGAATTGGCTCATCGGCGGGCAAGAACACCGCCCACACAGACCCCTGCTCCTCCAATCTCGCAACGCGAGAGATTGCCTCATTCACCCGAGGTCGCAAGGATGTAGGGGACATGCCGTGATCGCGGCCTAGCGCAACCAAAGCACGCATAACGTCACCGCCGGTGATCTCGCGTCCGCCCCTGCCCTCCATCGCCTCCCGGACCTGCCATACATCGCAAGTGACAGCGATCATGCGATCAGAGAGGTTACGCAACCAAGTCGGTGCGCCCGCCGACCGCGCGGCACTCATAAGCGCGTCATGACGCCGATCACGCTCGTCACTTAGCGCCGCCAGCGCGGTCGGAGTGGCCGTTTTAGCCAGCTTCGTCGTTCGGCTCTGTTGCGCACGCTGCTTGCGCTTACGCTTCGCGTCTTCCGCACGCTGCCAAGCCAATGCATCCTCATTGTCGGAGCGCCAGCCGCGTTCCGCGCACGCAGTCGCAAACTCGGTGAAGGTAGGATGCTCATACCGCTCGGTGCCGCCCAGCCGCTGAGTGGCTGCTATCCACGCGGCTCGCTTTGCAGCGATGCCGGCATCCATCTCCATACGCTGCTCGGCGAAGGTGCCGCACGCTTGTCGAGAGGGGCAACCCGCACACCAGCGCGGCGGCCCTTCCTCGCCCTTATAGGTCAATCGCCGGTCGAACTCTCCGCGAAGATACTCAATTGGGCTGGCGAAGCATGCGAGCTTACCAATCGGCTTGTGGCTGATGTCTCCAGTGGCATCGATAGTTACCTCGCGGCAAAGAAGAGCCTCTTTACGATTGCGGTAGGTTTGAACACGCGGAACATGCTTGCCGTCACGGTGGATGTACGCTATATTATTGGCGATCATTGGTTTTCATCATCTGGTGATCTTTCCTAAAGACAAACTCGCCCGCCGGTTGATCCGGCGGGGATTTTTCTATTCGTAAGAATATCCCAAAGTCGCCAGAAAATCAACGACGCGTTATTGAACGGGGTGAACTAGAGGAGCAAACCTCCGTTCCCGAACTCGACCCCATCAAAACGCACCTGCACAATCACCGGCGCGAGGAAGCGGACCGTACCCTGCCGCACAGCGCCATACCCGGCGGTCGTGCTTTTCTGGTCATGCCCCAGCGCAACGGCAATCTGGTCATCAACCAGCCCGACCTCGACCCGGAGCCGGTCTGCCAGCTCGTGGCGGAAGCTATGCGCGCCCAAGCCATCAGCGCCTGACTTGACGCCGATGCGGGTCAGGTAGTCACGCCAGAACGCAGAGGGTTCGGCCCCGAGCTGGTCACGATCGTTTGCCACCAGCTCCGGGAACAACCTGCTGTCGCCGCCGGCCTTCCGGCGTTCTTCCACAAATTTCACAAACCCCAGCTCAACGAGCTTGGTGTGCGCGACCGACGCACGCGATTGCCCGGACTTAGTGGTCTGCCCCTTCGCTGGTGCATGCTGGATGTCGATAACCCACGCGCCGCTGTCGTGCTTTGACACGTCCTCCGCCCGAAGCTGCGCCGCCTCGCCGATGCGCATGCCGGTGAACAAGCAAAGCAAGGGTATCCAATACCGCCAATCGTTCGAGCAAACCTCGCCGGGACGATGCTCTTTGCCGTCCGCCTCAAACCCGCTGAACAGAGGTGATGCCAGAACCTTGTTGAGGCGATCCGTCCCGAGCGGCGGGCGCGGGTTTTTGCCGCGCACCTTGTCGTGGAACAACCCGTTGCACGGGTTCGACAAGTCCCAGCGCTCCTTGATGAGCCAAGCGAACAAAGGCGATATGGTCGACAGGTGCTTGTTGACCGTCGAGAGTGCCGTGCGAGGCATTTCAGCCAATCGAGCTTTCGCAGCCGCTTCCCGCATCGACAGGCCGCGCATATCGGCCCTGTCGCGCCATTTGGGCGGTAGCTGGCGCAACGTGTCGCGGTAATCGCGAACGTGCTCCGGCTTGATCGACGTGATGGCGCGATCGGTCCCGACGAACGCGGCGAACTGCTCGATAACCTTGCGGTCTTGCTTAAGGGTGTCGTCGCGCTTGCGGCCTTCGGCAAGGCGCTGCTCGGCGTAGCGATCGAACAATTCCAGCAACGTCTCACCCGGCTTCGCCTTATCAGCCTTCCGCTGACGTTCCTCCCGGATAAGTGCACTTCGAGGCTCGACGTCTAACTCGCCGGAATAGCGGCGTTGGTGGATGGCCAACGCTTCAATGGCGCTTTCCGCCAAACCTGCGACCAGTGCCTCATACTCGGTCGTGCCGGACACGATCGGAAGCGAACGCGCACTAATCATGCGATCCGCCATCGCCCGGAAGCTCGCGTCGTCACCATCAGCATGCCGGCGGGTAAGTCGTCGAAGGTCCGCCGCCCGCTTCGCCATCTCCGCGTCCTGCGCTTCATCATCCGCCGGGAGAGCGCGGCGTTGATCTTCAAGCCGCTGCAACAATGCTTCATGCTGCGCCAGCACCAGCGCGGGGACACTCACGTCACTGGTTGGGCGCAAGAGCCCTGCCGGCATAGCAACTACCTCACCCCGTGCGGTCGCCCACTCCCGCTTCCATTCGTCCAGCACCGCCAGTGCGCGGTCAGAGGCAATCCGGCGGTCAGTCGTGCCCATCGACTTCACCCGCTCCTTGGGCTTGCCGGGAGCATGAAGGGCGCGTGGAATGGGAACGCGAAGCTGCCACGTGCCGCGCGCGCCGCGCTGAACGAGGTAGGTTGAAAGGGACATAGAAAGCGGCTTTCCGTGCAAGTGCTGTAGCAACTCGTAGCACGATTGCTGTAGCAAGTGGAGTCCGAAACCCGCATAAAACCGCGACTCGTGGTCAATCCTGTGTCAATATGGTCGGGACATTCCCATCCTGTCTCCCCGACCATTATTACCGACCTTTATAGCTCTGTCTCGTAAGCTGGTTCACCCGCCGGCAGGGCTTTCGGCGGGATGTCGATCGAGCGCGAGATGCTCGCGGCTCACCAGCAGCAGCGCGTCGATCCAGTCAGGCTGTGCTGTAGCGTTTCCGCGGCGCACCGCCGCCGACAGCTATTTAGAGAAGCTCTCGATGCGGATCATCGGTTATGACCGGCGAATGCGCTAACGGCCCATGTCCCGGATCGGCAGAGATATCGTCCTTGATGACGATTGAGACAGCGCCCCGGCGATCTCGCACAGGTCAGGTGCGGTCGGCGAGAGCGGGAACATCCGGTCCGATCCGGCTCGGCGGGCCGCCGCCCATCGACGATGGCGACCAGTCGCCGCGCCCGCTTGCGGCTCCGGCTCAGATCGCGACCGGCCGCCCCGCCGCATCATCGGCTGGCTCGTCGGCCTCGCGCTGCGCCGCACGTTTCGCGCGCCGCTCCGCCTCGGCATCAGCGCCGACCTGCTCGGAAAGCCCGACGCCGAGCCCCAGGAACAGGAACATGAGGTACTGGACCGGCGACATGACGAACGCCCACTCGAATTTGAGGTGCAGCCCGGCGGTCAGCAGCGACATGCCGATCCCGAGCAGATAGTCGCCGCGTTTGTCCTTCCGGTATTGGAACGCGGTCCGGATGATCTTCAGCACCCCGCCACCGATGAAGAGCACCAGCACGATCGCGCTGATCATCCCGGTTTCGGCGGTCACGAGCAGGTAGCTGTCATGCACGTTGGTCGCGCGGCTGCCGGACATCGAGTTGACGCCCGCGCGCGACGCATAATTGCCGATGTTGCTGATGACGACATAGCAATTCGCGCCGACCCCGGCCGGATAATCCTTGATGATCATCCAGGCCGCCTGTTTGAACGCTTCGCGCTCGGCATTGCTGCTCTCGACGTTGTTCGAGTTCACGCGCTTGCCGATCGTGGTGATCGCCACCGGGGTGAGCGCCAGCGCAGCGACGCCGGCGAGGCCGAACACCATCGCCTTGCGCGCGGTCCACCGCCATTTGCTGGAGATCAGCAACAGCGCGCCCATACCCGCTGCGCCGAAACCGAGCGTGGCGCGCGACGCGGTGAGCACGTCGATCGCGAGCGCGACCGGCGGCCCGACCTTCGACTGCCAGCCGCGGACATTGGCGAGCAACAGCGACAGCGCCGGAATGCCGACAAGATTGGTCATCAGCCCGAGCAGGTTCTGCGCTCCCAGCGTTCCGCCGGGCTGCAACACGCCTTCCAGATGCTGTTGCACGGCATAGAAGAGCTCGACGCACAAGGCAGCCACGCCGCCCGCAACCGCCGCCTTGTAGGCGTGGGGATTGGCCGCCAGCCGTCGCGCCGCGAGGAACACGAGCAACATCCTGACGAGCTGCGCCGCATAGCCAAGCGCCGCCAGCTTGTCGATCGCCCAGGCCGCGCTGAGCGCGGTGAGGACGGTGTAGCTGATGAACAGCCAGATTAGCGGTGCGCGCTTCTTGCGGCGCGGCGTCCCGATCAGGATCGCCACCGCCAGCGCGTCGATGACCGATACCTCGATCCCCTTGGTGTGGCCGGGCCAATAGGGGAAGGATACCGGGGCGACATACAGATGCCACAGGCTGAGCAGGAACGGCGCGAAGCCCATCGCGAAGGCGAACGCCGGCTGGTAGCGCGCCTTGCGGGCGGACGAGGCCAGTGCGGGGCACAGGCCCAGCAGGAGCAACAGGAAAACCCACTTCAAGGCGACGCGTCTCCGGCAACAGGGGGAGCCGCGGCGTAGCAGCCATGGCCACCCGCCATCGGCCGGTCCCCCCGGACGGCCGATACAGGGCCGCAATCGTGTTTCAATCTAAAAGTTCGCGTCGCTTATTGGGGCATCAAAGCAGAATTTTCGATTAACGAGGCGCGGCGGTCGCCCGGAGGACGCCGCAGCTATCACGTCCTTCGTCCTTTGGATCGGGGGAGAAAGCGGCATCCCGGATCGGGCGCGGGATGCCGGGACCGAACACCTAGATCACCCCCGCCTTCATCTGCGCCACCGCCCGGTCGGCGGCGCGCGCGGTCATCGCCATGAAGGTGAGCGACGGGTTCACGCATGACACCGACGCCATTTGCGCGCCGTCGGTGACGAACAGGTTGGCCGCGTCATGCGCCTGGTTCCAGCCGTTGAGCACCGACGTGTTTGGATCGCGCCCCATCCGCGCGCCGCCCATCTCGTGGATCGCCTCGCCGGGGACGTGCTTGCCGCGCCCGCCCTTGACGTTGGTCAGCCCGGCGCGGCGCAGCATCAGCTGCCCCTGCTCCAGCGCGTCGTCCATCATCTTGATCTCATTGTCACGGAACGTCACGTCGAAGCGGAGCAGCGGCGTGCCGAAGCGGTCGGTCTTGTTGAAGTTCAGCATCACGCGGTTGTCGTCGTACGGCAGGCATTCGCCGAACGCGCCCATCGAGAAGCGCCACGGGCCATATTCGCGCATCCCGTGCTTCATGTCGGCACCGAAGCCGTCGACCATCGCCGGCTGCCGGAACGCCTGCCCCTGATAGCCATAGCCGCGCTTGAACGGCAGCTCTTCGGTCACGAGGTTGCGGAAGCGCGGGACGTACACGCCGCCCGGCCGCCGGCCATATTCGATCAGGTCGGTCATGCCGGGAATGTCGCCCGACACGCCGACGCGGAAGATATGGTCCATCACCGCGCTGCCCAGCGCTCCGTTGGAGTGGAACCAGCTCCGCTCGCTGTCCTTGGGGCGCGAGTTGAGCAGGACGTGAAGCGAGCTCATCGCCGAGGCGCACAGGAACACCATGCGCGCCGGCACCACCTCGGCGCGGCCGGTCTTGGCGTCGACCATCCGCACCCCGGTGACGCGCTTCTTCGCGGGGTCATATTCGAGGTTGGTCACCCAGGTGTCGGAGCGCAGCGTCAACCGTCCGGTCGCGCGCGCCGCCGGCAGGGTGACGGCCTGCGTCGAGAAATAGGCGCCGAAGCTGCACCCGTGGCTGCATTGCGAGCGCTTCTGACAGCGCGTGCGGTTCTGCTCGGGCTTGTCCTCGGTGATGTTGCTGAGCCGCGCGTTGATGAGCTTGCGCCCCGGAAACTCGCCCTCGAGCCGGCCCTTGAGCCACTTCTCGGCGACGTTCATCGGGAACGGCGGCATGAACTCGCTGTCGGGAAGGTAGTCCAGCCCTTCCTTGCCGCCCGACACGCCGATGTACTTCTCGACATAGCTGTACCACGGCGCGACGTCGTCATAGCGGATCGGCCAGTCGACCCCGACGCCCTCGCGCTTGTTCGCCTCGTAATCGGTCGGTGCCCAGCGGAAGCTCCAGCGGCCCCAGGTCAGCGACTTGCCGCCGACCACCGACGGGCGGACCCAGTTGAACTTGTTGGGCGCGTCATAATCGTAGGGGTTGAGGCGATCGTTGATGAAGAACGGCTGCGTGGCGGGCGACACCCAGCCGTTGAGCGCGAAATAATCACGCTTGGCGAGCGCCGCCGGCATCTTGTCGCGCGCCGGGGTTTCGTAGACGGACTTGCCGTCGAACGGATAATCCTCGCCATGTTCGACCATTCGGCCGCGGTCCACCATCAGGACACGCAGGCCCTTTTCGGTAAGCTCCTTCGCCGCCCAGCCGCCGCTGATGCCGGAGCCGATGACGATTGCGTCGAAACGATCTGTAGCTGCCATGATCTTGTAAGCCCGCCGTCAGGAGGTTCGGGGAAAGGCGCCGCGCGGTGGCGCGCGTCGGTCGTGTCAGGACGAGAAGATGCGCTTGACCTTCGCATAGGGGTAAGCGCCGTCATACTCGCCGGGGACCGGCAGATATTCACGCTCCTTGGTGATCCCGACCTCGGACGTGTAATAGCCGGTGAGCACCAGCTGCTTGAACGCCGGGAAGAAATCGGTCGCGCCGGGCAGCTTGTCGTTCATCGCCAGCGTCAGCAGCGCATCCTGCTGCGCGGCGGTCGCCTTGACCGCGGGGACGCGGTAATCGGCCATGCTCCGCGCGTCAATCGCCGCGAGGCCGCCGAAGATCGTGGCACGCTCGTCGTCGATCGCCCAGTCGCCTAGCATGTGCTCGATATAGTCCGGTACGCCGGCGGTGATCGCGCCCGGCGTGTCGGTGGTCGGGATCACGCGCTCGCTGAGCGCCGCGACCAGCGCGCGCTGCGCGGCGTTGAACACCGGCGCGGGCGACCCGGTATTGATGACGGGATTGGGTTGATAGGCGACGGCGCGCGCGAGCGGCGCGAACGCACTCGCGCCGAATGCCGCCACCATCGCGACCAGCGTCTCGCGACGATCAATCATCGCGACGCCTCGCGCCCGCGACCTGCGTGAGCCTGGCTCATGTCCTCTCCCCAACCCGCCACTATCTTGAGGTCGGTTATCCACGCTCCACGCGGACAGTCAATGCGCCGATGGTCTGAGCCGGATCAAGGCATTCGCCGCATTAACCTTATTTCAGCAAGCATTTGTCATTGAAGAGCGACACCCGGCTCGTGCGCGGGCCCTATAATGATTGCTGACCGGCCGATTTTTCCAATTGGCCGCCGCCCCCGACCGGGAAAGAGGTTCTTGATGACGTTGCGTGGCCTTTCGGCATGGTTCGGACTCGGCTCCAGCCTTTTGGCCCTGCTCGTTGCGGTGGAGCGGCCGCACTGGTTCGGGCTGGCCGCCGGCGCGCCCGCGGCGACGGCGACGGCTACCCGGGCCGTCCCGGCCGGCAGCGCCGCGCGGTCCGCGCCGTGGCTCATCAAGCGCGACACCGCGCGGACGCGCTGAGCGCCGCCACCGACGTCGCGCGCCGCGCGGGGCGGCGCGCTTCTATTCGCCGCCGGCGGCGCGTTGCTGCGCAGCCCGCTCGGTCAGCGTTTTGAGCGTCTCGTCGAAGCGCCCCTCGCGTTCCGCCTGTCGCAGGAATTGGACCTCGTCGACGAGAATCTCGCGCGGGGTCGGCTGCTGGAGGAACTGCGCGGCGACGGCATCCGCGAACGCCTCGAGCGGCATGTAGCCCGGCCGGTTCGACTGCCCCGGCGTCAGGTCGGTCTGCACCCCCGGCGGCGCCAGCTCGATGACCTCGACCTTGCCCTCCAGCTGGGTCCGCAGCGACACGGTGTACGAATGGATCGCCGCCTTGCTCGCCGAATAGGTCGGCGCTGCCACCAGCGGGACGAACGCCAGCCCCGAGGTGACCGTGACGATCGCGGCGTCGGGCTGCTTGACGAGATGATCGATCAGCGCGTCGGTCAGCCGGATCGGGCCGAGGATGTTGATCTCCACGGTCGCTTCGGCATCGCCCAGATCGCGACGCCCGGTCAGGTCCTCGTATTTCATGATCCCGGCATTGTTGAATAGCACGTTCAGTTCGGGGAAGTCGGCGACGATCGCCGCGGCGAACGCCGCGACGCCCGCCGCGTCCTCGACATCGACCGTGCGGACATGGATGCGTTCACGCCCGGCGGCGGCCGTTTCAAGCGCCTCGCGACGACGACCCGCGATGATCACCGTGTCGCCGCGATCATGGAAGCGATGCGCCAGCGCTTCGCCGATACCACTCCCGCCGCCCGTCATCAGGATCGTGTTGCCACTGGTCTTCATCGCTGCTCGCTCCACCTGTCCCGCGGCGCGGAAACGATCCGGGCCGCGCAGCACAACGTGACGAACGCGCAGCGGGTTTCCGCGCGCTATGCCGTTGGTCGCGCGCAGCGCTCCGGCTGCCGAGCCCATCAGCACGCGGCTGCCGCCATCCACCTTTCTTGACCGGGATCATCAAGCTAGGTCGCTCGTTATCTGACCGCCCAGCTTCCGGAAACCATGACCGATCTTCCTTTGCCCCCGTCCGACGATCTCCCGCCGGGGCTCGGCTTTCTGGCCGGAGGCGGCGCGGCGACGCGGCTGATCCTGGCACGCGACTGGCGCGATCACCCGCTCGGCCCGCCCGATCGCTGGCCAGGCCCGTTGAAGACCGCGCTGAGCCTGCTGCTCAATTCACCCGAGTCGATGATCCTGTGCTGGGATGCCGGCGAGTTGTTCTTCTTTTTCAACGAGACTTATTTTCCGCTGCTCGGCCCGCGGCTCGACTGGGCGATGGGCACGCCGATGCGCGAGGTCTGGGCCGATGCCTGGGAGCAGGCACGCCCGATCGTCGACGACGCCTTCGCCGGGCGCAGCCAGCGGTTCGTCGACCTGCCGTGGAAGCTCGCCACCGATCGCGGCGCGGCGGAGACGTGGTGGAGCTTCTCCTATTCGCGCGTGCTCGACGAGCACGGTGGCAACGCCGGCCTGTTCATCTTTACCAACGAGACGACCCAGCGCGTGCTTGCCGACCGGGCACTCACCGAAAGCCGCGCGGAACTGGTGACGCTCAACGCCGATCTCGCGCGGCAGGTCGCGCGGCGCACCGCCGAGCGCGACCGGATGTGGAACGCCTCGCCCGACCTGATGGTGGTGGTCGCGCCCGACGGCCGCTATCTGGCGGTCAACCCGGCATGGACCGAGATCCTCGGCTATCGGCCTGAGGAATTGATCGGGATCGAGGCGCTGGCGCTGGTCCATCCCGACGATTTGCCCGCCGCGGTCGAGGCGCTGGCGGCGGCGCAGGCCGGGACGATGCCGACGTTCGAGACGCGCTTCCGCCATCGGGACGGCAGCTATCGTTGGCTGCAATGGGTTGCCGCCCCCGGCGAAACCGAGGTGTTCGCGATCGGCCGCCACATCACCGACGCCAAGGAAGCCGCGGAACAGCTCAAGCGCACCAGCGAACAGCTCAGCCAAGCGCAGAAGATGGAGGCGATCGGGCAGCTGACCGGCGGGGTCGCACACGATTTCAACAACCTGCTCACGATCATTCGTGGCTCGGTCGAGCTGCTGCGCCGCCCCGACCTGCTCCCCGAGAAGCGCGACCGCTATATCGAGGCGATCAGCGAAACCGCGTCGCGCGCCGCCAAGCTGACCGGACAGTTGCTGGCGTTCGCGCGGCGCCAGGCGCTGACGCCCGAATTGCTCGACATCGGGGTGGCGGTCGGCGAGATCGGCGAGATGGTGCAGACGCTGATCGGCAACCGCGTCGCGCTGCATGTCGAGGCGCCCGCGACGCCATGCCTCGCCGAGGTGGACCGCAGCCAGTTCGAGACCGCGCTCGTCAACCTCGCGATCAACGCGCGCGACGCGATGGACGGCCAGGGCACGCTGCGCATCGCGGTCGCACTGGTCCCGGAAATCCCGTCGTTGCGCGGGCATCATGGGATCAGCGGCGACTTCCTGTCGGTTTCGGTGATCGACGACGGCGCGGGGATCGCGCCCGAGGCGTTGCCGCATATCTTCGAGCCGTTCTTCACCACCAAGGAGGTCGGCAAGGGCACCGGGCTCGGGCTGAGCCAGGTAATCGGCTTCGCCAAGCAATCCGGCGGCGACATCAGCGTCGCCAGCGAGGCCGGGCGCGGCACCACTTTCACTTTGTACCTGCCGCGCGTCAGCGAAGGGCGTGTCGCCGCCGAACAGATCGCCGACGACGGCCCCGCCGATGGCCAGGGCGCGTATGTGCTGCTGATCGAGGACAATGAGGAGGTCGGGCGTTTCGCGACCAGCGCGCTCAACGAACTTGGCTATCGCAGCGTGCTGGCGACCAATGCGCAGGACGCGCTGGCAATGCTGGAAACCGATGCGGCACGGTTCGACATCGTCTTCTCCGACGTGGTGATGCCGGGAATGAACGGCGTCGAATGCGCGACCCGCATCCGCCAGAACCATCCCGCGCTGCCGATCGTGCTGACCAGCGGCTATGCGCATGTGCTCGCCGAAAACTGGCAGCACGGGTTCGAGCTGCTCCACAAGCCTTATTCGATCGAGCAATTGTCGCGCGTGCTGCGCCGCGCGGTCGCGCGCAGCGCACGCTGGAGCGGCACGGGACGGCGGGATTGAGGAACCTGCGACGTTCCGTCGCGTCTCGCTACGCAATGAAGGAGACGGCGTGAGCGAGACGAACAAAAAAGGCTGGCGCGACAATATCGTGCTGTTCGGCGCCCTGGCCGCCAACCTCGGCATCGCGGTCGCCAAGTTCGTCGCGGCGGCGATCACCGGCTCGTCGTCGATGCTGACCGAGGGCGTCCACTCGGTGGTCGACAGCGGCAATCAGGTGCTGCTCCTCTACGGCCAGCGCCGCGCGCGCCGCCCTGCCGATGCCGCGCACCCGTTCGGCTATGGCCGCGAGCTGTATTTCTGGGCGTTCGTGGTCGCGATCCTGATCTTCGCGATCGGCGCCGGGGTGTCGATCTACGAAGGCTATCTCCACATCATCGAGCCCGCGCCGCTCTCCGATCCGCTCGTCAATTACATCGTGCTCGGCATCGCCGCGCTGATGGAGGGCGCATCGTGGACGATCGCGATGCGCGAGTTCGACCAGACGCGCGGCGAGCTGGGCTGGTGGGACGCGATCCACGAATCGAAAGACCCGGCCGGGTTCATGGTGCTGTTCGAGGACAGCGCGGCGCTGATCGGGCTGGTGGTGGCAGCGATCGGCGTGTGGTGCAGCCATTATTTCAACGACCCGCGGCTGGACGGCGTCGCCTCGATCGTGATCGGAGCGCTGCTCGCCGCGGTGGCGGTGCTGCTGGCGCGCGAGGCGAAGGGCCTGCTGATCGGCGAGCGCGCCGACCCGGCGGTGATCGCCCGCGCGCGCGCGATCGTCGCCGCGCATCCGGGGATCGTCGCAGTCAACCATGTCCGCACGGTGCATACCGCGCCCGAGATGGTGTTCGCGGCGATCAGCGCCGATTTCGACGACGACCTGTCGATGGGCGCGGCCGAGACGCTGATCGAGACGATCGAGCGCGACCTGCGCACCGCACTGCCGCAGCTGAAGTCGATCTACATCCGGCCCGAGAAAAGCGCGGATGCGGTGACGTTCTGACCGCCGCTCACGCCGCCTTCCGCGCCGCCGCGAACAGCCGCGCAAACGCCGACGCGTCGATCGCGCCGACCGTCAGCAGCGATCCGGCGAGATAGCCCGGTGTTCCCGGCAGCGCGATCGACCCCGCCTCCGAAGCATGTCGTCGCAGCTGCGCGTCGATCCGCTCCCGCTGCGCGGACAGGTCGGCAAGCAGGCGGATCCAGTCACCCCCTGCCCCGCTGACTGCAGCGCGCAGGTGCGCCGGGTCGAACGCGCCCGGCGCGGTCATCATCCGGCGGTGCAGTGCCGGGTAGATGCCTTGCGGCACGCTCGCGAGCGCGACGCGCGCCGCCCGGATCGAGGGTGCGCCGAAGATCGGCCAGTCCTTGAACAACAGCCGCACGTCGCCGTCGGCCGCCACCGCCTCGCCCAGCGCCGGAAAGCCGTGGCGGCACGCCGGGCAGCGATAGTCGCTGAACACCGCAAGCCGCAGCGAGGCGTTCGCCGGACCGATCGCGGGTGCGTCGGGATCGTCGAGGATCGCCGCCACCGCGCCCGACGCCCGCACGTCGCGCCCGACCGGCGCGGTGCGTGACAGCACGCGACCGACCGCCCAGCCAGCCGCTCCCGCCGCGCCGAGCGTCAGCAGCGCGCGGCGATCGAAGCGGCGGCGATCGGGGTGGGCAGGCTCCATCCGCGCAAGGGTCGCGCAAGGAAGGGCGGTAGGCAAGTCGCTCGCCCTTCGCCGTCGTCCCGGGGCCCCGCTTCGTCCTGGCAAGCTCGACCATTCGGAAAAGAGGTCAAACATCCCGTCCGTCATTGCGAGCGCAGCGAAGCAATCTGGGGCGTCCTGATCCGGCTCCGGATTGCTTCGCTATGCTCGCGATGACGGATCAAGCTGCAGTTATCATACCCCGCCAAGAAAATGCCGCATCCCCAAGTAGAGTCCGGGAAAGCGGAAGTGGCGGGTGCCCGGTGTGTGTCGGTCAGGCCTATACGTCGTAGCGCGCCGCCAGCGCGCGGAGCCTCGGCATGGCCGGCGGTTGCACCGCCCCCTCATCGACCCAGCGCACGAAGGCGGCGATGCGCTTCTCCACCTTCTGCGCATGATGCGCGTGGATGTCGCGCAGCAGATGATCGAGATAGGGATTGGCGAAGCGCTCGATCGTGGTGGCCGCATAGCCGCGCGCCTCGTTCTCCA
Organism: Sphingomonas endophytica; assembly: GCF_014199415.1. Classification (GTDB taxonomy): domain Bacteria; phylum Pseudomonadota; class Alphaproteobacteria; order Sphingomonadales; family Sphingomonadaceae; genus Sphingomonas; species Sphingomonas endophytica. The sequence continues at coordinate 332,894 of NZ_JACIJN010000001.1, forward strand.
GTCCGCGCGCCGCGAAACCGGGGATGACCTCCTGCGTCAGCACTTCGTCCAGCGCCGCGCGCGTCGCCCGATCGTCGAGCGCTTCGCGCACCGTCGTGCCCGCTCTCGCTCCCGCCGCCTGCCAGCGCTCCGCCAGCCAGCTATGCCCGAGGTTGAGGATGTGCAGCTTGAGGCGTTCGAACGGCCCCAGATCGTCGGTCAGCACGATCGCAGGATGCGTGAACGGCAGCGTCAGCCCCGGCTGCCGCTCGATCGCCCACAAGGCATAAGGCTCGGCGACCGCGCCTGCGGGCTCGAGCGGGGCGCTGACGATCCGGTCGACGAGCGTATTGACCCAGCGACATTCCTCGCCAAGCCATGCCACGAACGCCGGCTCGCGCCCCTCCGCCGCCGCAATCACCGCGGCGCGCAACTCGTCGCCATTGCGCGATACCAGTTCGCACGGCAGCAGCGTCAGCCCCGCCGCGCCGGCCTGCCAGCGCGCGTACAGTCCCGCAAGCAGGATCGCGACGAACGATCCGTCCCGAAAGCCGACATCGCCGGTGTTCGATACGACATGCGTCGCGGGGCCGGTCAGCAGCGTGCGGAGCGCGTCGGCATCGGCATGCGCCTGCAACCCGCCGACCACGCTGCGCACCCGCAGCGTGCGCTCGACCGCCGCGCCGTCTTCCAGCCCGCGGACGATCACCGGAAAGCCGGCCGGGTCCGCGAAGGCCGCGAGCCGTCGCGCCCGGACCGGATCGTCGGTGGTCTGGACGATCGTGATCCCCGGCACGTCCTGACCGGCGTCTCGCGCCTCGGAAGCGAACAGGTCGACGTGCGCCTGCAGAAAGCGGCTGGTGCCGAACTGGACGATCATCGCATCTCAACCCCGTAGAAGGCGAGTGCATGGCCGCCGAAGATGCCATCGGCCGCGCTCGGGCAGTGGCGCGCCACGTAACTGGCGATCACGTCGTGCACCGCGCCATACTCGGCGGCGAGCAGGCAGACCGGCCAGTCCGATCCCCACATCAGCCGCGCCGGCCCGAACAGCGCGAAGACATGGTCGAGGTAGCGCTCCAGATCGTCGGCGATCCAGCGCGCGTGATCGGCCTCGGTGACCAGCCCCGACACCTTGCACATCACCCCCGGACACGCCGCGACCGCCGCCAGGCGCTCCGCCCACGGCTGCCACCCGCCCGCCGCAATCGCGGGCTTGGCGGCGTGGTCGAGCACGAAGCGCCCCTCCCCGACCCGGTCGAGCAACACGGGCACCGTCGCGAGCTGCCGATGATCGACCAGCAGATCGTAGCGCAACCCCTGCGCGGCGACGGCACGCACCCCGCGCACGAACGCGTCGTCGAGCAGGAAGCCGGCGTCGGGTTCGTCCTGGACGACGTGGCGATAGCCGACCAGCAGCGGCGTGGCCTCCGCCGCCAATCGCGCGGCGATGTCCTCGGCGCGCAGATCGATCCAGCCGACCACGCCGCGGATCGCGGGACAGCGCGCCGCGGCGTCGAGCAGCATCCGCGTCTCGTCGGGTACCTGCCGCGCCTGTACCGTGATCGCGCCGTCGATCTCGCGCGACGCAAGCGCGGCGGTCAGCGCATGGGTATCGAAATCGCGCGCGATCGCGCTGGCGGGATCGATCCAGCCGAACGCTTCCGCATCGTAGCGCCAAAGGTGATGATGCGCGTCGATACGCGGCGTTCGTGTCATGGCCTGTCCTTGTCAGCCCGCCGGATGATGTCCGAGCGTCAACGAGATGCGCGCCGCCGCCGCCTGCAACAGCCCGTCGACGGCATCCAGCTTCACGCGCTGCGACCCGTCGATCAGTTCAAGGTACGGCACGGTCAGCGCACCGACGATCTCGCCACTGAACGCGAACACCGGATAGCTGACGTCGGTCACGCCCTGAGTCACCGGGCTTTGCCGCCGGTCGAACCCCTGCCGCCGCACGATCGCCAGCCGCTCCTCGAGCCAGTCCATGTCGAGCGGCTTGCCCTGAGCCGCCGCGGCCTGCGCGACGATCCGCTTCACGCGCTGCGGCGAGGAGAAGGCCAAGAGCACCTGCCCCGAACAGCTGCGGATCATGTCGATCGCCGCGCCCAGTCGCAGCGCGAAGCCACGCATCCCCGGATTTTCCTCGCGCGCGATCACCAGCCCAAAGGCACCGTTCGGAACGACGAAGTGGCAGGACTGCTCGGTCTCGGCGGCAAGTTGCTGCATCTCGGGAGTCGCCGCGCGCGTGAGGTTCTGCGCCGGGGTCGCGCGATAGGCGAGGTCGAGGATCTTGTAGGAGACGGTATAGCGGTCGTTGACCGGCGAGCGTTGCAGATAACCGATCTGCTCCATCACCACCACGATCCGGAACAGCTCGCCCACCGAACGGCCGAGCGCCGCTGCCATGTCGGTGACCAGCGCGCCCTGCGGATAGGCGGAGAGCAGGTCGAGGATCTCGAATGCTTTCTCCAGCGCGGGCGCGGCATAGGTGGTCTGCTTCGGCCGCGCCTCGCCGTCCGCGTCGGCCTGTTTGCGCGCGCGCGCCACCGGCGTCAGGCTCGCGCGCGGGCGCGGACCGCATAGGTCAGCACCACGAGGAAGCACGCCGCCGGCACCAGCATCGCCGCCGCGATCCCGGCGCGATCCGAGACGAAGCCGATCACCCCGGTCAGCACCGCGCCGCCGATGATCGCCATGATGATCAGCGACGAGCCGAGCCGGCGCAGCGGCCCGAGCGTCTCCACGCCAAGCGCGAAGATCGTCGGAAACTGGATCGACATGAAGAAGCTGGTCGTCACCAGCGCGTAGAGCCCGATCGTCCCGCCGACCAGTGCCGCGGCGGCGGCGAGCAGCGCCGAAACGGTCGCAAAGATCGCGAGCAACCGCGCCGGGGCGATCCACGTCATCAGCGTCGTGCCGACGAACCGTCCGCCCGCGAACAGCAGCAGCGAAACGAACAACATGTCCGCGCCCTGCCGCTCGTTCCAGCCGAGCGCGCCTTGCGCATAGCGGATCGTGTAGCTCCACAGCCCGACCTGCGCGCCGACGTAGAAGAATTGCGCGATCACCGCGCCGATCAGCCGCGGATGGCGCAGCAGGTCGGCGAAGCGCTGCGTCTTGGCCTGCTCGGGCACATCGCGCACCGCGGTGTTGCGCGGGAAGGCCGTCAGCGCGGCGGCGACGGCGAACAGCAGCACGATCGCCGCGATCGCCAGATAGGGGGTCGCGACCGCCTGCACCTCGTTGCGGTAGAAGGCTTCGCGCGCGGCGGCGTTCATGCCGGCCAGCGTCGCCTCGTCATGCTCGATCCCCGAGAGGATGAAGTTGCGACCGATCAGGATGCCGGTGATCGCACCGAACGGATTGGCGGCCTGCGCCCAGTTGAGCCGCCGCGTCGCGGTCGCCGGGTCTCCGAGTTCGGTCATCAGCGGATTGGCCGAGGTCTCGAGGAACGCCAGCCCGGCGGCGATCACGAACAAGGCGAACAGGAACAATTGATAGGCGCTGATCGCCGCCGCCGGATAGAAGAGTAACGCGCCGATGCCGTAGAGCAGCAGGCCGGTGATGATCGCCGCCTTGTAGCCGAAGCGGCGCAGCACGATCGACGCGGGGATCGCGAACACGAAATAGCCGAGATAGAACACCTGCTGGACGAAGCTGGTGCCGAAATCGGAGAGGGTGAACGCCTTCTTGAACTGCGCGATCAGGATGTCGTTGAGGTTGTTCGCCATTCCCCACAGGAAGAACAGCGAGGTGGTGATGACGAGCGCCGGCACCCAGCGCCCCGCCCCGCCCGGCGCGGGCGCCTCGGTCGTGCGGGGAATATCCTCCAGCGGAGGGGAGCCTTGCCACGCCATTTGCCGTCATCCTCTTTTTCGCTGCGCCGGGTCGTCGCGCCCTTGCGTCGTCAGAACGTCACGATCGCCTTCAGAACATGGTCCGCCTCGGCGATCAACCGCGGCATGCGCTCGGGCAGGTCGTCGGCGTCGACGCTGTGGGTGTGCAGCGCGTCAGTCGGTATGTCGCCGCTGCGGATCGCGGCGAGCACGCGCGCAAAGTCGCCCGACAGGGCGTTGCGGCTCGCGATCAGCGTCGTCTCGCGGCGGTGGAATTCGGGATCGGCGAAGATAAGGTCGTCCGGGACGACGCTCACCAGCACATAGCTGCCGCCATTCGCGACATAGTGGAGCCCGGCGCGCATCGCCTGGATGTTGCCGGTGGCGTCGAACACACAGTCGAAGAAGTCGCCGTCGGTGCGCGCCGCCAGCGTGTCGCGGATCGTGTCGTCGACGGTCACGACCTCCTCGAACCCCAGCCGCGTGCGCGCATATTCGAGCCGCGACCTACGCGTGTCGATGATCGTCACCCGCGCGCCGTCGAGACGCGCGAACAGCGACACCGCGATGCCGATCGGCCCCGCCCCCGCCACCAGCACGCGGTCGCCGGGCGACAGCTGCGCGCGCGCCACCGCATGCGCGCCGATCGCGAGAAACTCGACCATCGCCGCCTGTTCAAGCGTCAGGTCGTCGGCGGGGATCACCGCGCGCTCGGGCACCGCGATCACGTCCTGCATCCCACCATCTTTATGGACGCCGAGCACCGCGATCCGCGTGCAGCAATTGGGCTTGCCCTTGCGGCACGCCACGCAGGTGCCGCACGCCAGATAGGGATTGATCGTGACGCGCTGCCCGACGCGCAGCGCCGAACCCTCCGGCACCGCCGCGATCTCGCCGGCCAGTTCGTGCCCCATCACGCGTGGATAGGAGAGGAATGGCTGATTGCCCGCGAAGATATGATAATCGGTCCCGCACAGCCCGACGCGGCGCATCCGCACCAGCACCTCGTCGGGCGCGGCGATCGGCGCGCTGCGTTCGACGCGTTTGAGCGCAAATGGCTCGCGGCACAGAATGGCGCGCATGACGAACGTCCCCCTCCTTGATCGTGCTTTCATATATGAGACCATGCTTACGATCGAGCAACCCTCAATCCCTTGCAATCCATATTAGTCACCGGCAATTTTCATCAACGCACTGAATTTTCACTCTTCCATCATCGATCAACTTACGTCACTATCATCTGCATAGAGAGACTTTCATATAAGCAAATGGAGGTGGGGATGTCAGCCGATCTGACCCGACGCGGGGTGCTGGGTGGCGGCGCGGCTGCGGTTTCCGTCGGCGGGCTGGCCGGTCTGCCGCTGCGCGCGCAGCCGGTTGCCCCCGATGATGCGCATCGCCTCTGGTTTGACTCGCCCGCGACGCGCTGGGTCGAGGGGTTGCCGATCGGCAACGGCCGGCTCGGCGCGATGGTCCGCGGCGGCACCGAGCGCGAGATCGTCTCGCTCAACGAGGATACGCTCTGGTCGGGCTTTCCCACCGCCAACGCCAACCCGCAGGCGCAAGCCGCGCTGCCGGGCGTCCGCGCCGCGGCGCTGGCGGGCGACTATCATGCCGCCGACGACCGCGCCAAGCGGATGCAGGGACCGTATTCGAACAGCTATGCGCCGCTCGGCGACCTGACGATCGCGATGACGGGCGGCGGGACGGTCGCGGACTACCGCCGCGAGCTGGACCTCGATCAGGCGCTGATCGGCGTCTCCTATCGTCGCGGCGCTACGCGTTACCGGCGCGAGATGTTCGTCTCGCATCCCGCGCAGCTGGTGGTGATCCGGCTGACCGCCGAGGGCGGAACGATCGATGCCGAGCTGTCGCTCTCGACCTTGCTGCGCGGCACCGCCACCGCCGCGGGCAACCGGCTGGTGCTCCACGGCAAGGCGCCCGCCTATGCCGCGCCCAATTACCAGAAGGTCGCCGAGCCGATCCGCTATGACGACGCCGCCGGCAAGGGGATGATGTTCGCCGCGGTCGCCGAGATCGCGACCGACGGGGGCAGCGCGACGTCGTCGAACGACCGGATCATGGTGAAGGGCGCGCGCAGCGTCGAGATCCGCATCGCCGCCGCGACCGGCTTCCGCCGCTTCGACCAGGCCCCGGACCTGCCGATCGCCACGATCGAGGCCAAGGCGGTCGCGGCGCTCACCGCCGCGCGCGGGCAAGGCCATGCCGCGCTGCGGGCCGCGCATATCGCCGATCACCGGTCGCTGTACCGCCGCGCCGCGCTGACGCTGGCCGGCCCGACCGGCACCACCGCGCAGCGCCGCGCCGGCAACGAGCGCGCCAGCGACCCCGGACTTGCCGCGTTGCTCTTCCACTTCGGCCGCTATCTGCTGATCGCCAGTTCGCGCGCGGGGTCGCAGCCCGCGAACCTGCAAGGCATCTGGAACGCCGAGGTGCGCCCGCCGTGGAGCAGCAACCACACCACCAATATCAATACCGAGATGAACTACTGGCCCGCGGAAGTGGCCAATCTCGCCGATTGCCACACCGCGCTGTTCGATTGGCTCGACAGCGTCGCGGTGCGCGGGCGCACGGTTGCGAGCGGCTATTACGGCATGCCCGGCTGGTGCCTCCACCATAACAGCGACGTCTGGGCGATGGCCAATCCGGTTGGCGAAGGCGAGGCCACCCCGGTGTGGGCGAACTGGCCGATGGGCGGTCCGTGGCTGATGCAGCACCTGTGGCAGCATTATACCTTTAGCGGCGACCTCGTCTTCCTGCGCACCCGCGCCTGGCCGCTGATGCGCGGCGCTGCCGAATTTTGCGCCGCGTGGCTGGTCGCCGATCCGGTCAGCGGCCGACTGACCACCGCGCCGTCGATCTCGCCCGAGAATGAATTTCTCGCGCCGGACGGCAAAAAGGCGTCGATCAGCGCCGGCTGCACGATGGATCTCGCGCTGATCCGCGAGCTGTTCGCCAATTGCATCGCCGCCGCCGCGCTGCTGGAGACCGATGCGGCGTTTGCCACGAAGCTGCGCGGGCTGGTAGAGCGGCTGGAGCCCTATCGCATTGGCAGCCATGGCGAGCTGCTTGAATGGTCGCGCGAGTTCGCGGAGAACGAGCCCGGCCACCGCCACATCTCGCACCTCTACCCGCTTTATCCCGGCGACGAGTTCACCCCGCGCCGCACCCCGAAATGGGCGCAGGCGGTGGCGACATCGATGCAGCGCCGCGAGGACAATGGCGGCGCGCAGACCGGCTGGAGCCGCGCCTGGGCGACCTGCATCTGGGCACGGATGGGCGACGCCGCGCGCTCGGGTCGCTCGATCGACGCGTTCTTCAAGTCGAGCACACTCGACAATCTCTTCGACACCCACCCGTCCGACAAGGGCCCGATCTTCCAGATCGACGGCAACTTCGGCATTACCGCCGCGATCGCCGAGATGCTGGTGCAGAGCCACGATGGGGCGATCGCCCTGCTCCCCGCGCTGCCCCCGGCGTGGCGCGACGGCAGCGTCCGCGGGCTGCGCGCGCGCGGCGGGGTGACCGTCGACCAAAGCTGGAGCGGCGGCGGGCTCGACGAAGCCACGCTGCACTTCGCGCGCGACGGCGAGGTGCTGGTGCGGCTGCCCGCCGGGCGGCGCGTCCGCGCGGCCCGCAACGGGCGAAGCGCGGTGCCGCTGCGCAGCGAGGCGGCCGGGCTGCGGCTGCGCGCGCGCGCCGGGGACCGGATCATTCTGCACACCGGCGCCGGCTGAGCGCGGCGACCATCACTGCCGACTGCGCGCCACAGGCGCAGCGGTTTCACAAGGGAGGAAGAAATGTCCAAGCGTCTTTTCGCGGGGGCAGCGTCGCTGCTCGCGCTCACGATTGCCACCGGCGCGGCGGCGCAGACCGTCCCGGCCGCCACGCCGGGCAACCCGGATCAGCCGGTCGCGACCGACAACGCGGGCGAGGATATCGTCGTCACTGGCATCCGCCGCAGCCTCGCCGACGCGACCGCGCTGAAGCGCAACAACATCGGCATCGTCGACGCGATCTCCTCCGAGGACATCGGCCGCTTCCCCGACCAGAATCTCGCGGAATCGCTGCAACGCGTCACCGGCGTGCAGATCACCCGCAACAAGGGCGAAGGCAGCCGCGTCGCACTGCGCGGACTCGGGCCGAACTTCACCCAGACGCAATATAACGGCCGCCAGATCGCGACGCCGGGCGGCGGACGCAGCTTCTCGTTCACCTCGCTGTCGTCGGACTTCGTCAGCGCGGTCGAGGTCATCAAGTCGCCGAGCGCCGAACAGGTCGAGGGCGGGCTCGCCGGGAGCGTCAACGTCCGTGTCGCGCGCCCGCTCGACGCCGGTCGCGACGTGGTCGCGATCACCGCCGAAGGGATTTACGAGGAGAACCCGAACCGCGTCACGCCGCACGCCTCGCTGTTCGTCAACAAGGTCATCAACGATCGCTTCGGCGCCAGCTTCGGCTTCAACTACGAGAAGCGCCGCGTGCTGTCGGCAGGCTATCTCGGGTACGGCGCGGAGAACGGCGTCGAGGCGCGGCGCAACCCGCCGCTCGACTATAATCTCGATGGCGACTTCGCCGACCAGTATCGCTTCATCCACACCACCAACCTCGTCGCGCAGGACGGCAAGTTCGAACGCGCGACGATGATCGGCGGGTTGCAGTTCAAGCCGACCGACACGCTCAACTTCTACGCCGACGGCTTCTTCTCGGACTTCAAGGACTATTCGATCTACAACGAACATCAGGTTCGTTTCACCAACATCCAGGGTCCGGGCGCGGGCGTGGTCGGCAGCACCGTGGCCGACGGCTATCTCACCGCCCTCGACGCGAACGGGGTCGACCATCGCGCCGACACCCGCCCGATCGACACGCACGACCAATTGTTCAGCGGCGCGATCGGCGGGATCTGGACTGCCGACCGGCTGAAGGTGTCGACCGAATTCACCTTCTCCAAAGCGCGCCGCACCTCGACCAATTACGGCTTCGCGATCAACTCGCGCGCACGGGTCGGCTATGACACCGGCGGCAATCTCGGTGCCGAGCCGACCGTCGCCTTCAACCGCGGTTACGACCCGCTCGATCCGTCGACCTTCAACCTGCTCGCGGTCGGCGGCACCTATCGCGCGCCGAGCATCGATCGCAATTACGACGGCCGGCTCGATATCGCGCGCGACCTCGACCTGGCGGACGCGTCGCTGGTGCTCAAGGCGGGCGCGATGTTCGCCAACCGCAAGAGCGAATTCAGCTCGCGGACCTTCAACCTGACTTCGCAGCAATTCGCCAATGCGCTGGGGCAGGCCTATAACCCGACCGTCGAGGGCGGCAGCACCTCGGCAGCGCCGATCCTGTCGCAGGTCGATTATTCGAAGTTCGTCCAGTCGTCGCTCGGCACCTATCTCGCGCCGAACCTCGACGCCTTCTTCGATCGCCTGCCGCTCTCGGAGATGCTGGCGCTCGCGCCGCCGCAGGCGCAGCTCGCCAACGACTTCCAGGTCACCGAGCGATCCTATGCCGCTTACGGACAGGTCGACATCCGCGCGCTCGACGAGCGGTTCAACGGCAATATCGGGCTGCGCTACGTCCGCACCGACCAGACCTCGGACGGCAATGCCGCGGACCTGTCGACGTTGCTGGTGCGGCGCGGCGGGATCATCACCGTCGTGCAGGGCACCACGCCGGTTTCGATCGACAACAGCTATGCCGAATGGCTGCCCAGCGCCAACCTTTCGTTCGATCTCACCCCGCAGCTGAAGGTGCGCGGCGCGGTGGCGCGCACGCTGACCCGCCCCGACATCGGGCTGCTCTCCCCGACGCTCAGCGTCGATGCGAACACCAGCACGATCAGCGCGCGCAACCCGAACCTGCGGCCCTATGTGTCGAACCAGGTCGACCTGTCGCTCGAATATTACTTCGCCGGCTCGGGGCTGCTGTCGGCGGCGGTGTTCTACAAGGACGTGAAGAACTTCATCGTCAACACCGCGACCTCGGTGACGCAGACCGTGCAGCTGGAGGAAGGCGGCAGCCGCGAGCAGGTGTTCCTGTTGCGCCAGCCGCGCAACGGCGCGAGCAGCAAGATCAAGGGCTTCGAGCTGGGCGCGCAGGTGCCGTTCACCTTCCTGCCCGGCGCGCTCGACGGCCTGGGCGTGCTCGGCAACTTCACCTATCTCGATCTCGGCGACGTGGTGGTGACACAGGGTCAGCCGGCGATCCCGATCTCGGGCGCGTCGACGCGCAGCTACAATATCGCGGGCTATTACGAGAAAGCCGGCTTCGGCATCCGCGCCTCGTACAATTACCGCAACGGCTTCGTGAACGATCCGATCAGCACCTTCGGCGACGGCGATTACCAGCGGTCGTACGGACAGCTCGACATCTCGGCGAGCTATGACCTCAACCGCATGATCACGCTCAACGCCGACGTCACCAACGCCACCAACGCGAAGATCTACAACGACACCGCGGTCGGCCTGCTGCGCGGGGTGGTCGACAACGGCCGCCGCGTCACCGCCGGCGTGCGCGTGCGGTTCTGAACGTTTCGTCGCTCCGGACTTGATCCGGGGCGACGTACGTTGGCCAGCAGACTGCGATCAAAGATCGACCGTCATTACGAGCGCAGCGAAGCAATCCAGGGCGTCCTGATGCGGCACTGGATTGCTTCGCTGCGCTCGCGACGACGGATTAGCTGCTCGCCATCCGCTCGCGCACCACCTGCTCGAGCACCGTCAGCGGCATCGCGCCGAGCGTCAGCACGCGGTGGAAGTCCTTCGGATCCCACTTCGTCCCGGCCTTGCGCTTCGCCTCGTCGCGCAGCCGCGTCCAGACGGTGTGGCCGATCTTGTAGCTGCACGCCTGCCCCGGCCAGACCGTGTAACGGTCGATCTCGCCCTGGCTGCGCCCGCGCGCGATCCCGGTGGTGGCGATCAGATAATCGGTGGCCTTTTCGCGGCTCCAGCGCTTGGCGTGCATCCCGGAGTCGACCACCAGCCGCGTCGCGCGGAACAGCAGGGATTGCAGATAGCCGACCTGCCCGAGGGGATCGCCGTCATACATTCCCATCTCGTCGGCGAGCTGCTCCGAGTACAGCGCCCAGCCCTCCGAATAGCCCGAATAGAAGCCGCGCCGCCGGATCAGCGGAATGTCCTGACTCTCCAGCGCCGACATCACCTGCAGATGATGCCCCGGCACCGCCTCGTGATAGCTGAGCGTCGCCAGCCCGAACTTCGGCCGGTCGAACGTATCGCGGAGGTTGATAAAGTAGATCGCCGGCCGCGACCCGTCGAGCGACGCCGACTGGTAATAGCCGCCCGGCGCGCCCGCCTGGATCGCCTCGGGCACGCGGCGGACCTCGACCGGCGCGCGCGGCAGGATCGCGAATTGCTCGGGGAGCCGCTTGGCCATCGCCGCAACCTGCGCGCGCAGCTGTTCGAGCAGCGCCTCGCGCCCCGGATCGGTGTTGGGATAGAGCTGATCCGGCCGCTTGTTGAGCGCGACCAGCCGCTCGCCGACCGTGCCCTGCGCCATCCCCTGCTTGCGCAGGATACCGTCGATCCGCGCGCCGATCTCGCCGACCTGCGCCAGCCCGAGCCGGTGGATCTCGTCGCCGGTCATGTCGGTGGTCGTCGCCGCGCTCGCCGCCGCCGCATAATAGACTTCGCCGTCCGGGAGCCGCCACACGCCGGCGTCGTGCACCGCGCGCCCGCGCAGCTCGGTCACCAAGGCGCGCTGGCGATCAAGTGCCGGGAACACGCGCTCGGTCATCAGCTTCGTCACCGCTGCGGCGCGATCGGCGGGCAGGTTCGCCGCCTTCAGCTTGGCGGCGAGATCGGTGACCGGGCCGGTCGCGTCGGCCGCCTTGTCGCGCACCGCCGCGAGCTGCCTGAGCGTCGTGTCGAGGATGTAGTCGGGTGCGAACACGCCCTTGCCCGCATCGGCGCGCTGGCGCTCGGTCTCGGCGTCGATCACCGGCCCCCAGGCGGCGACGCGCGCGACATAGGCATCGGCGTCGGCGGCGTCGCGCACCCGGTGCTGGTTGGCGAGAAAGTCGGGCACGTCGCGATACGCGCCGGTCAGCTGCGTCAGCACATAAGGCGCGTAGCGGCCTGCGCTCGCGCCGAAATCATAGCGTTCGCCCGCCAGCATCCGGTCGAGGCTGTAGGCGACGATGTCATAGTCGAGCCGCGCCGCGTCGCCGAGCGCGTCGCGCGGGATCGCGCGCAGCGCCGCGCGCTCGGCGCGCGCGCGGGCGAAGTCGCGCAGCTCCCCGGCACGGCTCGCATCCGACCACCGCGACTTGAGCGGCGCGCGCGCGCCGGTATCGAGCCCCAGCGAGGTCGCCTGCTCGGGGCTCTCGTCGAGCCGTGCGTAGAAGAAGCGATCGAGCAACGCGCGCAGCTCGGCATCGCGCGGCCCCGTCGTTGCGGCGGCAGCGGCGCGGGGCAGCGCGGCGAGCGCGGCGGTGGCGCTGGCGGAGGCAAGGAACTGGCGACGGCGCATGCGAACTCCCGGTCTGGTTATGGCAGCCAGACTGACGTTCAGCCGCAGCTTTGTCGAGCGCGGCCAGCCACTTCGGCGGCAATCCACATTTTTCGGGTCACGAAGGGCGACAAAGCCCGCCCCGCCTGCGTACAGTCGCACTCATGGCGATCGGATTGCACAACGAAGGCTTCTCGGACGCATTGGTGGTGCTGGGCGCTGCCGGTCTGGTGATCCCGGCGTTCGCGCGTTTCCGGATCAGTCCGGTCATCGGGTTCATTCTCGTCGGGGCCTTGGTCGGTCCCGCCGGGCTCGGCGCGCTCGTGCCGCGCGCGCCGTGGCTCTATTATTTCACGATCTCCGATCCGGAGTCGATCGAGCCGTTCGCCGAATTCGGGATCGTGCTGCTGCTGTTCTCGATCGGGCTCGAGCTGTCGTTCCGCCGATTATGGGCGATGCGGCAGCTGGTGTTCGGCACCGGCCCGGCGGCGTTGGTCGGCTGCGCGGCGCTGGTCGGGGTCGCGCTGCATCTGCTGGGGCAGAGCTGGGGCGGTTCGGCGGGGCTCGGCCTCGCGCTCGCTTTGTCGTCGACCGCGCTGGTGCTGCCAATGGTGGGGACGACCAGCCCGGTCGGGCGCGGCGCGTTCGCGATCCTGCTGTTCCAGGACCTCGCGCTCGTCCCGATCATCTTCGCGCTGGGTGCGATGGCGCCGACCGCCAGCGACGAAGGCTGGGTCGGGATCGCGGGCGTGGCGCTGCGCGGCGGGCTGACCGTGGTGGCGATGTATGTCGGCGGGCGGCTGGTGCTGCCGCGGCTATTCGCACAGGCGGCGCGCACCAAGAGCCCCGAGCTCTTTCTCGCCGCCTCCTTGCTGGTGGTGATCGTCGCCAGCGTCGCGACCACTGCCGCCGGGCTGTCGCCGATCGTGGGCGCGCTGCTCGCCGGGCTGCTGATCGCCGAGACCGAATATCATACCGAGGTCGAGGTGATGACCGCGCCGTTCAAGGGCCTCGCGCTCGGCGTGTTCCTCATCACCGTGGGGATGAGCCTCGATCTCGCCGCGATCGCGCGCAACTGGATGCCGTTGCTCACGGCGGTGCTTGGCGTGGTCGCGGTCAAGGCGGTGGTCACCTATCTGCTGCTGCGCGTCGCCAACGCCCGCCCCGGCATCGCCGCCGAGACAGGCATGCTGATGGGCAGCCCGTCCGAGACGACGCTGATCGTGCTGGCGACCGCCGCGCAGGCGCAGCTCATCACCGCCGCCACCGCCAGCTTCTGGCAGACCGTCACCGCGATCGGGCTGACGATCACCCCGCTGCTCGCGCTGCTCGGCCGCGTGATCGCGCGGCGGATCGAGAAGCGCGACGGCGCGCGCCCCGACACGCTCGACCATGCCGAGGGGCAGCGCGCGGTGGTGTTCGGTTTCGGTCGCGTCGGGAGGATGGTCGCCGACATGCTGGCGCGCCACGACCAGCCCTATGTCGCGGTCGAGGCGGACATCGACGCGGTGACGCAGGCGCGCGCCGGCGGCTATCCGATCATCTTCGGCGATGTCGCGCGCGCCGAATTGCTCGACCGGCTCGATCTCACCAATGCGCGCGCGCTGATCCTGACGATGGACGATCCGGTGCTGACGGTGCGGCTGACCAAGCGGCTGCGCGCCGCCTTCCCCGCGCTGCCGATCATCGCCCGCGCGCGCGACACCGCGCATGCCGCCGAACTCTACAAGGCCGGGGTGACCGATGCGGTGCCCGAAACGCTCGAAAGCTCGCTGCAATTGTCGGAGGCGGTGCTCGTCGATCTCGGCGTCGCGATGGGGCCGGTGATCGCCTCGATCCACGACAAGCGCGAGGAATTGCGCGAGACGATCCGCCGCACCGCGATGCTCGAACGGCAGCCGCGCATCCGGCGCATCCGGCGCACCGATGAAATCCGACCCGCTTGAGGCCGGACGGTCGCGATTTTGCCGCACATCGTGGCTAGCGGGCGAAGCATGAACCCGTCCGAGCTGCGCGTCGCCTTCTTCAGCGGCAACTACAATTATGTGCGCGACGGCGCCAATCAGGCGCAGAACCTGCTGGTCGGCTATCTTCTCGACCAGGGCGTGCAGGTGCGCGTCTATTCGCCGACCACCCCGACCCCGGCGTTCGAGGCGCGCGGCACCGTGGTCGACGTGCCCGCGATCCCGATGCCGGGCGGACGCGGCGAATATAAGCTCGGCCGCGGATTGCCGACCAGGCCGCGCCGCGATCTGGAGGCGTTCGACCCGCACCTCGTGCATGTCTCCGCCCCCGAATTCCTCGGTCATGCCGCGGTCACCTGGGCGCGGCGGCGCGGCGTGCCGGTGGTCGCGACCGTTCACACCCGCTTTGAGACTTATTTCCAATATTACGGTCTGTCGCTGGTCCAGCCGCTGATCGTCGCGATCCTGCGCCGCTTCTACAATCGTGCCGACCGCGTGCTGGTGCCGACGCCATCGATGGCCGAGGTGATCCGCGACTTCGGGGTTACGACGCCGATCTCGCTCTGGGGGCGCGGCGTGAACCACCGCCGCTTCCATCCTGACGCGCGTGACCTCGCGTGGCGGCGGTCGCTGGGGATCGCCGATGACGAGGTGACGATCGGCTTCCTCGGTCGGCTGGTGCTCGAAAAGGGCCTAGGCGTGTTCGCCGACGTGCTGGCGCGGCTCGACGCTTTGGGCGTCCGCCACCGCGTGCTGGTGGTCGGCAAGGGGCCGGCGCGCGACTGGTTCGCGGGGCGCGTACCGCAGGCGGCGTTCGCCGGCTTCCAGAGCGGCGACGATCTCGGCCGCGCGGTCGCGTCGATGGACCTGCTGTTCAACCCCAGCGTCACCGAGACATGGGGGCAGGTGACGTCGGAAGCGATGGCGGCCGGGGTACCGGTTGTCGCGGCGTGCGCGACCGGTGCGGTCGACCTGCTGGAGGACGGGCGCACCGGCTTTCTCGTGCCGCCGGCGGACCTCGCCGGCTATGCCGCGGCGATCGCGCGGTTGATCGCGGACCCGGCGCTGCGCGCGGCGATGGGAGACGCCGCGCATCGCCGCGCACAGGACTTCCGCTGGGACACCGCCAACGGCGCGGTGTTGCAGGCGTATCGGGAGGTTCTGAAACGGTCGCCTACCCTGAACGACGCAGGGGAAGCCGTCTAAGGATAGGCGACATCCGGCGCTTAGCTGCCCCACTTCGTCATCCCGGACTTGATCCGGGATCCCGCTTCCTTTCTCCGCTACCGGCAAGAAGCGGGGGCCCGGATCAAGTCCGGGGCGACGATCGGAGGGGAGGTTGCCCCAATCATCGCGGCGCTCCCCAATTGAATCGCCTACCGTCGATTGCTCATCACACCGCCCGCCATTCGAAGGTCAGCGGTGCCTCGCGGAACGCGAAGCGATCGAGGTGGCTCGCCACCACCTCCTCCATCCGCACGACATCGCTGTCCTCCGGCACCGCCAGCCGCACGTCGAGCGTCTCGCTATCCGCGCGCAGGTCGAGCGTCGCACCGTTTGGAAAGGCGATCGTCGCCGCCTGCTCGGAGAAGCTGACCTCCATCTTGTGGCTCCAGTGTTTGGCAAGCTGCTGGAGATAGCGGCTCGCCGAATGCGTCGGCACGCGCGCCACCCGCACCGTCACTTGAGCCGCTCCACCTTCTGCGCCACTTCGTCGATCAGCCCGGCGATCTCGTGGAGCAATTCCGGCGAGGCGTCGGCGCGCTTGACGCGATCCATGACCGCGTGGCGGAGGTTGTGCATCGCGCGGCGCACCGGTGCGCCCTCGCCCTCGCCCTGCGCGCGCTGCGCCGCGAGCGCCTCCAGCCGCGCCATCAGCGTCGCAACCGTCTCGGACTGTTCGTCGAGATGCGCACGCCCGGCGTCGGTGACCGCGAAGCGCTTGCGCGCACCCTCGCTGGCCTGCTCCGCGATCAGCTCCATCTCGTCGAGCAAGGTCAGCGTCGGATAGACCACCCCCGGGCTCGGCGCATAGGCACCACCGGTCAGCGTTTCGATCGCCTTGATGATCTCATAGCCGTGGCGCGGCGTGTCGGCGATCAGCTTGAGCAGCACCAGTCGCAGCTCCGATCCGTCGAACATCCGCCGGCTGCGCCCGCCGCCCCCGCCGCCGCCACCGCGACGATGCTCGCTGTCGTTGAGCCGCTCGATCCAGTGGAAGAAGCGCTCGGGGTCGAACCCGCCCCCGCCGCGCGATCCGAAACGATGATGATGGTGGCCGCGGCCACCGTGTGAAAAACCGAACATCCGATCGACTCCGTCTCGTGTCATGATGCAGCAAGATATATCTTCATCAGCCCGGGGCAAGAGCGTTCAAGATATATTTTCGCTTCTGCATGACGGAGCGTGGGCAGCGTCCTACATGGGAGCGCATGGCCGACCTGTTTGCAGGGTTCGATCCCGTCGATCCCCCCAGCCCCGCTGCTTCCGATGCCCATGCCCCGCTCGCCGACCAGCTGCGCCCGCGCGCGCTCGCCGAGGTGATCGGGCAGCGCCACCTGCTCGGCCCCGACGCGCCGCTGGCGATGATGATCCGCTCGCGGCGGCTGTCGTCGTTCGTGCTGTGGGGGCCGCCGGGCGTCGGCAAGACGACGATCGCACGGCTGATTGCGGCCGAGACGGGCTATGCCTTCGTCCAGCTCTCGGCGGTGTCGACCGGGATCGCTGACCTGCGCCGCACGCTTGCCACGGCGCGCGACCTGCGGGCGGCGGGCAAGCCGACCGCCTTGTTCATCGACGAGCTGCACCGCTTCTCGCGCCCGGTGCAGGATGCGCTGCTCCCCGCGGTCGAGGACGGCACGATCGTGCTGATCGGCGCGACCACCGAGAACCCGAGCTTCAGCCTCGTCGCGGCGCTGTTGTCGCGCGCCAAGGTCTTCACGCTCGACCGGCTGTCCGCCGCCGAACTCGACACCGTCATCACGCGCGCCGAAGCGCAGCAGGAGCGGACGTTGCCGCTCGACCCCGATGCGCGCGCCGCGCTGATCGCGATGGCCGATGGCGACGCGCGCTATCTGCTCGGGCTTTGCGAGACGCTGTTCCTGATCGAGTCCGATGCGCCGATCGACACCGCCGCGCTGGCGGCGATCGTCCAGAAGCGCGCACCCCTCTACGATCGCGGGCAGGAGGAGCATTTCAACCTGCTGAGCTGCTTCCACAAGAGCCTGCGCGGCAGCGATGCCGACGCCGCGCTCTACTGGGCGGCGCGGATGGTGCGCGGCGGCGAGGATGCCGGGGTGATCTTCCGCCGGCTGTGCTGCGCGGCGTCCGAGGATGTCGGCATGGCCGATCCGCAGGCGCTGGTGCAGGTGATGACCGCGTGGCAGGCGTTCGAGCGTGTCGGGATGCCCGAGGGGCGATTGTTCCTCGCGCAGGCCATTAATTACGTGGCGACCGCGCCAAAGTCGAACGCCTCCTATGTGGCCTTCGACCGCGCCAGCGCCTTGGCGCGCGACACCGGCTCGCTGCCGCCGCCCAAGCACATCCTCAACGCGCCGACGAAGCTGATGAAGGAGCTCGGCTATCACGAGGGTTATCGCTACGACCACGATTACCCCGATGCCTATGCCGCGCAGGATTTCTTTCCGGCGGAGATCGGCGACGACCATTCGTTCTACGAGCCGAACGAGCGCGGTTACGAGCGCGAGATCCGCAAGCGGCTCGCTTTCTGGGCGGCCGCGCGCGAACGCCGCGCGGAGTGAGCACGGTCGATTGCTTCGCCGTGCGGGTCGGATAATCAAGGGCGAGTGAGTCGCCGCCGCTTCATCCCCGCCATCCGGTCAGCGCCGGGCCGAAAGCCACGCACATGCGTTGAGCACGCGTAATGCGTGTCACGCCCCATATCGCCGCCATCGGCACCGCCGTCCCGACCCATGACATTCACGCCGCCTTCGTCGACTGGGCGGAGCGACGCCTCCCCGTGCGCGAGGCGCGGGTGTTCGCGCGGATGGCTGCGCGCGCCGGGATCGCGCATCGCTGGTCGGTGCTCCCCGCCGAACGTGGCTCGCCGGTCGGGAGCAACGGCTTCTACGCCGCCGAGCCGCATCCCGGCACCGGCGCGCGCATGGCGCTCTATGCGCAAGCCGCCCCGACGCTGGCGCTGGCGGCAATCGCCGACCTGCGCACGCAGGCCGCGCTCGACGGCATCACGCATCTGGTGGTCGCGAGCTGCACGGGTTTTGTCGCGCCCGGCATCGACCAGATCGTCGCGCGCGCGCTCGAACTGCCGGGCAGCGTCGAGCGCGTCCTGATCGGGTTCATGGGCTGCTATGCCGCGGTGGCCGCGCTGCGCACCGCCCGCCACATCGTCCGGTCGGAACCGGCGGCGCGGGTGCTGGTCGTGACGGTCGAACTCTCGACGCTCCACCTCCAGTCCGAGCGCGCGCTCGAACCGCTGCTGGCGATGCTGCAATTCGGCGACGGCGCCGCGGCGGCGCTGGTCTGTGCATCGCACGCGGGGCTGGCGATCGATCGGCCGTTCAGCGCCACCCTGCCCGCCGCGGCCGAGCTGATCCGCTGGGACATCACCGATCACGGCTTTGCGATGCATCTGTCGGGCGAAGTGCCGGGCCGGATCACCGGCGCGCTGCGCGATCCTGCGCTGGTCGCGACGCTCACCGATGGACGCGGGGTCGATCGCTGGGCGGTTCATGCCGGCGGGCGCTCGATCCTCGACGCGGTCGAACATGCGCTCGCGCTGCCCGCCGCCGCGCTCGACGATTCACGCGCGGTGCTTGCCGCGAACGGCAACATGTCGTCGGCGACGCTGATGTTCGTACTGGCGCGCGTCCTCGCCGGACCGCCGGTCGAGCACGGCATCGCGCTCGCCTTCGGCCCCGGACTGGCCGCCGAAGGGCTGGCCTTTGCGAGCGCGGCGTGATGCTCGACCAGCGCGCCACCGCCGAAGAGCTGATGGATGCCGACGACCTGCCCGCGGACGTCTATGCCGCGGTGGTCGCCGATTTGGCGCGCGTCAATGTCGTGACGCTGGCGGCACGTCCGACGCTGGCGTTCCTCAGGCGCCTGACGACGCCGGGCGCACGCTACCGCCTGCTCGACGTCGGCTATGGCGACGGCGACATGCTGCGGCGGATCGCGCGCTGGGGCGCGCGGCGGGGGGTCAGCTTCGAGCTGGTCGGCATCGACCTCAACCCGCGCAGCGAAGCCGCGGCGCGCGCACATACCGCTGCTGACCTGTCGATCGACTGGCGCACCGGCGACTATGCCGATCTTGGCGGCGAAGGCTGGGATTTCGTGATCTCCAGCCTCGTCGCGCATCACATGACCCGGTCGCAACTGATCGCCTTCCTGCGCTTCATGGCGCAGGAGGCGCGGGTCGGCTGGCTGGTCAACGATCTGCACCGCCACGGTTTCGCCTATCACGGCTGGCCTTTGCTCGCCGGGCTGTTCGGCTGGCACCTGATCGTGCGGCATGACGGACGGCTCTCGATCGCCCGCAGCTACCGTCCCGCCGAATGGCAGCCGCTGCTCAAGGACGCCGGGATCGACGACGCTCGCGTGTTCCGCGCCTTCCCGTTCCGGCTATGTGTCGCGAGCCGCTGATCCTCGGCGGCGGCCCGGCGGGCAGCGCCGCGGCGATCACGCTGGCGCGGGGCGGTGCGCGACCGTTGGTGATCGAGCGCACGCACGAAACCGGCGATGCGCTGTGCGGCGGATTCCTGAGCTGGCGGACGCTGGAAACGCTCGCCTCGCTCGGCTTCGCGGCCGACGCGCTCAACCGCACGCGCGTGACACGGGTGCGCATCTTCGCGCGTCGGCGCGTCGTCGAGACGGCCCTACCAGCCCCCGCGATCGGCGTGTCGCGCGCGCGTCTCGACGCGCTATTGCTGGATCAGGCGAGGGCAAACGGCGCCGCGATCGAACGCGGCGTCGTGGCGCGCACGATCGAGGACGGGACGGTACGCACCGGCGACGGCGCGCTGCTCGCGAGCGACGCGCTGTTCCTCGCCAGCGGCAAGCACGACGTACGCGGCGTGGCCCGCCCGGCCGCGGCGCGCGGCGCCGATCCGACGCTCGGCCTGCGCACCCGCCGCCGCGGTGCAGGCATCGCGCGCTGCGTGGGGGACGCGATCGAGCTGCACCTCTTCGACCGCGGCTATGCCGGCGTCGTGCTGCAGGAGGATGGCAGCGCCAACATATGCCTCGCAATCCGCCGCTCGCGCCTGACCGAGACGGGCAGCCCCGACGCGCTGCTCACCGCGCTGGCGAAGGAATTGCCTGCCTTCGCTGATCGCCTGACCGGAGACGCGACGCCGACCGAAGCGATCGCGAACGTGCCCTATGGCTGGCGGGCCCTTGAGGGCAGCGACGGCTGCTACCGCCTCGGCGATCAGGCCGCGGTGATCCCGTCGCTGGCGGGCGAAGGCATGGGGATCGCGCTGACGAGCGGCGTGTCGGCAGCGCAGGCGTGGTTGTCTGGCGAGCCGTCGTCGACATGGCAGAGCCGCTTCGCCCGCCAGACCGCCCGCCCCGTGACGATCGCCGGCGCGATCCGCACGCTGGCCGAACGCCCGCCGATGATCGCGCCGCTCCTTCCGCTCGCGGCGCGCCTCGGACTGATCGACGCGGTGGCCGCCGCGACGCGGATCGCCAAGGATTGGCGTATGAAGTGACTGCCTCTTCTCGTCATCCCGGACTTGATCCGGGATCCCGCTTCTTCTTACTTCCGTCGCTCAGAAAAAGCGGGGCCCCGGATCAAGTCCGGGGCGACGGACGAAAGAAGTCTCGGTAGAAGGTTCGCGATCCGTCGAAAAGAAACGAAAAGTAGCCCGTTTGCCCCGTCATATTTACTCGTCATTGCGAGCGTGGCGAAGCAATCCAGGGCGTCACGATCCGCCGCCGGATTGCTGAGCGCGCAACGAGAGCCCGACGCCCCGACAAGAAGAGGGGCGCGGCGGTCACCCGCCACGCCCCTTCGCAAGCCCGTAGGGCCGCGACGATTACTCGGCTGCGGCGGCCGGACGCGTGTCGCGACGCTCGGCGATACGCGCCGACTTGCCGGTGCGGCCACGCAGGTAATACAGCTTGGCACGACGCACCGCGCCCTTGCGCACCACCTCGATCGAATCGACGTTCGGCGAGTACAGCGGGAAGACGCGCTCCACGCCCTCACCGAAGCTCATCTTGCGGACGGTGAACGACGAGCCCATGCCCTTGTTCGAGCGCGCGATGCACACGCCCTCGTAGTTCTGGACGCGGGTACGCTCACCCTCGACCACCTTCACGCCGACCTTCAGCGTATCGCCGGGGCGGAATTCCGGGATCTTCTTGGTTTCGTTGAACTTGGCAATCTGCTCGGCTTCGAGCGTCTGGATCAGGTTCATTGTTCGTCCTCAGTCCGTTGCCGCGCGCCAGAGGGCGAGCCGACCCGAGCGCCCTCATGACGCTCCCAAAGGTCTGGCCGCCGTAGCCGTGTGTCGATCTCCGCCTGGCGTTGCCGCCAGGCCGCGATCTTCGCATGATCCCCCGATCGCAGCACTTCAGGGATCGTGCGCCCCTCCCATTCGACCGGTCGGGTATAATGCGGATATTCGAGAAGGCCGCTTTCGAAGCTTTCCTCGACTCCGCTGGAAGCCGCGCCCATTACGCCGGGAAGCAGCCGAACGCAAGCATCCAGCAGCACCAGCGTCGCCATCTCGCCGCCCGACAGGATGTAGTCGCCGATCGAGACCTGCTCGACCCCGCGCGCCTCCAGCAGCCGCTCGTCAAAGCCCTCGAACCGGCCGCACAGGATCACCGCACCCGGCCCCGCCGCCAGCTCACGCACGCGCGCCTGCCGGAGCGGTGCCCCACGCGGCGTCATCGCGAACAGCGGGCGGCCATCGGCATAAGCGTCGACCGCACGCGCAAGGATGTCGGCGCGCAGCACCATCCCCGCGCCGCCGCCGGCCGGCGTGTCGTCGACGGTGCGATGCCGGTCGGTGGTGAAGTCGCGGATATTGACCGCATCGAGCGACCATTTGCCCTCCGCCAGCGCCCGCCCGGCCAGCGAGGTGCCGAGCGGGCCGGGAAACATTTCGGGATAGAGCGTCAGGATCGTGGCGCGAAAGGTCATCGGGTCCAGTTTTCAATCTTCAGATCGGGAATGTCGGCGAAGTCGCGTTCGTTGTTCGTGACGAGCGTCAGTCCGCCGGCGATCGCCTGCGCCGCGATCAGCCGGTCGAAGCTCCCGCGCCGCATTCCTACCGCACGCACCATCCGCGCGTAAGCGATTGCCGCCTCACCGTCGAAAGCCAGCACCGCGAGCGCCGCCAGAAAAGTGTCGATCCGCTTGGCGTCCTTGTCGGGCTCGCGCGAGGTGCGATTGCCGACCAGCAGCTCGCCCGCCGTGATCGCCGAGACATGCAATTGCCCGAACGCCGCGCCCATTCGGCGTGCCAGCGGATCGCTGCGCCCGAGCAGGAAGTCGATACAGGCATTGGTGTCGAGCAGGTAATTGTTCATGCCGCCGCCGCGCCGGGCCGCGCGTTCCAGTCGCGGATGTCGGCGCGGGTGTCGCCGCGTCCATCCGCCATGAAGCCTTCCGAGACGCTGCCGTACAGCCTCATCAACACCTGTGCGCCCTCGCTCTCGCGCCAAAGGCTGAACGAGCCGTCCTCATGCGGCGCGATCACCACGTCGTCGCCCTCGCTGAACCCCATCCCCTTCGGCAGCCGCAACGCCACCGAATTGCCGGACTTGAACACCTTGGCGCGATATTCGTTACCCATCGCCGGCCTCCTGTATGTACGGCATGTATATACGGGCGGTGCGGCGTGCAAGGCGGAGGGTTCGTGGACGATTGCATCATCATCGGCGCCGGGCCGGCAGGGTTGACCGCCGCCATCTATCTGGCGCGCTACCATCTCGACATCCGCCTGTTCGACAGCGGATCGAGCCGCGCGGCGATGATCCCGTGCACCCACAACCATGCTGGCTATCCCGATGGAATTGCAGGCAAAGACCTGCTCGCGCTCATGCAGGCGCAGGCCGAGAAATATGGCGCCCGGCGCGAGCAGGTGAAAGTCACCGGTCTCACCCGCGATGGCGACGACTTCATCGTCCGCACCGACCATGGCACGCACCACGCGCGCACCGTCCTGCTCGCCACCGGGGTGGTGAACCATCGGCCCGCTTACCTGCTGCCCGAGGTTCATGACCCGGCGTTAGCGCGCGGACTGCTCCGCTATTGTCCGGTTTGCGATGGATATGAGGTCACGGATCGCCGCGTCGCGATCATCGGCACCGGGGACCACGGGATGCGCGAGGCATTGTTCTTGCGCGGCTTTACCCGCGACGTGACGCTGGTGTCGCCCGAGGCGGAACATGCGCTCGACCCGGCGTGCGCGCAGGCGCTCGACGATGCCGGCGTGGTACGGATCGAGGGACCGTGCGGCGGTTATGCGATCGAGGGCGACCAGCTCGCCTTCGACACCGCGCGCGGGCGAATGGCGTTCGACAGCGTCTATCCCGCGCTCGGCTCGCGAATCCGCTCGCGGCTGGCGGTCGAAGCTGGCGCGCGCGCCAGCGACGAAGGTTGCCTCGAGGTCGACGACCACCAGCGTACCAGCGTGCCGGGGCTGTTCGCCGCCGGCGATGTCGTGAAGGGGCTCGACCAGATCAGCCATGCGATGGGCGAAGCCGGGGTGGCGGCGACCGCGATCCGCAACCTGCTGGCGGAACGAAGGCCGCTGCGCCGCTGAATCGCGTTCGTACTGAGGGAAGTATTGAGCGAAGTCGAAATGCCGTCTCGAAGCACCGGCCCATCGAGGCGAGGCTTCGACAAGCTCAGCCTCTCCTCAGGGCGAACGGAGGAGGCGGAAATGCTTACGGCTCGACGAAATCGGCCTCGATCACCAGCCGCTCCTCATTCCATTCCGGCACCGCCGAGATCGGCACCATGAAGGTCTTGCCGCTCGCACGCCGGACCTCGACCACGTCGCCGGCACCGAAATTCTCGACCGCCGCGACGACACCCAGATCCTCGCCGGTCGTCGAAACCGCCGCGAGCCCGAGCAGGTCGGCATGATAATATTCGCCGTCGCCCAGCGGCGGCAGCGCATCGCGCGGGACGGTCAGCACGGTTCCGCGCAATGCCTCTGCCGCAGTACGATCCGCGACCTCGGCGAAGCGCGCGATCGTGCCGTCGCGCAGCTTAACCAGATTCAGCGCCCCACCGTTGAACGAACGATGCGCTGCCAGATCGTCGGCGAAGACCTTGAGCCGCACCTCGCCCGCCACGCCGTGCGCGCCGGTAACCGCGGCGAGCACGATCGCGCCGGGCGGCACCTCACTCGCGGTCGGGTGACCCGCCGTCGCCGTCGGGGGCGTCGTCGCGCCCTTCGGCGGGGTCGTCGGCGGAGACGCCTTGGTTGGTCGCGTCTTCATGGTCCTCGGGTGCGGTGCGCGGATCGGGATCGGCGGTCATCATGCGCTCTCCTGTTCGAGTGAACGGAGGCAACGCACGACGACCGCGATCGGATGCTTATTCGGCGGTCGCTTCGGCCTCGGCCGCAGGAGCTTCCGCCTCAGCCGCCGGCGCATTCGCCTTCTCGGCAGCGGCCTCCTCGGCGGCCTTCTGCTTCTCGGCACGCTCCTCGGCGCGCTCCTTGGCCTTCTCGCCCGGCTCGGCCTTCTTCGGGTTGCTGCGCGCCGCGCGCTCCTTCACGCCGGCCGCGTCGAGGAAGCGGGCCACGCGGTCGGTCGGCTGCGCGCCCATCGCCAGCCAGTGCTTGGCGCGCTCACCGTCGAGCACGATGCGCTTCTCGTCGTCCTTGGCGAGCAGCGGGTTGTAGTTGCCGAGTTTCTCGATGAACTTGCCGTCACGCGGGCTGCGCGCGTCGGCGACCACGATGCGATAGTACGGACGCTTCTTCGAGCCGCCACGCGACAGGCGAATGCTGAGTGCCATTGTTCTTCCTTGCCTTCTAATCCGTCGCCCCTGCGGAGGCAGGGGCCCATTTCTGCTTCAACAATCGGCGCCCCTCGTCGTGGAGAGACATAGGCCCCTGCCTCCGCAGGAGCGACGATCGCTATCTCTTGAACTTGAATCCGCCGGGGCCACCAGGAAGGTTGCCGGGCAGACCGGGGAGCCCCGGACCACCGCCCGGCCCGCCCAGCTTGCCCATCATGTCGCCCATGTCGGCGCCACCGATCGCGTTGCCGAGCCCTCCGAGCCCGCCCTTGCCGAGCATCGCCATCATGCCCTTCAGGCCGCCCATCTTCTTGATTTTCTTCATGGCGGTCGACATTTCCTGATGCATCTTCAGGAGCTTGTTGACCTCCTGCACCGTGGTGCCGGAACCCTTGGCGATGCGGATCTTGCGCTTGGCGTTGATCAGCTCGGGCTTGGCGCGCTCCTTGACGGTCATCGAGCCGATCATCGCGTCGAGATGCACCAGCATCTTGTCGCTGCCCGGCGTCGCGTCCATCGCGGCCTGCGCCTTCTTCATGCCCGGCAGCATCCCCGCCAGCGCACCGAGCCCGCCCATGCGCTTCATCTGCGCAAGCTGGCTGCGCAGGTCGTTCATGTCGAACTGGCCCTTGGCGAGCCGGTTCGCCATCCGCTCGGCGTCTTCCTGCTGGATCGACTCCGCGGCGCGCTCGACCAGCGAGACGACGTCGCCCATCCCGAGGATGCGCCCGGCGACGCGCGACGGGTGGAACGCCTCCAGCGCATCGAGCTTTTCCCCGACACCCGCGAACTTGATCGGCTTGCCGGTGACCGCGCGCATCGACAGCGCCGCGCCGCCACGCGCATCGCCGTCCATCCGGGTCAGCACGACGCCGGTCAGCGGCACCTGCTCGGAGAAGTTGGTTGCGACGTTGACCGCGTCCTGACCGGTCAGCGAGTCGACGACCAGCAGGATCTCCTGCGGCTTCGCGACATCGGCGACCGCCTTCATCTCGTCCATCAGCGCCTGATCGACGTGCAGGCGGCCGGCGGTGTCGAGCATCAGCACGTCGAAGCCCTGCAGCTTCGCGGCCTGCACCGCGCGGCGCGCGATCTCGACCGGCTGCTGCCCGGCGATGATCGGCAGCGTCGCGACCTCGACCTGCGTACCCAACGTCGCCAGCTGCTCCTGCGCGGCGGGGCGATTGACGTCGAGCGACGCCATCAGCACCTTCTTGGCGGTGCGGCCGGTCATCGATCCGGTCGACAGCCGCTTGGCGATCTTGGCGGTGGTGGTGGTCTTGCCCGAGCCTTGCAGGCCGACCATCATCACGATCGCGGGCGGCGTGACGGCGAGGTTCAGCTCGGCGGCCTCGGGATCGTCGCCGCCCAGCATCCGCACCAGCGCGTCGTTGACGATCTTGACGACCTGCTGCCCCGGCGTGACCGAGCGGAGCACGTTCTGCCCGATCGCCTCTTCGGTGACCTCGTCGACGAACTGCCGCGCGACCGGCAACGCCACATCGGCTTCGAGCAGCGCGACGCGCACCTCGCGCATCGCCTGACGCACGTCGGCTTCGGTGAGCGCACCACGCCCCCGCAGCCGGTCGAAGACGCCGCCAAGACGATCGCTGAGGCTATCGAACATCGAAACTCCTTTCACCCGCCGCAAAACGCAAAATACGCCGGCGGGCGAAACCTCGCCGGCCAGCGTGCGCCACAGGAGCGCTTGATCCTTCGCGTCCCTCAACGGAACTTGGTTGGCCGCCTAGCGGAAAGCGATGCGGGAGGCAAGGTTGTTCGGACGTTGCGCAGAGGTAGCGGCGTCAGCCCTCACGCATGATCCGTCATTGCGAGCGCAGCGAAGCAATCCAGGGCGGCGCGCGGAACACTGGATTGCTTCGCTGCGCTCGCAATGACGGGCGGAGGCCGGTAGCAGCGTCTTGCGTACGTGCCGGCCTACGGGACGTGCGGTTCGCCTACCAGCCCCCGCCCGCCGCCAGATACGCCCGCTCCTCTTCCGTCGTCTCCCGCCCAAGCGCCGCATTCCGGGAGGGAAAGCGTCCGAAGCGCGCGATCACCTCGGCATGATCGCGCGCGAACCGGATATTCTCCTCGATCCCGAGCGCCTCGAACATCGCGACGCTCTTGGCCTGCCCCTCCGCGTCTTCGGCATGCATCAGCGGCATGTAGAGGAACACCCGCTCCTCCTTCACCACTTCCGCGCCCCAGCCGCGCGCGATCGCCAGCTCCGTCAGCTCCCGCGCCAGCGGGTCGGCCCTGAACGCCTCGCCCTCACCCCGGAACAGGTTGCGCGAAAACTGGTCGAGTACGATCACCGCCGCCAGCAGCGTGTGCGGATCGTCCCGCCACGCCGCGGCTCCGCTCGCCAGCACCCGCTCGCGCAGCGCCGCGAATCGCGCGCGGATCACGCCATCGAGCGCATCGTCCTTCGCGAACTGCTGTTCGCTGGTCAGCCCGAACCAGAAGTCGCGCACTTCGCGCGCGGCGGAGTCGACTTCATCCCTCGTCATAACTAGATCGCCCGCCATGTCCTTCTCCACCCAGCCAGAGGTCGTGACGCTCGGCTGCCGCCTCAACATCGCCGAAAGCGCGGCGATCCGCCAGCTGGCGGGTCGCGGGCAGGTGGTGGTGAACGGCTGCGGCGTCACCAACCAGGCGGTCAAGGACACCCGCGCCGCGATCCGCCGGCTGCGCCGCGCGCGCCCAGAGGCCGAGCTGATCGTCACCGGCTGCGCCTCGGACATGGACCGCGAGAGCTTCGCGGCGATGCCCGAGGTCGACCGCGTGATCGGCAATGCCGCCAAGCTGCTCCCCGCCACATGGGGCGCACGCGCCAACGCGCCGCGCCCGATCCCGCAGACCCGCGCCTTCGTCGGCGTCCAGAACGGCTGCGACCATCACTGCACCTTTTGCGCGATCCCGCAGGGCCGCGGCCGCAACCGCGCCGAGCCGATCGCGGCGGTGATCCCGCAGATCGCCGCGCTGGTCGAGCGCGGGCAGCGAGAGGTGGTGCTGAGCGGGGTCGATCTCGCCAGCTACGACGACCGCGGCGCACGGCTGGGCGTGCTTGTCGAGCGCCTGCTCAGCCAGGTGCCGACGCTCGAACGCCTGCGCCTCTCCTCGCTTGACCCCGCCGCGATCGACGACCATCTGCTAGCATTGCTCACGCAGGAGCCGCGCGTGATGCCGCACGTTCATCTCTCGGTGCAGGCCGGCGACGACATGATCCTGAAGCGGATGCGCCGCCGCCACACCCGCGGTGACGTGCTGCAACTGGTCGAGCGGCTCAGAGCGACGCGCGATATCGCGATCGGCGCCGATCTGATCGCGGGCTTTCCGACCGAGGACGAGACGATGTTCGCCAACACGCTGGCGCTGATCGACGAAGCCGACATCACCCACGCGCACGTCTTCCCCTATTCACCGCGCAGCGGCACCCCGGCGGCGCGGATGCCGCAGGTCGCTCCCGCCGTCGCACGCGACCGCGCCGCGCAGCTACGCGCCGCCGCCGCCGCGCGGCTCGCGTGCCGGCTCGCCGCACAGGTCGGCACCGTTCAGCCGGTGCTGGTCGAAAAACCCGGCGACCGCGGCCATGCGCCCGATTTCACCGCGGTGCGCCTGCCCGCCCCTTCTCCCATCGGCGGCATCGTCGCGGTGACGATCACCGCCGCCGCCCCCGACCATCTGACCGGAACCATCGCATGAGCACGAGCTGGCACGACAAGCTGCTGGGCGGTTTCCGCCGCACCTCCGACCGCTTGGTCGGCAACCTCGCCGGGCTGGGCGGCGCGCGGCTCGACGAGGAGACGCTCGACACCGTCGAGGAAGCGCTGATCGCCTCCGACCTCGGCCCTGCCACCGCCGCCAAGGTCCGCGACCGGCTGGCCGAGGGGACGTTCGAGCGCAACATGGAGGAACTCGGCATCCGGCTCGTCGTCGCCGAGGAGGTCGAGAAGGTGCTCCGCGACGTCGCCAAGCCGATCGGCATCGACGCCTTCCCGCGCCCGCAGGTGATCCTCGTGATCGGCGTCAACGGCTCGGGCAAGACCACCACGATCGCCAAGCTGGCGCATCTGTTCCTCGAACAGGATTATGCGGTGATGCTCGCGGCAGGCGACACGTTCCGCGCCGCCGCGATCGGTCAGCTCAAGACCTGGGCGGAGCGGATCGGCGTGCCGATCGTCACCGGGCCGGAGGGCGGTGACGCCGCCGGGATCGTCTGGGACGCGGTCAAGCAGGCGACCGCGATCGGCACCGACGTGCTGATCGTCGACACCGCCGGTCGCCTCCAGAACAAGCGCGAGCTGATGGATGAACTCGCCAAGATTCGCCGCGTGCTCGGCCGCCTCAACCCCGCCGCGCCGCACGACGTGCTGCTGGTACTCGACGCGACCACCGGGCAGAATGCGCTGAGCCAGATCGAGGTGTTCAAGGAGGTCGCGGGCGTCACCGGACTGGTAATGACCAAGCTCGACGGCACCGCGCGCGGTGGCGTGCTGGTCGCCGCGGCCGAGCGCTATGGATTGCCGATCCACGCGATCGGGGTCGGCGAGCAGATGGACGATCTGCGCCCGTTTGACGCGCGCGAGGTCAGCCGGATCATCGCCGGCATCGACGGGGGCAAGCAACGATGACCACGCAGCAGAACGAAGGCCATGGCGGCATCCGCGCCTTGGTCGATTACGGCCCGCTCGCGCTGTTCTTCGCCGCCAACTTCCTCGTTCCCGCCGAAACGGCGCGCGGGATCGTCGCGCATTTCACCCCGATGCTCTCGACGCTGAAACAGGTCGAGGCGCTGTTGCTCGCGCGCGTGATCCTCGCCACCGCAGTGTTCGTGCTTGCCAGCGTCGTCGCGCTGGTGATCGCGCGTGTGAAGCTCGGGCGCGTCCCGCCAATGCTGCTGATCTCGGCCGGGCTGGTGATCGTGTTCGGCGGGCTGACGATGTATTTCCGCGATCCGCGCTTCATCCAGATGAAGCCGACGATCGTCTACGCCCTGCTCGCCGCGGTGCTCGGCTTCGGGGTCGTGACCGGGCGGCCATTGCTCCAGCAATTGATGGGCAGCAGCTATCCCGGCCTGCGCGAGAGCGGCTGGCGGCGGCTGACGCTCAACTGGGTGTGGTTCTTCGTGGTCATGGCGTTCCTCAACGAGGCGGTGTGGCGCGGCGCGGCGGTCGCGGTCGGTCCGCAACGCGGCTGGGACCTGTGGGCGATCTACAAGGTGTGGGTGGTGATCCCCGCGACGATGCTGTTCGCGATCGCCAACGTGCCGATGCTGATGCGCCACGGACTGACGCTTGGCGACGACACCCCGCCGGTGCCGCCGGAGGGTTAACGTTATTGCGAGCATAGCGAAGCAATCCAGAGACGGACGAGGGCGCCCTGGATTGCTTCGCTACGCTCGCAATGACGGTTTAGCCACGCGGCCGACCGCTCCCCGCCGCTGCTGTCGTCACCGCCGGCGTCACCCGCCACACCGTGTTCGACAGATCGTCGGCGATGAACAACGCCCGGCGCGGCGCATCGTACAGCACCCCGACCGGCCGCCCGCGCGCTTTCCCGTCAGAACCGATAAACCCGGTCACCAGATCGCGCGGCTCACCGGAGGGACGCCCGCCCGCGAACGGCACCCACACCACCTTGTAGCCCGCGAGATCCTGCCGGTTCCAGCTGCCATGTTCGCCGACGAACGCGCCCTCGCTGAACGCCCCGCCCCAGCCGCCGCCGGTCACGAACGACAGCCCCAGCGCCGCGACATGCGAGCCGAGCGCATAATCCGGCGCGACCGCGGTCGCGACCAGATCCGGGCGCTG
Source organism: Sphingomonas endophytica (assembly GCF_014199415.1). Taxonomy (GTDB): domain Bacteria; phylum Pseudomonadota; class Alphaproteobacteria; order Sphingomonadales; family Sphingomonadaceae; genus Sphingomonas; species Sphingomonas endophytica. Next base: position 363,954 of record NZ_JACIJN010000001.1, read on the forward strand.
CGGGTGCGCGCGCGGATCGAGGTTGCGCCCATAGTAACTGTACGGCCAGCCGTAGAAGGCGCCGTCGCGCACCTGCGTCAGATAGTCGGGCACCAGCCGCGGCCCGAGTTCGTCGCGCTCGTTGACGACGCTCCATAACGCATTGGTGACCGGCTCGATCGCCAGCGCGGTCGGATTGCGGATGCCGGTCGCAATTGCACGGTGCGCGCCGGTCTGGCGGTCGATCTCCCATACCACCGCGCGATCCTGCTCGACCTCCATCCCGCGCTCGCCGACGTTGCTGTTCGAGCCGACCCCGACATAGAGTTTCGATCCGTCGGCACTCGCCGCCAGCGATTTGGTCCAATGGTGGTTGATCCGCGACGGCAGTCTGGTCACCACCGCCGCCGGCGTGGTGATGCTGGTCGCGCCCGGCACATAGGCGAAACGCTTGAGCGCACCCTGTTCGGCGACGAACAATTCGTTACCGACCAGCGCCATGCCGTAGGGCGCGTCGAGCTTGCCGATGAACGTGGTGCGTAGCTCCGGCCGGCCATCGCCATCCGCGTCGCGCAGCAAGGTGATGCGGTCGCCGCCCTTGACGCTCGTCGTGCCGAGGCTCTTGATATAGCCGGCGATCACATCCTTGGGCCGCAGTTTCGGTGCATGGCCGCCCTTGCCCTCCGCGACCAGCAGGTCTCCGTTGGGCAGCACCAGCATCTGCCGCGGCACCTTCAGGTCGGTCGCGACCGCAGTGATCGCGAATCCTTTCGGCACGGTCGGACGGGTGTCGCCCCAGCCGGTCGGCTTGGCGATCTTCATCGCCGGGATCAGCGACGGTTGCTGGCCGGGCAGCTGCGGGTTCGGCCCGGTCTGGCGGACATCGCTCGGCTGGCTCCCGCACGCGGACAGCAGCGTGAGCGCGGCGGCAGTGGCGGCGACACGGATCATCGCACCGTCTCCCGCACCACCACGCTGCGCGCGCCGAGCGCCAGCCATCCCGCCGCCAGCACCGCGCCGCTCGACACCAGCGACAGCAACAGCCCGCCAATCCCGACCGAGGCCCAGGCGTCCTGGCTATGCTGGAAGGCGTTGACCAGCCCCGCGACCCACGCCAGCGCGAGCAGCAGCGGATACGCCCAGGTCGCGCGCCGCCGCAGCGCCGCGAACACGCTCAACGCCAACGCCGGCGCGCCGAAGACCAGTGCGCCGGTGATCGCCCAGGCCGCCATGTTCGACCATTGCATCTCGGCGCTGCCCAGATAGGTCAGGTCCGCCGCCAGCGCCGCGGGGAACAGCGCCACCGGAAAGGCGAGCAGCACGCCGTGCAGTGGATGGATGCGCCACGGCGCGGCGGTGGGTGCGAGCATGAGGACCTCCGCGCGCCCGGCCGCGGGCGCTCGGACTCACAATGATCTGACCGCCGCATGGTTGCCCGCTCAGAAGCGCGCGCGCACCCCGACCGTCGCGGTGCGCGGCGCGCCGGGCTGCACCCAGACGGGCGCATAGCTGTTGGCATACCAGTGCGTGTCGAACAGGTTGGTGACCGAGCCGAACAGCGTCGTTCGTGGCGTGAGATCGACCTCCCCGAACACCCGCGCCAGCGTATGCGAAGGCAAGGCGAAGCGTGTCCCGGTCTCGCCGCTGCGCTTTCCGACATATTGCACCCCGACCCCGAGCAATGCCGCGCGCGCGCCGACGGTCAGGTGCTTGGCGAGCTGCACATTGCCATTGTGAGCGGGGATGTTGATGAGCGGATCGCCGGGCAGGATCTCGAACGAGAAATTCGGATCGCGCACCCGCGACCGCGCCTCGGCGTCGGTGTAGCCGTAGCTCAGCAGCACGTCGACGCGCCCCGGCAATTGCCCGGTTACGTCCAACTCGACCCCGCGGCTGCGCGCCTTGCCGATCGCGACCGAGAAGCCGGGATTGGCGGTGTCGGTCGCCAGCACGTTCGACTTGTCGAGCTGATAGACCGCCAGCGTGCCGTTGAGCCGCCCGCCGAACGCAGTCAGCTTGACCCCCGCCTCGATCGACTTGCTCGTCTCGGGCGCGAAGACATTGCCGCGCGCATCGGTGCCGATATTGGCGCGGTAACCCTCGCCATAGGCCGCATAGAGCGACAGCGGCGCGGCGAGGTCGTAGACGACGCCGGCCTGCGGGCTGAAGCGCGCGCGGCTGCGGCGACCTTCGGTGTCGAGCAGGCGATTGTCGACGCGCAGCAGGAAGCTGTCGACCCGCCCGCCGACGCGCACCTGCAACCGGTCGGACAGGCTGATCTGGTCCTGCACATACGCGCCGAGCGTTCGCTGCACGTCGAGCCGGTCGGTGATCGGCACGCCCGTCGGCACCGGCCAGCGGCCATAGACCGGATCCTCGATGTCGATCGCGTAACCCTGCCGGTCGCTGGTCGCCGCGGTGACGACCGGGCCGCGGAAGCGCGTGAAATATTGATCGGTATCGAAATAATCGATGTCGCCGCCGATCAGCACGCGATGGCGGATCGCGCCGGTCATGAACTCGCCCGCCAGCTCGGCACGGAACACGCTGTGCATCGACGTGTAGCGGCGCGTCCGGCGCTGCCGCGAGAGCGTGCGTCCGTCGACGAACAGCTTCTGGCGCGCCGCGGCGGTTTCGGCATCGGAGGAGGCGCCGGTCAGCTTCGTGTCGCGGTGGCTCGCGCCGAGCAGCAAACTCCACCCGCCGCCGAAATCGTGCTGGAGCCGCAGCTGGTGCCCGAAGGCGCGCGCGACCGTATCGCCGTCGCCCGGCTCGCCGAGGAAGCGCGACCGCGGCACGGTACGGAAATCATCGTCGAGCACGACGATCCCGCGATCGAACGGCACCGCGACGCGCGTCCATTCCATGTCGTAGATCAGCCGCGTGGCATCGCCGATCGCCAGCCCGACCGACGGCAGGAACCCCCAGCGTCGCTGGCTGACCGTATCGCGGAACGTGTCGCCGCTCTCGGCATAGCCGATCAGCCGCGCGGTCAGATTGCCGGTCAGCGCGACGTTCGCGTCGCCCTCGGCGCGGACGGTATCGAAGCTGCGATATTGCAGCGACGCGCTACCGAAGCTGCGGCCGATCTCGGCCTGCTTGGTGACCAGATTGATCGACCCGCCCGGCTCGCCTCGCCCCAGCACCGCCGCCGCCGGTCCCTTCAGCACCTCGACCCGCTCGATTCCTGCCACGTCGCGCTGTCCGCTGAACCCGCGCCCGGCGTTGAAGCCGTTGACGAGGTAGCCGCTCGGCAAATTCTCGTCGCCGGCGAAGCCGCGCACCGCGAAACTGTCCCACAATCCACCCAGCGTGTTCTGCCGCGCCACCGAGGCGTTCAGGTCCAGCGCATCGGTCAGCCGCACGATGTTGTTCTCCTGCAGGGTGCCGGCGTCGATCGTGGTGATCGCCTGCGGGATCTCGCGCAGCGTGAAATTGCCGCGATACGGCTGCCGCACGCCCTCGACCGTCACCTCGTCGTGCTCGGCAGGCGGCTCTGCCTCGGCAGCGACCGGCGTCGGCGCGACCGATAGCGCCAAAGCGATCGGCATGCCGCCGAGCATGGCGGCCTTGCCGCTGATATCACGCACGATCTCTTCCCCTTGTCGTCGCGGGGGCGCCTCATCGCCCCCGCCGCACCGCTCGCGGAGCTCCATGCCGGTGACGATGTATCATTGCAAATGATATCTTGTAACATCAATGCGCTCGTCTGGTGTCTCGTCAGGAAGGGCGCGTGCGCCGCCCGCACGAAAAAGGCCCGGGAGTAACCCCGAGCCTCCTTCGTCAACGAGGTCGACCGGGTCAGGCGGTCGCGGCGTCGTACCGGCGTCCGGTCTCGTCCCAGTTCACCACGTCCCACCACGCCTTCAGATAGCCGGGGCGGTCGTTCATGTAGGTGAGGTAGTAAGCGTGTTCCCACACGTCGTTGCCAAGGATCGGCGTGCCCTTCTCCTTGGCGTCGTCCATCAGCGGATTGTCCTGGTTCGGGGTCGAGGTGACCTTCAGCGCCCCCGACGAATCCGCGATTACCCACGCCCAGCCCGAGCCGAACTGGCCCGCGCCCTTGCCGTTGAAATCTTCCTTCAGCTTGTCGAGCCCGCCGTAAGCGTCGATCGCCTCGGCCAGCTTGCCCGACGGCTGGGTCGCGCCCTTCGGCCCCATGATCTTCCAGAAGAAATCGTGGTTCCAGAACCCGCCGCCATTGTTGCGGATCAGCGGCGGCAGCGACGAGACGCGCGCCAGGATGTCCTCGATCGACAGCCCCGCCAGCGACGCATCCGCCGCCACGCCCTCGTTCAGCTTGGCGGTATATGCCGCATGGTGCTTGTCGTGGTGGAAGGTCATCGTCTCCTTGGAGATCACCGGCTCCAGCGCGTCATAGGCATAGGGCAGCGGCGGCAGTTCGAAAGCCATAAATCCTCCTCAAGGTTCGCGTCGGCAACGCGACGCGCCTCAAATGGCTCCGCCGCACTCGTTACGCAACCGCTCCGATCAGATCGTGCCGCCGCAGCGCGTGGCGCAACTGGTCGTAGCTGAGCCCAAGCGCCTCCGCGGTCGCGCGCTGGTTGAAACGATGATCGGCGAGCGCCTTGGTCAGCAGCTCGCGCTCGAACAACGCGACGCGGCTCTTGAAGTCGGACGGGCCGACCTCGCACGCGGCGACCTCGTCGTCCGCCTCACCGCCGGGCGGCGCGGCCGCCGAGGTCGGCGCGGCGGCCGGCGGCGGCGGTGCGGCCGATCGCCGGCCGTTCGCGCCGGCCGGACGATAGGGAGAATCGAACGGATCGAATTCGATCGCGCCGACCGGCCCCGCGCGCTCCCAGCGATAGACCGCGCGCTCGACGACGTTGCGCAACTCGCGGACGTTGCCGGGCCAGCGATAGTCGCGCATCGCCTCCTCGATCTCCGGCGAGAATCCGGGCCATTCGTCGCGCCCGAGTTCCGACGACATGCGTCGGCCGAAAAAATCGGCGAGCACCGGAATGTCGCTCTTACGCGCGCGCAGCGGCGGCAGCGTCACCACCTCGAAGCACAGCCGGTCGAGCAGGTCGGCGCGGAACGTATGGTCCTCGACGCGGTCGGGCAGATGCTCGTTGGTCGCCGCGACGATCCGCACGTCGACGCGCAGCGGGCGCGACGCACCGATCCGCGTCACCTCGCCATATTCGACCGCGCGCAGCAATCGCTCCTGCGCGCCCATCGACAGCGTGCCGAGTTCGTCGAGGAACAAGGTGCCCCCGTCCGCTTCCTCGAACCGCCCGGCGCGCGCCTTGGACGCGCCGGTGAACGCGCCCGCCTCGTGGCCGAACAATTCCGCCTCGATCAGCGTCTCGGGCAATGCGGCGCAATTCATCGTCACCAGCGGCTGGTCCCAGCGCGGGCTGAGGTGGTGGAGCCGCTCGGCGACCAGCTCCTTGCCGGTGCCGCGTTCGCCGATCACCAGCACCGGACGATCGAGCGCGGCGGCGCGGCTCGCGCGCTCCAGCGCGTCGAGGAAGACGCCCGACTGTCCGATCACCTGCGTGCTGCGCTTCATGCACCAAGGATTGGCGCAAATCGCCAGACGATAGCAACCGTCAGTTTTTGCAATTCCACCCCAAGCACCAAAAAACCCAGCATTTCCGCGACAAAACGCGAGTTGGCACGGCTCCTGCAATGCTTTCTGCGACAACGCATTCAGGGAGTTTCCACCATGACCACCACCTTCACCAGCAAGCTCGCCGCCCTCGCCCTTACCGTCCTCGTCAGCGCCACGATGGTGCTCGGCGCGGTCGGCCCGGCCACGGCGCTGGCGAACGCCCCCACCGTTTCCGCCCACGCGACGGCGTGAGCGGAGGACGGGGTGCGGGAACAGACCCTCCCCGTACCCCGTCCAATCCGCTAAGAAGGCGCGAATACCCAAGGAGTCCGTATCGAATGGGCATTTTCTCCCGCACTCGCGACATCGTCGCCGCCAACATGGCCGAGTTGCTCGACCGTGCGGACGATCCCGCCAAGATGGTCCGCATCATCATCGCGGAGATGGAAGATACGCTGGTCGAGGTTCGCGCCTCCGCCGCGCGCACCATCGCCGACCAGAAGGAGATGCGCCGCCACATCGCCAAGCTGGCGGAACTGGAGGCGAGCTGGACCGAAAAGGCCGAGCTGGCGCTTTCCAAGGACCGCGAGGATCTCGCCAAGGCGGCGCTGGTCGAACGCCGCAAGGCCGCCGACATGGGCGCACAGCTCCGCGAGGAAGTGACCGGGCTGGACGAGGCGCTACGTTCCTCCGAAGAGGACATCGCCAAGCTGCAGAACAAGCTGCGCGAGGCGCGCGCCAAGCAGAACGCGATCGCGACGCGGCTGGAGAGCGCCAACACCAAGGCGCGGCTGCGCGAGATGTGGAACGGCCCCAAGACCCACGAGGCGTTCAGCCGCTTCGAGGTGCTGGAACGCCGCGCCGACGAAGCGGAGGGACGCGCCGAGGCGATGGGCCTCACGCCCCGTTCGCTGGAGGATGAATTCAACGAGCTGCGATCGAACGACAAGATCGACGCCGAGCTCGAAGCGCTCAAGAAGCGCCTGAACAAGGAGGGTTGAGATGGATTTGACGGGCGTCATCGCCATTCTGGCGTTCATGATCGGATTGCCGTGGCTGATCCTGCACTATGTGACCAAGTGGAAGACCGCGCCCAAGATGACCGGCGAGGACGAGCAATTGCTCGACGAGATGTACAATCTCGCGCGCCGGCTCGAGGACCGCGTCAACACGGTTGAACGGATCGTCGCCGCCGACAATCCCGATTTCCGCCCCGGCGTCGCCGATTATCGCTCGGCACCCGACTATCGTCTCGATCACCCCACGTCGCAGCGGAGGAACTGATGTCCGACAGCCGCACCCAATTCTACCTCGATCCGCAGAACGGCAAGTGGAAGGGCGTCTGTGCCGGGATTTCCGATTACGTGGGGATCGACGTCCTCTGGGTTCGTCTCGGAATCGCCGGGCTGACGATCGTCGCGCAGCAATGGTGGATCCTGCTCGCTTACATGGTCGTCGCCTGGATCGTCGATCCGAAGCCGACCGGGCTCTATCAGGATCATGACGACCAGAAGTTCTGGCAGGGCGTCCGCGCCAATCCGAAGCGGTCCACCGCCGAGGTCCGCGCCAAGTTCCGCGACATCGACCGCCGGCTCGCCGACATCGAACTGCATTACACGAGCCGCAATTCGTCGCTCGCCAAGGAAATCGACAGCCTGCGCTGAGCGCGGCAACTTCGGAGAGTTCGCTCATGGAAATCAGTCCGCTGCTCATCCCGATCTTCGCGCTGCTGATCCCGATCACCGCGATCATCGCCACCACGGTCGTCCGCCCATGGCTGGAGATCCAGCGCCGCCGGCTGGAGATCGACGCCGAACGCACCGCCGAAAAGGCCGCGCAATATGCGGCGCAGACCGAACGGCTCGAGGCGCGCGTCCGGGTGCTCGAACGGATCGCCACCGACAAGGGCGTCGCGCTCGCCGACGAGATCGACGCGCTGCGCAGCGTCCCCGATCAGCGTCCACTGAACTGAACAACGTAGAAGAAAGAGGGAGGAAATATCGTGCCGTGGTCCGTAGCAATGATGGTGGTCCTGATCGTGATGATCGTCACCATCGGGCGCGTCAGCCGGGAGAAATATCGCACCGGGCGCACGCAGTCGCGGCTCTCAGAGACCGGCGCCGACCCGCGCGCCTATGACGAGATCCGCCAGCTCAAGGAACGCATTGCGGTTCTGGAGCGCGTCATCACCGATCACCACGGACGCAGCGATCTGGAACGCCAGATCGAAGAGCTGCGCGACCGCTGACCCCAACGCCAGCACAGGAGAAGGCAGCCATGTCCGATCCCCAGATCACCCTCACTCTCGCCGTCGCATCGCTTGCCGGGCTGGCGATGCTGGTCTTCGCCGCGCTCAACGGCTGGCGCGGCTGGCTCCAGCTGAAAAGCCAGGAGCTGCGACTGGCGAGCGCGCCCGCCCCCGCGCCGCCGGCCGGCGCGCGTATCGAGATCGCCGACCTCAAGGAGCGCATCCGCAAGCTGGAGGCGATCGCCGCCGGGGTCGACCTCTGAACGGTTGCGGGCAGCGCGCCGGGGCGGTAGCGCGCCCGGCATGACCGAAGCCGCTGCCACGCTCGACGACGTCCGCGACGAATATGCCTTTCTGGAAGGCGACGACCGCTACCGCCTGCTCGTCGATCTCGGGCGCGCGCTGGAGCCGATGCCGGAGGCGCTCAAGACCGATGCGACGCTGGTGCGCGGCTGCTCCGCCTCGGTCTGGGTCTATCCCGCGGTCCGCGACGATGGCCGGCTCCACTTCCTCGCCGACAGCAACGCGCATATCACCAAAGGCATCATCGCGCTCGTGCTGCTGACGGTGCAGGACCGTACGCCTGCGGAGATCCTCAAGACCGACTTTGAAGGCGAGCTGGCGTCGTTCGACCTGAAGGCGCAGCTCAGCTCGAATCGTACGCAGGGCATCCCAAACATGATCGCCCTCATCCGCGAGACCGCCGCCCGCTACGCAGCCTAATTCGTCATTCCCGCGAAGGCGGGAATCCAGACGGGCAGGTCGCTCGATAGAAGCGCTAGATCAGAGGTTCTCGATTCCCGCCTTCGCGGGAATGACGGTGATGGGTGATGTGCGGTCGCCATCCGAAGACCCTCACCCCGCCATCGGCAACCGCAACCGCACCAGCAATCCGCCGAGATCCTCGCTCTCCTCCAGCGTCACCGTCCCGTCGTAAATCTCTGCCACGTCGCGGACGATCGCCAGCCCAAGCCCGGTCCCTGGCTTGCCGGTATCCAGCCGCACCCCGCGATCGAAGATGCGGATCCGGTCCGCCTCCGGGATGCCCATGCCATCGTCCTCGACCTGGATCTCGACGAACCCGGCCTGCGCACCGACCGTCACGAACACGCTGCCGCCGCCGTATTTGGCGGCATTCTCGACCAGATTGCCCATGATCTCGTCAAGGTCCTGCCGCTCGATATGCGCGACCAGATCCTTCGGCCCGCTCATGTCGATCCGGACGTGCGGGTAGAGGCGCTGCACCGCGCGCTCGACCGACTCGACGCTCGGCCACACCTGCGCGCGGCTGTGCGCCGAGCCGCGCCGCCCGACCGCGCGTGCGCGCGCCAGATGGTGGTCGACCTGCCGCCGCATCGTCCGCGCTTCGCGGATTACCGTATCGGCGAGATCGTCGGACTGCGCGGTCGCGGCGTTCATGATGACGGTCAGCGGCGTCTTGAGCGCGTGCGCGAGATTGCCGGCGTGGCGCCGCGCCTCCTCGGCTTGCGTCTCGTTATGCGCGACCAGCGCGTTCAGCTCCTCGACCATCGGCAACAGTTCCAGCGGCATCGCCCCGCTGATCCGGTTCGACCGACCGGCGCGCATCTTCGCGATCTCGAGCCGCAGCCGCCGCAGCGGCAACAGTCCGTAGAAGGTCTGCAACGTCGCCAGCACCGCCAGCCCGACCCCGAGCAGCACGAAGCTACGCACCAAGGTCCGGCGCAGCACCGCAATCTGCGCCTCCAGTGCGTCGCCGCGGCTCGCGACCTGAAAGCGCCAGCGGACGTTCGATCCCGGCAGCGTCACGTCGCGCTCGATCACGCGCAATTTCTCGTCGGGGAACTGGCTGCTATCGTATTTGCGCACCTCGGAGCCGCTGTGCGGCTTGCCATAGGCCAGTTCGCGATCCCACAGCGATCGCGACGGGAAGGTCTCGTGCCCCGGCGCGGAGACCTGCCAATATTGCCCCGAATAGGGTTCGAGGAAGCTCTGGTCGGCAGGCTGGCGGTTGAAGCGTACCTCGCCGATCGGGTCGATCTCGGCCGATGCCAGCAACGAGCGCAGCACATATTGCAACTGGTCGTCGGCATTGGCGGTCACCGCGCCGACCAGCACGCGGTCGAGCGCGAACCCGCCGCCGACCAGCAGCGCCGAGATCCACGCGAACGCGATCAGGATCATCCGCCGCGAGAGCGACCCGCTCGCCCGCGGCTTGCCGGGTTCGCCCTCGGTCACGGCGTCAGGCGTCCGGGTCTTCCAGGCTGTAGCCGAGGCCGCGGATCGTGGTGATCACGTCCTGGCCGAGCTTCTTGCGAATCCGCGTCACGAACACCTCGATCGTGTTCGAATCGCGATCGAAATCCTGATCGTAGATATGTTCGATCAACTCGGTGCGGCTCACCACCTTGCCCTTGTGGTGAAGCAGGTAGCTGAGCAACTTGTATTCCTGCGCGGTCAGCTTCACCGGCTCGCCGGCGCGCGTCACCTTGCCCGAGCGCGTGTCGAGCCGCACGTCGCCGGCGATCAGCTCCGACGAGGCGTTGCCCGAGGCACGGCGGATCAGCGCGCGCAGGCGGGCGATCAGCTCCTCGGTCTGGAAGGGCTTGGCGACATAATCGTCTGCGCCGGCGTCGAGCCCGGCGACCTTGTCGGACCAGCTGTCGCGCGCGGTCAGCACCAGCACCGGGGTGACCTTGCCTTCCTTGCGCCAGCGGTCGAGCACGGTCAGCCCGTCGATCTCCGGCAGGCCGAGGTCGAGCACGATCGCGTCGTAATTCTCGGTCGAGCCGAGGAAATGCCCTTCCTCGCCATCGGTCGCCAGATCGATGGCATAACCCGCGCCTTCCAGCGTTGATTTCAGCTGCTGCCCCAGATTGGGCTCATCCTCGACGATCAGCACGCGCATCTTTGGTGGGGCTCCCTTGGAAAACGAAGTATCTAGCCGTCGGGCTAGCACGAAAGCCGCGCGCTATGGAATTGCGGCTTTCATGGTCCTGAACGCGCTCAGCGCCCGGTGCGTCCCAATATCTGCCCGGTACGCCCGTCGACATCGACCCAGATCACCGCGCCCTTCTTGAGGAACTTGAGCGTGTAGATGCCGCTCGGCATCTCGAGGTCGAACCCGATATATTGCGCGTCGCGCATCGTCGGCACCACGCGCCGCTCGATCTCGGGCAGCGGCAGCAACCGCCCCTGCCGACGCGCCTGCAACGCCACCGCCCCGTCGCGCGCCTGGTCGGCGGGCGGCGGCTGGGCGATCGCCGGGGCGGCCAGCCCGCACAGAAGAAGCGAAGGAAGCATTCTCACCGGTGCTGGCATAGGCAAAGCGGCTTGAACAGCCTGTGAATGAGGAAAGCGGCGCATGTGTCCTCCGCGCAACTTGCCCCTGCCGCTGGGGTTCCCTAGGTCGCTGCGCATGGCCGCACCTATCTTGTCGTATGAGAACCTCGGGCTCGTTCAGGGGGCGGGATGGCTGTTCCGCCATCTGGACCTTTATGTCGGCGAACGGGACCGGCTGGCGCTGATCGGGCGCAACGGCGCGGGCAAGTCGACCCTGCTCAGGCTGATCGCGGGCGTCATCGACGCCGACGAGGGCCGGCGGACGATCGTGCCGGGCACCAAGGTCGTGATGCTGGAGCAGGACCCTGACGTCAGCGGCTTCACGACGCTGCGCGACTATGCGCTGGCCGGCAACGACGCGCCCGAACATTATCAGGCCGATGCGATCGCTGACCAGCTCGGCATCGACCTGTCGCGCGAAGCTTCGTCCGCCTCGGGTGGCGAGCGGCGTCGCGCCGCGATCGTCCGCGCGCTGGCGATGGGCCCGGACGTGCTGCTGCTCGACGAGCCCACCAACCACCTCGACATCGCCGCGATCGAATGGCTCGAGGACTGGCTGAAGCGTTTCACCGGCGCGTTCGTCGTCATCAGCCACGACCGTACCTTCCTCACGCGGCTGACGAAGCAGACGCTGTGGCTCGATCGCGGCGAGCTGCGCCGCGCCGAGGTCGGCTTCGGCGGCTTCGACGCGTGGACCGAGCAGGTCTATGCCGAGGAGGAGCGCAACGCCCAGCGGCTCGACGCCAAGCTGAAGATCGAGGAACATTGGCTGCAACGCGGCGTCACTGGCCGCCGCCGCCGCAACCAGGGCCGGCTGTCGAAGCTCAAGGAGATGCGCGCCGAACGCGCCGCGATGATGGGGCCGCAGGGCGCCGCCGCGCTCCAGATGGCCAGCGACGACAACAAGACCAAAATCGTGATCGACGTCGATCATGTCTCGAAGAGCTTCGGGGATCGCCCGATCATCCGCGACCTCAACCTGCGCGTTGCGCGCGGCGACCGGATCGGCGTGGTCGGGCGCAACGGCGCGGGCAAGACGACCTTGCTCAAGCTGCTGACCGGCGAGCTGGAACCCGACACCGGCACCGTCAAGCGCGCGAAGACGCTCGACGGCATCTTCATCGACCAGCAGCGCAGCCTGATGGCGCCGCAGAAGACGGTGCGCGAGGTGCTGGCGGACGGCGGCGAATGGATCGACGTGCTCGGGTCGCGCAAGCACATCCACGGCTATCTCAAGGAATTCCTGTTCGACCCCTCGCTGACCGAGGCGAAGGTCGGGACGCTATCGGGCGGCGAGCGCTCACGGCTGCTGCTCGCCCGCGAATTTGCGCGCGAGTCCAACCTGTTGATCCTTGACGAGCCGACCAACGATCTTGATCTCGAAACGCTCGATCTGTTGCAGGAAGTCATTGCCGACTACGGCGGAACCGTGCTGATCGTCAGCCACGATCGCGACTTCCTCGACCGCACCGTCACGATCACGCTCGGGCTCGACGGCTCGGGGCAGGTCGATGTCGTCGCGGGCGGCTATGAGGATTGGGAGCGCCAGCGGCGCCCGCGCGTCGAAACCGCGAAGAAGGCCGCCGCCAAACCCGCCGCCGCACCGCCCCCCCCTGCCCCGACCCGCGTCAAGCTGAGCTACAAGGATCAGCGCGACTATGATCTGCTACCGAAGCGAATCGAGGAACTCGACGCGCGGATCGCCGCCGACGAGGCGGCGATGGCCGATCCGGGCCTCTATGCGCGCGACGCGGCCGCGTTCGATCGCCTGAGCCGCGCCATCGCCGCGCTGCGCGACGAAAAGGAAACCGCCGAGCTCAGGTGGTTGGAATTGGCCGAAATTGTAGAAAACAGCTCGTAACCTCACCCGGCAAGCTTACCCGACCTTAACTGTTTCCGTTTTATTGCTGCCGTACGGGAGGTAGTGAAATGAGCGGACAGGACTCGATCGACTTCGAACAGCGGCTGGCAGCGTTCGGCTACAACGAGCGCAGCTATGCCACCTTTCCGCTGATCCGGCGTGCGATCGAGCGTCACGCCCCCACCGCGCTGGTCGCGCTCTACCGGCATATCGCCAGCACCCCGGCGATCGCGAGGATGTTCCAGTCGCAGGCGCGGATGGACCATGCCCGCGACAAGCAGCTCGAACATTGGCGCAAGCTCTTCTCGGGACCGATCGACCGCAACTACGCCGCCGCGGCCTCGCACATCGGGCAGATCCATGCGCGGATCGGGCTCGCGCCGACCTGGTATATCAGCGGCTATGCCCGGATGCTTGAGCATGTGCTCCCGAAACTCATGCTCGGCCGGCTGCTCTCGCCGTTCGGCGCGCGTCGCCGCGCGCGCGCCGCGACCGCGCTGGTCAAGGCGTCGCTGATCGACATGGACATCGCGCTTGCCGCCTATTTCGAGGCCGAACAGGCCGGGCGCCGTGCGGTGATCGAGCGCTGCGGGCAGGTGTTCGAGCGGATGGCGCATGGCGATCTGACCGCGACACTCGACGGCCTTCCGGCCGAATATCAGGCGCTCGCCGACAGTTTCGAGGCGATGCGCACGCAGATGTCGACCACGCTCGGCGTGGTCACCCGCTCCAGCCAGCAGATCCGCACCGGCTCCGGCGATATCCGTCAGGCGTCCGACGATCTCTCGCAGCGCACCGAGCAGCAGGCCGCCTCGCTGGAGGAAACCGCCGCGGCGATGGACGAGATCACCGCAACCGTCCGCCAGACCGCCGACGGCGCGACCCAGGCCAACCGTATCGTCGGCGAGGCGCGCGGCGAGGCCGAGGAATCGGGCCAGATCGTCCGCCGCGCGGTCGAGGCGATGGGCGGGATCGAGCGTTCCTCGGCGGAGATCAGCGAGATCATCACCGTCATCGACGGCATCTCATTCCAGACCAACCTGCTCGCGCTCAACGCCGGCGTCGAGGCGGCGCGCGCCGGCGAGGCGGGCAAGGGCTTCGCGGTTGTCGCCTCCGAAGTCCGTGCGCTGGCGCAGCGCTCGGCGGACGCGGCCAAGGACGTCAAGACGCGCATCCTCGCCTCCTCGGAGCAGGTCGGCGTCGGGGTCGACCTCGTCAACGAGGCGGGTCAGGCGCTCCAGCGCATCATCGGCCGGATCGGCGAGATCAGCGACCTCGTCTCGCGGATCGCCACTTCGGCCAGCCAGCAGTCGATCGGGCTCGGCCAGGTGAACACCGCGGTGTCGGAGATGGACAACGTGACGCAGCGCAACGCCGCAATGGTTGAACAGGCCACCGCCGCCGCGCGCAACCTCGCTGCCGAAGCCGAAGTCCTGTCGCGCGAAGTGGCACGGTTCCGGCTCGGTGAGGGCGACGGCAACCCGGTCCACCGATTGCAGCAGCGGCTGGCGGCGGCCTGATCCGGCCTGCCGGAGCGGCGTGGTGCAAGTGCCGATCGTCGCGTAACAATCCCGCGATTGTCGCTTGGGAGCCGGTCGGTTCGCTTTTTGACCCGCCGCCTTCCTCCTGCGTCGCGCAGAGCCTGATCCTGGTTCGGCTTCTTCGGCCCCCACGATAAGAGCGGGATCCGGGATCAAAGCCGGGATGACGGAGGTAGGCGGGCACCCGGCGGATGTCGATCCGCTCTAGCCCCCCAGATCGTCGTTGCCGTTCGCGGATCGTGGCAGGAGTGACAGTCGACCGACGACGCAAGGAATGTGCGACACGACACATCGTCGCTGCGCCTTGTTTTCGAGGTCGCGGATATCCTTACAATCCGCTGCCGCTTGCTCGACTCGTCCGTCGCCGGGTCGTAATCTCCCGCCTTGAGGGGGATCGATCATGACGAAGCGGCGGTGGCTGATCGTTGGCGGCGTGGCGGTGGCCGGCGCCGCGCTCTGGTTCGCCGGCCCGTTCGCCTACATGCTGTGGATGGTCTATTGGCACGGACCGCCCGCCCTTGAACGTCTGCCCGTCAGCAAGCCCGTCGCGATCCTTCGTTACGGCCCGGCCCCGCAACAGGTCGAGGAGCTACGGCTGCCCGAGGGCGCCGGCCCATTCCCGGTCGCGGTCGTGATCCATGGCGGCTGCTGGGACGCATCGATCGGCGGCACCGCTCGCGGCATCGCCGGGCTGGCCGACGCGCTGACGCAACGCGGTATCGCGTCGCTCAACATCGAATATCGCCAGCTTGGCCAGCCCGGCGGCGGTTGGCCCGGTACGTTCCGCGACACCGGCGCGGCGATCGACACGCTCCGGCCGCTCGCGAGACGCTACCCGCTCGACCTTTCGCGCGTGATCGTGGTCGGCCATTCGGCGGGCGCGCTGCTCGCGACCTGGAGCGCAGTCCGCCCGCGCCTCGCTCCGACCAGCGACATCCATGCGCCGACACCGGTCAGCCCCGCGGCGGTCGTTGCGATCGACGGACCGAGCAGCCTCGCCGAGTTCATCGGCAAGGATCAGGAGATCTGCGACAAGCCGGTGATCGTGCCGCTGATGGGCGGTACCCCGGCGCAGGTGCCGCAACGCTATCGCGATGCCTCGGCGCAGGACCATCTGCCGCTCGGCGTGCCGCAGGCGATTGCGGTAGGTGCGTTTGCCGATCTGATGGCACCCTATATCGCGCGTGTCCGCCGGGCCGGCGATCCGCTTGCGGTTTACCGGACCGAACGCCCCTCGCACTTCCGCATCATCAACCCCACCGAGCCCGAAGGCGCAGGGACGGTGTCGCTGATCGTCCGCACGGCGGCGGCGACGAAACGCTGAGCGTCGATGCTCACGCCAGCCGCCTTCCCTCGCGCCCGGCGACCTCCACGACATACTGCCACGCCACACGCCCCGAGCGGCTGCCGCGCCGCGTCGCCCATTGCACCGCATCCGCGGCATCGAACGGCAGTCCATATCGCTCGGCATAGCCGCGCACGATCGCAAGGTAGCCGTCCTGATCGACGACATGGAAGCCGAGGCTCAGCCCGAAGCGATCCGCCAGCGCCATCTGGTCGTCGACCGAGTCGCGGGGATTGATCGCACTCTCCTGCTCCTTGATGTCGCGCGTCACCAGATGGCGACGGTTGGAGGTGACGATCAGCCGCGCATTGGCCGGCCGCGCTTCCGCCCCGCCCTCCAGCAGCGAGCGCAGTACCCGCGCCTCGGCCGCGACATCGAAGCCGAGATCGTCGAGGAAGATCGCGAACGCCCGCTGCTGCCCCGCGACCACGTCGAACAGCCGCGGCAACGTCTCGAGCCGGTCCGCCGCGACCTCGACCAGCGCGAGCGCGCGGCCCGCCGCCTGCACTGCGCCGACCGCCGCCTTCACCAGCGCCGATTTGCCGGTGCCGCGCGCACCCCACAGCAGGGCATCCTGCGCCGGCAGCCCGTCCGCCAGCCTATCGAGATTGGCGAGCAGCGCCGCCTTTTGCGCCTCCGCGCCCTGCAACAGTGCCAGCGGCAGCGGCGCGAACGCCCGCGCCGCCGCCAGCGCGTCGTCGCGCCAGACATAGGCGGGATGCGCCAGCGGATCGGCGCTGGCGGGCGGCGGCGGGGCGAGCCGCTCCAGCGCGGCGGCGATCCGGTCGAGGGCGTCTGTCATCGCCGCCCCGGCTAATCCGGTCGTCACGTTGCCGCAACGCAATATCGTGCATAAGGAAACCTTGCACGATCAGGCGTGTTGAGCGTCGGGGGCCGAATTGTGCTCCCGCGGGGGAACAGGAGCAGCAATTGACCGAAATCGTGCCGGTGATCCTTTCAGGCGGATCAGGTACTCGCTTGTGGCCGATGTCGCGGCCTGAAAAGCCGAAACAGATGCTCGCGCTGACCGCGAGCGAGACGATGTTGCAATTGACCGCGGCGCGCGCGCACGGTGACGCATTTGCCGCGCCGATCGTGGTCGCCAATGCCGCGCACGCCGATGCGGTCGAGGAACAGCTCGGCGCGATCGGCACCGCGCCCAGCGCGCTGATTCTCGAACCGGCCGGGCGCAACACCGCGCCGGCTATTGCGCTCGCCGCGCTGAGCGCCGACGCCGATCAGGCGATGCTGGTGATGCCGTCCGACCACGTCATCGCCGACCGCGAGGCGTTCCACGCCGCGATCCACGCCGCGCTGCCGCTCGTCGAGCAGGGCTGGCTCGTCACCTTCGGGATCACCCCCGACGCGCCCGAGACCGGTTACGGCTATATCAAGGTCGGCGAGGAGATCGCCGCCGGGGTCCACCGCGTCGCGCGCTTCGTCGAGAAGCCGAAGCGCGACGTCGCCGAGGCGATGATCGCGTCGGGCGACCATGCGTGGAACGGCGGGATCTTCCTCTTCCGCGCCGACGCCTATCTGGCGGCGCTCGAGCAATTCGCACCCGAGATCGTCGACTCGGTCCGGAAGGCCTGTGCGTGCGCGCGGCGCGAGGGCGTGCGGGTCTATCCCGATGCCGCCGCCTTTGCGGTCTCGCCATCCGACTCGATCGACTATGCGGTGATGGAAAAGGCCGATCGCGTCGCAGTGGTGCCGGTGGCGATGGGCTGGAGCGACGTCGGCAGCTGGGATGCGCTCCACGCGATCAGCGAAGGCGATGAGCGCGGCAATGTCGTCAATGGCGAGGTCATCATGCTCGACAGCAGCAATTGCCTCGCGCGTAGCGACGGCGTGCGCGTCGCGATGGTCGGGGTCGAGGATCTGATCGTCGTCGCCAGCGGCAACGACGTGCTGATCCTGCCGCGCGGGCGCAGCCAGGACGTTAAGCTGCTGCTGGAGGCGATGAAGGGCTGAACGCCGGGTCGCCCCGGATTATGTCCGGGGTGACCTATGCCAGCATCACCCACGCCCAGCATGCCGCCAGCCCCGCGCAGCCCAGCAACAGTTGCGGCGGGCGGAGCCGGGCGAAATGTGCCGGCGCGTTCCCCGCCAGCGCCGCGCGCCGGTCGAGCAGCGCCGCCAGCGCATAGCCTGCGGCCAGCAACGCCAGCGAGGTGCTGACGAACGGCACCACCAGCGCCAGCCCGGCAATCGTGAAATAGCCGACCGCCGCGACGATCTCGACCGGGGTCGACGCGCGCGGCGTCGCGAACCCGAATCCGCGCCGCACTCCGCCGATGAACGACAGGATCAACGCGCCCCAGACGATCGCCAGCCGCACCGCGATCAGTCCCCAGCCGGGTGCGAGCATCCATGCGCCGACCCCGGCGGCGACGAGGGGGAGCATCGGGCCGTAGCCGAAAACGATGCTGGCGGTGGGAATGCGCGCACGCTGGTTCATGCGCGCTGAACGCACGGCGTCCCTGTCAGTCGCGTGCGAAGATTTCCTCGTGCGGGATGGTGAGGTTCATGGCGGAGAGGTCGACGTCCCGTCGCGCGGGGAGGCTATCGGACCATCCCGTTTCCGAGCGCGTGCTGATGACCAATGTTTCTGCGTCAGGATCGACGAACACGATCGCCTCGACACTCGGAAGCGCCTGATACTCCGCCTTCTTCGATCCCAGATCGAGGGTGCGCGTCGATGGCGACAATATCTCGACGATGATCCGCGGTGCCGAAAGATAACGATCGGCGCCGCTGTCGCCGGGCTGCCCGCAATCAACGGTGACGTCTGGATATCGCACCGACGCGTCATGCGTGAGGATCGCCATGTCCGATCCGTACGGGCGGCAGCCTGTTCCGCGAAGTCGGGTGCCCAGCGCGATGAGCATATTGGCCTGTATGCGCGCATGATCGCGCGAGCCGCCCGCCATCATACGGATCACGCCGTTATCGAGTTCGGCCTTCAGGTCCGGGCCGAAGTCGATTTGCAGGAACTCCGCTGCGGTCAGCAAGCGCGGTTCACCGAGGCTGAGCAGCGTGGCCATGCGGCCGAATATAGCGGCTCGCCCCACGCAAACAAAGGGCCGGTGGATCGCTCCACCGGCCCTTTGCTATACGCTTGGGCGGCAGCGGCAAAGCCGCTGCCCTGGACGTCAGACCGGATCGGCGCTGCCGACCGGCTGTCCGCGCCGCGGCGAGTCCTGCGCCAGCCACGCTGGCGCAGGCCACCTTCGGCTTAGAAGTCCATGCCGCCCATGCCGCCCATGCCGCCGCCGGCGGGCATGGCCGGAGCCTTGTCCTCGGGCAGCTCCGAGACGGTCGCCTCGGTGGTGATGAGCAGACCCGCCACCGACGCGGCGTTCTGGAGCGCGGTGCGCACGACCTTGGTCGGGTCGATCACGCCGGCCGCCACCAGATTCTCGTAGGTGTCGGTCGCAGCGTTGAAGCCGAGCGAGGTGTCGTTGCCGTCGAGCAGCTTGCCCGACACCACCGCACCGTCGTGACCGGCGTTCTGCGCGATCTGGCGGACCAGCGAGGTCAGCGACTTGCGGACGATGTCGACGCCGCGCGTCTGGTCGTCGTTCTCGCCGGTCAGACCGTCGAGCGCCTTCGACGCGTACAGCAGCGCGGTGCCGCCGCCCGGGACGATGCCCTCTTCGACCGCGGCGCGGGTCGCGTGCAGCGCGTCGTCGACGCGATCCTTGCGCTCCTTCACCTCGACCTCGGTCGACCCGCCGACCTTGATGACCGCGACGCCGCCCGCGAGCTTCGCCAGACGCTCCTGGAGCTTCTCGCGGTCGTAGTCGGAGGTGGTCACCTCGATCTGCTGGCGGATCGCCTCGGTGCGGCCCTTGATCGACTCCGCATCACCCGCACCGTCGACGATGGTGGTGTTGTCCTTGTCGATCGTCACGCGCTTGGCGGTGCCGAGCATGCCGAGCGTGACGCTCTCGAGCTTGATGCCGAGATCCTCGCTGACGACCTCGCCCTTGGTGAGGATCGCGATGTCCTCGAGCATCGCCTTGCGGCGATCGCCGAAGCCCGGTGCCTTGACCGCCGCGACCTTCAGGCCGCCGCGCAGCTTGTTGACCACGAGCGTGGCGAGCGCCTCGCCCTCGATGTCCTCGGCGATGATCAGCAGCGGACGGCCCGACTGCACCACCGCCTCGAGGATCGGCAGCATCGCCTGCAACGACGACAGCTTCTTCTCGTGGATCAGGATGTACGGGTCGTTGAGCTCGACCTGCATCTTCTCCGGGTTGGTGATGAAGTAAGGCGACAGATAGCCGCGATCGAACTGCATGCCCTCGACGACGTCCAGCTCGAACTCGAGACCCTTGGCCTCCTCGACGGTGATGACGCCTTCCTTGCCGACCTTCTCCATCGCTTCCGCGATCTTCTCGCCGACTTCACGGTCGCCGTTGGCGGAGATGATGCCGACCTGGGCGACTTCCTGCGAGCCCGAGACGGGCTTGGAGCGCGCCTGGATGTCGGCGACGACCTTGACGACCGCCAGGTCGATGCCGCGCTTCAGGTCCATCGGGTTCATGCCGGCCGCAACCGACTTCATGCCCTCGCGGACGATCGCCTGCGCCAGCACGGTGGCGGTGGTGGTGCCGTCACCCGCGATGTCGTTGGTCTTCGAGGCCACTTCGCGCACCATCTGCGCGCCCATGTTCTCGAACTTGTCCTTGAGCTCGATTTCCTTGGCGACCGACACACCGTCCTTGGTGATGCGGGGCGCGCCGAAGCTCTTGTCGATCACGACGTTGCGGCCCTTCGGCCCCAAAGTGACCTTCACCGCGTCGGCGAGGATGTCGACGCCGCGCAGGATGCGCTCGCGCGCGTCGCGGCCGAATTTCACGTCCTTGGCTGCCATGTGGCTACCCTTTCAGATGACGAATGTTGAGAAAGTTGAGGTGGCCGGACGGCTCAGGCGATGATGCCGAGGATGTCCGATTCCTTCATGATGAGCAGGTCTTCACCGTCGACCTTGACCTCGGTGCCCGACCACTTGCCGAACAGGATGCGATCACCGGCCTTGACGTCGAGCGGGGCGACCTCGCCCTTGTCGTTCTTGGCGCCCGCGCCGGCGGCGACGACTTCGCCCTCCTGCGGCTTTTCCTTGGCGGTGTCGGGGATGATGATCCCGCCGGCCGTCTTCTCTTCCGCCTCGACGCGGCGGACGAGAACACGGTCGTGCAACGGACGAAAGTTCATTGCTCTTTACCCCTCTAAGGTATGTGACACTTATTTGGCACTCAACCCGGTCGAGTGCCAGCGGTTCGCATATGTGGGTGCCCCCGGCTGTGGTCAACGCCCCGCCGCAAATTTTTGGGAACCGCCCGGCGGGACGTGCGTGCGATCAGGCGACGTGCGGCGACAGGTGCAGCCGCTCGCGCGCGTTCCACCGCCAGATCAGCAGCGCGGAGACGACGCCGAGGCCGACCGCCAGCCCCCACCAGATCCCCGCCGCGCCCCACCCCAGCCCGAAGCCGAGCAGCAGCGCGGTCCCGAACCCCGCGCCCCAATAGCCGCCGATCTGGATGAGCATCGGCACGCGCGTATCCTGCACGCCGCGCAGCACGCCGGCCGCGACCGCCTGCGCGCCGTCGACGAGCTGGAAGATCGCCGCAATCCCCAGCAAGGCCACCGCCAGCGACGCCACCGCGCCCTCGCGCGCCGGGTCGACGTACAGCCGCACCAGCCAGTGCGGCACCGCCCAGAACACCATCGCGCTCAGCGCCATCACCGCGATCCCGGTCACGATCGCGACATTGCCGGCGCGCGCTACCCACGCCCGGTCGCCCGCGCCGAACGCGAAGCCAACGCGGATCATCGCCGCCTGCGCGAGCCCGAACGGAATCTGGAAGGCGATCGCGGCGATGTTGAGCGCCACCGCATGCGCGTCGATCGCTGCGACCGAGATCAGCCCCATCAGCAGCCCCGCGCCGCCGAACAGCCCGCCCTCCGCCATCCAGCCGAGCGCGATCGGCGTACCGAGCCGGGCGATCTCCGCCATCCGCGACCATTCGGCGCGCCACCATTTGCCGAGCAGGCGATAGCGGCGCAGCCGGCGATCGGTCAGCAGGATCACGACATAGGCCGCGCAGGTCGCGGTCGATACGATCACGCTCGACAGCGCCGATCCCTCCAGCCCGAGCGCCGGGAAGCCGGCATTGCCGAACACCAGACACCAATTGGCGAGCACCGCGACGCCCAGCGCCAGCGCGGTGACCATCAACGCCCAGCCCGGTCGCCCCAGCGCCGCCGCGGTCAGCCGGATCAGCGCCGCGAACACCGCGGGCAGCACGGCGAGCGACAGCACGCGGCAGAACGACCCGGCGCGCGCCGCCACTGCCGGGTCCTGACCCGCGAGCCGCAGCAGCGGCGCGGCGCAGTTGAGCACCGCGATCACCACCAGCGACCCGAGCACCGCCAGCCACATCGCCATCCGGAACGACCGCCGCACCTGCCGCACCGCGCCGACCCGCCGCCCGAGCGCGGCGGCGATCAACGGCTCGGCCGCACCGACCATCCCGATCAGTCCGAAGCCGAGGATATGGAAGAAGAACACGCCCAGCGTCGCGGCCGCGAACTCGACCGGCCCGAGCCGCGCCACGAACACCACGTCGACCGCGAACACCGCCATCTGGAGCAGGTTCGCCCCGATCAGCGGCCCTGCCAGCGCCCCCAGCGCGCGCAGCTCCACCGCCCATGTGGGCGGCGGCGCCTGCGTCAGCGGCGCAAGGGTGGCGTGGGCGGTCATCGGTGGAGCCCTAGCCGAGCCGGTCCGTCATGGCGACCCGCCCTGCCACCGTCATCCATGGCGACCCTGCCCCTCCACCGTCATCCCCGCGCAGGCGGGGATCCAGACGCGCAGGTCTGGCGATGGAAGCGCAACGGCCCCGCGGAAATGACGGTTGTTGGTGGGTCGGCGCCCATGGTCGCCCCCCGCCATTTACCCTTAAAGCGTATTGCCCCGGTCATACACGCCGCGCTACGGTCGTCGCCACGTAACGCAAGGTGGCAGAAACGATGAAGCTGGTACGCGGCGCCTGGAAGCTGCTGGTCGGGATCAAGGACGCGCTGGTGCTCGTCGCGATGCTGCTGTTCTTTGCGGTGATCTTCGCCGCGCTCAACGCGCGGCAGCGCCCGGCGGCGATCGGCGACGGCGCGCTGGTGCTCAAGTTCGACGGCCCGATCGTCGAACAGCCCGAGGAAGTGCCGCTCACCGCGCTGGTCAGCGGGCAGCAGGTCGGCAAGCAATATCGCCTGCGCGACGTGCTGCGCGCGATCGACACCGCGCGCACCGACGACCGCGTTAAGGCGATCGTCCTCGACCTCGATCGGTTCGGCGGCGCCTATCCGGCGGTACTCGGCGAGGTGCAGGCCGCGCTGCTCCGCGCGCGCACCGCGGGCAAGCCGGTGCTCGCCTATGCCACCGCCTATACCGACGGCGGCTATCGCCTCGCCTCGGCGGCGAGCGAGGTCTGGATGGACCCGCTCGGCGGGACCTTCTTCGCCGGCCCCGGCGGCAACCAGTTGTTCTACAAGGGCCTGATCGACAAGCTCGGCGTCAATGCGCACGTCTATCGCGTCGGCAAGTTCAAGTCGGCGGTCGAGCCCTATACCCGCACCGACCAGAGCCCCGAAGCGCGCGAGGCAAGCCAAGCGCTCTACGGCACGCTCTTCGACCAGTGGCGCGAGGCGGTGTCGACCGCGCGGCCCAAGGCGCAGCTCGCGCCGTGGCTCGGCAACCCGGCGCAGCTCGTCACGCAGGCACAGGGCGACGTGTCGCGCGCCAATCTCGCGACCGGGCTGGTCGACAAGCTCGGCGATCGTGTCGCGTTCGGCCGCCGCGTCGCGCAGCTCGCGGGCGGCGACGACAAGAAGGTCGCGGGCTGGTTCAAGACGATCAACTACACCGCCTATGTCGCCGCCAACCCGCTGCCCAAGAAGGGCAAGGTCGGCGTGCTGACGATCGCGGGCGAGATCGTCGACGGCGAGGCCGGCCCCGGCAAGGCGGCGGGCGATACCGTGTCGAAGCTGCTCTACGACGGGCTCGTCGACAACGACCTCAAGGCGCTGGTGGTGCGCGTCGACTCGCCCGGCGGGTCGGTGCTGGCGTCGGAGAAGATCCGGCTGGCGATCGTGGAGGCCAAACGCCGCGGGCTGCCGGTGGTGGTCTCGATGGGCGGGCTCGCCGCCTCGGGCGGTTACTGGGTATCGACCCCCGCCGACGTGATCTTCGCCGAGCCCGGCACGATCACCGGCTCGATCGGCATCTTCGGGATCATCCCGACCTTCGAGAACACGCTGAAGAAGATCGGCCTGTCGACCGACGGCGTGAAGACCACCCCGCTTTCCGGCCAGCCCGACGTGCTCGGCGGCACCACGCCGGAGCTGGACCGCATCGTCCAGGCCGGGATCGAGAATGGCTATCTGCAATTCCTCACCCGCGTCTCGCAGTCGCGCAAGTTGCCGGTCGCGCGCGTCAACGAGATCGGTCAGGGCCGCGTCTGGGTCGGCGGGATCGCGCAGCAGCTGAAGCTGGTCGACCGCTTCGGCGGGCTCGATGATGCGATCGCCGAGGCGGGCAAGCGCGCGAAGCTCGACGATGCGCAGCCGGTGTGGCTGGAGAAGAAGCCCGGCTTCGCGGCGCAGATCGCGCAGCAGGTCGCCAGCCAGGAGGACGATGACGATGCCAGCGCGCCGGACGCGCTGTCGCGGCTGACGTGGCAGCGTCAGCAGGCATTCGCCGCCGCGCTGGGCGATGCGAAGCGGATGCTGGGCGGCGCGGCGGTGCGCGCGCAATGCCTCGAATGCGTCGGGCTCGGCCCAATCGCGGCGCGCGCCGAGGATCGCAACCTGTGGCAACTCGTCGTCGCGCGGATCGGGCTGTGATGCCGCAGGGCCCGATCACGATCCGCGCCGCGACCGGCGACGATGCCGCGGCGATCGCCGCGATCTACGCGCCGTTCGTGCTGTCGGGCACCGTCTCGTTCGAGAGCGACGCACCCGACGCGGCGGCGATGCGCGACCGCATCGCGGCGTCTGACGGCTATTATCCGTGGCTGGTCGCGACCAGCGGCGACGCGGTGCTGGCCTATGCCTATGCGACGCAGTTCCGCGATCGTCCGGCGTACCGCTATGTGGTCGAGACGTCGATCTATGTCGGCGGCGCGACGCACGGTCAGGGGGTCGGGCGACTGCTCTACGAGGCGCTGGTCGACACGTTGCGCGCGCAGGGCTTCACGCAGGCGATCGGCGTCATCACGCTGCCCAACGACGCCTCGATCACGCTCCACGAAGCGGTCGGCTTCCGCCGCGCGGGCGTGTATCGCGAAGTCGGCTACAAACAGGGCCGCTGGATCGACGTCGGCTTCTGGCAGTGCGAGCTGAACGACAGCGCCATCCCGCCGGTCGAGCCGAAGCCGTTCAGTGTCACGGGCGTGCGCCGCGACTGACGTCGCGATCGATGAAGGTTTTACCTGCCACCGTCGCCCCTGCGCAGGCAGGGGCCTATGACTGTATCGTGCGTCGAGCCGACTGACACACGACCGACATGTCTGTGTCAGATGCCTCGCCAAGCCGCGACAGACATGGGCCCCTGCCTGCGCAGGGGCGACGATGTTTAGGTCCTTGAAGGCCGCCCCGACGACGAAAAGAGCGCGGGATCGCGTTACGGCGCCGGCCGCTCCGCCTGCGCCTCGGCGAGGATCACCGCGAACTTGCCCTCGGCATCGGTCCATTCGCGCACCGGCGTCCATCCGCCCGCGCGCAGCAGGATGCGTGCGTCGCGCTCGCCATATTTGTGGCTGTTCTCGGTATGGATCGTCTCGCCGGCCGCGACGACGAACTCGCGCTCCTCGACCGTGAAGGCGACATCGCGCGTCGCGACCAGATGCATCTCGATCCGCGCGCGATCGTCGTTCCAGCGCGCCTCGTGCGCGAAGGCGTCCACCGGCACCGTCCCGTCCAGCTCGCGGTTGATCCGCTCGAGCAGATTGCGATTGAACGCCGCGGTGACGCCCTGCGCATCGTCATAGGCCGGAACCAGCACCGCCGGGTCCTTGATCCGGTCCATCCCGATCAGCAGCATCGCACCCTCCCCCAGCGACGCGCGCATCGCGCGCAGCAGGTCGATCGCCGCCAGCGGGATCAGATTGCCGATCGTCGACCCCGGAAAGAACCCCAGCTTGGGCGCGTCGCTGATCGTGTGCGGCAACGTCAGCGGGCGCGTGAAATCGGCCTCGAACGGCAGCACCAGCAATTCGGGGAAGGCATCCGACAGCTCGCGCGCCGACTGGCGCAGGAAGTCGCCCGAAATGTCGATCGGCACATAGGAGGAGGGCTTCACGCAGCGCAGCACGATCGGCGTCTTGGTCGACGAGCCCGACCCGAACTCGACCACCGCGCGCCCCTCGCCGACGATCTCCCGCAACTCGGGGCACAGTCCTTCGAGCAGCGCGGTCTCGGTCCGCGTCGGATAATATTCGGGCAGATCGGTGATCTGCTCGAACAATTCCGAGCCGCGATGATCGTAGAACCACCGCGCCGGGATCGCGCGCGGGCGGCGTTCCAGCCCGGCGAGCACGTCGGCACGGAACTGCGGGTCGGCGAGCGTCACCTGCCCGTCCTCGATCTCAGGCTTCAGCATCAAAGGTCCTTTGCCAGCCGCACGCCGGTGAACTGCCAGCGCTGGTGCGGGTAGAAGAAGTTGCGGTAGCAGGCGCGCGCATGGCCGCGCGGGGTCGCGCAGCTACCGCCGCGCAGCACGAACTGCCCGTTCATGAACTTGCCGTTATACTCGCCGACTGCGCCCTCGACCGGGTGGAAGCCCGGATAGGGGCGATACGCCGAGCCGGTCCATTCCCAGACGTCGCCGAAGAACGCCGGCCCGTCGTCGAACGGCCGCGGCTCGATCGCGCCCGCGCCGTCGAGCTGGTTGCCGGCGCTGGCGTCGTGCGGTGCGGCGGCGGCTTCCCATTCGAACTCGGTCGGCAGCCGCGCGCCCGCCCAGGTGGCATAGGCATCCGCCTCGTAGAAGCTGACATGCGTCACCGGCGCCGCCGGATCGATCGCGCGCCGCCCGTCGAGCCCGAAGCGCGTCCACGCCCCCTCGCGATGCTCCCAATAGAGCGGCGCGCCGACACGCTCGCGCTGCACCCATCCCCAGCCGTCCGACAGCCACAGCCGCGCGTCGCGATAGCCGCCATCGGCGATGAACGCCGCCCATTCACCGTTGGTGACGGTGCGGTCGGCGATCGCATGGGGGTGGAGCAAGGTGCGATGCCGCGGCCCCTCGCAATCGAACGCGAAGCCGCCGCCGTTATGCCCGACCTCGACGACGCGCTCGCCGCTCTCGATCCACGCGATCGGCCCCGGCATCGCGACCGGCACCTTGCGCTCTGCCGGCCACACCGCCGGCTCCAGCGGATTTTCCGAAAAGAGATGCAGCACGTCGGTGACGAGCAACTCCTGATGCTGCTCCTCGTGATGACAGCCGAGCGCGACCAGCTCGAGCGCCGCCGCGGGCAGCTCGGCGAACTTCGCCAGCAACGCGGCATCGACCGCGCGGCGATAGGCCAGCACCTCGTCCAGTGTCGGACGGGTGATCATGCCACGCCGCCCGCGCGCGTGCCGCCGCCCCTCGGCCTCGTAATAGCTGTTGAACAGGAATGGGAAGCGCGCGTCATGGAGCGCATAGCCCGGCACATGGTCGCGCAGCACGAAGGTCTCGAAGAACCACGTCGTATGCGCCAGGTGCCATTTCGCCGGCGAGGCGTCGTCCATCGACTGGACGGTGGCATCGGCGTCGGACAGCGGGGCGACCAGCGCCTCGCTCAGCCGCCGCACCTGCGCATAGCGCCGCGCCAGCGGATCAAGCCCGGCATCGGGCCGGGGGAGCGCTTCCATGGTCGTCCTCCTGCAGCCACCCGGGAGATCGGGCGCGCACGGGACTGCCCTATGTTATCGGTTTGCCCCTGCTACCCACAGAACGTCCCCACCTGCGTTAAGGTTCACCGATCGACAGGCGACGAAAAGAAAATCCGACAGGCGGTTCAGATAGATCAGCGCCTGCGGGTTGGCGTGCGGCGCCAGCGCGACCGCCGCGCGTTCGGCGCGTCGCACGATCGCGCGCGCGAGATGCAGCGACGCCGCCGCGCCGCCGGGCAGCACGAAGCTGGTCAGCGGCGGGACATGTTCGTTGAGCGCGTCGATCTCCGCCTCCAGCCGCGCGACCTGCGCCGGCACGATCCGCAGCGTCATCTCGCCGGGCTCGTAATCGTCGCCCGGCGTCGCGAGATCGGCGCCGAGGTCGAACAGATCGTTCTGGACGCGGGTCAGCTGCTCGGCCAGCGCGGCGTCGCCGAGCCCTGCAATCGCCACCCCGATCGCGCTGTTCGCCTCGTCGACATCGCCGATCGCCTGCATCCGCGCATCGGTCTTGGCGACGCGGCTGCCGTCCGACAGCCCGGTCGTGCCCTCGTCGCCGGCGCGCGTGTAGATGCGGTTGAGCCGGACCATCAATTGCGCCCGGCGGCGAACAGGATGACGACGACGATCAGCACCGCCAGTGTCTGATAGAAGATGCGCATCTGCATCATCCGGTTGGATTTGAGCTGCGCTGCGGTCGGCCCCTCGCCGCGCGCCTCGGCGGTGGCGCTTTGGAGGAAGGAGACGATGCCGCGCACCAGCGCGACCACCGTGGCGATCATCGCCGCGACCAGCAGGATGACGAGAAAGGTATTCATGAAGCGAAGCTAAGACGCGAAAGGGCAAACGGCAATGGCCGTCGCGGCGCGTCCGTCGCCCGCCGCCGCCCCTCGACGCCTCGACCGCCAACGCCGCCACTTCCGAACGCCGTCGCCCCTGCGCAGGCAGGGGCCCATGTCTGTCCAGTCGAAGAAAATCGGCCGACACACATCGGTCCACCCCTGTGTCAGACCGCCCGCCACGCCGACACAGCCATAGGCCCCTGCCCCCGCAGGGGCGACGCGCGAGTGACAGGCGCTACACCACCCCCGCCCGCAACCTCGCCGCCACCTCGCGCCCGTCCACCCCAGCCTCGCGCAGCGCCGCCAGGGTCGGCGCACCATGCCGCTTCGCCAGCCGTTCGCCATCCGCCCCGACCAGCAACTCGTGATGCCAGTATCTCGGCACCGGCAGCCCCAGCAGCGCCTGCACCACCCGGTGCACATGCGTCACCTCGAACAGGTCGCGCCCGCGCACCACGTCGGTCACCCCCTGCGCAGCATCGTCAACCGTCACCGCGAGGTGATAGCTGGCCGGGGCATCCTTGCGCGCCAGTACCACGTCGCCCTGCGCCAGCGCTTCGTTCGCCACCACCCGCCCGTGGTCGGTCCACGACAAGTCGCCGCAGCGCGCCAACGCCGCCGCCATGTCGAGCCGCCAGCAATGCGGCGCGTCACGCGCCGGCGAATGACGGCACGTCCCCGGATAGACCGCCACCGCGCCGTGCGGCGCGCTGAGCGCCTCCGCAATCTCCGCACGCGTGCAATAACAACGGTATAGCAGTCGCATCTCACGCAATTGCTCAAGTGCGGCGGCATAGTTGGACAAGCGTGCCGACTGGAAGACCACCTCGCCGTCCCACGTCAGCCCCAGCCAGCGCAGATCATCAACGATCGTCGCGACATGCTCCGGCCGGCTCCGCGTGCCGTCGATATCCTCGATCCGCAGCAGAAACCGCCCGTTCCGCTCACGCGCGACATCGTGCGCCCGGATCGCCGAAAACGCGTGCCCCATGTGCAGCCGCCCGGTCGGCGAAGGCGCAAAACGGGTGACGACGCTCATGCCGCGCGATGTGCGCCGTGCCGCGCGTGCCGACAAGAGGGTGACGTTTGGCAATATCGCGCGTTAGGAAGCGCCATGACCGAACCCACGCCCCCCGTCGCCGCCACCCGCCCGCATAGCTTCACGATGCATGGCATCACGATCGACGATCCCTGGGCATGGCTGAAGGACCCGAACTATCCCGACGTCACCGACAAGGACGTGCTCGCCTATCTCGAGGAAGAGAACGCCTATTTCGAGGCGCAGATGGCACCGCACCGCCCCCTGATCGACCGCCTCTACGAAGAGATGAAGGGGCGCATCAAGGAGGACGAGAGCAGCGTCCCGCAAAAGGATGGCGACCATCTCTACTGGACCGCGTTCGAAACGGGCGGCCAGTATCGCAAATGGTGGCGCAAGCCCGTCGCGGGCGGCCCCGACGAACTGCTGCTCGACGAACCCGCGCTGGCGGAGGGCAAGGAATATTTCCGGCTCGGCGCGTTCTCGATCTCGAACGATGCAAGCAAGCTGGCCTATGCCATCGACGACAACGGCTCCGAGCGGTTCACGATCCACGTCAAGGACCTGATCACCGGCGCCCTGCTCCCGGACACGATCCCCGGCATGTTGTCCGAGATCGTCTGGACCGCAGACGACAGCGGTTTTCTCTATGGGCTCGCCAACAAGGAATGGCGCACGGACAATGCCCGCTTCCACCGGCTCGGCACCGACCCGGCGGAGGACGTCGAGCTGTATCACGAGGATGACGAGGGCTATCGCGTCGCGGTCGGCGAGACCAGCGACCGCAAGTGGATCGTGATCGGCACCGGCGATCACGTCACCAGCGAGATCCGGCTCCTGCCGGCAAGCGATCCGTTCGCCTCCCCGATCCTGATCGCGCCGCGCCAGCCGGGGCGCGAATATGACGTCGACACGCACGGCGACACGTTGTTCATCCACACCAACGACACCGATCCGATGTGGCGGCTGGTCACCGCGCCGATCGCGTCGCCCGGCGAATGGACCGAGCGGATCGCGCCGAGCCCGCATTTCTACATGACCGGGGTCGAATGTTTCCGCGACTTCTTCATCGTCGAGGGGCGGGAGGACGGGCTCGACCAGATCGAGATCCACGCCTACGACCCCGCCGCCACACCGCGCCGCATCCCCTTCCCGGAAGCAAGCTACGCCGCGGGGCTCGGTGATAATCCCGAGTATGAACAGACGGGTCTGCGGCTCGGCTATGAATCGATGGTAACCCCGGGCACCGTCTACGACTATGATACTGCGACTGGCGACCTCACCACCTTGAAGGTGCAGGAAATCCCCAGCGGCTATGACGCGGGCAAATACGACACGCAGCGGCTGAAGATCACCGCGCGTGACGGCACCGCGGTGCCGGTCTCGATCGTCTACCCGCGCGACTTCCCGCGCGATGGCTCGCGCCCGTTGTTCCTCTATGCTTATGGCGCCTACGGCCATGCGATCGCGCCGGGCTTCTCGACCGGCATCCTCAGCCTGCTCGACCGTGGGTTCGCCTATGCGATCGCGCACATCCGCGGCGGCGACGACCTTGGCCAGCAATGGTACCACGACGGCAAGCTCGAAAAGCGCGCCAATACCTTCAACGACTTCGTCGATGTCGCGAAGGCTTTGGTCGAACAGGGCTGGACCAGTGCAGGACGGATCGCGATCGCGGGACGCTCGGCGGGCGGCGAGCTGATGGGCGCGGTCGTCAATTCCGATCCGCAGCTGTGGGGCGCGGTGATCGCCGACGTGCCGTTCGTCGACGTGCTCAACACGATGCTCGACGAGACGCTGCCGCTCACGCCCGGCGAATGGCCCGAGTGGGGCAACCCGATCGAGGACAGGGCAGCATTCGAACTGATCCGCAGCTACTCGCCATATGACAATGTAAGGGCTCAGGAATATCCGCCAATGCTCATCTCGGGCGGTCTCAACGATCCGCGCGTGACCTATTGGGAGCCCGCCAAATGGGCCGCGAAACTGCGCGCGACCAAGACCGACACCAACCTGCTGCTGCTCAAGACCAACATGGGCGCGGGCCATGGCGGCAAGTCCGGCCGCTTCGAAAGCCTGCGCGAAGCAGCCGAGGAACATGCCTTCGTGCTGTGGCAGCTGGGGGTCGAGGCGTGACCCCCGCATGACGATCGAGGCGATCGTCGCGCGCTACGGGCTCGCCGCCCTCTTCGCGGGTGCGGCGCTGGAGGGCGAGGCTGCGGTGATGGCGGGCGGTATACTCGCGCATAAGGGGCTGCTGTCGCTCCCGCTCGCGATGCTCGCCGCCGGACTGGGTTCGTACACAGCGGATCAGGCGTGGTTCTACGCCGGCCGCCGTTTCCGCGACCACAAATGGATCGCCGCCGCGCGCGCCAAGCCCGCCTTTGCGCGCGCGGTCGCGGCGTTCGAGCGCCACCCGACCGCGTTCATCTTCGCCTTCCGCTTCCTCTACGGCCTGCGCACCGTCAGCCCGATCGCGATCGGCTCGACCAACGTGTCTGCCAGGCGCTTCGCGATCGTCAATGCCGTGTCGGCGACCTGCTGGGCGATCCTGTTCACCGGGATCGGCTATCTGTTCGGACACGGCTTCGAGCAATTGCTTGGGCGGATCGTCGCGGACCGGCATTTGTGGTGGGCGCTCGGCGCGCTGCTCGCGGCGGGCATCGCCTTCGCGGGCTGGCGCTGGTACAAGGCGCGTCACGCATGACCTTCACGCAGACCTTCACCGCGCAACCCGCCGATATCGACGAGCTCGGCCACGTCAACAACGCCGTCTGGGTGCGCTGGATACAGGAATTGTCGGTCGCGCATTGGGCGGCGATCGCGCCGCCGGCGCATCAAGCGGCCTATGTCTGGATGATCACCCGCCACGTCATCGACTATCGCGGCAATGTCGTGGAAGGCGAGACGGTGACCGGCGAGACCTGGGTCCCCGACCCGCCGCGCGGCGCGCGCTTCGACCGCCACTTTCGCTTCCTCGGCACCGATGGCAAGCTGCGCGTCGAGGGTGTGACGACATGGGCGTTGCTCGACCGCGCAACCGGGCGGCTGCTGCGGATCACGCCCGAGATCGCCGCGCCGTTTCAGCCTTGAACGTCATTGCGAGCGTAGCGACGCGATCCAAGAAGTCCTGATCCGGCCTTGGATCGCTTCGCTACGCTCGCAATGACGAGGAGGCGCAGGCCGTCACCAGTCCCCGCCACCCAACATCAAGCGTTCGCGGGCTGCTTCGCGCCGATCACCTTCATCAGATCGTCGAACGACTTGGAGAAGCTCGCCACACCCTCCTCGACCAGCGTCTTCGTCACGCCGTCCAGATCGAGCCCGAGCCGCGCCTGTTCCTCAATCACGTGCCGCGCCTCGTCGACGCCCTGCGTCAGCGTCTGTGCCACCGTGCCATGGTCGCGGAACGCGTCCATCGTCTTCGGCGGCATCGTGTTGACCGTCTCCGGCCCGATCAGCTGATCGACGTACAAGGTGTCGGGGTAATCGGGGTTCTTGGTGCCCGTCGACGCCCATAGCAATCGCTGCGGCTGCGCGCCCTTCGCCGCCAGCTTCTGCCAGCGATCCGAGGCGATGAACTCCTGATACCAGGCATAGGCCAGCTTGGCATTGGCGATCGCCACCTTCCCCTTCAGCGCCTTGGCTTCCTCGCCACCCTGACCGGCGTCGATCGCATCGTCGATCTTGCTGTCGATCCGGCTGACGAAGAAGCTCGCCACGCTCGCGATCCGCGCGATCGGCAGGTCCTTGGAGACGCGCTCCTCCAGCCCTTCGACATAGGCGTAGGCGACCTTCTTGTACGCCTCGACCCCGAACAGCAGCGTCACGTTGACGTTGATCCCCTTGGCGATCGTGTCGCGGATCGCGCGCACGCCGTCGTCGGTGCCGGGGATCTTGATCATCAGGTTCGGGCGGTCGACCGCCTGCCACAGCCGCTCGGCTTCCTCGGCGGTTTCCGGGCCTTTGAGCGCGAGATACGGCGACACCTCGAGGCTGACATAGCCGTCCTTCGCGTCGAGCCGGTCATAGACCGGGCGCAGCGTGTCGCACGCCGCCTGGATGTCCTTGACCGCCTGCGCCTCATACCGCGCCATCGGCTCGGCACCCGGATTGGCCTTGTCGAATTCGGTGAACCCGGCGTCATAGGCGTCACCCGCGCCCATCGCCTTCTCGAAGATCGTCGGGTTGGAGGTGACGCCCGTCAGCCCGTCCTCGTCGACCAGCTTCTGCAAACCGCCCTGTTCGAGGAACTTGCGATCGACGAAGTCCAGCCACACCGCGGTGCCAGCCTTGCTGAGGTCCTGTAGCTTGCTCATCTGCTCTCTCCACGTCCGTCGCGCCTGCGCAGGCAGGCGCCCATGTCTCTCACCACGAACGGTATCGCCGACCGATATAGGGACGCGACGACGATACCGCGACGGTCAGGCCATCGCTTCCTTCGCCACCTTGACGACATTCTCGACCGTGAAGCCGTATTTGTCCGCCAGCTTGGCGAGCGGCGCCGACGCACCGAAGGTCGACATCGTGATCTGCCGCCCCTCATAACCGACGTAGCGATCCCAGCCGAGCGACCCGGCCATCTCGATCGCGACGCGCGCCTTGACCGCCTTGGGCAGCACGCTCTCCTTGTAGGCGGCGTCCTGCAGCTCGTAGCGATACCAGCTCGGCATCGACACGACCCGCGCCTTGACGCCCTCGGCGACCAGCTTCTCATAGGCCTGCACCGCCAGCGACACTTCCGAGCCGGTCGCGATCAGAATCACGTCCGGCGTCCCATCGCCGCCCGCCAGCACATAGGCGCCCTTCTCGACGCCGTCCGCGCTCGCGTACTTGGAGCGGTCGAGCGTCGGCAGCGCCTGCCGCGACAGGATCAGCGCCGCCGGGGTGCTCGCATCCTTCATCACCGCGCGCCACGCCGCCGCGACCTCATTGGCGTCGCCCGGCCGGAAGGTGTCGATCCCCGGGATCGCGCGCAGCGTCGCGAGATGCTCGATCGGCTGGTGGGTCGGCCCGTCCTCGCCGACGCCGATCGAGTCATGCGTGAACACCCACACCGCGCCGATCTCCATGATCGCCGACAACCGCACCGGCGCGCGCATGTAATCGAGGAAGACGAGGAAGGTGGAGCCATAGGCGCGCAGGTGCGACAGCGCCATGCCGTTCACCACCGCGCCCATGCCATGCTCGCGCACGCCGAAGTGGAAGTTCGAACCGGCATAATTGTCGGCCTCGAACGACGCCGCGCCCTTGATGTCGGTCTTGGTCGATGGCGACAGATCGGCCGAGCCGCCGAGCAGCCACGGCACCTTCTTGACGATCGCGTTGAGCACCTTGCCGCCCGCGTCGCGGCTCGCGACGCCCTTTTCGTCGGCCTCGAAGGTCGGGATCTCGCTGTCCCAGCCCTCGGGCAGCTCGTCCTTGAGCAGCAGGTCGAGTTCCGCTGCCAAATCAGCATGTTCGCTGCGATACTTGTCGAACAGCGCAACCCATTCGTCACGTGCCTTGCCGCCGCGGTCCTTCACCGCCTTGCCGAACGCCTCCTTCACGCCCTCGGGCACGAAGAAGTCCTCGGCCGGCCAGCCGTAGGCTTCCTTGGTCTTCGCGATATTCTCGGCGCCCAGCGGCTCGCCATGCGCCTTCTCGCTGCCGGCGCGCGGGCTACCCCAGCCAATCACCGACTTGACGACGATCAGCGTCGGTGCCTCGGTTTCCTCGCGGAACGCCTCAAGCGCTTCGGTCAGCGCCTTGATATCGTTGGCGTCATCGACATGGATGACGTTCCAGCCATAAGCATGGAAGCGCGCGCCGACATCCTCGTCGAACGCCAGATCGGTGTCGCCCTCGATCGAAATCTGGTTGCTGTCGTAGATCCAGCACAGGTTGCTGAGCTTGAGATGCCCGGCCAGCGACGCCGCCTCGGCGGAGACGCCCTCCATCATGTCGCCGTCGCCGCACAGCACATAGACGTCGTGATCGAACAACGCGAAGCCCGGGCGGTTGTAGCGCGCCGCCAGCCAACGCTCGGCAATCGCCATCCCGACCGAATTGCCGCAGCCCGCGCCCAGCGGCCCGGTCGTCGTCTCGACACCGGTGGTGTGGCGATATTCGGGATGGCCCGGCGTCTTGGACGACAGCTGGCGGAACTGCTTGATGTCGTCGAGCGACATCGCCGGCTTGCCGCTCTTCTGCCCATGCGCGTCGATCTCCTCGACCCCGGCGAGATACAGCAGCGAGTAGAGCAGCATCGAGGCATGGCCGACCGACAGCACGAAGCGGTCGCGGTTCGGCCAGTCGGCGTGCGCGGGGTCGTAGCGCAGGAACTGCGTCCACACCGTCCAGCCGACCGGCGCCAGCGCCATCGGCGTGCCGGGGTGGCCCGAATTGGCCTTCTGCACGGCGTCCATCGACAGCGTGCGGATCGTATCGATCTGCAGCCGCTCCGGGCTGCCGTCCTCGTGGAAACCGGCGGGCGAGCTGGCGGTGTCGGTCATGCAATCCTCATGTCGGGAGTCACGGGGTCGAACGCACCGGCGCGACGCCGGTTGCCGAGTCCTCATCCCCTTAACCGCTCACCTCGACGCGTTCCAGCCGCGTAACGATGCCACGATCCGCGACATAGGTCGCATCCACCTGGTCGAGGAACAGCCCGTGCCCGAGCACGCCGGGCGTCGCATCCAGCGCCCCCGCCAGCGCGGGCGCGTCGGGGAAGGCCGCGAAGCGCGCGTCGAGCACGATGTTGCAATTGTCGGTCACACCGTCGCGCACCGTCACGGTCGCGTCGAGCATCGCCAGCCGGTCGGTCACATAGCCACGCGCGAACGGCAGCACCTCGACCGGCAACTTGACCCCACCGATCGCCGTCACCCGTTTCGAGGCATCGGCGATCACCACCATCCGTGTCGACGCCGCGGCGACGATCTTCTCGCGCAGCATCGCCCCGCCCGCGCCCTTGATCGCCCACAGCCGGTCGTCCACCTCGTCCGCACCGTCGATCGTCAGATCGACCCGCGCTACCTCGGCGAAGTCGCGCACGACGATCCCCAACGCCGCCGCGCGCGCGGCGCTGTCGAGGCTCGTCGCGACCGCGGTCACGCGCAGCCCGTCGGCCACCCGCCGCCCGAGCGCCTCGATCGCGAAGCGCACCGTCGATCCGGTGCCGAGCCCGACCAGCATGTCGGGCTGCACCTCGGCCACCGCTGCCTCGGCGGCGGCGCGCTTGTCGTCATCCTGCGTCATCATCGCCTCCAGCGCTCCAGCCCCGCCCCCTTGCCCCCCTCCGTCATCCCGGACTTGATCCGGGATCCCGCTTCTTCCTGAACGCGCGCCATGAAGAAGCGGGGCCCCGGATCAAGTCCGGGGCGACGGTCGAGGGAAGCTGTCGATCCATGGAAGAAGCTGACCTAGCCCCCTCAAACGCGCGGCGCGAAAATCTTCCCCACCAGCAACTCCGCCGCGCGCGCGAACGCCTCGCCGGGCTCGGTCCGCGGCGCTGCCTCGGGCTTCGCGCCGTCAGCCTTCTCGCCCCACTCCGCCGCCTTCGCCGCCTCGCGCGTCAGCGCCGCGGTCGCGACCGCGCCGACCACCGCCGCCAGCGCCTGCTTGCCCGCCGGCCCCTGCACCTGCTCGATCAGCTTCTCGCCGGCCTTGCGCAGCTCCTTG
This sequence comes from Sphingomonas endophytica, assembly GCF_014199415.1. Lineage (GTDB taxonomy): Bacteria > Pseudomonadota > Alphaproteobacteria > Sphingomonadales > Sphingomonadaceae > Sphingomonas > Sphingomonas endophytica. The sequence goes on from NZ_JACIJN010000001.1 coordinate 401,313, forward strand.
GGCACCTTCACCCCCAGCACTTCCTTGGGCAGCTTGCCCTTCTTCTTCTTGGCCATCGCCTCGTGCCTCCTGACTGTCACAGTCATATAAGACACCGCCGCCGCCCCGCAACTGTCGTGTCGCCCGTGCGTCTTGCCGCAGTGCGGCACCCGCCCCACATCGCGCGTTCGCCGCCGGGCTGGACGCGGCCGAACAGATATGGAACAAACTCCCTTATGGCATTGACGACGATCTCCGTCCGCGGCGCGCGCGAGCACAACCTCAAGGACGTGAGCGTCGATATTCCGCGCGATACGCTGACGGTGATCACCGGGCTGTCGGGGTCGGGCAAGTCGAGCCTCGCCTTCGACACCATCTATGCCGAGGGGCAGCGCCGCTACGTCGAATCGCTGTCGGCCTATGCGCGGCAGTTCCTCGAGCTGATGCAAAAGCCCGACGTCGACCATATCGAGGGCCTGTCCCCCGCGATCTCGATCGAGCAGAAGACCACCAGCCGCAACCCGCGCTCGACGGTCGCGACGGTCACCGAGATCTACGATTACATGCGGCTGCTGTGGGCGCGCGTCGGCGTGCCCTATTCGCCGGTCACTGGGCTGCCGATCGCCGCGCAGACCGTCAGCCAGATGGTCGACCGCGTCATGGCGCTTCCTGAGGGCACGCGGCTCTACCTGCTCGCGCCGGTCGTGCGCGGGCGCAAGGGTGAGTATCGCAAGGAGCTGGCCGAGTGGCAGAAGGCGGGCTTCACCCGCGTCCGCATCGACGGCACGATCCACGAGATCGACGAGGCCCCCGCGCTCGACAAGAAGTACAAGCACGATATCGAGGTGGTCGTCGATCGCCTCGCGGTGAACGAGAACGCCGCCACCCGCCTCGCCGACAGTTTCGAGACCGCGCTCAAGCTCGCCGACGGCCTCGCCTATATCGATCCCGCGGACCCGGTCGAGCCGCGCACCCCCGAAAGCGTCGTGCTCGGCGACCACGCCCCGCCCGGCCGCATCGTTTTCTCAGAAAAGTTCGCCTGCCCGGTCAGCGGCTTCACCATCGCCGAGATCGAGCCGCGGCTCTTCTCGTTCAACGCGCCGCAGGGCGCCTGCCCGGCGTGCGACGGGCTCGGCGAGAAGCTGGTGTTCGACGAGGACCTCGTCGTGCCCAACCATGAACTCTCGATCAAGAAGGGCGCGGTCGTCCCCTGGGCCAAGTCCAACCCGCCCTCGCCTTATTACATGCAGGTGATGGCCAGCCTCGCGCGGGAGTTCGGCTTCTCGCTCGACACCGCCTGGGGCGAGCTGCACCCCGAGATCGCCGACAAGATCCTCTACGGCACCGAGGGCAAGGCGGTGACGCTGACCTTTATCGACGGCAAGAAGAGCTACGACGTCAAGAAGCCGTTCGAGGGCGTGATCGGCAACCTCAACCGCCGCCTGCTCCAGACCGAGAGCGCGTGGATGAAGGAGGAGCTGTCCAAATACCAGTCGAGCCAGCCGTGCGAGGTCTGCAAGGGCGCGCGGCTCAAGCCCGAGGCGCTGGCGGTCAAGATCGCCGGCGAAGACATCAGCCACGCCACCAGGATGAGCGTCGTCGACGCGCTCGCCTTCTTCACCGACCTCCCCAACCACCTCGGCGACCAGCAGCGCGCGATCGCCGAGCGGATCCTGAAGGAGATCATCGAGCGGCTTGGCTTCCTCAACAACGTCGGGCTCGACTATCTCAACCTCGACCGCACCAGCGGCACGCTGTCGGGCGGCGAGAGTCAGCGCATCCGCCTCGCCAGCCAGATCGGCAGCGGGCTGTCGGGCGTGCTCTACGTCCTCGACGAGCCGTCGATCGGCCTCCACCAGCGCGACAACGACATGCTGCTCGCCACGCTGCGGCGGCTGCGCGACCTCGGCAACACCGTGATCGTCGTCGAGCATGACGAGGATGCGATCCGCATGGCCGATTACGTGATCGACATGGGGCCGGGCGCGGGCGTCCACGGCGGGCAGATCGTGGCGCAGGGCACCGTCAAGCAATTGCTGAAGAGCAAGACCTCAATCACCGCCGATTACCTCAACGGCACCCGCGAAGTCGCGGTCCCGGCGAAGCGCCGCAAGGGCTCGGGCAAGAAGCTCACCGTCCACAACGCCACCGCCAACAACCTGACCGGCGTCACCGCGTCGATCCCGCTCGGCACCTTCACCTGCATCACCGGCGTGTCGGGGTCGGGCAAGTCGAGCTTCACGATCGACACGCTCTATGCCGCCGCGGCGCGCACGCTCAACGGCGCCCGCATCCTCGCGGGCAAGCACGACAAGATCACCGGGCTCCAGCATCTCGACAAGGTCATCGACATCGACCAGTCGCCGATCGGCCGCACCCCGCGCTCCAACCCCGCCACCTACACCGGCGCGTTCACGCAGATCCGCGACTGGTTCGCGGGGCTGCCCGAGTCACAGGCGCGCGGCTACAAGCCCGGGCGTTTCTCGTTCAACGTCAAGGGCGGGCGCTGCGAGGCGTGCCAGGGTGACGGCGTGCTCAAGATCGAGATGCACTTCCTCCCCGACGTCTATGTCACCTGCGACGTCTGCCACGGCGCGCGCTACAATCGCGAGACGTTGGAGGTGAAGCACAAGGGGCACAGCATCGCCGACGTGCTCGACATGACCGTCGAGGACGCCGCGAGCTTCTTCGCCGCCGTCCCGCCGATCCGCGACAAGATGGCGATGCTGGTCGAGGTCGGGCTCGGCTACGTCAAGGTCGGGCAACAGGCGACGACGCTGTCGGGCGGCGAGGCGCAGCGCGTCAAGCTCGCCAAGGAACTCAGCCGCCGCGCCACCGGCAACACGCTGTATATTCTCGACGAACCGACCACCGGCCTGCATTTCGAGGACGTTCGCAAGCTGCTGGAGGTGCTCCATGCCTTGGTCGAGCAGGGCAACACCGTGGTGGTGATCGAGCACAACCTCGACGTCATCAAGACCGCCGACTGGATCGTCGATCTGGGGCCTGAAGGCGGCGTGAAGGGCGGCGAGATCGTCGCCGCCGGCACGCCCGAGGAGGTGGTGAAGGAGCCGCGGAGCTTTACGGGGCGGTATCTGGCGCCGTTGCTTTCGAGGAATGATGACAGGCAACATGCAGCCGGGTAATTTGGCCCTGGGAGGGGCCGATGTTCTATATCCAGATACTTCGTGTGAAATGCGAGGGCATGCCGCAAGGCGATTTTCTTCGTGAGGCAAGCGACCCTGTGTCTGTCATTGTACGATCGTTAGAGTCGAAACCGACTGCGGATGGTTGGGAGAGGATCAGAGTGGCACATCGGGAACGTAGAAAGAATTGACGAAAGCGGCGTCGGGTTTGCCATGGGTCGAACGCAAGCTGTCACTACACCACAATTTGATCTGAGCACGCACAACTTCGTTGAAGAGGAGGCAATGCGAGCTCCGTTCACGCTCGGCGTGTTTGATAAAGAAACTCAGTCCTGTGGTATAATTCGCAAGGGTGGCGTTTCACAAAGCTCGAGTGAAATCGCCGGAAAATTGGCCAAGCTACTGAACTCTGCGCCGTATGCCAGAGAGTCAAACTACGAGATTGTAGTCGAACCAATTCCGGATCCTATCGACTTCATCTCTTCGATCCGGGAAGCAGAAGCGGTCATTCGTTTCAGTTTTACAGTCACTTGGCCGAATCCACATGATGTTGACAGATTGATCCAGGGACCTGCGAAGGAGTTTACCAAAGAGGCTGGCGGCGAAAGAACACGCGTTGAAGTTGAAGGCGAAAGTCTCGATAAGGGCTTGATTGAGGACGTGGCCAAAGCTGTCGCAGCGGACGGGGAGCAGGCGTCCGCCAGCGTACGGACGGGAGAGGGTGGCCCGCCCAAGCGCGTACATCTGTCAGGAAATCCGGTGGTAGAGCGCGTTGAACCGTCACCTCGCGAGTCGGTATTTTCGTCAATACTCGATGCCACGAAGCGAGCTTACCATAGGGTTCGAGGCCCAGTGGATTTGTAAAGCAAACATTCTGGAAATGGTTGCTACATCGCCAGCCCGGATCGCCCCGAGGAATAGGCAATATTGCGAATAGTTTTCTTCTGGTTCATGTCGCCATTGCCACGGTCGCTACGCTTCTTATCAAGTCCGACCCATTTACCTTTGCAGCGAAGGCGCTTTTCCCAGCATCCTCTATTTTGATCGGCATGTCGCTGGCATGGACTACACGCGCATCGACGCTTCTCCAATCTGCCGACCTAAGAGATGCCCTTTTCAGAAACGATCGGCGCGCCGAAGACTACGTATACGGCTTTCAGCTAGCCATACTCGTCATCATGCTAATGGTAACTTATGTGGCGATAATGGCGGGTGGGGGCTTGTCAATAATTGTTTTCGGGCAGGAGACCGACTCGCTATTATCGGGATTTTGGCTTTATCTCCTTCTCAGCCTCGCCATGAGGGAGTGCTGGGGTGTGGTGAATTTCACTAATCTGCTGAGCCTTCTAGATTACAGGCGAGGCGAAAAACGCTAAGTCACAAACCCGCCGCCTTCCGTAGCGCTTCGTTCATCCGCCCCTGCCACCCCGGCCCGCCCTCGCGAAACTTCTCGATCACCTCTGGATCGAGCCGCAACGTTACCTGCCGCTTCGCCGCCAGCCCAAGTGGCGGGCGGCCGGCGTTCCGCCACTTGCCTGCTCGAACGACCTTGCCCCCGACCGCGATCTCCGCCTCGGCAAACATCTCTTCCGTCCACTCCGGTGCGTCGTCGGGGTCAACCCAGCTGCCGGGCAAACCAATGCTGCTCTCGCTCATTGCACTTCCTCATCGAGATGATGCGACGATGTCCGTCCACCTCCGCCCACACCACAACCACCAGCCGTTCGTTCAACAAACCAAACGTCTGGAAGCGCGGCTCGGGATAGTCGAAGCGATCATCGGGCCGTGTCATCGTCAAACCGGCGAACATCTGCCCGGCATCGGCGAAGTCCAGCCCTCGCTCGGCCAATGTCTTCGCACGCTTGGCAGGGTCGAAGCTGATCTCCACGCCGCAATTATGTAGCTACATAAGTGGCGCAGTCAACAACCCGCCGCGGCAAAGCCGCGTCGTCGGACGGCGCTTTCCGCGCCGCCGGCCGAGGCCGCCGCGGTTCGCCGCGCCGGTAGCTGCGCTGCCACCTCGGCGCGGCGGCCTGTCCTACACCCTCCAACATAAGCCACCCTCCCGCACCCTTTCCGCAGGAGGCGCACCCAAAATGACCGTCATGACCCCGATGGAAGGCATCACCGCCCCCGCCCGCCGGGCCACGACGCCGCCGCCCGCCATCACCCTCCTCACCGAAACCACCCAATCCCGCCGCCACGACGGCTGGTCCGCCACCAACCAGCGCGCCTTCCTCGAAGCGATCGCCGAGGGCCACGGCGTCGACGCCGCCTGCGCGCGCGTCGGGCTGTCCGCCACCTCCGCCTATGCCTTCCGCCGCACCGCCAAGGGCGCGGCGTTCGCGCTCGGCTGGCGCGCCGCGTCGCTGGTCGCGCGGGAGGTCGTCGCCGAGACGCTGATGGTCCGCGCGCTCGACGGCCAGACCGACACCTACACCCGTGCCGACGGCTCGGTCGTCACCCGCCACCGCCACGACAACCGCCTCGCGATGAGCCTGCTCGCGCGGCTCGACCGGCAGGTCGAGGCCGCCCCCGACACCGACGTCAAGGCCGCGCGGCTCGTCGCGCAGGAGTTCGACGCCTATCTCGATCTCGTCGCGGGAGGCGGCGGTGCCGCGCGCGCCGGGCTGTTCCTCGCGCAGCGCAGCGGCATGCTCGACGCCGATGCCGAAACCGCCGTCGATCTCGCCCCGCTCTACGGGCTCGCCGCCGCGGACCGCTTCGCGCGCACCGGCCACGCCAGTGCCGCCGACGTGCCGGTCGCCGATCTCGACCCCGCGCAGCGCCAGCATTGGTCCGCCGAGCAATGGACGCGCGCCGAGGCCGCCGGGCTGATCGCCTTCGCCGCCCCGCCCGCCGCGGAAACAACCCCGCCGGCGTCTCAACGTTCGCAACATTCGGCCGCACCCGCCGAGCCGGTATGGTGGGACGATCAGGCAGAGGATTGGCGCACCTACTTCCCGCCGCCCGCGGACTTCCTCGGCATCGAAAACGGCGATCCCGCCGATGCCGATTACGAACGCTCGCTGACCGATGCCGAGGAAGCGCTAATGGGCGATCCGCCCGAAGACAGCGACCGCGGGCTGGTCCTGCACCTCACCCGCGAGCGCGACGCGTGGTTCCTCGCCCGTGCCGTCTCCCCCGATCCACCTGAACCTTCCTCGTCCGGCGACGTTGCCCCCGCAGCATTCACCACACAGGAGCCATCCGACATGAGCATCTTCGGCGCGATCAAGAAGGCGATCTTTGGCGACCACGGCCCGCTGGGCGGACAGTTCGGCGGCAAGAAGGACGCGCCGGCCGCGGCGCCGACGCCCGCCCCGACGGCGCCGAGCGCGCCGGGCGCGACCGCGGCGCCCGCCGCCCCCAGCCCCGCGCCGGCCGCGCCGCAGCAGCCGGTCGACGTCGAGGCGGTGCTGACCGGGATCGCGCAGCAGAAGGGCAATCCCGATCTCAACTGGCGGACGTCGATCGTCGATCTGATGAAGCTGCTCGATCTCGATTCCAGCCTCGCCAACCGCAAGGAACTGGCCACCGAGCTCGGCTATAGCGGCGCGAAGGACGGATCGGCCGAAATGAACATCTGGCTCCACAAGGCGGTGATGCGCGAGCTGGAGAAGAGCGGCGGCACCGTTCCCGCCAGCCTCAAGGACTGACGGGCGCATCGCCGGGCGGGCGGCGGCGGGTCAGTCGCCGTCCAGCTCGGGATAGTGGCGGAAGATGCCGTCGGTGTTGAACGCCACGCGCCGGTCGCTCGCCAGATAGGCCGCCACGGCGGGCAGCGCCGCCACTCCGTCATGCAGCGCCGCCAGCCGGGGATAGTCCCCGGCAAGCGCCGCCATCCGGCGCGGAAACATGTAGCGGAGCCCGGCCACGATCTGGAACAGGGCCATGTCGATCCCGCTCCACTTCTCCCCGGCCACGAACGCACCATCCGCCGCGCCGAGCGCCGCCTCGAAATGGCCGAGGAATTTGGGAAGCCGCGCGGCGCGGAATTGCGCGGCGGCGCGCATCGCCTCGGCACGTTGCTCGTCGTAATAAGCCATCGGATCGACCGGGTGATGCACCGCATGCACTTCCGCAACCAGATCGGCCACCGTCAGCTGCAGCTGGTGGAGCCAGTAGCGTGCTGCTTCGTCACGCGGCTCGATGCCGTGCCGGTCCTGCAGGAACAGCACGATATCCGCCACCTGTGCGACGGTCGTGTCGCCCGCGACCAAATAGGGCGGCGCGAACGGCGCGCGCGGACCGCGCGCCGCCATATCGTGCATCATCGCCTCGACGCCGTCCGTCCGCGCCCGGTCGCGATAGGCGATCCCGCCCGCCTCGAGCACCAGCCGCACGAACTCGCCGCGCCCTTGGATCGTCGGCCAGTACCACAGGTCGTACGTCACTCGCCGGGCGCCTTCGCCTGGATCGCCAGCGCATGGATCCGTGCGGCGAGCAGATCGGCGAGCGCGCGGTTGACCAGCCGTTGCCGCGCGACCCGCGACTGGCCGGCGAATGCCGCGCTCTCGACGATGACGCGGAAGTGGCTCTCACCGGTGCCGTCATCGCCGAGATGCCCGCGATGCTGCGCGCTTTCGTTGATGACCTCGAGCCGGGTCGGAGACAGCGCGGCGGTCAGCCGCTCGGTGATGTCGGCCGCGATCGTGCCGGTGGCGGTGTCAGTCATGCGACCCCATATAGTGCGCTTTGTGCGTCAAGCGACGGGTGAGTGGTGAAGCCCCAGAACGATCGACCTCATACGCGTTTCCACGGCCGGGTAGCGGATTCCGACCGCCCGTGCGCGCATCCCGGCTGCGCCGAACCCGGCGAGTTCCGTGCGCCGCCTCTGGAGGGTGCCTGCGCGCACGACGGCCCGCCACGCTTCCGCTGGTTCTGCCTCGACCATGTCCGTGCGTTCAACGCCGGCTATAATTACTTCGACGGCATGAGCGCCGACGAGATCCACCAGGCGCAGCGGCCGCTGGCGGGCTGGGAGCGCGAAACCCGCGCCTTCTCGCGGACGCGGATGGGCGATCAGGGACCGCGCTGGGCCGATTTCAGCGACCCGCTCGATGCGATCGGCGCGAAATATGCGCGCACCGCGCCGCGTGCCGAAGGACGCGCGCTGTCGGGCGAGGACCGCCGCAGCCTCGAAACGCTCGGGCTGCCGCTCGACGCCGACCGCAATGCGCTGCGCAAACGCTATTCGGAGCTGGTCCGGCGCTACCACCCTGATCGCAATGGCGGTGACCGCACGCACGAGGCGGCGCTCCGCAAGGTCATTACCGCCTATCAGCACCTCCGCCGCGCGCCGGCCTTTGCGTGAGCGTCAGATGATGTCGAGCACCAGCCCCAGCTCGCGCGCCTCGGCCGCCTCGATGTACCAATTGTTGGGCGCGCGCTGCTTGAGCTCGTCGAGCGACACCTTGCTGCCGCGCACCAGGTCGGCGAACCCTTCTTCCTGGATGCGGATCGAATCCTCGATTTCGTTGAGCTTGGCCTTGAGCACCGGCGCGAGCGTGTTGAGCGGACCCGAAAGCTGGATGGTCGAGTTCATCAGCCGCTCGTGGATCATGATCCGTGAGTTGCGGGTCAGGAACCTTTTGTCGACCGGGAAGGCGGACATGAACGTCGCCCCCGCCGAATAGACCGCGACCTTGCCGAGGAACAGCGCCTCACGCCCGGTATAATCGCGCAGCAGCCGGATCGAGTCACCCATGGCGCGCGCCATCTCCGGGTCGCCGCCGAGCGTGGTGATCGACACCACGATCGGCCCGTCGCCCGGCGCGGCGGCGAGCTGGTCCTTGAAGTTTGCGTACATCATCTCGTCCACGGTGCCGTGGAGCTGGATGTGCGGAACCGCGAGCAGCGGATAAGCGGCGGCGTTGTGGGTCTCGGTCATGCCGCGCTCAAGCCGCGAGCGCGGCGCGAGTTCCGCCGCTGTCCTACATCGCCGCAATGCGCTATCCGGAGCGTGCCACTCGGCACACGCTCTTTCTCAACGTTTCTAGGTCGCGAACCGCCGCCCGGCGCTCGATCAGGAGCGCCGCTTCGTCCGGCACGCGGAAGCAAGCGTAGCCCCGGCGCACGGCCGGGGCACGCGGATGGGCTCAGTAAACGCGCTTCTTCGGCTTGATATACTCGATGTCGTCGGTGAGCGTGTAATCATGCACCGGGCGATAATCGATGTGCGTCGCGCCGCCCTTGCCGCCCCAGCCGTCGAAGGTGGTGATCGTGTGCTTCATCCAGTTCGCGTCGTCCCGCTCGGGGAAGTCCTCGTGCATATGCGCACCGCGGCTTTCCTTGCGATTGTCGGCGCTCTTCATCGTCACGACCGCCTGGCCGATCAGATTGTCGAGTTCCATCGTCTCGACCAGATCGGTGTTCCAGATCAGCGAGCGATCCGCGACGCTGACGTCGTTCATCCCCTGGTAGATCGTCTCGATCCTGGCGACGCCCTCGCTGAGCAGCTCGCTGTCGCGGAACACCGCGCAATGCCGCTGCATCGTGCGCTGCATCTCGGCGCGCAGCTTGGCGGTCGGCGTGCCGCCCCTGGCATGGCGGAAATGGTCGAGCCGTCCGAGCGCCATCTCTTCCGAGCCCTTGGGCAGCGGATTGTGCGGCGTGTTCGGCTTGAGCGTGTCCTTGAGCCGCAGCCCGGTCGCGCGCCCGAAGACGACCAGATCGATCAGCGAGTTCGAGCCGAGCCGGTTCGCGCCGTGCACCGAGACGCACGCCGCTTCCCCGACCGCGAACAGCCCGGGTACCACCGAGTCCGGATCGCCGTCCTTCAGCCGCACGACCTCGCCGTGGTAGTTACACGGAATGCCGCCCATGTTGTAATGGACCGTCGGGGTCACCGGCAGCGGCTGGCGCGTCAGGTCGACGCCCGCGAAAATCTTCCCCGTCTCGGTGATCCCCGGCAACCGCTCATGCAGCACCTTGGGGTCGATATGGTCGAGGTGGAGGTAGATGTGGTCCTTGTCCTTGCCGACACCGCGGCCCTCGCGCATCTCCATCGCCATCGAGCGCGCGACCACGTCACGGCTCGCCAGATCCTTGGCGGACGGCGCATAGCGCTCCATGAAGCGCTCGCCCTCGGAGTTGGTGAGATACCCGCCCTCGCCGCGCGCGCCCTCGGTGATGAGCACGCCCGCGCCATAGATGCCGGTCGGGTGGAACTGCACGAACTCCATGTCCTGCAACGCGAGCCCGGCGCGCAGCGCCATGCCGTTGCCGTCACCGGTGCAGGTGTGCGCCGAGGTCGCCGACTGGTAGACGCGCCCGCCGCCGCCGGTCGCCAGCACCACCGAATGCGCGCGGAAGCGGTGGATCGAGCCGTCTTCCATGCACAAGGCGATCACGCCGCGGCACGCGCCGTTCTCCATGATGAGGTCGAGCGCGAAATATTCGACGTAGAAGTCGGCGTCATACTTCAGGCTCTGCTGGTAGAGCGCGTGGAGCATGGCGTGGCCGGTCCGGTCGGCGGCCGCACAGGTGCGCTGCACCGGCGGGCCTTCGCCCATGTTCTGCATGTGCCCGCCGAACGGCCGCTGGTAGATCGTGCCATTGTCGTTGCGGCTGAACGGCACACCGGCGTGCTCCAGCTCGTAGACGGCGGCGGGCGCCTCGCGGACCATGTACTCGATCGCGTCTTGGTCGCCGAGCCAGTCGGAGCCCTTGACGGTGTCGAACATGTGCCACGACCAATGGTCCGGCGTGTTGTTGCCCAGCGAGGCCGCGATCCCGCCCTGCGCTGCCACGGTGTGCGACCGGGTCGGAAACACCTTGGTAATGCACGCGGTCTTCAGCCCGCTTTCGGCGATGCCCATCGTGGCGCGCAGCCCCGAGCCGCCCGCACCGACGACGACCGCGTCATAGGTGTGGTCGATGATCTTGTAAGCGTCGGCAGACATCAGGCGGTGGCTCCGAAAGCGACCTTGAGGATCGAGAAGATGGCGGTGCCGGCGGTCGCCAGCGTGAAGACGTTGACAAGGACGGTCAGCACGAAGCGGCTTTCCTTGTGCGAATAATCTTCGATGACGACCTGCAGGCCGAGCCGGAAATGGTAGAAGACCGAGGCGATCAGCAATGCCATCGGGATCGCCGCCCACGCCGAATGCAGCCACAGCCGCACGGTGCCATGATCATAGGACGGCAAGGTCGCGATCGACGCGAGCAGCCAGACGATCAGCAGGAAATTGGTGCCCGCGGTCAGCTTCTGGTGCCACCAATGCTGCGCGCCATGCCCGGCGCTGCCGAGCCCGCGAACGCGACCGATCTCGGTGCCCATCACTTGTTCCCCAGAAAGAGCCAAAAGGCGATCGTCAGCAACGTCGAGGCGACGAAGGTCAGCAGCGCCAGCCGCTGGTTCACCTTCAGCTCGAACGCCGCGCCGGTGTCCATGACCAGATGGCGGATGCCGCTCATCATATGCTGGAACACCGACCAGGTCAGCCCGACCCCGACGATCCAGCCGAGCAGGTTCAGCGACCCGGTCGAGGTGGTGAACACGTCGAGGAACACGCCATAGGCCGCTGGCCCCGCCGCGATCGCCGCCAGCCACCAGACCAGCAGCAGCGTGCCGATCGTCGCCATGCCGTCGCCGGTCGCGCGATGCACGATCGACGCGGTCATCGCGGGGCTCCAGCGATAGTGCAACTGCATGGGCCCGCTGAACAGATGCGGGCTGCGCGGGCGGGCGGGTTTCGAGGCCAAGCGCGAAATTCCTTGAATATGGGCCGGTGCTGGCGAGTTTGCGGCGGTCTATGCGTCCGTGGCGCGCGCGATGCAAGCGCAGCGGACCGTCCGGCACCGCCAAAGTCGGTGACGGTCCCTAACCCGCTGTTAACGGATCATCGCTAGTCCGGTGCCGGTTCTTCCCTACTGCACGGAGCAGGTGTTGCCCAACGATTTGCCGCCGATCGGATCCGTCGCCGCCGCGCTGGACCTCAATGCACGTTTCGACGTGTTCGATCTGGGCGGCGAGCTGACGCGCGCCGCGCGCGACGCATGGGAGACGCTGCGCCCGCACGCCCGCACGATCGCCGACGCTTACTGGTCGCACTGGCGGCGCTGCTTCGGCACGACCGCCAGTCACGCTGCGCATGAAGACGAGCGAATGATCGACATCGGCGTCGCCTTTCTCGAAAACCGCTTCCTGCGCACGCGCGAGCGCGCCTGGGTCGAGTCGATCGAGCGGTCGGTGGCCTCGGCCTATGGCGCCAAGGTCTCGCCGATGGCGCTGCTGGCGATGATCAGCGCCAGCGACCGCGCCGCGCTCGGCGTGTTGATGGCCAACGTCCCGCGCGAGGATCCGCGGCTGCCGCAGCTCATCGACACGCTGATGCGGCTCTCGGCGCTGGAAGGCGAGATCACCGTCGCCATCTATTCGGTCTACAACGCCCACAATGCGCAGGGCGCGCGCGACAAGCTGGCCGCCGATTTCCGGAATGAAATCGCGGCGACGGTCGAGGCCACCACGCATGAGGGGCACAGCCTGCGCTCGCAGGCGTCGGTCGCGTCGTCGTCGGCGCGTGGGATGCTGGGGAAGACCAGCGAGGTCGCCGCCGCTGCCGAGCAATCCGCGGTCGCGATGCGTGACGCCGCTTCCACCGCCGCCGGGTTGATCCGCGCGATCGAGGACGCCCGCGCCGAGGTCGAGGTCGCTGCCGACATCGCCACCCGCGCCGCCTCGCAGGCCGGCGACGCGGTGACCGTGTCGGGCGCGCTCAGCGACCATGCCAAGTCGATCGAGTCGATCCTCGGGCTGATCCGCGACATCGCCGGCCAGACCAACCTGCTCGCGCTCAACGCCACGATCGAAGCCGCCCGCGCCGGTGACGCCGGCCGCGGCTTCGCGGTCGTGGCGCAGGAAGTGAAGAGCCTCGCCAACCAGACCGCGCGCGCCACCGACGACATCGCCGCCAAGATCGCCGCGATCCAGGCCGCGACCCGCGTCACCGTCGACACCTCGGCCTCGATCCGCAACACGGTGGCGGAGGTGCAGGATTCCGCGACCCGCATCCGCCACGCGATGGAATCGCAGGCGCAGACCGTCACCGCGATCACCGCGGCGGTCGACGAGACCGCGCTCGCCGCCGACTCGATGTCGCACACCATCGCGACGATCCGCACCGATACCGAAGCGGTCGCCAGCGAGATCGACCAGCTCGGCGCCGGCTTCGAGTCGCTTGCCAGCCGTCTCGGCGATCTCGACACGCGCGCCGGCAATTTCGCCACCCGCGTCGCCGCCTGACGTTCTGGGGGGACCGTCACGATGATCACGCTCGTCCACCACGATCTGCGTCCGCTCGCCGAGCGCGCACGCGACTTCGATCCCGACGGGCGCGTGCTGGCCGACTGTGCCGAGATCGCCGCGATCCTCGACGCCGGCGACGCCTGGGCGGAGATCGCGCTGACCTTCTGGACGCATCTCGCCTCGCGCAACAACGTCCCTGCGGCCGTCCGCGAGCTGTCGCCGCCAGATCGCGAACGGCGGGTGCAGGTCGCGATGAACTACACCCGGCTGCGCTACCGCGCGCCGCTCAGCGTCGCGTGGCAGGAGATGGTCGTCACGCAGGTCGACGACTCGCAGGCGGCGGGCATCCCGCTCACTGCCCTGCTCTCCGGGCTGTCGGCGGCGCATTGCCGCGTCACCGAGCTGGTCGCCGCCGCGGTCGGCGACGACACGCCGCGGCTGCTGCGGCTCGGCAACGCCTTGCTGCGGATGGCGATGCTCGAATCGGATCTGCTCACGACCCAGCTCGGGGCGATCGGGGTGGCGCGGGCCCGCGCATTGCGCGCCGAGCACGCCGCCGCGTTCCGCACCCGCATCGGCAACGGTATCGATGCGATCGCCGCCCGCGGCCGGGTGGTGCGCGACCGCGCGCGCTCGACCGCCGGTGCCGCCAGCGGGATGATCGAGAAGACCAGCGAGGTCTCGGTCGCCGCCGAGCAATCCGCGCTGGCGATGCGCGACGCCGCCTCGACCGCCGCCGGGCTCATCAACGCGATCGGCAGCGTCCAGCGCGACATGCAGGTCGCGACCCGGACGCTCACCGCCGCGACCGATCAGGCGGACGGCGCCGTCGCCGCCTCGGCCGCGCTCGACGAGCACGCCAAATCGATCGAGTCGATCCTCGGGCTGATCCGCGACATCGCCGGCCAGACCAACCTGCTCGCGCTGAACGCGACGATCGAGGCCGCGCGCGCCGGGGATGCCGGCCGCGGGTTCGCGGTGGTCGCGCAAGAGGTGAAGAGCCTCGCCAACCAGACCGCGCGCGCAACCGACGACATCGCCGCCAAGATCGCCGCGATCCAGGCCGCGACCCGCGTCACCGTCGAAAAATCCGCCTCGATCCAAACCAGCATCGAGCAGCTGCGCGGCGCCGCGGGGCATATCAACGACTCGATGTTCGAACAGGCGCGCACCGTCACTGCGATCACCGCCGCCGTCGACGAGACCGCGCTCACCGCCGACTCGATGTCGCATACGATCGCGGCGATCCGCGAAGGAACGCAGACCGTCGCCGGCGAGGTCGAGTCGCTCGGCCAGTCGTTCGAGATGATCGCGCAGCGCTTCGAGACGCTGCGTGCGGAAGCGGACGGCTTCGCCAACGTAGCCTGATCCGCGCGGCGTCGTTACAGACGGCGCCATGACCAACATCCTCATCACCGGCGCCAGCCGTGGCATCGGTGCCGCGATCGCCGAAACGCTGGCGACGATCCCCGACGTGGTGGTCGCCGGACAGGGCACCAGCAGCGGAATCGCCGCCGACTTCGCCGACCCCGCCGCCCCCGACGCGCTCTGGGCCGAGGCGCTCGAACGGCTCGATGGCCGCATCGACGTGCTCATCAACAACGCCGGAGTGTTCGAGGCCAATCCGCTCGACGGTGACGATGCCGACTGGCTGGCCGGCTGGGAGCGGACGCAGCGCATCAATCTCACCGCCGCCGCGCAGCTCTCGCGCCACGCCGTCCGCCACTGGCAGGGCAATGGCGGCGGGCGGCTGGTCAACGTCGCGAGCCGCGCCGCCTGGCGCGGCGACTCGCCCGCGCACTGGCATTATGCCGCCGCGAAGGCCGGGCTGGTCGCGATGACCAAGACGATCGCGCGCGGCTATGCCCGCGACAACATCCTCGCCTTCGCGATCTGTCCGGGCTTCACGATGACCGGCATGGCCGACGACTATCTCGCCAGCCGCGGCGGCGAGAAACTGCTCGCCGACATCCCGCTCGGCCGTGTGGCGCAGCCGGCGGAGGTCGCGACGCTCGCGCGCTTCTGCGCGATCGACGCCCCGCCCTCGATGACCGGCGCAATCCTCGACATCAACGGAGCGAGCTATGTCCGCTGACATCGACAGCTGGCGCGTCACCTTGCCCTGCACCCGCGCCGAGGCCGAGGCGATCGACGCCGCCGACGACCTGACGATCGACGCGGTGCTGATGACCACCGAAGAGGTCGAGGACGATCGCGAGCATTGGCGGCTCGACGCCTATTGCGAGCATGAGCCCGACGCCGCGATGCTTGCCGCGCTCACCGCGCTGGTGCCGAGTGCCGCCGGCACCGCGCCGACCGTCACGCCGCTGACCGCGCAGGACTGGGTGACGATGAGTCAGGCCGGGCTGGAGCCGATCCGCGAGGGCCGCTTTGTCGTCCACACCAGCGCGCATCCTGTCGACGCGCCCGAAGGTGGCCGCGCGTTCCTGATCGACGCGGGTCAGGCGTTCGGCACCGGGCACCACGCCACCACCTCGGGCTGCCTTGCGATGCTCGACGGGCTTGCCGCACACCCCGTCACCAACGCGATCGATCTCGGCACCGGCACCGGGCTGCTCGCCTTCGCCGCCGCACATCTCTGGCCAACCGCATCGGTCACCGCGACGGACATCGACCCCGCCGCGATCGACGTCACGCGCGAGAACATGGCGGCCAACCACGTCGACGGCATCGAGCTGATCGTCGCCGACGGCGCGCTGTCGGAGGCGATCGCCGCGCGCGCGCCCTATGATTTGCTGATCGCCAACATCCTCGCCGGCCCGCTTATCTCGATGGCCCCGGAGGTCGCCGCGATCGCCGCACCGCACGCCGCGATCGTGCTCGCCGGCCTGCTGGAGACGCAGCGCGCCGAGGTCGAGCGCGCCTTTACCGCCTGCGGCTGCACCGTCGAGGCAGTCGATCGCCGCGGCGACTGGTCGATCCTGCGGCTCAGCGCCGGTGCCGAGCGCCACGTTCCGACCCGCCCGATCGACCCCAAGGGCCGCGACGGCTGGGCGCTCGATCTGTGACGCGGTGCCGCGCGCGTTGAGGCGGATCGCTACGATCGCCGCGCGCACGCTCGGCGGGCTCGCGGTCGTCGCCTTCGTCTATCTGCTCGCCGGCACCGCGCTCTCGACGATCCCGCGCAACCGCGACTGGCAGCCCCCGATGACCGGCGGCGTGACGATCTGGATCGAGGACAATGGCGTCCACACCGGCATCGTGATGCCCAAGGTCGCCGCCGGCATCGACTGGCGCGGCGACTTCCCCGCCGCGGATCTCCCTGACCCGCGCTTTGCCGCGAACGATCATGTCGCGGTCGGCTGGGGCGAGCGCAACTTCTTTCTCGGCACCCCGACCTGGGCCGACGTGCGTCCCGCCACCGTGCTGCACGCGGCCGTCGGCAGCGACGAAACGCTGCTCCATGTCGAGCACATCCCCCGCCCGCATGCGACGAAGGACGTGCGTACGGTCCTGCTCCGCCCCTCCGAATACCGACGCCTCGCCGCCGCGATCCGCGTCAGTCGCGCGGGCGGTAAAGCGATCCGCGGCTACGCCGGCTATGATATTTTCTACCCGGCGTCGGGCCGCTACGACGCGATCAGGACCTGCAACGCATGGACGGGGGACCGCCTCGCAAATGCCGGGGTGAAGATCGGCTGGTGGACGCCCTTCTCGGCATCGGTGATGCAGTGGTTCGAGCCCGCAACAAGCTAGGCTTGATGAAAATACGCGGTGCTCCTGCGAACGCAGGAGCCGAGAGGATCGAGCGTTGTCCTGTGCGGCTCTGGGTTCCTGTGTTCGCAGGAACACGAAACGGCCGTGAACCACCCCGCAGGCAGACGACTAATCCGTCATTGCGAGCGTAGCCGAGCAATCCAGGGCGTCCTGACCCGGCCCTGGATTGCTTCGCCTCGCTCGCAATGACGTAAGGAGCCGGCATGACAGCCAGCCCCAAAGCACACCTCACCCGTTCGACGATCCGGTCTGGTTGGCCATCTCGCCCCGCGTCGCCGCCAGCGTCGGCGCCGGCCCGGTCGCCGGCCGCAGCCCTTCGCGTTCCGACGCCGGCACCGGCGCGGTCGGATCGGGACGGAACGCCTCGGGTGCGCGCGTCGAGCCGGGCGTCGGCGCGTCGGCGGCGAGATCCGGGGCGTCATGCTCGGCATTGCCGGTCGGCAGGAAGCGGTCGAGCCACCCCATCCCGAACGCCGCCCCCACGCCCGCGATCACCGCGCCGACCGCACTCGCCGCGACGATCGCCCGCGTCCGCCGGGCCTCCTGCGCCTTCACGGCGCGCGATTGCTGTTTCTTCTTGGTCATGGCCGCTTCAACCCTCACCCGTGCATCCGCGTTCCCGTCACGCCAGCGCCGGCGCACGCAACGGCGACAGCTTGCCCGTCTCTTCGTCCAGCCCGCGCGCGGTCAGCACGTCCAGCGCGGTGGTCGCCGCGACGAACGCGATCGTGCCCCAGATCGCGCGATTGCGCGGCGAGCGGCGCGCAGCGAGCGCCAGCGCGCCCATGTCCATCGCATCGCCCGCGACGCGGTTCCACACCGTCGCCGACGCCGCCGGGCTCGCGAGGATGCTGAGGCCCGACACGACCTCGCGCACCCCGAAGCCGCGCACCACGCCGCGATGATCCTCGGCATCCAGCCGCCGCGCGATCCGGCGCGGCGCGAACAGTTCCGCCGCGCCCAGCGCCAGCGAGAACAGGCCGAGCCCGACACTCAAACCTTTGTAATTCATATCAATTCTCCGGTTTTACGCCGTCCGCCCGCCTCAACGGGCCCACGTTCCGGCCGGTTCCGCCCGCGTGACTTCGCTGCTAAGCGGCGGGAAACGCTGACGGAGGAAGCGCATGTCGACCCGCGACGATCTGGTGCTGCAGACGCTGGAGCCCGCCACCCACGACCTTGGCGGCTTCAAGGTCTATCGCACCTTGCCGCATCGCGAACGGACGATGGTCGGCCCGTTCCTGTTCTTCGACCAGATGGGGCCGGCGCATCTGCCGCCCGGCAACGGCGTCGACGTGCGCCCGCACCCGCATATCGGCCTGTCGACCGTCACCTATCTGTTCGAGGGCGCGTTCCAGCATCGCGACTCGCTCGGCAGCGACATCCGCATCACGCCCGGCGCGGTGAACCTGATGACCGCCGGCGCCGGGATCGTTCATTCGGAGCGCTCGCCCGACGACGTGCGCATCGACGGTCCGCGGCTCGACGGCATCCAGACGTGGCTTGCGCTCCCCGACGGGCAGGAGGATCGCGCCCCCGCCTTCGAGCATGTTGCCGCGGACAAGATGCCGGTCGTCGAGGCGCATGGCGCGACCGCGCGCGTCATCATGGGTTCGCTGTGGGGCGCGACCTCGCCGGTGACCGCCTATGCCGAGACGATCTACGCCGACATCGTGCTGGCGCCCGGCGCGGCGGTGCCGATCGACGATAGCACCGACGAGCGCGCGATCTATCTGGCCAGCGGCGAGGCGACGCTCGACGGCCTCGCGCTCGAACCGCAGCGACTTTACGTTCTACGCCCCGGCGTCGCCGCGACGCTCCACTCACAGGCGGGCGGCCGCGCGATGCTGGCGGGCGGCGCGGCATTCGCGACCCCGCGGCATGTGTGGTGGAACTTCGTCCATTCCTCGCGCGACGCGATCCGCGAGGCCAAGCGCGCATGGAAGGCCGGCGAGTTCGCCAGCGTTCCCAACGATAGCGAGTGGATCCCGCTGCCCGAGGTACCGAAAACCGTCAGCTATCCGTGAGCTTCGCGCCGTCGAGCAGCGCGTCCTTGCGCGCCCGCTCTGCGGCGTCGGCAGCCTTCTCCGCCTTGGTCCGCCCGAATGCGGCACGATTGGCGGCGGCCTGCGTCTCCTTCGCGGCGCGTGCTTTGGCCTTGCGCGCGTGTTTGAAGGAGACGATCTCACCCATCGTCAGGCGCGGACCTGCTTGCCGATCGCATCGAGCAGGCCGTTGACGAACCCCGCCTCACGCTTCTGATAGAAAGCGTGCGCGACATCGACATAGGAGCTGATCGCCGCCCCCACCGGCACGTCGGCGCGCGCCAGCAGTTCGTAGGTGCCCGCGCGCAGGATCGCCTTCATCGGCTTGTCTAGCCGCTCCAGCGTCCACCCGGCGCTCAGCTTGGCCTCCACCAGCGTGTCGATCTCGCCGGACCGCGCGGTGACGCCCTTCACCAGATCGTCGAAGAAGGTGACGTCAGCCTCGGCATATTCGACGTCCTCGATCGTCGCGCCCAGCCGATGCTGGTGGAATTCGTGGAGCAGCACGGGGATGGCGGTGCCCTCCATCTCATGCTGATAGAGCGCCTGGACGGCGGCGAGGCGCGCGGCGGCGCGGGCCTTGGTACGAGCAGCGGTGCGGGACATAGGCCGCGCGCCATAGTCGCTTGGCGCGCGTTCGTCACCCCCCACCGCGCTTTGACCTCGATCAGCAAGTTTGTTCGCAACGCTCCGCCGGGCGCCTCGTTCGTCGCGGGTAACTTCACCCGAGGAGATGGCACATGGGCCTGTTCACCAAGGATATCGCGACGCTCGAGGACCTGTTCCTCCACCAGTTGCAGGATGTTTATTACGCCGAGCACCAGATCACCAAGGCGCTGCCCAAGATGATCGACAAGGCCACCGCGCCCGAGCTGAAGAAGGGTTTCGAGACGCACCTGCGCGAGACCGAGGGTCAGATCGCGCGGCTGGAGCAGGTGTTCGAGGCACTCGACCAGAAGGCGAAGGCGGTCACCTGCCCGGCGATCGACGGCATCATCAAGGAGGCCAACGAGGTCGCGGGCGAGATCGCCGACAAGGCGGTGCTCGACGCCGCGCTGATCGCCTCGGCGCAGGCAGTCGAGCATTATGAGATCACCCGCTACGGCACGTTGATCGCCTGGGCGACGCAGCTCGGCCACGACAATGTCGTGTCGTTGCTGCAAGCGACGCTCGACGAGGAAAAGGCCACCGACGACAAGCTGACGACGCTGGCCGAGAAGAAGGTCAACAGGAAAGCCGAACTCGCCAGCGCATAAACAACCTCCGTCGCCCCTGCGCAGGCAGGGGCCCATGTCTGTGAAGTCGGCCAGTCGGCCTGACACAAAGCGCGAAGCTGCTGTGTCAGCCCCATGATCAGGACGAAACAGTCATAGGCCCCTGCCTCCGCAGGGGCGACGCGCGTTACCGGTTCGTCCGAATCCGCAACGCCACCGATTGCGCATGCGCCGGCAACCCCTCAGCGCGCGCCAGCGCGATCGTCGCCGGCCCCAACTCATTGAGCGCCGTTTCATCGAGCTGCAAAAAGCTGGTCCGCTTCATGAAATCGCTCACCCCCAGCCCACTCGCGAACCGCGCCCGCCGCCCGGTCGGCAGCACATGGTTCGGCCCCGCGACATAATCGCCGATCGCCTCCGGCGTATGCCGCCCGAGGAACGCCGACCCCGCGTGCCGCAACAGATCGAACAACGCCTGCGGATCGTCGCATGCCAGCTCGACATGCTCGGGCGCGAGCCGGTCGACCAGCGGCATCGCCGCCTCCAGCGACGGCACGATCACGATCGCGCCATTGTCCTCCCACGCCACCCGCGCCACCGCCTGCGTCGGCAACGCCTGCAACTGCCGCTCGACCGCCTCGGCGACCCGATCGGCAAAGGCCGCATCGTCGGCGAACAGGATCGACTGCGTGGTCGTGTCATGCTCGGCCTGACTCAGCAGGTCGGCGGCGATCCATTCGGGATCGTTCGCGCCATCGGCGACGACGACGATCTCGCTCGGCCCCGCGACCATGTCGATCCCGACCACCCCGTAGACCTGCCTTTTGGCCTCGGCGACCCATGCATTGCCCGGCCCGGTCACGACATCGACCCGCGCGATCCGCTCGGTCCCATAGGCCAGTGCCGCGACGGCCTGCGCGCCGCCGACCCGCCACACCTCGTCCGCCCCGACCAGATGCGCCGCGGCGAGCACCAGCGGATTCACCTCGCCATCCGGCGTCGGCGTCACCACCACCAGCCGCTCGACCCCCGCGACCCGCGCCGGGATCGCGTTCATCAGCAAGGTCGAGGGATAGGCCGCACGCCCGCCCGGCACGTAGATGCCCGCCGCATCGACCGCGCGCCACCGCGCGCCGAGCCGCACGCCCGCCGCATCGGTATAGCTCACATCCTCGGGCCGCTGCTTTTCGTGATAGGCGCGGATGCGGGTCGCGGCGAGTTCCAGCGCCGCGCGCAACTCCGGCTCAAGCCCATCGAACGCCGCCGCGCACGCCGCCGCATCGACGCGCCACCCGGTCTCGTTCAGGTCGTGCCGGTCGAGCTTCTGCGTGAACGCGTGCAGCGCCGCATCGCCCTCGTCGCGCACCGCGCGCACGATCGTCGCCACGTCGCGCGCGACATCGCTCGCCGCCTCGCGCCGCGCATCGACCAATGTGTCGAAGCGCGTCGCGAAATCGCCGTCCTGCGTGTCGAGCCGGATCATGCCGCCACCGCCGCGCGGAACGCCTCGACCAGCGGAAAGACATGCGCGCGCGTCTTCATCGCCGCGCGGTTGACGATCAGCCGCGCCGACACCTCCATGATCCGCTCCACCTCGACCAGTCCGTTTTCCTTGAGCGTCTTGCCCGACGATACCAGATCGACGATCCGGCTGGCGAGCCCCAAAGTCGGCGCCAGTTCCATCGCGCCGTTCAGCTTGATGCACTCGGCCTGCACCCCGGCGCGCGCGAAATGCTGCGCGGTAACATGCGGATATTTGGTCGCGACCCGCACATGGCTCCACCCGCGCGGATCGTCATTCGCGGCCATGTCGGCGGGCTCGGCGATCGACAGCCGGCAATGGCCGATGTTCAGATCGACCGGTGCATACAGCTCGGCATAATCGAACTCGGCGAGCACGTCGGAGCCGACGATCCCCAGCTGCGCCGCGCCATGCGCGACGAAGGTCGCGACGTCGAACGCGCGCACGCGGATCAGCTCGATCCCGTCGCGATCGGTGCGGAAGCGCAGCGCGCGGCTTTTCTCGTCGCCGAACGCCGGCTCGGGGACGATCCCGGCGCGCGCAAGCAGCGGCAGGGCTTCTTCGAGGATACGCCCCTTGGGAACGGCGATAACGATCGGGTCGGGAATGGGCGGCTCGGACATGCGCGCGGCTTTACGAAGGCACCGCCGCGGGCGCAATGAGGCGCGCATGGCAGACGAGTCGACCAATCGCGCCGCCTTCGAGGTACAGGCGCAATATTGCGACGCGATGGCCGCGCCGCAGACCGCCGCTTTGTGCCGCGCGCTCGCGCGGGTGCTGACCCGCGACACCGCGGTCGGCGCGCGGCTGCTCGACTGGCCGGGCGAGCCGGTCGCTGACGCGACCGTGCTGCGGATCGTCGGCGGCCTCCATGCGCTCGCCCGTCGGGGCGTCGCCGACCCCTTCGCCGCCGACGACGCGACGCTGGCGACGATTCTCGCTACGCACGATGCCGCGCTGCTGCCGTGGCTGGACGGCCCGCCGCAGACCAACGAGGCGCAGCGCTCGGCGGGGCTGATGACCGGCCTGCTCCACGTCGCCGCCGCGCTTGGCTCGCGTATCGAGGTGCTGGAAATCGGCTCCAGCGCGGGGCTCAATCTATTGATCGACCGGATGCGCTTCGATCTGGGCGGGGTGCGCGTGGGGCCGCCCGAGTCGCCGCTTGCGATCGTCCCCGACTGGCGCGGCCCGCCGCCGCCCGCCGCACCGATCGCGATCGGCCGCACCCGCGGCGTCGACATCGCCCCCGTCGACGTCCGCGACCCGGCGCAGGCCGAGCGCCTCGCCGGCTATGTCTGGGTCGACAACCACGAACGCCTCACCCGCCTCGCCACCGCGCTCGACATGGTCCGCGCGCGTCCGGTCGACCTGGTGCAGGGCGACGCCGCCGACTGGGTCGAGGCACGCCTCGCCGAGCCGCAGGAGGAAGGCGTCGCGCGCGTGCTGATGCATTCGGTGGTCTGGCAGTATCTTCCGGCGTCCTCGCGCGAGCGCATCCGCGCCGCGATGGCCGACGCCGGCGCGCGCGCCACCGCGGAGCGCCCGCTCGGCTGGGTGATGATGGAGCCCAACCGCGACCTCCACCGCCACGAGGTGCGCGTGCAATATTGGCCCTCCAAGCAGCCGATGCAGCTGGTCGCGCTCACCCATGCGCATGGCGCGTGGGTCGAGGGGCTACCCGCGCCCTACGAAACCCGCGACTATGTCATGCGCCGCGGCGCCTATGAGTGACGCCGTCCCGCCCGGACCGTCATTCCCGCGAAGGCGGGAATCCAGACGCGCAGGTCTTCGCAAGAATCTCAACCGTCAGAGGTTCTGGATCCCCGCCCCCGCGGGGATGACGGTCGTGGGCGCACGGTAATCGCATGACCGAAGCCGACTTCCTCGCCCGCCTCCGCACGCTCCCGCTCCATCCGGGCGCGCAGGGACTCACCGACGACACCGCGGCGCTCGCCGGCCTCACCATCACCACCGACACGCTCGTCGAGGGCATCCACTTCCTCTCCGCCGACCCGCCGCAGGACGTCGCGTGGAAGCTGGTCGCCACCAACCTCTCCGACCTCGCCGCCAAGGGCGCGATCGTCGAGGGCATCCTCCTCAACTACCCGCTCGGCGACGAAACATGGGATGCCGCCTTCCTCGACGGCCTCAGCGAAGTGTTGACCGAACTGGATTGTCCGCTCCTCGGCGGCGACACGGTGACGCTCCCGGCCAACGCTCCGCGCATCCTCACCGTCACCGCCTTCGGCCGCGACGCCCCCGCCCCGCCGCGCTCGGGCGCGAAGGCCGGCGACGCGCTCTACGTCACCGGCACGATCGGGGATGCCGGCGCCGGGCTCGCCATCGCCCGCGCCGGCACCGGCGACCCCGAACTGCTCGCTCGCTACCGTCGCCCGGTCCCGCGCCTCGCCGACGGCCGCGCGCTCGCGCCGCGAGTCAATGCGATGATGGACCTCTCCGACGGCCTCCTGATCGACGCGTCGCGCATGGCCGCCGCCAGCGCGCTCGCGGTCACGATCGACCTCGCCGCCGTACCACTCGCGCGCGGCGTCTCCGACCCGCTCGCCGCCGCCACCGCCGGCGACGATTACGAACTCCTGTTCGCCGCCCCCGCCGACCGCGCGCTGCCCGTCCCCGCCACCCGCGTCGGCACCTTCACCCCCGGCGCCGGCCTGACGCTGACGCAGGATAACCGATTGATCCCGCTCCCCGCGTCGCTCGGCTACCAGCACGGGTTGCGCTGACGCGGCCACCTGTTAGCCTCGCCTCCCGCGCGACGTACCGGCGACAGACCGGACGCGCCACAAGGAGGGATGAAGGGCATGACGATCGTCTATCTTGCCATCGTCTGCGGCCTGATCGCCGTACTCTATGGCTTCGTGACCAGTCGACAGGTGTTGTCCGCCTCGCCGGGCAACGAGCGGATGCAGGATATCGCCGCCGCCATCCAGGAGGGCGCGCGCGCCTATCTCGGGCGGCAATATACCACCATCGCGATCGTCGGCGTGGTCGTCGCGGCCGTGCTCTTCGCCACCCTTGGCACGCTATCGACGATCGGCTTCGTCATCGGCGCGCTGCTGTCGGGCCTCGCGGGGTTCGTCGGCATGAACATCTCGGTGCGCGCCAACGTCCGCACCGCCGAGGCGGCGCGCGGGTCGCTGCAGGGCGGGCTGACGATGGCGTTCCGCTCCGGCGCGGTCACGGGCATGCTCGTCGCGGGGCTCGGGCTGCTCGCGATCGCCTTGTTCTTCTGGTACCTGACCGGCCCCTCCGGCCTGCTCCCCAACGATCGCGCGATCGTCGAAGCGCTGACCGCGCTGGCGTTCGGCGCGTCGCTGATCTCGATCTTCGCGCGATTGGGCGGCGGGATCTTCACCAAGGCCGCCGACGTCGGTGCCGATCTGGTCGGCAAGGTCGAGGCCGGCATCCCCGAGGACGATCCCCGCAACCCGGCGGTGATCGCGGACAATGTCGGCGACAATGTCGGTGACTGCGCGGGCATGGCCGCCGATCTGTTCGAGACCTATGTCGTGACGCTCGGCGTGACGATGGTGTCGATCGCGCTGCTGATCCAGGCGAGCCCCGCCGAACTGATGCGCCTCATGAGCCTGCCGCTCGCGATCGGTGGCGTGTGCATCATCACCTCGATCATCGGCACCTATATGGTCCGGCTCGGGCGCGGCTCGATCATGGGCGCGCTCTACAAGGGCTTCTGGACGTCGGCCTTGCTGTCGGTACCCGCGATCTGGGCGATCACGCAATGGACGCTCGGCGACATGAATGCGGTGATCGGCGGCGCGGGCTTCCTCGACGCCGACCGTGACGCCGCCTTCGACGCGATCACCACCGGCAGCGCGGACGCGGCAATTGCCGGCGTCCCCGCCGCCACGGCGTTCACCGGCACCGACCTGTTCTGGTGCATGATGATCGGCCTCGCCGTCACCGGGCTGATCGTCTGGATCACCGAATATTACACCGGCACCAACTATCGCCCGGTCAAGTCGATCGCCAAGGCCAGCGAGACCGGCCACGGCACCAACGTCATCCAGGGCCTCGCGATCAGCCTCGAGGCGACCGCCTTGCCGACCTTGGTGATCGTGATCGCGGTGATCGCCGCCTACAAGCTCGCCGGGATCATCGGCATCGCCTTTGCCGCCACCGCGATGCTCGCGCTCGCGGGCATGGTGGTCGCGCTCGATGCCTACGGGCCGGTCACCGACAATGCCGGCGGCATCGCCGAAATGGCCGGTCTGGAGGACGAAGTCCGCGAACGCACCGACGCGCTCGACGCGGTCGGCAACACGACGAAGGCCGTGACCAAGGGCTATGCGATCGGCTCGGCGGGGCTGGCGGCGCTCGTGCTGTTCGGCGCCTATACCACTGACCTACGCACCTACTTCCCCGACCTCACCGTCGATTTCTCGCTGAGCAATCCCTACGTGATTGTCGGGCTGCTGCTCGGTGCGCTGCTCCCCTATCTGTTCGGCGCGTTCGGGATGACCGCGGTCGGCCGCGCGGCCGGCGCGGTCGTCGAGGAAGTCCGCGAGCAGTTCCGCGACAACCCCGGCATCATGCAGGGCACCAGCCGCCCGAACTACGGCCGCACCGTCGACCTCGTCACCCGCGCCGCGATCCGCGAGATGATCGTGCCGTCGCTGCTTCCGGTGCTGTCACCGATCGCGCTCTACTTCATCGTCCGCGCGGTCGACGGACAGGCGAGCGGCTTTGCGGCGCTCGGCGCGATGCTCCTCGGCGTGATCGTCTCGGGACTGTTCGTCGCGCTGTCGATGACCAGCGGCGGCGGCGCGTGGGACAATGCCAAGAAATATATCGAGGACGGCAACCACGGCGGCAAGGGCTCGGAGGCGCACAAGGCCGCGGTGACCGGCGACACGGTCGGCGATCCGTACAAGGACACCGCCGGCCCGGCGGTCAACCCGATGATCAAGATCACCAACATCGTCGCGCTACTGCTGCTGGCGGCACTGGCCGGCCACGGCTGACCTGAAAGCCCCTCCCCTTTAGGAGTCGCAGGTCGGTCATGCTACCATCATGACCTAAACGATGCGGGGCATCGTTTACCTGCGGCTGGGTTGGGGTGGGGCCTGTCCACGAGCGTCAGACTCGCGGAACTGCCCACCCCCAGCCCCTCCCCCGAAAGGGAGGAGTGAACACAGCTCGCGCAACTGCCTCCATTCCGGTGCCATCCCCACCGAGCAGGCAAGCCCCAACCCGCTCCACACCGACCCCACCTCACCGCGACAACCCCGCCGCACCCCGCTCCAGTCGCGCCTATGTCCAGCGCGAACCGACCCACCAACCACCTCTATTACGGCGACAACCTCGACGTGCTCCGCCGCGAGATCGGCGATGCCTCGATCGACCTGATCTACCTCGACCCACCCTTCAACTCGAACGCCAGTTACAACATCCTCTTCCGCTCGCCGACCGGCGACGGCGCCGACGCGCAGATCGAGGCCTTCGAGGACACGTGGCGCTGGAACGACCGCGCCGAGGACGCCTTCGACCAGGTCGCGCGCAGCGGCCACACCAAGGCGTTTGACCTGCTCAACGCGATGCGCGCCTTCCTCGGCGAGAACGACATGATGGCCTATCTGGCGATGATGGCGGTGCGCGTGATCGAGCTACACCGCGTGCTGAAGCCCAGCGGCAGCCTCTATCTCCACTGCGATTCCACCGCGAGCCATTACCTCAAGCTGCTGCTCGACGGCGTGTTCGGCGCCGAACGCTACCGCAACGAGATCATCTGGAAGCGCACCACCGCGCACGCCGATGGCGGCCGCTGGGGGCGCAACCTCGACACGCTGCTGTTCTACACGCGCGGCGCGGAATATGTCTGGGACCCGCCTTACACCACCTATGACGCAGAGTACGAAGCGCGCTTCCGCCAGCGCGACCCCGATCGCCGCCGCTGGATGGACGACAATCTCACCGCCAAGGGGCTGTCGGGCGGCGGCTATA
The DNA here is from genome assembly GCF_014199415.1 of Sphingomonas endophytica. GTDB lineage: Bacteria > Pseudomonadota > Alphaproteobacteria > Sphingomonadales > Sphingomonadaceae > Sphingomonas > Sphingomonas endophytica. The sequence goes on from NZ_JACIJN010000001.1 coordinate 429,191, forward strand.
CCTATGAATACAAAGGCGTGACCTCGCTGTGGCGAATGCCCGAGGAGACGATGCGCCGCCTCGACGCAGAAGGCCGGCTGCACTTCACGCGCAGCGGCGGCATCCGCCTCAAACGCTATCTCGACGAGGCCAAGGGAATGCCGGTGCAGGCGTTATGGGCCGACATCCCCGCGCTCAACTCGCAGGCGCAGGAACGGCTCGGCTATCCGACGCAAAAGCCGCTCGCGCTGCTCGAACGGATCATCGCCGCCTCCTCGAACGAAGACGATGTCGTGCTCGACCCGTTCTGCGGCTGCGGCACCGCGGTCCACGCCGCGCAGAAGCTCGATCGCCAGTGGATCGGCATCGACGTCACCCATCTGGCGATCTCGTTGATCGAGAGGCGGATGCAGGCCGCCTTCCCCGGCGTCGCCTTCACCGTCGAGGGCACGCCGCGCGACCTCGCCTCTGCCGAGGATCTCGCGCGCCGCGACAAATACCAGTTCCAATGGTGGGCGGTGTCGATGGTCGACGCCATGCCCTATGCCGGCCGGAAGAAGGGCGCGGATGGCGGGATCGACGGCATCATCTATTTCAAGCCCGACGGCCGCCACACCGAACGCGCATTGGTGTCGGTGAAGGGCGGCGATCATGTCGGGGTGACGATGATCCGCGACCTCCATTCCGCGATGATCCGCGAGAAAGCCGCCGCCGCGGTCTTCGTCACCAAGGTCGCGCCGTCGCGCCCGATGGAGAAGGAAGCCGCTGCCGCCGGCCGCTTCGCGTCGGAGGTGACGGGCAAAAGCTATCCGCGACTCCAGATCATCACGCTGGCCGAATTGTTCAAAGGCCACCGCCCCGACCTGCCCTATGTCGACGCCACCGCGGCGTTCCGACAGGCCCCGCGCGAGAGCAATAGTCGGCAGGGGTCGCTGTTGTAAGGTGATCCGTCATTGCGACCCCGGCGCAGGCCGGGGGAAGCAATCCAGGGCCGAACCAGGACGCCCTGGATTGCTTCGCTACGCTCGCAATGACGACCGCTTCATTCGACCAGACGTTATCATGATCTAGCAACGGGCCCCATAATCAAGTCCGAGCTGACGAACTCACTTCCCGTCGGTCGCCCCGTCGATTGCCGACCCGGCCTTGTCCGCGGTGCTCTCGACGCTCTTCGCCGCCGAGGTGATCGCGTTGTTCTTCGCGGTTTCGCTGTCGCCACGCGCAATCATGAAATAGGCCGCCACCACGACGACGATCAGCACCGCCAGCCCGATCAGCAACCCGCCGCCGCCGCCGCTGCGGCGCTCGATGATCGTGGTATGCGGGGTCTGCGTCACGCGATCGTCACTCATGGCTCTCTCCCTTCGACTGGTGGAGCCATGAATGCGACCGGATCGGCAATGTTCCGCTACCGCAAGGACTTCGACCGTCCCGATCCGGATCAGAACGGCAGCTTGAACCCCGGCGGCAGCGGCAGGCCGCTGGTCATCTTCGACATCTCGGTCGACGACGCCGCATCCGCCTTGGCGCGCGCATCGTTCAGCGCCGCCGCGATCAGGTCTTCGAGCATCTGCTTCTCGGACGGCACGATCAGCGAATCATCGAGCGCGACCGCAATGATCCGCCCCTTGGCCGAGGCCTTGACCTTCACCAGCCCGCCGCCCGCGACGCCCTCGACCTCGATCGTGTCGAGGCTGTCCTGCGCCTTTTGCAGTTCGTTCTGGACGTTCTGGGCCATCGCCAGAATGTCGTTGAGATCCTTCATGTGATACTCCCCATCATGTAATACTGCGCTGCGCAGGTTTCGGATCGATCAGTTCGGCGCCCGGAAAGGCATCGAAGGCCGCGGCGACGATCGGGTGCGCGCGCGCCGCATCATGCCGCGCCTGCACCACGTCCTGCTCGGCCTCGAACATCGTCGGCGCGCCGGGCAGGTCCGCCATCGCCAGCTTCCACGGCGTGCCCGTCGCCTCGCGCAACACCGCCGCCAGCTCGGTGAGCGTATCGGTCGACAGCGGCCGCGTGCCGCTGAACACGATCTCGGGCGGCGCATAGCGCACGAGGCTCGCGCCGCGCCGCAACCGCACCAGCAGGTCGAGCTTGCCGCGCTCGTCGAGCAGCGACAACACGCCCGCGAATTCCTTGGGCGCACGGTTCTCCGGGGCCGGCGGCGCGGCGGGCGGGGCCGGCGCGCTCGGCGCCGCGACCGGCACATCCCCCGCCGCCAGCCGCCGCGCCAGCTCGCCCGGATCGGGCAGCGTCGAGGCATGGATCGCGCGCAGGATCGCCATCTCGGCGGTCTCGATCGGCAGCGCCGCGCGGCCGACCTCCTCATGCCCCTTCAGGAACAATTGCCACAGCCGGTGCAGCGCCGGGAACGACAGCTTGCCCGCCCACTCCCGGTACGCCGCACGCTCCTCGGCGGGCTGCGCGGCGTCGTCGGGCGCGCCGACCTTGACCTGCGTCACGCCATGCACCGCCTCCAGCAGCGCGCGCATCACGCCGAGCGGATCGACCCCCAGTTCATATTGCCGCCTGAGCGCCGCCAGCGCGCCGGGCGCGTCCGCGGCGAGCACCAGCGCCAGCAGGTCGCGCACCGCATTGCGGTCCGACAGCCCGAGCATCTCGCGCACCGCGTCGGCGCGCACCCCACCGCCTTCGAGATCGGCGTGGGCGATCGCCTGATCGAGGATCGACAGCCCGTCGCGCGCCGACCCTTCCGCCGCCCGCGCGATCAATGCCAGCGCCTCGGGGTCGGCCTGCGCGCCCTCCGCCTCGACCACGCGCCCGAAATGCTCGGCGAGCAATTGCGCGGGGATCCGCCGCAGGTCGAACCGCTGGCAGCGCGACAGCACCGTCACCGGCACCTTGTTCACCTCGGTGGTCGCGAACAGGAATTTCACATGCGCCGGCGGTTCTTCCAGCGTCTTGAGCAGCCCGTTGAACGCCGCCTTCGACAGCATGTGGACTTCGTCGATGATATAGATCTTGTAGCGCGCCGATACCGCGGCGTAGCGCGACGCCTCGATGATCTCGCGCACGTCGTCGATGCCGGTGTGGCTGGCGGCGTCCATCTCGATCACGTCGATATGCCGCCCTTCGGCGATCGCGCGACACGGCTCGCACACCCCGCACGGATCGATCGTCGGCCCGCCCTGCCCGTCCACGCCGATACAGTTGAGCGCCTTGGCGATCAGCCGCGCGGTCGAGGTCTTGCCGACGCCACGCACGCCCGTCAGCAGAAAGGCATGCGCGATCCGGTCGCGCTTGATCGCATTGCCGAGCGTCTGGACCATCGCGTCCTGCCCGATCAGCGCGGCGAACGTCTGCGGCCGGTATTTGCGCGCCAGCACGCGATAGGGCTGCGCGCTTGCCGCGGGCGGCGGCGGCGTGCCGAGGTCGAGAGAGTCGGACATTACCGGCGGATATAGGAGCGCGCGGACGGCTTGTCGAAGGCTTCTCCGGCGGCGGAGGAACGTGGCCGACACCCAAACCAAGGCCGTCGCCCCGGACTTGAGCCGAAGCCCGCTTATTCTCGACGGAGGTAAAGAGCGCGATCCCGGATCAAGTCCGGGATGACGAGGAAAGACCGTCGCCCCTGCGAAGGCGGGGTCCCATGGCTGTGCCGTCCCGCGATCCGCTCGCCGAACCCGCAATCGTCGATGTGTCAGAAGAGAACCGCCGCAGCAAAAGTCGCGTCGTCGCCCGGCGCTGCGCCCCGCCGGCCACGCTTGCGCGTCTGCCGGCCAGCAGCGCCGCCTGCGCGCTGCGCACCGTCGCCCTGCGCAGGCAAGGGCCCATGTCTATAAAGTCCCGCGATCCGCTCGCGGCAGGATCAAACGCCGATGTGTCAGAAAAACAAAACCGCCGCGGCAAAGCCGCGTCGTCGGTCGGGTTCGGCGGCGCCGACCCGCCGGCCGCGCTTGCGCGTCTCATGGCCAGCATGGCCATGTGCGCGCTGCGCGGTGGGAGCCGGAACGACCCGCGGCGAAATCGTTGTGGCTGCTTCCGTCAGGACCTGACCAAGTTGGCGACGACCACGTCCGCCCGACTCCCGCGCGCCCTATGGCGGAGCCGGGCGGCCCGATCAAGTCAAAGCGTCACATCGTTAGCGACGCACGCGGAAACAGCGGCGCTGCGGACCGTAATAGCCGTCTACCCAGCGGCATACGGTCTGCGTGCGCGGCCCGCGATAGCCGTTCCACGCGTAGCGATCCCCGCGCCAGCCACGATCGCTCCGCCAGCCGCGATCCCCGCGATACCCGCGATCACCACGCCAGCCGCGCCGATCTTCGTACCCACGCCGGTCGTCGCGCCGGTCGTCCCAGCCGCGGCGATCGTCCCAGCCATGCCGCGGTCCCGGCTGTGCGGAGGCCGCGGTCGGCACCAATGTCATCGCCGCCATCAGGCCCGCGAAGCTCAAGGTCATCAGTTTCATACGCTCTACTCCCGAAATCCCCTGCCCTGTTTGGCAAGATGCGCCGGGAGCGCTGCACCGACCCTGAACCCTATGGTAAGCTGACAGAAAGCTTGTCGAATTCCGGCGTCAGCACGATCTGGCACGCCAGCCGGCTGGTCCGCCGCGCATCGGCCACGAGGTCGAGCATGTCCTCCTCCTCCTCGCGCGCCGCCGGCAGCTTGGCGAACCAGTCGGCATCGACGATCACATGGCAGGTCGCGCACGCCAGATCGCCGTTGCACGTCCCCTCCAGCGGCAGCCCGTTGCGCCGCGCCACGTCGAGCAACCGCTCGCCCGCGCGCGCCGCCAGTTCGTCGCCGTCGAAGATCACCTTCATGCCGCCACCTTCTGCGCGTCCGCCGCCGCCGCCAGTCGGTCGAGCGCCGCCACCAGCTCATCCTCCGTCGTATAGCGACCGAAGCCGACGCGGATCGTCGCGCGCGCCTGCGCGTCGCTCAGCCCGATCGCGCGCAGCACATGGCTGGTCCGCCCCGACCCGCTCGCGCACGCCGACCCGGCCGAGAACGCCACGTCGCGCACGTCGCTCATCAACCGCGCCACATCCAGCCCGTCGCGCCGCACGCTCAGATTGCCCGGCCAGCGCTGCTCGTCGGGGCCATTAAGCGTCCACCCGCTCAGCCGCGCCCGCGCCAGATCGAACAGCCGTGCCGCCTGCGCCGCATCCTCTGCCATCCGAGTCTTTGCCAACGCCGCCGCCGCCCCGAAGCCCGCACACAAAGCAGGGCTCAGCGTGCCCGAACGCCCGCCCTCCTGATCCCCGCCATGCAGCAACGGCGTCAACGAAACGCCATCGCGCACCCACAAGGCGCCGATTCCCTTAGGCCCGTAGATCTTGTGCGCGGAGATCGCGATCATGTCGCAAACCTCCGGAATCGCGATCCGTCCATAGCCCTGCACCGCATCGCACAGCAGCAGCGCGCCAAGCGGCTTCACCGCCGCTCCAATCTCGGCGACCGGCTGGATCGTCCCGATCTCGTTGTTGACCAGCATCACCGCGACCAGCCCCGCGCCCGTCTCCTGCACCGCCGTCGCGACCGCATCCGGCGCGACCCGCCCGCCGCGATCAACCGGCAGCACCACATTCGCGCGCCCGCTCGCCGCCACGGTATCGAGCACCGCGGCATGTTCGGTCGCCTGCGTCACGGTCGCGCCGCCGACGCCCTTGATCGCCCAGTTGAGCGCCTCGGTCGCCCCGCTCGTGAACATTACGCGCCCGCCGGCAGGCAGCAGCGCCGCGACCTGCGCGCGCGCCACCTCCACCGCCGCCTTCGCCGCTCGCCCGGCACGATGCGGGGAATGCGGGTTGGCGTGCTGGTCGCGCAGCCACGGCAGCATCGCATCGAACGCCTCGGGCGCGAGCGGCGTGGTCGCCTGATAATCGAGATAGGTCATGCCGCGAACCGCCCGGTCGCGCGCGCCACCCCGCGCCATGCCGCAATGAAGCGCTCGACATCGGCATCGGTCGTGGTGCGCCCGAAGCTCACCCGCACCACCTCGCGCGTCGCCTCCTCGCTCCACCCCATCGCGCGCAGCACATGGCTGGGCTTGAGGCTCCCGCTCGCGCACGCGCTCCCCGCCGACACGGCGATCCCCTGCAGATCGAAGCGGATCAGCTGCGCCGCCGACGCGACCCCCGGCATCCGGTACGCGCCGATCGCCGGGTGCCGCACGGCATCCTCCGCGACGACGATGCCCCCCGAGCGCCGGATCGCATCATCCAGCCGCGTACGCCGTTCGCCGTGATCCGGCTCCGCCTCCTCCAGCGCCGCGGCATGGCCGAGCACGCCCGGCAAATTCTCGGTCCCGGGCCGATAGCCACGCTCCTGCCCGCCGCTCGGGTGCAAGGTCGCGACGTCGCGCACCAGCAGCGCGCCCGTTCCCGGCGGGCCACCACGCTTGTGCGCCGACACCGCGACGAAATCCGCCACCGCCGCCAGCTCATCCGACGCCGGCATCTGCGCGGCATCGACCAGCAACAGTCCGCCGCCTTCCCGCACGGCTGCCGCGATGTCGGCGATCGGCTGCCGCACGCCGGTCTCGCTATTGCACCATTGCACCGCGACCAGCGCGCCCGCCACGTCGCCGAGCGCCCCCGCATCGACCCGCCCCAGCGCGTCGACCGACAGCACCTCGGCGCGTCCGCCCGCGCGCAACACCGCGTCATGCTCGACCGCCGAGACGATCCGCCGCGCCAGCACGCACCGTCCCAGCGCGATCGCGAGCGACTCGCTTGCCCCGCTCGTCAGCAACACCTCGCCCGTCCAGCCATAAGCCGCGCCGATCCGCCCGCGCGCCGCCTCCAGCGCCGCGCGCGCCGCGCGTCCGGCGGCGTGCGGCGAGGACGGATTGGCCCACATCGCCATCCCGTCCCGCACCGCCTGCACGGCCGCGGGGGTGATCGGAGTCGTCGCGGCGTGGTCGAGGTACAGCGGCTCGGTCAAGACACATTCCATTTTCGGCGTTCGGGCCTATATAGCGCGCTTCCCGCCGGCCCCAACGGCTGCCTGCCCAAGCACAAGGTCATCATGCCAGAAGTCATCTTTCCCGGACCCGAAGGCCGCATCGAGGGGCGCTTCGCCCCCGCCCCGCGCCCGCGCGCGCCCGTCGCGATGATCCTCCACCCGCACCCGAACGCGGGCGGCACGATGAACAACAAGATCGTGCAGGAATTGTACAAGACCTTCCAGCGCCGCGGTTTCGCAACCTTGCGCTTCAACTTCCGCGGCGTCGGCAAGAGCCAGGGAACGTTCGACAACGGCATCGGCGAACTGTCCGACGCCGCCTCCGCGCTCGACTGGGTGCAGAGCTTCCATCAGGAGGCGCAGACCACCTGGGTCGCGGGCTTCGGCTTCGGCGCGTGGATCGCGATGCAGCTGCTGATGCGCCGCCCGGAGATCCGCGGCTTCATCTCGATCGCGCCGCCCGCCAACCTGTTCGACTTCTCGTTTCTCGCACCATGCCCGTCGTCGGGGATCATCATCCAGGGCGCCGAGGACGAGGTCGCCACCCCGCTCGCCTCGCAGAAGCTGGTCGACAAGCTGCGCACGCAGAAGCACATCACGATCCACCACGACGTGATTCCGCGCGCCAACCATTTCTTCGAGCATGAGATGGACGACCTGATGAAGTCGGTCGACAATTACCTCGACATGCGGCTGGACCCGAACTCGCCGATCAAGTGAGGCTGGCGCGAGCGGATCAGCCCCGCTGATCCGCGCCCCGCGCGCCAGCCCGGCCGGCGGCGCCCCGCGCCGACCGACGACGCGGGCTTTGCCCGCGTCTGCCCCCCGCGATATAAAGCCGGCGGAGGTTCGCGATGCCGTCACGCCCGCAAAAGCCATGGTTCGCCCTGAAGCGTTACGGTTATGGCGCGGGAATGCCAATCACATGGCAGGGCTGGGCATTATTGGCGCTCTTCTTCGCGATCGTGACGCTCGCGAACATCTTCCTCGACCAAGGCGCACGAACCGCCGCGATCCTTACTGCCGCGGTGCTGCTGGCGGTCGTCGCCGCCTTCAAGACCAATGGCGGCTGGCGTTGGCGGTGAGGCGAGTGCGAATGACGCCGCGGGGCTGAAAGCGACGCCAGTACGTCACCTCTTTCGTCGCCCCGGACGTGATCCGAGGCCCCGCTTCAACCCACGCGGGACAGAAGAAGCTGGATCCCGGGTCAGGCCCGGGATGACGGACACAGGGGGATCACTCCCTCGCCACGCAACCGGCCTGTCCTACACGCCTCGACAAGGCATATGCGTTCGCGTCATGCCTGCCGCGCGCCCTTGCCACCGCCACCGCCACCGCCTCGACGTTCTTAAGAGCGCCGCCCGCGCGGACCCCGCCAGCGTCTCAGCATTCGCAACATTCGCGCGGGCATCACATCGTCCAGATCAGCACATTCCCCACCAGCACGGCGGCCATCACCAGCATCAGCACGCCCTTCAACCACTGCCGCCGCTTCACCAGCAGATACCCGCCGCCGATCGCACACGCGAACGCCGCGAGCATCGCCACCGCCGGCGCGACCGCCGCAATCCCTGTCAGCGCGCCGTTCACGCCCCTTCCCCCGCCAGCACCCGCGCATAGTCCGCCATGTCGACGTTCCCACCCGACAGGATCACCAGCATCCCCGGCTCGACCGCGACCCGCCCGGCCAGCACCGCCGCGAGCGCCACCGCCCCGCCCGGTTCGACCACCAGCCGCAGCTGCGCCGCCGCCCAGCGCTGTGCCGCGCGCACCTCCGCTTCGCTGACCGCCACCCCGGTCGCGTCGCGCCGCGCCAGCACATCGAACGTGAGCGGCGACACACGCATCGCCTGCAACGCATCGCACGCGGTCGGCGGCGGCGCGTCGCCGACCGGCTCGATCCAGCTCGCCTCCAGACTGCGGCGCATGTCGTCCCAGCCCTCCGGCTCGACCACCGTCACCCGCGCCTCGGGCAAGGCCAGCGCGAGTCCCGCCGCCAGCCCGCCCCCGCCGCATGGCACCACCACATGGCGCGGCGCGCCGAGCCCCGCCGCCGCCATTTGCGCCGCCGCCTCGACTCCCGCGCTGCCCTGCCCCTCGATTACCCACGGATCGTCGAAGCTCGGCACCAACGTCGCGCCGCGCGCCTCCGCCAGCCGCGCCGCGATCGTCTCGCGCGACTCCGTGGCACGGTCATACGGCACCAGCTCCGCGCCGAGTGCCAGCGTCGACTCACGCTTCGCGGCAGGGGCGTCGGCGGGCATCACCACCGTTGCCGAAATACCCAGTCGCTTCGCCGCCCAGGCGATTCCCTGCGCATGATTGCCCGACGAGAACGCCACGACGCCGCGCTGCCTCGCCTCGTCGCTCAACGCGGTCAGCCGGTGCCAGGCGCCGCGGACCTTGAACGCGCCGATCGGCTGGAGACATTCCGCTTTGAAAACGATCTCCACACCGTTGATTTCACGATGATATATCGGCGTCGGCGGGAGCACGGCAGCCACCTTGGCGGCAGCGTCGCGCACCCCGGCGCGGGTCGGGTGTCGCATAATCGTCACGATTGAACCTTTCGTCGCAATGGACACTTTACATCCACGTCCAGCGATCATATTTCGCGCCTCCGCTGCCCCATGGGACTTCCAACCGCAAGGCAGCTTTTTGTCACCGTATGCCGCAAGGCAATTGGAGGTCCCTTGAGTTGCACCAGCATCATCGCGCGCTGGGGTTAGCGCCCCTCTCGACCGTTCCCGCCGATTCCGTCGCCGGGGCCATCGACATCGCCATTCGTCAGCCGGTTCAGCCGGTGACGATCGTTCGTCCGCACGCCGCGGCACGGGCCGCCCGCTTCTTTACGGAGAAGTTTCCGGGCCGGACCATGTATGCGGTCAAGGCGAACCCGAGCCCGGAGCTGCTACGCACGCTCTATGACAATGGTGTGACGACCTACGACGTCGCCTCGATCGCCGAGGTCCGTCTGGTCGCCCGCACCTTGCCGGACGCGACCCTGTGCTTCATGCACCCGGTCAAGGCCGAGGAAGCGATTGCCGAGGCGTATTTCACGCACGGTGTCCGCACCTTTTCGCTCGACAGCATGGAAGAGCTGGCGAAGATCGTGCGTGCCACCCGCGGCGCTGCCGACCTCACGCTCTGCGTGCGGCTGCGCGTCTCGTCGGAGCATTCGAAGCTCAGCCTCGGCGCCAAATTCGGGGTCGCTCCCGACGAAGCGCAGGAGCTGCTGTTCGCGACGCGTCAGGTCGCCGATGCGCTCGGCATCTGCTTCCACGTCGGTTCGCAGGCGATGACTCCGGATGCCTATGCACAGGCGATGGAGCGCGTGCGCCAGGCGATCGTCGCCGCGGCGGTGACGGTCGACGTCATCGACGTCGGCGGTGGCTTCCCTTCGGCCTATCCGGGCATGACCCCGCCGCCGCTGGAGCGTTACTTCGAGACGATCCACCGCGCATTCGAGAGCCTGCCGATCAGCTATTCGGCCGAACTCTGGGCGGAGCCGGGCCGCGCGCTCAGCGCCGAGTACAGTTCGGTCGTGGTGCGCGTCGAGCGTCGCCGCGGCGAGGAATTGTACATCAACGACGGTGCCTATGGCGCGCTGTTCGACGCGGCGCACATCGGCTGGCGCTACCCGGTCGCGCTGCTGCGCGAGCCGGAGTCGACCGTCCGCGATCATGCGTTCAGCCTGTGGGGTCCGACCTGCGACGACATGGACTATATGCCCGGTCCGTTCCCGCTCCCCGCGGACGTGACCGTCGGCGACTATGTCGAGATCGGGATGCTCGGCGCCTATGGCGCGGCGATGCGCACCGCGTTCAACGGCTTCACCTCGGACGAGACGGTGGTCGCCACCGACGAGCCGATGGAGTCGCTCTACATCGAATTGCCGCGACAGGTTACCGGCAACGTCGTGAAGCTGTAACCTTCCGACTTCAGTGATCCGGTGACGGCGTGCGGACATTCCGCACGCCGTCATCGTTCGGGTCTTCGCGTCCCCATTGAACGACGTGCATTTCCCTGTGGGAGCCCCCATGACCGACACCAAGATCAACGACATTCGCAAGGCCGAGCTGCTGTCGAAGCAGGTCAAGCACATCGACATCAAGAGCTTCGACGCGCGCCCGATCGTCGACGCGATGAGCGACATGAGCTTCACCAGCCGCGACCTCGGCCGCGCGACGAAGATCTACAACCAGATGCTGGGCGACAAGGACTGCACCGTCGTCCTCGTCATCGCCGGGTCGACCTCGGCCGGCGGCTGCATGGACCTCTATGCCGAACTGGTGCGCAACAACATGGTCGACGTGATCGTCGCCACTGGCGCGACGATCGTCGACATGGATTTCTTCGAGGGCCTTGGCCACAAACATTATCAGGCGCTCGAAGTGCCCGACGACGACACGCTGCGCTCGCTCTACATCGACCGCATCTACGACACGTATATCGACGAGGAGCAGCTTCAGGACTGCGACCACACGATTTACGAGATCTGCAATCAGGTCGAACCGAAGGCCTATTCGTCGCGCGCCTTTATCCGCGAGATGGGCAAGTATCTCGTCGAGCACGGCAAGAAGGAGAACAGCCTCGTCAAGCTCGCCTATGAGCATGACGTGCCGATCTTCTGCCCGGCGTTCGTCGACAGCTCGGCGGGCTTCGGTCTCGTCAAACATCAGGTCGATCGTGCCAACGAAGGCAAGCCGTATCTGATGATCGACGCGGTCGCGGACTTCCGCGAGCTGACCGACATCAAGATCAAGGCGGGCACCACCGGCCTGCTGATGATCGGCGGCGGCGTGCCGAAGAACTTCATCCAGGACACCGTCGTCTGCGCCGAGATCCTCGGCCACGAGGATGTCGAGGTGCATAAATACGCGGTGCAGATCACCGTCGCCGACGTCCGCGACGGCGCGTGCTCGTCGTCGACGCTGCAGGAAGCGGCGAGCTGGGGCAAGGTCAACACCGGCATCGAGCAGATGGTGTTCGCCGAGGCCGGCTCGGTGATGCCGCTGCTCGCCTCGGACGCCTATCACCGCGGCCTGTGGAAGGACCGCCCGACCCGCAAGTGGGCGACGCTGTTCGACACGAAGTAACGTTGCGCCGGCAGGCGCGCTGATGCAGCCTTCCCCGGGAACCAACCGGGGAAGGCTTTTTCATGCACAGCGACTTCCTGAGCCCGATGGTGGCGCTGATCGCCTGGACGCTGGTGATGCTCGGCTGGATGATCGCGACGCGGATGCCGGCCATGGCGGCGGCGGGCATCGATCTGCGGAAGCTGGTCGGGACCAAGGGCGCGGACGCCGATCGCGCACTGCCCGCCGCGGCGCAGTGGAAGGCGCATAACTACAACCATCTATTGGAGCAGCCGACGCTCTTCTACGCCGTCTCCGCCGTAATCGCGATCAGCGGCACCGGCAACGGGATCAATGCGTGGCTCGCCTGGGGCTATGTGGCGGTCCGCATGGTGCACAGCCTGGTGCAGGCGACCGTCAACCGCGTCGCTCCGCGCTTCGCCTTGTTCCTGTTGTCGAGCCTGCTGCTCGCCGCGCTGACGCTCAACGCGGCGATCGCGGTGTTCTGACCTGACGATGTTGCGCGCCGCTCGGTCGCCGTCTTACACCAGCTCCACGGAAAACATCGGGAGGACATAGCGATGCACATCGACCGGCGCGCCTTGATCGGCGGAGCGGCGAGCCTCGCCACGCTCGCGATGACGCAGCGAGCGACCGCGCAAGACGCCACCGCCACCACCCAATGGCCGCCACGCGAGCACTTCAAGCTTTGGCCGGACCGGCCGCCCAACAGTCCGCGCCGCCTCCCCACGCCCAACAACGAGATGAACGGCCAGCCCCCGCGCCGCGAACTCCACCTGCGTGGCGTCGCCGAGCCGGTCGTCGGCGTCTACCGCCCCGCGCGGCCGGATGGCCGCGCGCTGCTGTCGCTCCCCGGCGGCGGCTACCGCTTCCTCTCGGTCGAGAACGAAGGCATCAACGTCGCGCGGACCTTCAACCCGCTTGGCGTGACGGTCTTCGTCCTCGCCTATCGCCTGCCCGGCGAAGGCTGGCTCGAGCCGCAGGACGTGCCGTTGCAGGACGCGCAGCGCGCGATGCGGTTGATCCGCGCCCGCGCCGCCGACTTCGCGATCGACCCCGCAGGGTTGGGCGTGGTGGGATTCTCGGCCGGGGGGCTGCTCGCCGCCAGCATCGCCACCGCCTATGCCGATCCCGTCTACGATCGTGTCGACGCCGCCGACGACCAACCCGCACGCCCGGCGTTCGCCGGGCTGGTCTATCCGGTCATCACCGGCGACATGATGCGCGTCGGCGCGCTCGGCGCGGCGCGCTTCGACACCGACCGGCGCGTCAATCGCGGCACCCCGCCGATCTTCATCGCCCATGCGCTAGACGATCCGGTCGTCCCCGCCGCGCAGCCAATGGCGATGCTCGCTGCGTGTCAGGCGGCGCGCGTACCGGTCGAGGCGCATTTCTTCCAGGAAGGCGGGCATGGCTTCGGCCCCGCCTATCTCGCGCCCGAACTTCCCGGATCGCACTGGCCGCAATTGTTCGACCTGTTCGTCAAGCGGACGCTGGCCAGCCGAACAACCGGCTGAGGCTCCGCTCGAGCACCAGCAACCGCCACAGCAGCGCAGCCTGCGCGTCCTCCCCGCCGCGGTGTCGCTCGATGCCCGCGGCGATCCGCGCCGTGTCGAACCAGCCCAGCTCGGCCAGCAACCGGGATCGCTCCAGCCGCGCCACCTCCGCGCGCAGCGGCCCGCGCAACCATTGCGACACCGGCAGCGGCGGCGCAGCCACTGGCGTCGCGGGCAGGTACCGCGCCACCGCCCCCACCAGCGGCGACGTCCGCGCCCGTCGCGCGCCACCCGGCAGCGACAGCACGAACGTCACCAGCCGCGCGTCGGCGAACGGCGTCCGCCACTCCGCCCCCGCCGCCATCCCGGCGCGATCCGCGATCGTCAGCACCTGCCCCGGCAACCGCGTCGCCAGATCGGTGCGCAGCGCGGCATCGAGCGGATCACCGCCCCGCCACGCCGTCGCGAACCGCTGCATCACCGCCCGCTCGCGTGCCGCGCTCCATAGCTCGCTCGCTTCCGCCGCGCCGGTCGCCAGCGCATAATCCGCCTCCGCCGCGCCCAGCCCGGGCAGCGTCCACCGCCACCGCCGCCAGCGCTCGCGCCGCGCGAACCGCCGCCAGCGCCCGCCCTCCAGCAGCAGCGAAGCGCCGGCCCCCGACATCACGACCGGCCCGCTCCCTCGCGCCGCGACGATCGCCGCCAGCGCCGCCGGATCGCCGCACGGCTCATCGAACGCCGCCACCAGATCGTTGAGCAACGCCGGCAGGTCGTCGAGCCTCGCGCGACGGTGCGCCGTCGCGAACCGCGCCGCCACCCCGCCATCATCCCCGACCCCGACCGTCGCGACCGCCTTCGCGCTCGCCTCCGCCGCCAGCGCGACCACCGCCGCATCGCCCAGCCCGCCGAGCAGCAACGCCGCCGGCCGCGCCGCGCCCGCGCCCCGCGCCACCGCCGCACGCAGCTCGGGCAGCAACGCATCGGCGGGCGCCTCACCCGCGTCAGGCAAGCCCCACCAGCGGCGCGCTCCCCGCAGCGCACGCCCGCGCTCGACGAGCAGGAAATGCCCGGCCGCCAGCTTCTCGACCCCCGCGATCATACAGGCATCATCGGGCACGTAGCCGAGCGCCAGATAGTCGGCGACCGCCGCCGCATCGGGCGCGCGCCGCAGCAGCGGATGCGCGAGCAGCCCCTTCAGCTCGGAGGCGAAGATCAGCGCGCCATCCGGCAGCAGCGTCAGATGCAGCGGCTTGGCGCCCAGCCGGTCGCGCGCCAGGAACAGCGTCTGCGTCGCCGCATCGTGAACCGCGATCGCGAACGCCCCCTCCAGCCGGTCGAGCAGCGCCGGCCCCCATGCCGCAAAGCCGTGCAGCACCACCTCGGCATCGCCTTCCCCGACGAACCGATGCCCCAGCCCGCGCAGCTCCGCGCGCAGCGCCGCATGGTTGAGGATCGTGCCGTCGAGCATCGCGGCATAGCGCAGGTCCGCGGTCGCGACCGGCTGGGTCGCCGCCGCACCGCCGATCACCGCCAGCCGCCGGTGCGCGAAGCCGACCCCCGGCGCGGTCCACTCGCCCGCGCCGTCCGGGCCGCGATGCGCCATCGCCGCCGCCATCGCGCGGACGCGCGCCGGATCGACCGGCTTCGGCGTCGAGGGGTGGAACAGCCCGGCGATCGCGCCCATCTCAGCCGCGCCCCGCTGCCGCGCCGTCACGCACCGTCACTTCTCCACGCCCCGTCACCGACCGCCTGATCATCGCCGCGCGCTATCACGCGCCGGGCGGTTCAGCGACCCCGTTCGGCGGCAGCCGGACGCGGCGGCGCGTCGGATCCCCGCCGTACCAGCGTGTAATCCAGCGTCACCTGCTTCGCCGCGCCGCGCCCCGTCTCGCGACGATCCGTCAGCATCCCCGCGAGCAGCTCGATCGCGGCGCGGCTCATGTCGGCGATCGGCTGGCGGATCGTCGTCAGCTCCGGCCAGATCGTCGTGGCCAGCGCGCTGTCGTCGAAGCCGCACACCGTCAGGTCGCGCGGCACGTCCAGCCCGCGGCGATGCGCCACCGCCACCGATGCCGCCGCCATATCGTCGTTGCTCGCGAAGATCGCGGTCGGCGGTGCGGCCATGTCGAGCAGCCGCTCGGCGGCGAGCAGTCCGGAGCGGTAATCGAACAGCCCGTTCGCGACCAGCGCTTCGTCGGGCTCCAGCCCCGCGACGACCAGCGCGGCGCGATAGCCCGCCAGCCGCTCGGCGCTGGCATGGATATTGTCGTTGCCGGTGATGAAACCGATCCGCCGATGCCCGAGCCCCAGCAAATGCGCGGTCATCGCCTGCGCCGCGCCGCGATCGTCGATCGCTACCGCTCCCACAAGCGGCGGCGGCGCGCTGGTCGCCACCGCGACGGTCGGAATGCCCGCCGCCAGCAACACGTCGAGCACCACCGGCGAGTCGCACAACGGCGGCGGCAGGATGACCCCGTCGATCCCGCCCGCGATCAGGCGCGCCGCGACGTCCCCCTCGTGATCGTCCAGCTCGCATTTCTGCACGATCAACTGGATGTCGGAGCGCCCCGCCTGATCGAGACTGCCGAGCAGGAAGGCGCTTAAATACGATTCGCTGGGGTTGCTGAACAACAGCCCGACGCGCAGCTGCGCCGCGCCGGCCAGCCGCCGCGCCGCCGGATTGGGCGAATAATCGAGCTGCCGGATCGCCGCGTTCACGGTGTCGCGCGTCTCGGCGCGCACATTGCCCTCGGCGTTGATGACGCGCGATACCGTCATCTGCGACACGCCGGCCAGCTGTGCCACATCGGCGATCGTCGGCACGCCCGACCGTCGCTTGCGTCTCTCCCCCGTCATTCGCCCTGCTTAGCATCAACCTTGCCGCAGGTAAGTCATTCCCGCGAATTTTGATGATAGCGTTCACGGATGGCGCGTCATGCTCGTTTCCGATCCCCACATCCCTTCGTCGCCAGGATGACGAATGAGGCGGCGTAGCTCGCTGAAGTCCCCTCCGTCACGACCTTGTTGGGACCGCGCACAAACCCTAAGCCCTGCGCGATAATCCACTGGAGAGACTGCATGGCCGCGACGTTCGACGCTCCCACCCGCCGCGCGCTGCTCGCCGCGCTCGCCGCCGCGCCGCTCGTCCCGGACGTCGCCGCCGCACAGGCCGGAGACGAGACGCTGCCGCTCTGGCCGAAGGCGCCGCCGGGCGCGCCCGCGACGCTGCCGGTGCGCAAGGTCGAGCAACGCTCGAAGACCGCCGGCTTCAACGATCGCTGGCTGACCGGGATCGCGATGCCGACGCTCACCGTCCGCCGCCCGGCACAGCCGAACGGCGCGGCGGTGATGCTGATCCCGGGCGGCGGCTATGGCTTTCTCGCCTTCGACAATGAGGGCGAGGAGCAGGCGCGCTGGCTCACCGCGCGCGGCGTCACCTGCTTCATCCTCACCTATCGCCTGCCCGGCGAGGGCTGGCGCGACCGTGCGCTGGTGCCGCTGCAGGACGCGCAGCGCGGGCTGCGGCTGATCCGCGCCCATGCCGCGCGCTACGGCGTCGATGCGAAGCGCGTCGCGGTCATCGGCTTTTCGGCGGGCGGGCATCTCGCCGGCAGCCTCGCCACCCGCCACGCCGAGCGCACCTATGCCCCGGTCGACGCCAGCGACCGGCTGTCGGCACGCCCCGATCTCGCCGGGCTGATCTACCCGGTCGTCTCGCTGTCGGAGCCGTTCACGCACACCGGCTCGCGCGACAATCTGCTCGGCACCCCCTCCGGCGAATCCGCGCGCCGCGCCGCCTCGGTCGAGCGCCATGTCGATGCGCAGACCGCGCCGGTGTTCCTCGTCCATGCCAGCGACGACGGCACCGTGCCGATCGCCAACAGCCTTGCCATGTATCAGGCGCTCCTCGCCGCGCAGCGCCCGGCCGAGCTGCACGCTTTCGACAAGGGCGGGCATGGCTTCGGCGTGCGCCTGCCCGCCGGCACGCCCGCCGCGGCCTGGCCGACGCTCTTCGCCGCCTTCGCCGCGCAACTCGGGCTCCTGCCCGCCGCCGCGACCCCCTGACCGGCGGCCTCGCCGCCCGGAGACCATCGATGAAACACCTGACCACCGCCTTGCTGCTCGCCGGCACGCTCACCACCCCGGCCGCCGCGCAGGACGGCGAGGAGGTCGTCGTGCGTGGCCGCGGGCTCGCGCCGCGTCCGGGCGACAAGGCCGCGTCCGTCGTCACGCTCGACGCCGCGCGCGTTCGCGAAAACGCCAGCAACCGGCTCGAAAGCATGCTCGCCGATGTCGCCGGGCTGCAGCAATTCCGCCGCGCCGATTCACGCTCGGCCAACCCCACCAGTCAGGGGATTTCCTTGCGCGGGATCGGCGGCAACGCATCGAGCCGCGCGTTGCTGATCCTCGACGGCGTGCCGCAGACCGATCCGTTCGGCGGCTGGGTACCGTTTCCCGCCTATGCCACCGACCGGATCGGCGCGATCCGCGTCACGCGCGGCGGCGGCAGCGGCTATTTCGGCCCCGGCGCGCTGGCCGGCACGGTCGAGATCGACAGCAGCGGCCCGCGCGACCAGCCCGCGCTCGCCGCCGATCTCGCCTATGGCAGCCGCCATTCGGTCGACGCGACCGCCTCGGCATTGCTCGAACGCGGCGCGGGTTTCGCGACGCTCTCCGGCGCCTATACGCGCGGCGACGGCTTCATTCCCACCGTCGCCGGGCAGCGCGGCCCCGCCGACCGTCCCGCGCCCTATGAGCAATTCTCCGCCGCCGCGCGCACCGTCGTCACCATCGCGCCGTCGACCGAGTTGCAGGCGAACGTCTCCCGCTTCACCGACACGCGCGAACGCGGCACCGCCTTCACCGCCAACCGCAGCGAGGGTGCGGACGCCAGCGTGCGGCTCGTCGGGCGCGGCAAGCTCGGCTGGTCGGCGCTCGCCTATCTCCAGACCCGCGCCTTCGCCTCGCAATTCGCCAGCGTCGATGCCGCGCGCCGGACCGCCACCCAGACGCTCGACCAGTATAACACCCCCGCCACCGGCATGGGCGGGCGGATCGAGCTGGCACCGCGTATCGGCGAAGGCCGCGACCTGCGCTTCGGTGCCGACATCCGCCGCGTCGAGGGGCGGACGCAGGAACTCTACACCTATGTCGCCGGCCTCCCGACCCGCCGCCGCGTCGCGGGCGGCGCGGCGCTCAACTGGGGCGTGTTCGGCGACGGCACGCTGACCGCGGGCGCGCTGACGCTGACGCTCGGCGGGCGGGTCGATCGCTGGCAGCTCACCGACGGCCGCCTGCGCGAGGTCGCGCTCACCAACGGTTCGGCGCTGACCACCAGCGACTTCGCCGACCGCAGCGGCACCGAATGGACCGGCCGCGCCGGCGCGGCGTGGACGATCGCGCCGCCGCTGACGCTGCGCACCTCGGCCTATCGCGGCTGGCGGTTGCCGACGCTCAACGAACTTTACCGCCCGTTCCGCGTCGGCACCGATGCGGTCGCCGCCAATGCGCTGCTGTCGCCCGAGCGACTGACCGGGGTCGACGGCGGGGTGACCCTGGTGCCGGTCGGCGGGGTCAGCCTGACGGGTACGTTGTTCTGGAACCGGCTGACCGACGCGATCAGCAACGTCACCGCCGGGCGTGGCCCCGGCACCTTCCCCGGCGTCGGCTTCGTCGCGGCCGGCGGCACCTATCGCGTGCGCCAGAATCTCGACGCGATCGAGTCGACCGGCGTCGAGCTGGACGCGCGCTGGGATCACGGCCCATGGTTCGCCAGCGCCTCGTGGAGCCATGTGAACCCGCACGTCCGCGCGACAGGCAGCGCCGCCGCGCTCGACGACCTCCGCCCGGCGCAGACCCCGCGCGACCTCGTCTCGACCGCGCTCGGCTGGCGACAACAGGATGCCGCGCTCTCCGCGACACTCCGCCACAGCGCCGCGCAGTTCGAGGACGATCAGAACAGCCGCACCCTCGCCGCCGCGACGACGCTCGACGGCTATGCCGCGCTCCCGCTCACCCGCCGGATCGCGATCGAGGCGCGCGCCGAGAACGTCTTCGACGCGCGCGTCGAGGCCGGGATCAGCGGCACCGGCGTGGTCGAGCGCGCCACCCCGCGCACCTTGTGGATCGGCGTCCGCCTCCGCTCGTGATGACAAGCCCCGGTCCGCGCCCGTAAGGGGGCGGCATGAACGAGCATCTCGACGTGCTGATCGTCGGCGCCGGCCTGTCGGGGATCGGCGCCGCCTACCGGATCGGCCAAAACCGCCCCGACCGGCGCTGGGCGATCTTCGAGGCGCGCGACGCGATCGGCGGGACGTGGGATCTGTTCCGCTATCCCGGCATCCGCTCGGACTCGGACATGACGACGCTCGGCTTCCCGTTCCATCCGTACCGCGGCGAGAAGACGATCGCGGACGGTGCCGACATCCTCGCCTATCTCCGCGACACCGCGCGCACCTTCGGCATCGACCGCCACATCCGTTTCCGCCACCGCGTCACGGCCGCCGAATGGTCGAGCGAGGCGGCGCGCTGGACCGTTCATTACGAGGTCGACGGCGATTCCGCGCAACTGACGTGCCGTTTCCTGTTTTTCTGCTCCGGCTATTACGATTATGCGTGCGGCCATGCCCCCGAATGGCCCGCCCTGGGGGTATTTTCCGGCCGCATCGTGCACCCGCAGGCGTGGCCTGCGAACCTGTCGGTCACTGGGCGGCGCGTGGTGGTGATCGGCTCGGGCGCCACCGCGGTCACGCTCGTCCCCGCGCTGGTCGCACGAGGTGCCGCACACGTCACCATGCTGCAACGCTCGCCCACCTATATCGTCGCGATGCCGGCCCGCGACCGCCTCGGAGCCGCCCTGCACCGCATCCTCCCCACCCGGCTGGCCGATAGGCTAACCCGCTGGAAGAGCATCGCTTACGGGATCGGCAGCTACACGCTCGCCCGCCGCCGCCCCGCTCTGGTGAAGCGCCAGATCGCCAAGCAACAGCGCGCCGCACTCGGCGACGGCTATGACGTCGCCAAACATCTGACCCCAAACTACAATCCGTGGGATCAACGGCTATGCCTCGTCCCCGACAGCGACCTGTTCACCGTCCTGCGCGACGGCCGCGCCACGATCGTCACCGACACGATCGATCACTTCACTCCCGACGGTATCGCCCTGATGTCGGGCGACATTCTCCCCGCCGACGTGGTTGTCACCGCCACCGGCCTGCGCCTGAAGATCATGGGCGGCGCCGCCCTCTCGGTCGGCGGCCGCGCAGTCGAGCCGCACCGCCACCTCGTCTACAAGGGCGTCATGTTCAGCGACGTACCGAACATGGCCTTCTCAACGGGTTACACCAACGCCTCCTGGACGCTGCGGAGCGATCTCAGCGCCCGTTTCGTCGCCCGCCTGCTCGACCACATGGACGCCACCGGCACCACGATCGCGACCCCGATCCCGCAGGCGGCGGAGGAAGCCACCACCCCGCTCCTCGACCTCAATTCCGGCTACATTCAACGCGTTGCCGAGTGGCTGCCCCGCCAGGGCAAGCGCATACCGTGGCGGGTGCAGCAGAACTACGTCCGCGACAGACTGACGATGCGCCGCCGCCTCGACGACGGCGTGTTACGCTTTCGCTAGGATTATTCGACGGTTACGCTTTTCGCGAGGTTGCGCGGCTGATCGACGTCCGTCCCCTTCGCCACCGCGACGTGATAGGCAAGTAGCTGAACCGGCACCGCATAGACGATCGGCGCGATCAACGGGTGGACCTTGGGCATGGTGATCGTCGCAACACAGCCTTCGCCCGCCGCCTCGACCCCGTCATAGTCGCTGATCAGCAGGACTTTCCCGCCGCGCGCCTGCACTTCCTGCATGTTGCTGACGGTCTTGTCGAACAAGGGCCCGGAAGGCGCGATGACGACGACCGGAACATTCTCGTCGATCAGTGCGATCGGCCCGTGCTTCATCTCGCCCGCCGCATAACCTTCGGCGTGGATGTAACTGATTTCCTTGAGCTTCAATGCGCCTTCCAGCGCGAGCGGATAATCGGTCCCGCGCCCCAGATACAGCACGTCGCGCGCGCCCGCGATCACCCCGGCGATCGCCTCGATCGACTCGTCATAGGCGAGCGCGCCGTTGATCGCGGCGGGGGCCTCGGCGAGCTGGCGGACGATGTTGCGCTCCTCGCTTTCGCTCAGCCACCCCTTCGCCTTGGCGAGGTTCGCCGCCAGCGCCGCCAGCACGGAAAGCTGACAAGAGAAGGCTTTGGTCGAGGCGACGCCGATCTCCGGCCCGGCGTGGGTCGGCAGCAGCAGGTCGGCCTCGCGCGCCATCGTGCTGGTCGGCACGTTGACGACGACGGCGATCGTCTGCTTCTCCGATCGCGCGTGGCGCAGTGCAGCCAGCGTGTCAGCAGTCTCACCTGACTGACTGATAAACAAGGCCAACCCACCCTCTTCCATCACCGGCGCGCGGTAACGAAACTCGCTCGCGACATCGAGATCGACCGGGACGCGCGCGAATTGCTCGAACCAGTATTTCGCGACCATCCCGGCGTAAAAGCTTGTCCCGCACGCCACGATCGTCACGCGCTTGATGCCCGACAGGTCGAAGTCAGGGATCGGCAGCACGATCTTGCCCTCGAACCGCTGCAGATAGCTGCGCAGCGTCTGCGCGACCACGATCGGCTGTTCGTAGATCTCCTTCTGCATGAAATGGCGATGATTGCCCTTGTCGATCAACGCTCCGGTGACGCCCGAGATCGTGACCGGCCGCTCGACCGGCTGGTTGTCGCGATCATAGACCTGCGTGCCGTCACGCGCGCAGACCACCCAGTCGCCCTCGTCGAGATACGCGATCCGCTGCGTCAGCGGCGCCAGCGCCAGCGCGTCCGAGCCGAGATACGTTTCGTCCTCGCCGTAACCGACGACCAGCGGCGAGCCGAGCCGAGCACCGATCAGCAATTCCGGGTGGCTGCGGAACAGGATCGCCAGCGCGAACGCGCCGTGCAGGCGCGGCAGCACCTCGCGTACCGCCTCGTCAGGCAACTTGCCGCCCTCGACCTGCTCGCTGATCAGATGCGCGACGACCTCGGTATCGGTCTCGCTGGTGAAGACGCGCCCGCGCGCCTGCAATTCCTCGCGCAGCGTCTTGAAGTTCTCGATGATCCCGTTGTGAACGACCGCAACTTCGTCGGTCGCGTGCGGGTGCGCGTTGTTGGTGGTCGGCCCGCCATGCGTCGCCCAGCGCGTGTGCGCGATCCCGGTCGTGCCGGGGAGCGGATGCGCGGCGAGTTCCTTGCCGAGATTGACCAACTTGCCCGACGCGCGCCGCCGCTCGATAGCGCCATTCACGATCGTCGCGATCCCGGCCGAGTCATAACCCCGATATTCGAGCCGCTTCAGCCCGTCGAGGAGGCGATCGGCCACATCGTCATGGCCGAGGATACCGACGATACCGCACATCTTACTGACCCTTCTTCTTGGCCGTCATCGCGTCGCGAAAGCGCTTCGCCCAACCGCCGCGCTCTTCCTGCCGGCCGCGTGCCAGGGCAAGTGAATCCGCGGTAACGTCCCGGACAACAACCGAACCTGCCCCGACGATCGCCCCCGCACCGACCGACACCGGCGCGACCAGCGCGCTGTTCGATCCGACGAACGCGCCCTCGCCGATGACGGTGCGATATTTGAAGAACCCGTCGTAATTGCAGGTGATCGTCCCCGCGCCGATGTTCGCGCGCGCGCCGACTTCGGCATCGCCGATATACGACAGGTGGTTGACCTTCGCGCCGACCCCGACATTCGCCTTCTTGATCTCGACGAAATTGCCGACCTTGGCGCTCTCCGCCAGCACCGCGCCCGGCCGCAACCGAGCGTACGGACCGACCTCCGCGCGCGCGCCGACCGTCGCGCCCTCCAGATGGCTGAACGCACGGATCGTCGCGCCGTCGGCGACCGAGACGCCGGGGCCGAACACCACGTTCGGTTCGATCGTCACATCGCGCCCCAGCCGTGTATCATGCGCGAACCACACCGTTTCCGGCGCGATCAGCGTCGCGCCGTTCGCCATCGCCTGCGCGCGCCGCGCCTGCTGCCACATCGCCTCGACCGCCGCGAGTTCGCCGCGGCTGTTGACGCCGGTCACCTCGGCGGCGCTCGCCTCGACGACCACCGCCGCGCCCGACAGTTCGACGACATCGGTCAGATAATATTCGCCCGCCGCATTGTCGTTGCCGAGCTTCGCAAGCAGGTCGAACAGCAGCTCGCCACGCGCCGCCATCAGCCCGGAATTGCACAGCGTCACCGCACGTTCGGCGGCATCGGCGTCTTTGAACTCGACGATCTTCTCCAGCCGGTCGCCACCCTCGGCGACGATCAGCCGGCCATAGGCCCCGGCGTCTGCGGGCCGGAACCCGAGCACCACGACGGCAGGCGCATCCGCGGCGTCGAGCCGCTCGATCATCGCGCGCATCGTCTCCGCGCGCACCAGCGGCACGTCGCCATAGAGGATCAGCACGTCGCCCGTGAACCCAGCCAGCGCCTCGCGCGCCTGCATCACCGCATGGCCGGTGCCGAGCTGTTCGCGCTGCACCGCGATCTTCGCGCCGAGCGGCATCACCGCCGCCTCGACCTGCTCGCGTCCCGCACCGGTCACCACTACCGTCCGCTCGGGCGACAGCGTCGCGGCGGAGGCGAGCAGATGAAGCAGCATCGGTCGCCCGGCGATCGGGTGCAGCACCTTGTGCAGGTCGGATTTCATGCGGGTGCCCTTGCCCGCGGCGAGGACGACGACGGCGATGTTGCGGCTCGACATGGCGACCGCCCTGCCACCCTTTGCTTGCCAATTCCAGTAGCGCACGGCAACGCCCGCAACCGATGACTGACTTCCCCTTCCGCATCGTCGGGTTCGATCTCGACGGTACCTTGCTCGACACGTCGGGCGATCTCGCCGCGGCGCTCAACCACGCGCTCGCCAGCGCCGGCCGCCCGACGCTGTCGGTCGAGCAGGTCAAGCCGATGATCGGCGGCGGCGCGCGCCACATGCTCGCGCAGGGCATGGCGGCGACCGGCGGCTGCACCGACGCCGAACTCAATGTGCTGCAACGTCGGCTGCTCGATCATTATCAGGCGAACATCGCGGTCCTCACCCGACCCTTCCCGCACGCGCTCGACGCGCTCGACCAGCTCGCCACGCGCGGCGTCACGCTGGCGGTCGTCACCAACAAGCTCGAGGCGCTCGCCCGCCAGATACTCGCCGAGCTCGGGCTCACCGATCGCTTCGCGGCCATCATCGGCGGCGACACGATGGGGCCGGGCAACGGCAAACCGTCGCGACTGCCGATCGACGCGATGGTCGCGCGCTGCGGCGGTGGCCGCGCCGCGTTCATCGGCGATTCGATCTACGACATCACTGCCGCGCATGCCGCCGGGCTGCCCGCGATCGCCTGTTCGTTCGGCTTCCTGATGCAGCCGGTCGAAGAGCTGGGGGCCGAGCTGGTGATCGACAGCTTCGCCGAGCTGATCCCCGCGTTGGAGCGACTGGCATGACCGAGGTGCGCGTCCCCTGGTTCTTCGCGCTGATCGTCGCGACCTCGTTCGCGGTCGGCATGGCGCTGATGCCGCATCCGGTGCCGATCGTCGAGGTCGGCGACAAATGGCAGCATATGGCGGCGTTCGGCACGCTGACGCTGCTGTCGGTGCTGGCCTTCCCGCGCGCGTCGCTGCTGCGGATCGGCGAGCGGCTGTCGTTCCTCGGCGCGATGATCGAGGTGTTGCAGTCGATCCCGTCGCTCCACCGTGACTGCGACATCATGGACTGGATGGCCGACACCACGATCATCGTCGGCGTACTCGTGGTGGTGCGCCTCGGGCGCAGCGTGCGACGACGCTGAAACGCTCTGCCTTTCGTCACATAGCTGCGCTATCCTCATGCGCGTGATCGACGAACTTCCCTTGCGCACCTGGCTGGCGGTGACGATCGCGGTGGCGACGGCGGCAATGGTCTGGCTGCTGTCGCGCGATGGTCAGGCCGGGCTGGCGGCGCTGGCGGGCGGCGCCGCGCTGGTCGTCATCATCGCCACCATCCCGGAGGAGCAGGCCGCCGCGCACGACGAGGCACCCGCGCCGTCGCATGAGCTGCCCGCCGCCGCGATCGTCGAGGCGGTCGCCGAGCCGGTGCTGGTGCTGCGCGGTGGCCGGGTCGCGCTCGCCAATGTCGCCGCGCGGACGCTGCTGGGCGCGCATATCGTCGGCGAGGATGCCCGCGTCGCGATCCGTCATCCCGGCGCCGCCGCGCATCTGGCGGAAGGCGTGACGCAGCCGGTCGATCTCGTCGGGATCGGCGCGCTCGACCAGCGCTGGGAGATGCGCGCCGCGCCGATCGGCGAGAATGCGCGGCTCGTGCAGCTCGTCGACCGCACCGGTCAGCACGCTGCCGAGAAGATGCGCGTCGATTTCGTCGCCAACGCCAGCCACGAGCTGCGCACTCCGCTCGCCTCGATCCTCGGCTATGTCGAGACGCTGGCCGACGAGGCCGGGGACGATCCGGGGCTGCGTAAGCGCTTCCTCGCAATCGTCTTCGACGAGGCGCGCCGGATGGAGCGGCTGGTCGAGGATCTGATGAGCCTGTCGCGGATCGAGGCCGAGAAGTTCCGCGAGCTGCGCGCCGCGGTCGACCTCGCCGTTCTCGCGCAGGAGGCGTGCGACACGCTGACCACCACGCATGGCGACCGCGGCGCCGACATCCGGCTCGACATCGCCGAGCAGCTGCCGCCTGTCACCGGCGATCCGGTGCAGCTTTCCCAGCTGATCCACAATCTGATCGGCAATGCGATGAAATATGGCCGCGCCGGCACCCCGGTGGAGGTGTCGCTGTGGACGCAGGCGCAGAATGTCTGCCTGCGCGTCGCCGATCAAGGCGATGGAATTCCGCCCGAGCATCTGCCGCGCCTCACCGAGCGTTTCTACCGCGTCGATCCCGGCCGCAGCCGGTCGATCGGCGGCACCGGACTCGGGCTCGCGATCGTCAAACATGTCGTCGAGCGCCACCGCGGCCGGCTCGACATCGCCAGCACCGTCGGCGTCGGCACGCGCGTGACGGTCACGCTGCCGACCCCGACGCCGAAGCCGCTGTCATGAAGGCGTAACCTCTATGTCACACGGCGCGCTGGATGAGGGCTGCCGTGTCGGCGAACGCCCGTGCGGGGGATCCATGTCGCGCTTCGTTCAGGCGCTTGCAGCCATGCTGCCGCTCGCTTTGGCGTGCGGGCTGGCGGCGTGCGTCGATCAGGCGGCGGGTGGCGGCGCGGGCGCACGCGACCAGATTCGCGCAGTCGGCTCGTCGACCATCTATCCGTTCACGACGATCGTCGCCGAACGCTTCCTCGCCACCGTGCCGCATGCGCGCCCGCCGGTGATCGAGTCGACCGGCACCGGCGCGGGCATCCGCCTGTTCTGCGCGGGGGTCGGTGCGGCGCACCCCGACCTCGTCGACGCCTCGCGCCGCCTGCGCCGCGGCGAATATGCCGAATGCGCGCGCCACGGCGTCGACCAGATCCTCGAGGTGCAGATCGGCATCGACGGCATCGCCTTCGCCGAGGCGCTGCAGGGGCCCGGCATGGCGCTGACCCCCGCCGACATCTATCGCGCGCTCGCCGCCGCGCCGCTCGGTCGCCGCAACACGGCGCGGTTGTGGCGTGACGTGAACCCGGCGCTTCCGGCGATCCCGATCCAGGTGTACGGACCGCCCGCGACCAGCGGCACACGCGACGCGCTTGCCGAGCTGATCCTCGCCAAGGGCTGCGAAGCGGTCGAGCCCGACACATTGGGGATGCACCAACGCGATCCCAACGCCTTCGCCACACGCTGCCAACGGCTGCGCGAGGACGGCGCCTATGTCGACGCGGGCGAGAACGACAATCTGATCGTTCAGAAATTGCGCTCCAATCCCAATGCGCTCGGCATCTTCGGCTATGGCTATCTCGAACAGAATGCCGGCGTGGTGCGTGGCATCCCGCTGAGCGGCGTCGCGCCCACCTATGCAACGATCGCCAGCGGCGCCTATCCTGGCGCGCGCCCGCTGTTCGTCTACGCCAAGAAGGCGCATCTGCGCGCGATCCCCGGGTTGCGCGCGTTTCTCCGCCAATATTCCGCGCTGTGGAGTGCCGGCGGGCCGCTGGTGAAACGCGGGCTGATCGCCGCGCCGCCCGCGGTGCAGCGTCGCGCCGCCGCAATCATCGCGCACGAAGTCGCGCTCGACCCGCGCGTGCTGCACTGATGTCTGTGCTCGCGCTTCTCTTCCTGATCGCGGCGCTCGGGCTGATCGGCTGGGTCGTCGCCCGCGCGCGCGCCATTCGCTTCCGCAGCGCGACCACCCGGCGGTTCAGCTCGCTGCCCCAGCATCACGGCTGGTATGTGGCGATGTGGACGCTGCTGCCCGCCTTGGTGTTCCTCGCTGTCTGGCATTCGGTCGCGCCCGCCCTGGTCACCGACGCGGTGCTCGCCACCCCGCCGGCCGCCGCGCTGCCGCCCCCGGGCCTCGACCGCGCCGCGATCCTGTCGGAGGCGCGCAACCTCGCCAATGGCGATGCCTGGGGCGCGTTCCACCCGCTGTCGGAGCGGCTCGCCCCCGCTTACGCGTCCGCGCAATCGCGCTTCGACTGGATCGCCACCACGATCGCGTTGCTGCTGGCCTTTTCGGGCGGCGCGGTCGCCTTCCTGCGCGTGCGCCCCGGCTTTTCGGCGCGATCGCAGGTCGAGCGGGTGGTGATGGGGTTGCTGCTCTTCGCCTCGCTGATCGCGATCCTGACGACGATCGGGATCGTCGCCTCGCTGCTGGTCGAGAGCGCGCGCTTTTTCCGGATCGTGCCGATCACGCAATTCCTGTTCGGGACGCACTGGAGCCCGCAGGTGATCGACGCCCGCAACCCCGGCGCATCGCTGGGCGCGGTGCCGCTGTTCTGGGGGACGTTCTTCATCGGCGCGATCATCGCGATGGCGGTCGCGGTGCCGCTCGGGCTGATGAGCGCGATCTATCTGACCCAATATGCGCAGCAGACCACCCGCCGCTGGATGAAGCCGATCCTCGAGGTGCTCGCGGGCGTGCCGACCGTCGTCTACGGCTATTTCGCCGCGCTCACCGTCGCGCCGGCGGTGCGCGACCTTGGCGTCGCGCTCGGGGTGCGCTGGGCCTCGTCCGAAAGCGCGCTCGCCGCCGGGGTCGTAATGGGGGTGATGATCATTCCCTTCGTGTCGTCGATGGCCGACGACTCGCTGTCGGCGGTGCCGGCGTCGATGCGCGACGGCAGCCTCGCAATGGGCGCGACCAGTTCGGAGACGATCCGCCGCGTGCTGGTCCCCGCGGCGTTGCCCGGCGTGGTCGGCGGCGTTCTGCTCGCAGTCAGCCGTGCGATCGGCGAGACGATGATCGTCGTCATGGCCGCCTCGGGGGTCGCTGCGCTGACGCTCAACCCGTTTGCGAGCACCACCACCGTCACCAAGCAGATCGTCGACCTGCTGACGGGCGAAGCCGAGTTCGACTCGGCCAAGACGCTTGCCGCCTTCGCGCTCGGATTGACATTGTTCGTCATCACACTGCTGCTCAACGTCGTCGCGCTGATCGTCGTGCGCCGCTACCGCGAAGCCTATGAATAAGCGCGCCGCCCCTGTCGCGCGCCAGCCGACCGACTGGCAGACGCCCGCGATGCAACGCCACGTCCGCCGACGCTATGCGGCGGAGCGACGGTTTCGCCTGCTCGGTCTGGCGGCGGTGTGCGCCTCGGCGGCGTTCCTCTTCTACCTGCTCGCGACGATGATCGCGCAGGGGGCAAGCGGCTTCACCGAGACGCGGCTCGCGCTGCCGCTCGACCTGCGCGGCCACGTCACGGTCACCCGGGCGCAACTGAACGGCGCGGCCGCCGATCTCGCGCTGGCCGGCGCCGGGCTGGAGAATGCGGTGGACGCTGCCGCCGATCGCGCCTTCCCCGCTCAGGGCGGGGAGGCCCTGTTGTCGGACGGTGCGTGGCTGCGCGTCCGCGACGCGATCAAGCGCCACCCGCGGCTGCTCGCCACGCCGGTGACGATCCCGGTCCCGGTCGCCACCGATATCGACATGGCGTACAAAGGGATCGGCACACCCGAGAGCGAGGCGGCGGTTGCCGCGCTCGGCACGCATCTGTCGCGCGGGCTCAACGTCAGCTTCTTTACCGGCGCCGACGCCACCGACCCGACCCGCGCCGGGATCTGGGGTGCGCTCAAGGGCTCGCTGCTGACGATGCTCGTCACGCTCGCGCTCGCCTTCCCGATCGGCGTGCTCTCGGCGCTGTACCTGGAGGAATATGCGCCGCGGAACCGCTGGACCGACCTGATCGAGGTGTCGATCAACAATCTCGCCGCGGTGCCGTCGATCATCTTCGGCCTGCTCGGGCTGGCGGTGTTCCTGGGCACCTTCCACATGCCGCGCTCGGGGGCGATCGTTGGCGGGCTGACGCTTGCGCTGATGACGATGCCGGTGATCGTGATCGCCGGGCGCAACGCGATCACCGCGGTGCCGCCGTCGATCCGCGACGCCGCGCGCGCGCTCGGCGCCTCGCCGATCCAAGTCGTCTTCCACCACGTCCTGCCGCTCGCGCTGCCCGGCATCCTGACCGGCACGATCATCGGCATGGCGCGCGCGCTCGGCGAGACCGCGCCGCTGCTGATGATCGGGATGCGCGCCTTCATCGCCGCGCCGCCGGGCCGGCTGACCGATCCCGCCACCGTGCTGCCGGTGCAGATCTTCCTGTGGTCCGACGATGTGCAGACCGGGTTCGTCGAAAAAACCTCGGCGGCGATCATCGTGCTGCTGGTGGTGCTGCTCGCCATGAACGGGCTCGCCATCTATCTTCGCAACCGTTTCGAGACTCGCTGGAAATGAGCAACGCCGCGCCCAAAATGACCGCCTCGGGCGTCAACGTCTTCTATGGGCGCAAGCAGGCGATCCGCGACGTTTCGATCGACGTCCGGCGCGAGGATGTCACCGCCTTCATCGGCCCGTCGGGCTGCGGCAAGTCGACCTTCCTGCGCACGCTCAACCGCATGAACGACACGATCCCCGGCGCGCGCGTCGAGGGCGACATCCGGCTCGATGGCGAGGACATATACGCCAAGGCGATGGACGTGGTGCAGTTGCGCGCGCGCGTCGGCATGGTCTTCCAGAAGCCGAACCCGTTTCCGAAGTCGATCTTCGAGAACGTCGCCTACGGCCCGCGCATCCACGGGCTCGCGCGCTCCAAGGCCGATCTCGCGCAGATCGTCGAACGCTCGCTGACCCGCGCCGGGCTGTGGGCCGAGGTCAAGGACCGGCTCTCCGACAGCGGCACGGCGCTGTCGGGCGGCCAGCAGCAGCGGCTGTGCATCGCGCGCGCGATCGCGGTCGATCCCGAGGTGATCCTGATGGACGAGCCATGCTCGGCGCTCGACCCGATCGCCACCGCCAAGATCGAGGAGCTGATCCACGAATTACGCGGCCGCTACGCGATCGTGATCGTCACCCACAACATGCAGCAGGCGGCGCGCGTGAGCCAGCGTACCGCCTTCTTCCATCTCGGCCAGCTCGTCGAATATGGCGACACGTCCGACATCTTCACGAACCCGCGGCAGGATCGCACCAAAGACTATATCACGGGCCGATACGGCTGAGGATCGCAGATATGCCGCAGACACAGGAACATACCGTCAAGGCCTTCGATCAGGACATCGGCCAGCTGCGCGGGCTGATCTCGCAAATGGGCGGGCTGGCCGAAAGCGCGATCGCCGACGCGATGATCGCGCTGCAGCGCGGCGACGCGACGCTGGCCGAGCGGATCGCCGCCGACGACAAGCGGATCGACGCGATGGAAACCGAGGTCGAGCGCACCGCGGTCCGCATCATCGCGTTGCGCGCGCCGATGGCCGACGACCTGCGCGAAGTCGTCGCCGCGCTCAAGATCGCCAGCGTGATCGAGCGGATCGGCGACTATGCCAAGAACATCGCGCGCCGCGTGCCGCGGATCGAGAGCGAGCATCGTATCGAGCCGTTGTCGATCCTGCCTGCGATGGGGCGAATGGCCGCCGCGATGGTGCATGACGTGCTCAACGCTTTCGCCGCGCGCGATCCGGAAGCGGCGCTGGCGGTCTGCGAGCGCGACAATGCGCTCGACGATTTCTACGACAGCATCTTCCGCACCCTGGTCACCTTCATGGTCGAGAACCCGAAGACGATCAGCGAGTGCGCGCAACTGCTGTTCGTCGCCAAGAATCTCGAACGGATCGGCGATCACGCCACCAACGTCGCCGAGATGGTCTATTTCGCCGCAACCGGGGTGCGGCTCGTGGAACGCGAAAGAGGAGTCGATTGATGGCCAAGGCCCGCATGTTGCTGGTGGAGGATGACGCCAGCCTCGCCGAGCTGCTGGTGTGGCATTTCACCCGCGAGCATTTCGACGTCCAGCACACGATCGACGGCGAGGAGGCATTGCTGCTCGCGAAGGAGACCCCGCCGGACATCGTCCTGCTCGACTGGATGGTCGAGGGGATCTCGGGGATCGAGGTCTGCCGCCGCCTCCGCCGCGCCGCCGAGACGCAGAACGTCCCGATCATCATGCTCACCGCACGTGGTGAGGAGGAGGATCGCGTCCGCGGGCTCGAAACCGGCGCCGACGATTATGTCACCAAGCCGTTTTCGCCGCGCGAACTGGTCGCGCGCGTCGGTGCGGTGCTGCGCCGCGTGCGCCCCGCGCTGGCCGGCGAGCAGCTCACCTATGCCGATCTCGAGATGGATACGGTGGGTCACAAGGTCCGGCGCGGCGGCGACGTGGTGGCGCTCGGGCCGACCGAATTCCGTCTCCTCAAGCACTTCCTCGAACATCCCGGGCATGTCTTCTCGCGGGAACGCCTGCTCGACAGTGTCTGGGGGCACGACAGCGACATCGAAAGCCGCACCGTCGACGTCCATATCCGCCGTTTGCGCAAGGCGATCAACGAAGGCGGACGCCCCGACATTATTCGTACCGTGAGATCAGCGGGTTACGCGCTCGACACTGGCCATTGAGTCTTTGCGTCTTCGCAACGAGGGACCTTTTTTCTGTCGTGGGGCGTTGCCCGGACCGCGTAATGAACAACGCGTTTCTGACCGAACGCACACGGCAGGAGAAAGATAAGATGAAGGCCATTCTTCTCGCGGCAGCGGCCGTGATCGCCATCCCCGCGACCGCGATCGCGCAGGACACGCCGCAGACCACGACGACCGCGCCCGACACCGGCGCAGCCCCGGCGACCACCGCTGATCCGGGCATGGCCGCCGATCCAGCTGCCGCGCCGCAGACCGACACCACGATGCCGGCGCCGACCACGCAGGCCGACCCCGCTGCGCCGGCCCCGGAGGCCAATGCGCCGATGACCCCGCCGGCCGGCGGCGCGATGACGCCCCAGTCGGGTGGTGGCATGGGCACCGAGAGCGCGGGTGGCTACCAGCCGTCGCAGCCGGCCGTGTCGGGCACGCCGCAGCCGGGCGCGACCGTCCGCTTCCAGCCGGCCCCCTCCCCGTCGCAGGCCTTCCCGGCGCCCGCGGCCAAGGAAAGCTACCCGATCTGCAAAAAGGGTCAGTATGACGGCTGCATGCAGGCGAGCGACGCACGCAAGACGCCGCGCCGCCGTCGCTAAGCCGAAAGCGTCCGGGCGGGCATTGCGCCCGTTCGAAGTCTAGGTATGGAAGGCGCTTCATCCGTGCAGGAGGGAGCGCCTTTTCCATGTCGATCCGTTTCGACGATCGCGTCGCCATCGTCACCGGTGCGGGTGGCGGCCTCGGCCGACACTATGCGCTCGAACTCGCCCGACGCGGCGCGCGGGTCGTCGTCAACGATCTCGGTGGCGATCGCAGCGGCACCGGCGCCTCCGACGCCGCGCAGGCCGTCGTCGAGGAAATCCGCGCCACCGGCGGCACCGCCATGGCGAACGGCGCCAGCGTCGCCGATTATGATCAGATGGCGGAAATGGTCGCGCGCACCGTCGAGGCCTGGAGCGGCGTCCATATCCTCATCAACAACGCCGGGGTGTTGCGCGACAAGTCGTTCGCCAAGATGGATCCGGCCGATTTCGCCTTTGTCGTGCAGGTCCATCTGCTCGGCAGCGCCTACGCGACCAAGGCGTGCTGGGAGACGTTCCGCGCGCAGAACTACGGCCGCGTGCTGATGACCTCGTCGTCATCCGGGCTGTTCGGCAATTTCGGGCAGGCCAATTACGCCGCCGCCAAGCTCGGCATCGCCGGGCTCGCGCGCACCCTGCATCTGGAGGGCGCGAAGCACGACATTCGCGTCAACACGATCGCGCCGACCGCCGGCACCCGCATGACCGAAGGGCTGTTCCCCGACGTGGCGTTTGCCGCCTTCGCCCCCGAGAAGGTCGCCCCCGCCGCACTTTACCTGGTCAGCGAGGATGCGCCGTCCGGGCAGATCGTCGGCGCGGGCGCGGGGGTCGTGCAGGCAAGCTATATCACGCTGACACCCGGCGTCGCGCTGCACGGCGATGCGCTATCGCCCGAGGGTGTCGCGCATCACTGGGACGCGATCACCGACCGCAGCGGCGAGATCGTCCCCGGCACGGGCGCGGAGCAGGCGATGCTGATCGGGCGGACGTTGCAGGCGGACCGCTGACGTCGGTCCGCATCGCGCCGTTCATTCCTCGACCAGCTTCATCAGTCGCCGCTCGACCGGCGCGAGCACCGGGCCGAGCTCATGCCCGCGGCGCACCACCTGCCCGGCCTCGCCGACCAGCGCCCACATTCCCTGCCGGTTGCGCAGCGCCGGGCGCTTCTCGACGCGAAACTCCGGCCGCTCGGTGGCGCGGCGAAACGCGGAGAACACCGCCGCTTCACGCCCCAGATCGATCGCATAGTCGCGCCAATGCCCGGCCGCGACCATCCGACCATACAGATCGAGGATCCGCATCAGCTCGGCGCGATCGAACGCCACCTGTCGTGCTTGTCCGGCGCCGGCCGGAAAGGGTGTGACGATCCCCATCAGGCGCGGTCGCGCTCCTGCCCGGCGCCATGCGTCTGTTCCTCGATCAGCGCGTCGAGCCGCTTCTTCATCGCCTCCAGCTCGCAGCGCAGCGATTCGACCCGCTGCGTTGCCGGATCGAACAGCTCACGGCAGGGCGTGCCATAAGGAACGAAGCGCGGCTCGGGCGCGGCCCCGCCCTCGACGACGGTCGGGCGCGCCGGAATCCCGACCATCACCGCGCCTGCCGGCACGTCGCGCGTCACCACCGCGTTCGCGCCGACCCGCGCGCGCGGGCCGACCGTGATCGGCCCCAGCACCTGCGCGCCCGAACCGATGATCGCACCGTCCGCGATCGTCGGGTGGCGCTTGCCTGCGACGCCATTGTCGGGGCTGGTGCCGCCCAGCGTCACGCATTGATAGATGGTGACGTCGTCGCCGATCTCGGCGGTTTCACCGATCACCACGAAACCATGGTCGATGAAGAAATTGCGCCCGATCGTCGCGCCGGGATGGATGTCGATCGCGGTTACGGCGCGCGAGAAATGGTTCACGATCCGCGCGGGCAGATAGAAACCCGCGCGATACAGTCGGTTGGCGACACGGTGCCACGCCAGCGCCCAGACGCCGGGATAGGTGAGTACTTCAAGACGCGAATGCGGCGCCGGGTCGCGCGCGCGGATCGAATCCAGATATGTGGTCAGTCGCGACATCCGCGTTCCCTCTTCTTCTCGGCCCAAGATAGAACGTCGGCGCGCGCGTTTCCATAAGCAGCGCTATCGCGTGAGAAACCGTATTTTCCTATCGCCATTATGGGATATGACCGATGAGGAAGCCGCGCGATCGTTGCGATGGCGCAGGGGAGACCGGATGCAGGCGCTGACGCAACTCGACTTTTCCGCCTTGTGGCCGTTCATCGCGGTGGGCTTTGGCGCGCAGCTCGTCGACGGCGCGCTCGGCATGGCGTTCGGAGTCATCTGCAACACCCTGCTCGTCGCGGTGATCGGCCTGCCCCCGGCGCGCGCGTCGGCCAACGTCCATATCGTCGAGACCTTCACCACCGCGATTTCCGGGATCAGCCACGCGATCACCGGCAATATCGACAAGGGATTGTTCCTGCGGCTGCTCGTCCCCGGCGTGATCGGCGGCGTCGCGGGCGCCTATCTGCTCACCAACATCGACGGCGCGGTCGTGAAGCCGTTCGTGCTCGCCTATCTGGTCGCGATCGGTGTCTACCTGCTGGTGCGCGGGCTGATGTTCCCGCCGAAGGTCAGCAAGCCCAAGGTGGTCGAGCCGCTCGGCCTGATCGGCGGCTTCATGGACGCGGCGGGCGGCGGCGGATGGGGGCCGATCGTCACCTCGAACCTGCTGGTGCAGGGCGTCGAGCCGCGCAAGGTGGTCGGCACGGTCAGCGCCGTCGAGTTCTTCCTGACCGCGGTCGTCTCGGCGACCTTCATCTACCATCTCGGGGTGAAGGACTTCGCGACCGCCACGGTCGGGCTGCTGATCGGCGGCGTGTTCGCCGCGCCGCTCGGTGCGTTTTTTGCCAAGCGCATCCCGATGAAGGTGATGCTGGTGATGGTCGGCACCGTGCTGACGATCACCAGCACCTATGGCTTCGTGCGCGCGGTGCTAATGTAGCTCGGCTGCGACATGCGCCATCGCCGTCATTCCCGCGAAGGCGGGAATCCAGACGCGCAGGTGCTCGCAAGAGCCGCAACGTTCGCGCTTCTGGATCCCCGCCTTCGCGGCGATGACGCGAGCGACGTTACGCGCTGATCGCGTGAACCGTCGCGACCGCCTTCATCACCGACGCGATACGCGCGGCGGTCTGGATCACCTCGGCGGTGACGCCCGCCTTCTTGAGCACCTGCTCATGGCTGTCGATGCACATGCCGCAACCGTTCATCGCGCTGACCGCAAGGCTGAACAGCTCGAAATCGACCTTGTCGATCCCCGGCGCGCCGATCACGTTCATGCGCAGCTTCGCCGGCATCCGGGCATATTCCTCGTTGCTGGCGAGGTGCGTGAAGCGATAATAGACGTTGTTCATCGCCATCACCGCCGCCGCGGCGCGCGCCGCGGTCGCCGCCTCGGGCGACAGCTTGTCCGCGACCTCGGCCTCGGTCGCCTCGACAAGCGGCTTGTGGCCCGAGCCATGCGCGCAGGCGAGCAGCGTGCCGTACTTGCGCTGGTCGTTCAGCACCGTCTCGTTCAGCAACGAGCCGACGTTGAGGCGGATGTCCTTGGCGAAATCGGGCAACGTGCCCGCGAATTCCTTGAGCGCCATCTTTGTGTCTCCAGCCACGCCCCGTCATTGCGAGCGCAGCGAAGCAATCCAGAGCCCAGCGCATGACGCTCTGGATGGCTTCGCTGCGCTCGCAATGACGGAGGGGCGATAGATTTCAGGAAGTAGAAGGCGGGACCTACCGGCCCCGCCCCCGTAAATCAGGCCGCGACCTGCAGGACGTCGTCGCCCTTGTTCCAGTTGCACGGGCACAGTTCATCGGTCTGCAGCGCGTCGAGCACGCGCAGCGTCTCGGCCGGGTTGCGACCGACGTTCAGGCCGTTGACCTGCACCGCCTGGATGACGTTGTCCGGATCGACGATGAACGTGGCGCGGAACGCGACATGCTCGTTCTTGTCGACGATGCCGAGCGCGTCGGCCAGCTTGCGGCCGTTGTCCGCCAGCCACGGGAAGTCGGCCGCGGCGAGATCCGGGTCCGACTTGCGCCACGCGAGATGGACGTGCGCGGTGTCGGTCGAGGCGCCGATCAGCACCGCGTCGCGATCCTCGAAGTCGCCCTTGATCTGGCTGTAACCGACGATCTCGGTCGGGCAGACGAAGGTGAAGTCCTTCGGCCAGTAGAACAGCACCTTCCACTTGCCCGGATAGGCGGTGGTCAGGTCGAGCGTCTCGCCGTTCGGCAGCGCGCTGGTGCCCTGCTGGACGGGGACGGTGATGGCGGGAAAGGTGTCGCCGATGGTCAGCATGTCTGGCTCCTGTTGCAAATGCGGAGTTCCAGTCATCCTCTCTGCCGGGGCCGCGTCGCTGCGCCGCCTCTCGATGCCGCACCGATATAGGGGGCTTCGCGTGATCGAGCAAATCGTCTATTCCACCTCTTGTGATCGATGGAGACGATGAATGGCTGCCACCTACCTCCCGACGCTCAAGCAACTGCAATATCTGGTTGCGTTGAAAGACCACGGTCATTTCGGCCGCGCCGCCGAGGCGTGTTTCGTCACCCAGTCGACCCTGTCGGCGGGGCTGCGCGAGTTGGAAACGCTGATCGGCGTCACGCTGGTCGAGCGCACCCGCCGCGTCGTGCGCTTCACCCCGCTCGGCGAGCAGATCGCGACCAAGGCGCGCGTCGTCCTGCGCGAGGCGGAGGAACTGGGCGACCTGGCGCGCGCCGCCGGCCGCCCGCTGTCGGGCGAGATGCGGCTGAGCGTAATTCCGACGATCGCGCCGTTCCTCCTGCCGCGCATCCTCCCCCGCCTGCGCCGCGACTATCCCGATCTGAAGCTCTATCTTCGCGAGGAACCGAGCGGCCCGGCGTGCGAGGCGCTCCACAACGGCCGCACCGACTGCGTCCTGCTCGCGCTACCCTATGCCTGCGGCGAGGTGACGGTGCTCAAATTGTTCGACGACCACCTGTTCCTCGCCTTTCCGGAGGGCGAGATGCCGGCCGATCTGTCGGCGGTGCGCCCCGATGAGATCGACGAGACGCGGCTGCTGCTGCTCGAGGACGGCCATTGCCTCAAGGAACATGCGCTGGCGGCGTGCAACCGTGCCGAGCTGCGCGCCGAGGCGACGATGCTCGGCACTTCGCTGCACACGATGGTGCAGATGGTCGACAACGGGCTGGGCGTCACGATGCTGCCCAAGATCGCGCTCGACGCCGGCATCCTCGACCATACCAAGGTCGTCGCGCGCCCGCTCGACGCCGCCGCGCCGGTCCGCACGCTGGCGCTGGTCTGGCGCCGCGCCTCCCCGCGCGAGCGCGATTTCCACCTGCTCGGCGAGGTGCTCAAGGCCGCAGCCTGAACGGGCCATCACCGCGATTGACGCGCAGTCGCAAACGGCGCAGCCTCGCGGTCTGGAGCTCGTCGTTCGTCGGGCATCGTGTCCGTCGTGGCGCCTCCGGTCGGGAGGTTGGTCGCATGGCTTATGCAAATCGGATCGACAATTCACGGCGTTTCACCACGATCGCGGGGGTCGCCGCGATCCATGGCCTGATCGGCTATGTCTTCATCAGCGGCATGGCGACCAGCTTCGTCCAGTCGGTGTCGAAGCCGTTCGTCACCACCAACATCCCGATCGAAACCCCGCCGCCGCCCGACATCACGCCGCCGAAGCTGGAAAAGGTGACGCCGCACCAACCAACCACGACGATGCCGCCGCTCACCACCGTCACGCCGATCGTCCCCAGCCGCACCAGCAGCGACAATGTGGTCGTCATCACCCCGCCGCTGCCACCTGTCGATTTCGGCACCGCCACCGTGACGGTCGACCCGCCCGCCCAGCCCGCCACGGTCAGCAAGGCGCGCGGCGTGCTCGCGCGCGGCAACCGCAACGACTGGATCAGCACCGACGATTATCCGCCCTCAGCCTTGCGTGCCGAGGAGGACGGGGTGGTCGCCATCTCGATGCGGATCGGCGCCGATGGACGGGTCGAGTCCTGCACGGTCACCGCGCCGAGCGGCCATGCCGCGCTCGATCAGGCGACCTGCCGCCTCTACCAGCGCCGTGCGCGCTTCACCCCGGCGCACGACGAGGCCGGAACGCCGATCGCCGGCACCTTCACCGATCGAATCCGGTGGCAGTTGCCGCGATAATCAGGACCAGCGCGCCGCCGCATCCTCGTCGGCGGCGCGCGCCTCCACCCAGCGAGTGGTGCCCTCGACGGTCTCGCGCTTCCAGAACGGTGCGTCGGTCTTGAGCCGGTCGATCAGGAACGCGCAGGACTCCAGCGCGGCGGCACGGTGCGCCGAGCAGGTACCGACGAACACGATCCGCTCGCCCGGCGCCATCGGCCCGACCCGGTGCACGATCGCCACGGCGGTCAGCGACCAGCGCGCGGTCGCGTCTTCGGCGAGCCGCGTCAGCGCCGCCTCGGTCGCGCCGGGATAATGTTCCAGCTCCAGCGTCGCGACGCCGTCGTCGGCGCGCACCAGCCCGGCGAAGGTCGCGACCGCCCCGCCCTGCTCCAGCCGCTCCACCTCGGCAGCGATATCGATCGCGTCGCGGGAGACGAGAACCCGGATCATCCGCCCGTCACCGGCGGAAAGATCGCCACCTCGCGCGCGCCCGCGACCGGCGTGTCGAGCGGCACGAACGCCTGATCGACCGCCGCGCGCAACCGCGCCGGATCGGCAAAGGCGGCGGCATGGCCGGGGCTGCGCGGCGCAAGCCACGCGACCAGATCGGCGACGGTGGCGACGTCGGCGGGCGGCATGACGTCTTCCTCGGCCAGCCCGATCCGTTCACGCACCCAGGCGAAATACAGCAGTTTCATATCGTCCCATCACGCCCTTCGTCTCGAGCAGGGTTCGAGCGAAGTCGAGAACCCGTCTGTCGAGAGATGGTGCCGCCCAGCACCTTCCCGACAAGCCGCCTCGACTATGCTCGAGGCGAACGGAAGTCGCTCAATCCATATGTTTCAAACCGACCCGCAGATAATCCCAGCCGGTGACGATCGTCAGCGCCGCCGCGCCCCAGAGGCTGGCGAGGCTCGCGACCTTGATCCACGCCTCGGCCGGCAGCGCACCCGACAGGATCAGGCCGCCGAGCGAGACGAGCTGCAACGTCGTCTTCCACTTCGCCAGCCGCGACACCGGCAACGACACCTGCAATCCGGCAAGAAACTCGCGCAAGCCGCTGACCGCGATCTCACGCAGCAGGATCACCAACGCGGCGATGATATGCACCCCGGTAATCGCTGCGACATCGTCGTGGCGCGTGCCCACCAGCATCAGGATCACCGCCGCGACCATGATCTTGTCGGCGATCGGATCGAGGAACACGCCGAGCTTCGACACCGTCCCCTGCGCACGCGCGAGATAGCCGTCGAAATAGTCGGTGATCCCCATCAGGCAGTAGAGGCCGAACGCGACCCCGAAACCGAACCGCCAGCTCGGCCACCAGAGGAACGCCACGAGCAGCGGCACCGCGACGATCCGCGACAGCGTCAGGATGTTGGGCAGGGACAGCATGGGTGCGACGTGGACCCGTGACGCAGGCAGCGCAAGCGCCCGTCGACCGAAAATCGCCGTTGGATCGTAGCGGGGCAGCGGCTATGGCTCGAACAATTGCCAACAATCCGGGGGCCGGGTCCCGCGTCATGATCAATGCCCTCGGGCTTCTTAAACGGCGGCGGTTCCTGCCGCTGTTCACCACGCAATTTCTCGGTGCCTTCAACGACAATCTCTTCAAGACCTCGATGGTGCTGTTCGCCACCTATGAGATCTTCGCCGACGAGACGCAGGAGAGTTTCTTCAACGCGCTGACCGCGGCGCTGTTCATCCTGCCGTTCTTCGTGCTGTCCGCGCTCTCGGGGCAGCTCGCCGATTCGAGCGACAAGGCGCGGATCATCCGGCTGGTGAAGACGGTCGAGATCGCGATCATGGCGGTTGGCGGTGCCGGGCTGATGCTCGCGCGCACGGGTGCGGTGACGCTGCCGCTGGTGCTGATGCTCACCGCGGTCACCGGGCTCGGCATCCATTCGACGTTCTTCGGCCCGATCAAATACGCGATCCTGCCACAGCATCTCGACGAAGAGGACGTGCTCGGCGGCACCGGGCTGGTCGAAGCCGGTACCTATCTGTCGATCCTGCTCGGCACGATTCTCGCCGGCTTCGTCTATCGCTCGCCGGTGCTGGTGACGGTGCTGACGCTCGCGGTCGCGCTGCTCGGCTGGCTGACCGCGCGCGCGGTGCCGCCCGCGCCGCGGCTCGGGCCGAAGCTGGTGCTCGACTATAATCCGGTCCGCGCCTCGTGGCGGCTGATCGCCGAGACGATGCATATCCCGCGGCTGTTCCTCGCGATCTGCGCGATCAGCTTCTTCTGGACGATCGGCTCGGTGCTCATCATCGTCTTTCCGCCGCTGGTGAAGAACGTGCTGACCGCCGACGCCAGCGTCGCCAGCCTCGTGCTCGCGGTGTTCTCGATTGGTGTCGCGATCGGGTCGGTGGTCATCAACCTGATGCTGCGCGGGCAGATTTCGGCGCGCTTCTCGCCCGCCTCGGTGATCGCGATGGGGCTGACGGTGCTCGCCTTCTGGTGGGTGGTCGGGCTCTGGACGCCGGCCCCGGAGGGGCAATTGTTCGACATGGCCGGCTTCATCCGGCAGCCTCATGCCGTGCTGGTGCTGCTGGCGTTGCTGGGGGTGGCGATCTTCGGCGGAATGTTCGTGGTGCCGCTCTACGCGTTCCTGACCACCACGGTGACCAAGGACCATACCGCGCGGACCGTCGCGGCCAACAACGTCGTCAACGCCGGGGCGATGACCTTCGGCTCGATCGCGGTCGCGGGGATCACCGCGCTGGGCGTCACGCCCTCGGAGCTGTTGCTGGTCGTGGTCGGAATGTGCGTCGTGTCGGCGATGATCGCGCAGCGCCTGCACCGCGCGTGCGACTGAGCGCCTAGAAGATCATCGTCGAAAACGTGACGAAGAAGGCGGCGAAGCTGAGCAGGAACAGCCGCACGTCCTGATCGCCCGCCGCGGCCGGTTGCGCGGCGGGGGGCGGCGGCAGCGTGCGGCGGAAAGGGTGTCCGGCACCCTCGTTCGTCAGGACAAGTCGGCGTTGCATGGCCATGTCTTAACGTCCTGTTTACATTTTCGGCTACCATCGACCGCGCGCATGCATGTATCGCCGCGGGACAGCAGGGAGAGAGAAGATGCCGCTCTATGCCTTCAAGGGCCAGCGCCCGACCCGCGCGCCCTCCGCCTGGGTCGCTCCCAGCGCCGACGTGATCGGCGATGTCGTGCTTGGCGAGGAGGTCGGCGTGTGGTTCGGCGCGGTGGTGCGTGGCGACAACACCACGATCGCGATCGGCGCGCGCAGCAACGTCCAGGAAGGCGCGATGCTCCACTCCGATCCCGGCGTGCCGCTGACGATCGGCACCGAGTGCACGATCGGCCATCATGCGGTGCTCCACGGCTGCACGATCGGCGACCGCACGCTGATCGGCATGGGCGCGATCGTCCTCAACCGCGCGATCATTGGCGCGGACTGTATCGTCGGGGCCGGCGCGCTGGTCACCGAGGGCAAGGTCTTCCCGCCGCGCTCGCTGATCGTCGGCAGCCCGGCGCGGGTGGTGCGCGAGTTGGATGACGCAACGGTCGCAGGGCTCAGACTATCGGCGGCGCATTATGTGGAGAATGCGCGCGCGGCGGCCGAGGGGCTGGAGCGGATAGAATAAGGGCCTCCGTCATCCCCGCGCAGGCGGGGATCCAGACGCGCAGGTCTGCATAAGAACCGCGCCGTCAGCGGTTCCGGATTCCAATTTGCGCGGGATAACGGTGCCGAAAAAACCCGCGCCACCTGACGTTGCGTCAATCTTGCCACGCCCTGGCCCGCCCCACATAACCCGGTCATGTCGATCCCCCCGCTCCTGTCGCGCCTGCGTCTCCCCGTGATCGGGTCGCCGCTGTTCATCATCTCCAACCCGGATCTGGTGATCGCGCAATGCAAGGCGGGGATCGTCGGATCGTTCCCGGCGCTCAACGCCCGTCCGGCGGCGATGCTCGACGAATGGCTGCACCGCATCACCGAGGAACTCGCCGCCTACGATCGCGCGCATCCCGACGCGCCCGCCGCACCGTTTGCGGTCAACCAGATCGTCCATAAGTCCAACGACCGGCTTGAGGCCGATCTCGCGGTCTGCGCCAAGTGGAAGGTGCCGATCACGATCACCTCACTCGGCGCCCGCGAGGAACTCAACCAGGCGGTGCATGCGTGGGGCGGCGTCACGCTCCACGACGTCATCGACGACCGCTTCGCGCGCAAGGCGATCGAGAAAGGCGCCGACGGGCTGATCGCGGTCGCGGCCGGCGCCGGCGGCCACGCCGGTCGCCTCTCTCCCTTCGCGCTGGTACAGGAAATTCGCAGCTGGTTCGCGGGCCCGCTCGCGCTGTCGGGGGCGATCGCCAGCGGCGATGCAGTCTTGGCCGCGCAGGCGATGGGCGCGGACTTCGCCTATATCGGCTCGGCGTTCATCGCCACCGATGAAGCCAACGCCGACGCGCGCTACAAACAGGCGATCGTCGACGGGCGTGCCGCGGATATCGTCTATTCGGACCTGTTCACCGGCGTCCACGGCAATTACTTGCGCGCGTCGATCGTCGCCGCCGGGCTCGACCCCGACGATCTCCCGCAGGGCGATCTCAAGACGATGAGCTTCGCCTCGGGCGGCGCGGCCAAGGCGTGGCGCGACATCTGGGGTTCGGGTCAGGGGATCGGCGCGATCGACACCGTCGTCCCCGCCGCCGCTCGGGTCGCGCAACTGGCGGAGGAATATCGGGCTGCCCGCGCGCGCTTGCTGGGCCGATAACGTCCTCGCCGCCCCGTGACTGGCCCGCTTTCACGTACGTGGATCGAACGCTAAAAGGCGGTCGCCAGCCGGTCGAGCATCGAGCGCGCCGGGCTCACCACCGGCATCTCGCGCGCATGGGCCGCGTCCAGCAGCGCGACGCGGCGGTGGAGGTCGACGCTGCTCGCGATCAGCCCGCGCGCCTGCGCCGGAAAGCGCGCCAGCATCCCGGCGTCGGTGGTCGGCGCGTCCCCCAGTCGTCGGGCCGGATCGAGCGCCTGCGTCGGCGGCAATTCCCCCGCCGCGATCGCGCGCTGCGTCAGCAGCCAGGCGATGACGTGCATCAGCCGCGTCGTCACCTTGAGCGACTCGCAACTGAACGCGACGCGCTCCATCGGCGGCAGCGCCTCGCGCTCGACGCGCCCGCCCTCGTCGAAATAATGCCGCGCCTCGTCCGCGAGCACCATCGCCTCCGTATAGAAGGAGTCGATCAGGCGGCGATGCAATCGCGGGTCATGGGCGTGGTCGGCCATGCCCGCGTCCTTGCCACGACCGCCGGTCGGCCGCCAAGCGCGTTCATCACGTTTGCGCCTCGCCCGAGCTGCCGAACCGTCCCGAAACGCGCCATTTTCCGGGCGGGCGTCAGGCGATGATGTCGGGGATCATCTGATCTTCCAGCAGTGCGATCTCGTCGCGCAATCGCAGTTTGCGCTTCTTGAGCCGCATGAGCTGCAACTGGTCGGACACGCCGCCCTCCGCCAGTGCGGCGATCGCGGCATCGAGGTCGCGATGCTCGACGCGCAGCGACTCGACGCGCGCCGTCACGTCCGCCTCACCACCGATGTCGTTCATCGCCCGCCCTTCCGACGCCTGAGTCGTGCCTGCATAGCGGCCGCATC
This sequence comes from Sphingomonas endophytica, assembly GCF_014199415.1. Classification (GTDB taxonomy): domain Bacteria; phylum Pseudomonadota; class Alphaproteobacteria; order Sphingomonadales; family Sphingomonadaceae; genus Sphingomonas; species Sphingomonas endophytica. The sequence continues at coordinate 474,140 of NZ_JACIJN010000001.1, forward strand.
CGATCGGCGCGACCCGTCCCACGAAAGTCGCAGATGATCGTGAATAAGCAAAAGTAAGGGGACATCACGCCCGTTTCGTGATTTCCTTTCGCTCCCTCTCAACCACGAAGGAGACTGCCATGCAGACCGCGCACATCTCGGCCCTGGAGGCCAAGCACGCGACGATCGACCAGCGGATTGCCGCCGAGTCGCAACGTCCCGTGCCCGATACGATCGTGCTGGCGGACCTGAAGAAGCAGAAACTGCGGTTGAAGGAGGAAATCACCTCCTCGCACTAGGCTGAGCAAGGTGGCGCCCGGTGGACACGTTCCGCCGGGCGCTTTGCTTTTCGCCTAGCCCGCGCAGCCGACCAGTCCGGCGAGCGGCACCACCACCGTGTCGCGCCCCTCCCGATCCAGCCGCAACGTCGCCACCGGCACCGCCGCCCCCGCGGTCAGGTTCTGGCGCAACTCCACGGTCATCTGCACCGTCGCGACCACATCGCCCGCGCGATAGACGCTTTCCGCATTGAGGCCGAGCTGCGCAGCGCCCGTCGCCCCGGTGCGCGGCAGATCGATGGTCTTGCCGTCGAGCACCAGCCGCAGCGTCGCAGGGTCGGCGGTCGCCATCGCCGCCAGCGTCCGCGTCGTCCCGGTCGAGAAGAGATAGGCCGCACAGCCGCGCGCGGGCAGCGCCTGTTGCGGGAGGGCGCCGATCGGCAGCCCGTCGATGCCGGGGGCCGGCGCGGCCGCCTGCGCCGCGAGCAGCAGAAACGCGAACTTCATGCCGCCATGCCTATCATGAGCAGCCACGCCGGGTAAGCCGCGATCGCGAGCAGCGTGCCGAGCGGCAGCGCGTCATCGGCGGCGACCGCCCGTCCACGCAGCTTGTGGAACAGCACCCAGCCGACCCCGACCAGTCCGGCGACCAGCAACACCGCCGGCAGCATCCGCCACCCCAGCGCCAGCCCGATCGCGCCGAACAATTTCGGATCGCCCCCGCCCAGCCCCTCGCGTCCGCGCCACCAGCGATAGCCGGCGCCGATCAGCCACAGCACCGCAAAGCCACCGACGCCGGCGGCCAGTCGTTCGCCGAGCGCCGGCGGCGCGATCCACGCTCCCACCGCCGCGACCAGCGCCAGCGCGGCAACCAACGGATCGGGCAGCCAGAAGTCGCGCGCGTCCATCACCGCCAGCACCAGCAACAGCCACCCGAACCCCGCCCCTGCCATTGCAACCGGCCCCGGCGCGACCAGCGCCGCGGAGACGCCGACAGCGGCGCAGCCGGCCTCGACCAGCGGATGGAGCGGATCGATCCGCGCGTCACAGGTCCGGCAGCGCCCGCGCGCGACGAGCCATGAGAGCAACGGCACCAGCTCAGTCGCCCGCAGCGTCCGCCCGCACCCGTCGCATGCCGAGCGCCCGTGCACGATCGATCGCTCCTGCGGCCAGCGCAGCGCGATCGTCGCGAGGAAGCTGCCGACGACGGCCCCCAGCACGCCCAACACCACCGCCCACATCCACCGTCTCAGCCCTGCTTGCGAATCAGGTACCGATACACGCCGAAGCTGTTGATGCCGAGCAGCACGCCGTTCTGCACGCCCAGCGGCTCGTCGCCGGTCAGCCACGCGCCGGTGATCCACGCGATCGACGAGGTGACGAAGATCGCCATGCCCCAGCCCGTCACCCGCCGGCCATTGTCGAGCGAGACCATGAACGCCGCCGCGATCCCGCTGAGCGCCGCATACCATTTCAGCGCTTCGGCAAGGCTCTGCATAAAGCTCGCCTAGTCGTTTGCGCCCTGCCGGACGAGCGCTTACATGCCGATCGAGATCAAGCGAGGAACCGCGAAATCATGGCTACCGATCCCATCGTCATCCTGTCCTATGCGCGCACCCCGATGGGCTCGATGCAGGGCAGTCTCGCTGCGCTGTCGGCCAGTGAGCTGGGCGCGGCCGCGGTGAAGGCCGCGGTCGAGCGCGCCGGGGTCGACGCCGCCGCGATCGAGCGCATCTATATGGGCAATGTCCTGTCGGCGGGGGTCGGCCAGGCCCCGGCCCGCCAGGCCGCGATCCATGCCGGTCTCGGCGAGCATGTCGAGGCGACGACGCTCAACAAGGTCTGCGGCTCGGGGATGCAGGCCGCGATTCTCGGCGCCGAGGCGCTCGGCGCGGGGTCGATCGACCTGCTGGTCGCGGGCGGCATGGAGAGCATGACCAACGCGCCCTATCTGTCGAAGGCGCACCGCGGCGGCGCGCGCTTCGGGCACGACCGGCTGTTCGACCATATGGCGCTCGACGGGCTCGAGGACGCCTATCAGTCCGGCACCGCGATGGGCGTGTTCGCCGAGGACACCGCGCGCGAATATCAATTCACGCGCGAGGCGCAGGACGAATTCGCGATCGCCTCGCTGACCCGCGCGCAAAAGGCGCAGGCATCGGGCGCGTTCGAGCGCGAGATCGTCGCGGTCGAGGTGAAGGGCCGCAAGGGCACCACCACCGTTTCGGCGGACGAGCAGCCGAGCAAGAGCGATCCGGCCAAGATCCCGACGCTGCGCCCCGCCTTCACCAAGGACGGCACCGTCACCGCCGCCAATGCCTCGTCGATCTCCGACGGTGCGGCGGCGCTGGTGCTGACCCGCCTCTCGGTCGCCGAGAAGCTCGGCATCGCGCCGGTGGCGCGGATCGTCAGCCACGCCGCGCACGCGCACGCCCCGGCGCGCTTCACCACCGCCCCGGTGCCCGCGATGCGCAAGGCGCTGGAAAAGGCCGGCTGGTCGGTCGGCGACGTCGATCTGTGGGAGGTCAACGAGGCGTTCGCGTGCGTCGCGATGATCGCGATGCAGGAACTGGCGCTCGATCACGAAAAGCTCAACATCAACGGCGGCGCTTGCGCGCTCGGCCATCCGATCGGCGCATCGGGCGCGCGCATCCTCGCCACCTTGCTCGGCGGGCTGCAAACGACCGGGCAGAAGCGCGGCGTGGCCTCGCTCTGCATCGGCGGCGGCGAAGGCGTCGCGATGGCGGTCGAGCTGATGAACTGAGCGGCGCCCTAGGCGCGCCCCTTCGCCGGACGTAGATCGTCATTGCGAGCGTAGCGATGTAATCCAGGGCGGCTTGGTCCGACGCTGAATTGCTCCGCTGCGCTCGCATTGACGCGCGAGCGGGCCCCGTTTCCCGCGACAAAACGTTGCACCGACCCGGATCGGCACCCTGAACGGTTGCACCACGCGCCACTTCCGGCGATCCCCTCCCTGTCCCTATCCCGAAGGAGGTTGCGCGCCTTGGAAGTCGTCTCGGTCGTTCTGTTGTTGTTGTTTGCCGTCGTGATTAGCGGGGCGATCGCCCGCATCCTGCCGATCAACATTCCCGCCCCGCTGGTGCAGATCGCGTTCGGCGCGGCGATCGGCATGGCGGCAGACCTGCGGGTGACGCTCAATCCCGAGATCTTCCTGCTCGTCTTCCTGCCACCCTTGTTGTTCATCGACGGCTGGCGAATCCCGAAGGACGAGTTGCTCAAGGACGTGCCGGTCGTCGTCGAGCTGGCGCTCGGGCTCGTCCTGACCACCGTCATCGGCATCGGCTTCTTCATCGACTGGCTGATCCCCGCCATGCCGCTGGCGGTATCGTTCGCGCTCGCCGCGGTGGTCTCGCCGACCGACCCGATCGCGGTGTCGGCGATCGCGGCGCGCGTCCCGATCCCGCGCCGCATGATGCACATCCTCGAGGGCGAGGCACTGCTCAACGACGCGTCGGGTCTCGTCTGCCTGCGCTTCGCGATCGCCGCCGCACTCACCGGTGCCTTTTCGCTCGCCGATGCCGCGGCCAGCTTCGTGTGGCTCGCCGCGGCGGGGATCGCGATCGGGGTCGTCACCACCGTCGCGATCACGCGCGCCAAGGCCTGGGTGTCGCGCCGCTTCGGCGAGGACACCGGGTCGCAGGTGCTGGTCAGCCTGCTGATCCCGTTCATCGCCTATATCGCCGCCGAGCATGTCCACGCCTCGGGCATCCTCGCGGTGGTCGCGGCGGGGGTGACGATGACCTTCGCCGAGCTGTCGCGGCAGGCACTGCCCGCCACGCGGATGCGCCGCAATTCGGTGTGGGACACGATCCAGTTCGCGCTCAACGGCATCATCTTCGTGCTGCTCGGCGAGCAACTGCCGGTGATCCTCGCCGGCGCGCGCGAGACGGTCCGGCTGACCAACCACGACAATCCCTGGTGGCTGGCGCTCTACGTGCTCGCGATCGTCGCGGTGCTCGCGGGCTTGCGCTTCGTCTGGGTGTGGCTGTCGTTCCGGTTGACGGTGCTGCGCCGGAGCGTCGACGACTCGCCGCTCCGCAGCCCCGACTGGCGGGTGTTCGCGGCGATGTCGCTTGCCGGGGTGCGCGGGGTCATAACGCTGGCGGGCGTGCTGACGCTGCCGCTGGTGCTCAGCGACGGCTCGCCCTTCCCGGCGCGCGATCTTGCGATCGCGCTGGCTGCCGGCGTCATCATCGTGTCGCTCGTCGCGGCGAGCATCGGGCTGCCGCTCGTCCTGCGCGGCCTCGCGCTGCCGCCCGAGCCGTCGAAACAGGGCGAGGAAAATCGCGCGCGCGTCGCCGCCGCCCGCGCCGCGATCCGCGCCGTCGACGGCGCGCAACACGATCTGTCGCGCGACCGCGACGACGTCGACGTCTATGCCGAGGCGGCGACGCGGATCATGGACCTCTACCGCGAGCGGATCCGCGTCCGCGTCGACGGCGAGCCCGAACTGGCGGTGATCCAGCAGAACGAGCGCATCGACCGCGTGCTGCGGCTGGCGGCAATCCGGGCGGAGCGCGAGGAGGTGTTCCGGCTGGAACGCGCCCGCGCAATCGGCAGCGAAACCGCGCACCGGCTGACCCGCGAGCTCGACCTGCTGGAAGGACGATTGCGGGGATAATGGCTCCCCCCTTCCGTCATTCCGGCGAAGGCGGGAATCCAGATGCGCAGGCCATCGTGAGCGCCATCAACGTCCGGGGTTCTGGATCCCCGCCTTCGCGGGAATGACAAAGAAGCGGTTACCCCTGCTCCGCCAACGAGAAGATCCGCCGCGCCTCTACCCACTTGACCCCCGGCTCGGCCCACGGCAGGCGCCGCTGGTAAGCGTCCATCTTCGCCTCCCACGCCTGTACCGCGGGATCGGCCGCATCCGCCGCCGCCTTCGCCGCGGCGTCGAACGAAGCGTCGGTCTCCATCACCATCACAAGCCGCCCGCCGGTGCGATAGATGTCCATTGCCGTGATCCCCGCCGCGCGGATGCTCGCGACGACCGGCGCGGGCACCGCGCCGGGCGCATGCCACGCCTCATAGGCCGCGACCGCCTCGGGCTCGTCGGCGATATCGACCAGCAGGACGTGGCGTTCGGTCACGCCTTGTACGCCACGACGGTCTGGCGCTGCTGCCCCAGCCCGTCGATCCCCAGTTCCATCACGTCGCCGGCCTTCAGGAACACCGGCGGCTTCTGCCCCATGCCGACACCCGGCGGCGTCCCGGTCGAGATCACGTCACCGGGCTGCAGCGACATGAACTGGCTGACATAGCTGACGAGGAACGCCGGCTTGTAGACCATCGTCGACGTCGACCCGTCCTGATAGCGATGGCCGTTGACCTCCAGCCACATCGCCAGCGCGGTCGGATCGGCGACCTCGTCGCGCGTCACCAGCCACGGCCCGATCGGCCCGAACGTGTCGCAGCCCTTGCCCTTGTCCCACGTCCCCTGCCGCTCGAGCTGGAAGGCGCGTTCGGACACGTCGTTGATGACGCAATAGCCCGCGATGTGCCGCTCGGCATCGGCCTCGTCGACGTAGCGCGCTTCGGTGCCGATCACGATCCCCAGTTCGACCTCCCAGTCGGTCTTGGTCGAGCCCTTCGGGATTTCGACGTTGTCGTCGGGGCCGATGATCGCGCTGGTCGCCTTGGTGAAGATCACCGGCTCGGTCGGCACGGTCGCGCCGGTCTCGGCGGCGTGGTCCGAATAATTGAGGCCGATGCACAGGAACTTGCCGACCGTGCCAACGCACGGACCGTAGCGATCGACCGCCACCACCGGCAGCGTCGCCGGGTCGATCGCCGCCAGCCGCGCCAGCTCGGCATCGCCCAGCGCCGCGCCCGCGATATCGGCGACATGCGCCGACAGGTCGCGGACCTGCCCCTGCGCGTCGACCATCCCCGGCTTCTCGGCGCCCGGCGCCCCGTAACGTACCAGCTTCATGCGCTTTTCCTCAGTTGACCCAGCCGCCGTCGATGACATGCACCGCCCCGGTCGTGAAGGCGGCGTCGTCGCTGCCCAGATAGGCGACCAGCGCCGCAATCTCTTCAGCGCGTCCCAGCCGGCCCATCGGCTGCCGCGCGACGAACGCCTGCTGCGCCGCCTCGTAATCGCCGGTGTCGCGCAGCCGCTGCTGGAGCGACGGCGTGTCGACCGTTCCGGGGCAGATCGCGTTGCAGCGGATGCCCTGCCCGACGAAATCGGCCGCGACCGCCTTGGTGATCCCGATCACCCCCGCCTTGGTCGCGGTATAGGCGAAGCGGTTGGGGATGCCCTTCACCGAGCTGGCGATCGACGACATGTTGACGATCGCGCCGCCGCCCGCCGCCAGCATCCCCGGCAGCACCGCGCGGATCGTGCGTGTCATCGCGGTCATGTTGATCGCGACCGCCTGATCCCATTCGGCGTCGGTCAGGTCGAGGATCGTGCCCGCGTGAACGATCCCCGCGATATTGGCGAGCACGTCGATCCGCCCGACCTCATTCACCAGCGCGGCGATCTGCGCGGCATCGGTGACGTCGAGCGCGTGCTGCTCGCACCCGTCGAGCCCCGCCAGCGCGCCCGCATCGATATCGGTCGCGATCACCCGCGCACCCTCGGCGGCATAGCGCAGCGCCGCGGCACGCCCGATCCCGTTGCCCGCCGCGGTGATCAGCGCGACCTTGCCCTTCAACCGGCCTTCCATTCATTAACTCCGTGCAGCGACCGGAAGGCACGCCGGCCCGACCGGGTCGAACGCCTTGTAGGTCAGGATGAATTCGCGATGCCCGAGCGCCTCGGACACGCTCGGCTGGCCGCCGGCCACCGCGATGATCGCGTCGACGATCTCGTCGCCGACCTCGTCGAGCGTCGCCTCGCCTTCGAGGATGCGCCCGGCATTGATGTCCATATCCGCCGCCAGCCGCCGCGCCGTCTCCGGATTGGCGCAGATCTTGATGACCGGCGCGATCGCCGACCCGACCACCGAGCCGCGCCCGGTGGTGAACAAGGTCAGGTGACACCCGCAGGCGATCATCTCGACGATCTCGGCATTGTCGGAGATGTTTGGGAAACCGAAGCGCGGCTCGCCGTCCGGCACGACGTCGAGCAGATACAGCCCGCCCGCCGGCGGCACGTCGCCGGGCTTGATGATCCCGCTGATCAGCGACGATCCCGATTTGGAATAGGCCCCCATCGACTTTTCTTCCTGGGTCGTCAGCCCGCCCTCGGCATTGCCGGGCGCGAAGCTGCCGAAGCCCATGATCGTGTAATATTCCTCCGCCTTGCGGACGCAGGCCATGATCTCCTCGCCCAGCTCGGGGGTCAGCGCACGATCGGCCATGATCCCCTCGCACCCGACCAGCTCGCCGGTCTCCTCGAAGATGCAGGTCGCGCCGTCCGCAACCAGCCGGTCGAACGCGCGCCCCACCGCCGGGTTGGCGGTGATCCCGCTGGTGCCGTCCGATCCGCCGCAGATTGTCCCGACGATCAGTTCGTCGACGCGCATCGGCACGCGCGGCACGTCGGCGATCTGCGCCTTGACGCGCGCGACCGCCTCCAGCCCGGCGGCGATCGTCGCCGCGGTGCCGCCGGTCTGCTGGATGACGTACAGCTCGACCGGGCGACCGCTGTCGCGGATCACCTGTTGCAGGCGCTCGCGATCGAAGCTCTCGCAGCCCAGCGACACGATCACCACCCCGCCGACATTGGGGTGCGTCGTCACCGCCTCCATCACCCGCGCCGCATAGGCATTGGGATAGCAGCCAGGGAAGCCGATCAGATGCACGTCGGCGTCATCGGCCTTGTCGACGATCTTGCGCGCGACATGATGCGCGCACTCGACCAGATAGGCGACCGCGACGGTGTTGCGGATGCCCTTGCGCCCGTCGGCGCGCTGCCATGCGTCGATCACGCGCGCTGCTCCGTCACGGTGCTGCGCGTGTGACTGGCGATATAGTCGCTCTTCATATTGTGCATATGGACCCATTGTCCGGCGGCCGCGGCGTCGGTCATCGACCCGATCGGCGCGCCATATTTGATGACCTTGTCGCCCGGCTTCAGTTCGGCGCGTGCGATCTTGTGCCCGACGGTCACGCCCTCACGCGCCGGGATCGTCCCGCCCGACACCGGCAGCAGGTCGCCCGCCGCGATCGGCGCGACGCAGATCATCACATTGTCGTCGGGGTGGAGCAGGATCAGTTGCTGCGGCGCGCGCGCCTCCAGCGTCGGCCACAAATCGTCGGGGATCGGCGCGTCGATCCGCGCGCGCAGGTCGGCGACCTCCTGCGGACTGCCGAGCCCGGCGAGCACGCACGCCACCGCCGGGTGGCGGAGCGGAAACTGGATCGCGGCGGCGGGCAGCGACACGCCGGCGGTGGCGCAGGTCCGCGCGAGCGCACGCGTCCGCTCGACCAGCGCGGCGGGCGGGGCGGCGTAATCGTAATGCGACTGCGCAGGGTCCTGCTCGTGGGGGTCGCGCGCCAGGATGCCGCTGTTGTACGCCCCGCCGATGATGACGCGCACGCCCTCCGCAGCGCAGCGATCGAGGAACGGCTTCGCACTGCGATCGAGCAACGTATAGCGTCCCGCGAGCAAGATCACGTCGAGCGGCACCCGGTCGAGCAATTCCTCGCAAACCGCGACCTCGTTGACGCCGACTCCGATCGCACCGACCGTGCCGGCGTCACGCAACGCCACCATCGCGGCATAGCCGCCGTCCAGGAAATCGCGCAGGTGGCGCTCATGCGCCTCGCCATGCGTCAGCCGCCCGAGATCGTGCGCCAGCAGCACGTCGACGCGGTCACGCCCCAACCGCGCACAACTCGCCTCGAACGAGCGCGCCACGCCATCGGCGGTATAGTCAAACACCGGCTCGAACGGATCGGCGTCGACGAAGCCGTGACGGGCGCCCGCCGCGTCGGTGGGCGTGAGCAGCCGCCCGACCTTGGTCGAAATCTGGCACGTCCGCCGCGGATCGCGCTGCGCCAGCGCCGCGCCGAGCCGCCGCTCCGCCAGCCCGAAGCCATAATGCGGCGCGGTGTCGAAATAGCGCACGCCCGCGTCCAGCGCCGCCGCGACCGTCGCGTCGGCAGTCGCGTCATCGATCGCGCGATAGAGGTTGCCGATCGCCGCCGTTCCCATGCCAAACCGCGGCAGTACATCGCCGACCCGGTCGAGCGGCGGTGAACTGGGGGTCAAGTCCTGGAACATGCATGCTTCCTCTCTGGGCGCCACCTTGTCGCGCGATCGCCGCACCGGCAACCTAGGACAGGCACAACGCAATTGAAATGTGAAAAATGCTTTCATTCGCGCGAACTGCTCGGTGCTGGCGCGGGCGCGCGCCTGTGGCTAGGGTGCGCCGACCATGACCAATCCGCCTCGCTATCAGGCTCCCGCGCTCAAAAAAGGGCTGGAGATCCTCGAACTGCTCGCCACGTCCGAACAGGCGCTGACCATGTCGGACATTTCCGGCGCGCTCGGCCGATCGGTGGGGGAGATTTTCCGCATGCTGCAGGTGCTCGAGGAGCATCGCTACATCGCGCGCGACGATGATGGCTATCGGCTGACCAACCGGCTGTTCGCGCTCGGCATGGGCCGCCCGCCGGTCCGCGATCTCACCGTCACCGCGCTGCCGGTGATGCAGGGGCTGGCGCGCGCGACCGGGCAGAGCTGCCACCTCGCCGTCGCCTCGGGCGCGGAGATGGTGGTGATCGCCGGGGTCGAGGCGCCCGGCCTGTCCGGCTTCGCGGTCCGCGTCGGCTATCGCCGCCCGCTCCACCGCTCGAACTCGGGACGCGTGCTGCTCGCCTTTCAGCCGGCGTCGATCCGCGCGGCGATGATGACCGAGGTGCGCGAGACCGGCGGCGACATCGACCCGACGCTCGACGCACGCCTCGACGCGCTGGTTGCAGAAGGCGATGCCGTCACACCCAGCCCGATGCTCGAGGGCATCACCGATCTGTCGGCGCCGGTCCTCGAACATGGCGCCGCGCGCGCGGCGCTGACCGTCCCATTCGTCGCCGGGCGCGCGGCGCGGGTATCGCTCGACGAGACGCGCACGCTGCTCCGCGACGCGGTCCGCTCGATCAGCGCGCAGCTTCAGCCGACGATCGACTGAACGGCGCTTCTTTCACCGCCAGGCCGCGCCAATCCGGGACCCCCGCCGTTCGCGACGCGCGGCGCGGAAGCACCGGGCGGAGTCAGCCCAGCATCGCGAGCATGATCCGGGTCGAACACAGCGAACAATGCAGCGCGCGCGCCGCGCCCTCCGGACAGGTGATGCACGCGCGTTGCGGACGCGCGCCGTCGAGCAGATCGATCAGCATCCGCTCGTCCGCCGACAGGGCCGTCACCGTCCCGACCCGGAACGCTCGCCCCAGCGCCGTCTCGTACAGCGTCATCAGACTGTCGAACACCGGTGCCAGCATCCCGGCGTGATGCGGCGCGAGCAGCCGGTGCAGCCGTTGCTGGGTACAGGCATGCCGGTCGCGCGCGGCGCGCCACCCGCGCGCGAGCGTCGGTAACAGACAGGCGATCCCGCGCGACGACGGCGACAAAGGTGGTGCGACGATGCTCATGCCTGACCCTCCACGACCGGAACCAGCCCATAGCCTACATGCGAATGATTATTAATAGATCAATCCGCACCAATCGCTTCCAGTGAGCGCTGCTTGGTTTCCGGGAAGAACATCAGCACTACCACGAACTGCACCGCCATCATCGCCGCAAAGACGACGAACGGCAGCCCGCGCGTGTGCGCCGCGATCACCGGGAAGGCCATCGCGATCACCGCATCCATCGCCCAGTGCGTCGAGGAACCGAGCGCCTGCCCGCGCGCGCGGACGTCGGTTGGGAAGATCTCGCTGATATAGACCCAGATCACCGCACCCTGGCTGAACGCGAAGAAGGCGATGAACGCGATCAGGAGCGCGAGCAGATATTGCTGCCCCTGCCCGCTCAGGAACACCGCCGCCGTCCCGCCCAGCGCCAGCGTCAGCCCGACCGACCCGATCAGCAGCAACGTCCGCCGCCCCAGCCGGTCGATCACCAGCAGCGCCAGCGCGGTGAACACGAAATTGCACAAGCCGATCGTCACCGCCTGCCGGTCGGCGGACACCGCGTCATAGCCCGCCGCCGCGAAGATATCGTTGAGGTAATAAAGGATCGCATTGATCCCGGAGAGCTGGTTGAACGACGCCACCGCAAAGGCGAGCAGGATCGGCTTGCGGTGCCGCGCCCACGACAGCCGCGGCGCGCTGCCCACCGCCACCGCCGCGGCGGCACGCGCATAGCTGTCCAATTCGTGCCGCGGATCGGCGACACCCAGCCCGACCAGCACCGCCTCGGCCTCGTCCTCGCGCCCCTTCGCCGCCAGCCAGCGCGGGCTGTCGGGGATCGTGAACATCAACGACAGCAGCAGCAGCGCCGGCACCGCGCTGATGCCCAGCTTCACCTGCCAGTCGCCCGCGCCCAGATCGAAGCTGCCGACCACCGCATTGCTCAGATACGCGGCGAGGATGCCGAGCACGATGTTGAGCTGAAAGGTTCCCACCATCAACCCGCGCCGCTCGGCGGGCGCGATCTCGGCGAGATAGACCGGCGCGAGCACCGACGACGCGCCGACCGCCAGCCCCGCCATCACGCGGAACACGATCAACGCCGGCCAGCTCCACGCGATCAGGCATCCCAGCCCCGACAGGCAATAGAGCAGCGCGATCCCCTTCAGCGCATTGCGCGCGCCATAGCGATCGCCCGGCAACCCGGCGAGCAACGCCCCCGCCAGCGTCCCCCACAAGGCCGCCGACACGGTGATCCCGACTCCGCTCGCGTCGAGCGCAAAGGCGTTGCGGATCCCCTCGGTCGTCCCCGCGATCACCGCGGTATCGAAGCCGAACAACAGCCCCGCCAGTCCGCCCACCAGCACGCCGCGCAGCAAGGTCGTGTTCAAAAGATCGTGCTCCGCCCGCATCGTCCGCCCCGCGCGGCCCGGTTTCGCACAGGGACCGCAAAGTGCGGGCGCCGTCAACCCGCACGCTCTTGGCAAAGCGGGGCGCAGCCGGTACTTGTCTTACAAAATGACTTAATCGGGAGGGTTATCATGCATCATGTCGGCCAGCGCCGGAGCGCTGTTCTTGTCGCAGCGTTGCTCGCCGGCGTCTCGGGCCATGCCGCCGCGCAGAACGGCGCGCCGCCGGTGCCGCTCCAGCCGCAGATCGACCCGCAGCGGCCCGATTGGGAAAACCCCGGCGTCAATTACATCGGCCGGATGCCGGCGCACGCCACCGGTTTCCCGTTCGAGACGCGCGACAAGGCGCTCGCCGGCCACCGCACGCAATCGTCGCGCTTCCTGTCGCTCAACGGCCAATGGCAATTCAGCTTCTCGCCCAATGCCGACACGCTCCCGACCGGCTTCGAGCGTCCAGATTTCGACGCCTCCCAGTGGAAGACGATCAAGGTGCCCGCCGACTGGCAGACCGAAGGCTATGACCAGCCGCGCTACAACAACATCACCTATCCCTTCCCCCCCAACCGCCCGCTGATCCCGCACGCCACCAACCCGGTCGGCTCGTACCGCCGCACTATCGACCTGCCCGCCGGTTGGTCCGGGCAGGACGTGGTGCTGCACATCGGCGCGGCCGGCTCGGCGTATAAGGTGTGGGTCAACGGCCAGCAGGTCGGCTATTCCGAAGACAGCAAGCTCCCCTCCGAGTTCGACGTCACCCGCTTCGTCAAGGCGGGCGCGAACACCGTCGCGATCCAGGTGTTTCGCTGGTCGGACGGCAGCTATCTCGAGGATCAGGATTTCTGGCGCGTCTCGGGGATCGAGCGCGAGGTCTATCTGATGGCAGCGCCGAAGACCCGCATCCGCGACTTCTTCGTCCACGCCGGGCTCGACGAGAGTTACCGCGACGGCAAGCTCGCGGTCGATCTGTCGGTCGCGCCGGGCGCCGCGGTCAGCGCGCGCTACGTGCTGATGGACGGCGACCACATCGTCTCGCAGGGCCGCGCCCCGCTCGCCGCCGGTGACGCCGATCGCAAGACGACGCTTTCCGCCACCGTCGCGGGGGTGAAGCCGTGGAGCGCGGAGACGCCCAACCTCTACATGCTGCTGGTCGAACTGTACGACGCCAGGGGCGCGATCATCCAGTCGACCTATCAGCGGATCGGCTTCCGCACCGTCGAGATGAAGAACGGCCTCGTCAGCGTCAACGGCAAGCCGATCACGATCCGCGGCGTCAATCGCCACGAGCACGACCCGGAAACCTTCCACGTCGTCAGCCGCGAGTCGATGGAACACGACATCCAGCTCATGAAGCGCAACAACATCAACGCGCTGCGCACCTCGCACTATCCGAACGACCCGTATCTCTACGAACTCGCCGACCGCTACGGCCTGTACGTCATGGACGAAGCCAACATCGAGAGCCACGCCTATATGGAGATGGGCAACAACCATCCCCGCCAGCGCAGCGTGTATCAGCTCGGCTTCGACCCCGCTTGGCAGTCGGCGCATGTCGACCGCGTGCTCAACATGGTCGAGCGCGACAAGAACCATCCCTCGATCATCTTCTGGTCGCTCGGTAACGAGGCCGGGATCGGGCCCAATTTCGCGACCGCCGGCACCGCCGCCAAGACGCGCGATCCGGGCCGGCTCATCAGCTATCTCGGCTGGGGCACCTATGAGGGCGTGCAGCAGCACCGCCCGAACTGGTTCGCCGACATCTACGCGCCGATGTACGATCCGGTCGCCAAGATGGAGGATTACGCCACCAACTGGAACTACAAGCAGCCGATGATCCAGTGCGAATATGCGCACATGATGGGCAATTCCGGCGGCAACCTGAAGGAATATTGGGACACGATCTACGCGCACCCCGACAAGCTGCAGGGCGGCTTCGCATGGGACTGGGTCGATCAGGCGATGTATCGCTACACCAAGGACGGGCGACGCTATTGGGGTGACGGTGGCGAATACGGCCCGAACCCCGGCGGCGACATCGAGTTCGGCGACGGGATGCTCCAGGCCGACCGCACCCCCAATCCGCAGCTCTACGAGGTCCGCAAGGTCTACGCGCCCGTTCAGTTCACCGGCTATAACGCGAACGCCGGCCAACTGACCGTTTCCAACCGCCACGATTTCCTCGGCGCGGACGCCTATGATTATAGCTGGGAAGTGCTGGAGAATGGCGTCGCGGTCGCGCGCGGCACGCTGGCGGCCCCGACCGTCGCCGCTCATCAGAGCGCGCGCGTCGCGCTGGCGCCGACCGGCTTCACGCGCCGTCCCGACGCCGAATATTTCCTGACCGTCAGCTACCGCGCGAAGGCCGGCACAACCCCCGGCGTCGCGGCGGGCACGCTGGTGGGCTGGGAGCAATTCCCGCTCGGTGCCTCCCCGACCGCCGTGGCGGCGGCGGACAACGGCCCGGTCAAGCTCGACAATCGCGGCGGCACCGTCCGTCTCTCGGCGGGCGACACCGAGCTGGTGATCGACCGCAAGACCGGGCTGGTCGATCGCTATGCGACCGGCGGGCGTGTGCTGCTGTCAGGCGGCGCGCCCAACTTCACCCGCGCGCTGACCGACAACGATCTCGGCGTCGGCAGCGAGAAGCGCAACGTGCCGTGGCAGCGCGCCACCGACGAGCGCGTCGTCGAGGGCATCGACACGCAGAAGCTGCCGGGCGGCGGCGCGGCGGTGACCGTCCGCTGGCTGACCGGCGGCGATGTCGCGCGCTTCTCGACCCGCTACCAGATGGCGGCGGACGGCAGTGTCGCGGTGACGGGCGACTTCCAGCCGCTCGACACAACGCTCGGCGATCCGCTCCGCATCGGCCTGTCCTACGTCACCCCACGCGAGTACAAGACCGTGCAATGGTACGGGCGCGGGCCGCACGAGAGCTACAGCGACCGCAAGACCTCGGCGCCGATCGGCCTGTGGCGCGGCGACATCGCGGCGCAGAACCACGATTACCTCCGCCCGCAGGAAACCGGCAACAAGGTCGACGTGCGCTGGATGGAGCTGGTGCGCGGGGCCGATGGCGGCCTGCGCGTCACCGGCGACCAGCCGCTGTCGATGAACGCGCTCGCCTTCCCCTACACCGAACTCAACCGCCGCACCCCCGGTACGCGCAAGAGCACCGACATCGTTCCGGGCGCGAACGGCAGCCTGCTGGTCGATGCGGTGCAGTCGGGGATCGGCGGTGACACGCAATGGAGCGACTGGGGCCGTCCGCTCCCGCAATATCGCATCAAGCTCGCGCCGCTGCGCTACGGCTTCACGCTGTCGCCGGTTCCCACCGATGCGCATGGCACCGGCGCGAAGCCGGCCAGCGCGACCGGGGAGGAATAAGAGACGTCGCGTCGCCCCGGCCGTAAGCCGGGGCGACGAGCGTGAGTAAGGCGCGCGATCCACAATCCGTCATCCCCGCGCAGGCGGGGATCCAGACGCGCAGGTCGTCGTAAGAGCAGCAACGTCAGAGGTTCTGAATTCCCGCCTTCGCGGGAATGACGGTAATAGTGGTGGCACGGCACCGTTCCACCACCCGGGACGTTCCCCGCCCACCGCAGAGGAACCGCGACGATCGTGACCGACCTGCCCACCGACCCGATCAAGCCCGGCCGCCTCCACGCCGCGGCGCGTTATGGCTGGCTGGCGCTCGGCTTCTTCTTCGTCGCACTCGGCGTGATCGGCGCGCTGTTGCCGCTGATGCCGACCACGATCTTCCTGATCCTCGCCGCGGGCTGCTTCGCGCGTTCCTCCCCGCGGCTGGAGGCGTGGCTGCTCGACCATCCGCGCTTCGGCCCAACCTTGCGCGCGTGGCGACGCGACCGCGCGATCCCGCGCCGCGCCAAGTGGCTCGCCTGCAACGGCATCGCCGCCGGCTACGTGATCTTCCTCGTCACCGCGCATCCGCGCCTGCCGCTCGCCTTGATCGTCGCCGCGGCGATGGCGGCGTGCGCGCTCTTCATCCTCTCGCGCCCGTCGCCCGCCGCATGGTCGGACGCATAAGGCGCAAGGCCGGGCTCGCCGAAGCCGACGCGCGCGCGCGCAGGGTCGATACGGCACCCGCACTCTGCGCGCTTTGCGCACGCCCGCTCGGCACCCGCGTCGAATGGCACCACGTCATCCCGCGCAGCGAGGGTGGCACCGACACCGTTCCGCTCCACCCAATCTGTCACCGCGCGATCCATGCCGCCGCCGACAATGCCACGCTCGCGCGCGCCGGGACGCTCGACGCGATCCGCGATCTGCCACCGCTGAGTCGCTTCCTGCGCTGGATCGCGGACAAGCCCGCCGACTTCCACGCGCCCACCCGTCGTCGCCGCGATCCGCTGCAATAAGGCCGCATTGCGGCGCAGCATTCCGACTGTGGCCGTGATGCGGCACTGATGTTCATCTTCTCGACAGATTGCGTGTCTTTGAAGCAACACTGCACGGGTTCCACATCAGAATGGCGTTTTTTGGCGCAACCAAGCGGGGGAGGCGTGGTTAGAGCAGTCCCCGGCCCGGCCGCACCTGGTGCTGCGACAAACCGGGCAACGAAACTGTATTGAGGTATAATATGCGTAAGCTCGTTCTTGCGGCCGTTGCCGCATCCGCCGCGTTCGTCGCCACCCCCTCGCTCGCGCAGGACATGTCGACCACCGACACCACCACCGCGACCGCGCCGGACGGCACCCGCGCATTCGGGATCGAGCCGTATGTCGCGGTGCGCGGCGGCTGGGAAGAGTTCCAGAGCGACAGCGTTCCGGGCGCCCCGCGTCAGAACAAGCTGAACGGTTCGCTGGTCGAGGGTCTGGCCGGCGTGAACATTCCGCTCGGGCCGGTGTTCGTCGGCGCCGAAGGCAACGTTGCCAAGGGCGTGTCGGGCGACATCGACTGGCAGTATGGCGCCGCCGGCCGCTTCGGCTTCCGCGCCGGCGACAGCGGCCTGATCTACGGCAAGGTCGGCTACCAGTGGGTCAATTTCGACAAGCGCGTGAACACCGATCGTGACTTCCACGACATGACCTACGGCATCGGCTTCGAGGTCGGCCCGAAGGACATCGGTCTCGGCGGCATCACCAGCAACTCGGGCATCCGTCTGCGTGGCGAAGTGTCGAGCTACGGCTGGACCAACAGCTTCCGTCCGACGCTGGGCATCGTCGCGCACTTCTGATGCGCTGACGACAGGTTTCCGATCGTCGAAGGGAGCCTTGGACGATCGGGCCGCACCAGTTGCGTTTCGTGCGGGGAGAAAAGGGCGGGGCCGGATGGCCTCGCCCTTTTCCTTGTGCGGTCAACATCGCTGGTCGCGCACGACGCGTTGGAGCGTCGGCTTACCGCCGCCGCTTGCGCCGCGGCGCAGCCTGCGTGCTCAACACGTCCAGCAGCGCCTGCGCGGCCGCGGTCTCGGCCTCCTGCTTGCTGGTCCCCTCGGCGCTGACCTCGTCCTTGCCGACCGCCACCCGGACCGTGAAGCGCGGCGCATGGCCCGGGCCGGCGCGATCGACCAGTTCATAGGCCGGCACCGCGCGCCGGTTCGCCGCCGCCCATTCCTGCAACGCCGATTTCGGGTGCTGCGGTGCCTTGTCGTCGCTGTGGATGCGATCCGCCCACAGGCGACGCACCGCCGCGCGCGCCGCATCGAGCCCGGCGGTGCGATACACGGCGCCGAGCAGCGCCTCCATCACGTCGCCGAGCAAATTGTCGCCATGCTGTGCGCCATCGTCGCGCGCCTGCTTGCCGAGCCGGACATGCGCCACCGCGCCGATCCCGCGCGCCACCTCCGCGCAGACCGCGCCCGTCACCAGCGCGTTGAAGCGCTTCGACAATTGCCCCTCGGGCTCGTCGGGGAACACCTCGCTCAACCACTCGGCCATGATGAGCCCGAGCACGCGATCGCCGAGAAATTCGAGCCGCTCGTAGCTCTCGCCGGCATGGCTCGAATGCGTCAGCGCGCGCTTGAACAATTCCGGGTCGTCAGGCCGAACCCCCAGAACCTCGTTCACCCATGACGCGACATCGTCGCTCACGCTCAGAAGCCGTGCCCGATCCGGCTGAACCGCGCCGCCGACACCCAGGTCCACGGCTTGATCCATTCCGCCGAGCCGTCGGTCGACCAGAAGGTGACCAGCGCCTTGCCCTGGATACGCTCCATCGGGATGTACCCCATCCCCTCCGGGGGCGCGAAGCGGCTGTCGGCACTGTCGTCGCGATTGTCGCCCATCAGGAACACGTCACCGGCCGGAACGGTGTACACGTCGGTGTCGTCGGCGATCGGCAGGTCGCCCTGATCGAGCACCTCGTAGCTGCGTCCGCCCGGCAGCGTCTCGCGGAAGCGCGGATAGCGACAGATCGGCTGCCCGGCCTTGTCGACGTCCTGAAACTCCGCGCCGCACTTCTCGGCCGGGAAATTGGGGGTCAGCGGCACGATGAAGTCCGCGACCCGCTGCTTGGGGATCGCCTTGTTGTTCAGGAACAACTGGCCGTTCCGCATCTGGATCGTATCGCCGGGCAGCCCGATCACGCGCTTGATGACGTCATGATCGTCCGGCCCGAGCGAGCGGAACACCACCGTATCGCCGCGCGTCGGCGTGCTCGCGAAGATCCGCCCGGGGATCAACGGAATGCCCAGAGGAAGCGACCAGCGCGAATAGCCGTAATTCCACTTCGACACGAACAGATAGTCGCCGATCAGCAGCCGCGGGAGCATCGATTCGGACGGGATCGAGAACGGCGAGAAAATGAAGCTGCGCAGGACGAACACGAACAACGCCAGCTTCAGCAGGAAGCGGATCGTCTCGCTGGTTTCGGAACGCGCGGGCTTGCCGGGGGCAGCGGGGGTGGCCATGAAGCACCGCGTCGCGCAACCGCTCGCCTTCGTCAAGCGGAGCCTTGGCTCGCGCGAACGGTTATGCCCCGCAATTGGTCGGAAGGAAGATGCAGATGGCGGATTGGTCGAAGATCGAAGCGCTCCCGAAAGAGCGTCTGGAGACCTTGTTCGCGAACGACGCGGATCGGCTGGCGAAGCTGTCGCTCGACGTCGCCGGCATCCATTTTGACTGGTCGAAGACGCATTTGACCCCGGAGGCGGTCGCCGCCTTCGAGGCGCTGGCGAAGGAAACCGATCTCGCCGGCAAGCGCGAGGCGATGTTCGCCGGCCAGAACGTCAACGTCACCGAGGATCGCCCGGTCGAGCACACCGCCGAACGCGGCGAGGGCAAGGACGAGAGCGTGGCGCGCGCCGCCGCCTATCACGCGCGGATGCGCGCGGTGATCGACGCGATCGAGGCCGATGCGTTCGGCCCGATCCGCAGCGTCCTCCACGTCGGCATCGGCGGCTCTGCGCTCGGTCCGCATCTGCTGATCGATGCGCTCGGCCGCGACAGCGACCGCTACGACGTCGCGATCGTCTCGAACGTCGACGGCATGGCGCTCGACGACGTGTTCGACCGCTTCGATCCGGCGACGACGTTGCTGGTCGTCGCCTCGAAGACCTTCACCACCACCGAGACGATGATGAATGCCGAGAGCGTCATCGCGTGGATGACCGGTGCGGGCGTCGAGGACCCCTATGGCCGTGTCATCGCGCTGACCGCCTCGCCCGAGAAGGCGATTGAATGGGGCGTCGACGAAACGCGCATCCTGCCCTTCTCCGAAGGCGTCGGCGGCCGCTACTCGCTTTGGTCGTCGATCGGCTTCCCGGCGGCGATCAAGCTCGGCTGGGAGCAGTTCGAGGAACTGCTCGATGGTGCGGCGGAAATGGACCGCCACTTCCGCCTGACCGCGCTCCACGAGAACGCGCCGGCGCTCGCCGCCTTCGCCGACCTCTATTACACGCAGGTCCGCCATGCCGAGACCCGCGCGCCCTTCGCCTATGATGAACGATTGCGGCTGCTCCCGAGCTACCTCCAGCAGCTCGAAATGGAATCGAACGGCAAGGGCGTGACGGTCGACGGCCAGCCGGTCGGGCGTCCGACCGCCGCGATCACTTGGGGCGGAGTCGGCACCGATGCGCAGCATGCGGTGTTCCAGCTGCTCCACCAGGGCACCCACCTCGTTCCCGTCGAATTCCTCGCGGTGATCGAGGCGGGCGACACCCTTCCGGCGGAGCACCACCGCCAGTTGCTGCTCAACGCCTTCGCGCAGGGCGCGGCGCTGATGAAGGGCAAGCAGGTCGACGATCCCGCGCGCAGCTATCCCGGCGATCGCCCGTCCTCGACGCTGCTGCTCGACCGCCTCGACGCACGCACGCTCGGCGCTTTGATCGCCTTCTACGAGCACCGCGTGTTCGTGAACGGCGTGCTGCTCGGCATCAACTCGTTCGACCAGTTCGGCGTCGAGCTGGGCAAGGAAATGGCCAAGGCGGCGGCGAAGGGCGGCGGCGACTTCGACCCCTCCACCACCGACCTGATCGCGCGCGCCGGTCTGGCGTAGGCACGCGCGGCTGCTTATGTGTGTGGCTCTGCGGAGCCATACACATGCGGACCAATATTGAGATAGATGATCAGCTCATGGCGGAGGCCATGCGGATCACGGGAAAGACCACCAAGCGCGATGCCGTCCATGAAGCCTTGGCGCGCCTCGTGGAGCTCGACCAGCAGGCCACCATCCGCCGCCTGCGCGGCACGATCGACTGGGTCGGCGATCTCGATGACATGCGCACCAGCAAGTACCTTCCGGCGGACACGTGATCCTTGTCGATTCCGGCGTGTGGATCGACTATTTCGGCGGTGGACGCACGGCACAGGCTGAGTGGCTCGATGCGCAACTGTCCCGTCGCCGGTTCCTGATCGGTGACCTGATCCTCGTGGAGGTGCTGCAAGGGTGCCGCACCGACCGGCAATTCGAGACGCTGCGCACCGCTCTCGCCAAATTCCGCTCCATGCCGATCGTCGATGCGGACGTGGCCCTGCAAGCGGCCCGCAACTATCGCACGCTGCGGGCGCTTGGCGTTACGATCCGCAAGACGATCGACACGCTGATCGCGACCCGCTGCATCGTCGACGGCATCCCGCTCCTCTACAGCGACCGCGACTTCGACCCCTTCGTCGCGCATCTCGGCTTGCGCCCCGCCATGACGTAACCTCTCGCCTTCGTCATCCCCGCGGAGGCGGGAATCCAGATGCGCAGGTTTCTCGATAGCGCCGCAACCGCCGGAGGTTCTGGATTCCCGCCTGCGCGGCAATGACGAGGAAACCCCGCCCTGTCCTACGCCACCCTGCCCTGCTAACAGCGGCACCATCCGGCCCGCCGCTGGTTCACGATTCAAATCCAACCCGCGATCGTCTCAACATTCGCAACATTCGCGCCCACGGAGCCCGTTCCATGTCCGACTTCGACTACGACCTTTTCGTCATCGGCGCCGGCTCCGGCGGCACGCGCGCGGCGCGCGTGTCGGCGGCGCACGGCGCGAAGGTGGCGGTGGCGGAGGAATATCGCGTCGGCGGCACCTGCGTGATCCGCGGCTGCGTTCCCAAGAAGCTGCTCGTCTACGGCGCGCATTTCGCCGAGGATCTGCGCGACGCCCGCCACTTCGGCTGGGACGTGCCCGATGACTGCGCCTTCAGCTGGCCGCGGCTGCGCGACAATGTGATGAAGGAAGTGGACCGCATCAACACGGCCTACACCACGACGATCGAAAGCTCGGGCGCGGAGATCATCCACCAGCGCGCGACGGTTTCCGGCCCCAACGAGGTCACGCTGGCCGACGGCACGCGGAAGACCGCCAGGACGATCCTGATCGCGGTCGGTGCGCACCCCAGCATCCCCGAATGCCCCGGCCATGAACATGGCATCACCTCGAACGAGGCGTTCCATCTCGATAGCGTCCCCAAGCGCATCCTGATCGCGGGTGCAGGCTATATCGCCAACGAGTTCGCGGGTATCTTCCACCAGCTCGGCGCGCACGTCATCCTGATGAACCGCACCAAGGAAATCCTGCGCGGCTACGACCTGCAGATCCGCGACCGGCTCCTCCAGATCAGCATGATGAAAGGGCTGGAATTCCGCTTCGACGCCGCCTTCCAGGGGATCGACAAGGGCGAGGACGGCTGCCTGACCGTCCATATGTCGAACCATGAGCCGGTGACGGTCGACCTCGTGATGTTCGCAACCGGGCGCAAGCCGAACACTTACGGCCTCGGGCTGGAAACCGCGGGCGTCGAACTCGACGACCACGGCGCGATCAAGGTCGACGACGACAATCGCTCGACCTGCGCATCGATCTATGCGGTCGGCGACGTCACCAACCGGATCCAGCTCACCCCGATCGCGATCCGCGAGGGGCAGGCGTTCGCGGACAACATGTACGGCGGCAAGTCGACCAAGGTCGATTACGACTGCGTGCCCTCCGCGGTGTTCAGCCACCCGCCGCTCGCCGGTGTCGGGATGACCGAGGCGGAGGCGCGGCAGAAGCTCGGCTCGGTCAAGGTCTATTCGTCGGACTTCCGCCCGATGAAGAACGTGCTGGCCGGCCGCGACGAGCGCGCGCTCTATAAGATGGTCTGCGACGGCGAGACCGACCGCGTCGTCGGCATCCACATGATCGGGCCGGATGTGCCGGAGATCATCCAGTCGGCCGCGGTGGCGGTGAAGGCGGGGCTGACCAAGGCGCAGTTCGACGCGACCGTCGCGCTCCACCCGACGATGGCCGAGGAACTGGTGCTGCTGAAATAGGCGGGCAAGTGAAATGACGGGGCGGGGCGGGATCACCCCACCCCGCCCCGCCCCGCCGGGATCACCGCCGCCGTCATCCGCGCGAGACACACCAGCCGCTCCGCCTCGTCGGTCACCCGGATCGTCCACACCTGCGACGACCGCCCGCGCGCCTCGCTGATCGCGGTGGCGTAGACGAACCCCTCGCCGACCGGCCGCAGGTGGTTGGCGTTGATCTCCATGCCGACCGCCGCGGAGGTCGCCGGATCGAGCGTCGCCATCGCCGCGACGGAGGCGACCGTCTCGGCCAGCGCGACCGAGGCGCCGCCATGCAGCCGCCCGTACGGCTGCCGAGTCCGCTGGTCGACCGGCATCCGCGCGCGCAGCCAGTCATCCCCGGCGTCGACGAACTCGATCCCGAGCAGGCCGGGCATCGACCCCGCACAGCCCGCGGTCAGGGCACCAAGATCGAGAGGGGAATGCCAGATACTCACGCATGCTCTCCGAACGGCAGGATGGTTTCGTAGCGTGCCAGCTCCGGCGCGCCCGGCACGACCGCGCCATGCCGCAACAGAAAGGCGTGGCGAACGATCTCGGCCTGTTGCTCGAGGCCATAACGCTCCAGCCGCCAGCCGGGCCGGATCGCATAATCGTAGCGGCAGAACGGATGACGCTTCAGCGGGAGGAAAATGCCCTGCTGGTGCTGCCAGATGTGGCACATTTCATGGATGAACAGCCCCTGCCTGTCGAGCGAGGTGGCGGCAAAGTCATCGCACCACAGGTCGCCCTTTGGGTGGAAGTGAATACAACCGCGCGGCGCCATCACCACGTCGCGCGGCTGGAAGAACGCCCATTTACGGTTCGCCAGCCGCACCGCCCCATAATCGATCGCATTGCCGTACATCGACTGCGCCAGCGCCACCTCCGCTGCCGTCAGGGATCGCCGACCAACTATATCCAAAACTCCGCAAGCAGCAGGAACGGACTCGTTCCAATGCACCGATCACAGGAATGCTCCAGCCACAAGATCAACAAGCCGCCGATCACCACCGGGATGGCGATACCGGGCGCCGCAAGCATGCCGATCACCTCGCGATTGCCGTAATGAAGCGCCACCAGCACCGCGATCGACCCAGCGACCAATTGGGCGAGAAGCGTCACGACGAAACGAAGAACCGCCTCCGCCCCGCTCGGCGTTCCATCCGGCGGCCGGAACCGCGGCTCACTCCGGGGCGACATCGCCCGCCGCGATCACCTTAGCCTCGACCTGCGTCGAGGCACCATCCGCGAAGCGCAACGTCAATGGCAGGCGCGATCCCGGCATCACTGTGCCCGGCACGTCGAACAACATCACGTGCTGCCCGCCCGGCGCGAACGCGACATCGGTCCTGGCCGGCACCGGCACGGTCGCCAGCGACTCCATCGTCACCGTCCCGTTCGCGGTCATCTTGCTGCCATGCATCTCGGCACGGGAGACGCCCGGCGCCTCGACGCGCACCAGCGTCATATCCTTCGCTCCGCCGTGCAGCGCGAAATAGCCCGCCGCCGGTCGCCCCGGCACCGCCGCCAGCCGGATATAGCCATCCTCCGCCACCGGGGCCGCGCCCTGCGCCGAACATCCCGCCGCGAACACTGTAACTGCCATCATCAAGCGGCGCATGACCGTCTCCCCCGTCCTGTACCCGGATGTACGGTCGCCCACCAACGCGGGCAAGCGCCGTCGTCCGCACCCGTACGTCGCGTCAGCCGCCGCCCGTCGGTCACTTGTTGCGGCGCGCATCCGCATTCTTGGTGCGCAGCGTCGGCGCGGCTGCGGCAGGGTCGTCGGGCCATGGATGCCGCGGGTAGCGCCCGCGCATCTCGCGCGCGACGTCGCGCCAGCTCCCCTGCCAGAAACCGGGCAGGTCGCGCGTCGTCTGGATCGGCCGCCCGGCCGGCGAGGTCAGCGACAGTACCAGCGGCACGCGCCGCTCGCCGACCACCGGATGCTCGGCCAGCCCGAACAGTGCCTGCACGCGCAGCTCGACGGTCGGCCCCGCCTCGGCGGCATAGTCGATCGCATGGGTCGATCCCGCCGGGCTGGTGAAATCGGCCGGCGCCAGCCGGTCGATCTGTCGCAACGCATCCCAGCCGAGCAACGTGCGCAACGCCTCGGCCAGCGCGCCCGGCGCGACCGCATCGAGCCGGCGCTTGCCCGCGACCAGCGCCGGCAACCACTCGTCGAGCCGCTCGACCAGCGCCTCGTCGGCGAGCGCCACGCCCGCATAGGCCGCGCGCGTCCGCAACGCCCGCGCGCCCTCCGACCATGGCAGCAGATCGACGCCATGCGCTCGCACGCCCTCGACCAGCGCCGCCGCCACCAAAGCCGGGTCGGCCTGGCTGTCCGGCCCGCTCGACACGCGGATCGCGCCGATCCGCCGTTCGCGCAGCGGATGGACGCCGCCGGTCGCCGGATCGAACACCGCGGTCCGGCGCGTTTCGATCCGCTCGGCGAACAGCGCCTCGACCTCGCCCGCATCGATCGCCGCGCCCGACAGGATGCGCGCCCCCGCCGCCATCCCCTGCGTCTCCGCGACCGCGAGCCACTCGGCGCGCGCCAACGACGACGTCGCATCGAGCCGGAACCCACGCCCGCCGGCCGAGACCCAGCGCTCGCCGCTCGCATCGCGGCGCCGCGCGACGCGGTCCGGAAAGGCGAGCGCCACGCACGCCGCGATCGTATCACCGCTACCGTCGCGCCCCGCGCTCGCCGCCCAGCGCTTCGCCAGCCCGCGCGCATTTTCCGCCTTGGGCGAGCGCTCGCCGCGCCAGCGTTGCAGCCGCAATTCGAGGTCGGCATCCTGCCCGCCGAGCCCACGCTCCTGCAACAGCACCGCAATCTCCGCCGCGAGCCGCTTGTCGCCCGCACTCAGCAGCATATGCGCCAGCCGCGGCGTCATCGGCAGCCGCGCGATCCGGCGACCATGCGCGGTCGGCCGCCCGTCCGCATCGATCGCCCCAAGCGCCGACAGCCGAGCACGCGCTTCGTCGATCGCCACCACCGGCGGCGCATCGATCCAGCGCAGCGCCCGCGGATCGGCGATACCCCACAAGGCGCACGCCAGCACCAGCGCCGACAGATCGGCCTCAAGGATTTCGGGCGGGTCGAAGCGCGGGATGCCCGCGGTCGCCGCCGCCTCCCACAGCCGGTACGCGACCCCCGGCCCCTGCCGCGCCGCGCGCCCTGCGCGCTGCGTCGCCGCCGCCTGGCTCGCGCGCTCGGTCACCAGTCGCGTCATCCCGGCGGCGCGATCGTAGCGCGGGCGGCGCGCGAGCCCGCTGTCGACCACCACGCGAATGCCGTCGAGCGTCAGGCTCGTCTCCGCGATCGAAGTCGCCAGCACCAGCTTGCGCGCGCCATCCGGCTCGGCGCGGATCGCCGCGCGCTGCGCCGCCGGATCGAGGCTCCCGTGCAACCGGTGGAGCCGCACGCCGGGCACGTCGCCGATCCGCTCGGCGGTGCGCTCGATCTCGGCAACGCCGGGCAGGAAGGCGAGCACGCCGCCCGTCTCCTCGGCCAGCGCGCGCCGCACCGCCGCTGCCATCGCATCCTCGATCCGCGCCTCGGCGGCTCGACCGATGTGGCGCAGGTCCAGCGGATAGCTCCGTCCCTCGCTCTCGATTACCGGTGCATCGTCCATCAGCGCCGCGAACCGCGCGCCGTCGAGCGTCGCCGACATCGCGACCACGCGAAGATCAGGGCGCAACCCGGCCTGCGCATCCAGCGCCAGCGCGAGCCCGAAGTCGCCGTCGAGGCTGCGTTCGTGGACCTCGTCGAACAGGATTGCCGACACGCCGTTCAGTTCGGGATCGTCCTGCAACCGCGCGGTCAGGATGCCCTCGGTCACGACCGTGACGCGCGTCGCCGCCGACCGCTTCGTGTCGAGCCGCGTCGCATAGCCGAAGGTACGCCCGACCGGCTCCTCGACCTGCGCCGCCATCCGCTCCGCCGCGGCGCGCGCGGCGAGCCGGCGCGGGCTGGTGACCAGCACCTCGCCCGTGCACCATTGCTCACCGATCAGCGCAGGCGCGACCGCGGTGGTCTTGCCCGCCCCCGGCGGCGCAACCAGCACCGCCGACGACCGCGCGCGCAGCGTGGCGAGCAGGTCGGGGAGGACAGCATGGATCGGCAACGAGGTCACGCGCGGACCTCTGCCAGATCGAGGCGAGGTTGAGAACCGCTTCCCCCACCCCGTCGCCCCTGCGCAGGCAGGGGCCTATGGCTGTAGAGTGGGAGTAGGACGCTGACACAAAGACGACGTGCCTGTGTCCAAGGTCACAACCCGACGAAACAGACATGGGCCCCTGCCTGCGCAGGGGCGACGGGACTAATCGCCGATCAAACCCCCGCGGTGATCGCCTTCAGGTCGACGATCGGCCGTGCGCCGAAATGCTGGATCACCTCGGCGGCGCAGATCGCGCCGAGCGTCAGCGACGCCTCCAGCGACTTGCCCTGCGCCTGCCCATGGAGGAAGCCCGCCGCGAACAGATCGCCTGCGCCGGTCGTGTCGACCACCTTGTCGATCGGCTGCGCGGGCACCACCGTGCGCTCGCCGCCCGCGACCGCCATCGCGCCGCGCTCGGCGAGCGTGACGACGACCAGCGGCACCTTGCCCTGCACCGCCGCGACCGCCGCATCGACCGAGTCGGTCTGCGTCAGGAACATGATCTCGGTCTCGTTGGCGAACAGCACGTCGATCAGCCCCTGATCGATCAGCGCGTGGAAGGCATCGCGATGCCGGTCGATCACGAACTCGGCCGACAGCGTGAAGGCGACCTTGCGCCCTGCCCCGCGCGCGATATCGATCGCGGCGCGCATCGCGGCGCGCGGCTCTTCCGGGTCCCACAGATAGCCTTCGAGGTACAGATAGCGCGCGTCCGCGATCAGCGCGGCGTCCAGCGCCTCGGCCGGCAGATAATGCGACGCGCCGAGGAAGGTGTTCATCGTGCGCTGCCCGTCGGGTGTCACGAAGATCAGGCAGCGGCCGGTCGTCGGCGCCCCGGCGCGCGAGGCGGTGTCGAAGCGGATGCCCGCCGCACGGATGTCATGCGCGAAAACCTCGCCGAGCTGGTCGTCGGCGACCTGCCCGATGAACGCGCACCGGCTGCCCAGCGCCGCCATCCCTGCGATCGTGTTCGCGGCCGATCCGCCCGACACTTCCTGTCCCGGCCCCATCTTCGCATAGAGCGCGTCGGCTTCCTCCGGCGAGAAGACCAGCGCCATCGCACCCTTGGTCATGCCGTTGTCGGCGATGAACGCGTCGGTGGCGGGCGAGAGGATGTCGACGATGGCATTGCCGATCGCGACCACGTCATAGCGGGGTTCGGTCAAGATCACGGTTCCTGGCAGCAGGGAAAGCGCCCGCCTAGAGTGCGGTTGCGGCTTGCGCAACGGCCAAGCGCGGCGCATCCCGCGCTGATGGTGCGTGCGTTCTGGCTCTCGGTCCGGCAACTCGGCGACCCCGCGCTGCTGCGCGTGCTCGCGCTGTCGCTGGCGATCACGCTCGGCCTTTTCGTCGCGCTCGGCGCGGGCGTGTGGTGGCTGATCGACGATGCGCTGGCCGGGGTGAGCTGGCACGCCACGCTCGCCGGGGTGGCCGCCACGCTGCTGACCGTGCTCGGCGGCTGGCTGCTGTTCCGCGCGGTGGCGATGCTGGTGATCGGGCTGTTCGCCGACACGATCGTCGCGGCGGTCGAGCGGCGCCACTACCCGCAGGCGCTGGCGAGCGCGCGCGCGGTGTCGCTGGGGCGCGGCCTGCGGATGGGGCTTGCCTCGGCGGGACGGTTCATCGCGGTCAACCTGCTTGCCGCGCCGGTCTATGTCGCGCTGCTCGTCACCGGGGTCGGCACCGCGGCGGCGTTCTTCGTCGTCAACGGCTGGCTGCTCGGGCGCGACCTCGGTGAGATGGTTGCGGCGCGTCACCTTCCCGCTGCGGCGATGCGAGACTGGCGTGCGGCGACCGCCGGACGACGCTTCGCGCTGGGACTTGCCGCGACCGGGCTGTTCGTGGTTCCGCTGCTCAACATCCTCGCGCCCGTGCTGGGCGCGGCGATGGCGACACACCTCTTCCACGGGACCCGCCGATGAAGCCCCTCGCTCCCGCTGCGCTGCTGCTCCTGCCCGTGCTGGCGGGGTGCGCGACCACCACCGCGCAGCGTCCGGCGGTGGCGCGCGCGATCCCGGTCGCGCTGCCGACGCTCGGGCTGGAGGCGGTGATGGGACAGGATGCCGCGCATCTGACGCGCACCTTCGGGCAGCCCGATGCCGATGTTCGCGAGGGCAGCGCGCGCAAGCTGCAATTCTCCAGCGCGATCTGCATCCTCGACGCCTATCTTTACCCGGCCGCGGACCGCGGCGAGCCGCGCGTCACCTGGGTCGACGCGCGTCAGCGCGACGGCAGCAGCATCGACCGCGCGAGCTGCGTCGCCGCGCTCAACCGTCGCACGGGCGGCCGATAGCGCCGACATCGCCGTTGAGCGCGGCGCGCCCGCCGGCTAGCCTGCCCAAAACGGGTGGGGATTCGCGATGGCACCGGCGCAGCTCAGCGTCATTTTCTTCATGCAGCTGTTCGCGATCGTCGCGGTCTCGCGCGGGGTCGGCTGGCTGGCGAAACGCTATCTCGGGCAGCCACAGGTCGTCGGCGAGATGATCGCGGGCGTGCTGCTCGGGCCGTCGCTGCTCGGGCTGCTCGCCCCCGAATGGCAGGCGCTGTTGTTCCCCAAGGAGACGCGCGGGCTGCTCTATGCGGTCGCGCAGCTCGGCGTCGGATTGTACATGTTCATCGTCGGGCTCGGCTTCCGCGCCGACCATTTCCGCAGCAACGCGCGCAGCGCCACCGTGGTCTCGCTCTCGGGCATGATCGCGCCGTTCGCAGTGGCGATCGTGCTCGCACCGTGGCTGCGGTCGATCCCCGGGCTGTTCGGTCCGACCGTCACCGCGACGCAGGCGGCACTGTTCACCGGCGCGTGTATCGCGATCACCGCATTCCCGATGCTCGCGCGCATCATCCACGAGCGCGGGCTGTCGGGCACCCCGCTGGGGACGCTGTCGCTCTCCGCGGGCGCGATCGACGACGCAGGCGCATGGACGGTGCTGGCGGTGGTGCTGGCGACGTTCGGCGACGGCGCGGGCGTGGCGATCAAGGCAATTGGCGGCGCGGCGGTGTTCGCGGTCGTGGTGCTCGGCATCGGGCCGCGCGTGCTGCGCCCGCTGGGCACGCGCGCCGCGCGCACCGGGGTGGTCGGCCAGACCGAGACCGGCATCGCGCTGATGCTGTTCCTGCTTGCCGCCTTCGCGATGGACGCGGTCGGGATGCACGCGGTGTTCGGCGGCTTCCTGCTCGGCGTCGTCATGCCGCGCGGCGCGTTCGCCGAGGGGCTCCGGCGGCAGCTCGAGCCGATGACCGTGCTGCTGCTGCTCCCATGCTTCTTCACCTTCAGCGGGCTCAACACGCAATTGGCGCTGGTCGCCGATCCGGCACTGCTCGTCGTCACGCTGGTTGTGCTCGCCGCCTCGATCGTCGCGAAGGGCGGCGCGTGCTGGGCGGCGGCGCGACTGACCGGGCAGGACAATGCCACCGCGCTCGGCGTCGGCGCGCTGATGAACGCGCGCGGGTTGATGGAGCTGATCATCATCAACATCGGGCTGGCGCGCGGGATCATCGGGCCGGCGCTGTTTTCGATGCTGGTGCTGATGGCGATCGCGACGACGCTGATGACCGCGCCGCTGTTCGAATACGTTTACGGACGGAAGGCACGCGCGCGGGGCGAACTGGGGGCGCTCGATGAGGAAGCCGCGCCGCCCGCTGCGCAGCGGGCGCTCTCGTAAGCGTGTCGCCTCCGTCTCGGCCCGTAGGAAAGAACCTCGGTTCGGCGCTCAGGAGCGGCGCAGCACCCGACGGACCGGATAGAAGACCGCGCCGGGGGCGATCGACAGCGCCAGCACCACCGCCACCGCCGCGATCGACGCGCAGGTCAGCAGCCGCACCCAGCGTTCGCCGTCCATCGGCGTGCCGACCCGCACCAGCGCCAGCGCGATCAGCAGCGCCGCGCCGCTGCGCAGCGCACGCACCGCGCGCTCGCCCGAGATCCCCGCCTCACGCCGGAACTTGTACGACGCCGCCGCCAGCAGCACGAACGCCAGCGCGCACAGCAACACCCCTTCAAACATGCACCACCTCCCGAGTCCGGCGCGCCGTGCGTACGGCTTGCGGCCGCGCCGCGCGCCACGCCGCGATGCCGAGCAGCGCCGCCACGCCCAGCATTGCTAGATCGAAACCCATGAACAGCCCGTCACCGGCGCGCCACGACGCCAGCAGCCCGCGCGACGTGGTCAGCGCGTTGGCGACCGGGATCGCGACATAGACCGCGGCGCCGATCGCGAAGAGGATCGCCCACGCCTGTTTCGCCGGGCGCAGCACTTGCAGCACCGCGGCTGCGCCCCAGCCATAGAACATCGCCGCGACCTCGACGTCGGCGCGGCCCTCCGCCGCTGCCGGGATCACGCGATTGGCGAGCAGATACACACCCATCCCGATCGGCAGCCCGGCGATCGTCGCGATGTTCAACCGTTCGACCAGCCGCAACCCGAAGAAGGGCTTGGCGCCCGGTTTGCGCCGTGCCGCGGTCCACAGCAGCAGCCCCGTGCCAACCATCGCTGCCCCGGTCAGCCCGAGCAGGAACAATAACCAGCGCAGCGCCGGCGCGGCGAAGTGCGCAAGATGCAGCCCGAGCATGACTCCCGCCGTCGACACCGCCGCGCCGGCGCCGCTCGGCGGCTGGAGCAGCGCGCCCGACACCCCTGAATAGACGACCGTGCCCGCCCGTGCGTTGAGGCTCGACTCGGCAGCGCCGCTGACCGCGACGGTCGCGGCGGCGTCGCCGGGTTGCTGCACCACCACGCGCGCGGCGGGCATGTGCAGCCGCGCTTCGGCATCGCGCACCAGCGGCGCGATCGGCACCAGCGGCGCGGGTCGCCCGCTCGCCTCGGCGTCGCGCGGCAGGCCATAGGCCTCGCGCCCGAAGTCGAGCGGCTGCTTGTAATTGATCGCGATCGGATAGGGCAGGTACATCAGCACCAGCGTCATCAACCCGGTATAGGTGATGACCGCATGATAAGGCAGCGCCAGCACCGCCGACACATTGTGCGCGTCGAGCCAGCTCCGCTGCCCCTTGTTCCAGCGCAAGGTGAAGAAATCGGCGAAGATCCGCTTGTGCGTCACCACGCCCGAGATGATCGCGCCGAGCATGAACATCGCGCACACCCCGGCCAGCCAGCGTCCCCAGGGATGCGGGAGCTGCAACTGGAAGTGGAAGCGGTAGAAATGCTCGCCGCCGCGCGTGTCACGGGCATGGATCGGCGCGCCCGTCGCGGGATCGAGCACCTGCTCCGCGAGGCGCTTGCGCCGCTTGCCCGGCCTGGCGTCCTTCGCCGCGGCATCCGGCTTGGGAGTCGCATAGACATGGGTGACGACATCGCGGTCGTTGGGGAGCTGGATGAACCATTGCTGGTCGCGGATGCCGTCACGCGACAATTGCGCGACCGCCGACTGCGCCGCGACATCGCCCGCGGTACGGTTCATCGGCAGCTCGGGCTGCATCCAGCGCGTAATTTCGGGGCGGAAATAGCTGGCGGTGCCGGTCAGGAACATCGCAAAGAGAATCCAGCCGGCGAGCAGCCCCAGCCAGCTGTGGATCCATGCCATCGACTGACGCAGCGAGCGCGTCACGGCCGCACGCCCAGTAGCCAGACCGCCGCTCCGGCGAGGATCGCCGCGCCCCAGACTCCACCGGCGACGCGCGCAAGCCGCGGCTCGTGGAAACACCACAATCCTACCACCGCGTAGAACAGGAACCCCGGAATCATCGCCCAGACGGTCGCATCGACTCGCGCGATCGGCAGCAGCCGCGCAACCAGCGTCGCGACCAGCGCGGCGAGCGCGTACCCGCCGAAGAATGCGGTGAAACAGCGCGCCACCATTGCCAGCGCGGCCACACGGATGTGGCGCGTGCGCGCTGCGGGCATCATGGGCCGCTCCACCCGCTGCATCAGCATTCGCCACCTCCTTTCACCCCAAGGTGGCGCGGCTATATCAGCGATTGCGACTGACTAGCAATAGTGACGCGATATTTTCCTCGACTCGCCGATGCGACTTCCAAGAGGCGCGCCTGCCGCCCGCATGCCCCAGGCGACGCGATCCGCACCGCCGCAGCGGTCCGGCCACGCCATGGTAGCGATTTGTTTAACCATTACTGCGATGTGGGCGACGGGAAAGGGAACACCAGACCAGCGTGCGGTGCGATCCGGAGTAAGGATGCGGGCCGCACGTACCCGTCGCTTTGACGAAACGGTGATGCTAGGCGTTGGTTCCATGATGATAACCACGAATCCGGGTGCCGAAGGTCCGATGCGGGCGGCGCTGTCGCTGTGCCGCCGCCATATCGTGGCGGCGTTCGGGTTCAGCGCCCTGGTAAACATCCTCTACATCGCGCCCACGCTCTACATGTTGCAGGTCTATGACCGCGTGGTGCCGACACATGGGCGGCTGACCTTGTGGTTCCTGACCGCGGTATTGCTGTTCGCGCTCGTCACGCTGTCGATGCTCGACCGGGTGCGCACGCGCTTGCTGGTCCGTGCCGGGGTAAGGCTCGATGCGACGCTGGCGCCGCTGCTGCTCGACGCGACGATCGGCCGCCCCGACCAACCGGTCGCGCGGCAGGCGCTGCGCGAGTTCGACAACGTTCGCCAGACGCTCAGCGGCCCCGGCGTGCTTGCGCTGTTCGACGCGCCGTGGACGCCGATCTATGTCGGCGTGTGCTTTCTCGTCCATCCGGTGCTCGGGGTGGTCGCACTGGTCGGCGGGACGATCCTGCCGCTGATCGCGTGGCGCAACGAAAAGGGCACGCGCACCGCGCTTGAACGGGCGCAGATCGCCGCCACCACCAGCTACGCCAGCCAGGAAGCGATGCTCGGCGGCGCGGAGGCGGTGCGCGCGCTGGGGATGCGCCGCGCGATGGTCACCCGGCAGTTGCGCTATCGCGAGACGATGCTGGCGCTGCAGACCCGCGCCGGCTTCACCGGCGGCAATTACATGACCGCCACCAAGTTCGTCCGGCTCGCGCTGCAAAGCCTCGCGCTCGGGCTCGGCGCGTTGCTGGCGATCGACAACCAGATATCGGGCGGGTCGATCTTCGCCGCCTCGTTCCTCATCTCGCGCGCGCTCGCCCCGATCGAGATGCTGATCGGCAGCTGGAAGGGGATCGCGCAGGCGCATGGCAGCTACCTGCGGCTCGACAAATTGCTGACCGAGACGCAGACGGCCGGCGCGGTCACGCAGCTCCCTGCTCCCAAGGGCACGCTGCGGCTCGAGAATGTCACGCTGTTCAACGACACGCGCGACGGCACGATCATCAGCGACGTCTCGCTGCCGATCGCGGCGGGCGAGGTGATCGCGATCGTCGGGCCGAGCGGCGCGGGCAAGTCGACGCTCGCGCGGATCATCGCCGGCGCGATCCGCCCCGATCGTGGCCGCGTCCGCATCGACGGCGCCGACGCGACCGACTGGGATCCCGAGCAGCTCGCCGAGCATATCGGCTATCTCCCGCAGGATCCGTCGCTGTTCGCGGGAACGGTGAAGGAGAATATCGCGCGCTTCCGCACCGAGCTGGCGCATGATCCCGCCGCGATCGACGCCGCCGCGATCAAGGCCGCCGAGCGCGCCCGCGCCCGCGAGCTGATCCAGCGCCTGCCGGGCGGCTTCGACCATGAGCTGAAGCCCGGCGGGCGCGGGCTGTCGGCGGGTCAGGCGCAGCGCGTCGCGCTCGCCCGCGCGATGTTCGGCGATCCGGCGGTGCTGATCCTCGACGAGCCCAATGCGCATCTCGACGCCGAGGGCGACGGCGCGTTGCTCGCCGCGATCGATCATTACAAGAAGGCCGGGCACACGATCCTGGTGGTGAGCCACAAGCTCGGCATCCTGCCGGTGGTCGACAAATTGCTGGTGATGCGCGGCGGTCGCGTCGAGATGTTTGGGCCGCGCGACGAGGTGTTGCCCAAGATCGCGCCGCAGCGCCCGCGCGCGGTGCCCGCCGCCCCTGCCAAGCCCGCCCCCACGATCACCGCCCCCAGCGCGAGCGCCTGAGCCATGGCCACCCTGCCCCTTTCCGCCGCCCCGCTCGCCGCGACCGGCGACGATGCGGTCCACCTGCCCGCCGATCCGCGCAGCGACATTCGCGCCGGCCTGATCGTCGCGGCGTTGTTCTTCATCGGTTTTCTCGGCTGGGCCGCGTTCGCGCGGCTGGATGCGGCGGCCTATGCCGAGGGCGTGCTCGCGGTGTCGGGGCAGCGGCAGGCGGTCCAGCATCGCGACGGCGGGGTGGTCGAGAAGATCTTCGTCCGCGACGGACAACGCGTCCGTCAGGGACAGTTGCTGATCCGGCTCGGCTCGCCGGAAGTCTATGCCAGCGAGCGGGCGCTCGCGTCGCAGGTCATCCGCCTGCTTGCGCAGCGCGCGCGGCTCCAGGCCGAACAGCTCGGCCAGTCGAGAATTCCACAGCCGCGCGAGTTCGCGACGCTCAACGACGAGGATCGCGCCGAGGCCGCGCTGGCGATGCGGCTCCAGCAGACCGAGCTGAGCGCCCGCACCGCGACGCTCACCGCGCAGCGCGACGCGCTCGGACAACGCGCGGCGCAGTCGAACGAACAGGGCCGCGGCTATGGCGAGCAGGTCGTGTCCGCGCAGGAGCAATTGAAGCTGCTCGACGCGCAGCTCGACGCGCTTCGCCCGGTCGCCGCCAAGGGCTTCGTCTCGCAGACCCGGCTGCGCGAGCTGGAGCGGATGCGCGCCGAACTGCAGGGCCAGCGCGGCCAATATTCCGCCAGCGTCGCACAGACCCGCGAGGCCGCCCGCGAAAGCCAGATCCAGCGGCTCGAGGCCGAGCGCACCTTCACCGAACGCACCGCCGCCGACCTGCGCGACGTCGAGGTGCGGCTCGGCGAGCTGATGCCGAAGCTGGGCGCGGCGCGCGAGCAACTGGCGCGCACCGAGATCCGCGCGCCCGCGACCGGCGCGGTGGTCGGGTTGACCGTCTTCACCCCCGGCGGCGTGATCCAGCCCGGTCAGAAGCTGATGGACATCGTCCCCGAAGAGGCGCCGCTGCGCATCCAGGCGCGCATCTCGCCCGACGATGCCGACGACCTCAAGGTCGGCCAGCATACCACCGTCAAATTCCCGAGCCTCCACGAACGCGACATCCCGCCGCTGAACGGCACGATGACCCGCCTGTCGGCCGACAGCTTCACCGACGAGAAGACCGGCGTGAGCTATTTCACCGCCGAGGTCACGGTGCCGCCGGAGGAGCTGCATGTCCTGGCGCGCTTCCGCGGCGAGCAGTTCAAGCTGCGCCCCGGAATGCCCGCGCAGGTGCTGATCCCGCTGCGCAAGCGTACCGCGCTCGATTACGCGCTGGAACCGCTGGTGGGCGCCTTCTGGTCCTCGTTCCGGGAGCATTGAGCCCGACGCTTTCGGGCGGCGGCCTTCCTCTTCTGCATCGCCCCGGACATGATCCGTGGCCCCGCTTTTTCCTGGCCACCGCAGGAAGAAGCGGGATCCCGGCTCACACCTTCCGTTAACCATCGTCCTCTAGAGCGGCCCTCGTCGGTCGCCGCACGCGGCACCGGCGCGCTCTCCTTTGTCGATTCGTGAGTTGGCCATGCCCACGTCCACCGAGCCCTCGTTCCCCATCGTCCTCCGGGCGCTCAAGCTGCTGCGCCCCGAGCGCCTGAAGGCCGGCTCGCTGCTCGGCGCCGGCGCGCTGGTCGCGTTGCTGCAGGTCGCCGAGCCGTTGCTGTTCGGCAAGGCGGTCAACGGCCTGACCACCGGCGCCAACCCGATGCGCTACGTCGGCCTGTGGTGTGCGATCAGCGTCACGGTCTTCGCCGCGGGCGTGGTGATCGCGCTGCTTGCCGACCGCATGACGCACCGCCGACGGCTGATCGCGATGTCCACCTATGTCGAGCATCTGCTCGCGCTGCCCCCCGCCTTTCACACGCAGGCGCGCTCGGGGCGGCTGATGCGCATCATGATCTCGGGCTGCGAGGGGTTGTTCAACCTGTGGCTGCCGCTGCTGCGCGACCAGATCACCAACATCGGCATCCTCGCGCTGTTGCTCCCGATCGCGATGATGACCAATTGGCGCCTAGGTCTGGTGCTGGTCGTGCTGATGCTCGTCTATTCGGCGGTCAACCTGGTCGTGATGCGCCACACCGCCACCGGGCAGGCGCGCGTCGAGGATCGCTTTACCGACATCTCGGGCAATCTCGGCGACCTGTTCGGCAACGTCACCGTGCTCCAGAGCTTCCTCGCGGTGCCCGGCGAGATGGGCAACGTCCGCCGCTCGCTCCACGATCTGCTCCATGCGCAATATCCGGTGCTCAACTGGTGGGCGGTGTCGGCGGTGCTGACGCGCGGCGCCTCGTCGATCGCGATCGTCTCGGTGTTCGGCTTCGGCGCGGCGCTGATCGAGCGCGGGCTGGCGACGATCGGCGATGTCGTGTCGTTCGTCGGCTTTGCGACGCTGATGATCGCGCGGCTGGAGACGGTCACCGGCTTCATCGTCAATGTCGCGCAGCGCCTCCCCGCGCTCCGCCAGTTCTTCGAGGTGCTCGACCAGCAGAGCCACATCACCGAAGCCGCCGACGCGGTGCCGCTCGCGGTCGCCGACGGCCGCGTCACCTTCGAGAACGTCTCGTTTCGCTATCCGAGCGGCTCGGGCGCGGTCCACGATCTCGACTTCGAGGTCGCCCCCGGCGAGACGGTCGCGATCGTCGGCCCGACCGGCTCGGGCAAGTCGACCGCGCTCGGCCTGTTCCAGCGCGCCTGGGATCCGGAGAAGGGCCGCATCCTCGTCGACGGGCAGGATATCAGCGGTGTCACGCTCGCCTCGCTGCGCGCCGCGACCGGGGTGGTGTTCCAGGAGGCCGGGCTGTTCAACCGCTCGATCGCCGAGAATATCGCGATGGGCAATCCCGACGCCACGATGGAACAGATCGAGGATGCCGCGCGCATTGCGGGTGCCTATGACTTCATCATGCGCAAGCCGGACGGCTTCGCCACCGCGGTCGGCGACCGTGGCGCAGGGCTTTCGGGCGGCGAGCGGCAGCGGATCGCGATCGCGCGTGCCTTGCTGAAGAACGCGCCGATCCTGCTCCTCGACGAGGCGACCAGCGCGCTCGACGTCGCCACGGAGGCACGGCTTCAGGAAAGCCTCGAGCGGCTGCGGCAGGGCCGGACTACCTTCGTCATCGCGCACCGCCTCTCGACGGTACGCGCCGCCGACCGGATCGTCGTGCTCGATCAGGGGCGGATCGTCGAACAGGGTGGCTTCGACGAGTTGCTGGCGGCGGGCGGCGCGTTCGCGAAGCTGGCGCAGGACGGCGGGCTCAGCACCCCGGCTGCCAACGACGACGCCGGAGCGCGCGCCGCCGCCTGATGCCGGCCACCCCGGGCGATAGC
The DNA here is from genome assembly GCF_014199415.1 of Sphingomonas endophytica. GTDB lineage: Bacteria > Pseudomonadota > Alphaproteobacteria > Sphingomonadales > Sphingomonadaceae > Sphingomonas > Sphingomonas endophytica. The sequence goes on from NZ_JACIJN010000001.1 coordinate 512,573, forward strand.
GATTGGCGGCGCGGACCGGTGACGCTACGCTGCGCTGCGACAAGGGGAAATGCGCGTGGCATCGACTGATTACGCCGTCGTCGCCGACGGACTGGTGAAACGTTACGGCGAGCGGCGCGTGGTCGACGGGGTCGACCTGACGGTGCCGAAGGGGATGATCTACGGCGTGCTCGGCCCGAACGGCGCGGGCAAGACGACGACGCTGCGCATGACGCTCGGCATCATCGAACCCGATGAAGGCGCCCGCACGTTGCTCGACGGCGCACACCCGCGCGATGTCGGCGACCGCGTCGGCTATCTGCCCGAGGAGCGCGGGCTCTATCCGTCGATGAAGGCGCGCGAAGCGGTCGCCTTCATGGGCGCGCTGCGCGGGCTCGATTGGCAGACCGGTCGCGCGCGCGCCGCCGAGATGCTGGAGGCCGCCGGGCTCGGCCACGCCATCGACGAGAAAATCCGCAAGCTGTCGAAGGGGATGGCGCAGCTCGTGCAGTTGCTCGGCGCGGTCGTCCACCGCCCCGACCTGCTGGTGCTCGACGAGCCCTTTTCGGGGCTCGACCCGGTCAATCAGGAGCGGCTCGAAGCGCTGATCCTCGCCGAGCGCGACCGCGGCGCGACGATCCTGTTCTCGACCCACGTCATGCAGCACGCGCAACGGCTGTGCGACCGGCTGGCGGTGATCGCCGGCGGGCAGCGCCGTTTCGAGGGCACGGTCGACGAGGCGCGTGCGCTGCTCCCGCAACAGGTGCATTACGTCCCGAGCCACGGCGATGCGCAACTCGCCACGATGCTGCCGCCCACCGCGCGTCGCGAGGCGGAAGGCTGGCGGTTCGCGTTGCCACAGGAAGGGATCGAGGGATTGCTCCGCCGGCTGATCGACGCCGGTTACGGCATCAAGGGCCTGTCGATCGAACGCCCCGGCCTCCATGACGCGTTCGTGCGGATCGTCGGGCAGGCCGTTCCGGAGGCGAAGGCATGAGCCCGCTGCATCGCCAGATCCGCCAGACGCTGACGATCGCCCGGCGGGATTTCACCGCAACGGTGTTCACGCCGATCTTCCTGCTCTTCCTCTTCGCGCCGGTCATCATGACCTCGTTCGGCGCGATCGGCGGCATGGGCGCGGCGTCGGTCACGCAAGGCTCGGCCGACAAGTCGCGGCTGGTGGCGATGCTGCCCGAGGGGTCGGCGGCGGTCGTGCGTGCGGCCGACGCGCAGCTACGTCCGTTGGTGCGCGGAGATGCGACGCCGCCGCCCCTGACGCTCCATCCGGCGGTCCGGTCCGCACCGAACGTGGCCCGCGCGATGCTCGACGCGCATGAAACCGACGTCAACGCGGTCCTGTACGGCACGCTGGCGCAACCGGTGATCGCCTATGGCACGGCCAATCGTGCCGACGCGCGCTATCTCGCCGCCGTCGCACGCCAGGCCGCGTTGCTTCAGCGCGCCGGTGCCGCCACCCCGGACGTGCGGATGGAACGCATCGCCACCACCGCGCCGACCGTCGGCGGCCGCAACGCCGCGGCCTTCTTTGCGGTCTTCGGTATCTTCTTCCTGACGCTGTTCCTCTCGGGTCAGGTGGTCGGCACGATGGCCGAGGAGCGGAACAACAAGGTCATTGAAATCCTTGCCGCTGCCGTCCCGCTGGAGAGCGTATTTCTCGGCAAGCTGCTGGGCATGTACGGCGTCGCGATGCTGTTCGTTGCCTTCTGGGGTACGGTGCTCAGCCAGATCGGGATGCTCCTGCCCGGCGATGTCGGGGCCGATATCCGGCAATTGCGCCCGGCAATCGGCCTCCTGCCCTTCGCGGTGCTGTTCGCCGCCTATTTCACCACGGCCTTCCTGCTTTTAGGCTCGGTATTTCTGGGGGTTGGCGCGCAGGCCGCGACGATGCGCGAGGTCCAGATGCTCTCGCTGCCGATCACGATCATCCAGGTCGCGATGTTCGGACTCGCCTCCTCCGCGGTCTCGCACCCGGGCAGCGCGCTGACGACCGCCTCCGAATTGTTCCCGCTATCCTCGCCATTTGCGATGGCCGGCCGCGCCGCCTCGGGCGCGCAATGGTGGCCGCACCTCGCCGCGCTGGCATGGCAGTTGCTTTGGGTAGCGGTGTTCATCACGATCGGCGCCCGGCTCTTCCGACGTGGCGTCCTGCAATCCGGCAGCGCCAAACCCGCCTGGAAGCGGCTTTTCGCCCGGCGCTGACCGGGGGCGAGACAAGGCTCCTGTCGCTTTTTTGCAACGCCGCAATAGAGTCTTGCAGCGGCGCAGCAATCGACTCGCAACTGTCACGCAACCTTCACATAGTGCGGCCATCGGCGCCCCAACGACGAAGCCGTCGCGGGTCGCGCTGCGGCGAAAAGGGGAAATTTTCCGATGCGGAACAATCTGTTCGTAGGCGTGGCCGCGGTCGCGCTGGTTATGCCGGTCGCTGCGATGGCGCAAGAAACCACTTCATCGATCCGCGGCACGGTCACCGCCAATGGTGCGCCGGTGGCTGGCGCGACGGTGGCGATCCTCAACGTCCCGACCGGTGCCACGACCACGGTCACGACCGATGCCAGCGGCAGCTTCAACGCCACGGGTTTGCGCGTCGGCGGTCCGTACACCGTTACGGTCACCGCGACTGGCTACGCCTCGACGCAAGTCACCGATATTCAGACGATTGTCGCGCAGAGTTTCGAGCTGCCGATTGAATTGACGGCGGAGAGCGCGGGCGGCGGGGACATCGTCGTGACCGCGTCGCGCCTGCCGAACGCTCGCAACCTGAGCCAAGGTCCAGCAACCGTCCTCTCGGCCGCGCAGATCGCCAGCGTCGCTTCGGTCAACCGCGACGTACGCGACCTCATGCGCCGCGATCCCTTCGCGCGGCTCGACTATTCGGAGGGCAATGGCCGCGCGGTGAGCTTCGCCGGCCAGAATGCGCGCTTCAACCGTTTCTCGGTAGACGGCGTGCCGGTCACCGATAATTTCGGCCTCAACCCCGATGGCCTGCCCACGCGCCGCTCGCCGGTGCCTTTCGACGCGATCGGTCAGTTCCAGACCAAGGTCGCACCCTATGACGTCCGCGAAGGCAATTTCCAGGGCGGCGCGATCAACGCGATCCTGAAATCTGGCACCAACGAGTTCCACGGTACCGGCTTCTATGCCTATTCGGCCGATGAATTGACTGGCAAGCGCACCAAGGCCGGACCGGGCGTGCCGACCGGCCGGGTGACCGTACCCGATTTTAAATACGAGAATTATGGCGCCGAGCTGTCGGGCCCAATTATCAAGGACAAGCTGTTCTTCATGGTCGCGGGCGAGCGCATCCGCGCCGGCACGCCGATCACCGAAGGCACACCCGGTAACAACGCCGGCACCATCATTCCTAACATCACCGATGCCGCGGTCGCGCAGATCCGGGAGATCGCGAAGAGCCGCTACGGCTACGACACCGGCGGCGTGCTCAACAATTCGGACGATCGTGACGATCGCCTCGTCGCAAAGCTCGACGCGAACCTCTCGGACACCCAGCGCGCCTCGGTGACGTACATGTACACCAAGGACGCGATCCGGTTTAACCAGAACACTCAGGTTGGACCGGCGTCGGGCACCGCGAACGCGCCAGGGCTCGGCCTCGCCTCGAACGGCTACGTCGGCTCCAACCGCCTGCATGCCGGCGTTGTCCAGCTGAACTCCGACTGGTCGGACGAATTCTCCACCGAAGTCCGCGGCTTCTACAAGGACTACAAGCGGGGTCAGGATCCGATCCTGGGACGTGGCTTCGCGCAGTTCCAGGTCTGCACCGCGGCGCAATCCGACCGTGCTGGCTTCGCCGGCGTGGGCAGCGCCGCGACCGGCATTGATCTTTCGACCAACTGCGCCAATGGCTCGGGCACGGTCTCTTTCGGTCCGGATATCTCGCGCCAGTCGAACGAGCTGACCAGCCGCACCTGGGGCGGCACCGTTCAGGCACGCCTGACCCGCGACGATCATGACCTTCGTATCTTTGGCGAAATGTCGGATACGAAGATCGTCAACCTGTTCGTGCAGCGCAGCGCCGGCGATTATTATTTCGATTCCATCGCCGACTTCGCTGCCGGCAACGCGCAGCGCCTCCGCTATCAAAACGCCGTTCCGAAGCTTGATCCGATCGGCGGTGCAGCGCGGTTCCAGTATCAATCGTATGCGTTCGGTATTCAGGACAATTGGCGGATCAGTGACCTGCTGACGTTGTCCTATGGCGCCCGCTACGACATGTACGGCGGTCACAGCCGTCCGGCGCTCAACCAGAATTTCGTCAGCCGTTATGGCTTCACCAACCAGACCTACATCTCGGGTCGTGGGGTGTTCCAGCCGCGCATCGGCTTCGACTTCAAGCCGACATCGCAGCTGACCTTCCGCGGCGGGATCGGCATCTTCTCGGGTGGCTCGCCGGACGTCTATGTTTCGAACAGCTTCTCCAATACCGGCTTCCTGACCAACAGCATCGACGTCACCCAGTCGAACAACGGCAGCTATTCGGTGGGCACTGGGGCGCAGGTGCTGAGCAACGTCAACGGGACGACCATACCCACTGCGGCCAACGATCTGGTGACCAGCCCCACCAACACCACCAACGCGCCGACCAACGCGCTCGACCGCAACTTCCGCCTGCCGTCACAATGGCGCGGAACGCTGTCGGCCGATTACGACACCGACTTCGGCGGCTTCCTGGGGGGCGGATGGCATCTCGGTGCGGACTTCCTGTGGTCGGACGTGCGCGATCAGGTCTATTTCGCAGACTATCGCGTCGTCGCCAGCGGGCTGACCACGCCCGATGGTCGCCCGCGCTATCAGGCCATTACGAGCTTCGCCGATCGCTTCCAGGACATCGTCCTGAATAACACGAGCCGCGGCCGGTCGCTGATCGGTGTCGCGCGGTTCGACAAGTCATTCGACGTGGGGCTCAGCTTCTCGGCGAGCTACGCCTATCAGGACGTGAAGGACAAGACGCCGGCCACCTCGTCGACGGCAGGCTCGAACTATGCCAATGGCGCGTTCTTCGACGGCTCGGGCGCGGCGTACGGCATTTCGAACGATCAGGTCCGTCACCTGATCAAATATGGTGTCACATTCGATCACGCCTTCTTCGGCGACTATAAGACCAATATCGCGCTGTTCGGAGAGACGCGCATCGGCAAGCCGTTTAGCTACACGATGCAGGACACGTCGTCGAACCGCAGCCCGATCTTCGGCAACGTCGGCACACAGCAGCGCTACCTTATGTATGTGCCGGTTTCGCCGACCGATCCGCTGGTCAGCTACGGCAACACGGTCGTGAACGGCATCGTAACGCAGACCGCCGCGCAAACAGCCGCCAATCTCGACGCGTTGATCAATTCGAGTGGCCTATCCAAGTTCCGCGGCAAGATCGCGCCGCGCAACGCCTTCAACTCGCCATGGTTTACAAAGATCGACCTGCACATCTCGCAGGAAATTCCTACCGGGCTCGGTGGCAGCCGCGTCACCCTGTTCGCGGATGTCGAGAATGTCGGCAATCTGATCAACAAGAACTGGGGTCAGATCCGCGAATATTCGTTCCCGTACACCACCGCGGCGATTCAGGTGCAGTGCTTGCAGACCGCCGTTGCGACCGGCACAAACCCGAGCAGCGCTCAGACCACAGCGAATTCATCGCAGGCGTGCGCGCAATATCGCTACACCGCACCCCGCGTCGCGCCGGATCAGCAGAACGTGATCTCGTCGCGTCAGTCGCTCTACTCGGTACGGATCGGCGCGCGCTTCAGCTTCTGATCGCCCATCGCCGACCCACAGCGGGCCGCCGTTCCTTCGGGCACGGCGGCCCTTCTTTTTGCGCGCGGCAGCCGGTGGGTGTAGAGAGGACGGAATGGCGACTTCCGCGACTTCCGTCTCCGCTGCTCCTGCCCCGTCCGCTCATGCCGGCACGCCGGAGCGCCCGCTGTTTGTCCGACCGTTCTTCGAGAACAAGGCCTCGGCGTTCTGGAAGCTCCAGGCGGTCGGCTGGACCGGCTATCTGGTGCTGCGGCTCGTCTCGTCGCTGAGCAGCAATGCCTCTCTGCAGGTGATCGGCTCGGTGCTGATCGAGTCGATCATCGGCTATTGCATCACCTTGCTGCTGTCGGTGCTGTACGGCCATTATCGACAGCTGCCGCGGGTCACCGGCATCCTGCTGTCGATCTTCACGCTCGCGGCGGCGACGTTCCTCTATGCGACGCTCTACGCCTTCTCGTTCAGCCTGATCCGGCTTGCCGCGCCCGGCGTCGACCTCACCCTGCTGCTTGCCGCGCTGTTCCTTAGCTTCACCACGCTCGCCGGCTGGTCAGCGCTGTACTTCGGGATCAACTTCTACCTCATCCTCGAGGATCAGATCGACCAGATGGAGCATCTGGAAAATCAGGCCTCGTCGGCGCAGCTTGCGATGCTACGCTACCAACTCAACCCGCATTTCCTGTTCAACACGCTCAACTCGATTTCGACACTGGTACTGCTGAAGCAGACCGAGCGTGCAAACGCGATGCTGAGCCGGCTCTCGTCGTTCCTGCGCTACACGCTCGCCAACGAACCGACCGCGCATGTCACGGTCGCGCAGGAGGTTGAGACACTGAAATTGTATCTCGAAATCGAAAAGATGCGGTTCGAGGACCGGCTGCGTCCGAAATTCGACATCGACCCGGCGTCGGAAAAGGCCCGCCTGCCCTCGCTGCTGCTCCAGCCGCTGGTCGAAAACGCGATCAAATATGCCGTGACGCCGCAGGAGGATGGCGCGGAGATCTGCGTCGCCATTCGGCTCGTCGGCGACAGGGTGCTGCTCGGCGTATCCGATACCGGTCCGGGTTTGATGCCGACGAAATCGCGGCCAAGCCTTTCAACCGGCGTGGGCATCGCCAATATCAGGGAGCGGCTGGCGCAGGCTTACGGGCCGGACCACCGCTTCGATGTGCGGGCCATGCCGACGGGCGGGTTCGGGGTCGAGATCGAGATCCCGTACCAGCTCGAAGTACCGAACAGAGAGGTGTGATGACCATTCGTACCATCCTCGTCGACGACGAGCCGCTTGCGATCCAGGGGCTCGAACTGCGGCTACAGGCGCACGACGACGTTGAAATTATCGCCAAGTGCCAGAACGGCCGCGAGGCGATCAGCGCGATCAAGACCCACAAGCCCGACCTCGTCTTCCTCGACATCCAGATGCCCGGGTTCGACGGCTTTTCGGTCGTGCAAGGGCTGATGGATGTCGAGCCGCCGCTCTTCGTCTTCGTCACCGCCTATTCCGATCATGCGATCCGTGCGTTCGAGGCGCAGGCGACCGATTATCTGATGAAGCCGGTGGAGGAATCGCGGCTGGCCGACACGCTCGACCGCGTCCGCCAGCGGCTCTCCGAGCGGCAGAGCGCGGGCGAGGCCGAGAAGCTCAAGGAGGCGCTCGCCGAGCATGCGCCCGAAGCGGCGGCGGAGATGGCCGACGGCGGCGACGCGGTGAACGCCAGCCGCTTCGAGAAAATGATCAATATCAAGGATCAGGGCCAGATCTTCCGCGTCGACGTCGATACGATCGAGCGCATCGACGCCGCCGGCGATTATATGGTGATCTACACCGGCGACCGGAACCTGATCCTGCGCGAGACGATGAAGGATCTCGAGAAGCGGCTCGATCCCCGGCGGTTCCAGCGCATCCACCGCTCGACGATCGTCAACCTCGATCTCGTCAAGCAGGTCAAGCCGCACACCAACGGTGAATGCTTCCTCGTGCTCGATTCGGGCGCGAACGTGAAGGTGAGCCGCAGCTACCGCGACGTGGTGGCGCGCTTCGTCCATTGATCACGCCCGGAAACACCAGGGTATCGGCACTCTATCGTTTCGCCCGCTTCGACGATCCGCACGCGCTGCGCGAACCGCTGCTCGCCGCGGCGCGGGCGGCGGGGATCAAGGGTACGTTGTTGCTCGCGGGCGAAGGGATCAACGGCACGATCGCGGGTACGCCCGCTGCGCTCGATGCGGTGATCGCGCACATTCGCGCGCTGCCCGGCTGCGCCGAGCTGTCGCTCAAGCATAGCTGGGCAGCGGCGATGCCGTTTCACCGGCTCAAGGTGAAGGTGAAGCGCGAGATCGTGACGATGGGCGTGACGGTCGATCCGTTGACCGACGCCGGCACCTATGTCGCCCCGGCCGAGTGGAACGCGCTGATCGCCGATCCCGAAACGTTGGTGATCGACACCCGCAACGATTATGAGGTCGCGGTCGGCACGTTCGCCGGCGCGGTCGATCCCGAAACCGCCGGTTTCGCTGACTTCCCCGACTGGTTCCGTACCCGGCGCGAGACGTTGCTGGCGGGCAAGAAGCGGGTGGCAATGTTCTGCACCGGCGGCATCCGCTGCGAGAAGTCGACCGCCTTTCTGAAGGCGGAGGGCATTAAGCAGGTGCATCATCTCGACGGCGGCATCCTGCGCTATCTTGAAGAGGTGCCGGCGGCCGCGAGCGCGTGGCAAGGTGAGTGTTTCGTGTTCGATCAGCGGGTCGCAGTCGGGCACGGGCTCGCGCCCGGTACGCATGTTCTTTGCTTTGCGTGCCGGATGCCGGTCAGCGCCACGGATCGCACCTCGTCGGCCTATGTCGAGGGGGTGAGCTGCCCCGCGTGCGTCGGTGAACGGAGCGACGAAGAACGCACCGGCTATGCCGAACGCCACCGCCAGGAGCGGTTGGCGGCGGCGCGCGGCGAAGCGCATGTCGGGAAGCGGTTCGATCAGGACTGATCGCGCTCGCTGGCGACATGAAAACGGTCGGACCTAATCCAGATCGATAGCGTTTCCCCGGTGTAACGACATGACGGCTCCGGGGGCTTCGTAGATGACGATTGATCGACAGCGCGTCGCAAATGGCGGGCTGATCCTCTTCCTGCTGCTGATGTCAGTCGGGTTGCTGCTGGTCGTCTCGGGATTTCTCGGCGCCTTGCTCTGGGCGGCGCTGGCTGCCTTGCTGTTCCAGCCGATCTTCCAACGCGTTGCTCGGCACTGGCCAGCGCGGCGCAACATGGCGGCGGCGCTGACGCTCTTGGTCATCACCTTCGCGGTCGTGATCCCGGCGCTGATCCTCGGCAGCATGATCGTCGACCAGGCCGCAGGCGTGTACGAGCAGATGCGCAATGGTCAGATCGACTTTGCGATGTACTTCAAGCAGGTGCATGATGCGCTGCCGTCGCGCTTGCAGCAGTTGCTCGACAGCGCCGGGTTGAACAGCCTCGAACGCGCGCAGGCGCGAGTCACCGCGACGCTGAGCAACAGCGCGAGTGTCCTCACCCGGCAGGCCTTGTCGATCGGCGCCAACGCCGCGGCATTTCTGCTGGCGTTCGGCGTCGGGCTGTACGTCACCTTCTTCCTGTTGCGCGACGGTGAGCGGATCGGCCCGGCGATCGTGCGCGCATTGCCGCTGGAACGGTCGGTGGCCGAGCGGCTCGCGGAGAAGTTCGTTGCGGTGGTGCGCGCGACGATCAAGGGGTCGGGCGTGGTGGCGCTGGTGCAGGGAGCGCTGGGCGCGATCACCTTCTGGATCGTCGGCCTCCCCGCGGCATTGCTGTGGGGCGTGCTGATGGCGATCGCCGCGCTGCTGCCCGCGGTTGGGCCGGCGATAATCTGGGGGCCGGTCGCCATCTATCTGCTCGCGACCGGTGCGATCTGGCAGGCGGTGGTGGTGATCGTCTCCGGCGTGTTCGTGATCGGGTTGGCCGACAACGTGCTGCGCCCCATTCTGGTCGGTCGCGACACCGGATTGCCCGACTGGCTGGTATTGGTGACGACGCTTGGCGGTATCGACGTGCTGGGCTTGAGCGGGATCGTCGTCGGTCCGGTGGTGGCAGCGCTGTTCCTGACCGGATGGACGATCCTGAGCGAGCAGCGCGGGGTGGCGATCCCTGCCGTGGAGGAGGGTGCCGGCTAACCCCGGCCGGCGTTTCGCTCCGCCGACCGCGGGCGTCTTTCGCGGCCGACCGTATGATTGCCGCCGCCCTTCCCCCTTCCCGCGCGATCCGCTACAGGCGCGCGCATGCTTTCTCTCAACGGCATCACCGTGCGGCTCGGCGGGCGCACGATCCTCGATCGCGCCAGTGCCGCCCTTCCCCCCGGCAGCCGCGTCGGGCTGATCGGGCGCAACGGCGCGGGAAAGTCGACGATGGTGCGCGTGATCGCCGGCCTGCTCGAACCCGATGAAGGCTCGGCCGATATGCCGCGCGGCGCGCGGATCGGTTACATTGCGCAGGAAGCACCCGCCGGTGACGCCACCCCGCTGGAGACGGTACTCGCCGCCGATACCGAACGCGCCGCGCTGCTCGAGGAAGCCGAAGCGTTCGACGGGACCGGCTGCATGGACCGGCTCGGCGAGGTCCATGACCGGCTGATCGCGATCGACGCTTATGCGGCGCCGTCGCGTGCCGCCCGCATTCTCGTCGGGCTGGGCTTCGACGAGGAGGCGCAGAACCGTCCGCTCGACAGCTTCTCGGGTGGCTGGAAGATGCGTGTCGCGCTCGCCGCCCTGCTGTTCTCGCAGCCCGACCTGCTGCTGCTCGACGAGCCCAGCAACCACCTCGATCTCGAGGCGGTGATGTGGCTGGAGGACTTCCTCAAGAGCTATCGCGCGACGATCGTCGTGGTGAGCCACGAGCGCGACTTCCTCAACAACGTCGTCGATCACATCCTGCATCTGCAGGGCGGGAAGACGACGCTCTACCCCGGCGGCTACGACGCGTTCGAGCGGCAGCGCGCCGAGCGGCTCGCGCAGTTGGCGGCGGCCAAGGCCAACCAGGATGCGCAACGCGCCAAGCTGCAGGATTATGTCGCGCGCAACTCGGCGCGCGCCTCGACCGCGAAGCAGGCGCAGAGCCGCGCCAAGATGCTCGCGAAGATGCAGCCGATCGCCGAGGCGGTGAACGACCCGACGCTCAGCTTCGACTTCCCGAACCCGACCGAGCTGCGGCCGCCGCTCATCACGCTCGATCACGCCGCCGTCGGCTATGGCGACACGCCGATCCTGTCGCGGCTCAACCTGCGGATGGACCCCGAGGATCGCATCGCGTTGCTCGGTCGTAACGGTAACGGCAAGACGACGCTGGCGCGGCTGCTCGCCGCGCAATTGACGCCGCTGGCGGGCGAGATGAACGCGACCGGCAAGATGAAGGTCGGTTATTTCACCCAATATCAGGTCGAGGAACTGGAAGCCGACGACACCCCGCTTGCGCATATGACGCGGGTGATGCCGGGCGCGACACCGGCGGCGGTGCGCGGGCAGCTCGGGCGGTTCGGTTTCTCCGGTGAGCGCGCGACCGCGCGCGTCGGCAGCATGTCGGGCGGCGAGCGCGCGCGGCTGGCGCTGGCGCTGGTTACGCGCGAGGCGCCGCACCTGCTGATCCTCGACGAACCGACCAACCACCTCGACGTCGATGCGCGCGAGGCGCTGGTGCAGGCGCTCAACGCCTATACCGGCGCAGTGCTGCTGGTCAGCCACGACCGGCACATGGTCGAACTGAGCGCCGACCGGCTGGTGCTGGTCGACAATGGCACGGCGAAGGAATTCGACGGCAGCCTCGACGATTATATCGCCTTCGTCCTCGCCGGCGACGGCAAGGGCGCGGACAAGCCGAAGGGCACCAAGCAGGACCGCAAGGCGGCGGCCGCCGCGCGCGAGGCGGACAAGGCGCTGAAGAAGGAAGCGCGCGACGCGGAGGCGGAACTCGCGAAACTGACCGCCGAGCGCGCCTTGGTGGATCGCGCGATGTTCGATCCCTCGACCGCGGAGCCGAAGCTCGCCAAGCTGACGATGACCGAGTTGATGAAGCGCCGCGCCGACCTCAACGACCGCATCGAAGCGGCGGAAGCGCGGTGGATGACCGCCAGCGAGGCGATGGAGACGGCGTGAACTTGCTCTGTTGAGTTATCCCCGCGTAGGCGGGGATGACGGTAGAAGGTCGGAAGATCTTACGCCTCTTGCTGATCCGCGTCGTCGTCGTCACCCGCGACGGCATTCTCGAAATACGCCTCGACCGGGCCGGTCAGCTTGATCGTCAGCGGACGCCCGTGACGATCGACCTTCTTGCCGAGCGCGACGCGCACCCAGCCCTCGGACATGCTATATTCCTCGACATCGCGGCGCTCGACGCCCTTGAAGCGGATGCCAACGCCGCGTTGCAGGGCGTCCTGGTCGAAGAACGGGCTCGACGGATCGATCGACAGATGGTCGGGAGGAGTATCGCTCATGCCGCGCCCTTGCCGCAAAGCGACGCGCGCGGCCACAAAAAAAGCGGCGCTGGGATCGTGTCCCCGCGCCGCGAAGGTGCTTTACCAGCCGTAATAGCCGGGCGCGTCATAGCCGCGATAATAGTCGCGCGGCTCGTAATAGACGCGCGGGGGCGGTGGCGCGTAATAACGCTCGCGGTAGTACACGCGCGGCGGCGGCGCATAGTAGGAACGATCGTCGTAATAATAGCCGCGATCGTCATAGCGGCGGTCGTAGTATCGATCGCGGTTGCTCGACGCGATCGCCGCGCCGAGCCCCAGCCCGATCACGCCACCGATCAGTGCGCCGGCCGCGGTGTCGCCGCCCCGGTCGCGGTGCCGCCAGTAACGTTGCGCCTCGGCGGGCGCGGCACTGGCCAGGGCTGTCGCCATCAGGCCGGTGGCCAAAACGGTCTTCTTCAACGCAGACATAAACCGGACCTCCTGCACTCGCTCGCCTGTTGACTGAACGCATCTCTGTGCGAGCCTGTGCCACCGCTATGCGCCGCGACGGCTGAACCGGCGCGGAATGGCGCGTTCATGCGCGGTTTAATCGAGGAACACCCGTGGCATATTGGCTGCTGAAGACCGAGCCCGGCAGCTACGGCTGGGTTGATCTGGTTCGCGAGCGTGCGACCGAATGGACCGGCGTGCGCAACCATGCCGCGGCCGCACATCTGCGCGCCATGGCGGTGGGCGATCAGGTGCTGATCTATCACAGCGGCGCGCAAAAGACCGCGGTCGGTATCGCCGAGGTGACCCGTGCCGCGCAGCCGGATGGGCCCCCGCCGTGGGTGTCGGTGGCGATCGCCGCGCGCACGCCCTTGAACACCCCGGTCACGCTGGCGGCGATCAAGGCGGCACCGGCATTGCAAGCACTGGCGATGCTCCGGCAGTCGCGGCTGTCGGTCAGTCCGGTCAGCATCGCCGAATGGGATGCGATCATGGCGATGGCCTGACGCTTCCCGCTCCCCGCCGCCGATCGGACGCACAGCGGGCAAAGGGCGGAAAGATTCCGTAATGTTTCATGATCTCGACACATTCCCCGCCTAGCCGCCGCGACGGGAAGACGAGCGCCTCACCGGAACAAGTGCCGCAGCAGCCGGCGTGCCGGCGAGGCGAGCTTCCTGTCGTTTCACAAGGGGTTCTCATGCGTCGTTCGTCGAAATCGATCCTGCTCGCCGGCCTTGCCGCCGGCGTTGCCCTGTCCGCCCTCCCCGCCGCCGCGCAGACCGGCAGCACCGCGCCTGCCGTGGCCGACGTGGCCCCGGACGCGGATGACACCGGGCTGCGCGAGGTTGTGGTGACGGCCGAGCGCCGCACCGAGAACCTGCGCCGCGTGCCGGTGTCGGTCGCGGTCGTCAACGGCGACGACCTGCGCACCTTCCAGGCGGGTGGCGAGGACGCGCTGGCGCTCGCCGGCCGCGTGCCGGGCCTGTACGCCGAGACGACGACCGGCCGCATCTTTCCGCGCTTCTACATCCGCGGGCTCGGCAACATCGATTTTTATCTCGGTGCGTCGCAGCCGGTATCGATCATCCAGGACGATGTGGTCCTCGAGCATGTCGTGCTCAAGTCGAACCCGGTTTATGATGTCGCCAATGTCGAGGTGCTGCGCGGGCCGCAGGGTTCGCTGTTCGGGCGCAATACGACCGCGGGCATCATCAAGTTCGACACGATCCGCCCCGGCCAGACCTGGTCGAGCCGCTTCAACGCCTCCTATGGCTCGTACAACACCGTCACCTTCGACGCCGGCGTTGGCGGGCCGCTCGTGCAGGACAAGATCGCGGTGCGGCTGTCGGGTCTGTACCAGCACCGCGACGACTGGGTCGATAACGACTACACCGGCGTCAGCCGCGACGGGACGCGTCCGGGTCGCGACGCGATGGGCGGCTTTGACGAGCGGGACGCACGCTTGCAGGTGCTGCTGACCCCGACCGAGACGCTGTCCATCAACCTGTCGGGCCACGTCCGCTCCTATGAGGGCACGTCGACGGTCTTCCACCGCGGCGCGCTGATCAAGGGACAGAACAACATCAACCTCGAACCGCGCGACCGCGTCGCGCTCGACGAGGGCGCGAACAACCCGCAGGCGTACAAGACCTATGGCGGGTCGGTGAACGCGGCGTGGGATTTCGGCGGGGCAACGCTGACCTCGATCACCGCCTATGAGACCACCTCGGGCTACAGCCGCGGCGATACCGACGGCGGCGCGGCGACCAACTTCGGCGGCAGCGGCTATGGCGAGAGCCTGGGCCGCATCCGCGACCTCGATCAGTGGACGCAGGAAGTGCGGCTGGCGAGCAACGGCGACGGCGCGTTCAAGTGGCAGTTCGGCGGCTTCTATTTCGACAGCCGCGACGTCACCGAATTCTACCAGCGCGGCTATTTCCTGCTGCCGGGTGATGCACAGCGCAACGTCAACAACTGGGTGCGGCTGCGCAACGTCAACACCAGCTGGGCGGTGTTCGGACAGGTGAGCTATCGCCTTGCCGAGCGGCTGACGCTGACCGCCGGCGCACGCTATACCGAGGACGACAAGGAAACGCAGCTGGTGCGCGCCGGGCGGAACGCTGCAGGCACATCCGACGAGTTCAAGCGCCTGAACCCGAACGCACCGACGCAGGTGAAACTGACCGGCAAGGAGCCGAGCTGGGATCTGTCGGCGCTGTACGAGATCGACCCGACCGCGAGCATCTATGCCCGTGTCGCGCGCGGCTTCCGCGGGCCGACGATCCAGGGGCGTTCGGCGGTGTTCAACACGCCATTCTCGACCGCCGACAGCGAGACGATCATGTCGTACGAGGCGGGGGTCAAGACGCAGCCGACCTCGAAGTTGCGCCTCAACGCCACCGCCTTCACCTACCGCGTCAACGACATCCAGCTGAACGGCAATGACGCGAACGGCAACGGCACGTTGTTCAACGCCGACCACGCCAATGCGTACGGCGTCGAGGCCGAAATGGACTGGCGGCCGATCCGCAACATCACCTTCTCGCTCGGCGGCAGTGCGATCCATACCGAGATCAAGGACAAGAACGTCTTTGCGCAAGTGTGTCAGTTCGGCCCGAGCGTGACGTGCACGGTGCTGAACCAGACCGTCCCCGCGACGATCTTCGGCCAGCCCGCGACGCTGGCGCGGATTGACGGCAATCCGCTGCCGAACGCGCCGCGGTGGCAGGTCGATGCGGCGGTCCGCTACGACATTCCGCTGTCGGACCGCGGCAACTTCTTCGTGGCGAGCGACGTCAACATGCAGGGCTATACCAACTTCGTCCTGTACAAGACCCGCGAGTTCTTTGCGAACGACAACCTCGAACTGGGGCTCAAGGCCGGTTTCACCACTGCCGACGGGCGCTATGAGATCGCAGCGTTCGCGCGCAACATCACCAACGAGAAGAACCTGAAGGGCGTGATCGAGAACTACAACGCCGCAGTGTTCAACGAGCCGCGGATCGTCGGCGTCTCGCTGAGCGGCAAGTTCGACTGATCCTGTATTGGGGAGGCACCGGCCTCCCCGCCCTCCGTCATTCCCGCGCAGGCGGAAATCCAGAAGCGCAGGTCTTCGTAAGAGCCGAAACGTCAGCTTGTCTGGATCCCCGCCGGCGCGGGGATGACGGAGCGGCAGGCTCACCCGATCTCCTCGATCCAGTCAGGCAGGTCCGCCAGCCGTGCCAGTTGCCGGAAGCGCGGGTGATCGACCGGAGCGGTCGCCACCTCGTGCGCCCATGCCAGAGGCTGTGGAATAAACGCGCCCCGTGCCCCCGCCTCCAGTGCGGGCAGGACGTCCGAGCGCATCGAGTCGCCCGCCATCACCGCATGGTCGGGGGCGCAGCCATAGCGGTGGAAGACGCGCACGAACGTTTCCGCGCGCTTGTCGCTGACGATCTCGACCCCGGTGAACAATTGCCCGAGCCCCGAGGCGGCGAGCTTCACCTCCTGGTGGAGCAGATCGCCCTTGGTTACCAGCACCAGCCGCCCCAGCCCCGCCAGCCGCTCCAGCGTCTCGCCGATCCCGTCGAGTAACTCGACCGGATGCGCGAGCAATTCGCGCCCGATCGCGAGGATGCGCCGCACGCTCGCCGCGGGCAATTCGTCACCCGCCAGTTCAAGCGCGGTCTCGATCATCGATAGCGTGAAGCTCTTCGCGCCATAGCCATAGTGCCGCAGGTTGCGGATCTCGATCGCCTGCATCCGCGCGCGCGCCGCCGCATTATCGGCATAGGGCGCGACCAATTCGGCGAACGCCTGCTCCGCCGCGGCGAAGAAGCGCATATTGTGCCACAGCGTGTCGTCGGCATCGAGGCAGATGAGATCGATCGGCATGGCGGCGTTTCTACCGGCGTCAGAGTTCGCGCACCAGCCGCACGCCGAGCGTCGGGCGCGCGCGGTGATGGCGATGCTTCTCGACCCCCGCCGCCGCCTGCACATTGACCTTGGCGGCCAATCGCTGGTGCAACTGTGGCGCGACCCGCACCAGCCGCTCGCGCCCGCCCGCGACGTTCAGTTCGACCCCCGCGATCGTCCCCGCGGCGACGTCGTAGAAGGTGGCATGATTGAGCAGCAGCGCGTTGCGCCCGTTACGGCGCTGGAGCGCGATATCGTCGACGCCGACCATGTTCATCATGCTCCACCGCGCATCGAAGCGGTGCCCTGCCATATAGAGAAGGGAATTGCTGTAGCGCCCGGTCTCGCGGTCGTAGATGCCGAGATATTGCACGCCATGCGCGCTGCGCCCGTCCGCCGACGCGCCGAACGCCGCCTGCAGCCCGAGCTTGAACGCCTCCAGCTTCGCACCGTTGAACGGCAGCTCGAACTCAATCGCCTTGCCGTCGGCGAAGGCATATTCGACCTCGGGCGCCCATTCGGCGGCGCGCGGGCGGAACGGCGAGGTGGTCATCGCCAGCGCATTGACCTCCATCTCGCCTTTCTGCGCGCCGAGCGGGCGCATCATGTCGAAAATCATCGGTTCCGGGATCACCGGGTACGCGGGCTGTGCCGCCGCGCCGGTCGCGGCGGTGAGCATGATGGCGAGCAGGGTCGTGGCGGTGGCGATACGCATCGGGAGCTCCGCGGGAAGAGAGAGCCGTAGTCCTATCTGGGTGGCGCGGCGCAAGCATGGATGGTCGGTGACGATATGTTGCCAGTCCAGTGGGTTGCCGGCGCGAATGTTGCGAATGTTGAGACGCTGGCGGGGTGCTTTCGTGGGTCGCAGCGGGGCGATGAGGACGTGGCGGGTGGACCATCTGGCATCGTTCGACCGGTATCATGCGGTGGTCGGCGTAGGACAGGTCGGGCTGGTTCGTCGTTTGCCATGCGATCCACAAGCCTCATGCGTCGTCGCCCCTGCGCAGGCAGGGGGCTATGACTGTCGCGTCATGCGGGTCGGGTGACACAGGCGCGGCATCTGTGTGTCGGCCGCACTGACGCACGAGACAGGCATGGGCTCCTGCCTGCGCAGGGGCGACGGTGGAGGTGAAGAGTTCGCGCCTTGGTCTTGAAGTGGCCGCGATCGTGCCATGTCGCGATCGGATGCCGACGCCTCGGCAGCGTTGGGGGACGTGAGTGCGCAAGGCTTTGTGGATCACCTGCGGCGTGACAGCGCTGCTGCTGACGGGCGTGATCTATGAGCGCCGCGCCGAACGGATCGACGCGGTGCGCCATCCCGCGCCCGGTCGGCTGATCGCGGTCGGCGATCACCGCCTCCACTTGTGGTGCGTCGGTCGCGGCACACCGACCGTGCTGCTGCTGTCCGGCGACGGTACGCCATCGGTGACGATGCACGCCGCGCAGCGCCGGATCGCTGCCGATACGCGCGTGTGCAGCTACGACCGCGCCGGGCTGGGGTGGAGCGATCCCGCACCGCGGCCCATGGGATTGCGCGGGCAGGTCGACGATCTCGAGCGCTTGCTGGCGCGCGGTGGCGTCGACGGGCCGCTCGTGCTGGTGCCGGAATCGGGCGGCAACGTCATCGCGCTCGCCTTCTTCCGTCGTGCGCCGCAGCGGGTGGTGGGCATGGTGATGGTCGACGGGTCGGAACCGTCGCTGTGGTTCCGTGGCAGTCCGGACGAATTTCCCATGCTGCGCTTGACCGACCCGCTGTGGCAGGCCGGCTGGCGGCTCGGCATCGTTCGGCTGATCCTGCCCTTTGCGGTGCCGTCGTGGGTTGAGGCGCTGCCGCCCGATCTGCGCGGGCAGTTCGACGCGGTCTGGTCGCGCGCGATGCCGGGACAGGCGCGCGATCCGATCGATCGCTGGGAGCGGACCCCCGCAGTCAATCGACCGGAGGCTGTTCCCGGCTTGCTGGGCGATCGGCCGCTGGTCGTGGTCCGCCACGGGCTTGCCGGCGGGATGGGTGTTCCGGCGAAATACGAGGGCGAATGGCCGGCGGCGCAGGCCCGGCTGATGAAGCTGTCGCGCGCCAGCGAGATGGTGGTGGCGACGCGGAGCCATCATCCAATCGCCGAGGAAAATCCGGTGCTGGTGAGCGGAGGTCCGCAGGGTGGTGGCGCGGGTGCGGGCGCGGTTATGAGAACGGCCACCGCCGGGTGGGCGGTGGCCGTCTTTCTCTTTCCTAGCCCGCCACGGGCGAAGCCCGTGTCGTCGGACGGCGCTGTAGCGCCGCCGGCCGGGCGAGGCTTTCGCTCGCGGGCAGCTTGCTGCCCGCTTGCCGCCTCGCCTTACGCCGCCTTGGCGCGGCTGGCGCGCTTGCGCTCGTTCGGATCGAGGTAGCGCTTGCGCAGCCGGATCGTCTTGGGGGTCACCTCGACCATCTCGTCGTCGTCGATATACGCAATCGCCTGTTCCAGCGTCATCTTCTTCGGCGGGGTCAGGCGAATCGCATCGTCCTTGCCGCCCGACGCGCGGAAGTTGGTCAGCTGCTTCGCCTTCATCGGGTTGACCTCGAGGTCATCCGTCTTGGCGTTCTCGCCGATGATCATGCCCTCGTAGAGCGCCTCGCCGTGGCCGACGAACAGGATGCCGCGATCCTCGAGCGGACCGAGCGCATAGCCCTGCGCCTCGCCCGCGCCGTTCGAGATGAGGACGCCGTTCTTGCGGCCCTCGATATTGCCCTTGTGCGGGCCGTACTTCTCGAACAGCCGGTTCATGATCCCGGTGCCGCGCGTGTCCGACAGGAACTCGCCGTGATAGCCGATCATCCCGCGCGACGGCGCGGAGAAGGTGATGCGCGTCTTGCCGCCGGTCGACGGGCGCATGTCGGTCATCTCGGCCTTGCGGAGGTTCATCTTCTCGACGACCGTACCCGAATGCTCCTCATCGACGTCGATGATGACGGTTTCGTACGGCTCGGTCTTCTTGCCGTCCTCGTCCTCGCCGAACAGCACGCGCGGACGGCTGATCCCCAGCTCGAAGCCTTCGCGGCGCATCGTCTCGATCAGCACGCCGAGCTGAAGCTCGCCGCGGCCCGCCACCTCGAAGCTGTCGCGGTCGGCGGCCTCGGTCACCTTGATCGCGACGTTGGTCTCGGCTTCGCGCATCAGGCGATCGCGGATCATGCGGCTGGTGACCTTGCTGCCCTCGCGCCCCGCCATCGGCGAGTCGTTGACCGCGAAGCGCATCGACAGCGTCGGCGGATCGATCGGCTGCGCCTGGATCGGCACGCTGACGGTGGTGTCGCAAATCGTGTTGGCGACGGTCGCGACCGCGAGACCGGCGAGCGAGATGATGTCGCCCGCACGTGCCTCTTCGACCGGGACACGCTCCAGCCCGCGGAAGCTCATCAGCTTCGACGCGCGGCCGGTTTCGATCACATTGCCCTGGTTATCGAGCGCGTGGATCGGCTGGTTGAGCTTCACGACGCCCGACTGGACGCGGCCGGTAAGGATACGGCCGAGGAAGTTGTCGCGGTCGAGCAGCGTGACGAGGAAGCTGAACGGCGCGTCCTGGTCCAGCGCGGGCGGCGGGACGTGATCGACGATCTTCTGGAACAGCGGGGTCAGCGTGCCCTCGCGACGGTCCATGTCGGTCGAGGCATAGCCGTTGCGGCCCGAGGCGTAGAGGACCGGGAAGTCGAGCTGCTCGTCGGACGCCTCAAGCGCGACGAACAGGTCGAACACCTCGTCGAGCACTTCCTGGATGCGCGCGTCCGACCGGTCGACCTTGTTGACGACGACGATCGGGCGCAGCCCCAGCGCCAGCGCCTTGCCGGTGACGAACTTGGTCTGCGGCATCGCGCCCTCGGCGGCGTCGACCAGCAGGATCACGCCGTCGACCATCGAGAGGATCCGCTCCACCTCGCCGCCGAAGTCGGCGTGGCCCGGCGTATCGACGATGTTGATGCGCGTGCCTTCCCACTCGATCGAGGTCGGCTTGGCGAGAATGGTGATCCCGCGCTCCTTTTCGAGGTCGTTCGAGTCCATCGCGCGTTCCTCGACGCGCTGGTTGTCGCGGAACGTGCCCGACTGGCGGAAAAGCTGATCGACGAGAGTGGTTTTGCCATGATCGACGTGCGCGATGATGGCGATATTGCGCAGGTTCATACGGGTTCCTGAGGGTGGCCCGCTTGTCCGCAGGCAGTTTCGCCGCGCCGCATAGCGGAAAGTTCCCGCGATGACCAGCCTTGGCGCAGAACGCGGACGGGCCGGCCACCCCGAAGGAGTGACCGGCCCGCTTCACGCAAGCAAACGCCGCGCGATCAGCCGTGGCAGGCGCAGCCGGCGTGCTCGCAGCCATCGCCATCGGCGTGATGCTGGGCGCAGGAATCGCTGCAGAAGCTGCGGCCCTCGGCCTCGACGGCCTTGCCGGGGGTGACGATGCACACGCAATCGGCGCAGCCGCACTTCACCATTTCGACGTTGACGGTCATGATCCTAATCCTCGTGATTGTGGTCTTCGGGTTCCAGAACGTGGTCCATCATGTTGGTCAGCATGACGCGGACGTGGCAGTCGGGGATCGCGTAGAACACGTTCCGCCCCTGCCGGCTCTGACTGAGCAGCCGCCCCGCGCGCAGCAGCCGTAGATGCTGCGACACGAGGCTCTGACTGACACCGAGTTCTTCGGTCAGCTCGCCCACCGAGCGCGGCCCGTCGAGACAGGCAGCGACCAGCCGCAGGCGGTTCGGTTCTCCGAGCAGCCGGAACAGCTCCGACAGTTGCGCACTTTCATCCGGTGTCATGGCACCTCATGTATGAACGAATGCTCATATATTCATCTGTTTATTAGTTGTCAAGGCTAATATATCGGCAGCAGGCTTGCCGCATGCACTTGTGACGCCGGTCAGCGTGTTATATCTATAACACGGTTGTGCAAACGCCCGGAACGCGGGACAAAGGCTGTGCCGAGAAAGAAGGATGACGTGACGATGGCGACCGCTCCGAACGACGCGACCGAGCCGACTTTGGTGCTCACCCCGCCCGATCCGGTGCCCGAGGTCCGCGCCGAAAAGGCCGCCGGGCTGGTGCCGGTCGACGACACCAAGCGCAGCGAGCTGGAGCGACGCGTCGACGCGTTCGTCGAGCAACTCGTCAACGAGGACGTCAACTCGCCCGAATTCGGCAAGCGCGTCGATGCGATCACCGCGATGGGGCAGAAGGAGATTCGCGACGCCGCCGGCCAGTCGAACCGCTTCCTCGACCGTCCGGTGCGGGCGATGGATCAGGAGGCCGGGGTCGGCAAGGACCTCGCCGAGCTGCGCCGGGTCGTCGAGGACCTCGATCCCGGCAAGCGCGGCAAGCTGACCACGCCGCAAAAGTTGTTCGGGGTGATTCCGTTCGGCAACAAGGTCCGCAACTATTTCGACGGCTACAAATCGTCGCAGACGCATATCGCCTCGATCCTGAAGAGCCTGGGCAGCGGCAAGGACGAGCTGCTGATGGACAATGCCGCGATCGATACCGAGCGCGCCAACCTGTGGTCGGCGATGGGGCGGCTGGAGCAGATGATCCATCTGTCGCGCACGATGGACGCGCGGCTGGAGGACAAGGCCAACGAGCTGGACCATATCGATCCGGCCAAGGCCAAGGCGATCCGCGAGAGCGCCTTGTTCTACGCGCGGCAGCGCACGCAGGACCTGCTGACGCAGATGGCGGTGACGGTGCAGGGCTATCTGGCGCTCGATCTGGTCAAGAAGAACAATGTCGAGCTGATCAAGGGCGTCGATCGCGCGAGCACCACGACGGTCGCGGCGCTGCGCACCGCGGTGACGGTCGCGCAGGCGCTGACCAACCAGAAACTGGTGCTGGAGCAGATCACGCAGCTCAACACCACCACGGCCGGACTGATCGATTCGACCGGTAACCTGCTGCGCCAGAACACTGCACGCATCCATGAGCAGGCGGCGGCGTCGACGATCCCGATGGAGACGCTGCAACGCGCGTTCCAGAACATCTATGACACGATGGATGCGATCGACACGTTCAAGCTGAAGGCGCTCGACACGATGAAGGTGACGGTCGACACGCTCGGCAACGAGGTCGAGAAGTCGCGCGGCTATATCGCGCGCGCCGAGGGCGCGACGCAGAACCGCGTCGCGGGCGGGGCCGAGCAGTTCAAGCTGGAGTCGCTGTGACAGACGTCGACGACGCGATCGCGGTCGCGCAGGTTGCGCGCGAGCGGCGGCGCGGCGGCGCGGTGATCCCGCTCCAGCGCCGCCCGCGGCGCGGGCGCGGCGGGCGGCGCAAGCGCGCGGCGGTGGTGGCGATCGGCGCGGGGCTGGTCCTGACCGTTGCGATGCTGATGGGGCTCGGCGCGTTCGGGATGGTCGCGGTGGCGGCGCTGATCGCGGCGCTGACGCTGCTGGTGCTGTTCGCGCCCGCCACCCCGGTGCCAACCCCCGAGCGGATCGTTAAGTCGGAAGTGAAGGCGGTGCCCGCGCAGGCGGCGCGCTGGCTTGACGCGCGACGCGCGGCGCTGCCCGCGCCGGCGGCGGGGGTGCTCGACCAGCTCGACGTGCGGCTCGACACGCTGGGCGTGCAGGTCGCAACACTCGACGAGGACAGCCCGCTGACCGCCGAGCTGCGGCGGCTGGTCGGCGAGCAACTGCCGGGCTTCGTGGAGGATTACGCACGTGTGCCCCCGGCGATGCGCAGCACGCCGCGCAACGGGATGACCCCGGACCAGCAACTCATCGAAGGGCTCGGCGTGATCGAACGAGAGCTGGGCGAGATCAGCGAGCGGCTGGCGCAGGGCGATCTCGACGCGCTGGAGACCAAGCGGCGCTATCTGCAGGTCAAATACGAGGAAGATGCGGCGCCGGGGGAGTGATCATCCCCTGTCGTCGCGGGATCACGCTTTTTCTATGCGGTAATCAAAGAGCGGTGCCCCGGATCGAGTCCGGGGCGACGGGGTTGAAGGATCGGCAGGCCCCCTTGATCCGCCACCGGACGGCTGTATGGAAGGCGCTCCGGCGGGAACACCGCATCGGGCGCTTAGCTCAGCTGGTAGAGCGGCTCGTTTACACCGAGTAGGTCGGCGGTTCGAACCCGTCAGCGCCCACCATCCCCTCACACGAACGGCAACCGCGCCTCGGCCAGCGTCGCCACGTAGCGGTGCATCGCATCGCTCGCCGCGTCGGTAAGCGCCACGAAGGCGCGGCGGCCGTCTTCCGGGTCCGGCGCACGGACGAGCAACCGCGCGGCGGTCAGCTTGCCGATCCAGCGCAACGCGGTAGTCGGCGCCACCGCGGCGGCGATGCACAGGCTCGACACCGAGACGCGTGCGCCCTCCAGCTGCGCGGCGAACAGGTCGAGCAGCATGTCCCACGCCGGGTCCTCGAACAGCCCGTCACCGAAGAAGCGATCGCGCAGCCGCCGCGCGCGCAGCACGTCGCGTACGGTCGACGCGGTGATGACGCTCTTCGCGGGGGCCGGCGCGAAGGCGCGGTGATGGTCCTCGGCACGCCCGCCACCGGTCTCGCCGGTAAGCCGCGCCAGCAGCTCGGCGATGCGCGCGACATCGGCGCTGAGCCGCGCGAGTTCCTCGCGCTGGCCATCGGCCGCGCGCACCACGCCCGCGCCGCTCGCCGCCACGACCGCCAGCGTGCCGATCCACTCGGCCTGATCGGGGGCGCAGAGCAGATGCACCTCGTCAGCGGCATCGCCGAGCGCGGCGATCACCAGATCGATCTGCGCCACGCCCATCGCGACGACGCACCGCCACGCCTGCGCCTGCGCGAGCATCGCGACGATCGCGGCCACGTCATGCGCCAGTTCGTCGGGCGCACCGTCGAGATCGAACACCGCGACCGGCACGGGGTCAGGCAGCGCGGCCAGCGCCGTGGGCGCGTCGTGCAGCGCGATATGCGCGTTCAGCGCACCGCCGATCAGCGCGATCGCCTCCTGCGCGGCCGCACCGCCGCGCGCATCCATCGACGCGAGCACGAACGGGGTCGTGCGCGCGCCGGCAAAGCCGAACGGGGTCGCCATGGCTCAGTCGAGCGCCTTGACGATTTCCTCGACCATCTTCTTCGCGTCGGCCAGCAGCATCATGGTATTGTCCCTGTAGAAAACGTCGTTGTCGACGCCGGCATAGCCGACCCCGCCCATCGAACGTTTCACGAACAGCACCGTTTTGGCCTTTTCGACGTCGAGCACCGGCATGCCGTAGATCGGCGAGGTCTTGTCGGTCTTCGCCGCCGGGTTGGTGACGTCGTTGGCGCCGATCACGAACGCGACGTCGGTCTGCGCGAACTCGGAGTTGATGTCCTCCAGCTCGAACACCTCGTCGTAGGGAACGTTCGCTTCGGCCAGCAACACGTTCATATGCCCCGGCATCCGCCCCGCCACCGGATGGATCGCATATTTGACGCGCACGCCTTCGGCCTTCAATTTGTCGGCCATTTCACGCAGCACGTGCTGCGCCTGCGCGACCGCCATGCCATAGCCGGGGACGATGATGACCTGCTCGGCCTGGCTCATCAGGAAGGCGGCATCCTCGGCCGAACCGCGCTTCCACGGTCGATCCGTTTTGGCGGCACTTGCCCCGCCGCCGCCCGCCTCGGCGCCGAACCCGCCCGCGATCACGCTGACGAAGCTGCGGTTCATCGCGCGGCACATGATGTAGCTGAGAATCGCGCCCGACGAGCCGACCAAGGCGCCAGTGATGATCATCGCGCTGTTGTGGAGCGTGAAGCCCATCGCCGCCGCCGCCCAGCCCGAATAGCTGTTGAGCATCGACACCACGACCGGCATGTCCGCGCCGCCGATCGGGACGATCAGCAGGAAGCCGATCGCGAAGCTGAGCGCGGTGATCGTCCAGAACACCCACGGGCTCTGGTCGAGCGTGAAATAGGCCACCAGCACGACGATCGCGGCGAGCACGCCGAGGTTAATGACGTGGCGCGCGGGCAGCAGGATCGGCGCGCCGCCCATGTTGCCGTTGAGCTTGAGGAAGGCGATCACCGAACCGGAGAAGGTGATCGCGCCGATCGCGACGCCCAGCCCCATCTCGATGCGGCTGACCGGGTTGATGAGCGCGACCGCGCCATCGGGGGTGAGCACCGGCAGTGCGATCCCGAACGCGACCGGGTTGAGGTACGCGGCGGCGGCTACCAGCACCGCGGCGAGCCCGACGAGGCTGTGGAAGGCGGCGACGAGCTGCGGCATCGCGGTCATCGCGATGCGCCGCGCGGTGGTCAGCCCGATCGCCGCGCCTATCGCGATCGCGGCGACGATCTCGAACACCGCGACGGTGTCGATCGCCGAGAGCAGCGCCGCATAATCATAGCCTTCGACCAGGACGGTGATCGTCGGCACGTGCGTGACGAGCGTCGTCAGCACCGCGATGCCCATGCCGATCATGCCGAAGCGGTTGCCGCGCTGGCTGGTGGTCGGGCTCGACAGGCCACGCAAGGCGAGGATGAAGCACACGCCCGCGACGAGGTACGCGAAGGCGACCCATGGATTGACGGCGTGTGGCACTAGGCTCTGCTCCCCCCGCTCTACGTCGCCCCCGCAAAGGCGGGGGCCTGTGTCTCTCCGGAGGGCGATGCTCCCCCCGCTCTACGTCGCCCCTGCGCAGGCGGGGGCCTATGTCTGTCTCGTACTTCGAGCGGTCTGGCACATGGATCGCGTGTCTGTGTCAGACCCTGTTCTTCCACTCGACAGCCATGGCCCCCTGCCTTCGCGGGGGCGACGGTCACTTGGCCGCCGGCCGCTCCTTCTTCTTGTACATCGCCAGCATCCGCTGCGTGACCGCGAAGCCGCCGAAGATGTTGATGCTCGCCAGCACGACCGCCAGCAGCCCCAGCCACTTGCCGCCGATGCTGCCCGCCGCCGCGCTGGCGATCAGCGCGCCGACGATGATGACGCTGGAGATGGCGTTGGTCACCGCCATCAACGGCGTGTGCAGCGCGGGGGTCACCGACCAGACGACATAATAGCCGACGAAACACGCCAGCACGAAGATCGACAGGATCGCGATGAAGTCCATGCTGCCCCCTTCTTTCAGCGCGGCGCCGCGACGGTACGGTCGCGCAGCGCCACCATCTCGGCGAAGATCCGGTCGCCCTCGGTGAAGATCTCGGTGCGGTCGCGCCTGGCCTCGGCCGCGACCAGCCGCGCCGCCTCGCGCTCGGCGCGGCGGCGCTGCGTCGCGGTGCGCGGCGGCGGCGGTGCGACCGCCGGCACCGCCACGGCGCGCTGGCAGTCGTAGACGGTTCTGCGATCGTGCTTCTCGCGATCCGACACCGCGCGCGCATAGATGCCCGCCAGCTTCGTGCCCTGCAACGACTCGACGAAGGCGGCGTCGCGCGCGGCATGCTGCGCGCGATAGGCGTTGATGACCTCCGGGTCGCAATGCGGCACGACGAACATCTGGTAGCGATCGACGAGATCGTAGAACGCCTGACGATCGGCCTTGTCGGGCACGGCCGCGGTGGCCGTCGTCGCCAGCAGCAGCCCGGCCAGCGCCCCCCAGCCGCGCCTCACGACAGCAGCCGCGCGTTGACGACCTTCCCGTCGCGGGTCAGCCGGATCGCGTCGCCGATCTCGGCGTCGAGCACCGGCCGCCCCTGTTCCTTGTCCCAGAAGGTCGAGAGGAAATTGTAGAGGTTGCGCGAGAACAGCGCCGAGGCGTCGGCGGGCAAGCGGCCCGCGACGTTGCAGTGCCCGACGATCTTGACGCCGTGGCGCTCGACCACCTCGCCCGCGACCGCACCCTCGACATTGCCGCCCTGCTCGACCGCGAGATCGACGACCACCGAGCCGGGGCGCATCGACGCAAGCTGCGCGTCGCTGACCAGCCGCGGCGCGGGACGGCCGGGGATCAGCGCCGTGGTGATGACGATATCCTGCTTCGCGATGTGCGCCGACACCAGCTCGGCCTGCGCCGCCTGATATTCGGGCGACATTTCCCCGGCATAGCCGCCCGAGCCCTCACCCTCGATCCCGGCGACGTTCTCGACGAAGATCGGCTTGGCGCCGAGCGACTGGATCTGCTCCTTGGTCGCCGAGCGGACGTCGGTGGCCGAGACCTGTGCCCCGAGTCGCCGCGCGGTGGCGATCGCCTGCAACCCGGCGACGCCGACGCCCATCACGAACACGCGCGCGGCGCTGACCGTGCCTGCGGCGGTCATCATCATCGGAAAGGCGCGGCCATATTCGGCGGCGGCGTCGAGCACCGACTTGTAACCGGCGAGGTTCGATTGCGACGACAGGATGTCCATCGACTGCGCGCGCGTGATGCGCGGCATGAACTCCATCGCCAGCGCCTCAAGCCCGGCGGCGGCATAGCCGTCGACCCGCGCGCGCCCATGCTCGCCGGCTCCAAACGGATTGAGCCCCGCGACCACCCACGCGCCCGGTGCGACCCCGGCGAGCGATGCCGGGTCCGGCCCCTGGACGCCCAGTACGATATCGGCGCCGGCCAGCGTGGCGGCGCGGTCGCCGATCGTGGCGCCGGCGGCGGCATAATCGGCATCGGCGAAGGACGCGGCGGCCCCTGCCCCCGCCTCGACCGCCAGCGCCGCCCCGAGAGCGATGAACTTCTTCACCGTCTCCGGCGTGGCGGCGACGCGACGCTCGCCGGCTGCCTGTTCCCGAACGACCGCGATCTTCACCGTGCGACTACGAGATGAGCCAGATGACGAGGAATGCGAGCAGGAAACAGGCCACCGCCCCATATTTGAGCAGACCGATCATGCTCGTATAGGTTGCCTCATGCACCTTCAGATCGGCAGGTTCGGCCATGATGATCCTCTTCACCTTGAACGGTGGCTGAGACACTAGTTAAGCAATCAGCAACAGGCAATATGGTGATCGCTTTATGACTGTCCGGTTTAAGTCCCCCTTTACTCAAGGGCGCTAGGGCAGCATCGGACGAAACATGGGGCCGGGCCAGACTATGACGCGCAACGGACAACGTCTGCTGATGCTGATCGACGCCGAAGCCGCGCAGCGGCGCGTGGTCGCGACGATCGCCGCGCGCGGTGGCTGGCGGACGATCATGGCCGAGGACGCCGCCGGCGCGCTGGCGACGCTGGCCACCGAGGACGGAATGCAGCTCGATGCGATCCTGCTCCACCACGCCGAGGCGGATGTCGAACCTGCGCCGGTCATCACGCAATTGCGCGCCTACCGCCCGCAGCTGCCGATCCTGCTGCTGACCGCGCACGCCTCGGTCGCCAGCGCGGTCGAGGCGATGCGCGCCGGCGCGACCGATTATCTCAGCAAGCCGCTCGCCCCCGAACGGCTGCTCCACGCGCTGGAGGCGGCGGTGGGCGCGTCCGCCGGGGGCGAGCTGCGCCCGCTGACCGAGAAGATCCCGGCAATGCTCGGCTTCGACGAGATCGTCGGCACCGCCCCCGATTTCCGCGCCGCGCTGTCGATCGCCGCCAAGGCGGCGCGCGCGCGGGTCGCGGTGCTGATCGAGGGCGAGAGCGGCGTCGGCAAGGAAGTGGTCGCCGAGGCGATCCACGCCGCCTCGCCGCGCAACACGCTGGAGCGCGTCACCGTCAATTGCAGCGCCGTGCCGGCCAACACAATTTCGAGCGAATTGTTCGGGCACGAGCCGGGTGCGTTCGCGGGCGCGTTCGAGCGGCGGCAGGGCCGCTTCGTCGCCGCGCACGGCGGGACGCTGTTCCTCGACGAGGTCGATTGCCTGCCGCTCGATGCGCAGGCGCTGCTGATGCGCGTGCTCCAGAGCGGCGAAGTGCTGCCGCTCGGCGCGCGGCATGCGCAGGCGGTCGACGTGCGCGTGATCGCCGCCACCAACAAGCGGCTCGCCGACGAGGTTGCGGCGGGTCGGTTCCGCGAGGACCTGTTCTTCCGCCTCAACGCCGTCACCGTGCCGATCCCGCCGCTGCGCGAGCGCGCCAGCGACATCCCCGCGCTCGCGCGCCATTTGCTGGAGCGGATCGCGCGCCAGCCCGGACTGCGCCAGCTCGGGATCAGCGACGATGCGCTGACGCTGTTGATGCTCTACGACTGGCCGGGCAACGTCCGCCAGCTGCAGAACGCGCTCTTCCGCGCCGCGGTGCTGTGCGAGGGCGACACGCTGACCCGCGCCGACTTCCCGCAGATCGCGGCGCTGGGCAGCCGCCCCGCCCCGCGCACGCGCGGCGAGATGCCGGGGGTGGCGCTGTTCGGACCGGACGGCCATCTGCGCCCGCTCGATGAAATCGAATCGGACATCATCCGGCTGGCGATCGGCCATTATCGCGGCCGCATGACCGAGGTCGCGCGTCGGCTGGGGATCGGGCGGTCGACGCTGTACCGCAAGCTCAACGAACTGGGGATCGACACCGCCGCCTGACGACGGCACGATCACGGGCATGACCCTGCCCTATACCGATCGCGCCTATCTCGTCACCGGGGCGGCCTCCGGAATCGGCCTCGCTTGCGCGCAGCATCTGGCGGCGGGCGGCGCGGCGCGGCTGGTGCTCGCCGACCGCGATGCCGCGGCGCTGGCGCGCCTCGATCTCGGCTGCACGCTCGACCTTCTGCCCGGCGATGTCGCGGACGAAGCCTTGTGGGACGAGGCGGCGGCAGTGCTGACCGGGATCGACGGCGCGGTGGTCAACGCCGGGGTGGCGGGCGCGGGAGCGATCGGGTCGCTATCGTTCGCCGAATGGCGGCGGATCCTTTCGGTCAACCTCGACGGCGCGTTCCTGACGCTGCGTGCGGTGCTGCGCGCGATGGAAGGCCGCGCGGGCGCGATCGTCGCGGTCGCGTCGGCGGCGGGGATCAAGGCCGAGCCGGGCGTCGCCGCTTATGGCGCCTCGAAGGCCGGGCTGATCCAGCTCGTCAAGGTCGCGGCGAAGGAAGGCGCGCCGCAGCGGCTGCGCGTCAACGCGATCGCGCCCGCCGGGGTCGAGACGCCGGTCTGGGACGCGGTGCCGATGTTCGCCGAGCGCGCCGCGGCAATCGGTCGCGACGCGGCGTTCGCCGAGCTGGCCGCGCTGGCGACGCCGCTCGGGCGCTACGCCAAACCGGAAGAGGTGGCGGCGCAGGTCGGGTTCCTGCTGTCCGACGCTGCGGCGCTGGTGACCGGCACGGTGTTGGTGAGCGACGGCGGATATCTGCTGTAGGCCCGTCCCTCGTCATTGCGAGCGCAGCGAAGCAATCCAGCGCCGGATCAGGACGCCCTCGATTACTTCGCTTGGCTCGCAATGACGAACAAGAGCGATCTCACCACAATACCCCGGTCTTGTCCGGCACCATCGGTTCGGGGGCTTCGTCGCCGATCGATTGCAGCAGGTCGATCTCGATCGTGCGGCACATCGCAATCAACGGCAGGTCGTGGACGGTGTTGGCGAACGGGTCGACCAGATCGTCACCGATCGCCAGCACCGCGAGGAACATCAGTCCCGCCACGGTCGACCCGAGCGGCGTCGCGAAGCCCAGCGTCTCGACCAGCCCGATCGGCAGCAGGATGCAGAACAGGTGCGTGAAGATCGTCGGGAAGAAGCGATATTGATTGGGTAGCGGCGTGTTCTTGAGCCGCTCCATCCCGCCCTGCGCGTTGGCGATGTCGATCAGCACGCTTTCCATCGAGGTCTGCTGGATGGTGTCGATCCAGCCCTTCTCGCGCGCCTCGTTGATGCGGCGGCCGGTGCCGTCGACGATGCCGTTCGCGGTGTTGGTGCGGGACAGCGCGAAGTCCGCCTCGCCCTTCGACAGGAAGCGCAGCACCGCGTCGTCGACCTTCTGCTTGCGCAGCTGGCAGCGCAGCGCGTTCACATAGGCGATCTGGCGCAGCACGATCGTGCGCTTCATGTCGCGCGCCTCCGGATCGGGGAGGAAGTTGCGCGCGGCACGCGCCAGGTTACGGCTGGCGTTGATCATCAGCCCCCACAGCGACCGCCCTTCCCACCAGCGCTGATAGGCGGAGTTGCTGCGGAAACCGAGGAACAGCGCCAGCGCCGAACCGAACAGGGTCAGCGGCAGTTCGGGGGCGTGGAACGGCAGCACGAAATAGGTGATGGTGACGATCACGTCCCAGACGAACAGGATGACGAGCGGCTTCCAGACCTCGCGAACGATCTGGGTGAGACGGGGTACGGCGGTAACGATCATGGCCGGCTAACGCGCATCAGGAAATTCCGTTCACCATTTCATTTCATTGCCGTCACGAGGTCGCGGAGAGCGCGCGATCACGCAGGCCGCGCCAGACGCGCAGCGCCTGCACCGTCTCCGGAACATCGTGGACGCGCAGCACCTGCACGCCTGCCTGCGCGCCCGCAATCGCCAGCGCGACCGAGCCGCCGAGCCGTGCGGCGACCGGTGCCTCATGGTCGAGCGCGCCGATCAGGCGCTTGCGGCTCGCGCCGAGCATGAGCGGGCAGCCGAGCCCGTGGAGCAGCGCCAGCCCGTTGAGCAAGGCGAGATTGTCGGCGAGCGACTTGCCGAAGCCGATCCCTGGATCGACCATGATCCGCGTGCGGTCGACCCCCGCCGCGACCACCGCATCGACGCGCGCCTCCAGCCAGTCGAACACCTCGGTGACGACGTCCCGATAGCCCGGACGACCGTGGCCGCCGGCCTTCGGATCGGGCGAGTGCATCAGGATCACCGGCGCGCCGCTGCGCGCGACGATCGCCAGCGCGCGTTCGTCCCATAGCAACGCCGACAGGTCGTTGACGATCGCCGCGCCTGCCGACAGCGCCGCTTCCATCACCGCCGCCTTGCGCGTGTCGACCGAGGCGAGCGCCCCGGCGCGCGCCAGCCGCTCGACCACCGGGGCGACGCGGCGTGCCTCGTCCTCTTCCCAGACCAGCGCCGCGCCGGGGCGGGTCGACTCGCCGCCGACGTCGATCAGCGCCGCCCCCGCCGCGGCCATCGCCATGCCCGCCGACGCCGCGCCGGCGGGATCGTCGACATGCGCGCCGCCGTCGGAGAAGCTGTCCGGCGTGACGTTGAGGATCGCGGCGACCTGCGGCTGGTCGAAGCGCAGGGTGCGCTCGCCGAGCACCCATGGCGCGCGCGGCGCGGTGATGCGCGCGTGGAGCGTCGCGGCGCGCGCGCCGAGCTGCGCGATGTCGGCGACGGCGACGATGCGGCGGGCGGCGGGCTCGATTACCTCGTAGGCGGCGAACCACTGCAACCCGCCCGCCAGCCGCGCGACATGGCCGTCCGGATAGGCGAAGGGCGCGTCGGTGAAATGGATCGGGCGGAGGTGGAGCGTCATGAGTCCGCGGTAGCGGCTTCGCGCGGGTGGCGGAACCCGACTCGCTTCCGCCGGCTCGGTCGCTTTCTCAGGACACATAAGCGCCGTTGTATGTGTCGGCGTCATGCCCGGACGATGGAGCCATGGGCCCCTGCCTGCGCAGGGGCGACGACTTGCAAGGAGGCGTTGCGAACAGCGATGTCGAGAGCAGCGTCCAGCAGCTTTCGCCAGCGTCACACCTGACAAGCCACCGTCGCCCCTGCGCAGGCAGGGGCCCATGGCTGTTTCGTCGATCGTGTCGGGTGGACACATGGCCGACGCTTATGTGTCGACGTCATTCCACGACGACAGAGACATCGGCCCCTGCCTGCGCAGGGGCGACGGGATTACGGCTGCGTCGCGAGCAGGTAGGTCTGGCGCAGCGCGTCGATCGGCTTGAGCGCGCCCTCGGCCTCGTAATGCCAGAAGGTCCAGCCGTTGCACGCCGGCGCGCCCTGCACCGTCGAGCCGACCTTGTGGATCGACCCGTTCGCGCCGCACGGGCTCGACAGCGAACCATCCGCGCGGACCATCGCCTGCCAGCGGCGCTTGGTGTCGACCAGCATCGTGCCGGGCGCGAGATAGCCGTTCTCGACCAGCACCCCGAACGCGACCTTCGGCTGCGACTTGGGGCTCTGCATCGTCGCCAGCGCCGATTCGTCGAGCGGCAGCGCGGCGGCGATCCGCTCCTCGGCGGCGGCGATATAATCGCCCTCGCGCTCGATCCCCATCCAGCGGCGGCCGAGCCGCTTAGCGACCGCGCCGGTCGTGCCGGTGCCGAAGAACGGATCGAGCACCACGTCGCCCGGCTTGGTGCAGGCGAGCAGGATGCGGTACAGCAGCGCCTCGGGCTTCTGGGTCGGGTGGACCTTCACCCCGTCCTTCTTCAGCCGCTCGCCGCCGCCGCAGATCGGGAATTCCCAGTCCGAGCGCATCTGCAACTCGTCGTTCAGCGTCTTCATGCTGCGATAGTTGAAGGTGTATTTGGCCTTCTCGCCCTTCGACGCCCAGATCAGCGTCTCATGCGCGTTGGTGAAGCGCGTGCCGCGGAAGTTCGGCATCGGATTGGCCTTGCGCCACACGATGTCGTTGAGGATCCAGTAGCCGAGATCCTGCACCGCCGCGCCGACGCGGAAGATGTTGTGATAGCTGCCGATCACCCAGATCGTGCCGTCGTCCTTGAGGATACGGTGCGCCTCCGCCAGCCACGCGCGCGTGAAGGCGTCATAATGCGCGAAGGTGTCGAACTTGTCCCACTCGTCGGTGACCGCGTCGACATGGCTGCCGTCGGGGCGGAACAGCTCGCCGCCGAGCTGGAGATTGTACGGCGGATCGGCGAAAATCATGTCGACCGACTTCGCGGGCAGCGCCTTCATCTGCGCGATGCAATCGCCGCGCAGGATCTGGTCGAGCGGCAACACCGCCGGCGTCTCCGCCAGCGTCGCGCGACGCCCGCGCACGACCTTTTCCATGACCCCCATCGAATTCCTGCTCCCCGTCTGCGAGCCCCAAAAGGGCGGGAAAGCGCGAGTCCGTCAAGAGTCGTGCGGCGAAGCGAGTCCGTGTTCCACTCGTTGTCAAGGCGGAACAAGACGAGTCCGTTTCTACATGTTGAGTCTCGGGCGACTCGACAGACTCAAGCGGTGGTGGTGTGGCCGAAACGACTCAGAACGGCAAAATGCACTGCGCGACCGGTGCGAAGCTGCGGCGGTGGAGCGGCGACGGTCCGTGCTCGCGCAACGCGGCGAGGTGCTGCGCGCTGCCATAGCCCTTGTTGGCGTGCCATCCGTAATGCGGATGTGATTCGGCGGCGGCGATCATGATCTGGTCGCGGGTGTGCTTGGCGACGATCGACGCGGCGGCGATCGAGCGGCTGTGCGCATCGCCCGAGACGATCGCGGTCGCGGCATAGCCCCAGCGCGGCAGGCGGTTGCCATCGACCAGCACATGCCCCGGCGCGCAGCCGAGCACCTCCGCCAGCCGGTCGACCGCGAGCGTCATCGCCTTCATCGTCGCCCAGTAGATGTTGAGCGTGTCGATCTCGCCGGGCTCGACGATCCCGACGCCGAACGCCGCGCAGTCGGTGAGCCGCGCATAGAGACGTGCGCGCTCGGCGGCGGAGAGCTTCTTCGAATCATCGATCCCGCGCGGGACGCTTTTGGCGGGCAGCACCAGCGCGCAGGCGACCACCGGCCCGGCGAGCGGCCCGCGCCCGGCCTCGTCCACTCCGGCGACCGGCGGTAGGCAGGCGCGCTCGTGCTTCAGGCCGGGCATCCGCGCTCCCACAGATCGAACGGTGCGTCGCCGAGCGCATGTCCCATCGGCCCATGCCCCGCCCCCAACCCCGGCGCGGCCAGCAACGCGGCGCGGACGTAGCGGATCGCGCGCGCGATCGCGGGTTCGAGCGTCAGCCCCGCCGCCAGCCCGGTCGCGATCGCACTGGCGAGCGTGCAGCCGGTGCCGTGGCTGTGGCGCGTGTCGATCCGCGGGTTGGCCCATTCGGCGATGGCGCCTTCCGCGCCGATCAACCGGTCGACCACCGTCTCGCCCTCGGCATGGCCGCCCTTGACCAGCACCGGCGCGCCGATCGTCGCGGCATAGTCGCGCGCGGCGGGCTCGACATCGACGGCATCGAGGCGCGCACGGTCGACCAGCGCCGCGAGCTCGGGAAGGTTGGGCGTGACGAGCGTGCTCATCCGCGCCAGCCGCGCAAAGCCGGCGATCGTCGCAGGATCGGCGAGCATCGCGCCACTGGTCGCGACCATTACCGGATCGAGCACGATCGGTGCGGCATACAGGCCGCTCGCCAGTTCGTCGGCGACCGCGGCCGCGATTGCGGCGCCACCCAGCATCCCGATCTTGACCGCGTCGACCCCGAGGTCCTCGACCACGCAGGTCATCTGCCGCCGCACCAGCTCCGGCGACAGCGCCGCCACCGCTTCCACGCCGCGCGTATTCTGCGCGGTGACGGCGGTGATCGCAGTCATCGCGTGGCCGCCCAGCATCGTCACGGTCTTGAGATCGGCCTGTATTCCCGCGCCGCCGCCCGAGTCCGACCCGGCGACGATCAGGACGCGCGCGATCGTCATGAGGGGAAACGCCGCTCGGCGGCGGCGGGGTATGTCTTCAGCGTCTTGCCGACCCGCGCTGGCCGGTCGAGCAATTCGCCGCCGCAATTCGGGCAGGTCTCGTCGAGCGCGTCGGCGCAGTCGGCGCAGAAGGTGCATTCCATCGAGCAGATGAACGCACCCCCTTCGTCGGCCGGCAGGTCCACGCCGCAACGTTCGCAATCGGGTCGCATGTCGAGCATGGCAGGCGTTTAGCGTTCCGTGCGCGATTCCACCACCGTCCGTTCCCCTGAGGAGAGCCTGATCTTGTCGAAGCCTCGTCTCGAGGGGTCAGCGCGCCAACCGTACTTCGAGACGATGATCGGGTCAGGATGCTTAGGGCATGTTCACCCGATCATTTCGACAGGCTCAATGCCTCCTCAGCACGAGCGGTGGTGAATCACCCCTTCTTCAGTCCACGAACGCCCGCTCGATGACGAACTGCCCGGGGTTGGCGTTCGAGCCCTCGGTCAGCCCGAGATGTTCGAGCATCGACGCGATCTCGCGGATCATCGCGGTCGAGCCGCACAGCATCACGCGATCGGTCTCGGGATCGAAGCGCGGCTCGCCCTCCAGCCCCTCGAACAGGCGTCCGCTTTCGATCAGCGCCGGGATGCGGCCGGTGGTGTGGAAATCCTCGCGCGTGACCGCGGGGACGTAATGGAAGCGCGTCGCCGCATCGTCCGCGACCAACGGGTCGTCGGCCAGCCGCGCGCTGAGTTCGTCGTGGAAGGCCAGATCGTTGACGCGGCGCACGCCGTGGACGATCACGACCTGGTCGAACCGCTCGTACACGTCCGGGTCGCGCGCGACGCTGAGGAACGGCGCCAGTCCGGTGCCGGTCGACAGCAGGAACAGCCGCTTGCCGCCGAGCAGCGCGTCGAGCACCAAGGTGCCGGTCGGCTTCTTGCCGAGATAGACCTGATCGCCCGGCTCCACCGCCTGCAATCGCTCAGTCAGCGGGCCGTCGGGCACCTTGATCGACAGAAACTCCAGCTCCTCCGCCCATGCCGGGCTGGCGATCGAATAAGCGCGCATCACCGGCTTGGCGGGCTTGTCGTCGGTGCCGCCCTCACCGGGCAGGCCGATCATCACGAATTCGCCGGAGCGAAAGCGGAACGACGCTGGGCGCTCGACCGCGAAGCTGAACAGATGCTCGTTCCAGTGGCGCACCCATTTGACCGCCACGCTGTTGAAGGCGGTCGATTCAGGGATAAGCACTGGCGCACGCAGGTCGGTCATCGGCGATCCGGTCTGATATGAGGATTTCTTGCGAATGGCGCGCATTATGTTGCGGCGCGGGAAGGGTCAACCATAGCTGGGCTTGGGTGCGGGCAAGATGGCGCGGGCGGCGCGGATCAGTCGCGCTGGGCCAGCGGCGCCTGGACGAAGCGCAGCGCCACCCATTCCGCGGCGGTCGCGAGATCCTCGGCGATCCGCGGCGCGCCGCTGTCGGCGACCAGGGTCGCGGCGATCCGGCGCGCTGCTGTGCCGTCGCCGTCCAGCGCGGCGGCGAACATCGCCAGCATCGTCGCCTCGGCATCGGTGACGTGTTTCGCGCCCGGCATCCCGAAGTGGAGCCAGCGCAGCGCGTGCGCGTCGAGCAACGCCATCAGCTTCGTAAAGTCGGGTAGCGCCGCCATCACCCCGCGCCAGCCGAACCCCGGCGCCAGCGCTGCGCACGGACAGCGTCCGGCACGCGCCGCGGCGGTCCATTGCCGCATCGCGCCGGTAAGGAAATGAAAATGCTCATCGAGGTTCGGCGGCAGTCGGTCGAGGAAGCGGTACATGGATCACCTCGATTTGCGATTGCCTCGCAGTAGCCGAGACGGAACACACCGTCAACGCGCCCTTTCGCTGCGCGGCGGGTGCGCCCATATTGCCGCGCATGGCGATCCAGATCCGTACCAACCTTGCCGAGCCCGAAACCGATGCGGCGTTCGTCCCGCACCGTCCCGCCCGTCCGCAAAAGGTCGAAGGCGGCAGGACGTTCAAGCTGGTCAGCGAATATGAGCCATCGGGTGATCAGCCGACCGCGATCCGCGAGCTGGTCGACACCGCGCGCGCCGGCGAGAAGGATCAGGTGCTGCTCGGCGTTACGGGCTCGGGCAAGACCTTCACGATGGCGAAGGTGATCGAGGAAATGCAGCGCCCGGCGCTGATCCTCGCCCCCAACAAGATCCTCGCCGCGCAATTGTACGGCGAGTTCAAGTCTTTCTTTCCTGACAATGCCGTCGAATATTTCGTCAGCTATTACGATTACTATCAGCCCGAGGCCTATGTCCCGCGCTCCGACACCTATATCGAGAAGGAGTCGAGCATCAACGAGTCGATTGACCGGATGCGCCACTCCGCGACCCGGTCGCTGCTCGAACGCGACGACGTGATCATCGTCGCCTCGGTATCGTGCCTGTACGGCATCGGCTCGGTCGAGACCTATTCCGCGATGATCTTCGATCTGAAGAAAGGCCAGAGCGTCGATCAGCGCGAGATCGTCCGCAAATTGGTCGCGCTGCAATACAAGCGTAACGACGCCGCGTTTCAGCGCGGCAATTTTCGCGTAAAGGGCGACAATCTCGAAATCTTTCCCTCGCACTATGAAGACAGCGCGTGGCGCGTGTCGTTCTTTGGCGACGAGATCGAGGAGATCGTCGAGTTCGATCCGCTGACCGGCAAGAAGTCGGCGAGCCTGGGGTCGATCCGCATCTACGCCAATTCGCACTATGTCACCCCCGGCCCGACGATGAAGCAGGCGACCGAGGCGATCAAACACGAGCTGTCGGAACGGCTCAAGGAGCTGGAGATCGAGGGCAAGCTGCTCGAGCGCCAGCGGCTGGAACAGCGCACCAATTTCGACCTCGAGATGATCGCCGCGACCGGCAGCTGCAACGGCATCGAGAATTACAGCCGCTTCCTGACCGGACGCCTGCCCGGCGAACCGCCGCCCACTTTGTTCGAATATCTTCCGGAAAACGCGCTGCTGTTCGTCGACGAGAGCCACCAGACGATCGGCCAGATCAACGGCATGTCGCGCGGCGACCACCGGCGCAAGATCACGCTCGCCGAATATGGCTTCCGCCTGCCCTCGGCGATCGACAACCGTCCTTTGCGTTTCAACGAATGGGACGCGATGCGCCCGCAGACCGTCTGCGTCTCGGCGACGCCGGGCACGTGGGAGATGGAACAGGCCGGCGGTGTCTTCGCCGAACAGGTGATCCGCCCGACCGGGCTGATCGACCCGCCGGTCGAGATCAAGCCGGTCGAGGAACAGGTGCAGGACCTGATCGTCGAATGCGGCAAGACCACCGCGCTCGGCTATCGCACGCTCGTCACCACGCTCACCAAGCGGATGGCCGAGGATCTGACCGAATATATGCACGAGGCGGGGATCAAGGTCCGCTACATGCACTCCGACGTCGAGACTTTGGAGCGGATCGAGCTGATCCGCGACCTGCGGCTGGGCGTGTATGACGTGCTGATCGGGATCAACCTGTTGCGCGAGGGGCTCGACATCCCCGAATGCGGGCTGGTCGCGATCCTCGACGCCGACAAGGAGGGCTTCCTGCGCTCCGAGACCTCGCTGATCCAGACGATCGGGCGCGCGGCGCGCAACGTCGACGGACGCGTGATCCTCTATGCCGACCGCATCACCGGCAGCATGGAGCGCGCGATGAACGAGACCGCGCGCCGCCGCGAAAAGCAGGAGGCGTACAACCGCGAACACGGCATCACCCCGACGACGATCCGCCGCAGCATCGGTGACATCATCGCGCATGTCGCGTCGAAGGATCAGGTGACGGTCGAGATTGACGAGGACCGTCCGCACATGGTCGGCCACAATCTGCGCGCGTATATCGAGGAGCTGGAGAAGAAGATGCGCAAGGCCGCGTCCGATCTCGAGTTCGAGGAAGCCGGGCGGCTGCGCGACGAGATCCGTGCGCTGGAGCAGGAAGAGCTGGGGCTGCCGGTCGAGCAGCAGAAGCTGCCGCTGATGGGGCGCAGCAACGAGGGCAAGCCGGGGACGCGCAAGACGCGCTTCGGCAAGACGCAGCGGAAGTTCGGGAAACGGTAGAGGCTTTCCCGTCACCCTCATCTCAGGGTCACTCCGGCAAAGGCCGGGGTCCAGTCGCGGAGCGCCTGAAGAAGAAGCGGAACGGCCGCTGCGCATAGTGCGGCGACGTTACCCAACTGGGCCCCGGCGTTCGCCGGGGTGACGTGAGAGAGGTGGGTTAAGGCGCAAAGGCGAGTGATCTCAATCACTCCCGGTTCAGCCACCCGCCCCTATATCCCACACCATGTACGCGCAGCCTCCCCGCGAGCGGATCGGTCCGGCCATCGCCGCCGCGGCGGTGTGTGCGGCGCTCGGCTGGACGCTGTTCGTCGGGTTGGCCGGCGCGCCACTCGCACAACGCGTCGAGGAGGGGCTGGCGGTGTTCCGCATCGCGACCCCGCCGCCACCGCCGGTCAAGGTGGTGCCAAAACGCACGCACACGTCACGCCCCTCGGGCCGCGCCGCCCCGCCCAACATCCGCTCGCAGGCCACGCAGATCGCCGCCCCGACGCCGATCGTCGTGGTGCCGCTCCCCCCGCCGCCGATCACGGTCGCGCTCAAGCCGTTCGCGGGCAACGAGGCAACGCAGGGCGCGACCAGCAAAGTCGGGCCGGGCACCGGCGCGGGTGGCGTCGGCGACGGAACCGGGAGCGGCGGCTGGGGCGATGGCGACGGTGGCCCGGGCGACGAGACGCCGCCGGTCTGGAAGCGCGGCCGCCTGACCGACGCCGATTACCCCCGCGACCTCGGCGACGCGGGCTTTCAAGGCACGGTAGCGGTCAAGTACCTCGTTTGGAGCGACGGCCGCGTGCGCGACTGTCACGTCACGAAGAGCAGCGGCAATGCGACGCTCGACGCGACCACCTGCCGACTGATCCAGCGCCGCTTCCGTTACGACCCGTCGCGCGATGCCGAGGGCCGCCCGGTGCCGGCGTGGATCGTCGAGAACCACGAATGGATCATCGTGGCGGAGCCCTCGGCTGGCCAGTGAGGCCGTCATCCCGGACCTGGTCCAGGATCCCTCTTCTTGTTCGATCGCGTTGATCGACCCGGCACACTACCGTCATTGCGAGCGGAGCGAAGCAAGCCAGTGCCGGACCAGCACGCCGTGTATCGCTCCGCTCGCAATAAAGAACGATTTATTTCCTTTCCCCGATCACGTCCGGGGCGGTGGCTCAGCGCTTCTCGGCCGGCTCCGCATCGGTGGTCTGCGGCGGCGGCGAGCTGTTGCCCTTGTCGGGTGCATCCGGATCCGTCAGCAGTTCCTCGACCGCTTCCTGGACGTCGTTTTCCTTACGCTCGCTCATGGCTCACTCCTCATGCGACGTTGAGATTTTCGCCCTGCACCTGATAATAACTGGCGACGCGATCGGCATACGCCTGATCGAAGATCGGCGCGTTGTTCGCCCAGCTCGGGCCGCCCTCCAGCAGGCGACGGTCGATCGTCACGACATAACGATCCCGCACCGGATCGAATTGCAGCAACGAAAACGGCAGCGGGTAATAGCTCTTGCCCATGCCGAGAAAGCCGCCGAGGCTGAGCACTGCATGCGTTGCACGCCCGGTCGACTTGTGCACCATGAACGCCTGCACGGTGCCGAGATGATCGCCGTCGCGCGTGTCGACCTTCATCGTGTCGCTGAGGGTGGACTGCACCAGGATCTGGGTCGGCGCGTCGTCGGCCATCGCGGATACTCCTATGTTAAGCGATCTCGCGCGGTGAACCGTCATCCCGGTGCGGCGGTTCCGGGTACGGCGGTTGAGCGCGCGGCGGCGATCCGCCATAGCGTCGCGGGTGACCCGCTATCTTTCCCCGCTTCCGCTCGCGCTGCTGGTGCTGGCGAGCGCCGCCTGCGTTCCGCGCGCCGCACCGCCGGCCCCGGTCGCGCCCGCCCCGACGCCGACGCCGGCGCCTGCACCGGCACCGCTCCCCGCACCGACGCCGGTCGCCGACTGGCAGGACTGGCCGTGGACGCCGGGTGCGTGGCGCTACACGCGCGCGCCCGCCGGCCCAATCGCCCGCTATGGCGTGACCGGGCAGGCACCCGCGGCGGAGCTGCGCTGCGACCGCGCCGCGCGCGCGCTGCTGCTCTCGCGGCCGGGGAACAGCGCGATGCCCTTCACGATCCGCACGAGCGCGATGTCGCGCAGCGTCGCGACGCAGCTCGCCACCGGGGCGATCCCGCAGGTTGTGGCGCGTTTCGCGCTCGACGACAGGTTGCTCGATGCGATGGCGTTCACGCGCGGGCGCTTCACGATCGAACAGCCGGGCACGCCGCCGCTGGTGCTGCCGCCCTGGGCGGAAGTCGGCCGGGTGATCGAGGATTGCCGCGGCTGATCCACTGTGGCGAACCGGGGCGCGAAGTCTGGAATGTTCGTCCAGAACCGGACGCATTACAAGCCTTGTATCGCATCCGCATTCGTCTCACATAACGGATGCGGCTTACGCGGTCGCAACTGTTATCAACCAGCGAAAGGAGGTGATCCGATGTCTCATGGTTCAGCAATGGGGTCGGTTCAGTTCGTTCGGGAGATGCGCTTCTAGGACTCGCTGCCCCGCTGCGGGAGGATGCTTCCTCCCTTCAACGTAGCGGGACCGGCGTTTTCTGGAGGCCAACATGGTCTCCCGGGCTGGAGCTCTCCGGCCGCTGACCATGTCAAGGGGTTGTCGGGCGTCCGTTCGCGGGCGTTCGGCAACCTCTTCTCATGTCTGGTGTGTGGCGCGCGTTCGTTACGGATCGTCGGCCCTGCGCAGGCAGGGACCCATGTCTCTATCGTGAGGCGGACCAGCTGACACAGCAGGTCGGCCGCCGATGTCACCGTGCGCTGCACGGCACAGACATAGGCTCTTGCCTGCGCAGGAGCGACAGCACAACAATAGCCCGGCGACGACAAAGGTTATTGATACTCACTCGCACTGTCGATAAAGGCCCCTGCATTCAAAGGGGTCTCCATGTCCGTCCGTCATTCCAGCAGCTTCCTCACCCTCGCCGTCCTGCTCGCCGCCACGTCGGCGGCGGCGCAGCAGCGTAGCGACACCACCACGCCCGACGACGTGATCGTGACCGGCCGGCAGGCGCCCGACCTCGCCAGCGCCGGCACCAAATCGGCGCTGCCGCTCGCCGAGACCGCGCAGTCGATCACCGTCGTCACCGGCGACCAGATCGAGGCGCTCGGGCTCCAGAACCTCAACCAGGCGCTGCGCTTCGTCGCGGGCGTCACCCCCGAGACGCGCGGATCGAGCGCCGAGGTCTACGACCAGTTCAAGCTGCGCGGCTTCGACGCGCCGGTGTTCCTCGACGGGCTGAAGCAGTTCGGCAGCACCACCGGCTATGCGATCCCGCAGGTCGACGTGTCGCGACTGGCGCGCTTCGAGGTACTCAAGGGCCCGGCCTCGACGCTCTACGGCCAGTCGAGCCCGGGCGGGCTGATCGCGCAGTCGAGCAAGCTGCCGGTCGACCTGCCGCTCTATGGGTCGGTCGCGGGCACCTATGGCGAGTACGACCTTTATCGGGTCGATGCCGATGTCGGCGGCAGCACCAGCGACGTGCTGTGGCGCGTCTATGGCAGCGCGAACGGCAGCGACACGCAGCAGCGCTTCGCCAGGCGCGAGCGGCAGACGGTGTCGGGCGCGGTGACGATCGGCAACGGCTCGCGCACCACCTTCACCCTGCTGGGCACCTATTCGCACGATCCGCACAACGGCGCCTATGGCGTCTTCCCGGCGCTGGGCACGCTGGTCGACAACCCCAACGGCAAGCTTTCGACGCGCTTCGACGGTGGCGAGGCGGGCAACCGCTACCAGCGCGAGCAGGCGGCGGGGACGTACATCTTCACGCACGATTTCGGCGGCGGCTGGCGCTTCCGTTCGTCGGGCCGTTACCAGAACGTCACCGCGCAGCTTGGGCTCGTCTATGTCAGCGGCACGCCGGTGGCGGGCAGCACGCGCGTCTACAATCGTGCCAGCTATGCGACCGACGAGGAACTGAACAACTGGACCTATGACAATCAGCTTGCCGGGATCGTGCGCACCGGGCCGGTGACGCACCGGCTGTTGTTCGGCGTCGACCGGCAGGTCGCGCATTCGACCGAGGACGGCAAGTTCGGGACCGGGACTCCGCTCGACGTCTACAACCCTGTCTATGGGACGATGACGGTTCCGCGGACACCAGGCCAAGTGCCGGGCGACCAGAGTCGGTTCAACCTGACAGCGCGGCTCCGTCAGCAGGGCATCTATGCGCAGGACCAGATCGAGGTCGGCGCGCTGCGCGTCACGCTCGGCGGCCGGCAGGACTGGGCATGGAGCCAGCAGAACGGCGGCATCCCGAAGAAGGACGACAGGTTCACGTGGCGCGCCGCGGCGCTCTACACCCTGCCCTTCGGTCTCGCGCCCTATGTCAGCTATTCGACCTCGTTCGAGCCGCAGTCGTCGACGGTCCGGCGCGGCGATGGGACACTCGGGATCGCCGACCCGTCGTTTGGCAAGCAGATCGAGGCCGGCGCGAAGTTCAGTGTGCCCGGCACGCCGATCCTGCTGTCGGGCGCGTGGTTCCGCATCGACCAGACCAATGTCGTCACCTCGACCCCCGATTTCTCGATCTCGCGCCAGACCGGCGAAGTGCGCTCGACCGGTGTCGAGTTCGAGGGCAGTGCGCCGCTCGGGCTCGGCTTT
This sequence comes from Sphingomonas endophytica, assembly GCF_014199415.1. Taxonomy (GTDB): domain Bacteria; phylum Pseudomonadota; class Alphaproteobacteria; order Sphingomonadales; family Sphingomonadaceae; genus Sphingomonas; species Sphingomonas endophytica. The sequence continues at coordinate 557,262 of NZ_JACIJN010000001.1, forward strand.
ACCGCCCGCGCGGCGTACAGCCGCCAGCGCGTCCGCGTGACCAGCGACCCGCAGGACCCGTCGCGCGTCGGGCGCGGGCTGGAGACGGTCGGGCGCGGCGGCGCGTCGCTGATCCTCGACTGGGCGCCCGAGCGCGGCACCTTCCACGGCTTCGCGCTGGGCGGCGCGGTGCGGCATGTCGATGAGGTCTATGCCGGCGTCTATACCCCGCCCGAGAACCCCGCTGCCGCCGCGCCGCTCAACAGCCCGTCCTACACCGTCTATGACGCGTGGGCGCGGTTCGATCTCGAGCGGCTGAGCCCGTCGCTCAAGGGGCTGACCGCTTCGGTCAACGCCTCCAACCTGTTCGACAAGACCTATATCACCTCGTGCTTCGCCAATTACGCGTGGTGCTGGTACGGCAACCGCCGTGTCGTGCAGGGGACGATCGCCTATCGTTTCTGACCGCGATCAACGCGATACCGGTGAACCTCTGATCGTCCCGCCCGTTCGCGCCCGGATACCGGGAGATTTGCGACATGGACGATCAGGGCACCACGCGCCGCACCATCTTGGGCGGCGCAGCCGCGGCCGGACTTACCTTCGGCGGCGCGGCCAGCGCAGCGGCACAGGCCGGCGCAGGTCCAGCCGCTCCGGTGCCGCTCCGCGATCCGCGGACGAAATACACCAGCCAGCCCTTCCCCGAGCAGCGCCAGCCCTGGCCCGCGCTGCAGGGCGAGATGACCCCGCGTCCCGACAGCGGCGAGACCAGCTATCGCGGCTCGGGCCGGCTGACCGGGCGCAAGGCGCTGGTAACGGGCGGCGACAGCGGGATCGGCCGCGCCGCCGCGATCGCCTTCGCGCGCGAGGGCGCCGACGTCGCGATCAATTACTATCCGACCGAAGAGCCCGACGCGCGCGAGGTCAAGGCGCTGATCGAACAGGCCGGGCGCAAGGCGGTGCTGCTCCCCGCCGACATTCGCACCGAGAAAGCCTGCACGAAGCTGGTCGCCGACGCGGTGCGCCAGCTCGGCGGGCTCGACCTGCTCGTCAACAACGCCGCCTATCAGCAGAGCAAGGCCGACATCTCCGAAATTAGCGACGAGCAGATGGTCCGCACGTTCGAGACCAACATTTTCGCGATGTTCCGCATCGCCAAGGCGGCGATCCCGTCGATGCCGCCGGGGTCGGTCATCATCAACACCGGCTCGGTCAACAGCTACGACCCCGGCGAGGAATTGCTCGATTATGCCAGCACCAAGGGCGCGATCCTGATCTTCACCAAGGGGCTCGCCAAGCAGCTCGCCAAGAAGGGCATCCGCGTCAACATGGTCGCGCCCGGCCCGATCTGGACGCCGTTGCAGGTCGCGGGCGGGCAGTTGCCGGGCAAGATGGGTGAGTTCGGACAGGACACGCCGCTGGGCCGTGCCGGCCAGCCTGCCGAACTGGCGCCGCTTTATGTGGCGCTGGCGGAGGACGGCACGAGCTTCTCGACCGGCACTGCGGTCGGCGCGCACGGCGGCAAGGGGAACCCGTAACCACGTCGTCATTCCCGCGAAGGCGGGAATCCAGACGCGCAGGTTCATCGCTAGAAGCGCAGACCTCGAAGGTTCTGGATCCCCGCCGCGCGGGGATGACGGTGAAGCGGCAACCTCACTGACCCAGATCAACGCACGGCTTTTCCACGGAACGCCCTCCCCCGACCGGCCATTGACGGCGCGACAGGAAAGGAGCCGCCATGGCCGATGACGCCCCGCTCGCCGCCGCCAAACACGACAAGCCGACCGCGCTTGCCGCCCGCGCCGTCACGATCAACCAGCCCGTCGCCGAAGTCTACTCACGCTTCCGCGACTTCGCCGCCTGGCCCGCGTTCATGGAGAATGTCGTGCGAATCGACGTGCATGACGAACGCCGCTCGCACTGGGTCGTCAAGGCGCCCGGCGGCAGCAATGTCGAATGGGACGCCCGCATCACCGAGGAGGTCCCCGGCAAGCTGCTCGCCTGGGAAAGCGAGCCCGGCGCGGAGATCCCCAACCGCGGTTATGTCGAGTTCCGCGACGCTGGTGCGCGCGGCACGGTGATCGTCGCGACGATCGACTATGACCCGCCCGCCGGCGTGATTGGCAAGGTGATCGCCAAGATGTTCCAGCGCGAGCCCGCGATCCAGGCGCGCCGCGACCTGCGCCGTTTCAAGCAGCTGCTGGAAACCGGCGAGATCGCCACCCCCGCGATGAACGCCAAGCAATTCGAGGAGATGGGGCTGTGAAAGCGATCGCCTGGCACGGCAAGCACGATGTCCGCGTCGATACCGTCGACGATCCCGGCATCGTCAACCCGCGCGACTGCATCATCAAGGTGACCTCGACCGCGATCTGCGGCTCGGACCTCCACCTCTACGACGGTTACATCCCGACGATGCAGTCGGGCGACATCCTTGGCCACGAATTCATGGGCGAGGTGGTCGAGGTCGGCGCGAAGTCGACGCTCAAGAAGGGCCAGCGCGTCGTCGTGCCGTTCACGATCTCGTGCGGCAGCTGCTATCATTGCACCAAGCAGCAATTCTCCGCGTGCGACAACGGGCTGCCCGCCGACAATCAGGACATCGCGCAGGAGCTGTACGGCCAGCCGATGGCCGGGCTGTTCGGCTATAGCCACATGACCGGCGGCTATGCCGGGGGTCAGGCCGAATATGTCCGCGTGCCGTTCAGCGACGTCGGCCCAATCGTGATCCCCGACGGGGTCGAGGACGACAAGGTGCTGTTCCTCTCCGACATCCTGCCGACCGGCTGGATGGCGGCGGAGAACGCGGACATCGAACCCGGTGATACGGTTGCAGTATGGGGCTGCGGCCCGGTCGGGCTGTTCGCGATCCAGTCGGCGTTCCTGATGGGCGCGGAGCGCGTGATCGCGATCGATCACTTCCCCAACCGGCTCAAGCTGGCCGCGAAATTCGGTGCGGAGACGATCAACTTCGAGGAAAGCGCGGTCTATGAGGCGCTGATGGTAATGACCGGCGGGATCGGCCCCGATGCGGTGATCGACAGCGTCGGGCTGGAGGCGCACGGCTTCTTCGTCGACAACGTGCTGGACCAGATCAAGGTCTCGACCTTCACGGGCACCGATCGCGCGCATGCCAACCGGCAGGCGATCATCGCGTGCCGCAAGGGCGGGCGCGTCTCGATGCCGGCGGTCTATGGCGGGTTCGTCGACAAATGGCCGCTCGGCGCGTTCATGGAAAAGGGGCTGACGCTCAAGACCGGGCAGACCCATGTCCAGCGCTACCTCCCCGCGCTGCTGACCGCGATCCTCGAGGAGAAGATCGACACCACCTTCCTCATCTCCCACCGCATGCCGCTGGAGAAGGGGCCGGAGGGATACAAGATGTTCCACGATCAGCAGAATGACGTGACGAAGATCGTGCTCAAGCCGGGGATGATGTGAAGCGCACGACCGCCCCCAACCGTCATTTCCGCGCGGGGAGGAATCCAGACGCGCAGGTCCTCGTAAGAGCCGAGACGTCAGCGGTTCTGGATTCCCGTCTGCGCGGGAATGACGGGCCATATTTGGAGAGACATGATGCCCAACAAATTCGCGATCATCACCGGCGCCTCGACCGGCATCGGTTTCGAACTCGCCTCGCTCGCGGCGAAGGACGGCTATGACATCCTCGTCGTCGCCGACGAGCCGCTGATCGACGCCGCCGCCGCCGACTTCAAGCAATTCGGCACCGAGGTCACCTCGGTCGAGGCGGACCTGTCGACGATCGACGGCGTCGACCGACTGCTCGCCGCCGCAGGGGATCGACCGATCGACCTGCTCTGCGCCAATGCCGGCAAGGGGCTGGGCCGCGGCTTCCTCGATCAGGACGTCGCCGACTGGCGGCGCGTGGTCGACACCAACATCACCGGCACGCTCTACCTGCTCCAGAAGGTGCTGCGCCAGATGACCGAACGGCATCAGGGCAAGGTGCTGGTCACCGGCTCGATCGCCGGGTTCATTCCGGGGAGCTTCCAGGCGGTCTACAACGGCACCAAGGCGTTCGTGGACTCCTTCACCGATGCGCTGCGCGACGAGCTGAAGGACCATGAAGGAATCACGCTGACGACGCTGATGCCCGGCCCGGTCGACACCGAATTCTTCGACCGCGCCGACATGATGGACACCGACGTCGGCACTTCGGACAGCAAGTCCGATCCCGCAAAGGTCGCGCAGGACGGCTGGGACGCGCTGATGGCGGGCAAGCATTCGATCGTGTCGGGCTGGAAGAACAAGCTGCAGGTCGCCGCCGCGCACATCCTTCCGCCCGAAGTCACCGCGCACCAGCACCGCAACATGGCCGAGCCGGGCACGGCCAAGAAGTAACCGCCGCCCGGACCTGGCCGGGGCTCGCACCTCCTTTATCGGCAGGGGGGAGCGCTGGTCCCGGACTAGCTCTGCGGCGAGGACCCCGGCGTTCGCTGACGGCTGGCCGGACAAGTGTCCATCTCCGGACTGCTGTTCCGCGATTTGGTCCGTTGAAGTGCAGCGGGCGAGCACGCCAGCGTCCTGCATCGCCCGCACGATGACGCACCGCACAGGCCCGGTTACGCCCGCCACCCACGACATCATGACATCTCGTTGCAAAGCGCGGACGCTTCGTCAGAACTTCCGGCGCCGGCGATCAGGAGCATCATGACTCGATCGTGACCGAGGCGGGTACGAGACGATGAACACGCCTGCAGCTTGATCTCCGTTTAAACCCAAATCGGCGACTTTTCGTCGCATTGTAATATTACTGCCGTTGCATGATGCGGTGCGGCGTGAGAGTAGCCGCTGGCCCTGAGGGAGATGGAAGTATGAAGAAGTTTCTGATGGCGGCTGCGGTCGCGTCGCTCGCCACCGTTCCGGCGGTTGCGGCTCCGGTCAACTCGGCTGCGAGCCTTTCGGTCGCCAAGGCGGCGCGTGCGTCGGCTCCGACCGCCAAGAAGAACGAGCTGGCCGGTGGCGGCCTGATCGTTGCAGCGGTTGCGGCGGCGGCGGTGATCGCCGGCATCATCATCATCGCCGACGATGGTGACGATTCGGACAGCAACTGAGCTGTTTTGAGCTGAGGAAGGGGGGAGCGGCCGCAGCGTCGCTCCCCCCTTTTCCATGTCCGCCGTCGCCCGGTGCGACGACGACGAGCGCCAGATTAACCCGCCGCGACCGCGGGCACCGGCGGCGGTGGATCGCGCCCGGCATCGGTGACGAATACGCCCGCGCGCGCGGCGCGCGCGCCCCAACGTTCGCTGGCGGTCCATTGTACGATCAACGGTGACAGCAGCAGCCCGGCGGTGACCGGCGACAGCCACAGCGCCGCAGCGGGCATCAGCGGCGACAACGCCAGCAACAATGCCCCGACCAGCACATGCCAGCGGTACCGCGGCAGGATCGCCGCCATCGGCAAGCCGTCGACGCGGCGGTTCTGCGCATGCCACTCGGCCTTGCGCTGCGTGGCGATGCCGATCAAGTCGATCGTCTGCGTCAGCGCGATCCCCGGCGCGGCGAGCGTCGACAGCGGCACGTCGACCAGCACCGAGCGCAGGATGCTCGCCGCCCCGCCCAGTGCGCGGCGACGCTGCGCGTCACCCAGCGCATGGATAATGCCGAGCAGCTTCGGCCCGAACAGCAACGCCAGCGTCAGTTCGAGCACCATCCCCGATGGATCGCCCGACATCAGCCCCGGCTCGCCGCGCACCGCCTGCACCACGCTGACCGCGATCAGCAGCAGCCACAACGGCGAGGCGAGATAGCCCGCCGCCCCCAGCAGCAATTGCAGCCGGTTGATCCAGTGAAAGCCCGAGGCGCCGAGCAGCGCCATATGCTGGAGGTTGCCCTGCGCCCAGCGCCGGTCGCGCACCCCGGCATCGATCAGCGTCGGGGGATATTCCTCGAACGTCTCCTCGGTCATTACCATGTGCACGCGCCAGCCGCGCCGCCGCAGCAGCGCCGCCTCGACGACGTCATGGCTCATGATCGTCCCCCCGAACGGTGGTGCGCCGGTCAGCACCGGCAGCCCGCAACTGTCCGCAAAGGCGCGCACGCGGATCAGCGCATTATGCCCCCAGAAGGTCGCCTCCGCACCCGACCACCATACCAGCCCCGCGGTGGCGGCGGGGCCGTAGATGCGGCTGGAGAATTGCATCCAGCGCTGGAACAGCGTCGACGCGCCGATCACCTGCGGGACGGTCTGGAGCAGCGCCACGGCGGGGCGGCGGTCCATGATCTGCGTCATGCCGACGATCGTCTCGCCGCCCATCAGGCTGTCGGCGTCGAGCATCAGCATGTAGTCATAGGCCGCGCCGTGCGCGCGCAGCCAGTCGGCGATATTCCCCGGCTTGCGCCCGACATTCTCGACGCGACGGCGGTAATAGACCGCGCAGTCGCTCCGCGCCGCCAGCGCCTGCCATGCCCTCACCTCGCCGGCCTCGTTTTCGGCCGCGGAATCGCTGAGGATGAAGAAGTCGAACGCCGCGCAGCTGCCGGTGCGCGCCAGCGCGTCGGCCATCTGCCCGAGCCGCCCGCACACCTCGTCGATATCCTCGTTGTGCACCGGCATCAGGATCGCGGTCCGCCCCTTGAGCGGCTCGGACCAGCGCGGCATCGGCGTGAAGCCGGGATGGAGCCCGGTCGCCAGCACGATATAGCCGACCACGGTGTTGATGAACCCGAAGGCGAGCAACGCGAACAATGGGAAGAACACGGTTAGCAACAGCATGTCGCTGACCGTAAGACCATCGGTCAGCACCGATTCCTTGAGCGTCGTCGACGCCGCGAGCGCCAGCACCAGCGTCAACAGCACCAGCAACGCACGTCGCGCGAAAATGTCCGCGCCTGATCCAATTGCGCCATCGAACGGCTCCGGTGCGCGGCCGGGCGGCGGCGGGCCATCGAAGCGCTGCTCGGGCATGTCGAGCGGCGCGGGTGCCGGCAATCGTGGGTGTAGCTCACTCATGATCGGTAGAGCGGCATCAGCAGCGTCTCGCTAAGCGTGGCATTGCCGCGCTTCAGGAACAGCCGCACGTCGGCGGGACCGTCGCCTTCCGGCGCGACATCGGCGATGACGCGCCAGCGGTTACGCTGGCCGACGACCGGATAAGCGGCGCTCTCCAGCAGCTTGCCGCGTGCGATCGCGATCTCGGCGCTGACCCCGCTCTGCCGCGTCAGCCCGGCCAGCCCGTCGCCGACGAAATCCGCGACCAGCTTCACCGCGCCTGCGATCGCCTCGCCGCCCGGCCGTCCGGCGCTGCCGGTCCAGCTGTCGACGACATGCGCGACGCGGTCGCGCGTCGGATCGTCCCCACCCCAGGTCAGCCGATAGTCATAGGCGAGCCGCTGCCCGGCGCGCACCGCCGCACCCGGCGTCCAGAAGCACACGACATTGTCGGTCGTCTCGCCCGCGGTCGGGAAAGCGTACAGGATCACGCGCCCGCTGCCCCATTGCCCCTGCGGCTCGATCCACAGGTTCGGTCGCCGGTCGTAGAAGGCGCCATCGTCCTGATAATGGTCGAAGTTGCGATCGCGCTGCAGCAGCCCGAAGCCGCGCACGTCATCGGCGGCGAAGCTGTCGGTGGTCGGCTGCGCGGGATTGCGCAGCGGGCGCCACACACGCTCGCCACCGGCGGTACGGATCGCAAGCCCGTCCGAATCGTGGATCTCGGGGCGCCAGTCGGCGGCGGTCTTGTGCCTGCGGTCGTCGTACCAGAACATGCTGGTCGCGGGTGCGATCCCGAGCCGCGCGACCGGCTTGCGCAGGAACAGCACCGACGAGACATCCTGTACGACCGCCATGGGATGCCGCGACACGAAGCGATACGCACCGGTCAGGCTCTCACCGTCGAGCAGCGCATAGATCGTGTACCCGCCGTCGCCGAGCGGCTCGATCCAGAATTCGGTGAAGACCGGAAACTCTTCTTTCTCCAGCCCGGTGTCGATCGCGATGCCGCGCGCCGACAGGCCGTATTGGTCGAGCGCGCCGGCCGAGCGGAAATAGGACGCGCCCATATAGGCGAGCCAGTCGCTGTCCTTGCCCTGCTCCATGACGCGAAAGCCCGCGAAGCCCGGCGCAGGTTTGACGCCCGGCTTGGTCTCGAACAGCGACGGCGCATATTCCACGCTGGTCGCGCGACCATTGGCGACGACGTTGAGCGTGACCGGCACGGGCGCATATTTGCCGAGCGGGAACGGGCGGATACCACCGGCCAGCGTCTTGTCCGCACGGTAACGTATGCCGCCGACCGCGTCATAATCGAGCGCGGCAGCAGCGGCGACCGGCGGCACCGCGCGATACGGTTGCTTGGCAAGCGCCTCGGCACGTTGCTGAAGCATCGCCCAGGAAAAGGGCGTCGAACTGCCCGCGCGCGCTTGCGCCCGGGCCAGCGCCGGCCAGAGCGCCGCAGCGCCCGTCGCCAGCATCGCATCGCGTCGGCTGATTTTCGTCATGGCTGCGAAACAAGCTACGCGGCCGATTGTTGCAACGCAAAACGCCCGCGACGCACCGCCGCGTGCGCGCGACGATCAGACCGAAACCGCCGCCTTGATATGCGGCTGCGCCTCATAATTGTTCAGCACGAAATCCTCGGGTTCATAGGCGTCGATCGACGCCGGCCGCCGCGCGAGCGTCAGCGTCGGCAGCGCGGTCGGGGTCCGCGCCAGCTGCGTCTCCGCCTGTTCGAGATGGTTGAGGTACAGATGGCAATCGCCGCCGGTCCAGATGAACTCGCCGACCTCCAGATCGCATTGCTGCGCCAGCATGTGCGTCAGCAGCGCATAGCTGGCGATGTTGAACGGCACGCCGAGGAAGATATCCGCCGAGCGCTGATACAATTGCAGCGACAGCCGCCCGTTGGCGACATGCGTCTGGAACAGGCAATGGCACGGGCTGAGCGCCATCGCGTGCAGCTCGCCGGGATTCCAGGCGGTGACGATCTGCCGCCGCGACGCCGGGCGCGTGCGGATCTCGTCGATCAGCGCGGCGATCTGGTCGATGTGCCGCCCGTCGGCCGCCGCCCAGTCGCGCCATTGCTTGCCATAGACCGGGCCGAGATCGCCGTTTTCGTCGGCCCATTCGTCCCAGATGCTGACCTTGCGTTCCTGCAGCCAGCGGACGTTGGTGTCGCCGCGCAGGAACCACAGCAGCTCGATGATGATCGAGCGCAAATGGAGCTTCTTGGTGGTGAGGACCGGAAAGCCCTGCGCCAGATCGAAACGCATCTGATGCCCGAAGACGCTGAGCGTGCCGGTGCCGGTCCGGTCGTCCTGCCGCGCGCCCGAATCGAGCACGCGGCGCATAAGGTCAAGATATTGCTGCACGGGCTGGGTGGTAGCGCGGGCCGGCGGGTCGCGCCACCATGCGGCATGTGATAAGGATGACGTTGCGTTGACGAACAGGAGGTGCGGATGCCGGTCAAGGATCTGAAAGGCCCACCGCCGCGCGATCCGCGCGAGATCGCGCGGACCTTCGAGCTATTCGTTCGCCTGAACCCGGAGCTGGACTGGTGGCCCCGCTGGCGCAACGGTGGCGGTGACGCTGACGCGGTCGAGCCGGCGCCGGCACGACCGCCATCGCTTGACGATGGCGCAGGTGCGGCGATGCCCAAGGAATGAGTTGTCATTGCGAGCGGAGCGAAGCAATCCAGAGCGTCCTGGTCCGGCACTGGATTGCTTCGCTGCGCTCGCAATGACGGACTTGGCGAGCCTCTCGACCCTCGATTCCTGCCGCGTAGAACAAGAAGACGGCGAGATCCCGGATCAAGTCCGGAACGACGGCGTAATCCTTACTTCATCCGACACGCAACGATCTCCGCCGGATCAGGCCGCCGCCCCGCCGCACGGAACGTCGCGAGATAGCCACCCGCCGACCGCAATTCCCGAAACCCCACCTGCGCATAGCCGACCGCCGCGAACTCGCAGCGCAGCAGCCGCGGCGGGGTGCCGTGCTGCTCGGTCGGCCGGTCGGCGTCGACCACCACCACCAGCCCGTCGCGCCGCAGCGAGGGGCGCATCCGCCACAGGAATTCATACGGCTGCTCGATCTCATGATACATATGCACCATGAAGATCCGGTCGAAGCTGTTGTCGGGCAGCCGCGGATCGGCGGGCATCCCTAGCCGCACGCTGACATTGTCGAGCCGCTCGCGCGCGACGCGCTCGGCCAGCGCCTCGTGCACCGCCGGCACGACATCCTCGGCGAGCACCCGGCCGTTCTCGCCGACCCGCGCCGCCAGCCGGATCGTATAATAGCCCTCGCCCGCGCCGAGATCGGCGACCGTCATCCCCTTGCGGATGTCGGCAAGGTCCATGACGCGCCCGGCCTCACCGAGCCGGTCGCGCGTTTCCTCGTTCGACCAGCGCGGCGAGACGATGTTCGCGATCGGGCGGTCGGCGGCCGGGAACGGTCCCGGCTCCTTGGTCTTGTGCTTGATCAGCGGCTGTGACCCGTCGCACGCCGCCAGCAGCAGCAACGCCACCGCGCTCACGCGGAACACAGGCGCGCGCCCTGCCACTTAGTCGACGTCTTCCACGACGACCGCCTCGCCGCTGACGCGCTGCGACAGCGCCGCGGCCATGAACTCGTCGAGCTCGCCGTCGAGCACGTCGCCCGGCGAGGTCGAGGTCACGCCGGTGCGCAGGTCCTTCACCAGCTGGTACGGCTGGAGCACGTAGCTGCGGATCTGGTGACCCCAGCCGATGTCGGTCTTGGTGGCGTTCTCGGCATTGGCGACCGCCTCGCGCTCGGCGAGCTCACGCTCGTAGAGCCGCGCGCGGAGCTGGTTGTACGCCTCGGCCTTGTTCTTGTGCTGCGAGCGCTGGTTCTGGCACTGCACGACGATCCCGGTCGGCAAGTGCGTGATGCGCACCGCGGAGTCGGTGGTATTGATGTGCTGCCCGCCCGCGCCCGACGCGCGATAGGTGTCGATGCGCAGGTCGCTCTCGTTGATCTCGACCTCGATATTATCGTCGATCACCGGATAGACCCACACGCTTGAAAAGCTCGTGTGGCGACGCGCTGCGCTGTCGTACGGGCTGATCCGCACCAGCCGGTGAACGCCCGATTCGACCTTGGCATAGCCATAGGCGTTCTCGCCCTTGACCAGCAGCGTCGCGCTCTTGATCCCGGCCTGCTCGCCCGCGTGATAGTCGATCAGTTCGACCTTCAGCCCGCGCCGCTCCGCCCAGCGCGTGTACATGCGCTGGAGCATCTCGGCCCAGTCCTGGCTCTCGGTGCCGCCCGCGCCGGCGTTGATCTCGATATAGCTGTCGTTGGCATCGGCCTCGCCCGCCAGCAGCGCCTTGACCTTGTCGGCCTGCGCGCGATCGGCGAGCGTCTTGAGCGCGCCGACGCCCTCGTCGGCCATCTCGGCGTCGCCCTCCGCTTCGGCCATCTCGATCAGCTCGACCGTGTCCGACAGCTCGCGCTCGATGTCGCGGGTCGCGGTGATCGCCTCGTCGAGCCGGCGACGCTCACGCATCACCGCCTGCGCTTCCTTGGGATTGTTCCACAGCGCCTGATCCTCGACGCGCGCGTTGAGCTCGTCGAGGCGACGCAACGCGCGGTCCCAGTCGAGGAAGCGGCGCAGCAGCGCCAGCGCCTCGTTGATGCTGTCGACATGGGCCTGCGCTTCGGCGCGCATAACTTTACTCCAAGGTCACGCCGCGCCGGCCAAAAGCGAAATCCCGACCGGCACGAGCAAGGCTGCGTGACCGGGGGATCCCGGCGGATGGCTGGGACGACGAAAAAACGTTCTGGCGACGACTTAGTAGATGCCCCCCTGCCTCTGCAAGAAGTCGCTGTCGCTGGCGGTGGTGCCGGTGGCGCTCGCGCTGGGGCGGGCCGAGGGGGCGGCGGCCGGCGCCGTGCGGCGCGCGCGGCGCGCCTCGCTCTGCGGCTTAAACGCTTCCCAGATCACCGCCGGCTTGGGATCGCTGTCGGTCGGGAAGGTGCCGAACACCGGCCGCCCGCTCGCCCGGTCGATCCGCACCATGCGGATCCCCGGCGGCGCGCGGAACGGAATCGCGGGCATCCCTGCATAGGCCTTTTGCGCCCATTCCTTGAACACCGGCACCGCCACCGTCCCGCCCTGCGCATAGCCGCCCAGACTGCGCGGGCTGTCGAAGCCCATGTAGAGCCCGGCGATCATCTGCGGCGTGCCGCCGATGAACCACACGTCGGTGGGGCCATTGTTGGTGCCGGTCTTGCCGAACATCGGACGGTTGAGATCGCGCAGGCCCGTCGCGGTGCCGCGCTGGATCACGCCCTCGGTGATATGCACCATCTGATAGGCGCTCATCGCGTCGAGCACCTGCCGCCCGCCGGTCGCCGGTCGCGGCATCGCGCGGCCGTTCCAGTCGCGCGCGTTGCAGCCGTCGCACGCGCGCCAGTTCTCGGGCCAGATCACCTGCCCGTGCCGGTCCTGCGCGACGTCGATCAGCGACGGATCATGCCAGCGTCCCCAGTTGGCGAGCACGCCGTAAGCGTTGACCATCTTGGTCACGGTCGTCTCGCCGGCGCCCAGTGCGTAGGAGAGATAGGGCGAGTAATCGCCGACGCCCATGGCCTTGATGAGCTTCGTGACGCGCCCCATGCCGGTCTGCGCGGCGGTGCGCACCGTCATCAGGTTGCGCGACTGCTCGATGCCCCAGCGCATCGTGTGCGGCCCCGCCCCGCGCGAATTACCGAAGTTGCGGAAGCATTTCTGCCCCAGCCGCGCGCCTTGGTCGACGCAGAACGGCCCGTCGACGATGATCGACGCCGGGGTCATGCCGTTTTCCAGCGCCGCCGAATAGACGATCGGCTTGATCGTCGAACCGGGCTGGCGGAATGCCTGGGTCGCGCGGTTGAACGACTGGACGCTCGACTCGAACCCGCCCTGCATCGCGAGGATCCGCCCGGTCGCCGGCTCCTGCACCACGAATCCGCCGGAGATGCGCGGTACCGAGCGGAGCGCGAACCGCCCCGCCCCGCTCGGCGCCACCGCGATGATGTCGCCGGGCTTGATCGCGGCGAAGGCCGCCCCGCCCTGATTGCGGACCGGCATCTGCGCCGCGTCGCGCGCCATCGTCCCCGTCGTCCCGTCCGCAAAGCCCAGTCGCCACGCGTCGCCGTCACGCGCGATCGCGATCGCGGCGCGCCAGTTTTCGTGGTCGAGCATGATGTTGGTGCCGATCAGCGGCCCCTGCCACCGATCGCCCTCAAGATCGATGTGCCGCAGCGGCCCCGACCAGCCGCGCCCGGCGTCGAAGCGCAACAGGCCGTTGCGCAGCGCCTCGGCGGCATATTGCTGGATACGCTTGTCGAGCGAGGTGCGCACCCACAGCCCGCCGGCATAGACGCTGTGTGGCCCGTCCTCGGACTGTTCACCGAATTTCGCGATCAGCTCGCGGCGCACTTCCTCGACGAAATAGCCGCCGACGCGCTCGAACTTGGGCGTGCGGTGTGTGATCGCGCCGATCGGCTCGGCGGCGGCGGCCTGCGCCTGCGCCTGCGTGACGAAGCCGTTCCTGACCATCTCGCGCAGCACGTAGTTGCGCCGCTCTAGCGCGCGATCGGTGTCGCGGAACGGATCGTAGTTCGACGGCCCCTTGGGCAGGATCGCCAGATAGGCGAGCTGCCCCAGCGACAGCTCGTTCAGTTCCTTGTCGAAATAGGCGTGGCTCGCCGCCTCTACGCCGTAGGCGTTCCGCCCGAGGAAGATCTGGTTGAGGTACAGCTCGATGATCTGCGGCTTGGTCAGCGTCTCCTCGATCTTATACGCCAGCAACGCCTCGCGGATTTTGCGAGTCGGGGAATATTCGTTGCCGATCAGCAGGTTCTTCGCGACCTGCTGCGTAATGGTCGAGCCGCCGCGTGCGCGCTGCCCGCTGCCGAACTTGCGCGCATAGTCGAACACCGCGCCCGCCAGCCCTGGGAAGTCGACGCCGTGATGCTCGAAGAACGTCTTGTCCTCGGCGGCGAGGAACGCCTTCACCAGCAGCGGCGGATATTCGTTGTACGACAGCTCGACGCGGCGTTCGCGCGCGTAGGAATAGATCGGCGCACCGTCGGCGCCGCGCACGTTGGTCGGCAGCGGCGGCTCATAGGCCTTGAGCTTGTCGACCGACGGCAGGTCGCGCGCGAACACCAGCCAGAAGACGCCGAGCGCGATCGCCAGCAGCCCCAGCAGATAGGTGCCCCAGCGCACCCACCAGCGGCGCCACAGCGCGCGGGGGGAGATACGCCGAACAGGCACGGCAGCGGTCGGATCGGAAGCCATGTCGGTTTCGGCGTGTACGGTCTCGCCCGCCAAACGGCAACTCGCTCAGGCCGGCGCGAACAGTTTCGTGCCGACGACCCCGACGATGATCAGCGCGATGAACCCGATCTGCGCGGGCGCGAGCTTCTCGCCGAACAGGAACACGCCGAAGATCGTGACGCCGACCGCGCCGAGCCCGGTCCACACCGCATAGGCGGTCCCCGCCGGCAATCCGCGCATCGCCATCGCCAGCAGCCCCATGTTGACGAAGCTGAGCGTGATCGGAACCGCCGATGCCAGCCACGATCCTTGCGTGGCGGCCCATTTGAGGCTGAGCGCCCAGACGATTTCGGTGACCACGGCGACGCCGAGGATGAGCCACGCCATTGCGGGGATCTCCTTGATTGCGGGCTCGATTGAGGAAGCGCAGCGGCCGGAAACCCGTAAGAGGCGTGCGCGGCGGGTCGGTTAGGCGCTGATCGTTCGCGAGTCTACCCCCGCCCCGTCCGCGCACAAACCGTCATCCCCGCGAAGGCGGGGATCCAGAACCTCTGACTTATCGCTTCTATCGACAGACCTGCGCGTCTGGATTCCCTCCTCCGCGAGAATGACGGACAGAGGGCTCCGCACACGCCCTACCGCACCGCCATCCGCCGCGCGAAATACACGTCGACCGCACGCCGCACGCTCTCGGCGATCTTCTCGCGCCCCTCCTTGCTGTCGAGGAACGCCGCGTCCGACGCGGTCGAGATATAGCCGGTCTCGAACAGGATCGACGGCATGTCCGGCGCCTTGAGCACCATCAGCGAGGCGGTGCGGTGGAAATTGCTCTTGATCGGGATCAGCGGTCGCGCCTCGCGCCCCAGCAGCCGCGCAAATCCGGCCGAGGCGTTCATCGTCTCGCGCTGCGTCAGGTCGATAAGAATCGACGAAACGTCGGGGTCGCGATCGAGCGTCACCCCCGCGATCACGTCGGCGCGATTCTCGCGCGCCGCCAGCCGCGCCGCCTCGCGATCCGACGCCACGTCGGACAGGGTATAGGCGGTCGCGCCGGTCGGCGTCCCGGTGCCGACGCTGTCGCAATGGACCGAGATGAACAGGTCGGCCTTCAGCCGCCGCGCGATCCCGAACCGCTCGCGCAGGATGATGAAGCGGTCGTCGTCGCGCGTCAGCGCCACGCGTACCCGCCCGCTGTCGACCAGCGCGTCACGGATCGCGCGCGCGATCTTCAGCGTCACGTCCTTTTCGCGCAGACCGGCGGCCGGGTTGATCGCGCCGGGATCGCCGCCGCCATGCCCGGCGTCGATCACCACCAGCGGGCGTCCCGCCGCGCCGGCGATCCGCGGCAACCGCACCCCGCGCGCCGGCGGCGGCACGCGCACCGTCACCTTGCGCGGAGTCGCCTCGCGATGCGACTTCCATGGCAGGAAGTCGAGCTGCGGCACCGGGTCGCCGCTCGCGGCCGGCGCGGCAAACACCAGCAGCGTCGCCGCGATCATCGCTCCCGTCCTGCCCGTCATCGCCCCTTTCCCGTCTTCGCGCGCCATCGTGATCGTGGCGGTAGCCTGTCAGTGTTCCCGCGTGGTTAACGTGTTTGAATCATAAAAACGACCCGGTTGAAGCGGCGGCGAAGCGATGCTACGTGTCGCGATGACCGGAAATGTTGCGCGAAGGTCGCGCGACGCCGCTTTCGGTGCCACCCCCCGCCCGGCGACGTGCCGGCCCCGGGGTCATCAGGTTGACGTTCGCAATGCCGCATTCCGCCCGATCGCTGTTCCGCCCGGCCCGTGCCGGCGGCGGCACGATCGCGGACGGCCTTACCCGCTCGATGGAGCGGGCGGCAGGGCGAACCGCAGCAGACATCATCATCATCCGCGCCGCCGACCCCATCGGGCGGTCGGCCGCGCCCTATCGTCGCGCCCCCTCCCCTTCGGCGGAGGGCGGCGCGTGGAGAGTTTTCAATGACCACGCGTATGCTGATCGACGCACGCCACCGGGAAGAAACCCGCGTGGCGGTCGTCAAGGGTAACCGGATCGAGGAATTCGATTTCGAGAGTGCCGAGCGCAAGCAGCTCAAGGGTAACATCTATCTCGCCAAGGTGACGCGCGTCGAGCCGTCGCTGCAGGCGGCGTTCGTCGATTACGGCGGCAATCGCCACGGCTTCCTGGCGTTCAGCGAGATCCACCCGGATTATTACCAGATCCCCAAGGAGGATCGCGAGGCGCTGCTGCGCGAGGAGGCCGAGCACGCCGCCGAGGAAGCCGCGCTGCGCGCCGAGCAGGATGCGATCGATGACGGCGACTTCGCCGACGACGTCGAGGGCGACGATCACGACGACGCCGATCATGACCATGACGAGCACGATCATGACGCGGAAGAGGGCGACGCCCCCGCCCCGCGCCGTCGCGGCCGCTCGGGAAGCAACGACGATCAGGTCGAGGCGCTGCGCCAGCGCCGCATGAACCTGCGCCGCCGCTACAAGATCCAGGACGTCATCCACCGCCGCCAGGTGCTGCTGGTGCAGGTCGTCAAGGAAGAGCGCGGCAACAAGGGCGCGGCGCTGACCACGTACCTGTCGCTCGCCGGTCGCTATTGCGTGCTGATGCCCAACACGTCGCACGGCGGCGGGATCAGCCGCAAGATCAGCAACGCCGCCGATCGCAAGCGGCTCAAGACGATCATGGCCGATCTGGCGCTGCCGTCGTCGATGGGCTGCATCGTCCGCACCGCCGGGCTCCAGCGCACCAAGACCGAGATCAAGCGCGACTTCGATTACCTCGCCCGGCTGTGGGACGAGATCCGCGAGAAGACGCTGACGTCGAGCGCGCCTGCGCTGGTCTATGGCGACAGCGACCTGATGAAGCGCGCGATCCGCGACATCTACAACAAGGACATCGACGAGGTCATCGTCGAGGGCGACGACGGTTATCGTCAGGCGCGCGAATTCATGCGCCTGCTGATGCCGACGCACGCCAAGAAGGTGAAGCATTACAGCGATCCGGTGCCGCTCTATCAGCGCGCCGGCGTCGAGGATCAGCTCGCCGCGATGTACCACCCGGTCGTCCAGCTCAAGTCGGGCGGCTATCTGGTCATCAACCCGACCGAGGCCTTGGTGTCGATCGACATCAACTCCGGCCGCTCGACCCGCGAGCACAATATCGAGCAGACCGCCACCGCGACCAATCTCGAAGCCGCGCAGGAGATCGCGCGTCAGCTTCGCCTGCGCGACATGGCCGGGCTGATCGTCATCGACTTCATCGACATGGATAACGGATCGAACGTCCGTAAGGTCGAGAAGGCGATGAAGGAGGCGCTCAAGAACGATCGCGCGCGCATCCAGGTCGGCCGCATCTCGGGCTTCGGCCTGATGGAGATGAGCCGCCAGCGGCTGCGCACCGGCGTGCTCGAAGCCTCCACCCGCCCCTGCCCGCATTGCGAAGGCACCGGCTTCGTCCGCACCGCCTCGTCGTCGGGCCTATCGGCGCTGCGGCTACTCGAGGATGAGGCGGCACGCGGGCGCGGCTCGGTGCTGACGCTGCGCTGCAGCCAGGAAGCGGCCTTCTACGTGCTCAATCGCAAGCGCGCCGACATCGCCGAGATCGAGGATCGCTACGGCGTCACCGTCGAGATCATCCCCGATGGCGAGGAGGAAGGCGCGCGCATGTCGGTCGAGGCGAGCGGTCCGCCGCCCGCGCACCCGCCGAAGTTCGATCGCCCGATCGTCGAGGAAGCCGAGGACGATCTGGTCGAGGACGAGATCGACGAGGAGGAAGAGGCCGAGGACGAGGACACCGTCGAGCAGGTCGCCGCGCCGGAAGGCGAAGGCGGACGCGGCGGGCGTCGTCGCCGTCGTCGCCGCGGGCGTCGCGGTCGCGACCGGGTCGAGGGTGAGGAGCAGGCCGGAGAGGCCGGCGAGGAAGAGGCTGACGAGGCTGAGGCGGTCGACGCCGAGCCGGAAATCGCGGTCGATGCCGACGCCAGCGAGGACGCCGAGCGCGAGGGCGGTCGCCGCCGTCGTCGCGGGCGTCGCGGTCGCCGTCGCGACGGCGAGCGCGGAGGCGAGCGCGGAGGCGAGCGCGGAGGCGAGCCGGCCGCCGAGCCGGTGACGGAGAATGAGGTCGAGGTCGTCGAGGACGCCGCGATCGAGCCCGAGCCGGTCGTCGCCGACGCGGTCGCCGAGGAAGCGCCGGTGGTCGAAGAACCTGCCGCCCCCAAGACGCGCCGCCGTCCGCGCGCGCGGGTCGCCGCCGAGCCGACGCCCGCCCCGGCGCCCAAGCGGGGTCGCAAGGCGGCAGCCGCCCCGGCTGCCGAGCCTGCGCCGGAGCCGGTCGCCGCGGTGGAGCCGGTCGCCGAGGAAGCGCCCGCCAAGCCGAAGCGCACGCGTCGCAAGAAGGTCGCCGAGCCGGTGGTCGAGGCGGGCGACGTCGGTCCGGTCAACGACGGGCTCCCCGCGCCCGAGCCGGTCGCCGAGGAAGCCCCCGCCAAGCCGAAGCGCACCCGCCGCAAGAAGGTCGCCGAGGAGGCCGCGCCCGAGCCGGTCGCCGCGGAGGAGCCGACGGCGGACGAAGCACCCGCGACCGACGACCCGGCCGCCGATGCCGAACAGACCGCCGCGCCGCGCCGCGGCTGGTGGCAGCGCACGTTCGGCGCGTGACGCGATCGGCCGGGCTTCAGCGGCGGTTCAGTCGAACCGCCGCACAGCCCGGCCGATGACATGCATTCGCCTGCACCTCCATCGTCATTGCGAGCGTAGCGAAGCAATCCAGGGCGTCCTGATCCGTCCCTTGATTGCGTCGCTATGCTCGCGATGACGGAGGGACGCTCCCGGCCGATGTCCTCGCGCGCCAGGGCTCGCCGCATGCGTCGCCCTATTCCCGCCTCGACGACCGTCGCTCTGGAAGCGCCCCACTCCTCTCCGTCCGTGCCGGGCTTGTCAAAGCACGTATCCCCGAACGCACCCCACCCGGTCGACAGCCCTGCCGCGCTCCCCACCGTCGTTGCGAGGGGTTCCGGCCCCGGTCGTCATGCCCTAAGACCCACCCCATGCGCCGCCTGATCGCCGCCGTCGCCACCACCGTCCTGCTCCTCGCGCAGCCCGCGCAGGCGCAGTCGCTGCTGCGCGATGCCGAGACCGAGTCCTTGCTCAAGGACATGTCCGCGCCGCTCGTCACCGCCGCCGGGCTTCGTCCCGCCGACGTGTCGTTCGCGCTGGTCAACGACGATTCGATCAACGCCTTCGTCGCGGGCGGGCAGACCGTCTACATCCACACCGGGCTGCTCCAGCAGGCCGACAGCGCCAATCAGGTGCAGGGCGTGATCGCGCACGAACTCGGCCATATCGCCGACGGCCATGTCATCACCGGCGCGCAGGCGCAGAAGCCGGCGATGGGCGTGTATCTGCTCTCGATGGTGCTCGGGCTTGCGGCGATGGCGGCGGGCGGCGGCGAGGCCGGCGCGGGCATCCTCGCCGCCGGGCAGCAGGTGGCGATGGGCAAGTATCTCGCCTTCAGCCGCGTCCAGGAATCGACCGCCGATGCCTCGGCGGTGCGCTATCTCGACACCGCCGGGATCACCGGCAAGGGGATGCTGGAGTTCTTCAAGAAGCTGCAACAGCAGGAATATCGCTACGGCACGAAGAACATCGATCCGTTCATGCAGTCGCACCCGCTGTCCGGCACGCGCGTCCAGACGCTGACCGCCGACCTGCAAGCGTCGAAAGCATGGAGCAAGCCGGCCAACAGCGCGCTACAGGAGCGCTTCCTACGCGTCCGCGCCAAGCTCGACGGTTATTTGATGCCGCCCCCGCAGGCACTCCAGAAATATCCCGACAGCGACCAGACCATCTACGCGCATTACGCGCGCGCCTATGCCTATCACCGCGCCGGCTATCCCGAAAAGGCCGATGCCGAGGCCGAGGCGCTGGTCGCGAGCGAGCCCAACGATCCCTATTTTCAGGAGATCATGGGGCAGATCCTGCTCGAAGCCGGCAAGCCGAAGCTCGCGCTCGCCCCGCTCAAGCGCGCGACCGAAGGATCGCGTAGCAACCCCTTGATCGCCACCACTTACGGCCATGCGCTGATCGCGACCGAGGACCCGACGCATTACGACGAGGCGAAGCGCGTGTTGCGCACCGCCGTGGCGCGCGACGACGAAAATCCGTTCGCTTGGTTCCAGCTCGGCACCGTCTACGAACTGACCGGCGACGAAGCGCGCGCCGCGCTCGCCAGCGCCGAGCGCGCCAGCATGATGGGCGACGATCGCACCGCCGCCGACCGCGCCCGCTATGCGATGGCGGGCATCCCCAAGAACACCCCCGACTGGATCCGTGCGCAGGACATTGCGATGACCGCGCAGAATGCCGTCGACAAGAACGGAAAGAAGCGTCGGCGTTGAACAGGTTGATGGTGTTGGGGCTGGTGGCGATCGGACTGTTGTTCGGCGCCGGCGGCATGTGGCTCGCGGACCGCGCGGCGCCGGTCGGCGCGGCGGACGAGGCGCGCATCGGTCGCGTCGTGCGCGAATATGTCCTCGCGCATCCCGAATTGATCCCGGAGGCGATCGAACGCCTGCAACAGCGCGACGCGACCCGCGCGATCGCTGCTAATCGGGGCGCAATCGAGACGCCTTATGGCGACGCGTGGATCGGCAACCCGAATGCCGACGTCACGTTGGTTGAATATTACGACTATAATTGCGGCTTCTGTCGCGCCAGCCTGCCGGTGATCGAGAAATTGGTCGCGACCGACAAGAACCTGCGCGTCGTCTTCAAGGAATTGCCGGTGCTCGCCGAGAGCAGCCGCACCGCCGCGCGGGCCTCGCTCGCCGCCGCGGCGCAGGGCAAGTTCAAGCCGTTCCACGACGCGCTCTATGCCGCCGGTCAGGTCAGCGACGCGACGATCGCGCAGGCCGCGCGCGCCAGCGGGGTCGATCTGGCCAAGCTACCCGCCGACGTCGACGACACGCTGCGCGCCAATCTCGAACTCGCGCAGAAGCTCGGGATCAACGGCACGCCGGCGTGGGTGGTCGGCGATCAGCTGCTCAGCGGCGCGCTCCCGCTCGATCGCTTGCAGGAGGCGGTGGCGAGGGCACGCGCGTCCTAAAGGCTGATCCAGCAAAGCTGGGTCAGCAGCGGCACCGGCCGCTCCCACGTAAGTGGGTTACACTCCAGGTCCGGCCCGCCTCGCATGGCGATGCCGTCCCCGGCAGGTCACTCGCCCGCACGGGGCGAGTGACCGCCGCAGATCAGCCCAGCGCCACGCGCGCCCGGGTCCGACGGCGACAGGCCGCACCGACCACGCCGAAGCCGAGCATCATCATCATCCACGTCCCCGGTTCCGGCACGGCGCCGGTCGCCTTGAGATCGAAGTTGTAGGTCGTGCTGCCGGCGCGCGTCGTCAGCGTCACATTGTCGGCAAAGGCGTGATAGCCTTTCCCCAGCCCGCTGCCGACCCCCACCGACATGCCCAGCACCCGCGCGCCGGTCAGCTGCGACGCCCAGGTCGCGACCGTCTTGCCGTCATTCTCGTTGCCGCCGGTGATGTAGAATTTGTCGTCGGCGGTCGTGCTGTACCAGGTGTCGCGCGACGTGTTGCCATAGGTGCCGTTATACGCACCTTCCCAGATCAGCTCCTTGCGCGTGCTGCCGTCGAGGATCAGCAACCGCAGCGCCGGCGTGTAATCGGCATTGTACGGGTTGGTCGAATCCGCCGCGATCCGCCAGTCGAACGTCAATGAGCTGACGTCAGCCAGCGCACCGAGGTCGGTACGACCGAAAGTGTACTGGATGCCGAGCTGGGTGCGCGTGCGGTCACCGCGCATTTCCAGCGAGCCGTTCCCGTTGTACGCGACAGTACCCGTCACCGCGGCGCTGCTGCCGGCATTGTTTTCGCCGGGATAGGTCCCCCACGACGTCTTGGTCGGCGCGCCGGCGACATTCGACACGATGACGGTGGCGGCCGAAGCCGGCGTCGCCGCGACGACCAAAGCCGCCGCGCTCAGGCTGTAAAGCGCTTTCATATTTCCTCCCCATTCCGACAATTCAGTCGGTACAATGGGTTAGACGCAGGTCGCGGCGGGACGCCAAGCGTGATCGTTGCCAGCGCGCCCCAGAATGGTACAGATGGCCGACCGTGGTTAACTTCAAACGATTTCAGGGTTCGTCGTCGCGACAGGTCCTTGAACGTGGCGCGTTCAATCGCTTGTTGCGGAACGATCATCCTTCGCCAGCGTAACGGATCTTCTTTGTTCAGGGGGCGGAATGCCGGAGCCGATTCTTACTGTTTCGGGCGTATCGAAGACCTATCGCAACGGTCCGACCGCGCTCGGCACGGTCGACCTGACCGTCAATCGCGGCGAGATCTTCGCGCTGCTCGGCCCGAATGGCGCGGGCAAGACGACGCTCATCAGCATCATCTGCGGGATCGTCACCGCCAGCGCTGGCACCGTCACCGTTGCCGGGCATGACGTGACCCGCGACTACAAGGCCGCGCGCCGCGCGATCGGGCTGGTGCCGCAGGAGCTGGCGACTGACCAGTTCGAGAGCGTGCTCGCCACCGTCACCTTCTCGCGCCGCTTGTTCGGCCGCTCGGGTCATTCCGCCTATATCGAGCAGGTGCTCCGCGACCTGTCGCTGTGGGAAAAGCGCCACGCCAAGATCAAGGATCTGTCGGGCGGGATGAAGCGCCGCGTGCTGATCGCCAAGGCGCTGGCGCACGAGCCGCAGATCCTGTTCCTCGACGAACCGACCGCCGGGGTCGACGTCGCGTTGCGCCGCGACATGTGGAAGCTGGTCCACCGGCTGCGCGAGCAGGGCGCGACGATCATCCTCACCACCCATTATATCGAGGAGGCCGAGGAGATGGCCGACCGCGTCGGCGTCATCACCGGCGGCAAGCTGCTGCTGGTCGAGGAGAAGAATGCGTTGATGGCCAAGCTCGGCAAGCGGCAGATGGACCTGACCCTGGTCGAGCCGCTCGCGGCGATCCCCGCCGGGCTGGGGGACTGGTCGCTGTCGCTGGAGGATGAAGGACACACGTTGCGCTACGTCTTCGATGCCAAGGCCGAGGATACCGGGATCCCGCGGCTGCTCGAACGGCTCGCGCAGGAGCAGATCGCCTTTCGCGATCTCGAGACCCGCAAGTCGAGCCTCGAAGACATCTTCGTCGATCTGGTGGGAGCGCGCGCATGAACCTGCATGGGATCTGGGCGATCTATCGCTTCGAGATGGCACGCTTCGGGCGGACGATCTGGACCAGCCTCGCGACGCCGGTCATCACCACCACGCTCTATTTCATCGTGTTCGGCGCAGCGATCGGCTCGCAGATGCGCGGCGTCGACGGCGTCAGCTATGGCGCGTTCATCGTGCCCGGCCTGATGCTGCTGACGATCTTCTCGGAGAGCATCTTCAACGCCAGCCTCGGCATCTACATGCCGAAGTTCACCGGCACGATCTACGAACTGCTGTCCGCGCCGCTGTCGCCGGTCGAGACGGTGCTCGGCTATGTCGGGGCGGCGGCGACCAAGTCGATGGTGATCGCGATGGTGATCTTCGCCACCGCGCATCTGTTCGTCGACCTGCACGTCGCGCATCCCATGCTGATGCTGCTCTACCTGCTGCTGGTCACGGCGAGTTTCGCGCTGTTCGGCTTCTGCCTCGGCATCTGGGCGAACGGCTTCGAGCAGTTGCAGGTGATCCCGCTGCTCGTCGTCACCCCGCTGACTTTCCTCGGCGGCGCCTTCTACTCGCTCGACGTGCTGCCCGAGCCGTGGCGGACGGTGACCTTGTTCAACCCGGTAGCCTATCTCATCAACGGCTTCCGCTGGACGTTCTTCGGGCAGAGCGACGTGTCGTTCGCGACGTGCGTCGCGGTGACACTGGGCTTCGCCGCATTGTGCCTCGCGGCGGTGGTGACGATCTTCCGCACCGGCTGGCGGCTGAAGAGCTGACCGCTCCCGCCCCGGACGTGATCCGCGGCGTCGCTTTCTATGACTGAAGCAACTAGCGGCGCCCCGGATCAAGTCCGGGGCGACGGGTAGGGCTAATTTCGTCCCAGACGCGGCAGTTGCTGGCCACTGACACGGCAGAGGCCGCGAGATTTACCAAGTCGCTCCCTTTCGACCTGCCGGGGAAAGCCCGCCTCGTCAGTCGACGCGCAGCGTGTCGTACACCGTCACCTTGCGCCACAGCGGCTCGCAATCGGCGACGAACTGGCGGTGGATCGGATGGTCCTGATACGCCTTCTGGTCGGCGACCGTGTCGAAGAACATCAACTCCGACACCTGATAGCTGCCGTCCACGACATCGCGCGCCTCGGTATCCGCCGGCACGCCGATGTGCAGCGCGCGGATCACCGGGATCGCCGCCAGCGTGCGCAGCCCGGCGATCAGGCGGTCGCGATCGGCGGTCGACGTGGGGTTCTTCAGCCAGAAGAACACATGATGCACCACCTTGGCGGGCACCACCGCGGCGGCGGCCTGCGCCTCGCCGCCGGTCACCGCACTCGCGATCCCTGCCCCGCCGATTGCCATCATCGCCATCATCTCCCTGCGTCCTGCATCCACGACCTGTCTCCCTGACTCGCGGCCGGATGTGCCTTGCGCGGCAAGGACTTGCCAGCCCCAAATAGTCGTACGGCGCGGCGGGATCGCTCCCGCCGCGCCGTCCGTCAGCGCCATCCGGAGGCCCGCGCTCAGGCGGTGCGCGTGCCGGACAACGGGAAGCTGCCGAACGCGCCGGCCCCGACGCTGCCGGTGATCGCATCGCCGTCGACGGTCGCGGTGATGTCGAGCGTCATCGGCATCGGCACCGTCATCTGCTGCTTCCACGCCAGCGTATTGCCCTCGACGGTGCCGTTGACGTCCGACGCGCCCATCGCGCCCGACGCCTGCCCGGTGAACGCATCGCCCGATTGCGTGACGGTCAGCGTCAGCTTCTGATCGCCGAGCGGCGACTTGACCGTGCAATCATAGGTACCATCCACTCCGGCCATCTTTTCACTCCTTACTTGGCGGCGGTGGCCGGAGGCGTTCCGGCGACCGCGGCAGCCGGGATGACCTCGACCGGGAGGCCCAGCGAGTCAAGCTGCGGCTTCACCTTCGCCGCCTCGCCGACCACCACCCACACGAACTTGGCCGGATCGATCGCCGCCCTGGTGGCCGCGGTCACCTGCGGCAGCGTCAGCGCGCGATATTTCTGTGTGATCGTCGCATAATAATCGTCGGGGCGCTTGTAGAGGTCGTTGGCCTGCATCGCCGACAGCACGTCTTCCGAGGTCTCGAAATTGCCCGACAGCGAGCGCGTACCGGCGTTGATCGCGCGCGCGAACTCCTCCTGCGTCATCGGCTTGCTGGTCAGATATTGCGTGACGTCGCTGCGCAGCGCCGCGACCGCCGGGCCGGTCTGGTCGGCCTGCACCGGCGCATACAGCACATAGGGTGCGGCCTCGGCGTTGCGGCTGAAGCTGCCGCGCACGCCATAGGACCAATGCTTGTCCTCGCGCAGATCCATGTTGAGCCGGCCGAGGAAACTGCCGCCCAGCGCATCATTGCCGACCTGCAGCGGGAGCAGATCGTCGGTGCCCTTCAGCCCGGTCTGCACGCCCGCGGCGATCATCGACTGCGGGCTGGCGGGGCGATCGACCAGCACGATCCGCGGCGACACCGACGACGATGCCGGCGGGAACGACTTGGCGCCGGCGACACCGGCCGGCTTCCAGTCGCCGAACCGCGCTTCCATCACCTGCCGGATCTCGGCGAGCGGACGGTCGGAGACGACGAAGATCTTCGCCTTGTCGGGGCGCAGCCATGCCTGCTGGAACGCGATCAGTTCGGCGCGCGACAACCCCTGCACCGCCGCCGCGTCGCCCGACCCCTGCGCCTTGGCATAGGGCGAGCCCGGCGACACCAGCTTCGGCAGCACGCGTTGCACCAGCCCCTGCGGGCTCGTCAGCTCCTGCGCGATCTCGGCGAGCTGCTGCGACTTGACGCGGCCGAGCTCGCTCTCCGGGAACGCCGGCGTCCGGGCGATATCGGCCCACAGGTCCGCCCCGGCCGCGAGGTTGGCGCTCGGCACGCGCAGCGACAGCGTCGTGCGATCCGCACTGCTCCCGCTCGAGATCGACGCGCCCAGCCGTTCGCGCGCCTCGGCGATCTGGATCGAGTTGAGCCGCTTCGTACCCTCGTCCATCATCGCGAGCGTCAGTTGCTGCGTGCCCAGCTTGTCGGCGACATCGGCGGCGACGCCGGCATCGAAGCTCAGCACCGCCTGCGTGATCGGCACCACCGCGCGATTGGCATAGACCAGCTCGATCCCGTTCGACAGCCGGGTGCGCTCCACCGTCGGGAACGACAGGCCGGCGACCTCGCCGACCGCCGGGATCGGGCCGCGCGTGCCCTTCGGCGCCTGCTCGGGCGCCTCGACCACCTTGGCGGGCGGCACCGCCTTCGATTCGGCGTAGGCGTCGCGATCGCCGTTGACGATGTCGAGCTGATAGGACGGGCGGGTCAGCCACTTGGCTGCCGCCGCCTTGACGGTCGCCGGGGTCTGCGCGGCCAGTGCGGCGAGCTGTTTCTTGTAGAAGCCGGGATCGTTGGAATAAAGCGCCCCCTCGGCGAGCGCGACCGCCTTGCCGCCGAACCCGCCGACCGCTTCCAGCCCGTCGATGCGGCCGGAGACGGTGCTGGTGACGTAGCGGTTCACCTCGTCGGCGGTCGGACCGTTCCTGACGAAATCGGCTACGAGCTGGTCGATGCGCGCCGAGACGGTCGCGGGGTCGACGCCGGGGCGGACCAGCGTGGTGATCTGGAACGTGCCGACCTGCGCGAACGACTCATACTCGGCCTGCGCCTGCACCGCCAGCTTCTCGCCCTTGACCAGCACGTTGCTCAGCCGCGAGCTGGCCAGCCCGCCGAGCACGCCCGCCGCGACCTCCAGCGACGCCGAATCCTTGTCGTTGAGGCCGGGCACCGCCCATTCCTTCATGATGAGGGTCGCGGCGACGCGGTCCTTCATCACCTCCTTGGCCGGTCCGGGCAGCGACGCGGGGATCGGTGCGGGCGGCGCGACGCTCTTCGGCCCGGCGGCGATCGCGCCAAAATACTTTTCGACCAACGGGCGGGCGGTGGCGACATCGACGTCGCCGGCCAGCACCAGCACCGCATTGTTCGGGCCGTAATGGCTTTTGAACCAGTTCTTGACGTCGCCGAGGCTCGCCTGATCGAGATCGACCATCGAGCCGATCGTGGTGTGACCATAAGGGTGCGTCGCCGGGAACAGTCCCTCCGTCGCCTTGTAGCGAAGCAGGCCATACGGCTGGTTGTCGCCCTGCCGCTTTTCGTTCTGGACCACGCCGCGCTGCTCGTCGAGCACGCTCTGCGTGATCGCGCCGGTCAGATAGCCCATGCGGTCCGACTCGAGGAACAGCGCGCGTTCCAGCGCCGCGGTCGGCACCGTCTCGAAGTAATTGGTACGGTCGTAATAGGTCGTGCCGTTGAAGTCGGTCGCGCCGACCTGTTGCAGCGGCTCGAAGAAGTCGCCCGGCGCGTTCTCGCTGCCGTTGAACATCAGATGCTCGAACAGGTGCGCGAAGCCGGTCTTGCCCTGCGGTTCGTGCTTCGACCCGACGTCGTACCAGACGCTGACCGCCACGATCGGCGCCTTGCGATCGGTGTGGACGATCACGCGCAGCCCGTTCTTGAGCGTGAACTGCTGGTAGGGAATGTCGACCGCCTTCACGAGTTGCGACACCGGCGCGGGCGCGGCCGCCGGCGCGGAAATGGAAGTGTTCTGGGCCAGCACAGGGGTCGTCAAAGCCGCCAGCGCCGTGCCGGCTGCCAGGAATGCGCGATTAGCCAACGGTGATGCTCCCCCGAAGAAAATGACGTGTCGCGTGAAACCATAGCGGCCGGCGCTTGCGCCGCAAGCGCGGTCGCTGACCCAAACAGCAATGTTACGAAACAAAGTCGTTGACTGCCGTGGCAATGGTTGCCATGGCAACCTTATGAGCTTCTACGATCCCGAAACCTACACGCCGGATCGGTCGATCGGTTACCTCATCAAGAGCTGCAACCAGACGATGATGGTGCTGCTCGACCGCCTTCTGGCGGACGAGGAACTGAACACGTCGCAATGGTCGGCGATGATGACGATCCATCATGGCGAGGCGCCGACCTGCGCGGCGCTGGCGCGCGGCATGGCGCACGACAAGGGCGCGATGACGCGGCTGATCGACACGCTGGAGGAGAAGGGGCTGGTCGAGCGGACCCGCTCCGCCGACGACCGGCGCGTGGTGCATCTGTCGCTGACCCCCGCCGGTCGCGCCGTGACCTTCCGCTGCCGCGACATGGTGATCGAACATTGGAACCGCTGCTTCACCGGCTGGACCGACGCCGAGATCGAGACGCTGATCGCGCAGATGCAGAAGCTGCGCCGCACGCTGGAGGACATCGCGCAATGCCCCTGACCCCGCCCGTCCATCGCGCCGCGCCACCGCCACGCGCCTTGTGCAGCCTCGCGCGCGCGCGCGCCGGGCTGGCCGCGGCGGTGGCGCTGCTGTTCGCCGGTTGCGCCGCCCCCGCCTCGCATACGTCGGTCGAAGCCAAGACCCCGACCGCGCTGGCGCTCGCCGGGCCGTCGGTGCAGCTCGCCCCCGACTGGTGGCACGCGATCGGCGACCCGCAACTCGACCGGCTGGTCGCCGACGCGCTCGCCGGCAATCCCTCGCTCGACGTCGCCGCGGCGCGCGTCCGTCAGGCGCAGGCGGCGCTCGAACGGCAGGATGCCGAGCGCCGTCCTTCGATCGATGCCGATGCGCAGGTGCAGGGGACGCGGCTGTCGGGCAATTACACGATCCCGCCGCCCTATGCCGGCACCGTCCGCGCGCTCGGCACCGCACAGGCCGGGCTGTCGTGGAACCTCGACCTGTTCGGCCGACAGAAGGCGGCGATCGAGGTCGCCGCGGCGCAGACGCGCGCCGCCGGCTATGACGTCGCCGCCGCGCGGCTGATGCTCGCCGGCGCGGTGGTGCAGAATTATGTCGAGGTCGCGCGCGCCGAGCGCCGCGCCGCGATCGCCGCGCGCACGATCAAGGCGCGCGAGGGCTCGCTGTCGCTGGTGCAGGCGCGCGAGCGCAGCCAGCTCGCCAGCCGCATCGACGTCACCGCCGCCGGCACGCTGCTCGCACAGGCACGGCTCGCGCTGGTGCAGGCACAGGCCGCGCGCGTGCTCGCCACCAACGCGCTGGCAGCGCTCGCCGGGCGCGGCAGCGACTATGCCGCGACGATCGGCGCGACGCAGCTCGCCACCGACACCGCCTTGCCGGTGCCGACCGCGATCCCCGCCGACCTGCTCGCGCGCCGCGCGGACATCGCCGCGGCACAGGCTCGGATCGCCGCCGCCGGGGCCGAGCGGCAGGTCGCGCGCCGCGCCTTCTATCCCAACATCAACCTGTCCGCGCTGGTCGGGCTACAGGCGATCGGCTTCGGCAATTTCGTCGATCTCGACTCCGGCACCGCCGGTGGCGGCGCGGCCTTCCACCTGCCGTTGTTCGATAGCGGGCGACGCCGCGCCGATCTGGCCGGCGCCACCGCCGCGCTCGACGTCGCGACCGCGCAATACAATGACGCGGTCGTCACCGCCGCGCGACAGGTCGCCGACGCGATCGCGCAGGTCCGCGCCACCGACACCGCGCGCCTCAGCCAGAGTCAGGTGACCGCCGGCTTCGCGGAAACCAACCGCCTCAACACGATCCGTGTCGCCAGCGGGCTCAACAGCCGGCTCGATCTGGTCGACAACGACGTCCGCCTGCTCGACGCCGAGCTGGCCGACGCCAGCCTCTCCATCGACGCGCTCGCCGCGCGCGCGCAACTCGCCACCGCGCTCGGCGGCGGCTTCGACCCCGTTCAGGACGCTGCCCGATGACCGACACCGCTGCCCCCGCTCCGACGCCCGCTCCTGCCCCCGCGCCGCGCGGCAAGCCCGCCGCGCGTCGTCGTGCGCTCACCATCCTCGCGATCCTCGTCGCCATCGCGGCAATCATCTGGGCGGTGATGCACTTCTTCTTCAGCCCGCCCGAGCAGGAAACCGATGACGCCTATGTCGCGGGCGACGTGGTCGCGATCACCGCGCGCGATCCGGGCACCGTCACCGCGCTGCGCGCCGACAATACGCAGGCGGTAAAGGCGGGGCAGCCGCTGATCGACCTCGATCCGACCACCGCCGACGTCAATGTCGCCGCCGCCGCCGCCGAGCTGGCGCGCGCGGTGCGCAGCACCCGCGCCGACTTCACGCGCGTCGGGCAGAGCGATGCCGGCATCGTCCAGGCGCAGGCCGAACTGTCGCGCACGCAGGCCGATTATGCACGCCGCCGCTCGGCCGCCGCGCAGGGTGCGGTGTCGGGCGAGGAACTGTCGCATGCCGCCGATGCGGTGAAGGTCGCGCAGGCCAATCTCCGTCTCGCGCAGGAACAGCGGCGGCAGGCGCAGGCCACTGTGCAGGGCACCGACGTGAACACCAACCCCGCGGTGCTGAGCGCGATCGCCGCCTATCGCCGCGCCGCGATCACGCGCAGCCACATGCACATGACCGCGCCGATCGCGGGCGTGGTCGCGCAGCGCACCGTACAGGTCGGGCAGCAGGTCAATGCGGGTACGCCGCTGATGGCGATCGTCCCGCTCGACCGCGTGTGGGTCGACGCCAATTTCCGCGAGACGCAGCTCAAGGATGTCCGCATCGGGCAGCCGGTCGAGCTGACCTCCGACATGTACGGCGGCGACGTGAAGTTCCACGGCCGCGTGGTCGGGCTGTCGGCCGGCAGCGGCAACGCCTTCGCGCTGCTCCCGCCGCAGAATGCCAGCGGCAACTGGATCAAGATCGTCCAGCGTCTCCCCGTCCGCATCGCGCTCGACCCGCGCGAGTTGCGCGCGCATCCGCTGCGCGTCGGACTGTCGGTGAAGGCGACGATCGACACCGCCGACACGCGCGGGGCGCAACTCGCGCAGGCCGCGACGACGCCCTATCAGGGCGACACCACCACCGGCACCGACCCGCAGGTCGAGACGGCGATCCGCCGCATCGTGGCGGCAAACCGGTAATGACCCGCCTGCCCCTTCGTCATCCCCCCGCCTGTCTTCGTCATTCCCGTCAAGGTGGGAATCCAGACGCGCGAAGGGCTCGGCAGGAAGCGCAACGTCAGAGGTTCTGGATCCCCGTCTCCGCGGGGATGACGGTAACGGCTGGCGGGAACGTGGGAGCATCATAAATGGCCAGCCCACCCCCACCCGGCCCGCCGCCGCTTACCCCCGCCTCCCTCCGTCATCCCCGCGAAGGTGGGGATCCAGACGCGTGGAGCCCGGCGAAAGAGGCGCAGCGTCAGAGGTTCTGGATACCCGCTTCCGCGGGAATGACGATGGTGAGTG
This sequence comes from Sphingomonas endophytica, assembly GCF_014199415.1. GTDB lineage: Bacteria > Pseudomonadota > Alphaproteobacteria > Sphingomonadales > Sphingomonadaceae > Sphingomonas > Sphingomonas endophytica. The sequence goes on from NZ_JACIJN010000001.1 coordinate 588,903, forward strand.
GCGCGAACGAGCGGAGCAGCACCCATGGCTAGCGCACCCCCATCCGGCCCGCCGCCGCTCACCGGCGCGCGGCTCGGCGTCACCGCGCTGGCGCTCGCGCTCGGCACCTTCATGATGGTGCTCGATTCGACGATCGCCAACGTCTCGCTCCCGACGATCGCGGGCAACCTCGGCGTCTCCAGCGACAATTCGACCTGGGTCGTCACCGCCTTCGCGGTCGCCAACGGCGTAGCGGTGCCGCTCACCGGCTGGCTGATGCGGCGCTTCGGCGTGGTGCGCGTCTTCTGCACCTCGGTCGGGCTGTTCACGATCGCGTCGTTCCTGTGCGGGATCGCGTGGGACCTGCCGTCGCTGATCCTGTTCCGCGTCATGCAGGGCGCGGTGTCGGGACCGATGATGCCGGGCAGCCAGGCGCTGCTGATCGCGATCTTCCCGTCCGACAAACGCTCGACCGCGCTCGGCATCTGGTCGATGACGACCTTGGTCGCGCCGATCATGGGGCCGATCCTCGGCGGCTACATCTCCGACAATTACCACTGGTCGTGGATCTTCCTGATCAACGTCCCCTTCGGGATCATTACCGCGTTCATCTGCTGGACGCGGTTGCGCGACCGCGAGACGCCGACCGCGCAATTGCCGATCGACACCGTCGGTCTCGGGCTGCTGGTGCTATGGGTCGGGTCGTTGCAGGTGATGCTCGATCTCGGCAAGAACGCCGACTGGTTCAACGATCCGCTGATCGTCGTGCTGTCGATCGTCGCGATCATCGGCTTCGTCGCCTGGGTGATCTGGGAGCTGACCGACGCCAATCCGACCGTCGACCTGACCTTGTTCGCGCGCCGCAACTTCTGGATCGGCAATCTCGCCTTTTCGCTGGGCTATGCGGTGTTCTTCGCCAACATCCTGATCCTGCCGCTGTGGCTCCAGACGCAGATGGGCTATACCGCGACATGGGCCGGGCTGGTCGCCGCACCTAGCGGGCTGGTCGCGGTGATCCTGACGCCGCTGATCGCGCGGCTGTCGGGCAAGATCGACGCGCGCATCCTCGCCACCGTCGCCTTCGCCGGCTTCGCGATCAGTTACTGGATGCGCTCGGGCTTCACGACGCAGGCGACCTTCTTCGACCTGATGCTGCCGCTCCTGGTGCAGGGCGTGTCGATGGCGACCTTCTTCCTCGCGATGCTGACGATCCTGCTCGACGGCATCCCGCCCGAGAAGATCCCGTCGGCGACCGGCATCTCCAACTTCGGCCGGATCGTCGCGGGCGGGTTCGCGGCGTCGCTGATCTCGACCGCATGGGATCGCCGCGAAGCGCTCCACCAGTCGCGGCTGGCGGAGGCGATCGGCAACGGCATGGGCTGGCAGATGGCGGCGGAGAATCTGACGAAGCTGGGCATGACCACGCAACAGGCCGCCGCCGCGGTGACGCGCCAGATGGTCGGGCAGGCGTATCTGCTGTCCTCGACCGACCTGTTCCGGCTGTCGGCGTGGCTGGCGGCGGTGCTGATCGTGCCGATCTGGCTGTGTCGTCGTCCCAAGCCGCAGCACGGGCCGGTCGCGGCGGATTGAGGCGCGCATCTATCGTCGCCCCGGACTTGATCCGGGGCCCCGCTTCTTCCTGACTGGCGGAGAAGAAGCGGGACCCCCCTGAGTTCACAAACGAAGTGCAACACCTGAGACAGGTGCTGCCATGTCGAGATATCGTCAGCTTACGCTCGAGGAGCGGTGTTCGATTGCC
>NZ_JACIJN010000002.1 GCF_014199415.1 Sphingomonas endophytica
GGCAATCGAACACCGCTCCTCGAGCGTAAGCTGACGATATCTCGACATGGCAGCACCTGTCTCAGGTGTTGCACTTCGTTTGTGAACTCAGGGGGATCCCGCTTCTGCCGTCGAGAAGCGGGCTCCGGATCAAGGCCGGTGGGACTGAGCGGGCGGCCCCACCGCCCGGTCATTTCACGGCACCCGCCGCACCTCCAGCGGTACTTCGCAGACCTCGATCCCGCCACCGCCGATCGTCGGCGCGGGCGGGTTCTCGCGGCGGCGGATCATCGCCGCAAAGCGCTGGTTGTCGGCGGCACGATATTGGTAGCGCGGGCGCTCGGCGGCGGGCATGTCGCTGGCGAGCCGCATCGCGACGATCGGGGTACGCTCGGCTGCATCGGCATAGACGCCCATCGGCGCATCGCTGCGCGGCAGCGACGAAAGATATTGCATCCCGGCGATGATCCGCCCGACCAACGCGTAGTTGCGGTCGAGCCGTCGCGCCGACTGGCCGATCGGCGTCGACATCTCCGCACCCGATCCGGAGGTCGGATCGGCGTCGCGCGCGACATTGACCATGCCATAGCAATGCGTCAGCCAGGCATGGCCGCGCCCGTCGCTGGCGACCGGCCAGCCGTCCGCGGTGATGCCCGATATGGCGGAATGCGGATCGGGGCGGGTGAGCGTCTGGGCGGGGGCGAAGCGCGCGATCTCGAACTCGGGCGGCAAATGGCTGGGAACGCCGGGGGCAAGCGGCTTCTGCTCGGTCGCATCGCCCCATTGCGCGACCCAGTTTTCCTGCACGCGATAGACGCTCAGTCCGTCCCACCAATGCGCATGCGCCAGTATGCGGATGCTCGCGACATGCAGCGGCGCATAGGCTGCCGCGAGCCGGATCACGACGATGCGGTCCCCCTTCAGCCGCATCACCAGCAGCTCGTCATCGGGGATCGTGCGCCAGTCGCTCGCGATCGGTTCATGGGACGCGGGCGTCGCGGCGGCGGGCGCCTGGGTGAGCAGCAGGAGGGCGGCAAGCGTCGACATGGCCGCATCGTGGCGCAACCCCGTGCGGGAGGCAATCGACCCGCTTGCGCAATATGGCGACTCCGACTAGTGCCGCCGTTCCAAGCATGCGGAGCGGTGGCCGAGTGGTCGAAGGCGCTCGCCTGGAAAGTGAGTATACGTCAAAAGCGTATCGAGGGTTCGAATCCCTCCCGCTCCGCCATTTCAGTACCCGAGCGGGCACGCCGATCCCCGCCGATTTCCCTCCTTCCGCGGCCACCAGCGTCCTGAGCAGGTCGCTCTTCGATCCCATGATGCGCACCTCGTCGTCGCCAACCTCGACGCGCTGGGCGAGCGCGCGGAGGTGATCCCGCCGATAGCCGCCCCCGTCGAGCCGCATCCGCTCGCGTGCGACTTGTGACAGCCGCCCGACCATCTCCGGCGTGATCGCCCGCTCGCCGGTGCTCTCCAGCATCGCCTGCGCCCGGTCGGCGTCGACGCGCGACTGGTCGCGGATCACCTTGAGGCCGGCAATACGCTCCTTGAGCGCCGGATCGTCGAGGTCGGCGACGCCCGCCTCGATCGCGTCGTAGAGGCGCTTGAGCCGCAGTTCCGATTCGGCGGCGCGGCGGTTCAGTTCGGCGATGTGGACGCGGCGGCGCTCGGACTGCTCCTCGCGACGGCCAAGGATCGTCTCCAGCAGTTCCTCCAGCCGGTCGGGGTCGAGCAGCCGCTCCTCGATATGGCCGGCGACGAGGCTGTCCAGCTTGTCCATCGGGATCGCGCGGCCCTTGCAGCCGGTCTCCCCCTGCCGCGCCTTGATCGAGCAGGCATAGTAGCGGTAGCGCCCGCCCTTGCCGGTGCGGATGGTCATCGCGCCTCCGCAATTGCCGCAGAAGCAGATGCCGGTCAGCAGCGTCGGGCCGATGACGACGCGGTGCGGCAGCGCGGTCTTCTGGTTGCGCGCCTTCATCAGCGCCTGCACCGCGTCGAAGGTGGCGCGCTCGATCAGCGGCGGCACCGCGACCGTCACGACCTCGGCGTCGGGCTTCTTCTCCTTGGTCTTGGAGCGGCGGTTGAACTCGTGTTCGCCGATATAGGTACGCCGCGTCAGGATACGGTGGACCTGGCCGATGCCCCAACGTCCGCCGTCGCGGGTGAAGATGCCGCGGGCGTTCAGGTGCTTGACGATCGCCTTCACGCCCATCTGGCTGTGATCGGCCTCGGCGCCGATCGCGAGGCGGTAGATCAGGCGGATCGTGTCGGCGTGGAGCGGATCGATCTCCAGCTTCTTCTTGGTCTTGGCGCCGCGCTGCTCGGCCGCGACGGTGCGGTAGCCGATCGGCGGCAGCGAGCCGTTCCAGAAGCCCTGCCGGGCGTTCTCCTTCAGGGCGCGCAGGACGTGCTTGGCGTTCTCCTTGGACTGGTATTCGTCGAAGAGCGCCATGATCTGCCGCATCATGACGTGCATCGGGTCGTCGCCCATCTCCTGCGTGATCGAGACGAGACGCACACCGTTCTTCGCCAGCTTCCTGACGTAGAACTCCAGCTCGAAATGGTCGCGGAAGAAGCGGCTGAACGAGTGGACGACAACCACGTCGAACGGCGCGGGCTTCGAGGTGCCGGCCTCGATCATGCGCTGGAACTCTGGGCGGCGGTCGTTGGTTGCCGACGCTCCCGCCTCGACGAACGTGTCGACGAGCTGGTAGCCGCGCGACGCGCAGTACGCCTCGCCCTGCCGCTTCTGGTCGGGGATCGACACGTCGTGCTCGGCCTGCCGGATGGTCGAGACGCGCAGGTAGAGCACGGCGCGCTGGGCGATGACGGGCGTTTCGGCGTTCACGGCTGTTCTCCTTGCTTGTCGGATGTCGGGATCAGCTCCAGCGTCAGCACGACGCGATCGGGGATGACTTTCGGTGCGAGCTTGCGCCCGCTGCGCTCCATGCGGACGATGCCGTGGGCGATCATGGCCTTCAGCGTGCGGGACAGGTTGGGCTTGGCGCGACCGGTCAGCGCGACGAGGGCGTCGAGCGACTCCGGCTCGCGCTCGGCGATGAGGCGGAGCATGTCGCGGTTGGCGGCGGACAGGATGCGGGCGAAGGATTCGGTCGAGCCGAACCAGACCGCCGGCTCGCCGGACGCCGGCTGTTCCTCGCCTCGCATGATGCGTCTGGCGCGGGCCTTCATCTCTTCGGTGTCGGCGATGCCGATCGTCAGCGTCGTCACGGTGCGCGCGTCTCCCGTCCTGGCAGCCGCCGGGCCGGGCACGAACGTCAGGCAGGCCGAATGCTGTCCACGACAATTATTATCAATAGACAACATCGGCCAGGGAAATGATGGGGCAACCGACGCTCGTCGCGCGCGCCTATCGGCCGGTCGGTCCGAACAGCTCGTCGAAGAGGTCGCCGAACCATCGCTCGAACACCTCGATCTCGGCCTCGGTGATTGGCACGCGCTCGGGCCAGTCGTCGGTGACGCGCCACGTCTTCGCCGCGGCGGCGGGCGGTGGTCCTTCCCGTTGGTCCGGCTCGACGGTGTAGTAGTCGTAGAGATCGTCGGGCAGAATACCGGCGGCATCGCCTGCGCGGCGGGTGGAACGAGGATGACGGTCGGGCACGGATGTCGATGAGGTATCCTGCTGTTGGTCGGGGCACGGTCCCGCCCCGCGATCCTGCCGCCTCGTTCCTCGCGGTGAAGTGAGCATGACGCGATACCTCGATGGCGTCAGCCGATCGCAGTGGCAGACGGGCCGCCGGCCCGCCGTGCCTTCGCGAACGCCCGATCGGTCGCCATGAATCGCTCCAGCATCGGCGCGATCAGCCGCGTGGGGTCGGCAGCCGGTTGCCCGCTCTCGCGAGCGAGCACCTCGGCGTAGGCGGTGAGATCGCGGTGCAGGTCCGCCGGCAGTTCCAGCGTGACCTTCACGGGCTTGTCGTCGGCGATGGGTCCGAGCTTCAGCTTCGCCATGATGTTCAGTTCCTATAGGGTTCCAGGACGAGGTCGCGGGTGACGATCACGCGGACCGGGAAGCCCGGCCGGATGGTGAGCGTCGGCGCGATGTCGAGCTGGCGGCCGACCACCTGCCGGCCAGCTTGGCTGATGCCGTCCGACGCGCCCTGGCGCAGCGCACGGACGAGGTCGCCCTGCTCGCCCGAGCTGCCCGCCTGTGCGCCGACCGACAGCAGCGTGGAGAGGCCGGCGGCCTTGGCAAGATCCCACCAGTGGTGGTCGACGCCGTCCTCCAGCCCGGCATAGCCTTGCGCGTCCGCACCGGGCTGGCGCTCCAGCACGATCGAACGGCCGTTGGGGAAGATGAGGCGGGTCCATGCGAGCAGCACCCGGCGCTGACCGAAGCCGACGCCGTTGTCGTACTGGCCGATCAGCCGCGTGCCCTGCGGGATCAGCAGCAGGCGCCCGGTCGGGCTGTCGTAGACGTTCTCTGTCACCTGCGCGACGATCTGGCCGGGCAGGTCCGAGCGGATGCCGGTGATGAGCGCGGCCGGGATCACCGCACCGGCCTGCACGACATAGGGCGACGGCGGCCCCGTCACCCGGTCGGGTGCAACGGTGCGCCGGTCGGCGGGCTGGTTGAGGAAGGCGAGCTGCCGATCCTGCGCGGTGGGCGTGCCGGTCTGGCCGGGCGTGCCCATGCCGGCGAGGTTTGGCATCCCGTCGCTGGGCACGCCGCTGGTCGCCGGGGTCTGCGCACCGGACTGGAAGAAGACGCGGCTGGTGCGCGCCGCCTCCACCTCCTGCCGCCGCCGTTCCAGTTCCTGGCGGCGGCGCTCGATCTCGGCATCGGGCGCGGCGGGTCCAGCCGGCGCGTCGATCCCCGGCACGGGCACCGGCTGGCCGCGGTTCTGCGCGTCGAGGATGGGGCGGCCGAGATCGCCGGGCAGCGGCGGGCCGAGCACCGGGCCGGTATAGTCTTTCGGCAGCGCGGCGAGTCCGTCTGGTGTCGAGCGGCCCTCGGCCGCGTAGACCTCCTCGGCCGGTTTGCCGCCCTGCTGGACCTGGAGCGCATAGATCAGCGCGCCGCCGAGACCGACGCTGGCGACGCCGCCGAGCACCGCCAGCGCCTTGCGCGACATGCGCGTGACACGCGGCGGCTCCGGTCGGAGCCGCATCGGCGCGACCGGCTCGCCGGTCAGCGGCTGGGCGTCGTCGTCTGTGTCCGGCTGGCTCGGCGCACTCTTCGCGGGATCGATGGTGCTCATGACGATGGCCTTCCATCGGTGCGGAGGATGCGGACGGTCTGCTGGCGGTCGCCCTTGCCGAGCCGCAGCTCGGCGGCACCGAATAGTCGGTCGACAATGAGGATGTTGCCGTGGACGCGGCTGTTGACGATCTCCGGCTCGCCTTCGGGGCCGACGACGAACAGCGGCGGCATCTCGCCCTGGACGATGCCGAGCGGGAACTCGACGTAGACGCGCCGGCCATCGTCGTAGACCGCGACCGGCCGCCACGGCGGCGCGTCGCCGCTCAGCGCATAGCGATGGCTGCGCTCGGCGGCGGCCGGGACGATCGGCGTCGCCGGCACCGTCGGCTGCGGTGAGGGCGGCGGCGCCGGATAGCTCCACGCGACTGAGGGCATGTAGGGCCGCTCGCCCGCGTGCAGCTCGATCATGTAGAGGCGACGGTCGGTGGTGATGACGAGGTTGGTGGAAAGGTCGGCCCGCGTCGGCTTGACGAGGACATGGACGCGACGCGTCTCGCCCGATCCGCTCTCGGTGTCGCCGATGATCCAGCGCGCGGTGTCGCCGGCCGCGATCGGGCCGGCGCCGGTCAGGCTTTCGCCGGGTTCGAGGGCGATGTCGGTGATCTGCCCGACCGCGGCATAGACCTGGTACAGCGCGCCTTCCGACCACGGATAGATCTGGATGGCGTTGTAATATCCCTCGCGGCGCGGCTGGACGCGGGCGGCGGCGTTGGCGTTCTCGACGTGAGCAATCGCGGTGCCGGCAGGCTGACCGCCCCGCGCCGGTGTCCACGGCGGCGGAACATGCAGCGGCCGGGGCCGTGCCGGCGCGGCGACCACCGGAACGGGCGGCAGCGGCGGCACCTCGGCGTCGTATGTGATCTCCGGCGGCTTCTGCGCCGTGGCACAACCGGCGAGCATGGTGGCCGCGAGCAGCACGGCGGGAGCGACGATCTGGCGGACAGGCGCGCTCACTGGCCCATCTCCTTCGACCAGTTGATCGCGTTGACGTAGATGCCGAGCGGGTTCTTGCGCAGCGCCTCGGCATCGCGCGGCGGCTGGACGACCACCGTGAGGATCGCGGTCCAACGCGATGTCTCGGCGAGGCTGCCGTCCTGATAGCGCCGCTCCGTCCATGCGACGCGGAAGCTGTCGGACGATGCGCGGATGACCGACGACACGTCGACGGCGATCTGCTGCTTGCCGACCCTGGCGAACGGGTCGTTGGCGCGAGCGTAATCGTTGAGCGCCTGTGCCCCGGCTGCGGTGGTGAAGTCGTAGGCGCGGAGCCAGTTCTGCCGCACGACGATCGCGTCGGCCGGGATGCTACGGACCTCCTCGACGAAGCGCGCGAGGTGGAAGGCGATCTGCGGATCGGTCGGGCGGAAGCTGGCGGTGGCCGGCTCCACCGCCTGCGCCTGGCCGAGCCGGTCGACTTGCACCACCCACGGCACGATCGAGCCGCTCGCCGACTGCCAGACCAGCGCGGCCGACAGGCCGGCGGAGAGCGTCAACGAGCCGAACGCCATCAGCCGCCAGTTGCGCGCCTGGACGCGGGCGGAGCCGATGCGGTCGTCCCAGACCTGCGCGGCGCGCTGGTACGGGGTCTCGGGCTGCGGGGACTTGCCGTAATGCGCGGCGGGTCGTTTGAAGAGGGTCATCAGCGGTTGCCTTGGTCGAGGGAGATGGAAGAGCCGCCGCCATGCGCGTCGCCGGATCGCACGGCGTGCGCAGCGGCCTGGACGCCGTGGGTGAGTTGCTGCGAACGCTTCATGCGCTTCGCCCATGCGGGTGGGCCTCCCGCCGCTGGAGCCGCGGGAGCCGGGCCGTCACCGTCCGGCGCGGCATCGCCGCTGACGGCACGGCTGCCGGCCTGGAAGCTGGAGCGGAGGCTGTCGGCCGCGCGACCGGCGGCGCGCTTGAGCGGCGATACCGCCGCCTTGCCGCCCGCGCTGGCGACGTTGCCGAGGCTGGAGGCAACGCCGGCCATGCCCGACTGTCCTGCCGCACCGGCCTGATAGGCGGTGGACACGCCACCGGCGAGCGCCGCTCCCCCGCGCGCAGCAGCGGCGGCACCGCCTGCGAGGGCAGCGCCACCAGACGCGACGGCACCGATCGCAGCACCACCGGCGGCGACCATGCCACCCGCCGCAAGGCCGGTGCCGATCGCCGCGCCCGCGCCGAGCTGCGGCCCGCCGGAGACGAGGCCGTTGGCGATGCCGGGACCGAAGATGCCCAAGCCCAGCAGCGACAGCGCGGCGAGCACGATCGCCATCGCATCGTCGATGGTCGGCGTCCGGCCGCCGAAGCCGCGGGTGAACTCGCCGAACAGCGTCGAACCGATTCCGACGATGACGGCGAGCACCAGCACCTTGATGCCGGACGAGATGACGTTGCCGAGTACGCGCTCGGCCATGAAAGCGGTCTTGCCGAACAGGCCGAAGGGGATGAGCACGAAGCCGGCGAGCGTGGTCAGCTTGAACTCGATCAGCGTGACGAAGAGCTGGACGGCGAGGATGAAGAAGGCGAGCAGGATCAGCGCCCAGGCGAACAGCAGGCAGGCGATCTGGATGAAGTTCTCGAAGAACGACCAGTAGCCCATCAGCCCGGAGATCGAGTCGAGCAGCGGGCGGCCGGCATCGAGACCGGTCTGCGCGACCTTGCCGGGCCGCATCAGGTCTGCGGCGGAGAAGCCGGTGCCGCTCGCCTTCAGGCCCAACCCGGCGAACGAGTCGAAGACGATCCGGGCGAGGTTGTTCCAGTTGCCGATGATGTATGCGAAGACGCCGACGAACAGCGTCTTCTTCACCAGCCGCACGATGATGTCGTCGTCGCCGCCCATCGACCAGAACAGCGCGGCCAGCGTCACGTCGATGACGATCAGCGTGGTGGCGATGAAGGCGACCTCACCCGACAGAAGGCCGAAGCCGCTGTCGATGTAGCGGGTGAAGACGCCGAGGAAGCTGTCGATGACGCCGGTGCCCTGCATGGCTCAGCGTCCTTCCGCAGCGGTGGATTTCCCGAGGAAGCGGGCGCGGTTGTCGGCCCATGTCTTCAGGCATCCGGGATCGCGCGTTGCTGCTTCCCCCATGAACTGGCAGCGGGCGAGCGCCTCGCGCAGCGGATCGGCCGGTGCGGTGGACACGTCGACCGTGACCGGCACCACCGGCTTCTCCTTGCGCGTCATCTCGATCGCGGCGGCGGTGATGGCGATGCCGGCGAACGCGGCGGCGCCGATGCGGGCGAGCGTCTTCCCTTGCATCGTCCGCCTCAGTTGCCGGGGTTGAACATGCGCGCGTTGCCGGGCTGGTAGCCCGTGCCCGGCGCGAGGAAGCGGCGGCGCTGCTCGCGACCCTGCTCGGCCGCCGCCGCCCGCTCGGCATCCGACAGCGCCTGCGCGCGGCCGTTCGCCGCCATCATCGCGGTGAGGTCGGCGAGCTGCTGCGCCTGAAGCGCGAGGAGCTGGTTGCCGGCCTGCGTCGCCTGGAGCGCGCCGGTGGCGCCTTGGCTGCGGGTGACGAGGTTCGCCATTTCCGTGCGATTGGCGTCGATGCTGCCGACGACGCCGGCCTGCACGCGCATCGCGTCCTGCAACCCGCCGACCGTGTTCTGCCAACGCGACCGGGCGTCGGTAACAAGCTGCCGGTCGGACGCGGTCATCGACGCGCTGCCGTATTGCCGCTGGAACGCCTGGTCGATCGACCGCACGTCGAAGGCGATGTTCTGGGCCTGCTGGAGCAGTGCCTGCGTGCGGCGGACGTTCTGCTGGAGCTGCTGGAGCGACGAGTACGGCAGGCCGGCGAGGTTGCGCGCCTGATTGACGAGCATCGTCGCCTCGTTCTGGAGCGAGGCGATCTGCTGGTTCACCTGCTGAAGCGTGCGCGCCGCCTGGAGAACGTTCTGCGCGTAGTTCGACGGGTCGAACACGGTCCACTGCGCGCCGGCGGGCGCGGACAGCATCGGCGACAGGGCGAGCGGCACGGTGAGGATGGACGCGGCGACGAGCGCCGCGCGGCTACGGCGCAGGATCATGATGGTGTCTCCAGGTTGGTGAGGTCGGGAATGAGGTCGGCGGCCCAGCCGACACCGCGGTGGCGCAGCCATGCGGCGAGGAAGCCGACGCGGCCGTGCTCGGCGACGATCGCGGCGATGGCCTGCTGATCGGTGCGCGCGGATGCGGCGCACAGCGCCAGCGCCACCTCGGACAGCCCCAGCTCGAACAGGCGGTTGCCGCGCCGCGACTGGCAGTAATAGTCGCGCTTGGGGACGGCTCGCGCGAGGATCTCGACCTGGCGGTCGTTGAGGCCGAACCGCCGGTAGATGGCGGTGATCTGCGGCTCGATCGCGCGCTCGTTCGGGAGCAGCAGTCGGGTCTGGCAGCTTTCGATGATCGCGGGCGCAATGGCCGACCCGTCGATGTCCGACAGGCTCTGCGTCGCGAAGACGACGGAGGCGTTCTTCTTCCTGAGCGTCTTCAGCCACTCGCGGAGCTGCCCGGCGAAACCCTCGTCGTCCAGCGCCAGCCAGCCCTCGTCGACGATGATGAGCGTCGGCGATCCGTCGAGCCGGTCCTCGATCCGGTGGAACAGATAGGCGAGCACGGCGGGCGCCGCATCGATGCCGATCAGCCCCTCGGTCTCGAACGCCTGGACGGTCGCGCTGCCGAGATGCTCGGCTTCCGCGTCGAGCAGCCGGCCCCACGCGCCGCCGACGCAATAGGGCCGCAGCGCCTGCTTCAGGTCGTTCGACTGGAGCAGCACGGCGAGGCCGGTAACGGTGCGCTCCTCGACCGGCGCCGACGCCAGCGACGACAGCGCGGTCCAGAGATGCTCCTTCACCTCCGGCGTGATCTGTACGCCCTCGCGCGTCAGGATGGCGACGAGCCAGTCGGCCGCCCATGCGCGCTCGGCCGTCTGTTCGATGCGGGCGAGCGGCTGGAGCGACACGCTGGCGTCGCTGCCCTCGGTCAGTCCGCCGCCGAGATCGTGCCAGTCGCCACCCATCGCCAGCGCGGCGGCACGGATCGAGCCGCCGAAGTCGAAGGCGAACACCTGCGCGTGGCGGTAACGGCGAAACTGCAACGCCATCAGCGCGAGCAGCACCGACTTGCCCGCGCCGGTCGGGCCGACGACGAGCGTGTGGCCGACATCGCCGACGTGGAGCGACAGGCGGAAGGGGGTCGAGCCTTCGGTTCGGCCGTATAGGAGCGGCGGCGCGTCGAAATGCTCATCGCGCTCCGGGCCGGCCCAGACGGCCGACAGCGGGATCATGTGGGCGAGGTTGAGAGTCGAGATCGGCGGCTGCCGGACGTTGGCGTAGACGTGACCCGGCAGACTGCCGAGCCACGCGTCCACCGCGTTGATCGTCTCGGCCATCGCGGTGAAGTCGCGACCCTGCACCACCTTCTCGACCAGTCGCAGCTTCTCGTCGGCGATGCGTGCATCGGCATCCCATACCGTCACCGTCGCGGTGACGTAGGCGATGCCGGCATAGTCGGCGCCGAGTTCCTGAAGCGCGAGATCGGCGTCCGCCGCCTTGTTCGAGGCATCGGTATCGACCAGCACCGATTGCTCGTTGGTCATTACCTCCTTGAGGATCGCGGCGACCGACTTGCGCTTGGCGAACCACTGCCGCCTGATCCTGGTGAGCAGCTTGGTCGCATCGGTCTTGTCGAGCAGGATCGCGCGGGTCGACCAGCGATACGGGAAAGCCAGCCGGTTCAGTTCGTCGAGCAGGCCGGGCGTGGTCGCGGTCGGAAAGCCGGTGATGGTCAGGATGCGCAGGTGCTGCGTTCCGAGCATCGGCTCCAGCCCGCCGGTGAGCGGCTGGTCGGCGAGCAGCGCGTCGAGATACATCGGCGTCTCTGGCACGCGGACGCGGTGCCGGTGCGTCGAGACGCAGGCGTGGAGGTAGGTGAGCGTCTCCGCGTCTCCGAGCCAGCGGCACGCCGGCATGAAGGTCTCGACCAGCCGCAGGACGCGATCGGTGCGGTCGACGAAGCCGGTCAGAACCTCGTGCGGGTCGATGCCCTTCCGCTCGCGGCCCTCATAAAGCCAGCCTTCGGCCCGCGCGGCATCCTCGGCCGGCGGCAGATAGGTGAAGGTCAGGAAGTAGCTCGACTCGAAGTGCGCACCGGCCTCCTCGAAGTCCGCCTTGCGCTCCGCATCGACCAGCGCGGAGGCGGCGTCGGGAAAAACGCTCGCCGGATAGGTCACGGCGGGGTGGCGCTGCGCCTCGACGAAGATCGCCCAGCCGCTCCCCAGCCGGCGGAAGGCATTGTTGAGCCGGCCGGCGACAGCGACCAGTTCGGCCGGGACTGCGCTGTCGAGGTCGGGGCCGCGGAAGCGTGCGGTGCGCTGGAAGCTGCCGTCCTTGTTGAGGACGACGCCGGAGCCGACCAGCGCCGCCCAAGGCAGGAAGTCGGCGAGCCGCGCGCCGGTGCGGCGATACTCGGCGAGGTGCATCATGATTTGCGCCCCTCAGACCGACAGGTGGCCGGGGATGCGCAGGTGGCGGCGCACGACGTCGACGAACATCGGGTCGCGCTTCGCCGCCCACACCGCCGCGACATGCCCCACCGCCCAGACGGCGAGGCCGACCAGCCAGAGGCGCAGGCCGAGGCCGAGCGCCGCCGCCAGCGTGCCGTTGAGGATGGCGAGTCCGCGCGGCGCGCCGCCGAGCAGGATATGTTCGGTCAGCGCCCGGTGGACGGGTACGGCGAAGCCCGGCACCTCGCCGGCAGGATCGCCGGCCATCAGACCAGCGCCCCGCCGCCAAACGAGAAGAACGACAGGAAGAAGCTCGATGCGGCGAACGCGATCGACAGGCCGAAGACGATCTGGATGAGCCGGCGGAAGCCGCCCGACGTATCGCCGAACGCGAGCGCGAGGCCGGTCGAGATGATGACGATAACCGCGACGATCTTGGCGACCGGTCCTTCGATCGACTTGAGGATCGACTGGAGTGGCGCCTCCCACGGCATCGACGAGCCGGAGGCGTGGGCGGCCGGGGCGGTCATCACGCTGATGACGACGACCGCTACCGCGGTCTCGAAGCGGCGGCGGGCAAGGCGAAAGCGAGAGGTCATGCAAAGTCTCCTGTGCTGGTGGGGGTGAGCGAGGCCGCCGGTCGTTCGGCGGGCACGACGCGGTAGTCGCCGTCCGGGCCGAGCCCTTCGACGCGGGCAAGCTCGGAGAGGCGGCGCATCGAGCCGCGACCTGCCAGGACGGCGACGAGGTCGATCGTCTCGGCAATCAGCGCGCGCGGGACGGTGACGACGGCTTCCTGGATGAGCTGCTCCATCCGCCGCAGCGCGCCGATCGCGCTGCCGGCGTGGATGGTGCCGATCCCGCCGGGATGGCCGGTGCCCCATGCCTTCAGCAGGTCGAGCGCCTCGGGGCCGCGCACCTCGCCGATCGGGATGCGGTCGGGGCGCAGGCGCAAAGAGGAGCGGACGAGATCGGAGAGCGAGGCGACACCGTCCTTCGTCCGCATGGCGACGAGGTTGGGCGCGGCGCATTGCAGCTCGCGCGTATCCTCGATGATGACGACGCGGTCGGCGGACTTCGCGACCTCTGCCAGCAGCGCGTTGGTCAGCGTCGTCTTGCCGGTCGATGTGCCGCCCGCGACGAGGATGTTGGCGCGGAATGCGACGCCCTCGCGCAGCACCTCGGCCTGGGCCTCGGACATGATGCCGGCCGCCACATAGTCGTCGAGCGTGAACACCGCGACCGCGGGCTTGCGGATGGCGAAGGCTGGCGCGGAGACGACCGGCGGCAATAGTCCCTCGAACCGCTCTCCCGTCTCGGGCAGCTCGGCCGACACGCGCGGGGCACCGGCATGGACTTCCGCGCCGACATGGTGCGCGACCAGCCGGACGATGCGTTCGCCATCGGCCGGTGACAACCGCTCGCCTGTGTCGGCCAGCCCCTCGGACAATCGGTCGATCCAGATGCGCCCGTCCGGGTTCAGCATCACCTCGACGACGGCGGGGTCTTCCAGCAGCCGGGCGATGGCAGGGCCGAGCGCGGTGCGCAGCATCCGCGTGCCCCGCGCCAGACCTTCCGAATTGTGCTGCGTCCCCGCCATGCGATCCCCGTTCCTGCCGGGGCGACATCAGCGGTCCCGAACGGGGTCGAGTAAGAGAGCCTGAAACTCGGCCGTTTCAACAAGTATCGAAGCCCGTGCGGGCATGGCGAAGAAACGGCGGCAATCGGCGGGAGCGGCTGCCCAGCAGGCGCAGCCTTCAGATCGATAGACTCAGCCGCGAGGTGGCGACTCTGTTCGCCGCCTTCTATGCTGACTTCTGACAGCGACTGGCGAGGAAACTACGTGGATACTGCATCGCCCGTTATGACCCTGCGCCCAAAGCAGGAACTCGATTACTACGACAGCCGCTCGATCACTCTCCCTGTTGCCGTCACGCCGCTAGAGGCTTGGAATCTCATGCGGTCCGAGCCTCAACCGCTCATGCATCTGGCGTTCAAGGCAAGGGACGCGATCTCGTCGCTATTTGGCGTCAAGCGCATCGGCGGGTTTTCAGGCGCGCGGTGCGACGTGGCGAAGGTCGGCGACCGGCTCGATTTCTTCCTCGTCGAGCACGTTGCCGCGGACATGCTGGTTCTGACCGAACGCGATCGGCACCTCGATGTCATGATCTGCCTTTCAACGCATGGTCGGTCGGTCACGATCACCGCGTCCGTGTTCACGCACAATGCCTTTGGTCGCCTCTACATGCTGCCGGTCGGACCCGCGCATAAGCTGATCGTCCACAATGATCTCAGAAGGCTGAAACGCAAGGTCGAGACCGGGATGACGCAGTAGCAGGCGCGATGCTCGGCGGCGTCAGGCACCCGCATCCAAATTTCTGCCTCCGTCGATATCGCGCGACAGTTCCTTCAGGAACCGGTCGCCGGTCGCGAGCCGCCGGCCGAGCGTTTGCAGGAAGCCCTCGAACCGCTCGCTGCCCTTCGCCCGCGCGGACGCCTGCGCGCTGTCGGGCAGCGGCGGGGTGACGGTGAGCCAGAAGCGGATGAACAGCGACAGCGTCTCGCCGACGATGGCGAGGTCTTCGTCCATGTTATCGATCTGGCGGCCGATCCGGTCCATGCGGCGCGCGAACACCGCCTCAAGCCGTTCGGAGGCATCCGCCGACAGGAAGGACGCGACGGCGGCTTCGACGATGGCGGACTTTGATACGTTGCGGCGGAGCGCCAGCGCCTCGACCTTCTTCAGCAGGTCCGGGTCGAAGTAGACGTTCATGCGGGTCTTGGTCGGCATGGCCAATCCTCCTCAAAGCTCGATGCCATCGGCCGGGTCCATCGACGCCTGCCGCGCGACGGACGTGATCTGGCTGCGAAGACTGCGTGCCTTCGCGGCGTCGACGTCGGGGTCGTCGTCGAGCACGTCGAACTCGTTGACGGCCGGGTGCTCGGGCGGCGCGATCTCCTCCTGCTCGGGCAGATCCGGCTCGCGGCGGATGCCGGCGTTGGCCGGATCGGCGACGCTGCTATCGGCACTGCTCTGCACCGATCCTACTATCGGCGTTGGGATCGCCAGCGCCGACCAGTCGTCTGCTGGCGATGTCGCCGTGTGCTTCGGTTCGGTCGGCTTGGGAGGCGGCAGCAGCCGTTCGCGGAAACGGGCATCCTCGTAGTAACGTGCTTTCTTCGCCCGGATTGGCGGCAGGCCCGCGACCAGCAGCAGCTCGTCGGCTGGAGGAAGCTGCATCACCTCGCCGGGGGTGAGCAGCGGCCGGGCCGTCTCCTGCCGCGACACCATCAGATGCCCGAGCCAGGGCGACAGCCGGTGGCCAGCATAGTTGGTGGAATCGCGCATTTCGGTCGCGGTGCCGAGTGCATCGGACACGCGCTTGGCGGTGCGCTCGTCGTTGGTCGCGAAGGCGACGCGGACATGACAGTTGTCGAGCACGCTATTGTTCGCGCCGTAAGCCTTCTCGATCTGGTTGAGGCTCTGCGCGATCAGGAAGCTCTTGATGCCGTAGCCGGCCATGAACGCCAGAGCACTCTCGAAGAAGTCCAGCCGGCCGAGCGCGGGAAACTCGTCGAGCATCAGCAGCAGGCGGTGGCGCTTGGCCGATCCGTTCAGCTCCTCGGTCAGCCGACGTCCGACTTGGTTGAGGATCAGCCGGATCAGCGGCTTGGTGCGGGCGATGTCGGATGGCGGCACGACAAGGTAAAGGCTGACCGGGCGCTTGCCCGCGACGAGATCGGCGATGCGCCAGTCGCACCGCGCCGTCACCTTCGCCACCACGGGATCGCGGTATAGGCCGAGGAACGACATGGCGGTCGACAGCACGCCGGACCGCTCGTTGTCGGACTTGTTGAGCAGCTCGCGGGCCGACGAGGCGATGACCGGATGGACGCCGGCTTCGCCCAGATGCGGCGTCGACATCATCGCGCGCAGGGTCGCTTCCACCGGACGTTTGGGATCGGACAGGAAGCTGGCGACGCCGGCCAGCGTCTTGTCAGGTTCGGCGTAAAGGACGTGGAGGATCGCGCCGACCAGCAGCGAGTGGCTGGTCTTCTCCCAATGGTTGCGCTTGTCGAGCGCACCTTCGGGATCGACGAGGATGTCGGCGATGTTCTGCACGTCGCGGACCTCCATGTCGCCGCGCCGCACCTCCAGCAGCGGGTTGTAGGCAGAGGACGCCGCGTCGGTCGGGTCGAACAGCAGTACGCGGCCGTGCCCGGCTCGGAAGCCGGCGGTCAGCGTCCAGTTCTCGCCCTTGATGTCGTGGACGATGACGCTGCCCGGCCAGGTCAGCAGCGTCGGGACGACGAGGCCGACGCCCTTGCCTGAGCGCGTCGGCGCGAAGCACAGGACATGCTCGGGGCCGTCGTGACGGAGATAGTCGCGGTCGAGCCGGCCGAGCAGCACCCCGTCCGGGCGGAGCAACCCTGCCGCCTTCACCTCCTCCGGCGACGCCCAGCGCGCCGAGCCGTAGGTCGCGACGTTCTTCGCCTCCTTCGCCCGCCACATCGACAAACCGATCGCCACCACGATTGAGACGAGGCCGCCCGATGCAGCGATGATCGCGCCCTCGACGAAGATCGCGGGCGCATAGGCGTCGTAGCAGTACCACCACCAGAAGAAGAGCGGCGGATGATAGACCGGCCAGTCAGCGACCTCGAACCACGGCGCGCCGAGCTGGGGCTGGAAGCCGAGCCGCCACGCCGTCCATTGCGTCGCCGCCCAAGTGGTGGCGACAACGATCGCGAGAACGAGGGCGACCTGCCCCCAGAGTATCTGGCCTCCGCGCATACCGGCTCCATCGAAAGGGAGCCGATCAGAGAATGCACGTCTCCGGCGCTGGCAATGAAAATCGCTGGCGAGTGGGCTGCCGGATACTGTGGCGAAGAAAAGGGATGGTCAGTGCGGCCGGTGCTGCGCTTTAATGGCAGCCTGTTCGAGAAGGCACCGATAGCCCGTATGTGTCATCCACTGCGCGCGGGCCAGATGGCTCTCCCAGCACGCGTGTGTCCGGCACTCATCGGCGACGGGATCACGGTGCAGGACGATCGTCGCTACCTCCCGCCAGTCGGCGCGGTCTGCGTCGGCGTCGAGCAGGCGCATGTACGTTACGAAATGCCGTTCGTCGTAGGTCGTGATCTTCGGCTCGCTGGGAGCCAAGTCATCAACCTCCGGGTCAAGCTCGGGTTTGATCCTCATCGCATGGTCGTCCTTCAGGCATCCACCTATTCTAATCCTGAAATGGGATAATCCCAAGTCAGGATTAGCGGACCGGCTCCCCCTGATCGGAGAGCCGGGTCGAATGCAGAAGTCCTTGCGCACGCCTCGGCAGATGCTGCTGCAATCACTCCTCGTCGAGGCGCGCAAGGCTGAACGCCTCACTCAGGCCGAACTGGCTGGCCTGTTGAATAAGCCGCAATCCTTCGTCGCCAAGTATGAGAGCGGTGAGCGTAGGATCGACGTGATCGAATTCGTCGACATCAGCGCGGCGTTGAGGATTGCAACCGGCGATATCCTTGCCAAGATCAAGCCAGAGATTGGACCCAGAGAATAGCGCCGAAGTGGGTCGACTAAGGATTCGATTCAGCGCTGCCCATCGCATTGGCTAGATCAAGCAGATTTTTGAGCGCGGCGTTGCGATTATGCGGCGACCATACCGCATGGAATTGGATCTGCTCGGACTCGTCGACAATCTGGCGGAAGATGACACCGGGGATCGGTAGGAAACTGGCGGCACCGCTTGTCAGCGTGATCCCTTCTTCTGCCTCTACCATATGCAACAACGTATCTCGCCCGACATCGCTACGACGCAGACGAGGCGTATATCCACGTTCGACGAGACGCCGTACGATCTGGTCTCTCAGATTAGGGCCTGCGCCGCCTTCTCGGACGAGAAACGTCTCAGCAGCCATGTCACGCCATGACAGCAAGCTGATGTCCGCCAGCCGGTGCGATATGGGCAGTGCAGCGACATACGGCTCCTTCTATAGCGGTTTCGAATGGCAGTCGGGCACATCGACCGCCCCCATAACGAACGCAACGTCGAGCTTCGCTCCGCGCAAATTGCTGATCGTTTCCGCCGCCCTTCCTTCTACGACAGTCTGTTCAACTTCTGGATAATCACTCCGGAAGCGACGTCGTAAGTCGGCGAGGAACCCGCCTGCCATCGACGAATGTAAGCCGATCGCCAGCCTACCGCTGGTGCCCATCGAAAGCGTGCTGGCCGTGCGTACCGCATGATCGACCTGTTCGATGCCAGCCGACACCTCGACCACGAAACGCCTGCCGGCTTCGGTGAGACGCACCCCGCGATGGCGACGCTCGAAGATTAGAATACCAAGTTCCTCCTCAAGCGCCTTTATTCGCGCGCTGACACTCGACTGGCTCACGCCGAGATGATTGGCCGCGTGATGGAAGTTCAAATATTCGGCGACGGTCAAAACTTGACGCAACGATACAAGTGGAATGCGTTTGGTCGAGCAAAGGAAGGTATGTTCTTTTGGATCATGGCTATTTTTCGAACGGAACAGCCGTGTCACGATATCACCCGATCAATCCCAGAAACTCTCGCGCCACCTCACGGGCCTCGAAACCCGAGCCAACCACGATCATAGGAATACCGAATGCCTTAGCGGCCATTGCCGACTGAGCCTTGACAGCGATCCGCTTTAATTCGCTTTCCTCGATGCTGATAAGTGCCTTGCAGATCGCGCCGAGGCGGGACTTGTTGTGCTTGAGCCAGATGCCGCGTTGTTTGCGATCCTCCTGGGTTTCGTCCGTCCGTTCGCCCTCGAAAATGATGACGAACGGTTTGGCCTTCGCGACGAGCGCCTCCATCTCGCGTTCCCATTGCGGAGCATATCCAGGTCGTGCGGCGGTCGCATGCGACCGGATAATCGGGAACTCTGATACGTCGTGCAGATCGAAGGTGAATTCGCGCATGTCGCATATCCAAACAGTATAGTCCTATGAACTGTGATGCGGTGAAGTGATCGAGCTGCGGTAACGTCATCTGGACAATTTATAACGAGAAGTGGCCGAAGTGTAGTGCAGTGGTAATTGGCGCGCTACGGCTTCGGCTTCGGAACGAACGGCGGCTTGG
The DNA here is from genome assembly GCF_014199415.1 of Sphingomonas endophytica. GTDB lineage: Bacteria > Pseudomonadota > Alphaproteobacteria > Sphingomonadales > Sphingomonadaceae > Sphingomonas > Sphingomonas endophytica. The sequence goes on from NZ_JACIJN010000002.1 coordinate 18,777, forward strand.
CGAGCCAGACGAACCCGATCGCAACAAGAAATATGCATCCCAGTGCGAACGACACCTCGTTGAAGGCGATCTGCTCGGCCTGAAGGTTGATCGTCTGATTCAGCAGTGTTTCCGCGATCAGGGGTTTGCCATGTCCCACGGCTGCAAGCGCCTGGCGGGTAGCCGGATCATAAGAGCTCGCCGCTTCGGTCAGATGCGCATGGTGCCGAAGCGCACGCCTGTCCCAGAGGAAGGATGTCACCGAGACGGCGAAGCTGGCGCCTACCGTCCGCAGAAAGGTCGACAGGCCGGAGCCGGCCGCGATCTCGTTCGGCTTGAGGTCGGACAGCAGGATCGTGTTGATCGGCATGATGAACAGCGCCAGCCCCAAGCCCTGAAGCAACTGCAACGTGGCGATGTGCTGAAGGTCGATCTGCACGACGAAGCCGGATCGCAGGAACGAGGTCGTCGCCAGGATCGCGAAAGCGGTGCAGACGAGCAGGCGCATGTTGAAGCGCCGAGCGTAGCGTCCCATGAACGGCGTCAGCAGCACGGGCAGGATGCCCATCGGCGCGACCGCCAGCCCGGCCCACATGGCGGTGTAGCCGAGCGTCTTCTGGAGCCAGAGCGGGACGATCACGTTGACGGCGAAGAAGGCCGAGTAGGACAGCATCAACGTGATGCTGCCCGCCGCGAAGTTGCGATGCGCGAAGAGCCGCAGGTTCACGATCGGGTTCTTCTCCGTCAGTTCCCAAACCAGAAACACGGTGATCCCGAACACGGCGACTATCGTGGAGAGGACGATGAAGGACGAGTTGAACCAATCCTCCTCGTTGCCCTTGTCGAGCACGAGTTGCAGCGCCCCGACGCCGATCACCAGCAGGATGAGACCGACGACGTCGACCTTCGCCGGCTCGGTCTTCTCCGGCCGACCCCGCATCTGCGCGGCAACGACGGCGCATGCGAACAGGCCGACCGGCACGTTGATGAAGAACGCCCATTTCCAAGAATAACTGTCGGTGACCCAGCCGCCGAGAAGCGGCCCGGCAATCGGCGCAACTACCGTCACCATCGCGATGAGCGACAATGCAAGGCCGCGCTTCTCGGGCGGGTATATCGACAGCATGAGCGCCTGTGTCGTGGGGATCATCGGCCCGGCGACGGCACCCTGGAGTGCACGGAAGAGAACCAGCATCTCAAGGCTTTGCGCGAGGCCACACAGCAGCGAGGCGACGGTGAAAGCGAGTGTCGCGCCGAGGAAGAGCGGCACCTGGCCGAGGCGCCGCACCAGAAAGCCGGTGAGCGGCAGGGCGATGGCGTTGCTGACCGAGAAGGTGGTGACGACCCAGGCACTCTGATTGGGGCTGACCCCCAGATTGCCGGCGATGGTCGGCAAGGCGACGTTGGCGATGGTGCCGTCGAGCACCTGCATGAAGACCGCGAGTGCCAGTCCGAGCGTCGCGAGCGGCACGCTTGGCGGCCGGAACGCAGACGCCTGCGCCTGCGAAGCGGCACCGCTCATGGTTTCACCGTCGCGGCGGACTGGGCTGCGCTGTTGACGCGAATGACCTGTGCGATCTTGGCATCCGCCTCGGCGAGCTGTTGGCGGTAAAGGTCGCTGGAGAAGAGCGGTCGGGTCGGCGGGGAGGACGGCAGGACCGCGCCGCCCTGATCATGCACGTCGATCTGGACCCGCATCGACATGCCGACCCGAACCGGATGCTCATCCAGTTGGCGCGGGTCGGTGAAGACGACGCGCACGGGTATCCGCTGGACGATCTTGATCCAGTTGCCGGTCGCATTCTGCGCGGGCAGCAGGGCGAAGGCGCTGCCCGTGCCGACGCCGATGCTCTCGACCTTGCCAGCGTAGTGCGTATCGCCGCCATAGAGATCGGAGCGGATCGTGACGGGCTGGCCGATGCGCACGTTGGCAAGCTGGGTTTCGCTGAAATTGGCATCCACCCACGCCTGTCGCAGCGGAACGATCGCCATCAGCGGTTCACCCGGCTGGAGACGTTGACCGATCTGCGCGGTCCGCTTGGCGATATAGCCGGCGATCGGCGCCTTCAGGCTCGTGCGCGCCTGTTCGAGCAGCGCCGCTCGCAAGCGCACCGCCGCGGCCTTCACGTCGGGATGAGAGGACAAGGCGGTTTCGTCGACGAGCGCGTTCGTCGCCTGGAACTGCTGGCGCAATGTCGCAAGTGAGCTTCGCGCGGCGGTTAAAGCCGCCTCGGCCGCCGTCAGGGCATCGCGGGCATGGGCGACATCCTCAGCGGCGATCGCGCCCGACTGACCCAGAGTTCGGCGACGCTCATAATCTGCCCGGACCTTCTCCAGTGCGGAAGTACGGGCCGTCACATCGGCCTCGGCCCCCGTCAGGGCGTCGCGCGCGCCGGTGGCGTTGTTGTAAAGTCCGCGTACCTTTCGGACCGCGCTGGCCAGATTGGCTTCCGCCGCCTCGACTGCGATCCCGCTGTCGGTCGGGTCGATCCCGACCACGGTCTGCCCGGCCCGGACCAGGTCGCCATTGTCGGCGGCGATCGAAACGACCGTGCCGGCGATCTGCGGCATGACGGGGACGAGGTTCGCCGCCACATACGCATCGTCCGTCGAGACCCGCCACCGGCCTGCGGTCCAGTACCATCCTCCTGATCCGGCTGCGGCGAGGATAGCAACCGCAGCGATGCCTTGAAGAAGGCGACGACGGCGGGGGGATGGAGGAGGCCCATCCGTCGACGATGGCGTGGAGCTTGATTTGGATGCTTCCTGGGTCATGCGGGATCTTTCACAGGCGCTGGCTTGACAGCACGCCGATCCTGCGGATCGGGACGATAACCGCCGCCCAGCGCTTCGATGAGTTGTAGAGAGAGATCGACTTGCTCGGCATTGAGCGATGCCATGCGTTGCTGCGCCGCCAGGAGTTGCTGACGAACCGACAGAGCTTCGAGGTAGCTGCCGATCCCGGCGCGATAGCGGGTTTCGGCGATCGACCAGGCGGCGTTCGCGGCATCGGTCGCGCGCTGCTGGGCTTCGACTTGTTTCGCCAGGGAGCGCAGATTGCCGAGCCGATCGGCGACCGTGTTCAGCGCCGCAACTAGCGTCTTATTGTATTGCGCGACGGCCAAGTCATAGGCTGCGTCGCGGTCGGCGAGGTTGGCCCGTCGCCGTCCGCCGTCGAACAGTGGCAGGCTGATCGCTGGGCCAAAGCGATAGGTCAGCGCGGAAGCGCCGATCAGGCTGCCAGCATTAAGCGACGAGAAGCCTGCCAGTCCAGCGATCGAAATGTTGGGAAGAAACTCGGCCTTGGCGGCATCGATATCGCGACCGCTCGCCTCGACCCGCCATCGGGCGGCGACGATGTCGGCGCGACGGCCGATCAAGTCGCTCGGCAGGTTCGGCGGCACCGTGACGGCGGCAGGACGGAGCAGGCTCGGTCGGGCGATTTCCAGTCCCCGATCCGGTCCCTTGCCGAGCAGGATCGCCAACGCGATCCGTGCGGAGCCGATTTCCCGATCGGCCCGCGCGATCTCCTGCTCGGCGGTGGCGCTGTCGCCTTCGGCACGGCGGACCTGAAGCTGGTCTTCGATGCCGCTCCGGCTGCGCTGGCGCGCGAGATCGAGGAGGTTCCGCGCTCTGGCAAGTTCCGCGGTGGCGATGTCGTGCCGGGCAGAGACGTAGCCAAGCCGTACATAGGCGCGCGCGATGGCCGTCGACAGCTCGATTCGCGCCGCCTGCCGATCGACTTCGGCGGCCTGCGCTCGACCGACCGCCGCTTCCCACGCCGCACGCTTTCCGCCCCAAAGATCCAAGTCCCAAGACAGATTGACGGCGCTATCCCTGACGAATGCGTTCCGTCCGCCGCCGAGGTCGAGGGGCCATGCCTGGTTGCTGCGGCGATTAACGGCCGCGCTGGTATTCCCATCCAGCGCGGGACCGCGTGCCGCTCGGGCGGAGGAAGTGGCTGCTTCCGCATCTCTCGCGCGCGCATCGGCGACGGCAAGATCGGGAGTGCCGGCGAGCGCTTCGTCGATCAATCGATCGAGTTGCGGATCGCCCAAACCGCGCCACCAATCGGTTGCAGGCCAGGCTGAAGCCTCCCGCAGTTCTCGAACAAGCGATCGGCTCGCCTGCAAGTCGCCAGCTTCGGCGATATGCCCCGAAGGTTCAATGCCGGCCCGGCTCGCACATCCTGCCAACGACGACATCACCGCGGCGAGAATGAGTGCTTGGGACGGCAGCGAAAGACGATGGGCTTCCGCCCGGCGCGCGCCGATGGCTACGTTCGGCTTCCTGTCGAAAAATGCTGATTTCATGACCGGACATTTGGACAAACCCAAGCGGATGCGGTAACGGCATACGGACAGAAAATGCCGAGAAGTGGCCAACGATGGACAGGCAGCTGACGAAGGTCGAAACGGATATCGACGACCGCCTAGATGGCCCTCCGCTGGTTGCGCTGCGAGGCAGCGACGAACCGTCCACGGACTTCCAGTTGGGCACGCGAGAATATGATTGGCACAGCCATAGGCGTGGTCAGATGTTCTGCGTCGAGAGCGGCCTGATCCATGTCCGCACGTCGCACGGCTCCTGGCTGCTTCCGCCGCATCGCGCTGGATGGATGCCGCCCGATGTCCCCCACAAGGTGAGCATCAGCGGAGCGATGAGCGGCTGGAGCGTGTTGACGGCCCCTGCCGTCAGCGGTGACCTACCCCGCAAACCCTGCGTGATCGGGATCGGCGATCTGATGCGCTCTCTGGTCCGCCGCGCCGTATCGTGGACGGCGCAGGAGAGCCTCGAACCTGAACAGGAACGGGTCGTCGCCGTGCTGCTGGATGAAATCCGCCGAGCGCCACACGAGCCGCTGCACCTCCCCATGCCGACCGATCCGCGCCTTTTGCGCATCACGAAGGCGATTCTGGATCGACCGGACGACGAGCGTACCGCGGAAGAATGGGCTTCATGGGGCGCGGTATCGCCCCGGACGCTCCGGCGTCTGGTACTGGCGGAGACGGGATTGAGCTTCGCGCAATGGCGACAGCAGGCGAAGCTGACCCATGCGCTCGAAATGCTCGCGCGTGGCGATCCTGTTGCGGTCGTTTCAGATGCGCTCGGCTATGCGACGCCCAGCAATTTCATCGCGATGTTCCGCCGAGCTTTTGGAGACTCGCCGGCTCATTACTTCGCGACACGCGACACCTAAATCCCTAACCCTCTTGATCGTCCAAGCTGCCATGACACCGATCCGCCCTGCACGATGCCGGACACCTCGCGGCCGAGTTGGCGATCGATGACCGGCCGCCACGGGACGAGCGTGAACTCGTGGCTCTTCTCCACGATGGCGAACTTGCCGCTCGACAGCTGGACGGTTCCGGTGAACGTGCCGCTGACCGTCTCGCCATCGGCGGCGGCGCGGAACGGCATTGCCTTCCTGGCGGCCAGCGCCGCACCCGTGCCGGTCACCTCCCGCTCCTGAAGCGCGGCGACCAGATTGCGTCGGAAGGTCACTCGCCCGTTCGGTTGTCGGGAGGCATCGCCTCGGTCGATCAGCGTTTCGCGCCGCCGCTCCATCGCCTCGCGCACCTGATCTCCGAACCCGGCCGGCGACAGGTCGCACGCGCCCGCGCCGATCAGTCGCCGGTCCAGCCAGGTCGCCCCGTCCGAGCTGATCTGCCGTTCGAGGTCGAAGGTCGAGAGGACGCGAACGTTGGCACGTGCGTTTCGTCCGGCATCGTGGGCGGCGGCGCGGGCCTCGAAGTCGCCGGGGATGCGCCACTGGTCGGCGTCGAGACGCTCGACGATACCGCCGCGACGCAAGGCCTCCAGCCGGCGGACATGGGCGTCGATAAAGCCTTCGTAGTCGCCGCCCGGCATGCGGCCGTCGAATCGCGCCCGCTCCAGATGGCGGCTCGGCCGGTAGATGCCGTCTTCGGCCATACCCGCAATAGCGCGATCGGCGGGACGCACCGTGTTCTCCGCCGGCCCGATCTCGACGATGCTGCCGATGCGGGCATCCTCGACGCGGGTCGGCTCGATACCGGAGACGTGGTGGGTTCGCCCGTCGATGCCGTCGATCACCAGTGTCAGGTTCTCGCCCAGTTCGTCGGTGAGATGCTTGTCCACCACGCGGCCGATGATCGGGGTCGCGGGCGCGGCATCGTGAATCTGGAAGCTCATCGGATCGCGGTCATGGCCCTCGGCCCGCATGGCCTTATGCATGGTGCGCACGATGTCGCCGCGCTCGCCCATCTCGCGCAACGTCGGCTCCAGCCGGTCGCTGAGTTCCCAGACGCCGGAGGACGGCTCGGTGGCGAGGCCCATCTTCTCCAGCTTGCCGAGACGGCGGATGCGAAGCGTCCGGTCCTCCTGGCCCCGCAGATCGTTCGGGGCATGGCGCAGGTCGAGTGCGCCACCCTCGGCCTCGTTCAGCATCGCCCGGTCGATGCGCGTGAAGCGGTCCTGGTCGATCTCGGCGGTCAGCTTGCGGCGCTGCTCGATCTCCGTGACGGGACCGAGTTCTAGCGTCGCCAACTCGCTCGCACGCTCGCGGATGCCGTTGGCGAGATAGTCGCCATTGATGACGAGATCCTCGCCGAGATCCTCGCGGCCGTTGACGATGATATGGACATGCGGATGGCCGGTGTTGAAGTGGTTGACCGCGACCCAATCCAGCTTGGTGCCGAGGTCGGCTTCGAGCTGGCGCATCAGGTCGCGGGTGTGGCCGGTGAGGTCTTCGATGTCGGCAGCGTCTTCCGGCGAGACTATGAAGCGGAACTGGTGACGATCGTCCTTGCCGCGATCGAGGAAAGCATCGCCATCGGCGCGGTCCTCGGTCGCCGAATAGAGCCGGCCGCGCTCGCCGTCGCGCGAGGTGCCGTCGCGCTGGATGTAGCGCAGATGGGCGGCGGCCTTGCCGCTCTTGCCGGCGGCGCGGACGAACCTAGTCTTGACGATGACCCGCCGGCTCCCCGCCGCGCTGTGACGCCAGCCGCCAGTGAGGTTCCGGGCCTGGACGAAACTGGCGCCTCGTCCACGGCGGACGCCTGGTCCGGTGAGACCGTTGCGCTTCGCTTCGGTCTTCGCGCCGCCGCCGGATTTGGCTGACGACGAACGACGCGGCGCGGCCGTGCTCTGCTGGCGCGCGATCTTCCTGACCTTGGTGAGGAAGCTCTTGGCTTGGCCGGCCTTCGATGCATCGGAGCGGATGCGGCCGGACTTCGGGCGGAAGCGGTTGTCGTCATCCTTGCTCATAGCCGCTGATCCGGCCGAAATCGAGATTTCAGGCGCGGAGTGCCGCGAGAAACGCGGTGGATACGGGCGTTGCCGCGCATCGCGGCACTACGGCGACCCGGAGACGGTGCCGTTCCAAACAGTGTGCAGACAAGGGCTCGCCCCCCGGATCGGACCCATGGGGTGCTGTCCGCTTTTATCTTGCCCTCCGCCTGCTTCTCCCTTCCTGCCTCTCCTACCGCCGTTTCCACCTGTCGCCTGCTCAATGCCGAGGTGCCGACAACGCTGCCAATCGCACCCGTCACGGCCTCGATCTCCGCGCAGCGGATGCGACGAATAAACGGTCCTCCTGCGCAGATGCTACGGTGGTATCGGCGGTTCCGCCCGTCACCGGATCAACATCGGATGCGCGCGCCGATGGTGCAACGAACAGCGGCGCTCGCGTCCACGCGAACGGATCGGCCGCCGCGACCACGATAGGTCCAGCTGCGTCGCGGCCGTCGATGCGCGGCACGATGGCGGCCACGTAGGCGCGCGTTTCGGCGGGTAGCGAGCGCCCGGCCAGTGACGCTTCGTAGCGACCGGGACCGGCATTGTAGGCGGCGAGCATGGCGACGACGCTGCCGTAGCGGTCGTGCAGCTCGCGGAGATAGGCGGTGCCGGCGAGGATGTTGTCGCGCGGATCGTAGGGGTCGGCACCGAGGCCGTGGCGGACGCGCAACTCCGCCCATGTCGCCGGCATCACCTGCATCAGGCCGATCGCACCGGCACGTGACGATGCCTGCGGATCGCCGGCGCTCTCGGCGCGCATCACCGCCCTGATCCATGCCGCAGGGATGTCGAAGCGCCGCGACGCTTCCGCTATGTGCCCGGCATATGGATCGACCAGTATCGCGCGGACCGGCCGCGAGGTTTGCGCGCCGGCCGGCGGGATCGGCGCTGCCGTGGCGGTGACGGTGAGCAGCGCAGCCGCGGTGCGGATGACGATGGGGCGCATCCGATCAGTCCCGCTCGCCGCGACGCGGCAGCCGGTTCCAGTGCAGCGACCATGCCGTGTCGTCGTCGACATCGCGGAACAGACGTGCGCGGACCGGTGCGAGGAAGACGGGATCGTCGAGCACGATGGCGACGAACTCGCCCGCACGTTCGCCGGTACGGGTCGAGCCGGCGCCTACCTCCGGGCCGTCAGTGTCGCCAAGGTGGATGCGATAGTCGGGCGCGTTCCCGGCATCGGTCGGCTCGGCCGGTACGATGACGAACTCCGTGTCGAAGGACAGCGTGCGGATGCGGCCGGCGAAACCCGTGGACGTGCGCATGAAGGTGCCGATCTGCGGCATGGGAAAGCCTCCTGGTCGTTGCTGGGATGGTGAAGGGGTGCGGGTCAGTGCATCGCCGCGCGCCAGACGAAGCGGCCGTCGCCGGCCTCGTCGGTGTAGAGCGGCGTCGCCATGCCGATGACCGTGGTAGCGGGCAGCGGGCCGAAGTAGCGGCCGTCGAGGCTGTCCGGCACGGCCGGGTTCATCAGAAAGACTTCGCCCGAAGCGATACGGCGGCAGCCCCGCCAGACCGGCAACGGGCGGCCGTGCCGGTCCCGGTCGAGCGCGTCGCCGAGTGGCACGGCATCGACGGTGACGGCGTTGCCGACGCGACAGACGCGCTGGCCGGGCAGACCCATCACCCGCTTCATCAGCGGCGTGTCGAGCGGCAGATAGTGTCGCGTGGCGAGGAACCAGGCGAGCGGCCTCGGCGGTGTCACCGCGACCAGATCGCCGGTCGCCAGCCGCCCGGTGGGACGCAGCGCATACAGGCCGACCGGCACGCTGGCGGAGGCATTCCATAGCAGGCGCGGCGTCACCTCGATCGCGCCCATCAGGGCCAACGACAGACTGGCGACGACAGCCGTGGTGACATAGCCGCGGCGGCTCATCGCTCGATCTCCCGGCGCTTGAGCCACGCCCGGTGGCGCTCGGCGGTATAGCCGCGCGGCTCTTCGCCGGTCGCGATCCGGTTATGGACATGCCGCCAGTGATCGGGCGCCGCGTCGCACGGGTCGACGCCCGCGGCGTCCACCGTGTCGATGTGGCGGAGCACCCGCTCGACCTTCGGCCAGCCTTCGACACGCAGCAGGATGTCGCCGCCGGGACGGACGAACGGCAGCGTCTGGTACGGCTCGCCCGGATCGACCGCGCGCACGATATCGATGCGCGAGGCGACCGTGCCGTAGTCGTTCGCCGCCCAGCGGACGAAGGCGAAGACGCTCCCGGGCCGGAAAGAGAAGACACGGCGGCGGCGGTCGACGATCCGCTCGCCGACGTGCCGGCCGAACCTGATCCAGTTCTCCAGCCGCTTCTCGATGTGGGTCAACTCGACATGCGTCAGGCTGTCGAACGGTCGCGCGGACGCCACGGCGAACGTGCCCGCGCGCATTGCTGCGACGGTCATGGATGCTCTCCTCGATGGTGTAAGTCGCGCGCCATCACCGCGGCGAGCGCGGCTTCGGTGCGCAGGATGGCGCGGCCGATGGCTTCTGGAATCTGCGGCAGGACGGCGTCGCCGAACGCCTCGACGATCAGGCCGGCGGCAGCCGGCCGGCGTCCATCGCCGAGCGCAAGGCGCGCGTCAGCCAGCCCGGCGGATAGCCCATCATCCAGCCGTAGGTGACGGGCAAGGTCCGCGAGGCTCCAGTCAGCCCGTGTTCTTTCAGCAGCGCCGCGATCGACCGGGCATAGGTCCACCGGTCCGGCGCCCGGCCGGTCATCGCCCCGTCGAGCACTGCGTCCATCGTCGGCGACTTGCGCCGATCGTAGGCCGGGGACCATGCGTCCATCCGCCGGTCGCGCTTCGTCGGCGTCGGCAGCATGTCGGCCGCGTGACGGAGCAGGTTCGGTGTGTCGACCTGCGCCTTCGCGCCGTTCGAGCGCCTGCCGCTCTCGATCTCCTGCCGGCTGAGTCGGCGACCACCGTTCGGCTTCACCGGCGTCGGCAGCATCCCGGCATGGCGGCTGGCGTGGCCCTGTAACTGGCTCAGCACGTCGCCGCGGCCGCCCCGGTCCGCATCCGATCGCCGCGGCGTCGCCAGCAGCGCGGGCGGCGAGCTGGTCGGGGTCGAAGCCGACGAGCCAGGATCGCTTGCGCTCGTGGTTGGCGCCGAGGTCTCCAGCACCCACCACGCATGGTTCGCAGGCGTAGCCGAGCGCCGCCAGCGCATCGAGCAGCCGGTCCGCGCCGCGAGTTCGCAAGTGAGCGCTGTTCTCAAAAGCGAACCAGCGAGGGCGGCAGTCTCCGACCAGCCGGACGGCTTCGAGGTAGAGCCGCGACCGCTCGCCGTCGATCCCGCGCCCGCGCGTGTTGGCGACCGAGATGTCCTGACAGGGCGGGCTGCCGACGACGATGTCGGGGAGGAAGCCGAGGTCGGAAACAAGTCGAGCTGCCGTGAGGCTGCGCACATCCTCGTAGAGGCGGACATCGGGATTGTTCTCCGCGTAGAGGATGCGTCGCCATTCGACGATCTCGCAGGCGGCGACGGTGACGAAGCCGGCGCGGTGCAGGCCGAGCGTCCAGCCGCCGGCCGCCGCGCTGAACAGGTCGAGCGCGCGCATCACCGTTCGCGCCCTTCGGCGGCACCGGCACCGGGCCGCCCGCGCGTGCGCGCGACAGCAATAGAGTTAGGTTCTCTGTTAGATTCTAAGTTACGGGCCAGATTCAGCGTTTCGGGCCACAGACTTAACTGCGGTTCGTGCGCCCAAAGTCCCGATAGGGCTGCGCCCGAAATCCCGATACCGTTTGCGCCCGAAGTCACGAGCGTTTCCACAGGTCCGTCCACAGGCACTGTGGACGGCGAAACGGGCCATATACGGAGCAGCTCGCGCCGCCCGTCGCGCGCCATGTCGAGGCGGTAGCCGGGCAGCGGCTGGCGCTGGACGATGCGGCGCAGGTCGAGCGCGAAGTCGGAAGACCGCGCGAGACTGCCGGACTTTTGGTGGAGGTGCGCGACGTCGAAGGTCCAGCCGTGCGGCTGGTGGCCGGCGTGCTTGCGGGCGACGCGGTAGAGCCAGCGTTCGATGCCGCCGGTCAGCCGGAAATAGGCTGGGTCGATCGTCAGCACGAGCGAGCGGTCGACGACACCGCGATAGAACCACTCGGGCAGGACGAACTCCATGCCCTCGACGCGACCGTCGCGGGTGGTCAGCTCCTCCCACTCGTTGATCCAGGAGAACTGGTGCCGCCGCCAATGCTCGCCGTGGCGGATGGTGGTGCGGACTACCGTCGATTGCAGCCGGGCGAGCGCGCCCTTCAGCAGCCGGTACTCGCGCGCGCCGGTGGCGCGGTCGATCGCGAGCAGCATCTGGTAGGGCGTGAAGCGCAGGAAGCGCGAGGTGCGCAGGCCGTGATTGGCGGCCTCGACGATCTGGCTCGCCGCCCAGATCAGCACGTCGGCGTCCCAGATCGTCGCCATGCCGTGTTCGGGCATGGCGTGGACCTCGACGCGCTGACCGCCGGACTCGTAGAGGATCGGCGCGGTCCGCTTGGCCTTGGCGAGCGAGAAGAACGGGCGCTCCATCAGGTCGCGCTGGTCGCGCGGCGTGGCATCGCCGATCGCGACGACGAACGGGTCGAGCTGCCGGCGCTCGCTCCGGGTGGCATCGCCCGACATTCAGAGCGACGCCTTCTCGGCCGCGGTCAGCGGGCGGGCGGGGAAGACGCGGGTGGCGGTCTGTTCGGACGCGGACTTGCGCGCACCGATGGCGGTCCACGCCTGGAGGTCTTCGACCGAATACAGGACGCGCCCGCCGACCTTGCGATAGGTCGGGCCGGTGCCGTAGGTCCGGTGCTTCTCCAGCGTGCGGATCGAGATGCCGAGGAAGCGCGCCGCATCGGGCGCGCGCAGGTAGCGGGGTGGCAACCCCGTCTTGGGATCGAGCATGGTCGGGTCTCCGGCGGTGCATGGCGGGCTGCCGGGGGGTGGCAGCGGGCTATGGCGAACCGTGGCGGAGAACCGGCGGCGTGCAGCGTGCCGGAATCAGGGGGGTGCGATTCCGGCACCCCGGCGGGATGACGATCAGCCCCGGGGCGGCAGCCGGACGGGGTAGACGAGCAGATCGCGATAGCCGCCGCGCATCAGGCGCAGGCCATCGGCGACGAGGCGGCGGGCCTGGTTCTTGCGCGGATCGCTGTCCCAATCGGCCTTGCTGCCACGGAAGCCGAGCAGCACCCTGGCGATGTCGCGGTAGCTGGCGCCGTCCAGCCGACCGTCGAGCGCGCGCAGGGCGAGGATCAGGCGGGCGCGGGTCTGCGCCGGCAGAACGTGACGCCGGTCGCCGGGCGGACGACCTTGCAGCGCAAGCCAGAAGCGCACCACCGCGTCGGCGCGCAGTTCGAGCAGCCGGTCCAGCGGCAGGACGACGATGTAAGTGGCGGCCTTGCTCGGTGGCGGGACGGCGAGCTGGAAGCGGTGCTCGGCGCCGATCGTGCGCCAGACGCCATGCCAAATTCCGTCTGTGGATACGCGCACGTCGATACCGGGAAGCTCGGACAGCCGTATGGGCATCGCGGCCGGATCGTCGGCCGGCGGGACGGCGTGCCGCAGCTCGAAGGCGTCAGGCAGCAGCGCAGGCGACCAGAACGGCGGTGCCTCGTCGGCGGGCCGGTCCGGGTCTGCCGGGAAATCGCAACCCCCATCGGTCGGTGAACGCGGCCTGTGCCTCGACCGTCCCGCGCGGCGACGCCTTCACGCGGCGGAAGTCGCGACGATACTCGGGATCGCGGCGTAGGAACTCCCACGCGAAGCCGGCGGTCGAGATGTTCCGAGCATGAGCGTAAGTGGCCGGCGTGCGCCAATCGATATTTGGCATGGCGTCCCCTCTTTCCTGCCAGCGCAGCATCGCTGGAAAGAGGAAGCGTCGATTACTGCGACGAAGATTTGCAGATGGTCTTTGCCGATATGTAGATCGCGTTGCGCGATCGATATTGGTAAACGACTTCTTCCATATCGGATGTATTTAATCAAGTCTTGGCGAGCCGGGCGCAGTCCGGCGAGCACGCCACATGCGGCCATGCCGACCTGCGGGAGGCATGGCCGCCCGCCGGCGGGTGGCCGGCGGGCGATGCTCGGCATGGGAGGGCAGCCTAAGCGGCGGCCCTTCGGTTCGCCTCCGCCAGCCGGCGGGTGGCGGTGCGATAGTGGCCGTTGTCCAGTTCGATCCCGACCCAATCGCGGCCCAGCGCCTGCGCCGCCGCCAGCGTCGATCCCGATCCGCTGAACGGGTCGAACACCAAGTCGCCCGGCCGGCTGAACGCCTGGATCAGCGGACGTAGCGCCTCCACCGGCTTCTGCGTCGGATGGAGCCGGTTGCCCGAATACGGGAAGTCGATCACGTCGGGGATGACGCGCGCCGGCATCCGGGGAGTGCCCTTGGCGAGAAGATACGCCTGCTCGTGCTCGTAGCGCAGGAACCGCGATGACGAGGCATACCGCTTGCGGAACACCAGATGCCCGACGATGCGGAAGCCCGCCGCGCGCCACGCCTCCATGAACAGGTCGACCTTGTTCCAGCCGTAGAAGCTGACCGCGAATTCGCCGTCCTTCAGGACCCGGTGCATCTCGGCGAACGCGGGCTTGAGCCAGCGCCCGTTGTCATCATTGGCGACGCTGCGGCCCTGCCGGTCGCGATAGTTGGTGACATAGGGCGGGTCGGTCAGGATCATGTCCACCGATCCGGTATCGAACGCCTGCATTACGTCGATGCAATCGCCGTTGAAGATCATGTTGCGGGGGGCGTTGACTGTGGTGGTCATGGCCTTGTCCTTCGTGCTGGAGGTCAGCGCAGCGCAGCGCCGCGTCTGACCTCCTGCCCCTCGGCGAGAGCGGGGGTAGCAAGGGGCAAGGGCGTCCGGGCCGGAGGGGGATCTCCCGACCTGCACGGAACGGAGGAACGACGTGGAGGAAGGCCGGGGAAACCGGCTCGGACGAGCGTCAGCGATCCCTTGACCCGCGCGTGGGGCAGCGCCCTTAGAATCCTGCCGCTTGCGGCCGAATGACGAGCAGGCGCCCTAAGCCCCTGTAGCATTAACGCGAACGGAATGATCCCCGCATTATGGGTCCGGCGAGAACGCGTTTAGATGTTCAATCGCGCCTCACACATGCCAAATAAGCTGGACCCCCTGCTGAGGTCCGACTATCGTACAAGGCGCTCGATCGTGGAAGTGAGAGATGATGGGGAAATAGGTTGGCCAGTTTAGTAACGCCGCAGACTTCACGCGGCTTGGCTGACCGCCGCAAAATCGGCGCCTTCTATACGCCAGTCGAGCTTAGCCAGATTTTGGCTGATTGGGCGATTCGCAGCGGCAGGGACACGGTTCTCGAGCCGAGCTTTGGTGGCTGCGGATTTCTTGAGGCGGCGTTCAAGCGCCTCGACATGCTTGGATCCACCGACCCGGTTGCCAGCATTTTCGGCTGCGACATAGACCCCGTCGCCTTCGAGCACCTATCAACGGTTTTCAGCCGTCCCGTTGACCTCGATCAGTTCCGGCATATTGACTTCCTCGATTGTGAGGCCGGCGCGGGCTGGCCGCACTGCTTCACAACGGTGCTCGCCAATCCCCCTTACATACCGCACCAGCGCATCGGTCGGCAGCGCCGAAAAGAACTCGGCGCCCGAACTTGGGGCGTGCCAAACGTTGGCGGGCGAGCCAGCCTATGGGCCTATTTTCTGGCGCATTCGGTTTCCCTTCTTGAGGAAGGTGGCCGGATGGCTTGGGTTCTTCCGGGAGCCGCCCTGCAGGCCGATTATGCTGCATCGTGCAGAGACTATCTCCGCCAACACTTCGACCGTTGCGCGGCGATCGTAATCCGCGAACGGCTGTTTCTTGATGAGGGCGCTGACGAAGAGACGGTAATCTTGCTCGCTGACGGACATCGCAGTTGCGCCACAGAAGGTGTAATCGAACTCGGCGAAGCGCAAACGCTTGCTGAGCTTCGCGCGCTGATTGCCGATTGGAGCTTCGGCCGGTGGACTGGCAACACAACCGGCGTGAGCCCGGCAGCGCTCAGCCTCAAATCGGGCGATCTGGGCTGTTTCACGGCGCTAACCGAAGATACCTTCTGTCGAACCATTGGCGACTTCGCGAAGGTCCAGATCGGTATCGTCACCGGGGCTAACCCATTTTTCGTCCTTCCCCAGTCAAGCCTCGATCCGGCCGGGCTCGTCGAAGCCGACTGTAGTCCAATCCTATCCAAGTATCGGCAAGCACCTGGGCTGACTTTCACGGCCTCCGATCATGCGGCTGCGCTGAAAAAGGGTGAGCGCGGATGGCTGATCGAAACACGGGAAGTCGAGAGCAATCGGCGGATGTCGCACTATCTGGCGACATTCGACGCTGAGCGTCTAACCAGCATAGGCACTTTTCGAAAACGGAGCATCTGGCACCAGCCGTGCGATGGCAAGTTTCCTGACGCTTTCCTGCCGGTTATGCATCACGACGGGCCCCGACTTGTTTTTAATGTGCTTGGCTGCAATAGTACGAATACCGTTCATCGTGTCTATTTTCGTCACAAGGCGAATTCGTCCGACCACAAGTTGCTGGCGATCAGCCTTCTGACGACATTCTCCCAGATTTCGGCCGAGATGGTGGGTCGGCGCTACGGCTCAGGTGTGCTTAAGCACGAGCCTCGCGATGCCGAACGCATCCAGGTGCTGATGCCCGAGCTCGCGCCCGACGCGATTGAACGAGGCTTCGCCGACATAGATCGCCATCTTCGAGGTGGCGATGCGGTCAGTGCTTCCCTCGTGGCTGACGCGCTCGTTCTCGGGCAATCTGGACTTTCGGCCGGGCAACTGGACCACCTCCGCTTAGCGCTCGTTACGATGCGCGAGCGGCGGAGGCCTGATCGGAAGCGAGTCGAGCGCTCTTAACCCAATCGCCTGCCCAAACCTCGTTAAGCAAAGTCGCGCGAGGCTTAAGCAGGGCTTGCGCCAGTTTGTTGAGGTAGGAAGGGTAGCAGAGCCGCTGAAAATGGGCGATCGCCTCGCACCAAGCTGGATCCTCACGTAGGACCAACCACCTTTCTTCGAAAAAGTTGGCGGCGATCACTTCACAGAGGAGGGCAGCCTCCATCGGTGGATGGCACCACCTCGGCGCCTTCAGGGGGTGATCACGATCCCGAAAACCTTGTTGGTGACCGCCAAACTGAAGATGAAACAGCGGTCCGGGTTGAAACGCGTCATCTTTCTCATTGGCGAGATCAACGTGCCAGCGCGCGACCGGCTCGTCGTTCAGATCGTCGAACTGGATAGCGATGTCCAACGCGCTGAATGGAGGGCGGCCAGCAAGGCTCTGGTTGACGACCAAATTAGCACAAAGCCAAGGCTGAATATGGTGACCGTTCTTGTCTTGGGTCCATTCAAATTTCACGCGTTCGTCAGGGTCGATCAGCAATGACCATTCGCTTGGCTTCGGGGATTGCTTAATCCTTCTACCTTGTGTTTCGAGGATCCTAGCGCCCTCGACGGTCAACACTCCTGCATCACCGAGCCTGCGAGCAACGGTCATCAGTGCCTCGCCCGCATCGCGAGCGATCACCGGCTCGATTAGACAAAGCGCAGGCTCGAAAGCCGCTGGCTGCTTATTACCTTTGCCCTTTTGCGAGCCTTTAATCTTTTTCATTCGTCAGCGCGCCGCCGGCTTGTTCATTGTTCGCACTTTGGCCGCAACCCGTTCGTCGAGCTCGTCGATACGAAGCGTTGGATGTTCGTGCTCGTAGCGGCCTGTCTGGACGCAATCCCAACAGATCCGCCGGGCGATGCGATAGCGTGGAACCGCGCCTTCGAACGCGCTTACCGAATGTCTGACCTCGGCACCGCGACGGCAGGAGGCACATGCGAAGGATATTTTCTCGTCGTCGCTTCGCGTCCATGGCGACCTCGCCGGCTCGAGTGAAAGTTCAAGCGCGGTGCCGAGCCGTTTGGCTCGCTCGAGCGCCGTCGTAGTGATTGGTCGCGTGCCTAACTTCTCTTCCAACCAAGCTTCGACACGGTGCGCCCACCAGCGTGGCCAACCCTCCGCAAGCTGGCCCGAATAGGCGAGACCCGCCTCGAAGAGCTTTGGTCGAACAGCCTCAAACGATGGCTGGGTGATCCCTAAGCGCGCCGCAGTGTCGGCATCGTCGAGGAGTAGCCCTGGCTTGTTGAACAGCTGCTTCAATAGGAAGCCGACGACTTGGTGCGGCGCTGACGCCGTTTCCACCGGCGTCCTTAGCTCCTGGAGGTCGGTGAAGGCCCGGTCCTCCTCCGAGGTGTCGAGAAACGTCTCCAAGCTGTAGGCCTGTTGCTGGGCCAGCGTCTCATAAGCGTTGGCGAGGCTGATGAGCTCGGTCTGCGCGCGTTTCGCATCGACACGGATCTGCTCCTTCACGAAGACCTTATCGAAAAGGTCGTGCGCCGTCCGATCCGGATCGAATAAACTCCTGATTTTCGTTTCTGCCGAAACCAAAACTATCGGAAAGTCCTCTGCCGGAGCGCTCACCGCTTTGTCGCGCAGATGCTGCGCAAGAGCGCTAGCTTTGAACGTCTTATTCGCTGCAAGGTCGCCAACTTCTTCGTCGAGACGATAATCGAGCGCTACAACGTCTGGATTACGTTCAAGGATTCGGTTAGCTAGAGACGCAATGTCGGTATCGACTAGGAAATGTTCAAAATCGAGAATGCACTGTCGGCTCAATAAGCGAGCATAGACTTTTTCCTTGTCGTCCACAAAGACACCGGTCTTGCTCATTCCTGCCGTCCCTCTTGTTCGCTCGCTTCCAGAAGGGTGATCTCGATCCTACAGCGGTAGCCGTCACTGGGCTCCGCAACCCGCGCAACACCGCCGTAACTGTTCGCGATATCCGACACAATCTTCAGGCCAAGGCCAGTACCGGGCCCGGCAACGCCATCATCCTCAACTCCGGTCGTCGTCGTAAAGAAGGCGTCAAACACGCGCTCCCGGTTCTCGGGTAGGATGCCCCCGCCATTGTCTTCAAAGCCAATCACGACATGCCGGCCGACGTGCCGCGCGTCCATGCGTACCCGCCGATCCGAAACCTTAGCTTTGCGCATAGATTTGATAGCATTGGTCAACAAATTGAGCAGAACGGTGTCGAACTCGCTCGAATGCATTGGTACGGTTCGCAGGTGCGAGGGCTGGACATCGGGTTCGTCGAACCGAATGTCTTGCTTGCGCATATATTCGCCGAACTGGCGAGTGAACCGTTCAAGCGCCCCGCGCACTGATAGAGTACGCAGCTCTCGGCTTTCAGTGCTAGACATCAGCCCGGCGATGTAGCCGCCGATGTCTAGCAGCCTGTCGGAGGCAGATGCCAGATCGTCTAGTTCATGGCCAAGTGCGCCTTTTTCCTCATCGTTTCGGAGGCCAGCAATAACGTCCCGGACGATCGCGAGATGCGCGAGGAAGTTGTCTTGGGCCCCTTTAACCTCATGGCCGAAGACGCTGATCGAGATGCCGAGCGAAGCTAAGATACGGAGCATCTCCTCGTATTCGAGCGACTCAGCCAGCTTCGCTTCGACCTGCTTTTCATAATCGGCGGCTGCCGCCTCAGCGGCTTTCAGCACCTCTTCACTATCAGATCCGCTGGCTTGTCCACCAATCCGGAGATGACGGATGAGTTGCGAGGGCTTCACGACAGAGACGAAGTCACGTTGTCCGGCGGTTACTTTGCGGTCCCGCTTAAAGCCCACTCGGCCCGCTGCCCAGATTAGCGCCTGCTGAAGAAATGTTTGGAGCTGCGTAAAAGCCTGGTTCTCGAGCAGACCCTCGCGGCTACTCGTCTCCTCGAACGCTGGATTTGCCGAAGAATCGAGCCGCACTTGGCCAAACCAGTTTCGGTTGTTTGACGGCAGAAGAATGGTGTTCCGCCTGGATGCCATATCGTCCAACCCGAGCCAGTCATCGCGCTCTTCGCCGTAAGGAAGAACTCGAAACCCATTGCGGTAGACCCGAATACCACCAAATTGGCGGCCCATCTGCGCAGCAGTCGCCTGCTTCATCCCAGACAACATGTCAGGCACGTAAATGAAGTAGCGAGCTTCGAACGAGAACGGGCCCGTTTGGTCCATGACCAAATCGAAAATCTCTGTGTCGTTGAGGTTGAGCTTGGCCGAAACCACATGCGCAGTGGCACGACCATGTTCATCGACAGACCCGGTGACGATGGCCGCTGCCCGCGCAAGAAAGTCCGATTCGATCGAAAATTTCTTGGTCTGCTCGGCTTGTGAGACGCCGTTGATGACGACTTGAAAACCTGGATCGGCGGTAGGGCTACCCGTCGTGCTCGGCTGCACCGGAGCTAGCTCGAAAGGCGGCTGCAGCAGGATCACGGAACGCCAGACCCGCTCGATGGCGGCGTCGGGCCATACGTCCCGCAGGTTGCGGATTTGGAGCAGAGTTCCTTGCTCTTCACTTTTCTTTTCAAATCGCTCGACGCCGCTGAAAATGTCTTGGAGATTTCGTCCTGGCTGGAAATCGCGCTCCCAGTCGAAATTGACCCTGTAACCTAGCGGGCTGCCGGCCGGCTTGCTAGCAAGCAAGAGCTGGCGACCGAGTCGCTGCACGGCGAAGCGCCCGATGCCTTTTCGGCCCGCGCGTACGCGGCCGAAGCGCGGTGAAGTCGGCTCATTCGCCTTTGCGGCAGTCGAGATGCGCATCCATGCGTCACGAATCACATCCTCGGTCATACCCGAACCATCGTCTTCGATCGTCAGCGCTCCACCGAGTCCGGCGTGTTTCTCGAACGTCAGCGTTACCTTTGACGCATCGGCGTCGAACGCATTCTTGATGAGCTCGGAAAGGGCCGTCTCTTGCTTGGCCACCAACTCTTCGCCAAGGCGCTGGATATGCGCCGCGTCGACGGAGAAGCGGATAAAATCGGGATCGGAGTCGACCACTTGGCGACTGGCGTGCTCAATCCGGTGCCAGTCCGGCTCGTCTTTCTCGAGTTCGGCTTGGATGATTTTCCGTAGTTCTGTGTCTTGCATCTTCAGCCGTCCCTAGCCCAGATTTATGCGTAACGGGCACAAAACCATGTCACGGTGACAGGAGTGGCTATAAGTGCATGCGAAACTCGTAGAGGGCTGTAAGAATGGCAACACCCGAAAAAAATGCCGACCAGAACGTACCGCAGCGGTTGAGCGACCTCCTCGACCGCGTTCTCGTCCGGGCCGAGAACGGATACTCGGTACAGGACGAGTTACACAAGATGGTAAGTACGCTCGAGGGTTCGCAATGGACGAATCTGCTTGCCCGTGCTCAGGGTTCGGTAGGGCTGGTGAACTCCACCACAGATGGCAGTTCAGCGCGGGCGGAGGCGTATGCAGCCGTGACGTCTCTCAAGCGGGAGCTTCGCAGTTTGGCATCAAACGCTCAGAGTGTTTGATGCTGGCCGCCATGCGGCACGGCTAGCAGGCCGGCAAATCATAGGTTCGCGAGCGCGACACTTCTGCCAGCGCCTTAGGGCCCCGCGCCCTTCGGTCACTGGGTCACGCAAACCTTCATCGCCGGTCTGCGCTGTGACGGCCTGACTGCACCTGGGCTCATCGACCGGCCGATCAACCGTGAGGTCTTCGAAAGCTGGATCGAAACGCCGCTCGCCGCCGCCTCGTCGCGCGGTGACGTCGTGATCTTCGGCAGGCTTTCCAGTCACAAGAGTCCGAGATCCTAATCATGCAGTCATACAGCTGGACCTGCCTGCGCGAGAGCAGTTTCGACCGCGATGCCTACCTGCCGCGTGGTCAATCGCAGTCACATCTCGACATCGGCATCCTCCTCGTCGTCCGCCACCCCGTCGGCATCCCCCCCGAGCAGGATCGCGCGCTGACGACGCGAAGGCTTTTCGAACGTCTCGAACCTCGGAAGCGCCTGAAGTGTAGCACTGTTTGAATGGAACAGCCGGGTGAAGGCCCGGCGCCCGCCAAAACCATCGCTGTGCAATTCACCGAACACGCTTTTCTCGCCCGCCACCGCCCATATCGCGACCAGCTCCTCACGCGCGAGCATGTCGAGGAACGCGACGCGGTCGACCAAGGCCGCATTACGTCCGACGCGATACACCGTCGGATCCATGAATACCACTTCGCCTGCGGCATTGCGGTATTCGATCGATTGGCCGTCGGAGAGGCGCAGGCCGAGCGCGTCCATCAGCCAGCTGGCGGGCAGGTTGAGGGTGATGTTCTGGGTAATCGAATAATCATAGCCGGTGCTCTCCGCTGTGTATTCAGCGGTGGGCGGCCGCACGGCCAAGGCTGGCGCCTGCCAGTCGCCGCCATTAGGCCGCCATTTGATCCAACCATCGTCGCTGCGGTCGGGCCAAGCCCAGGGATGTTCGCCTAGATGCATATAATAGCCGTCGGCACCGCCGACCGGCATGTCGTGATGCCCGGTCATGTGGATGCCCTCAAGACGGGCGATCAGCTGTCCGAGGTCGGCGGCGCGGAGAATAGTGCAGCCGATCCTGCGCCAAGATTCCGAGCGAACCTGGTCGCGATCCTCCTCCCATAGCTCAAACCCATTGAGCACGAGCCATTGACGACCGTCCCGATCGACGACCTCGACATTTTCCGCGCCGTCGAGCATCGCCGCGCTGGAATTGAGCCAGGCCAGCGCCTCGCCGGGCGTGGCGGCGTCGATGGTCGGAGCATAAGGCGCCCAGAAGCTTGCCTCGCGCGGGCGGCGCCAGCCATCGTCTTCGGTGCGCTCGCGCAGCATCGACGGGTCGATGTCGCGCAACCGGCTTGGTCCATCCTCTTCCTCGCCGGGCAGCACCGCGAGATTGTCTTCCATCCGCGCCGCGAGTTCATAGGTCGCGAGCCATTGGTACTTCTTGCCGATCCGCTCGACCTCGTGGCTGTTGCGGCCGGTTCCGATGCGCCGGTCGAATTCCTGGTGCAGCGCCTCGGACCAGCCGAGGTCGTGCGCGCGCCACGTCACCCAGCGGCGCGCCCAGGCCAGGTTGAACTCGGCCGGCCCACGCGCCGCAAAGCCCTGGTACATGCCTTCGTCGCGCCAGCTCTCGGCGCGCGCGCGCCAGTCCTCAAACCGTTCGGGACCGATGGCGTCGCGAAAGGCGCGCTTCGCGGCGCGGAGGTCGTCGCGCCGGTCCGCATGGACTGGCCCGTTCCGCTCTCCCTTAATCGCAGCGACCGCGGCCTGGAGCGTGTCGTAGGCGGCAAGCTCCGCCTCGCTCGCGCCGGTAGTGAAATCGGCAAGCCACTGGTCCCTCAAATCCTTCGCGGTGGGCAGCGGGTCGGTGCCGCGTGGTGCTGGGCTGAAGCGGCGAGCGACCGGATCGAGGATATAGCGCGCGAAGTCACCGTCCTTGAGCGAAGCGACGATCGTGTCGCGATGGCGCTCGCCATCTTTGCCATAAGCGACCTTAAACGCCTCCATCTGGTCCTCGGAGATTTTCTCGATCGGCCAAGCGCTCGAGAAGGGCGGGCTGGTCGACGCCAAGTCGAGTTCCGCCGGCAGCGCGCCCTGTGCCGCGGCATAGCCGATCAGGCCTGAGGCGTGGTCGCGGAGCAGCTTGTTGGCGGGCGGACTGCCACCGGCGAACAGGTCGGCGTGCAACATCCCGGCGACGGCGCGCAGCTCCTCCATTCTCCAGCGCCCCTGCATCCCAGCGCCGAACAGTGCGGCGGTGAGCCGCTCGACGACGTACAGGTCGTCGAGCCCGGCGAAGGCCCGCCAAACCTGTGTCGCCAGCGCGGCGCGGTTGGCGAACAGCACGACCAGCGCCTTAGTCGCCTTGTCGCGCAACGCTCGGCGCGTCGCAGTGAGGAACCAGGCGACCTGCGTCGCGGCGAGCTCCGCACGTTCGTCGGCGATGCCGTCAGGGTCGGCCGCGCGGACCCAGTCGATCAGATGGAACGCCGCATCGGGCGATTGGGCGAGGTGGATCGTCCAGCGCGCATCGCGTCCGCCCATCGACAGCGCGCGAAGCTCGGCGTCGAGATGCCGCACATTGTTGGGGTGGCCGGGCTCGGTGGCAAGGGTGATCAGCGTATCATAGCGCAGGGCATCACCGCCGATCGCATCGACCAATTCCCAGGTTCGCGCGGTGAACGCCTCGAGGCGGCGCGCCGGGAGGCTCTGCACAAACGCATGGTCGGGCTCGAGCGCAGCCGGCAGGCCGGGAAGGTCGGGCAGCTCGATCCCGAAGCCCTCGGGCAATTGCACTGCCAGCGCCTCGAGAAGACCGGGCACTATCAAGCTATCGTCATCGTCGAGCGCCGCGCGCAAGGGCGTTCCCGCCGCGCACAGTCCGGCCGCGCCGCTGCCACCGCTACGCGCGAGAAGGTCCGCCGCGACCGCATGGTCGCCCATCCGCTCAAAGGTGAACCGCACCGCCTGGACGATTCCGCCAGAGGCGGTGAACATCGGATCGACTGCAAGCATCCCTTCATTCTCGAGCTGGAAGAGCAGATCCTCATCGGCCGACCGACCCGGATGGACGGCGCGGACGATCGCCTCGGCACGGTCGAGCGGGATGTCCGCGCGGCCGGTGTCGGCCATCTCGCGCGCCAGCCCGGCGAGCGCCTGCGCGGCCGGACTGCGGCCGGGCGGCACCTTCAGCTGGCGCTGCACACGGCGGGCCACCGCGTCGGTATAGGCGCGGAAGATTTCAGTAACGCCGCCGAGTCCACGTGCCAGCAGCGCCTCGCCCTCGAACTCAAGCGCGTCGCAATATAGCCGTAGGAACAAGGGGATGCGGAACTCTCCAGCCTGGAGCGGCGTCTCGGGCAAGGTCATCCCGCGCTGTCGCAGATAGGCGCGCACTTCCCCGACCGAAAAGCCGCGATGCTCGATCCGCGGCAGTTTCGCGGCGTCAAGCGTGTCAGGAATCACCAGCTCGAGATAGGTGGTGCGGCACGAAAGGACGACGGCAATCCAGGGAAATTGCTTGATGTCGTGGAGCAGACCCGCGAGCCGCTCGGGCCAGATCGCCTGTCCGTTCTTCTCGTTGAGCGCGTCTACCGCGATCAGGGTGCGCACTCCCGCCGCTTCGCCCGCGGCATTGAGCGCGCCGAGGAATTGGCTGACCTCGAGATGGCGGGGAAGGTCGAGCCCTTTGAGGATCTGGCTCCAGGGTTCGTCGTCGGCGAGCGTGCCGCCCAGCACCATCAATGCCGGACAGCCCGCCGCCAGCTGATGCGCGCAGGCGTCTGCGAGGAGATGCGACTTGCCGCTGCCGGCGTCGCCGTGGACCAGCAGCGACCACCGGTCCAGCAGCGCCCAGTGCGGTAGGCGAAGCTCGGTCAGGATGCCGCGAAGCCGCGCCGCCAGGTCCGACACTGCTCCCATCGCTTTGCTCGGATCTCGCTCGCCATTGGCGGCATCCAGCTCATCATGCAGCGCAAATGCCGCATCGGCGGCGGCGCGCACCGCCTCGCATAGCGAAGCGGCCGGCACGATGCGGGACCGGCCGGCGGCATGGAGCGCCGCGGCAGCGGCATCGCACGCGTCCGCAACGGTCGTCCCGACAATCGGGAACGCCTCGCCAGCAGCGCGGCGGATCGCATCGCCGAGCTCACCCAACTCGACGAAGAAGGCTGGATCGCCGGTGACGGCCCGGATCGCGCGTCCGATCGCGAGATCGATATGGCCTTCGGGGTCGTAGCGCTCCCCGAGCCCGGCCTTGGCGCGCATAAACTTGCCGGCGAACCAGTCTTGGGTGAAGAGCTGCCGGTCGAACCAGAAGGCGACGCGCCCTGCGGCGCGCGGGTTGTTGCTGGTCAGCCGCTGCCGCAGGGCATGCGCGTCCCAGCGCTCGATCTCGATCGTCCGCCCGACCGTTCCCGCCTGCGCGATCCGCTCGGCGCGCCAGGCGTCCCATTTTTCCAGCGCAGTCGTCGTGCCGTCCTTGCGGGCATCGGCAAGGTCGAAGGGGAAGCAGGCGATGAACTTGCGCATCTTGGGATGCTTGACCAGCGCGGTGTCGAGCGACTTGCCGAGCGAGCGCAGCATCGAGTCGATGTCCCAGTAGAACTTGACCTGCCAACCGATCTCCGAGCCGTCGGCGAGCGTCTCGAAACATTCGACGCCAGCATCGCCCCCGCGTCCCTTGCGGTCGAACCGCACCCGATCGGACGACGCCTCGTCCGAAGCGAGCTGGCAGCACAGCTCTTCGAAGGCGTCCGCCTGGTTGCCGTGCAGGCGGATCTCTTTGAAATCAATATCGGGCAGAGACATATCGGTTCCTCGGCAAGCCTCATCATTTAAGGACGCAATGAGCTGCCATAAAGGTCCCGGGCGCAGGGCATTGGGGCGCTTCCGATAGGGAGCTACACTTGCCGAACGTAGGCATTCTTGCTGTCCGCCTATGGCAGCATCAGCTCAAAAAGCGGCGTTGCTGGAAACGGCCCAATCTCTGTCGTTCTCCGGTGCGGGTCGGGCAGACGGCGGATGTCGAGTATTGGCAAAATCTGCCGTTCAACCCTTCGCTAGGAAACGGCAGAAATGTCCCAAAATCGGGATCTAGAGGGCTATAGCGTAGACATAGTGCTCATCCGGGTCTGGCGCGGCCCGCCACTTAGCCCGTTAAAACGATCGTTGATCAGGCCGGCAGGTCACGGGCCGGCACATATCCTCGCCGCTTTTCGTCACGGGGGCGCTGCGGCATCTGCTCGCTGTTACTCACCGCCGGCCTCATTCCTTCGGTCAAAGGCGCTTGTAGAAACAGCACCTTGGCAATCTGATATTGATTCGCATTACGATCATGCGTAGCCCGCCGCAAAAAGGGGGCCATGATGAAGTTCTTTTCCTGTCTGCTCTGCACCACCGGCTTGATCGTCGCATCGCCGGGCCATGCGCAACAGACGCAAGCCACCGCAGTGGCAGACACGCAGCCGGACGACATCATCGTCACCGGCGAGAAATCGCACCGGACGCTTCAGCAGACCACCACCAGCGTCGCGGTGACCACGCCCGAACGCATCAGGCAGGAGAACATCCTGACCGTGCAGGATGTCTACAACCGCACTGCCAACGTCTCGGAAACCTATGGCGCGGCGGGCTTCACGATCCGTGGCATCAACAATCAGGGCATCGGCGCGGGCGGGAACGCAGATACCGCGACCGTCTATGTCGACGGTGCGCCGATCCCGCGACTGGCGCTGTTCGGGGGGCCGACCGACCTGTGGGATGTCGAGCAGGTCGAGGTGCTGCGCGGGCCGCAGTCGACCATCCAGGGGCTGAACGCGCTGGCCGGCGCGGTGGTGCTGACCACGCGCGACGCCTCCGTCACCGATTACGGCGCGGATGGGCGCGTGATGTGGACCAATCAAGACGATCGCACCTTTTCGGCGGCGATCGGCGGGCCGTTGATCCGCGACGAGCTCGGCGTCCGCGTGTCGGCGGAGCGTCGCGCCGATCGCGGGTTGATCCGCAACGTGACGCGCGGCGGCTATGACGACAAGCTGGCGCTGCTCAACCTGCGCGGCAAACTCCGCTGGACGCCGCAGGCGCTGCCCGGGCTCGACGTGCGCGCGAGCTACAATCGCGTGCGGCGCGACGGCGGCTATCTCTACGAATATACCGAACTGACGACGCCCGACTTCTACAAGCATCGTCAGTCGAGCAACGACCAGCGGAACCGCGGCTATATCAGGTCGGACATCGCCGTGCTGAACATCGGCTACGAGATCGCGCCGCGCGTGCGCCTGTCGGGGGTGACATCGTTCAACCGCACCGCGACCCTCGCGCTGGCCGACGGCGACGGCACTGCGGCCGACGTGCAATATATCAACAACGACAGCCGCTACCGGACGTGGACGCAGGAGCTGCGGCTCAACTACGATGGCGAGCGGCTGAGCGGCGTGCTGGGTGCCTGGGCGTACCGACGCGCGGGCCTGTACGATGCCAACAGCCGCGTGAACATCGTTACGCCGGTCGCCACGATCACCCAATTGCTGCAAGGCGGCGGCTTTCCCGCGGCAACCGCGCGGCAGATCGCCACCGCCTATGTCGCCGTGCTGCCGCAGATCCCGGTCCGCTACGTCGCCGACCAGCCGATGCGCGTTCGCAATGCGGCGTTGTTCGGCGACGCGCGACTGCGCGTCACCGATCGCCTCTCGCTGATCGGCGGCTTCCGCTACGATCACGAGGACAATCGCTACGGCGCGGAAACGACCGCAACCTTCAACGGCACCTTGCCCGCGCCGACCGTGTTCGCGGCCGCCGGGACGCCGCTCCATCGCGCGGTGATCGCGATCAACCGCGGCGTGCTGGCGCTCGTCGCGCAGGCGGCGTCGGCGCGCGCCAGCAACGCCCGCAGCTTCGACGCCTTCCTGCCCAAAGCCGGCATCAGCATGGAATGGACGCCGGAGCTGACCACCGCCGTCACGGTGCAGCGCGCCTATCGCTCGGGCGGGTCGAGCCAGAATATCGCGCGGGCGACATTGACCCCCTATGATCCCGAATATAGCTGGAATTACGAAGGCGCGCTGCGATCGCGCTGGCTCGACGGGCGGCTGACGATCAATGCCAACGTCTTCTACGTCGATTGGCGCGACCAGCAGACCAACGCGTTCTTCGGGCTCAACGCCTTCGACTATAGTACCGTCAACGCCGGCAAATCGCATCTGTACGGTGGCGAGCTGGAGGTGCTCGGACGCGTCAATCGCCTGCTCGACGCCTATGTCTCGGCCGGGCATGTGCGCACGCGCTTCGATCGCTTCGCGCTGCCGGCCGGCGCGACCAGCATCATCGATCTGACCGGGTCGCAATTCCCCTATGCACCGCGCTGGACGCTGGCGGGCGGCGTCAACGCACGCGCCGGAGCGATCACCGGCAACGTCAACGCCAATTACCGCAGCGGCGTCTATACCGACGTGGGCGTCGCGCAGGGGCAGAACCGCCTGCCGGGCCGGACGGTGGTCAATGCCCGGATCGGCTACGACGCCGGACGGTGGACGGTGTTCGCGTTCGCGCGCAACCTGCTGGATGCCGATTATCTGCAATATCGCGGCCCGGACGGCCGGCGCGGCATCGTCGGCGATCCGCAGACGTTGGGGGCGGGGCTGGAAATGCATCTGTGATCGTTGCAGATCGCGCCCATGGTCACGCGCCGCCGATCATGGTGGCACGGCGCACGGGAGACGGACGGATGAAGACGGCGATTGTCACGGGTGCCACCTCGGGGATCGGTCAGGCGACGACCCGCGCGCTGGCGGACGCGGGCTGGCAGGTGATCGCGACCGGACGTCGTGCCGACCGGCTTGCCGCATTGGCCGATGCGTTCGGTGACCGCGTGCATGCCGCCGTCTTCGACGTCCGCGACGAAGCGGCGCGCGATGCCGCGCTCGACGCTCTGCCGGCGCGGTTCCGCGACATCGACCTGCTCGTCAACAATGCCGGGCTCGCGCTCGGCACCGCGCCGGCGCAGAAGGCCGATCTCGATCAATGGCGGACGATGATCGATACCAATGTCACCGCACTCGTGTCGATCACGCACCGGTTGCTGGCGGGGCTGATCGCGCGCAAGGGCGGGATCGTCAACATCGCGTCGGTGGCCGGGACGTACCCGTATCCGGGCGGGAACGTCTATGGCGGCACCAAGGCGTTCGTGCAGCAATTCACGCTTAACCTGCGCTCGGACCTGCACGGCACCGGAGTGCGCGTCAGCGCGATCGATCCGGGGATGGTCGAAACCGAATTCACCTTGGTGCGGACCGGCGGCGACCAGGGCGCGTCCGATACGCTGTATGCCGGCGCGACGCCGATGACCGCCGAGGATATCGCGGCGACCGTGCTGTGGATCGCGACGCTGCCGCCGCATCTGAACGTCAACCGGCTGGAATTGATGCCGGTCAGCCAGTCGTTCGCGGGCTTTCAGGTCGCGCGCGGCGGCTGACGCCGCAAGCTGGGCTAGGCGGGCTCGAAGGCGAATTTCCTCCCGGCGTGCGCCTCGAGCGGCTATTACGCAGCCGAAATGAAACCCTCCGCGTGTTGCCACGATCATCCGCCGCGATCCCGCCCGCTTGCTGCCGCGCAGGTGGCGGTGGCGGCATGATCGTGCTGGAGCAGGTGTCGAAGCGGTTTGCGGACGGCACGGTCGCGCTGGACGCTATCTCGCTGACGATCCCGCGGGGCGCGGTCTTCGGGATCATCGGCCGCTCGGGCGCGGGCAAGTCGACGCTGCTGCGGCTGTTTAACGGATTGGAGCGGCCGAGCGCGGGTGTGGTGCGCGTCGACGGGCAGTCGCTCGAAGCGACCGGAGCCGCCGGACTGCGCGCGGTGCGGCGACGCGTGGGGATGATCTTCCAGTCGTTCGGGCTGCTCGCCAATCGCACCCTCGCGGGCAATGTCGCGCTGCCGCTCGAACTCGCCGGCGTCTCCACTGTCGAGCGGCGCGCGCGGGTGGCGGAGCTGCTCGAACGTGTCGGTCTGGCGGACAAGGCCGGCGTCTATCCTGCGCATCTGTCGGGCGGACAGCGGCAGCGGATCGGGATCGCGCGTGCGCTCGCCTCCCGGCCCGACGTGCTGTTGTGCGACGAGGCGACCAGCGCGCTCGACCCGGAGACGACGCGCGCGGTGCTGACCCTGCTCGGCGACCTCAACCGCGAACTCGGGCTGACGATCGTGTTGATTACGCATGAGATGTCGGTGGTGCGCGCGGTCTGCACGCAGGTGGCGGTGCTCGACCGCGGGCGTGTGGTCGAAAGCGGCACGGTCGATGCGGTGCTCGGCGGCGCCCGTCATGCCGCGACGCTCGCGCTGCTGGGGGATGCGGCGTGAGCGGGCTGTTCGCGCATGTCGTGTGGGGCGATGTCGCGATCGCGACGCGCGAGACGCTGGTGATGCTCGCCGCGTCGCTGTTGCTGACGATCCTTTCCGGCGTGCCGCTGGGCGTGCTGCTGTTTCTCACCGACCGCGGGCAGCTGGCGGAGCGCGCGTGGCTCAATCGGCTGGCGGGGTCGGTGGTGAACGTGCTGCGCTCGATCCCGTTCGTGATCCTGTTGATCGTGATGATTCCGGTGACGCTGCGGATCGTCGGCACGTCGCTGGGGGTGGCGGGGGCGATCCCGCCGCTCGTCGTCGCGGCCGCCCCCTTCTATGCGCGGCTGGTCGAGCAGGCACTGCGCGACGTGCCGCGCACCACGATAGAGGCGGCGCAGGCGATGGGGGCAACGCGCTGGCAAATCGTCACCAAAGCGCTGCTGCCCGAGGCACTTCCGGGGCTCGTGTCCGGGGCGACCGTGACTGCGGTCGCGCTCGTCTCCTTCACCGCCATGGCGGGGGTCGTCGGGGCCGGCGGGCTCGGCGATCTCGCGATCCGCTACGGTTATCAGCGCTTCCAGACCGACGTCATGCTGGTCACGGTCGTGCTGATGGTCGTGCTCGTCCAGCTCATCCAATATGGCGGCGACCAGCTGGCGCGCCGCCTCGACCATCGTTGAGGATCATCATGCTGCATCGCCGCCTGCTCCTGTCGTCCGTGCCCGCGCTCCTGCTGGCCGCGTGCGGGGCAAAGGACAGCACGCCCAATCGCCTGACCGTCGCCGCCACGGCGGTGCCGCATGCCGCGATCCTCGAACAGGCCAGGCCGCTGCTCGCGAAGGAGGGCGTGACGCTGGAGGTGCGCGTCTTCAACGACTATGTGCAGCCGAACGTGCAGGTCGATCAGGGGCAGATCGACGTCAACTACTTCCAGACCAAGCCGTATCTCGACGAGTTCAACCGCGCGCACGGCACGCGGCTGGTGCCGGTCGCGGCGGTGCATGTCGAGCCGCTGGGGGGCTATTCGCGGCGCTGGAAGAGCATCGCCGCGCTGCCAGCCGGAGCAAGCGTCGCGCTCTCCAACGATGCGAGCAACGGCGGGCGGGCGCTGCTGCTCTTGCAGCAGGCCGGGCTGATCCGGCTGAGGAACCCCGCCGATCCGCTCCCGACGTTGCGCGATATCGTCGTCAATCCCAAGAGGTTACAATTCCGCGAGCTGGAAGCGGCGACCGTGCCGCGGGTGCTGGGTGAGGTGGATCTCGCGCTGATCAACACCAATTATGCGCTCGATGCCGGGCTGAACCCGGTGCGCGACGCCTTGGTGATCGAGGACCGGAAGTCACCCTATGTCAATTACGTCGTCGGACGCCCGGGAGCGGAAAAAGACGCGCGCGTGCGCAAGCTGGTGGCTGCCTTGCACAGTGCGCAGACGCGTGCGTTCATCCAGCGGACCTATAACGGCGCGGTTTTACCGGCCTTCTGATTGCTATCGAACCGTCACGGGGACCGAAAAGTCGAGTGTCGCCCCGGCCGGGACCCGGCCGCGGGGGCGAAAGCGGATCGCGTTGGTCAGTCCGGCGGTCGCGCCGGGCACGTAGGTCCAGGTCAGCCCCTGATCGGCGGAGAAGTCGACATCGTCGCTCGTGCTTGCCGGCCCGTCATAGCTGAGCGCGACCGCATTGCCCGACGGGGTCATCGCGAAGCTCACCAGCCCGGCCGACGTGCCGTCGCCGTCGAGCGCGAGCGTCTGGAGCGGCGCGATCGGCATCACCACGGTGACGTTGCCGTCGGTCGCGACGATGTCGGGGTTGTTGAGCTGGACGCTGACCCGGCGCTTGCCGCCCGGCACTGCCTTGGGGAAGCTGGTGCCGTTGACCGGATCCCAGGTGGTTCTCCCGCTGGCGGTGAGCACCAACTTGCGCGCCGCGACGGTCAGCGTGATGTCGACGATCGTGGTGGCGGTGTCCTTCTCCAGCCCGAGGATGCACGCGCCAAGCGCGCCGATCCCCTGGCAGATGTACCAGTCCCATTTGATCGTCAGGCGATCGGTGTAGACGCCCTCCGCCAGTCCGGCGGTGGCGAGCGGGCGGACGAAGAAGGGCAGCTCGGCCGAGGTGCCGCCGAGCAGCCCGAGCAGGTTCAGCAGATCGCCCTGCATGTAATCGACCGTGCCGTTGTTGGCGATCGGCACGCTGTTGTTGGGATCGGCCGACAGCGCATAGGAGAGCGTCGGCGCGCCGGCGGTGGCCGGGGCGAGCTTGAGCGCATTGCGGCTCTGGAACGTCGCCTTGATGTAATTGCCGCTCAACACCTTGAGCAGCCCCGGCGTGCAGACGAGCCCGGCGCGGCTGCGCAACGCCGGCACCGCGCCGGTGGTGGCGACGGCGGCGGGCGAGAAGCTGCCGAGATCGGTCGCGGTCAGCGCGGTGGCGGTGCAGGCGGCGGCGAGCGCAGGCGTCGCGCCGAACGCCCCGAGGACCGCCGTCAGCGCGAGCAGGAGCGCGCGGCACAGGGTCGACGATCGGGACGGGATGGCGCGGGACATCATGCTCTCAAGCCGCTAGGCAGGCCGCTACCCTAAGAGCGGAGTAACTAAGATATCGTGAAAGCCTCGCGGTTTTCGGCGCGGTCGAGCGTGGCGAGCGCATGGGCGGTAGCGCGGCGGGTCGCGGCATCGGGGGCTTGCCGGTGCTCGGCGACGCGCAGCCAATGCCGCCCGAGCGCCGCAAAGCCCAGCGTCCCGGCGAGGCCGGCGATACGATGCGCCTCGGCGGCCAGCCGCGCGTCATAGGGCGCATCGAGCACCGCCTTCAGCGCGCAGCGCAGGCCCTGCAGCAGCCTCGTGACCGCCGCCGTACCGAACGTCGCGTCAAGCCGCTCGATCGTGGCGAGCCGCTCGGCGTGGCGCCATTCGGCGACGGCAGCGGGCAAGTCCGCCCCGAGCCGGCGGAGGTCGATGGCGGCGACATAGCCGCGTGCGCTCCAGTCGGTCGCCGCGATCCACTCCCGCGACGCGATGGCAAGGGCGGGCGTGACACGATCGAGCAGCAGCGCACGCAGCTCCGCCGGATCCGCTTCATCAGCCGCGTGCAGCAGGATGTCATCGTCTCCGACGACCACGGCCGA
The DNA here is from genome assembly GCF_014199415.1 of Sphingomonas endophytica. Lineage (GTDB taxonomy): Bacteria > Pseudomonadota > Alphaproteobacteria > Sphingomonadales > Sphingomonadaceae > Sphingomonas > Sphingomonas endophytica. Next base: position 51,873 of record NZ_JACIJN010000002.1, read on the forward strand.
AGCGGCGCAGCGCCGGAAGCGCCAACCGCGATGCCCCGCGAGCCTCGCCGCCTCGCGGATAGCATCCGAGATGGAGTCAATCAGTACAATCATCCTATGCTATGTTACTCAGTTACTTGGGTTTTGGTTGCAATTGCATCTGGACAACGGGGGAGGGGACCGCAATCTTCGATAGCGATAACAACTGCAACCACAACGGCATGGCAGAAGACGGACGCAGGCTGGGAGGACGCGCCTTGGTCGCCGATGACCATCCGCTGACCCGCGAGGGACTGGCGATGGCGGCGCGTGCGGCGCTGCCGGGCGTTTCGGTGGTGGCGGCGGGTTCGATCGCCGAGGCGCGCGCGCTGACGCAACGATCGCCGATGCGGATGATCCTGCTCGATTTCCACCTGCCCGATGCGCGCGGCTTCTCCGGACTGCTGACCTTGCAGATGGATGCGCCGACCACGCCGATCGTGGTGGTGTCCGCCAGCGAGGAATCGCGGCTGGTGGAAGCGGCGCGCGCGGTCGGGGCGGCGGGCTATCTGTTCAAGAGCCTGCCGCTCGACGATCTCGCCGAGCGGCTGCGGCGCGTCGATGGCGGGCAGCGTATCTTCCCGCCGGTCGCGCCGGCCGATGCGGCCGGGTTGGCCGACCTGCGCGCGCGGCTGGCGTCCTTGTCCAATGCGCAGCGCGCGGTGCTGGTGGCGCTGGCCGACGGGCGCGCGAACAAGCAGATCGCGCGCGACCTCGGCGTGACCGAAGCGACGGTCAAGGCGCATCTGACCGCGATCTTCCGCAAGCTGGGGGTCGCCAACCGCGCGCAGGCGCTGCTCGCCGCGCGACCGCTGATCGGCCGCGCGGAGCCGTGACCGCGCTTGCGCCACCCGCTCCGCCGTCGCGGTGGCGCTTCCTGCTGATCGCGACGCTGACGCCGCTCCTGCTGGCGGCGCTGATCGGCTGGACCGGCGTCGAACATGCACGGTCGCTGGAAGCGCAGGCGGAAGCGGCGCGATCGTTCGAGCGCGAGCGGGTGTTGTTGCTGCTGATGTCGGCGGTGAAGGACGCCGAGACCGCGCAGCGCGGGCTGCTGCTGACGGGCGATCGTGCGTTCCTGGCACCTTATGCCCCGGCGCGCGCCGAGGTCGAGCGACTGCTGGGCGCGGCGGGCGCGGCCGGCCGGTCGCTGCGCCCGGCGATCGCGGCCAAGTTCGCCGAGCTGGACGCGACGATCGCGCTGTTCGAGCGCGGCGATGCCGCGGCGATGCGGCGGGAGGTCGCGTCGGGGCGCGGCAAGCGGATCATGGACGCGCTGCGCGACGCGGTGGCGGCCGCCGCGGCGGCCGAACGCACCCGCAGCGCCGAGCGTTCGGCCTCGTTCAGGCGCCATCGCGACGACAGTTACCGGCTGCTCGAGGTGAGCGGCGCGCTGGCCGGTCTGATCCTGCTCGGCATCATCCTGGCGTTGTGGCGCTCGCTGTCGGAACGCCATGCGGCGGCGCGCGCCGCGCACGAGGCCGCGACGCGCCACGCCGCGATCCTGGCGAGTACCACCGACACGCTGCTGATCGTCACCACCGGCGGGACGATCGAGACGATCAACGCCGCCGGGCAGGACTTGCTGGGCTATAGCGCGGCGGAACTCAGCGCACGCGATCTGGCGACGGTGCTGCCATCGCGCGCGGGCGACGACGACCTTCGCGCGCGGTTCGGCGCAGGCGCGGCGCGCGGCGTCTTCCCCGATCAGGTCGCGCGGCGGCGCGACGGCAGCGACGTGACCGTCGATGTCGCGATCGGGGTGATGCATGGCCCGGATGGCGACCGGCTCGTGCTCTCGCTGCGCGATGCGTCCGACCGGCTGCGGATCGCCCGCGCCAAGGACGAGCTGATCTCGACCGTCAGCCACGAATTGCGGACGCCGCTGACCTCGGTGGTCGGATCGCTGGCGCTGTTGCGTGCCGCCGATGCCGGCGAATGGCCGCCGCAGGCGGTGCGGCTGGTGGCGATCGCCGACAATAACGCGCGGCGATTGATCCGGCTCATCGACGACATGCTCGACGTCGACCGGATCGAGAGCGGGCAATTGACGATCGCGCGCAAGCCGCTCGATCTGCGGACAATCACCGCGCAGGCCACGCTCGATGGCGAAGGGGTGGCGCAGCGACACGCGATGACGCTGGTCGATGTGGTCGCGCCCGCGCCGGTGATGGTCGCCGGCGACGTCGGGCGGTTGCTCCAGGTCGTCACCAATCTGGTGTCGAACGCGATCCACGCCTCGGCGCGCGGCGATACCGTCACGCTGCGCACCGAGGTGGCGGGGGGACGCGCGCGGGTGAGCGTCGACGATCATGGCCCGGGCGTGCCCGCCGACCTGCGCTCGCGATTGTTCGACCGCTTCCAGTCGCAGCGCGCCTCGGGCGGCACCGGGCTGGGGCTCGCGATCGCGCGCGAGATCGTCCGGCGGCTGGACGGCACGATCTGGTTCGAGGACCGCGCGGGTGGCGGGACGCGGTTCGCCTTCGACCTGCCGCTGCTCACGGATGCGACCGGCGACGCGGCGGGGCAGGCGGGGACGCCGCTGATCCTGCACGTCGATGACGATCACGACTTGTGCGAGGCGATGACCGTGGCGCTGGAGGATGTCGCGACGATGATCTGCGCCAAGGGGCTGGATGCGGCACGCGCCGATATGCGCGACCGGCGACCGACGCTGGTCCTGCTCGACATGGCGCTGGGCGACGGCACGGGCGCGGCGTTGATACCGGAGCTGCTCGACGCCTGCGGGCAACCGATCCCGCTCGTCCTGCTCACTGCGGCGGACGTGCCGCCGGAGATCGCGCGGCGCGCGACGGCGGTGCTGGTCAAGGGACGGCACGATCTGGCGGCGGTGGTCGAGACCATCCGGCGACAGCTCCGCGAGCTGGGGGCGCACCGATGACCGGGCCGCTGCGGCTGCTGCTCGTCGACGACGATCCCGATATCCGCACGATCGTGACGCTGGCGCTCGGGCTCGATCCGGCGATGACGCTGGTCGCGGTCGGCACGCCCGACGAGGCGCTGGCGGCGATTGCGGCCGGGCCGCCGTTCGATGCCGCGCTGCTCGACGTGACGATGCCGGTCATGGACGGGCCGGCGCTGCTCGGCGCGGTGCGGGCGATCGTGCCGGACCTGCCGGTGATCTTCATGACCGCGCACAGCCGCGCGCATGAACTGGTCGCGCTGTACGCGGCCGGGGCGCGGGGGGTGATCGTCAAGCCGTTCGATCCGCTGACGCTGGCGGTGCAGGTGCGCGCGCTGCTGCCCTAGAGTTTGATCCACTTACGTCGAAGCGGGCCGGTGCCGCCGCCGATGGCCGACCTCAGCGCGGCGCGGCGTTGCGGTCGAGCTTCAGGCGCAGCGTCACGAACGGGCCGCGGCGGGTGTAGCGATCCTGCGCGAGATCGCGGTCGCGATAGCCGCTGACATTGTAGCCGGCGCTGATCCACAGGTCGCGGACCGGCGAGACGCCGATGTTCGGCCCGGCGCTGAACGCCAGCGTGCGGCTGGTGATGCCGTGCTGGACCGAGCCCTGCACGCCGAGGTCGACATGCGCGCCGAGGTCGCGGCGGACCTCTGCGCCGACGATCTGCGTCAGTCCGGTGTAATCGTCGCCGCCGAAGCTGCCGCGCACCCATTTGACGCCGTGATAGAGCGTCATCTCAAGACCATGGCCGTCGCCTTCCGCGCCGCTGCGGTAATTGATCGCGATGTTGTTGATCGCGCGGCGGGTCGCCTGGAACAGGTCGCCCCCCGCCGCGACGCCGAGCACGTTGGCGGCGGTGATGCCCGCGCCGGCACGGTCGTCACGCCATTGCAGACGCTCGAGAATCGACCAGCGGCTGTCGATCGGTCGCCATGCCAACGCGGCGTCGGCGGTCAGCGACGAGGCATTCCCGACCCCGTACCAGCGCACGCCGAGCGCGAGCGACCGGCCTTCGCCGAGCGGGCGCAACAGGTTGGTGGTCAGCCCGAAGCGGTTGCCCTGCGCGCTGGCGCGATATTCGCCGCGGCCGTTCCACGACCAGCGCGGGGCGCGATAGCTGGCACCCATTGTAATCGCGGCATAATCGCCGCCGCCATTGTCCTGCACGGTGATGCCGGGGGCAAGCGCGCCGAAGGCATTGAGCGCCGTGGCGGGGTCGGCGTGGCCGCGCAGCGTGGTGCTGGCGTCGAGCGAGGCGTCGACGATCCAGCGCGCGCCGATCGGCAGCGACTGGCTGAGGCCGTATTGCGCGAACAGCCGCGGCGCGTCCTCGCTGCCCGACGCCTGTTGATTGAGCGTCGTCAACAACTTGCCGCCGGTCCACGGCGCGACGTCGAACCCGAGGCGCGCGGTCTGCGCGTCGCTGCCGGCGCCCTGCGCGACCTCATAGCCGCCGATCAGCCGGACGCCGGGGGTCAGCCGGTAGCCGGCGAGCAGCTGGTGGCGAGCGGGGAAGTCAAGGCTGTCGGTGTCGCCGCCGGGCGCGAATTGCGTCTGGCCGGTGAGCGTCAGCTTGCCGTCGAGGACCGACTGCGTGCCGCCCAGCGTCAGCAATTGCGAGGTCCGGTCGCGCCCGGTGACGCCGCGGTCGCGGGCGAGCTGGGTTCCCGCGAACAGCGTGCCGCGATCGCGCCGAAATTCGAGCCGTGTATCGAGCGCGGTGCGTGTTTCGGGGCCGTCGAGCTGTTGCTGGTGCCAGCCGGTCGCGATCAGTGACAGGCGCGGTGCGAGCTGCACGCGGCTGTCGACCCCGACGCGGCGCGCGCCGGCCTCGACGACATTCTGCTGCGAGACGCCGAAGTCGCGATCCTGCTGCCGGGCATAGACCAGCACGTCGGCGCGCGGGCCGTGATGCTCGGCCTCGGCGAGCCAGGCGCGGCCGGTGTCGAGCCCGCCGCGTCCGCCGCTCGCCGCTTCGGCGCGCAGCTCGGTGGTGGCGGTCAGCCGTGCGCGCAGGTCGACCGCGAGCAGGTCGGCGGTCGCGGTGGTCTCGTCGTGGAGCGCGGTCGCGCCGACCTCGACCTTGCCGCCGGCCAGCCGCACCGCGCCGCGCCCGCCCGCGACCTTCTTGCGGCCGCGCCCGTAGGTTTCGTAGTCGACGACGATCACGACCGGGTTGAGGCTCGGGTCGCGCGTCAGCACCGGCTCGCGGAAGCGGATCGTTCCTGCGCCGGTGTCGATGTCGTAATCGATGTGGCGCGTCATCGGCGTGGTGGTGACGACCCGCTCGGGACGGAAGCGGTCGCGGACCTCGATGCGCAACTTGTCGCTGTTGGGGACGATGTCGCGCGCGGCGAGGCGGTACGGACCCGACAGGCCGTTGCCGGGGATCTCGTCGCGCGCATAGCGTTCGTCGGTGTGCGCGGCGAAGGCGCTGAACAGCAGGCGGCGACCGTCATATTCGGCCTTCACGCCGTTCAGCGTGCGGCTGTACCGGCCGAGCCGCGTCGCGGTCAGCCCGGTCTCGTAATCGCCGAACAGCGCGTAGACGTCGCGACGCTCCAGCCGCAGATACAATTTGCGGTCGGTCGGCGCGTCATAGCCCTGGCGGGTGCCGTCGCCATAGACGGTGTAATAACGATCGGGGTCGATCGTCCCGAGCAGTCCGCGCGTGCGGTCGCGCTGCCGGTCGCTGTCATAGGCGAGCGTCGCCAGCCACGCGCCCTTGATCCGGCCCTTGGCGTAGAAGGCGAGCTGCCCGTCGCGCACCCAGCGGCCGCGCGCCAGCGGCTCGCCGTGACGGCGCAGCGTGTCGAACCCGAGCGTGCCGGCGCCGAAGCCGACGACGGTCAGCCCGCGCGCCGGCGCGGCGAGCCAGCCGGTGACGTCGATCGTGCGGCGCGTGTCGCGGTCGGCGAGATCGATCTGCGCGCGGACCTGCCCGCTCTGCATCGTCGGTTCGAGCGCGACGAACGCATAGCCGTCGTCGCCGACGACCCGCGCGCTGTGCGCCTCGCCGTTCGCGATCTGCCGGCGCTCCTGCGCGATCGCGATCTCCTCGGCGACCGCATAAGGCGCGGCGACGCGGACGGTGAGCAGGGTGCCGGCGCGCACCGGCCGGCCCTGCGCATCGGTCGCGCGCAGCGCGAGCAGCGGGCGGGTGAGACCGTCGGCGACGAGCCGGCTCTTGTCGGCGACCGCGACGACCTGCACCGGCGCGCCGGCATAATGGACGACCTGCGTCAGCGTCGTGGCGACGCGGCCATCGGCGTCGAGCACGCGCGCGACCAGCCGGTTGTCGCCGGGCACGACCGGCACGCCCGACCAGCGCGCCACCGCGATCGTGCCGGCCGCATCGGTGTCGGTGCCGTCGAAGGCGAGCGGGTCGGTGGCGACGCCGTTGACCGTCAGCGCGACGCGCTGGCCGGGGTGATGCTTGACGACGACGCGGATCGCGGGCGCGCGCGGATTGTGGTCGGCGGTCGGGAAGAGGAAGGCGGTGCCCGGCGTCTCGCCGACGAACCAGTCGCGCCCCGCGCCCGCCGCCGCGCCGTCGCTGCGGACCGGGACCGGCAGCGCGGCATCGGCGGCGGCGGTGCGGCCGGTCGGGCGGAGCTGGAAGTCGACGCGCTTGAGCAGCCCGCCGTCGCTTTCGACGAAGCGCGAGGTGGCGCTGCCGGCCTGCCGCGTATCGGCATCGCAGGCGACCGGTTCGTGGCTGGCGGGCACCGAGGCGCGGTCGAGCGCGACGACGTGCCGGCCGGCGCGCACGCCCTCGAAATGGTAGAGCCCGTCCTTGTCGGTGACGACGAACGTGCCATCCTCGAGCAGCAGGCGGATGCCGCGCACGCCACGCCGGCCCTGCGCCGGATCGCCGCACGCGCCCTCGGTGACGCGGCCGATCACGGTGAAGCCGTCGCTGAACAGCAAAGGGCGGACGCGGATCGCCGCCGCGGCCTCGTTGCCGGTGACGCCGGCGCTGCCGCTCGCCAGCACGCGGTTGACCGTCTCGCCCGCCTTCGCGCCCATCGCGATCGTCACCGTGTAGCGCAGCTCGGCGGTGCCGCGCGGCGCGATCATCGGAATGACGAAGTCGAGCTTGTGCGCGTCGCTGCCGCGCACCGGTTCGGCGACGCCGCGCGTCGAGCCCGGTTGGTAGCGCAGCCCGGCGGGCAGCAGATCGGTGACCGCGACGTTGCGCGCGGGCGCATCGCCGCGATTGGTGACGGTGACGCGATACTGGACCACATCGCCCGGCGACGCCTCGCGCGTCGAGGCGGTCTTGGTGAGCAGGAGGATGGTCTCGCCGCTGCGGTCGAGCGGGATGTCGGAATAGAAGGGCTCGGGCGAGTCGATCGTGAACGCTGCGCCGAACGACGCATCGTTGATGAGGAACGGCTTGCCGCCCGGGTCGCGCAGGCTCGCCAGCGCGCTGCGGTCGCGCATGGAGGGCGCGGCATATTGGCCGGGCGGGACGATCCGCAGGTGATAGGTGCCGGGCGCGACGAGCGGGAAACGATAATTGCCGGCGGTGAACGGATAAAGCCGCCCGCTCGCGTCGCGCGCCGAACCGCCGCTGATGACGGTCGCGGGATAGGCGCTCATGCCGTCGTCACCGTAGACGGTGGCGAGATTGCCGTTGGCGTCGAGCAGCGACACTTCCGCGCCGTCGATCAAGGCGCCGGTCATCGAATCGAAGACGTAGCCGGCCGGGTCGACAAGCAGCATCGCCTCGCTGGCATCGCTGAACTCGTTGCCCGCGAACGACATGCGCAGCTTCGGGGTGCGCGAGCGGGTCGGATCGCACGCCGACAGTTCGGCATGCTCGCCGCCGCGTGGGACGCCGCCGGCGAACACGCCGGTGTTCTCGCCGGTCTCGAACAGCGGCAGCTTGAAGACGCCGCGATCGGTATCGACGTCGATATAATCGGTCTCGCGCTTGGCCGGATCGTGGTTGTCGCCCGGCGCGTCGAGCACGATGATCATCGGCTGGCGCGTGTCGATGGTCCGCAGTGGCGCGGCGCGCGCGAGGTCGGCGGCGTCGATCGGCGCGGGCGAGAAACGCAGCTCCGGCACGGTGTCGCAGCGCATCCCGCTGAACTGGAAGCCGATCGGCGGGAGGCGGAAGCTGAGCGCGGTCGGGCGGCGGGTGCGGTCGACGTCGAGCGTCACGGTGTTCGACGCGACCGTGGCGCGCGCGTCGGGTGCGCCGAACGACAACTGCGCGGTATTGGCGATCCGCACGGTCTGCGCCGTCGCGGGGAGCGCCGCGAACAGGCACAGCGCCGCGATCACCAGCGCATGGGCGATTGCCAGCAGTGATCGGGCGCGTGCGACGGGCATGACTTGTCCCTGTCCGGCGCACGGGGTGCGCGCCGGAGTGGCGTTCATGGGCGGGAGACGGCGGGGCGGCGGCTAGTCGATCTTGACCTTGAACGACGCCGCGACCGAGCCGCCGCCGCCGACGCTGGCGAGATTGACGGTCACCTTCTTGGCAAGACCGTCGAACGCGGCAGTGTAGCCGTCGGTCTCGGTGCCGTCGTTGTCGTCATCGTCCTCGGTCGAGCCGTTGACGTTGCACACGCCCAGCGCGCCCGGCGTGCCGATCGAGATCGAGCCGGGCACATAGGTGGTGTGGCCGGGAATGACGTCGGCGAGCGTGACGCCGTTCGCGCCGGTGGTCAGCGTCGCGTTGCGGACCAGCAGGCAATATTCGACCGTCGCGCCCGGGATCGCCTTGGGATTGGCGGAGCCGAGCCCGTCTTCGAGGACGCGCGCCGATTTGGTGACGCTGAGCGCGACATTGTTCACCGCGACATGCCAGCCCGAATAGGCGCGGCCCTGGCCGTTGCGCGCGATATCGCCGAGCAGCGCGCCGTCGCTGTCGTCGTCGGCGAACACGATGTCGACGATATTGTCGGCACCCGCGAGGTTGAGGTCGGTGCCGATCAGGATCGCGCCCTGCGAATTCGCCTGACCACCGGCCGCGGCGATGACGTGGAGCGAGTTATAGGCGTATTTCGCGCCCGCCTGAGTGGGGACGTTGCCGACGACGAACACGGTCGCCGAGGCGTCGGGCAGCAGTTCGTCGATATAGGTCTGTGTATCGACGCCCGCGTCGTAGCGGCCGTTGCCGTTCGAATCGACATAGGCGCGCAGCGAGGTGACGTCGAAATTGTCGCTGCCGGGGAAAAGCCCCAGTGACAGGTTCTGCTGATCGGGATCGAGCAGGAAATCCTGCACGTCGTTGGTCAGGTTGGTGACCTGGAAGGTGGTGACGACATTCTGGTCGCCGAGGTTCACCACGGTCGGTCCGGTCTGCGCGGTGACGACGGTGAAATTCACCTTCTTGTCGACGACGAACGACGCGGTGGTCGACTGGATCGACTGGCTGGTGCCGTTGACCGAATAGGTCACCGATGCGGTGTTGTCGATCCGCGTGCCGGCGGTGGTGAGCTGCGCGGCGGGGGTCTGCGCCTGGGCCGCGCCGCTGCCGAGCGCGGCGGCCGCGACCCCGGCGAGCAGCAGGGCGATGGTCCTCTTCACGAACATGGGAGCGTCTTTCCTTCAGCGATAATGGGGTGGAGGATCACTTGAGCACGGCGTGGAAGGCGAAGGTGCCAGACGCGCCGGGCGCGAGCGGGCGGGCGAGCCGCCAGCGGACGTGCGTGACCGCGTCGGGGCCGGCCGCGCCGAGCTGCGCGAGCGTGCCGTAGCGGCGGCCGTCGACCGACAGCTCGGGGGCGGGGCTGTTCGGCGCGGGCGCGCGATAGGCGACGCCGCGCGGAACCGGATTGTCGAAGACGAGGTCGGCGAGCGGCTGCGTGCCGGTGTTGCGATAGGCGAGCGTGAACACGACGCGGTCGCCCGGCACGACGCGCTGCGCCGGGACCAGCGCGATCCTCGTCGTCCCGTCGGCGGCGCGCTGCTTGGCCTCGACCATGACCTGCGACGTGACCTGCAGCGGGCCGGCGGCGAGCGCCGGTGCGGCGAGGGCGGCGGCGGCCAGCAGAAGGAGCGGGCGGATCGGCATAAGCATGTTCCTCACAGGATGATGGCGTTGAAGCGGATCTGGCGGACCGCGCCGGCGGGCATGTCGCCGAGCGCGATGCGGACGGTGGTGCCGTCCAGCCGGCCGGCGTCGGCGAGCGGCTGGTCGTCGAGCATGATGCTGCCGGGCATGAAGCGCATGCCGTCGGGCACGGCGTCGCTCACCTCGGCGGCGGCGCAGTCGCGCGCGAAGCGGGCGGTGAGCGTGTAGGTGACGATCGCTCCGGCGACCGCACGCGCGCCGCCGCCGGGCGCGGCGACCGACTGCGCCTTGTCGAGCCGCGCGGCGGGGGTGGCGGCATCGACGAGCCGGACCGTCGCGCTCGCGCGGCCGCCGGTCGCGCCGACGGTAGCGGCGGCCGGGGTATCGGCGACGGCGGTGGCGGTGATCGCCGCGCCGGGCGCCAGCGCACCGCTCGCGAGCACGAAGATGCGCTGCTGCGCGCCGGGCGCGAGCGTGACGGTCGAGACCGGACGGTCGGTCGCGGGATCGTAACGGCCGTCGCCATCGGTATCGGCGGCGATCGTGGCGACCGTCACGCCGTCACGGTCGGCGGCGGCGCCCAGGCGGTAGACGGTGGCGGCGTTGCCGGGGTTGGCGACGGTGAAGGCGAGCGGCTGCGGCGCGGTCGCGACCGGCGCGGTCGGCACGTCGGCGGCGATCGCGGCCTCGACCAGCGCGTCGACTGCGATCGTGACGGTGTTGCTGTCGAGCGTGACCGGCGCGGCCCCGGCGGCGACCAGCGTCAGCTGCGCGGTATTTGCGATCGTCGTGCCGGCGGGGGTCGCGGCGGGCGCCGGCGTGGCGGCGACCAGCGCCGCCCCGATCATCCCCCACCACCCTGTTCCGCGTCGCGTCATCGAAATCCTCGCCTGCCCATTGCGGGCACGAGGGTCGTTCAGCGGCCGAAGTGGTTAAGCACCTGCTAGCTAAGCATCTGCACCATAATTGAGTTCGACCTAAGTCTTAGGCTTGGCCAAAGTGAGCGGGTCAGCCGGCGCGATCGGCGGTCAGCCGCAGCAGCCGCCCGTCGCTGCCGTCTTCGAGCAGCCACAGCGCCCCGTCCGGTCCGGCCATCACCGCGCGGATGCGTGCGCCCATGTCCCAGCGTTCGGCCTCGCGCGGGGTGGTGCCGTCGAAGGCGATGCGGATCAGCGCGGTCGAGGCGAGCCCGCCGACGAATGCCGAGCCACGCCATTGCGGGAACATGCTGCCGTAATAGAAAGCGAGCCCGGCCGGGGCGATGATCGGGTTCCAGTAGAGCGCGGGCTTCTGGAAACGGGGATCGCTGGCGGGCGACGCGATCGGGGTGTCGTCGTAATTCTTGCCGTAGGATACCAGCGGCCAGCCGTAGTTGCGGCCCGGCTCGATCAGGTTCAGCTCGTCGCCGCCCTGTGGCCCCATCTCGGTTTCCCAGAGCCGCCCCTCGGCATCGAAGGCGAGACCATAGGGATTGCGGTGCCCGGTGCTCCACGTCTCGGCGGGGGTGAGGTTCGGCGCGGGCATCGTCGCCTTGCGCACCGGCGCCTTGGCCGCCGCGCCGGTATTTTCGGGCGGGTCGATGATGCCGACCGTCGTCGACCCGGTCTTGCCCGCACCGGGATTGCCCGGCGCCGGCTTGCCGTCGAGCGTGAGGCGCAGGATCTTGCCCAGCGCCTGATCCGGATCCTGCGCGGGAGTGAAGCGCTGGCGCTCGCCCGAGGTCAGGAACAGGTAGCGCCCGTCGGGCGAGAAGGCGATGTACCCCCCGAACTGCCCGCCCTTGCCGCGCGGCAATTGCCGCCAGACAACCTGAAGGTCCTTGAGCGCGGGCTGCGCGCCGCTGGTGTCGAGCGTGGCGCGCGCCAGTGCGAGGCCGTCGCCGCCCTCGCCGGGCTCGGAATAAGTGAGATAGACCTGCGCGTTCTGCGCATAGGTCGGTGATACCGCGATGAACAGCAACCCGCCCTGACCCTCGAAATGGACGGTCGGGACGCCGGAGACTTGCTGCTTCTGCCCGGTGGCGGTGACGAGCCAGAGCCGGCCGGGCTTTTCGGTGACGAGCATCCGCCGGTCGGGCAGGAACGCCAGCGCCCAGGGCGTGTCGAAGCTCGCGACGGGGGTCGCCTTGAACGGCTTGGTCTTGGCGGGGGTGGCGTTGCCGTAATTGACCGGCGCCGCGCTGGCACTGGCACTGGCACTGGCACTGGCGCTGGCGGCAGGCTGGTTCGCGTCCTGCGGCGACCCGCAGCCGGCGAGCATCGGGATCATCGCCACGGCGACCGTAATATGTCGAACCACAGGGTACCTTCCTGAAAGAGAAGCACGTTTTGACGGACAAGCGCGCGGGGGGCCAGCCCTGCTTCTGTGATCTGGCGCAAAATCGTCGCGAAGGGGAGGCGCGGTGGTCCGGCCGCCGGCCGCGCTACAGTGTCGCGCTGATCGTCCAGGTCGCGGCGCTGAGGCGCGGGTCGGCGGCGAGCGTGTCGCAGATGCGGTCCAGCTCGGCGGCTTCGGCGGTGGTGGGGATGAGCGTGGCGGCGAGTTCGATCCGGTCGTCGCTCTCGGTCAGCACGTCCATCGACTGGACGGGATAATTGGCCGCCTCCAGCAGATCCCCGAGCAGATCGCGCGCCGCCGCGACATCCTCGGCCTCGCAGATGACATGGACCTTGTAGACCGCCTCGGTATTGGTGGCGCTGAGCGGTTGACGGTTGATATAGTTGACCAGCGGGCGGAGCAGGGTGTTGCCCGCGACGATGATGAGCGCGACCCCTGCCGCCTCGCCGACCAGCCCGCAGCCGCAGAACGCGCCGACCGCCGCCGACGACCACAGGGTCGCCGCGGTGTTGAGCCCGCGCACCTGCGCGCCCTCCTTCATGATGACGCCCGCGCCGAGGAAGCCGATCCCGGAGACGACATAGGCGATGATCCGCGTCGCCCCCTCGCCGCCGCCGACCCGCGCACCGAGATGAACGAACGCCGCCGCGCCGACCGCGACCAGCACCATCGTGCGCAACCCGGCGTTGCGCTGGCGGAGCTGTCGCTCCACCCCGATGATCGCGCCCAGCACGAACGCGGCGCCGAGCCGGCCGAGGATCGCGAGCATCGGGCCGAACAGGAGATAGGGCGCGGTCATCGCTAGCCCGCTTGCGCACGATGGTGCCGGGCCATGACACCGGCGCGCGAGCAGCGCGCGACCAGCGTCATGCTGAACGACAGCAGCCGCGGCAGCGCAGCCGCGAGCGAAGGATCAGGCGCGCGCCATAAAGCGCCGCATCGGCGAGCGTCAGCCAGACCCGCGCGGGCAGCAGGAACGTCCAGCGGAACGGCGATGGCGGATGACGGAACATCGGCCCGGCACCGTCAAAACGCTTCATGGGCGCGGAACCCGACCACGTTGGCGGGGCCACGGTCGCGATTGTAGCCGGGGTGCGCGACGAACTGATAATCCAGCGAAAGCTCGACACCCTTCACCGCGACGAGCTTGTAATATGCCTCACCGATATATTCGTCGCCGGGGTGCGGCAGCCGGCCGTCGCCGACCAGCACGCCGAGCCCGCCGGCATTCAGATAGCGTTGATGCGCGCGGCTGATGCCGTTGACGATAAACACCGCGCCGAACGTGTCGTCGCCGCGCCGCCAGCCCGCGCCGCGCAGCGCCAGTCCGGCCTGCGCGGTGCGGTCGATGTCGGTGAAGTCGTACGGCTCGACCTGCCCGTCGGCGATCCCGGCGCGCGCGAACACCCCCAGATCATCGGTGATCGCCTGTTCGGCATTGACGCTGACGCCCGCGCGCGTCCGACGGCTGCGCAACGGCGTGGTGTCGGCGGCGGCGCCGGTGCGCGCCGAAAGCGCGACCGCCGCGTCGAACCGCCCGAACCGCCCGCGATTGCGGAACAGCGTGACGCGCAGCGCGCCGGGGTGGCCGGCGAGGTGATGGCGGTGCTCGACCTCGGCATCGAGCTGATATTGCCCGAAGCCGGTCTCCAGCGTCTCGCCATTGGGCACCCGCGACAGATTGAACGTGCCGAGCCGCACCGTCCACGCACCGCGCCAGGCTTCGGCTGCGACGCCGGTGGTATAGCCCCAGGCGTCGGCGGCATAATCGAAGCTGCCCGTGTCGACCGCCGCCCAGTTGAGGAAGTCGCCGCGCGGATCATGGGCGTAGCTGTTGGTGTCGAAGACGTCGCCGACCCCGAACTTGCCCGCCGTGACCACCAGCCGGTCGACCGCGCGCGATCCCGCGAGCTGGTTGGCGGCACCCGCGACCGGCTCGCGCCCGCCGCCAAGGCCGATCGTCTGGCGGAAGAAGGCCCGCTGGAGCCGCGCATAGGGCGTGCTGCGCCCGACCTTATACGCCTCGGCGCTCGGGAAGCCGGCGACGCCGAGCGTGTTCGACAGGCCGAAGCCCTGATCGATCTCGGGGTTCACCCACAGCTCCGCCCCGTGCCACGGCCGGACGCCGGCATAAAGCGTCACGTCGGCGGTCTCCTTCACCTGCCGCGGGATCAGGCTGTTGGTGCCGGTGTAGGGCGAGGCGAAGCCGGGCGTGCCCTGCACGACGACGGTGGCCTGCGCGTGGATCGCGAAGCGCGCCGCGGCAGGCGCGGCGTCGGGCCGGTCCGCGATCGCGCGCTCGGCGGCGCCGGACGGCGGCGGCGCGGCGGTCTGCGCGGCGGCGGGGGCAGAAAGGGTCAGGCTGGCGAGCGCACAGGCGCCCGCCAGCGAAAGAAGCCGGGTCATGGTCGGTCCCCTTAGATGAGACGTGTTACAGTCGGTGGGCGAGCGCGCGGCGGACGCGGCGCGCGAACACGGCACGAACGCCGCGCGCGCGTCGTCGGTCGGGCGGAGCGGGTCAGGCGGCGCGCGACGCCGCAGCGCTTTGCGATCGCACGCGTTCGTTGTCCGGGACGCGGCCGGACGCGGCGAGCCGGATGCGCCGGCTCAGCGGTTCGATACGGGTATGCGCGGCGCGCCGTTCGACACGCACGATATACAGGGTCATTAGCGACCTCCTCGGTTCCGGTGGCAGCCGGTCCGCGAGGTCGCGTCGCTGCCTCAGGCGGCGGGCACGCGCTCCGCGACCGGCACGTTTCCGGCACGGTCGACCAGTGGAGCCAGGCCCCGATGGTCGCCCTCGCCGGACGTGGTGGTAGATCGGGGTTTCATCGTGCTCCTTCTTTCCGGCACGCCGGGCGCGCCGCACGGTTGCGAGTCGCGCGGCGGCGCGGCCGATGGACGCCACATACCCACCCGGGGTATCGGATCAACCTCCAATCGGGAGCGGGCATGGACCACATCGGCAAAGAGAAGAAAAAGCTGCTCAACCGGCTGAAGCGGATGCGCGGGCAGATCGAGGCGATCGCGCGCGCGGTGGAGGAGGATCGCGACTGCGCGCGGGTGCTTCAGCAGGCCACGGCCTGCCGCGGCGCGCTCGACGGCTTCATCGCGGAGGTGATCGAGGATCATATCCGCGCGCATCTGATCGACCCCGCCGCCGCACCCGACAACCCGCAGCGCAAGGCGGCGGACGATCTGGTCGCGATCGTTCACGCCTATCTGACGTAATCGTCCTCTTCCCGGTGGCGCAGCTCCGCCCCGGCCTCAGCTGACGGGCAGGGAAGGCGGCGGCCTGCCAAGTACGGACGGTCGAGCACGGAGGTCCGGCGGAGATGAGGGCGCGCAGCACGCAGCGTGCGGCAAGTGGAGTCGATACTTGCCGGCGATGCGAGGCCGCCGAATGCAATCGTTGTATCTTGATCCGTGTTTATACGATTCCGGGCCCAAGCAACCTGCTATAACCATCGACTCGTGGTATTCCGCGGGCATGTCGGTCCCGCCCAGCGACAACACTCGCCAAGAGCATGAACGCCTGACCGCGCTGGCGCGATTACAGATACTCGGTACGCCTGCCGAAGAAGTGTTCGACCAAATCACGCGGGTCGCGGCGCTGGCACTTGGCGCGCATCACAGCGCGGTGACGCTGATCGACGACCGGCGTGCGTGGTTCAAATCGCGACATGCCTTGTCGATCGGGGAGATCGGGCGCGACGAGTCGTTCTGCACCCATACGCTGTCGTCGCGCGACCTGCTCGTCGTCCCCGATCTCACCGCCGACCCGCGTTTCGAGAACCACCCGATGGTGCGGGGCGACCTCGGCCTGCGCTTCTACGCGGGCGCGCCGCTGGTCAGCGCGGATGGCCACCACCTCGGCGCGCTCTGCGTGCTCGACACGCGGCGGCGCGCCGGGCTGTCGGTCGGCGAACGCCAGATCCTGCGCGGGCTCGCGGCGACGACGGTGCAACTGATCGAGACCCGCCGGCTGCGCACGATCGGCGTGATCGCGACGCAGGTGTTCGACCATGCGCTCGACGCGGTGATCTTCACCGCCGAGGACGGTACGATCGTGTTCGCCAACGGGCCGGCCGCGACACTGGTCGGCCTGCCCCATGCCGAGCTGCCCGGCCGGGCGATCACCGAGCTTTTCCCGGCATGGGCGGAGATGGTGCGGCTGCTGGCCGGCGGCGCGCGCGACGTCTCGGCGGCGAACCCCGAGGCACGCCATGCGTCCGGGCGGATGATCCCGGTGCGGGCGACGCTCGGGCGGGTCGGCGTGGCCGATCGCCTCGGCTATGCAACGATCGTCCAGGACGCGTCCGCGCAGCGCGCGCTGGAGCGCGAAAGCCGCGCCGCGCAGGATCTGCTCGAAACCGTGATCGAGCAATTGCCCGCAATGCTGTTCGTGAAGGACAGCGTGACCGGACAGTATCTGCTGGTCAACCGCGCGGGCGAGGTGATGTCGGGGGTACCGCGCGAGCGGCTGATCGGTCGCACCGCGACGCAGCTCTATTCCGAGCTGGGCGCGGCCTATGAAGAACAGGACCAGGACGCGCTGGCGCATCCCGGTGAAGCGCGGACGTTCGAAAACGAGTTCATCCGGCCCGACGGCGAGCGGATCACGCTGCGCACGACGCGCATCGTGCTCGACGGACCCGCGCGCGACGCGCAATATGTCGTGGGTCTGTCCGAGGATGTCAGCGAGGAGCGTCGCGCCAAGGCGGAGATCCTGCGGCTGGCGCATTTCGATGCGCTCACCGGGCTGGTCAACCGCCGCAGCTATCTCGACCGCCTCGACGAACTGCTGGCGTCGGGCACCGCGCTGGCGCTGCTGGCGGTCGACCTCGACCGCTTCCGGTCGGTCAACGACCTGTTCGGCCATGTCACCGGCGATTTCGTGCTGGCCGCGGTGGGGGAGCGGTTGCGGGCGCTCGCCGGGCCGCTCGACGTGGTGGCGCGGGTCGGCGGCGACGAATTCGTGCTGCTGGTGGTGGGTGACGATCCGGTCCGGCGCGCGCAGGCGATCGCCGCGGCGGCGGTCACGGCGCTGTCGCGACCGATCGCGGCGCCGATCGGCACCGCGCATCTCGGCGCGAGCATCGGCATCGTCCTCGCGCCGGACCATGCCGCCGAAACGGCGGCGCTGCGCCATTGCGGCGACCTCGCGCTGTATGACGCCAAGGCGCGCGGGCGCGGTGCGATCAGCGTCTACGACCCGGCGATGGACGCCGCCGCGCGCGACCGCCGCGCACTTGAGGTCGATCTGCGCGCGGCGATCGAGCGCGGCGAGATCGGGCTGTTGTACCAGCCGGTGCTGACGGTCGACAGCGGCTCGATCGGCAGCGCCGAGGCGCTGGCACGCTGGACCCACCCGACGCGCGGACCGATCAAGCCCGATCTGTTCATCGCGATCGCCGAGGAGAGCGGGCTGATCGTCCCGCTCGGGCGAATGCTGTTGCGACAGGCGTGTTTCGACGCGGCGACCTGGCCCGAGCATCTGTCGGTCGCGGTCAATCTCTCGCCCGTGCAATTCCATGCCGGCGACGTGCAGGACACGGTCGTCGCGGCGCTCGCCGACAGCGGGCTGTCGCCGCACCGCCTCAAGCTGGAGGTGACGGAGAATGTCGTGATCCACGACGTCGAGCGGACCTTCGTCGCGCTGGAGCGGCTGCGTGCCGCCGGGATCAAGATCCTGATGGACGATTTCGGGACCGGCTATTCGTCGCTCGGCTATTTCCGGCGCTTTCCGTTCGACGAGGTGAAGATCGACCAGTCGTTCGTCCACGAGCTCGAGACGTCGCCGGCCGCGACCGCGATCATCCGCGCGATCGTCGGCCTCGGCGAGGCGCTGGGGATGGCGATCGTCGCCGAAGGGGTCGAAACCTGCGCGCAGCGCGATGCGCTGGTACTGGCCGGCTGCACCCATCTGCAGGGCTATCTTTTCAGTCGCGCGGTCAGCTCGGCGAGTATCGCCGCGCTGGAAGCGAGCGGGTTGTTCGATCGGGTGGTGCTGTAGGCGGCCGGACGGCCGGGCCTCGCGGCGGTCCCTGCGGAGCAAGCCTGTCGCCGGAACAGGGGGATCATGCGACCAACCAAGAAAGACGATACGACAGATCCGGCAAATAGATGCATCGTCATCGCGGACACAAAACGTAATTATCGCTGCCGACGTTTCGCACTTCGCACTCGCTAACTCGCTGTTAAGCAAAGCCCGTCCGGTCGCGGGCAAGTGCGACTTTGTATGTTCCGCACTTGCTGCCCGGCCCGGCAACAACATAGGGAGTTGCGGTCATGAAGAAGATTCTTTCGCTTGCGACGGCGGCGCTATTGATTCCAACGACGGCATCCGCGGCAACGATCTTCGGAGTCGACGAAACCAATCAGCTCGTCACCTTCGACAGCACGAAGCCCGGCGCGTTCACCTCGTCAATCAAGATCACCGGCACCAACAGCAGCATTGCGGCGCTCGACTTTCGTCCGCTCAACGGCACGCTCTACGGTCTTGGCACCGACCGGATCGTCTATACCATCAACACGCTGACCGGCGCGGCGACGGCCGCCAGTTCGGTGCTCGGGATCGACGGGACCGTCTTCGGTTTCGACTTCAACCCGACCATCGATCGCGTGCGGATCGTCAGTAACGCCAAGAACAATTACGTCTACAATCCGAACGACGGCGCGCTGACCGGCGCGCCGACCACCAGCACGCTCGGCTATGCCGCGGGCGACGCGAACGCCGGCCGCGATCCGGGCGTCAGCGCGGCGGCCTATACCGATTCGAGCTTCGGTGCGCCGGGAACCTCGACGCAGCTCTATGTCATCGACACCGACCTCGACGTGCTCGCCAAGCAGAACAACAACGGCGGCGTGTTGACCACGGTCGGCGCGCTGGGGCTCGATCTTGGCTCGCGCACCAGCTTCGACATCGCGGGTGACGAGGCGTTCGTGTTCAACGGTACCTCGTTGTACAACGTCAATCTCGCGACGGGTGCGCTGTCGTCGCTGGGCGAGACCCCGCGCCAGCTGTTCGGGATCGCGGTCGCGCCGGTGCCCGAGCCGGCGACCTGGGCGATGATGATCCTCGGCTTCGGGGTGGTCGGTTATTCGATGCGCCGCCGCAAGACCGGCGTCCGCTTCCATCAGGCGATCTGACCCGTCCGGCCGGCGGGGGGGGGGGCGATCGCGCAGCTGCCCCCCGCCGGCACGACCCGCGCGCGGTTCCGGCGACATGACGGATACGCGCGCCGGATCGGACGTTCAGAGCCGGTCCGCTGCCGTTTGGCAGGCAGACGATCGCGCTGGTCGTGCTACCGTGACAGCGAGGAGGTGGCATGAAGAACAACAACTTATCGGGGCTTGTCGCATTGGGCGCGTTCATCGCGGCCCCGGCGATGGCGCAGGATCGCGGGTCCAGCGATCGACCGTCGCTGCAGCGCGCCAGCTTCGACGGGGGCAGCGCGATCTCGCCGTCTAGCGCGACCGCGACCGTGTCGGCGAGCAGCGTTCCGCAGGCGATGGAGCGGCTCGACGGCGGCGACACGAGCGTCGATCTGTCGCTGGGCTCACTGTACGGTGCCGGCAAGTTCGGCACCGGCTCCACCACCACCATCTGGAGCTCGGCGGTCAGCGCGCGGGTGCACGTCGACAGGCTGACGCTGTCGGCCTCCCTGCCGTGGATGCAGATCCGCAGCCGCTCGACGATCTTCACCGGGATCGATGCGACGCCGGTGCTGGTCGCGCCCAATACATCGGCCGTGAAGCGGACGGCGGAAGGGTTCGGCGACCTGACGCTCGGGGCTGCCTATACGATCGCGCCGGCCGGCGCGCCGGTCGAGGTCGAGCTGTCGGGGCGCGCCAAGATCAACACCGCGAGCCGCAGCAGCGGCCTTTCCAGCGGCGAGAACGATTATGCGGTCGGCGCGGACGTCTCGCTGCCGTTGGGCAAGGTGACCCCCTTTGCGTCGTTCACCTATCGTTTCCTCGGCGACACCGAGGCCTTCGTGCTTCGGGACGGACCGGCCGCCTCGACGGGGGCGTCGGTGGCGCTGGGGCGCGAGGCGTTCCTCGTCGCCTCCTACCATTATTCGAGCGCGGCGACCCGACAGGTGTCTGCGGCGCACGAACTGTTCGCGGGCGCGTCGCAGCGGATCGCGGGAACGCCCTTTCGCCTGACCGGCTTCGTCACCACCGGCCTGTCGCGCGGGGCCGCCGCGATCTCGGGCGGCGCCGCGCTGTCGATCGGGCTCGGTTCACCCGCCGGCCTGTGATGCGCGCCGGCGACGCGCAGCGCGGCTGACCGCCATGCCCGAGGCCCTTTCCTCCGACGGGATCGAGCGGATCTATGCGATCGGCGACGTCCACGGTCGACTCGACCTGTTCGCGGCGTTGATCGCGCGGATCGGGCGCGATCAGAAAGACCGACCGGCGGGCGCGACGAAGATCATCCTGCTGGGCGACATTATCGATCGCGGCGCCGATGGCGCGGAGATGGTGCGGGGCTGCATGAGGCTGACCGCGGCGAGCGATCGCTTCATGGTCCTGAAGGGCAATCACGAGGAAATGATGGTGCAGGCGCTGGGCGGCGACCTGAAGACCTATCATGCGTGGCTGGCGTTCGGCGGGCGAGAGACGCTGCTCGGCTGGGGCGTCGATCCGGCGGCGCTCGCCGCGGATGCCACGAAGGCCGACCTGCGGCAGGCGGCGCGGACGGTCGGGGCGGAGGTGCTGGCGTGGCTGGACGCGCTGCCGCTCTATCACGAGCAGGACGGTTTCCTGTTCGTCCATGCCGGGATCCGGCCCGCAATCCCGCTCCGGCAACAAGATGCCGCCGATATGCTTTGGATCACCGACGATTTCCTCGAGTCTGAACTGGATCATGGCATGACGGTGGTGCACGGGCATTCGATCACCGACGGGCCGGTCGTGCGGCCCAACCGGATCGGCATCGACACCGGCGCCTTTCGCACCGGCCGGCTCACCGCGGTCGGCATCGAACGCGGCGACTTCTGGTTCGTGGACACGGACACGGACACGGACACGGACGCGGGCGACGCCGCACCGCCGCCGACATCGGGTGAACGGTGATGGAGCGGCTACGCGCCTTCGACGATGAGCGGCTCGACGCCGATCTGGCGGCGATCCTGCACTGGCGCGACGGCGGGGAGACGCCGTCGATCGCGCGCCGCCGCACGCGGCGGCGGGATGCCATCGCGAGGGCGCTCCGGTCGCCCGCCGGTTCGGCGACGATCGGCGTATCCGTCTTCCTCGCGATGCTCGGGACGACCGGCTTCCTGATGTACCATCCGCGCGGCGGTCCGGTGGTCGAAGCGACGCCCGATCCGGCGGCGCTGGCAAACACGCCCGCCCCCGCTCTTCCGGCAGCCGCGCCAGCGCTCGGCGACGTCGCCGCGGCGGTCGTCCCGGCGACGATCCCGCGCCGCGCGGTGGCCGAGCGGCACGATGGCCGGCACGGCCGTCCGGCGCTGCGCGCGCCTTCGCGGACACGCCCTAGCGCGCCGCCGATCACCCTTGCCGAAGCGGAGCGCACGGTCGGCGCGCCGGTGGTCCTGAACGACGTGCCGCGGCCCGACCTGCGGCGTGCGACCGATCTGGCGCAGAACGCGCCGGCGTCGCCGCGTGCGCCCGTCGAAACCGCTGCGGTGGTCGTCGACGAGACGCCGGCCATCAACGATGACGCCGCGGCGGAAGGTCGGTCGGCGCGGGTGCGGCGCAACAGTGTCGCGGCGATCCGCGCGCTCCGCCGCCAATGGTAGCTGCGTCGGCTAGGCGTCGTAATAGTTGGAGAAGCCGACCTTGCGGCGCCGGGTCCAGGTCTTGCGCGCCCAGAGCGACAGGATGACCCCGATCGAGGGGGCGATCGACAACAAGAGGTTGGGGGTGGTCGGCGCCATGGCGACGGCGATGCCGCACGAAAGCGCGGTCGCAGCAGTATAGAAGAAGCACGCGACCATCACGCGGCTTCTTCTGACGCGCTCATAGGCGGGGAAGGGCAGGACCACGAGCAGCGCCAGCACGCCAAAGCACATCGGAACAAGAGCGGCGGCCGGCAAACCGCCGAGATAGGCAGGCACACTGACGACGATCGCGATGGCGACCGCCATCAGGCAGAATATTCGTAGCAATCCCATCGATTATTTCCCTGCGCATCCGGCCGATTGCTCATTAACGATTGTTCCGCATCCTTCCAGCCCGGCGTGCGCGCCTCTTGTAGCCCGGGGTGGCGATCGCCATCGCCCTTCCACGTCCGCACCCCGGCGCGTCGCACCGTCCCGCAACGGCGACCGGCCCGCCGGTCAGCATCGCTTGCCCTCGCGTGTCGTCCGGCGCCTGGAACGCTTTGATTCGGAAACGTTGCGCAGGTTCGGTTTGTTCATGGCGGCGGCAGCGCGGGGATGCGGGTCACGCGGCTTGGGGCGGGATCGTCGCCGCGGCGAGATGTCGGCGTGACGCCATGATCCCAGTCGAGAAGGAAGGCCGCCATGCGCTTGCCCGCGCGGCAGGCAAGCCGCTGCGCGACGCGATCAACCGGAAGGGCGGGGAAATGGTGCCCAAGGGCGGGATCGAACCACCGACACTGCGATTTTCAGTCGCATGCTCTACCAACTGAGCTACTTGGGCGCACCGCTTTTCAGCGGCGAGGCGCGTCCCCTAATCGGTGTCGGAGCGGCTGTCCAGCGATTCCGTGTCGATTGTTTCGCCGGGCAGGCGATAGCCTTCGCCGAGCCATTGCAACAGGTCACGGTCCTTGCACCCGCGGCTGCAGAACGGGGCGTGGGCGGGCACCGCAGGCGCGGTGCAGATCGGGCAGCGGGACATGCTCATCCCTCCAATATGGGGGTGCGGCCGGTGCGGCGCACCAGCGCTTCGATCCAGTCGGGGCGGGACTCGAGGCGCGCGCGCACCCCGGCATTCAGGCGGAGCGCAAGGGGGGCGTTTGCGGGTACGCGCTCGAGCTGGCGCAGCGCGGCGCGCGCGGCGGTGCCCACGGGATCGTCGCGGACGCGCTCGGGCAGCGCAGCGCGGGGGCGCGGGCGAACGATCTGGAGGAAGCCGAAGCCGTTGACCGCGGTGCGCTCGAACGGCGGCGGCAACGCCGCGTCGAGCGCGGCGGCGACCTCCTGACGGAGCGCCTTGCCCGCGATGCTCGGAAAGTCGATGCCGATCGACCCGCCGATCGCGTGGCGGCGGATCGCCAGCGCGACAGCGGTGGCGGCGCGTACCGCGAGCTGGTCAAGCGGACCGTCGCCGTCGACGTCGAACAGCGTCATCGCCGGGGTCGGGGTCATGCGCAGCACGCCGCCCGCAAAGGCGATCTCGCCGGTCCGTGCTTCCTCGATCACCTCCGACCAGCCGGCGGCTTCGAGCGCGTCAAGCTGATGTGGGTGCAGCGTACGGACCGGGTAGGTCGTGGCGGTGATGCGCGCGAGCAGGTCGGGACCGGGTCCGGGGGCGGCATCGGTGACGCGTGCGCGGGGGCGCTTGGCGCGGCCGGGTTCGGGGATGGCCTCGCGGGTCACCTCGATCGTGGTCAGCGCGCCGAGGGTAACACCCGGTGTCGCGCGGTCGAGCATCACCTCCTGCCCGTCATCGAGCGTCGCGACCAGCTTCTCGGTCAGCCGCGCCCGCGCGACGGTGCCGACGCGCAGGGTCTCGGGCAGTTCGATACGCGCGGCGAGGATGCGGTCGCCGGCGACCAGCGCGGCGCGCGCCTCGCCGATCCCGTCTTCATACAGCCATTCAGCCAAAGGCGACGCCGCTGGCCGCGAGCAAGGCGCGGGTCTCGAACAACGGAAGCCCGATCACGCCCGAATGGCTGCCATGGAGGAAGCGCACGAACGCCTCGGCGCGGCCCTGGATCGCATAGCCGCCGGCCTTGCCCAACCCCTCGCCGCACGCGACATAAGCGTCGATCTCGGCAGGGGAGAGCGGCTTGAAGGCGACGATCGTGTCGGCGAGCCGGACACGCTCGGTGCCGTCGGGCGCGATCGCGCAGACCGCCGACAGTGCGTGGTGACGGCGGCCGGAGAGCAGGCCGAGCAGTTCGCGCTGGATCGCCTCGTCGGTGGCGGGGGGCAGGATCCGGCGGCCGAGCGCGATCGTCGTGTCGCCGGCCAGCACCGCCTCGTCCGGCGCGCGCGGGACCGCACGCGCCTTCTCGACGGCAAGCCGCAGCGCATAGGCGCGCGGCAGTTCGCGCGGGTGCGGCGTCTCGTCGATCGCGGGCGCGACGATCCGGTCGGGCACGACGCCGATCCGCGCGAGCAGGTCGCGGCGGCGCGGCGAGGAGGAGGCGAGGACGAGACGGGTCATGATCGCACGCCCGTCTGCAGGCGCGAGGATAGGATCAGGACGGGCCGGGACCACCGCGACCCGGCATGAAGCGGTAGGTGATCCGCCCCTTGGTCAGATCATAGGGGGTCAGTTCCACCAGGACTTCGTCGCCCACCAGCACGCGGATGCGGTTCTTGCGCATCTTGCCGGCGGTGTGACCGAGGATTTCGTGATCGTTCTCGAGCCGGACGCGGAACATCGCATTGGGGAGCAGCTCCACCACCTGCCCGCGCATCTCGAGGAGTTCTTCTTTCGCCAAACGGGGTCTCTTTCGCGTTGAGTGCGCGCGGCCTTAGCCGAGAAGACGAAAAAAGGAAAGGCGCGCGAAGGAGGGCGCCGCAACGGCGCCCGCGTTGCCGGAGACATAGGTGGCGCGGGGCGGAGGCGCAAGGGTGAGGTGGGACGGCGGGCGTGCGGAGGCGAGTGTCCGCTGCCACTTTTCGCGTCGCCCCCGACGCGATCCGGCGTCCCGCTTCCTCTTGATGGCCGGCGAAGAAGCGGCTGCCGGATCACACCCGGAGCGAGACGGGTCAGCGGCTGTCGAGAAGCGTCGTCAGTTCGCGCGAGAGGCTTTCGAAGCGATAGGGTTTGGCGAGGAAGCGGCCGTCGTCCGGAATGTCGGCACGCGACGGACGCGTGTCGCCCGAGGTGAGCAAAATGCGGATTCCCGGCCAGCGTTCGTGGACGACCTCTGCCAGTTTCAAGCCGTCCATTGAACCCGGCATCCGGATGTCGGTGAACAGCACCTCGACATTGTCGGCCTCTTCGAGCACCGCCAGCGCCTCATCGGCGCTCGCCGCCTCTATGACCGAATAGCCCGCCTCTTCCAGCGCGTCCGCGCCGATCATCCGAACGAACAACTCGTCCTCGACGATCAAGACCGTGGTGGGAGATGCTCTGGTCATGGAATTATCACACAGCGCTCTTCGGACAAAACGGCACGGCCCCTGCTGGTTATCGACCGAGTCATCCCTGCTCTCCGCCTATTGGTCAATCCGGCGTTGACCCAAAAAGGCCAGCGCGGCGAGCCCCAGCGCCGCCCCGGCGGCGGTGGCGGTGGCGAGCGGGTGGCGACCGGCGGTCTCGTAGACGCTGATGCGGCGGCCATGCTGGTCGCGCGAACGTTCGGCGCCGTTGTCGACCGGTGCGGCGAGATTGTCGTGGCGGCTGGGCGCGCGCTTCGGATCGCGCAGCCACGGCAGCAACGTCGGGCCGAGCCGGTCGAGCAGCCCCGGAAAATGCTGCGCGGCCAGCACCTGCAAGCGGCCAGTGCCGCCGACCGTCACGTCGCGGCGACGATGCTGCGCGGCGTCGAGGATCGCCTCGGCGACCAGCTCGGGAGCATAGACCGGCGGCGGGAGCAGCGCCGCGCCGTCGAGATGGTTGGCGGCATGGTCGGCGATCGGCGTGTCGATCCCCGCCGGCTTGATGAGCGTCACCGAGATCGGCAGGCGATCGGCGTTGATCTCGATCCGCAGCGAGTCGACATAGCCTTTCACGGCATGTTTGCTCGCCGCATAGGCGCCCATGCCGGGGCTGGGGATGTCGGAGACGATCGAGCCGATCGTGATGAGCGCCCCACCGGCGCGTTGCAGATGCTCGACCGCGGTCAGACAGCCGTGGACCGCGCCGAAATAGTTGGTGCGGAGCAATTGCTCATGCTCCGCCATCGGCGTGTCGAGCAATTTGCCGTAAATCGCGACGCCCGCGTCGTTGACCCAGGTGTCGATGCGGCCGAAGCGCTCGACCGCCTTGCTCGCGGCGCGCTGGACGTCGCGCAGATCGCCGACGTCGGCGATCGCGAACTCGGCGTGACCACCGGCCTCGGTTATCTCGCGGACGATCTGGACGAGCGCGTCGCCATCGCGCGACACCAGCACCACGCGCGCGCCGCGCTTCGCGGCGAGCCGCGCGGTGACGAGCCCGATCCCGGAACTGGCGCCGGTGATGAGAATGACCTGCTCGGCGAGCGGTTTGAGCGTCGGAGTCATCGCGCGCGCTCCGTCGCGGGCGTCGGGCGCAGAGGTGCGTAGCGCAGACCGGCCATGTTAAGTCTTTCCATTATATCGCGAACCTTGTCTCTTTAACCCACCGTGTCGCCATCGGTTCACCCCCGCTAACATTTCGAAGGAGACTGGCGGTGATTGCCCGTGCGCGCCGCGCGTGCTGGAAGGGGCGGCGAAGGAGACCGGAATGCGGACGATCGGGGCGATGATGGCGGGCGGGCTCGGGGTCGGGCTGGGGCTGGCGTCGGCGGTGCCGGCCGCGGCGCAGCAGGCGCGACAGGTGCACTATGACCTGTCGTTTCCCGATGCCGCGCATCACCGCGCGCAGATCGTCGCCACCTTCCGCGGCGTGCCCGCCGGGCCGCTGCGCGTGCAGATGGCGCGCTCGTCGCCCGGCCGCTACGCGCTCCATGAATTTGGCAAGAACGTCTTCGCGGTGACCGCGCGCGACGGGGCGGGGCGCCCGTTGCCGCTGTTGCGCAACGATCCCTATGGCTGGAGCGTCGCGGGGCACGACGGGACGGTGGTGGTCAGCTACACGGTGTTCGGCAATCGCGGCGACGGCACCTATGCGCAGATCGACACCCGCCACGCGCACCTCAACCCGCCGGCGACGCTGATGTGGGCGACCGGGTTCGACGCCGCGCCGGTGCGGGTGCGGATCGTGTCGCCCGACTCCGGCTGGACGATCGCGACGCAATTGCCCGCGGTCGCCGGACAGCCAAACACCTTTGCCGCTCCCGACCTGCAATATCTGATGGACAGCCCGATCGAGATCGCGCGGCAGGACGTGCGCGAATGGCCGGTCGGCGAGGGCAAGCAGCGCTACACGATCCGGCTGGCGGTGCATCACGACGGCAGCGCCGCCGAGGTCGACCGGCTGGCGGCGCAGGTCAAGCAGTTGATCCCGCAGCATCGCAAGCTGTTCGGCGAATGGCCGCGCTTCGACCATGGCAGCTATACCTTTCTCGCCGATTACACGCCGCAGATCTCGGGCGACGGGATGGAGCACCGCAATTCGACGGTGGTGAGCACGCCGACCCCGCTCGACGGCACCAACGCCGGGCAGCTCGGCACGATCTCGCATGAGTTTTTCCATGCGTGGAACGTCGAGCGACTGCGCCCGCGCGAACTGGAACCGTTCGACTTCACGCGCGCCAATGCGACGCCGTCGCTATGGTTCGCGGAGGGGGTCACCAATTACTACGGGCCGCTGATGCTGCGCCGCGCCGGGCTGACCGATGTCGACGGCTGGGCGAAGGCGACCGCGGGCGCGCTCAACACCGTGCTGTTCTCGCCCGCACGCCGCAACGGCGGGCCGCAGGAGATGAGCCTGCGCGCGCCGTTCGCCGATGCCGCGACCTCGATCGACCCGGTCGCACCCGACGTGTTCCTGTCTTATTATCCCTACGGGCAGGTGGTGGCGCTGGCGCTCGACCTGTCGATCCGGCAGCGTTTTCCCGCGCGATCGCTCGACGATGTCATGCGCTATCTCTGGCAGACCTACGGCCGCACCGAGCGGCCCTATACGCCCGACGATCTGCGCCGCGGGGTCGCGACGGTGACCGGTGACGCCGCCTTCGCCGACGCGTTCTTCGCGGCCTCGGTGAGCGGCAGCGCTCTCCCCGATTTCGCACCGCTGCTCGCGCAGGCCGGGCTGGTGCTGCGCGCGGCGGCACCGCAACATGGCTGGATCGGCGCGGGCGGTGTGGTCGCGGCGCCGGCGGGCGTGATGCTCGCCGCCGCGCCGCTGCCGGGCTCGCCGCTCGATGCGGCCGGGCTGGATGCCGGCGACCGGATCGTGGCGGTCAACGGGGTCGCCGTCACTGACCCCGCCGGCTGGTCGGGCGCGCTGGAGCGGCTGACGCCGGGCGCGACCGTGACGATCCGCTTCGTGCGGCAGGGCGGCGAGCAGCAGCGCAGCGTGCGCGCGCTGGCCGATCCGCGGCTGGAGATCGTGCGGGTCGAGGCGACCGGCGGCACGCTGAGCGGCAAACAGCGCGCCTTTCGCGCCAAATGGATAGACGGATAATTAACCTGCTCAACCTAAGTCAGATACCATGTGTCACTCATTGACACAGGGTGAGGCGAGGCAGACATTCGCACCATGGCTCAACGTCAATCGCGCAACGTCTCGCTCACCCCGGAGCTGGAGGCGTTCGTCACCGACAGTCTCGCGACCGGCGATTACGGCAACGCCAGCGAGGTCGTGCGCACTGCGCTGAAGCTGCTTCGCGACGGATCGGCGCCGCGCGAGGCGTTGCGCGGCTGGCCGGTCGGCGGCGGCGAGTGCGGTGCGATGATCCGCGACGCCGACTGGTCGCGCCACGCGCTCGGCCCGGTGGAGCGCTGGTCGCCGACGCTGCGCGTGACGGTGGCGAACGTCGTCAACTCGCCGGTGCCCAAGGTGCTGATGTGGGGCCGTGACGGCGTGCTGCTCTACAATGACGCCTATCGCGAGATCCTCGGCGCGCGCCATCCCGGCGGAATGGGCAAGACCGCCGCGGCGGTGTTCCCCGAGATCGCCGAGTGGAACCGCGCGATCCTCGATCGCGGGCTGGCGGGCGAGGTCGTCAGCTATCGCGACCAGCCGCTGACGCTGCTCCGCGACGGCGGGCCGACCGAATTGTTCTTCGACCTGTTCTACACCCCGGTGATCGAGAGCGACGGCATGGCCGGCGGGGTGCTGTGCACCGTGATCGACAATACCGCGCGGCTGCTGCTGGAGCGGCGGCTCGCCGCCAGCGAGACCGAGCTGCGGATGGTGACCGACGCGCTGCCGCTGCTGGTATCGTTCATCGATCGCGACCTCGTCTATCGCTATGCCAACCAGCATTATTACGAATGGTTCGGGATCGGCGCGGACGATGTGATCGGACGCCACACGCGCGACGTGATCGGCGCGGAAAATTTCGAGCGCCGTCGCCCGTTCATGGAGCGCGCGCTGGCCGGCGAGACGATCGTCGAGGATTCGCTGATCCAGCATGGCGACGGATCGTGGCGGCGCGCCGACATCCGCTACCTGCCGCGCTTCGACGAACAGGGCGCGGTGCTCGGCTTCCAGGTGATCGTGCTCGACGTCGAGGAACGGGTGCGGCGCGAGGAAGCGCTCAACGCGAGCAACGCGCGCTTCCGCGCCGCGATGGAGGCGATGCACGGCGTGCTGTGGACCAATGACGCCGAGGGGCGGATGGTCGGCGAGCAACTCGGCTGGGCGATGCTGACCGGGCAGACGCCCGAGCAATATCAGGGCTATGGCTGGGCCGATGCGGTCCACCCCGACGACGCGCAGCCGACCGTGACCGCGTGGCGCAAGGCGGTCGAGTCGAAGTCGACCTTCGTCTTCGAGCATCGCGTCCGCCGCCATTGCGGGACGTGGCGGACCTTTGCGGTGCGCGCGGTGCCGCGGATCGACGCGCACGGCGAGATTGCGGAATGGGTCGGCGTCCATACAGATATCACGCATCAGCGCGCCGCCGAGGCCGCGCTGCGCGACCATGCCGAACAGCTCGAACGGCAGGTGCGTCATCGCGAGCGCGCTGAGGATCAGCTCCGCCAGCTGAACGAGACGCTGGAGACGCGCGTGATCGAGGAGATCGCGTCGCGCCACGCCGCCGAGCGCAAGCTGACCCAGGCGCAGAAGATGGAAACGGTCGGCAAGCTGACCGGCGGCGTCGCGCACGATTTCAACAATCTGCTGCAGGTCGTCTCGGGCAACCTCCAGCTGTTGCAGAAGGACATCGCCGGGAACGAGCGCGCCGAGACGCGCGTCGCCAATGCACTGGCGGGCGTGTCGCGTGGCTCGCGGCTGGCGGCGCAATTGCTGGCGTTCGGGCGGCGGCAGGCGCTGGAGCCCAAGGTCGTCAACGTCACGCGCTTCGTGCGCGGGATGGACGACATGCTGCGCCGCGCGATCGGCGAGGGGATCGAGGTCGAGACGATCTTCGGCGGCGGGCTGTGGAACACGTTCATCGATCCGGGCCAGATCGAGAATGCGTTGCTAAACCTCGCGATCAACGCGCGCGACGCGATGGACGGGCAGGGCAAGCTGACGATCGAACTCGCCAACGCGCATCTCGACGACGATTACGCGCGCCGCCACGACGAGGTGGAGCCGGGGCAATATGTGATGCTGGCGGTGAGCGACACCGGCTGCGGCATGTCCGACGAGGTGGTCGCCAAGGTGTTCGAGCCGTTCTTCTCCACCAAGGCGGAGGGCAAGGGCTCGGGGCTGGGACTGTCGATGGTCTATGGCTTCGTCAAACAGTCCGGCGGGCATGTGAACATTTATTCGGAGCCGGGGCACGGCTCGACGATCCGCCTCTATCTGCCGCGCGCGATGGAGAGCGAGGATGTCGAGGTGGTGCTCGACAACGGTCCGATCACCGGCGGCACCGAGACGGTCTTGGTGGTCGAGGACGATGACGAGGTTCGCGCCACCGTGGTCGAGATGCTGGGCGACCTCGGCTATCGCGTGCTCAAGGCGGTCGATGCGCAAAGCGCGCTGAGCGTCGTGGAGAGCGGCATCGCGATCGATCTGCTGTTCACCGACGTGGTGATGCCGGGGACGCTCAAGAGCCCCGAACTGGCGCGGAAGGCGCGCGAGCGGCTGCCCGATATCGCGGTGCTGTTCACCAGCGGCTATACCGAGAATTCGATCGTGCATGGCGGGCGGCTGGATGCCGGGCTCGAACTGTTGTCCAAGCCGTACACGCGCGAGGCACTGGCGCGGAAGGTGCGGCACGTTCTGGGCAATCAGGGGCAACGCCGCGAGAGCGTCGCGCCGCGGGCGCAGCCGTTGCCGCGCGCCGTCATGCCGGCAGAGGCGCGGCGGACGATCCTGCTGGTCGAGGATGACGCGCTGATCCGCGGCGCAACCGCCGAGGTGCTGCAGGAGGCGGGGCATGTCGTGGTCGATGCCGCGAGCGCCGAGGAGGCGATGGCGGCGTTGCAGACCGCGCCGATCGACGTGCTGGTGACCGACGTGCATTTGCCGGGAACGTCGGGGCTGGAGCTGGCGGCGCGTGCGGCGGAGCTGCATCCGGGCATCCGCATCGTGGTGGCGAGCGGCGACATCGGCGCGGTCGAGGTCGAGGAGCCGAACATGCGCCTGCTCGCCAAGCCGTATAGCGCGCGGGAGTTGCTGGCGATGCTGGGCGGGCAGGTCGAGCGCGAGACCGCGGCCGAGCGGGAGGGGTAGGCTCTCCGTCGGATGCCCCAGCGGTCTGCCACAACCGTCCCGACCGTCGTTGCGAGCGCGATTGCGTCGCTATGCTCGCAATGACGGAGTGGCGGAAGGTTAGTGCGCTTAAGACTCAGGGCGAAGAGCGAGATCAGCCCGCCGTAAACGTCATTCCCGCGCGCGCGAGCAGGCGTTCGCGCAGCGGTGCGCCCATGATCGCGCCGGGCGTCCAGATGCCGCCTTCCGCCTCGACGTCGCGGAGCAGGCACAAAGCGCTTTCCGCGAGCATCTTCGACGTGCAACCGTAGCCGGGGTCGCTGTCGCCGGTGACGGTCGCATCGATGCGCGTGCCGTCTGGCATCAGCCCGGCGAAGAGGATGTCGAAGTGGCCGGCGTCGCGTTCTTCCTTCGACGGCCCCTCGCCCGATTTCGGTCCCTTGTCGCCCGCGAACGGATTGAGCTTCGCCAGCGCGTCGGCGGCGGCCTTGCCGAGATCGCCGAGTCCGGTCACCACCATCTCGTCATAGAGGAGATCGCCCCAGCGCTGCCCGAGCAGGAAGTTGCTGCGATGGACGTTCTTGGTGTTGATGGGCGCCATGATGAACGGCGCGACCCAGGATTGCAGCGTCGGGTCGAACTCGGGGAGCAGCCCGGTCGGCTGGTGCGGGCCGGCATGGCCGGGGGCGAGCGCGAACGGATCGCTGAGCAGCCCGAACAGCGACGGCTGGCGTGCGGCGGCGGCGAGCGTCGCCTTGAGGCTGGCCGCGGTGCCGCCGGAAAAGCCGCCCTTCATGCGACGGACGCGCGCCTTGATGCGCGTCACCGGCGTGCCGAAGCGCGCGAGCGCCGCCTCCTGCAGCGTCAGCACGCCGAGATCGAAGGGGATCGAGTCGAAGCCGCATGAGAAGACGATCCGTGCGCCGCTGCGTTGCGCTTCGTCGTGATGCGCGTCGATCATCTGGCGCATCCACGCCGGCTCGCCGCACAGGTCAACATAGGCGGTGCCGGCGGCGGCACAGGCGGCGACCAGCTTGCTGCCGTAGAGCTGATAGGGACCGACCGTACTGATGACGACGGTGGCGCGGCGGCACATCGCTTCCAGCGCGGCGGGGTCGTCGCTGTCGGCGATGAGGGTGGGCACGTCGATCGCCAGTTCGTCGCGGACCGAGGCGAGCTTGGCGGCGTCGCGACCGGCGATCGCCCAGCGCAACCCATCGGGGTCGCGCCGGGAGAGATAATCGGCAACGAGCTTGCCGGTGAAGCCGGTCGCGCCGAACAGGACGATGTCGAACTCGGCCGCCATGACCGTCAGTCCGTGCCGACCCCGGTCAGCGGCGCGCCGGAACCGCCCGCGCGATCGTCGCTCGGGTCCTCGCCGTCATGCCCGCCGCCCGCGCTCGCGCCGCTGCCGCGTACCGCGCCGGTCGCGGGGTCGAACGAGGCGCGGCGGCCGGCGTCGCCCTCGGACGCGGCGAGCGTCGACGGCTTCGGCGCGACGGAGCCGGCCGGCATGTCCGCGGCAAGCGCGCGCTCGTCGTCGAGCGTATAGCCCTGGCCGAATTTGCCGGTGTCCTTGTCGAAGGCGGTCCGGCGGCGATGCTGGGGGTCCACGGGGTCGGTCATACGGGAAGGAACGCGCGGGTGGGGGCGTTGATCCGTGGGGAAGAGAGCGCGGTCGGCGACGCGGCAATCTTCGTCCACCCGCTTCCGTCATCCCGGACGCGATCCGGGAACCCGCTTCTCCCCCGCGGCAGAAGGAAAGCGGGACCCCGCATCAAGTACGGGGTGACGAGAACATCACCGGTGCGTGCCCGGCTGCTCGGCGGCGAGCGCCATGGCCTGCGCGGAGCCGGTCGCCGGCTTGACGCGCGCCGCGGGTTCGTTGCGGCCGAGCGTGAGGTAGAGGACGCCGGCGATCAAAACACAGATTGCGAGCAGGGCCGGCCAGCCGGCGCTGCTGCGGTGGCCGATCGGGCGATGGTCGTGCGACATGGCAATTCTCCGGCGAGCGATAGTCGACGGGAGTAATAACCTGTGTTGCGGGCGTGTTCCGGGCTGGCCGGTGAGATTTTGTTGCTGTCAGGCTGCGTGCTGGTGCGCGCCGCGTCCGGCCAGCGCGGCCTCCGCCTGCGCCAGCGCGCGCGCGTCGTCGACGTCGAGCCACCAGGCGTCGGCGATGTCGATCACCCTGGCCGCGCCGGTCTGCGCCAGCGCCTCGACCCCGGCCGAGATCGAGCCCGGCCCACCGGCGGCGATCGAGGCGCGCAACGCGTCGTGGAAGCGCGCGTCGACCGCGAAGACGCCGGTGTCGAAGCAATTATAGTCGGGGAGGTGCTTGCCGATCGCAACGATCCGGTCACCCTCGGCGCGGACGCGGGTGACATCGTCCATGTCGACGAGCGGATTGTCGAGCCGGCGGTCGACCCCGAGCGTCAGCGCCGCCTCCGGGGCGGCGGCGACGCGCGCGATGAGCGCGGGATCGACGAGATGATCGGCCATCATCAGCAGATGCCGCCGCGCGCCGATCGCTTCGGCCCCGGTCAGCACCGAATGGCCGTTCGACAGCGACCAGTCCGGGGTGCGCACGCAGCGCACCGGCAGGTCGAGCGTCGCGGCGGCGAGCGCCAGATGGCGCTCGAGCCGCTCCGCTTCATGGCCGGTGACGACGGTGACGTCGGTCACGCCGCCCACGCGGGCGGCGCGCAGCACGCGCTCGATCAGCGCGACGCCGTGGACCAGCGTCAGCGGTTTCGAGGGTGACACCTCGCGCAGCCGGCTGCCATAGCCGGCCGCGACGATCAGCGCGTGCAAGGTCGAAAGGCCTTATTCGGCGGCGAGGCGCGCGTCGGCGTGGATGAACTCGTTGGTCATCGCTGCCGCCACGTCGTCGGTCACCTGCTGCGGCGGGTGCTTGCAGAAGAACGCCGACGGCCCTTCCAGCGCGCCACCGACGCCACGCTCCAGCCCGAGCTTCACGCAGCGGATCGCGTCGACCACGACCGCGGCCGAGTTCGGCGAATCCTCGACCGACAGACGCAGTTCGAGGTTCATCGGCACGCCGCCGAACAGGTCGCCCTCAAGCCGCAGGAAGCACAGCTTGTTGTCGCCCAGCCACGGAATGTAGTCCGACGGACCGACGTGGATGTTCTCGTCCGCCAGCCGCTCGGCGATCACCGCCTGCACGGCCTCGGTCTTCGACTCCTTCTTGCTCGCCAGCCGGTTGCGGTCGAGCATGTTCATGAAGTCGGTGTTGCCGCCGGTGTTGAGCTGATAGGTGTGATCGATCGTCACGCCACGCTGCCCGAACAAGTTCGACAGCACGCGGTGGACGATCGTCGCGCCGACCTGCGCCTTCACGTCGTCGCCGATGATCGGCAGGCCGGCGTCGGCGAACTTCTTCTCCCACTCCGGACGCGACGCGATGAACACGGGCATGCAGTTGACGACGCCGAGGCCGGCCTCGAGCGCGCACTCCATGTAGAATTCGGTCGCGTCCTGGCTGCCGACCGGCAGGAAGTTGACCAGGATCTCCGCGCCCGAGCTCTTCAGCTCGGCGATGATCTCGGCCTTTTCGGCGTCACGGGTGTCGTTGATCTCGAACCCGCGATCGTTGGCCGCGGTCAGCATGTGCGGCGCGACGCCGTCCAGCTTCGCGCCCATCTTCACGATCGTGCCGGTCTTGGGCACGTCGGCATGGAAGACCTTGGTGCAATTCGGCTTCGCGAAAATCGCTTCACCCAGATCAAGCCCGACCTTTCGCGAGTCGACGTCGAATGCGGCGACAAATTCCAGATCGCCGACCTTGTATCCACCGATGTCCTCGTGGATCAGGCCCGCGGCGGTATTGCTGCCGGCATAGTGATATTTACCCTGAATTAGGCTGCTTGCGCAGTTGCCGACACCGATAACCGCAACCTTGATCGTCGCCATTCTACCCCACTTGCCGACGCTTAGTCGGACGAAAAGCCATTTTACGTTGCCGCTTCGTGACAGATACGTGGCATCTGTCAAGCGAGCCGATGCCCTGTATAGGCGCAGCGGGGCAATCTCGCGAGGGACCGCGTGAACGAATCTGAAACGGCTGTGGCGGGAAAGCCGCGGGAGCTGCAAGGTTTTCTGAACAGGGTGCTGTATCACCCGCTGGCGCACCGGCTGGCGCGGGCGCTGGTGCCGACTCCGGTGACGCCGAACATGGTGTCGATCGCCGGGGCGGTGATGGTGATGGTGACGGCGGTACTCTACGCCTGGGTCGCGACCCCGGTGGCGATCGCGATCGGCTTTGCGCTGCACTGCGGCTGGCATGTCGTCGACGGCGCGGACGGCGCGCTGGCGCGGATGTCGGGGCGCGCCTCGCCGTCGGGCGAGATCGTCGACGGCCTGTGCGATTATGCCGGGCATGGGGTGCTGTATCTGTTGCTGGCGGGGGCGCTGGACGACAGCGTGGGCTGGATCGCCTGGCCGATCGCGATCCTCGCCGGGCTGAGCCGCGCGGTGCAGTCGGTGTTCGCCGAGAGCCAGCGCCGCACCTATCAATGGTGGGCGTATAATACGCCGTGGCTGCAGAACGCGAAATCGGACGGGCGCGGCATCGGCGTGGCGCTGTCGAACCTGTATCTGAGCGTGTGGCACGCGCTGTCGCGCCCGACGCAGCGCGTCAACGCGCTGGTGGCGAGCGCCGAGGCCGACCCGCCCGAGCGGCGGCGGATCGCCGGGATCGCGCTGACGGTCGGGTCGCGCGCGCTGCCGCTGCTGGCGGCGCTGGGCGCCAATCCGCGCACGATCCTGTTGGGGCTGAGCATGATCGCAGGGAAGCCGCTGTGGTTCTTCCTGATCGAGATCGTGCTACTCAACATCGCGCTGGTGCTGGCGATCATGCAGGCCGCGTATCTGGGGCGACGGATCGCGGCTTTGATCGCGGACGGGCACCAGTGAGGGTGCCGGAACCGGCCCGCACGACGGCGGGTTGGCGCGAGAGATCATAGGGAGGAGCGACGATGCGACAGGTTCTGACGATGACGGGGCTCGGGCTGGCGGCGCTGTCGCTGGCGGCGTGCAACGACGAGGGCAAGATGGACACCGGCACGCCGGTCGCGGGCGGCGCGCGCGCCGTCGCGATGCTGGCGACCGCGACCGGCGCGCCGGTAGGCCGCGCGAGCGCGACCGACGTGGCA
Organism: Sphingomonas endophytica; assembly: GCF_014199415.1. Lineage (GTDB taxonomy): Bacteria > Pseudomonadota > Alphaproteobacteria > Sphingomonadales > Sphingomonadaceae > Sphingomonas > Sphingomonas endophytica. Next base: position 88,897 of record NZ_JACIJN010000002.1, read on the forward strand.
GGTGGCGTGCGCTTCACCATCGACGCGACCGGGATGCCGGCGGGGACACATGGCGCGCATGTCCATATGGTCGGGCGCTGCGACGCGCCGGACTTCACGAGCGCTGGCGGGCACTGGAACCCGACGCAGAAGAAGCACGGCACGATGAACCCGCAGGGGCCGCATCAGGGCGATCTGCCGAACCTCGTGATCGGCAGTGACGGGCGCGGCACGATCGGTGCGGTGATTCCGGGCGCGACGCTCGCCGGGTTGCTCGATGCCGATGGGGCGGCGATGGTGATCCATGCCGGACCCGACGACCTGATGACCGACCCGAGCGGCAATTCGGGCGGGCGCATCGCCTGCGGCGTGTTCCAGGCGTCGTAAATGGACCCGTCATCCCGGACTTGATCCGGGATCCCGCTTCTTCTGTCGCGGACCAGAAAGGAGCGTGGCCTCGGATTAAGTCCGGGGCGACGAAGGTTCAGGCCGGCTCCCCCGCTGCCCGCGCGCGCTCTTCGCGGGTGCGTTCGGCGGCGGGGAAGCGGCGGTAGGCGACCAGCCCTGCCGCCAGCGTGATCGGAACGCTGAGCAGCAACGACAGCATCCCGGTCGATAGGCTGCCGCTGAGCGTCGAAATCCGCCCGGCGAGATACGGTCCGAGCGCGAGCCCGATCAGTGTCGTGCCGATGAAGAAGGTCGCGGTCGCGGTGCCGCGCATCCGGGGCAGCACCAAATCCTGCGTCGCGGCCGCCGCAGCGCCGAGCCCCCACGCCGCGAACACCTGCGCGCAGAACACGCAGACGTAGAGCACGGCCGGCGTCGCGGTCGTATAGCCGGCGATCATGAACGGCACCGGCAGCACCGCGCTTGCCAGCACCGGCACCAGCCGCCCGGCCGGGTTGTTGCGCCGCAGCCGGTCGGCGATCAGCCCGCCGGTGGTGACGCCGATGAACCCCGCCGCCGCGCCCGCGCCGCCGATGAACAGCCCGGCCTGCGCGGGCGTGACGTCGAGCACGCGGATCGCATAGGGCGCCGCCCAGAAGCTCGACGCATAGGCCATGAACGCGTTGAGCCCGTAGGCGACGACGGTGCACAGAAAGGCGGGGGTGCCGAGGATCAGCGCGAAGGTCGGCGGGTCGCGATGCCGCAGTGCGCAACCCCAGGAGAAGACCGCATAGAAGCCGACGCCGACCGCGATCCATTGCGGCAGCGGCTCGCCGAGCGCGTGGAGCAGCGCGACCAGCGCGACAGTGACCGCCAGCCCGGCGAGGTTGACGAGCAGCGCGCGCCGTCCGAGCCGCGCCGCGCCGATCAGCGTGAGCGGTGGCAGGATCGTCACCAGCTCGTCGCGGAAGGCGCGGAACGGCGCGGGATGCGGCGGCGGGGTGGGCAGCCCCTCGACCGCGCCGCGCACCGGCTCGCGCAGCGTCGCGACGACCAGCGCGAGCACCAGCCCCGGTACGCCGACCGCGAGGAACGCCGCCTGCCAGCCGGCGAGCCCAAGCGGCCCGCCGCCGGGATAGGCGCGGTTCCAGTTCTGGACGATCAGCCCGCCGATAAACAACGAGCAGCCGCCGCCGACATAGAGGCCGGCAGAATAGATCGACAGCGCAGTGGCGCGCAGCCGCTTGGGAAAATAGTCGGAGATCAGCGAATAGGCGGAGGGGGAGGCGGTCGCCTCGCCGACGCCGACCCCGACGCGCGCGGCGGCGAGCTGTGCGCCGTTCGCGGACAGTCCCGACAGAGCGGTCATCGCCGACCAGAGCGTCAGCCCGGCGCTCATCAGCCGGACGCGGTGCCAATTGTCCGCCAGCCGCCCGAGCGGGATGCCGAACAGCGCGTAAAAGACACCGAAGGCGGTGCCGTAGAGGAAGCCGAGATCCTCGTCGCGCAGGTTGAGGTCGCGCTTGATGTCCTCGGCGAGGATCGAGATCACCTGCCGGTCGACGAAGTTGAGGACATAGACCAGGAACAGCAGCCCCAGCGCATACCATGCATAGCCGCTCGCGCGGGCGTCCTGCTCTCCGGCCATGCATCCTCCCGATTTTTGGGCGAGCGTAACAGAGTGGTGGTGGGAGGGAAGGGGAGGCTTCCCGCTTTTCTTTGCCGGCCTGGGGACGTTATGTCGAACCGAACTCGCAATGACGAACGGGAGGCGGTTCCCATGTCACCCTGATCTAGCTGCCCGTTGGAGAAGAAGCGGGGCTTGAGATCACGTCCGGGGTGACGGCGCGTCGCCAAGCGGCCACCGCGCAACCGCCTCGTAGCGTGCGCCTTCGTGGCCGAGGATGCTCTCGAACAACGTCAGGTGCGGCATCGTGAAGTCGGGCGAGGCGAGCGCGGCGTGGTCGGCGATCCAGCGGTCGATCAGCGCCGGGTCGCCCGCGGTGCGCGAGAAGCGCGCGATCGTAACATGAGGCAGGTAGCGACGCGGGTCGGGATCGACCCCGGCACGGGCGAGCGCCTGGTCGACCTTGCGGTGGAGCGCGGCGAGCGGCTCGACCGGGACGACGCGCGCCCAGAGCGTGTCGATCCGGCCGCGCTTGTCGAAGGTGCCCGCGCCGTCGAGCCGGGCCGTCGGCGCCGGCGCTGCGATCCGCGACAGTGCGGTGGCGATATCCTCGGCCTGTCGGCGGTCGACCTCGCCGATGAAGCGCAGCGTGACGTGCAATTGCTCGTCCTCCTGCCAGCGCGCGCCGGGCAGACCCTCCATCGCATCGAGCAACAGGGTCCGGATCGGCGGGGGCGGCCGCAGCGCGACGAACAGGCGGTGCATGGGGCTGTAACGAACCTTTGCTCGATCGGATGCGGTTCGGCGCGTCGCTTGAAAAGCGCGACCCGACACGCGATATTCCTCCTATCCGACCCATTCGTTCGGATGAAGGAGCAAAGAGACAATGGCCAATTGGTCCGATCCCCGGCCCTCCGCTGCCCCGTTTGGCGGGGCCGCTTCGGGCACCCGCACGGAGGCGCGCGACGCCGGCCTGCGGTCGTACATGCTGTCCGTCTACAATTACATGGCCTCCGGCGTGCTGTTGACCGGCATCGTCGCGCTAGGCTTTGCATTGTCGGGCTATGCGCAGGCGGTGTTCGGCACGCCGCTGCGCTGGGTCGTGGCGCTGGCGCCGCTGGCGTTCGTGTTCGCGATGAGCTTCGGGCAGGGCAAGTTCTCGACCTCGACGCTAAAGGCGATGTTCTGGGGCTTCGCGGTCGCGATGGGTCTGTCGCTGTCGTCGATCTTCTTCGTCTATTCGCCGATCGCGATCGCGCAGGCGTTTGCCGCCACCGCGGCGGGCTTCGCGGCGCTGAGCCTGTACGGCTATACGACGAAGCGTGACCTGTCGGCGTTCGGCACGTTCCTGATCATCGGCCTCGTCGGCCTGATCGTCGCGAGCCTGATCAACCTGTTCGTCAATTCGGGGCCGCTCGGCCTGCTGATCTCGCTGGTCGGCGTGCTGCTGTTCGCGGGGCTGACCGCCTATGACACGCAGCGCACCAAGAGCCTGTACTTCCAGGTCGCGGGTTACGGCCCGGAGATGGTGGGCAAGGCGGTCGTGATGTCGGCGCTGAGCCTGTACCTCGACTTCATCAACATGTTCCTGTTCATCCTGCGCCTGTTCGGCGGGAACCGCGACTGATCCGCGGGATTGAGTAACGGAACGTCCGGGGCTCGGCGGGTAACCGCCGGGCCCCTTCTCTTTGCGTGAAAGGGGCGAAATGCGCCTGTCGATCGAGGCCGTGCTGGATTATGGCTTTCCCGCGCCTGCCGACGTGCTGCTGCAGATCGAGGTCGCGGCGCTTCCCGATCAGTTGCTGGAGGCGCAATCGCTGGTGATCGAATCGGATCATCCGATCCGCGCGGTCGCCGGCGAGGACGGAATCGGGCAACGCTGCTGGGCGCGTGCCGAGCACCGGCTGGTGGCGCGCTATCAGGCGACGGTGACGATCGACCGGCCGGCGGTGCGGCTCGATCTGTTGCCCGCCACCCCGGCGGCGCGACTGCCCGCGGCGACGATCCCGTATCTGCTGCCGAGTCGCTATTGCGAGGCCGACCGCTTCGACCATTTCGTCCGTCGCACCTTTGCCGGGCTGAGCGGCGGGGCGCTGGCAATCGCGCTGGCCGAGTGGGTGCGCGACAATCTCGATTACGCGCCGGTCGCGCCGGGCGGCGGCGCGCTGCATACCTTCGCGGAGCGGCGGGGCGTGTGCCGCGACTATGCGCATCTGCTCGTCGCGCTGGCGCGCGCGGCGGAGATCCCGGCGCGGTGCGTCTCGGCCTATGCGCCCGGCGTCGATCCGCCCGATTTCCATGCGGTTGCCGAGCTGTGGCTGGACGGGGCGTGGCACCTGCTCGACGCCACCGGCATGGCCCGCGCCGACGAGATCGCGCGGGTCGGGGTGGGGCGCGACGCGACCGACATCGCGTTCATGACGATCTTCGGCAGCGCCAGCCTGTGGGGGCAGCGGGTGCGGGTCACCCGGCTCGCCTAGGAACGCGGGCGCGTGACCGGCGTTGGGATGTGAACCAATATGACCGAATGAGGAGGGTATGATGACCGAAGCGAGCCCGATCGACGACCGCGCGCTCGACAGCCTGTCGGTGGCGCCCGACGCCGGCAACGCCGGTGGATCCAAGGACGCGCGGCAGGATGCCGGACAGGATCGTTCGATCGAGAAGCGGCTGGCCAAGCACCCCGGCAGCGACGACGCCCGGCTCGACGCCGGTCTGGACGAGACGATGGACGCGTCCGATCCGGTGTCGATCACCCAGCCCGGTCGTAGCGAGCCGGCGCCGTCGTCCGGGTTCGATGCGGCCGAGGAAGCGGAGCGGCAGCGCGACGCCTGAGCGGCCGTCTGTCGGTCACGTCGCCCCGGACTTGATCCGGGGCGACGGGTGGAGGCTGGCATCTCATAGCGACCATTCGCGATATCCAGAGCGTCGACCTGTCGAAGGTTGGATCCGTGGCAATGGAGCGCTGGGTCGTTGCGTTTACGCTACGCCCAATGTTCGGATCTGACGATTAAACTCCGTTCATCGCATCTATGTTGCGGTGCGGCACGCTCCATGCTGACTTATGACGGTCGGAAGACGGCGCCGTTAAGCCAAACGTTAACCACTTTGGCGCATTCTTCCGGGCATTGGTTCATGCGCGGCGGGGTGTGACGATGGGTAGAATGAAAGCGGCCGAAGGGGCGATGACGCTGGCCGAGATGAAAGAATTCGCGACCTTCCCGGCCGCGACGCAGCGATACATCCGGCGCAGCCTCGATGTCGGGCTCGATCGTGACGATGCGCTGGCGCGCTGGTCGCGCGACGTGGTCGAAGCGGCGAGTATCCGCGCACAGGCGCAGCATTATCGCCGGCTTCCCGCGATCCGCGCGCTCGTTCCCGACGACAGCGGGCTCGACGCCGCCGAACAGGTGCTCGCGCCGCTCGTCACGCTGGCGGCGTTCGATCTGGGGCAGGGGCGGATCACGACCTTCTCGTCGTTCCGCTTCCTGTTCGAGCGGCTGGTCGGCGCAAAGGTGCGGCCATGGCTTCCCTCGGCGTTCTGCGCGGCAGCGGCAATGCCGCATCTCCACCCCGAACTGCGGCGGCGGTTGCTCCAGTCGATCAGCGAGGCGGCGGCGACCGCTTCGGGCTGGTCGTCGCGTCAGCCGTCGTTCTTCCCGCATTGGGTCGAGAAGGTCGATACCGCCGCACTGCCGCACTGACGGCCAGCGTTTGATCCACTTACGTGGGAGCGGGCCGGTGCTGTCGCCGATCAAGCGTTGCTGGACCAGACCCTAGACGAAGCGCAATTCGATCGGCAGCCCGGTGTCGCGCGCGGCATCGGCGAACACGTTGCGAACGCGGTCGAGATAGGTGGTCAGCGGTACGGGGAAGGGCGTGCTGACGACGATCTCGACGGTGAGGGGCGGGCAGACGCGGTTCTCACCGGCGACCAGACCGTCGTAGAGCGCATCGAGGTTCGGCCCGTGCCAGTCCGGCGCGCCCAGCGCCGGGAGCAGCGCCGCCCAGAAATCCTCGCGCCGCTGCCAGCCGCGCGCGTCGAGCCGGATCAGCGACAGGCGCGCCACCCACGCGCACCGCGCGCCGCCTGATCGAGGTGGAAATGATCGCGATGCGCGGCATTGTAATCGGGGGACAGGACGGTCGCGAACAGCCCGCACGCGCCGTCACGCACCTCTCGCAGGAACGCCGCTTTCGGCCCCGTCCCCTTCCAGTCGCGCGCGACGCTGATCCGCGTGCCGTCCGACAGGCGGAAGCCGGCGATGTCGATCGCGTCGGCGGTCGAATGCTCGCTCCACGCGCCGGCCTGGCGGCCGTAGAGGCGGCGGCACGAATAGCTGCCGTAATGGTCGATACGGGTGACCCGCGCGTCGAAATGGCGGCGTGCGGCAGGGAGCAGCACGTTCCACTCCCACATCGCCAGCGCGGCGGCGACCGGGCAGGCGATCCCGAGGTTGGCGGGCGACAGCGCGACGTCGCGTGCCCCGCCGTCGGTCAGCCGCACCGCATCGTCATAGCCGCAATGGCCGTCGTGGCGTGCGGGCAAGGCGGTGAACCGCACCCCGGCCTGCGTCAGCAGCCCGCGACACTGCGCCGCATCGCTGGTCAGGCCGGTCAGCTTGCGCCCGGTGAACAGCCCGACCGGCTGGCCGAGGTCGAGCGCGGTCCACGGCAGATCCTGCGGGCGCCGGCGCAGCACGCCCCAAGCGACGAGCGCGAGCGCGGCGAGCAGCGCCACCGCCACGCTCGCTCCGGCGATGCGGCGGATCGCGCGGGCTAGCCGCGCCGGACGCGATCGCTTCGCTCGGCGACGACCGGGTAGCCGAGATCGTCGGGAATGCAGAGATATTCCTCCCCGTCGCGGGTTTCGGACCATGGCACGACGACTCGCACCGGAAAGGCGCGGGCCTGCGCCGCCGCTGCGGCATAAGAGGGGAACAGGGCAAGGCGTTCGAGGTTGCGGCGCGTCGGAAAGATCAGCGCGACACGCCCGGCATTGGCATCGTCGAGCATCGCCTGCGCACCGGTCCAGCACAGCCGGACGTTCTCGGTGCCGTCGACCCGTGGCGCCGGCGCGTCGGCGGGCAAGGCGGCGAGATAGAAGCGCGTGTCGTAGCGGCGCACCGGGCTGTAATCGGGACGCCAGCGCGCGAACGGGATCAGCGCATCGAGCGCGAGCGTCGCGCCGGCCGCCGCCAGCGCCTCGCCAAACGCCGCGCCCGCGCCGAGCGCGGCCCGGATCGTCGCGATCGCCGCGGGATCGGGGGTGGCGGTGAAGCCGATCGGAAGCGCAGACTCCTCGATCGTCTCGCGGATCGCGGCGATCCGCGCCGCGCCTTCGTCCTGATCGGGCAGCGCGAGCAGGCGCGCGAGATCGTGGTCGCCGGGATCGACGCGCCCGCCGGGGAAGACCATCGCACCGGGTGCGAAGGCCATCACGCCGGCGCGTTCGACCATCAGAATGTCGGGCGGCCCGTCGGCGCGATCGCGCATCACCACCAGCGTGGCGGCGGGCCTTGCGGCGGGCAATATGGTGGAAGGTTCGGTCATCGGCGGCGGGTGGTGGAGCTGAGGGGAATCGAACCCCTGACCTCTGCAGTGCGATTGCAGCGCTCTCCCATCTGAGCTACAGCCCCGCCCGCCGATGCCCGGCCATGGCCGGGAGCGACGCCCTTAAACGCGATCCGCGGGCGACGCAACAGCCCTCGTCACCGAAAACCAAAAAGCATCGACGGCCAGCCGGTCGGCGCGCGCGACGAAAACAAGGTTCTGCGAGCGTAACGACAGGAACGATATGCCCCAGATCAGCTTTTTCCCGATACTGGCGTGACGCCGCAACGCGGTGCGCGACCCGTGTCTGACGCAGGAGAATCATGATGGGCTACGAACGCTATCCGCGCGGGACCGACCCGAAGCGCGACTATTATGGTCGCAGCGAGACGCAGGACTATGGTCGTGACTATGGCTCTGGCCGCTCCGGCAGCTATTCGAGCGCCCGCGACTATCAGGCGGCGGGATATTCCGATCGCGACCGGGACGACGACCGCGACTCCCGTGGCGGCTATGGTCAGCAGGACGATCATTCGCAGCGCAGCTATGGCCGCGGCGACGACAGCCAGCGCGGCGGCTACGGGCGAGACAGCTACGGGCAGGGCAATTACGGCCAGCGCGAGGGCTATGGTCGCCAGCAGGGCGGCTTCGGCAGCTACGATCGCGACCGCGAGGATCGGGGCATGTTCGGCAGCCAGCGCAGCGATAATCGCGATCGCTACAGCGAGCGTTCGGGCGGCGGCTATGGCCAGCAGCGCTACGGCCAATCATCGGGCTACGGCCAGGGCGGCGAGAACCACGGCAGCTACGGCTCGGACGGGCGGCGCTTCACCGATGTCGGCTCGCATCGCCATGACGACGACGACAATTATCGCGGCGGGGCGCAGGGCCGCCATCGCGATCGCGGCGCCAATTACGGCCGCCAGCCGCAGGGCTATGACTATGACGATCGCGGCTTCTTCGCCCGCGCGGGCGACGAGGTGCGTAGCTGGTTCGGCGACGAGGACGCCGAGCGTCGCCGCGAGGCTGACAGCCGCTATGACGAGCGCTACTACCAGCAGCAGGGCCGTTCGGACCGCGACGGCGATTATCACAACTGGCGTTCGGGCCAGATCGCCGCGCTCGACCGCGACTACGACGAATATCGTCAGGAAAACCGCTCGCGCTTCGAGAATGAATTCTCGACCTTCCGCTCGGAGCGGCAGACGCAGCGCGCGTCGCTCGACAAGGTGCAGGAGCATTTCGAGGTCGTCGGTTCGGACGGCAGCCACGTCGGTACCGTCGACAAGGTGCGCGGTGATCGCATCCTGCTGACCAAGAACGATGTCGATGCCGGTGGGCAGCACCATTCGATCCCGTCGCGCTGGATCAAGTCGGTCGAGGACAAGAAGGTGACCCTGTCCAAGACCGCCGAGGAGGCCAAGCAGCACTGGCGCAACGAGGAATCGAACCAGGCGATGTTCGGTTACGGCGACCGCACCAGCGATCGCGACCGGTCGCAGGGCACGACCGGCACGTCGTCCACGACGCAGGGCGGGGCGACGGCGACCGGTTCGACCACGACCGGTTCGACCGCGACCGGTTCGACCAACACGGGTGGGTCGACCGGTACGACCGGTCAGAAGGACACCAACCTCGGCAGCAGCTTCTCCGGCACCTATTGAGCTGGTGCGGCACGCGCTGCCGGACGGTGGCGTGGCTGTGATGGATGGCCCCGGACCGGATGGTCCGGGGCTTTTTCGTGCGCGGCGGCAAAGGTGGCAATTCGCCGTGCAAGGCCCCACATCGCCTCGGCATGATGTATCCCCGTCGCACCCAATCGCAGATCATCCGCGTCATCGATCTCGAGACCACCGGCGCCGCGCCGCCCGCGCATGCGGTGTGCGAGGTCGGCTGGCAGGATGTCGCGCTGGGCAATGACGGACGCTGGGAATTGTACGGCGAGGGCGGCAACATCCTCGTCAATCCCGGTCGTCCGATGCCCGCGGTCACGCAGGCGATCCACCATATCCGCGACGAGGATGTCGCCGAGGCGCCTTGGTGGCACGATGTCGCGCGGCAGGTGCTCGATCCCTATCCACGCCGCGTGGCGCTGGCGGCGCATCGTGCGGCGTTCGAGGAGCAATTCTGCACGCCGGCGCTGACGCACGGAGCGGACTGGATCTGCACGTGGAAATGCGCGCTGCGGCTGTGGCCGGATTCGCCGAGCTATTCGAATCAGGTGCTGCGCTACTGGCGCAAGCCCGCCGGGCTCGACCACGAGCGCGGGCTGCCCGCGCACCGCGCCTTTCCGGACGCCTATGTCACCGCGCACCATCTGCGCGACCAGTTGAACGAGGCGTCGGTGACGCAGCTCATCCAATGGTCGCGCGAGCCGGGGCTGCTGCCGCGCGTCCGCTACGGCCCCGACCGGGGCAAGGAATGGCGCGAGATCGAGGAGGAGAGTCTCGTCAAGTTCCTGACCGACCGCGACCCCGATGTCCGCTTCACCGCCGAGACCGAGATGACGCGGCGGCGCGGCGGCGGGCATGTCGGGCGCATGACCGCGCAGGAATTGCTGCTTTGATGAACCTAGGTCAGTAACGCTGCATCTTCGGCTGGCGTCGCGCGCCGGCAAGCGATAACGCAAGCGTAATGGCCCAACTGCCTGACGCCGCACCGACCAACCGTTCGCTCGCGCGGCGCATGACCGCGTTGATGGCGCTCGGCTTCATCGCGCTGCTGCTCGTCGGCTATGCGGCGGTCCGCGTCATGCAGCGGAACGAGCTGCACACCGGACTGGTCGAGCACACCTATCAGGTCGAACGCGCGGTGCTGAACGTTCGCCGGCTGGTCGAGGAAAGCGAGGCGGCGCGGCGCGGGACGATGCTGATCCCCGGCCGCGACGTCACCCGCGCCAACTTTTTCCGCGCCCGCGCGCAGGTGCCGGTCGCACTGGCGCGGATCGACGCGCTGACCCGCGACAATCCCGCGCAACGCCGGTATCTTCAAGGGCTGCGGCTGCAACTCGGCAGCCTGCTGGCGCGGCAGGACCGGACGCTGGCGTTGCTGGGGCAGGGCGACCAGCGTGGCGCGATCGTCGCTTATGGCGACGATGCCGAGGTGCGTGACGTGGTGACGATTCGCAACGTGCTCGATCGCATGGCCCTGGTCGAGCGACGACTAATGACGCATCGCGACGCCGAACTGCGCGCCAGCCAGCGTGCCTTTTACACCCTGATCGTGCTGGGCGGCGTGGTGCTGGCGGTGGTGGCGGTCATCTCGACGCTGACGATTTTGTCCTATACCCGCGATCTGGCCCGGTCGGACGAGGCGTTGCGGCAGCTCAACGCGGGGCTGGAGGACATGGTGTCGGCGCGCACCGAGGACCTGACGCGCGCCAACGAGGAAATCCAGCGCTTCGCCTATATCGTCAGCCATGATCTGCGTTCGCCGCTCGTCAACGTAATGGGCTTCACCGCCGAACTGGAAACCGCCGCGGCGTCGCTGCGCGCGCTGGTCGCGCGCGTCGATGCCGAGGCACCGGCGGTGGCGAGCGAGGAGGCGCGGCTGGCGGCGATCGAGGACCTGCCGGAGGCGATCGGCTTCATCCGCACGTCGACGCAGAAGATGGACCGGCTCATCAACGCGATCCTGCAATTGTCGCGGCAGGGACGCCGCGCGCTGACGCCCGAGAAGATCGACGTCGCCGCGCTGATCGGGCAGATCGGCGGGACGCTGTCGCACCGCCTCGCCGAAACCGAGACCGAACTGACCGTCGACGGCGTGCTGCCGGGGGTGGTCAGCGACCGGCTGGCGCTCGACCAGATCTTCTCGAACCTGATGGAGAATGCGGTCAAATATCTGCGTCCGGGCGTGCCCGGCCGGATCACCGTCACCGGACGGCGCGGGCGCGACCGGGTCTTCTACACCATTCGCGACAATGGGCGCGGGATCGATCCGCGCGACCACCAGCGCGTCTTCGACCTGTTCCGCCGCTCGGGCGCGCAGGACCGGCCCGGCGAGGGGATCGGGCTGGCCACCGTCCGCGCGCTGGTCTTCCGGCTGGGCGGCTCGATCGACGTCGCTTCCGAACTCGGGCAAGGGGCGGCGTTCACCGTGTCGCTGCCGCTCGTCCTCGCCAAACAGGAACTCAACCCATGAACGCGCCGCAATCCGTCAACATCGTGATGATCGAGGATGACGAAGGTCATGCGCGGCTGATCGAGAAGAACATCCGCCGCGCCGGGATCATGAACCCGATCCGTCACTTCACCGATGGTACGACCGCGCTCGACTATATCTTCAACGACACCACCGGTCCGCAGCTCAATGGGCCGGCGCTGGTGCTGCTCGACCTCAACCTGCCCGACATGAGCGGGACCGATATCCTCGCCAAAATCAAGACCAGCGACGGGCCGGTGAAGCGCACGCCGGTCGTGGTGCTGACCACCACCGACGACAGCCGCGAGATTCAGCGCTGCTACGATCTGGGCGCCAACGTCTATATCACCAAGCCGGTGAATTATGAGAGCTTCGCGCAGGCGATTCGCCAATTGGGGCTGTTCCTGTCGGTGATCCAGGTTCCCGATCTGGGTGACGCGCACGGATGATCGAGACGCCCCGCATCCTCTATATCGACGATGACGCGGGTATCCGGCGGCTGGTGTCGCGTGCGCTCGAGCGGCGCGGCTACAGGGTGACGGTCGCCGACGGCGGCGAGGCCGGGGTAGCGCTGGCCGCGGCCGGACCGTTCGATGTCGTCGCGGTCGACCATTACATGCCGGGGATCGACGGGCTGGAGACGATGGCGCGACTTTCGGCGCTGCCCGAGGCGCCGGCGATGGTCTATGTCAGCGGGTCGGAGGAGACGCAGGTCGCGCTGGCGGCGCTGCGCGGCGGGGCGGCGGACTATATCGTCAAGACACCGGGTGACGACTTCTTCGACCTGCTCGACGCGACCTTCCGCCAAGTGATCGAGCGCGCGCAACTGGCGCGGGCGAAGGCGCGCGCCGAGGACGACCTGCGCGCGAGCAACGCGCGGCTGGAGGCGTTGCTCGCCGAGGTGAACCACCGCGTCGCCAATTCGCTGCAACTGGTTTCGGCGATGGTGCGGATGCAGTCGAGCGCGCTGACCGACGAGGCGGCGCGTGCCGCGCTGGAAGACACGCAGCGGCGGATCAGTGCGATCGCGCAGGTTCACCGGCGGCTGTACACCGGCGACGATGTCGAGAACGTCGACATGTTCGATTATCTCACCCAATTGATCGACGAACTGACGCAGACCTGGTCGACCGACGATTGCCCGCGCGCTTTGGTGCTGCACGCCGAGCCATTGCGGTTGCCGACCGATCGTGCGGTGTCGCTGGGGGTGATCGTTACGGAGCTGGTGAGCAACGCCTGCAAATACGCCTATCCGGCCGGACCGGGCGAGGTGCGCGTGCGGCTGTCGCGTGACGGCGACGAGCGGTTCCGGCTGACCGTGGAGGATGACGGGATCGGGCTGGGCGACGCGCCGCCCAAGGGCACCGGCGTGGGGACGCGGCTGATCCGGGCGATGGCGCAAAGCCTCGATTCGATCGTCGAATATGATCGCACGCATAGCGGCACGCGCGCGATCGTCGCGGCGGCGGTGGCGTAGGGGAGGACGACCTCCTACCGTCGCCCCTGCGCAGGCAGGGGCCTATGTCTGTGTCGTCCGTTGATACGTCTGACACAGGCGAAGTGGCTCATGTGTCAGCTGGCTCGATCCATTCGACAGCCATGGGCCCCTGCCTGCGCAGGGGCGACGGTGGGTTTGGCGGGGTCGTTCTACTTCGAGCGTGGTCAGTCGAGATTGGGCCGCAGCAGCCGCGTCGCGCGCTCCTTGTCGACGCCGAGCCGCTGCGCATAGTCCGCGAGCTGGTCCTCGCCGATCCGCGCGACGCCGAAATATTCCGCCTGCGCGTGGCCGAAATAGAAGCCGCTGACCGCCGCGGTCGGTAGCATCGCAAAGCTCTCGGTCAGCTCGAGCCCGACGTTCTTCTCCGCCTCCAGCATCTCGAACAGTCGCACCTTGAGCGAATGTTCGGGACAGGCGGGATAGCCCGGCGCGGGGCGGATGCCGCGATATTGCTCGCGGATCAGCGCGTCGTTGGTCAGCTGCTCGTCGGGCGCATAGCCCCACAAGGTGTGGCGGACATGCTGGTGCAGCGCCTCCGCGAACGCCTCGGCGAGACGATCCGCCAGCGCCTTCAGCAGGATGTCGTTGTAATCGTCGTTGTCGGCCTTGTAGCGCGCGAGGTGCGCGTCGATGCCGTGGATACCGACCGCGAAGCCGCCCATCCAGTCGCCCGCCGGGTCGATGAAGTCGGCGAGGCACATATTGGCGCGGCCCTCGCGCTTGGCGATCTGCTGGCGCAGGAACGGCAGCCGCGTCGAATGTTCGTTGCGGCGGTCGAGGTCGGGGAGGTTGAAGCCTTCCGGTACGCTGCCGCCGTCGGGGGAGCGCCGGTCGACGCTATGACGGTCGTGGACCCACACATCGTCGTCGTGACGATGGCACGGCCACAGCCCGGCGACGCCGCGCGCGGTCAGCCACTTCTCCGCGACGATCCGGTCGAGCATCGCCTGCGCATCGGCGAACAGCGACGACGCGCTCTCGCCGACCACCTCGTCGGTCAGGATCGCGGGATAATTGCCCGCCAGTTCCCAGGCGCGGAAGAACGGCGTCCAGTCGATGAACTCGCGCAGATGCGCCAAATCCCAATCGTCGAACACGTGAACGCCCGGCTGCGCGGGGGCGGGGGCCTTGAGCGCCATGTCGGCGACGAAGCCGCGCTTGCGCGCTTCGTCGAGCGGGAGCAGCTTGTTCTGCCCCTTGCCCTCGCGCGCGTCGCGCACCGCCTGATAGTCCTTGGCGACCCCGGCGACATAATCGTCGCGGATCGTGTCGGAGACGAGCGTCGTCGCGACGCCGACCGCGCGGCTGGCGTCGAGCACATGAACGACCGGGCCGGTATAGGCCGGCGCGATGCGCAGCGCGGTATGGACCTTCGACGTGGTCGCGCCGCCGATCAGCAGCGGCATCTGCATCTGCGCGCGCTGCATTTCCTCGGCGACGGTCACCATCTCGTCGAGCGACGGGGTGATGAGGCCGGACAGCCCGATCATGTCGGCGTCATTCTCGTTCGCGGCATCGAGGATCTTCGACCACGGCACCATCACGCCGAGGTCGATCACCTCGAAGCCGTTGCACTGGAGCACGACGCCGACGATGTTCTTGCCGATGTCGTGGACGTCGCCCTTGACGGTCGCCATCACGACCTTGCCCTTGCCCTTCGCGCCGGGCTCCTTGGCGGCCTCGATGAACGGCATCAGATGCGCGACCGCCTTCTTCATGACGCGCGCGGACTTCACGACCTGCGGCAGGAACATCTTGCCCGAGCCGAACAGGTCGCCGACGACGTTCATCCCGTCCATCAGCGGGCCCTCGATCACCTCGATCGGGCGCGCGAACTGCTGGCGGCATTCCTCTGTGTCGTCGACGACATGCGCGTCAATCCCTTTGACCAAAGCATATTCGAGCCGCTTGCGCACCTCCAGCGAGCGCCATTCGGCGGCCTGCTTCTCGGCCGCCGCATCGGTGCCGCGGAATTTCTCGGCGAGCGCGACCAATCGGTCGCCGGCCTCGGGGTCGCGGTTGAGGATGACGTCCTCGCACGCCTGCCGCAGCTCGGGGTCGATGGCGTCATAGACGTCGAGCTGCCCGGCGTTGACGATCCCCATGTCCATGCCGGCGGGGATGGCGTAATAGAGGAACACCGAGTGCATCGCGCGGCGCACCGGCTCGTTGCCGCGGAAGCTGAATGACAGGTTCGACAGACCGCCGGAGATATGGACGTGCGGGCAGCGCGCCTTGACCTCGCGGCACGCCTCGATGAAGTCGACGCCGTAATTGTTGTGCTCCTCGATCCCGGTCGCGACCGCGAAGACATTGGGGTCGAAGATGATGTCCTCGGGCGGGAAGCCGATCCCGCTGAGCAGCTTGTAGGCGCGCTCGCAGATCTCGACCTTGCGCTCCTTGGTGTCGGCCTGTCCGACCTCGTCGAACGCCATCACCACGACCGCGGCGCCATAGTTCATGCACTTGCGCGCATGCGCGAGGAACGCTTCCTCGCCTTCCTTCATGCTGATCGAATTGACGATCGGCTTGCCGGATACGCATTTCAGCCCGGCCTCGATCACGTCCCATTTCGAGGAGTCGATCATCACCGGCACGCGCGCGATATCGGGCTCGGCGGCGATCAGCTTGAGGAAGGTCGTCATGGCGTGGTGCGCGTCGAGCAGCCCCTCGTCCATGTTGACGTCGACCACCTGCGCGCCATTCTCCACCTGCTGGCGCGCGACCTCGACCGCGCGGGTATAGTCGCCGGCGAGGATCATCTTCTTGAACGCCGCCGAGCCGGTGACGTTGGTGCGCTCGCCGATGTTGACGAATTGGGTGGAGGAGGTGGTCATCTAGATCCCGTCGCCCCTGCGGAGGCAGGGGCCTATCTCTGGTTCGGCAAACAGTGTCGCTCGTGGAGAGAGACATGGGCCCCTGCCTGCGCAGGGGCGACGGCGCTTAAGCCGCCATCGTGAACGGCTCCAGCCCGGCGAGGCGGGTGCGCACCGCCGGTACCGCGACCTGCCGCGGGGCCATGCCGCGGACGTGGTCGGCAATCGCCTTGATATGCGCGGGGGTCGAGCCGCAGCAGCCGCCGAGCACGTTGACCTGCCCCGCGGACGCCCATTCGCCGACCAGCCCGGCAGTCGTCTCCGGCGCCTCGTCATAGGCGCCGAGTTCGTTGGGCAGCCCGGCGTTGGGGTAGACCATGATGAGCGTATCGCAGAGTTCGCTCAGCACCTTGACGTGCGGGCGCAATTGCTCCGCCCCGAACGAGCAGTTCAGCCCGATCGTCAGCGGCCGGGCATGGCGCACCGCGTGCCAGAACGCCTCGACGGTATGCCCGGACAGGTTGCGGCCGGACAGGTCGGTGAGCGTCATCGACAACATGATCGGCAGGTCGCGGCCGAGAGCCTCGCCGGCCTCGATCGCGGCCATGATCCCGGCCTTGGCGTTGAGCGTGTCGAAGACGGTCTCGATCAGCACGAAGTCCGCGCCGCCCTCGACCAAAGCGTCGATCTGCTCGCGGTACACGTCCTTGAGGTAGTCGAAGTCGATTTCGCGATAGCCGGGATCGTTGACGTCCGGCGATAGCGACAAGGTCTTGTTCGTCGGGCCGATCGCGCCGGCGACGAAGCGCGGGCGGCCGTCCTTGGCCTGATATTCGTCGGCAATGCGGCGCGCGAGCTTCGCGCTCTCGACGTTGATTTCGCGCACCAGCCCTTCGGCGCCGTAATCGGCCTGGCTGATGCGGTTGGCGGAGAAGGTGTTGGTCTCGGCAATGTCTGCTCCGGCCTCGAAATAGGCGCGGTGGATCGCCTCGGGCACCTCGGGCTTGGTCAGCGCGAGGATGTCGTTGTTGCCCTTCTGGTCGTGACCGAGCGTCAGCGTGCCGGCATAATCGGCCTCCGACAGTTTCCAGTTCTGGATCTCGGTGCCGAACGCGCCGTCGGTGATGAGGATGCGCTTGGCCGCCTCGGCGTTGAAGATGTCGCGAATGGTCATGCCGCCGCCCTTTCCTGCGCCGGACGGGTGCGAACGCCCAGCAGGTGACAGATGGCGAAGCTCAGCTCCGCCTTGTTCATCGTGTAGAAGTGGAGCTGCTTGACCCCGCCGGCATAGAGCTTGCGGCACAGTTCGGCGGCGACGGTCGCGGCGACCAGCTGGCGCGCGGCGGGATGATCGTCGAGCCCCTCGAACAGCCGCACCAGCCAGCCCGGCACGTCGGTGTTGCACATCGTCGCCATGCGCGTGACCCCGGCGAAGCTGCCGATCGGCATGATGCCCGGCACGATCTCCGCATTGATCCCGGCCGCCGCCGCCGCGTCGCGATAGCGGAAGAAGGTTTCGGGCTCGAAGAAGAATTGGGTGATCGCGCGGTTGGCGCCCGCGTCGAGCTTGCGCTTGAGATTGTCGAGATCGGCGGCGAGGTCGGCCGAATTCGGGTGCATCTCCGGATAGGCGGCGACCGAAATCTCGAACGGATGCAGCCGGCGCAGTCCTTCGACCAAAGCGGCGGCATTCTCATAGCCGCCGGGATGCGGGGCGTAGTCGGCGGCCCCGGCCGGCGGATCGCCGCGCAGCGCGACGATGTGGCGGACGCCCGCCGCCCAATATTCCTGCGCGACCGCGTCGATCTCCGCGCGCGTCGCCTCGACGCAGGTGAGATGCGCGGCGGCGGGCACCTTGGTCTCGCGCGCGATCCGCGCGACGGTGGCGTGGGTGCGGTCGCGCGTCGACCCGCCCGCGCCATAGGTCACCGACAGGAAGCGCGGGTTCAGCGGGCAGAGCGTCTCGATCGACTGCCAGAGGTTCTCCTCGGCCTTGTCGGTCTTGGGCGGCGAGAATTCGAAACTGACCTCCACGTCGCCGCCAACGTCGGCGTAGAGCGGCGCTTCGAGCGCGCGCCGCGCCTCTTCGAGCTGATTGACCGAGAACGTCATGCCGCCTTCACCTCCCGCACCGGGACGCCCTGTTTGCGCCCGAGCCACAATTTCACCGTCAGTTCGCCGCCCTCAAGCGTCTCGACCCGCTCCAGCACCAAGCCCACCTTCTCGAACCAGCCCGCAATCTGCGCATCCGCGAAGCCGAGCCGGGTGTGCGCGTCGCGCGCGCGCAACTCCTCGCGATCGTGGCTCGCGAAATCGGCGATCAGCAACCGGCCATACGCATCCAGCACGCGCGCGGCCTCGGCGATCGCGGCGCCCGGCTGCTGCGCGAAATGCAGGACGTTGTGGAGGATCGCCACGTCGACCCCGCCATCGGCTACCGGCAAGGCGTAAAGATCCGCTTGCCGCAACTCGGCCTGTTCACCGACCCGTGCACGCGCCAGTCGCAGCATCTCGCTGCTCTTGTCGATGCCGAGCACATGGGTCGCGGCGGGAGCGAACAATTCGATCATCCGGCCAGTGCCGGTGCCGATATCGATCAACCGCCCGAGCGGCGCGGGGCCGAGCAGCGCGCGCATCGCGGCTTCGACCTGGTCCTCCGCGACATGCAGCGAGCGGATCGCGTCCCATTCGCCGGCATGCGCCTCGAACCATGCCGCCGCCGCGGCGGCGCGATCGGCGCGCACCGCCGACAGTCGTGCGATATCCGCCTCCGCCTCGGCCGCGACGCCATAAGCGTCGAGCGCCGCCAGCACCGGCATGACGCGTGCGCGTTCACCCAGCGCGACGAACACCCAGCTGCCTTCCTTCCGGCGCTCGGCGAGCCGCGCGTCGCACAGGATCTTGACATGGCGCGACACGCGCGGCTGGCTTTGCCCCAGCACCTGCGCCAGCTCGCCGACCGACAATTCCATCGTCCCGAGCAGCGCGACGATCCGCAACCGGGACTCGTCGGCAAGCGCACGGAAGATGTCGAGAGCAAGCTTCATGCGACCACATATAAAGATATCTTTATATGGGTCAACGCAGGAGGCGTGATGAACCTTTTGCCCGCATGTTTCGTTCGCCTTGCCGCTGCGGCTATTTTGCCCGGGTAACAAAACAGGGAGAAACCCGATGAAGCGTCTTTTCACCACCGGCCTGATCGCCGCCACCGCGCTGGGCCTCGCCGCGTGCAGCGAGCGCGCGCAGAACGAGACCGCCGAGGCGGGCAATGCGATCGCCGCCGACACCTCCGCGACCACGTCGAACGCCGTCAACGATGTCGATGCCGCGACCGACCGTGCGCTCGACAAGGCCGAGAACAGCCTCGACCGCACCGGCGCCGCGCTGGAGAACACCGGTGATCGTGCCGCCGACGCGACCGGCAACGCGATGGTGCGTGCGGGCGAAGGTCTGCGCGACAAGAACTGATGAGACGGCCGCCGCGGCTGACCGTAGCCGCGGCGCTTTCTCCGGCGGAAAGACGATGATGACCGAAAAGCGACGCCTTGGCGCATCCGAATTGCGGATCACGCCGCTCGTGCTCGGTGGCAACGTTTTCGGCTGGACGGCGGATCGTGACGCGTCGTTCGCGGTGCTCGACGCGTTCGTCGCGGGCGGCGGAACGATGATCGACACCGCCGACGTTTATTCCGCCTGGGTCGACGGCCACCAGGGTGGCGAGTCGGAGACGATGATCGGCGAATGGCTGCGCGCGCGCAGCGCGCGCGATCAGGTGCTGATCGCCACGAAGGTCGGGATGCTGCCGGGCGAGGGTGGCGAGAAACTCGCGCCGGCGCGGATCGTGGGGGCGTGCGAGGCATCGCTGAAGCGGCTCGGCACCGACCGGATCGACCTCTATTTCGCGCATCAGGACGATGAGAACCAGCCGCAGGAAGCGGTCGCCGAGGCGTTCGCGCGACTGGTGCAGGCCGGCAAGGTTCGCGTGCTCGGCGCGTCCAATTTCCACGCCGCGCGGCTCAAGTCGGCCATCGAGACGGCGCGCGCCGCCGCGCTGCCGCATTATCAGGTGCTCCAGCCCGAATATAATCTGGTCAGCCGCCACAAATTCGAGGGCGAACTGCAGGATTATTGCGTCACCGAGAACGTCGGCGTCGTGCCCTATTACGGGCTGGCCTCGGGATTCCTTACCGGCAAGTACCGGACCAAGGACGATTTCTCGAAGAGCGTCCGGGGCGCGCGGATGGGCGACCTGCTTGAGGGCAAGGGCGCCGACGTGCTCGATGCAATGGACGCGGTCGCGGCGGAAACCGGCGCGACGCTCGCGCAGATCGCGCTGGCGTGGCTGATCGCACAGCCGGGTGTCACCGCACCGATCGCGAGCGCCACCTCGGCGGTGCAGGTGGAGGAGTTGCTCGGCGCGACCGCGATCCGGCTGAGCGACGATCAGCTCGAACGGTTGACCACCGCGGGTGCCTGACCGGCGGCCGCGACGCTGGCTGGTGCGGCTGACGCTGCTGCTGGTCGCGTTCGCGGCATGGCCGGCGCAGGCGTCGGTGACGATCACCTTCTGGAGCCGCGACTTCGGCAACAGCTTTCCGCACGCCTTTTTCATGCTGCGCGGGACACCCGATGCGGGAGGGACGCCGGTCGATGCCGCTTATGGCTTCACCGCGCGGTCGCTGACCCCGGCGATCCTGTTCGGCAATGTCGCGGGACGGGTCGAGCGGCCCAAGCCCGGCTATATGGCGGGCAGTCACGTCCGCTTCTCGCGCACCCTGACCGACGCGCAATATGGCGCGATCGTCGCGCTGATCCGCGCATGGGACGAGCGGACCGGGGATGCGACCTACAATCTCAACAAGCGCAACTGCGTGACCTTCGTGCGCGAGGCGGCGCGCCGCTCGGGGCTGACGCTGGTCGACTTTCCCAAGCTGATGAAGAAGCCGAGCGGCTATCTGCGCGCGGTGATCGCCGCGCAGCCGCAGGCGGTGACGGTGATCGAGCAGACCGGGAAGGAATATCTGGCGACGCTGCCGCCGATCGACGGCGTGGTGCCGGTCGACGCGCCGGTGAGTACGCCGGGAAACCGCGATTAGCGCGTTCGTCGCCCCGGATCGGACATGGGGCGATGGTCACTCAGCCGGCACCAGTTCCAGCACGTCGAGCGTCGACTCGAACGCAGGATAGGGCATTACCAGCCGCCAGCGGCGCGGGCCGATCCGTTCCATCCAGCCGGCGACGTCGCGGGTCGCGTCGGCGCCATAACCATAAGCGCGTGACTCGTCGCCGAACATCAAGGTCCCGAGAAACGCCGCGCGGGTCGGGTCGGCGCGGTAAAGCAGCCCGACCTGCCGTTGCGAGCCGGTCAGCTTGACCAATTGCGCCGCGCCGCCGGCCGCAACCGTGATCCGGCAATCAAACCATCCATAAGCGGTGAAGCCGGTGCCGGCCTTGCCCTTGCGCCCCAGCTTGAACGTGCGGCAGCGATAGGCGCCCGCGGGCGGCACCGGATCGTCGAGCGCGGCGTCGATCGTGAACAGCGCCCCCTGTGCGGCGAGATCGGCCGCGGCGACCGGGCGGGCCTGCGCCAGCGCCTGCGTCCATGCTTCGTACCAGCGGCGCAGGCGGTCGCGATCGGCAGGGGTAGCGAGCCGACGCCAGTCGGGCGCGGCGGCCAACGCTTCCGGCGGGGGCGGGGCGGTGATCGCGGCGGGGGGCCGCGCGCCGCAGCCGGCGAGGCAGAGGAGCAGCGCGCCGGCGATGCGCCTCACGCCGCGGTCCAGCCGCCGTCGACCGACAGGTTTGCGCCGGTGATCGCCTTCGCCTCGTCGCGGCACAGGAACAGCGCCAGCGCCGCCACCTGTTCGGGGGTGACGAACTCCTTGGTCGGTTGTGCGGCGAGCAGCACGTCGTCGATCACCCGTTCGCGCGTCAGCCCGCGCGCCTTCATCGTGTCCGGGATCTGCCGTTCGACCAGCGGCGTCCAGACATAGCCGGGCGAAATGCAATTGGCGGTGATCCCCTGCTGGGCGGTTTCCAGCGCGACGGTCTTGGTCAGCCCGACCAGTCCGTGCTTGGCGGCGACATAGGCGGACTTGTTGGGGCTGGCGACGAGGCTGTGCGCCGAGGCGGTGGAGACGATCCGGCCCCAGCCGCGCGCGCGCATGTGCGGAATGGCGGCGCGCATCATGTGGAACGGTCCGGTCAGATTGAGCGCGATGATCGCGTCCCACTTCTCGGGCGGGAAGTCGGCGATGCCGCAGACGTGCTGGATGCCGGCATTGTTGACGATGATGTCCGGGCCGCCCCACGCGTCGTGCGCGCGCGCCACCAGTGCGGCGATCGCGGCGGGATCACCGACATCGGCCGCATCGTACAACACCTCGCCCGAACCGAGCGCGGCGACGCCGGCGCGTGCCTCCTCGATCGCGTCGGCGTCGCCGAAGCCGTTGAGCATGACGTCCGCGCCTGCCCCGGCCAGCGCGCGCGCCACCGCCAGTCCGATGCCCGAGGTCGATCCGGTGACGATCGCGCTCTTGCCGTTCAGGAACATTGCCGGGCCTTTCGCTGCCGTGTTTCGATCACCAATCGGCGAGCCGCGCGGCGGTTGCAACCCGCGGCGGGGTGCGCGCATTCATGCCGCGACGGTAACGACCCGCCTTTCAGGGGAGGCATTCCATGCGGCTCGACGATTATGACAATGATATCAACGTCGGCGAGGCCCGCGGTGGGGGCGGGCTCGGCGGCGGCGGGGGCGGCGGTTTTCTTTTGGGACTGCTGCCGATGATCGGCAGCCGCTTCGGCTGCGGCGGGATCGTGGTGGTGCTGCTGTTGCTCGCGGTATTCGGCGGGCTCGGCAATCTCGGCGGGATGCTCGGCGGGGGCGGCGGCACCGCGCCACAGGTCAGTGCGCCGTCGCGCGAGACGGTGCAACAGGTCTGCGACGCCTCGACCGCGCGCCGCGATACCTGTCGCGCGTTCAGCAATGCGCAGAATACGTGGGAAAAGATCTTCGCGAGCCAGAACCAGCAATTCAGCCCGCCGAAGCTGCAATTCTTCAGCGGCAGCGGTCAGTCGGGTTGCGGTGCGGCGATGTCGGCAATGGGGCCATTCTACTGCCCGACCGACCGCGGCATCTATCTCGACACCAGCTTCTTCGACGAGCTGGCCAACAAGTACAAGGCGGGCGGCGACTTCGCGCAATATTACGTGATCGCGCATGAATTCGGCCATCACATCCAGAACCTGCTCGGTACGTCGTCGGAGGTGCAGCAGGCGCAGCGGCGCGCGAGCGAGGCGGAGGGCAACGCGCTGTCGGTGCGGCTGGAGCTGCAGGCGGATTGCTACGCCGGCGTGTGGGCGTCGATGAACCGCGACCGGCTCGATCCGGGCGATGTCGAGGAGGGGATGCGCGCGGCGCAGGCGATCGGCGACGACACGTTGCAGCGCGAGGCGCAGGGGCGTGTGGTGCCCGACAGCTTTACCCATGGCACGTCGGCGCAGCGGCAGGCGTGGCTGCGGCGCGGGATCGAGAGCAACGGCAACCCGGGGGTGTGCGACACTTTCTCGGGCGCGATCTGAGGGGGGCTGGGGCGGGCGGTAAAACGCTTCCCCGTTCGATAGCCGTCATTGCGAGCGTAGCGAAGCAATCCAGGGCGTCCTGATCCTGCCCTGGATTGCTTCGCTACGCTCGCAATGACGATCGTTCGTTACCCGGGTACCTGATCCGGGAGCCCGCTGTTTCCTGCGGGTGGAGAAGGAAGAAGCGAGGTCCCGGATCAAGTCCGGGACGACGGTAGAAGCTCAGCGCTTGCCACCTAAAATCAGCGGCGGAACGGGTCCTCGAACGCAGGACGCGTAGGGGCATCGCTCGTCACGCCATTCTCGGCATCGCGCGCGGCCTGCTCGCGCTGTGCGCGCAGTGAGGCGATCAGCGCCTCGCGGTCGCCGTCCAGCCGGGTATCGGTCGGGGCCTGCTCGATGCCCGCCGCCTTGGCCGCCTTGTTGACCGCCGAGTCCAGCTCGCGCTGCGTGGTCAGGCCGAGCGTCACCGGATCCTTCGGGGTGATGTTGCCGATGTTCCAGTGGCTGCGGTCGCGGATCGCCGCGATCGTCGTGCGCGTGGTGCCGATCAGGTTGCTGATCGCGCCGTCCGAAATCTCCGGGTGGTTGCGGATGATCCAGGCGATGCCGTCGGGCTTGTCCTGCCGCTTGCTGACCGGCGTATAGCGCGGGCCCTTGGTGCGGCGCACCTGCTCCGGCCCCTTGGTCATCGTCATACGATAATTGGGATTTGCCTGCGCCTTGTCGATCTCGTCCTGCGTCAGCTCGTGCGCGCGTACCGGATCGCGCCCGGTCAGCTTGGTCGCAGCGGTGTCGTCGGCGATCGCCTGCACCTCGAGGATGTGCAGCCCGCAGAAGTCGGCGATCTGCTCGAAGGACAGCGCGGTATTGTCGACGAGCCACGAGGCGGTCGCGTGGGGCATGAGCGGCTGGGCCATGCGGACAGTCTCCATAAATGCAAAGGGCCGCCCCTTCCCGGAGCGGCCGCCTGTTACCTAGCGACTTAGTGCGTGGCGCGCGTTAGGGCAAGCGCGCGCTCACGCCGCGCGGGCGAGCGCCGGGCCGAACGGTTGCAGCGCCTCAAGAAATTGCCGCGCGCTCGCCGGCCAGGTGAAGCGCGCGCCCGCTGCGGCGCAGGCGGCACGATCGCGCGTCAGCGCACGCGCGATCGCCGTGGGGAGGTCTGGGTCCATCGCGCCGGTCTCCGGGGTCAGCACGTCGACCGGCCCCGCGACCGGAAAGGCCGCGACCGGCGTGCCGCACGCCAGCGCCTCGATCATCACCAGCCCGAACGTATCGGTGCGGCTGGGAAAGACCAGCGCATCGGCGGCGCGATAGGCCGCGGCGAGCGCCTCGCCGAACAGCGCGCCGAGGAAAAGCGCGTCGGGATAGTGGCGTTCGAGCGCCGCGCGCGCCGGGCCGTCGCCGACCACCACCTTTGTGCCGGGGACGTCGGCGGCGAGGAAGGCGGCGATGTTCTTCTCGACGGCGACACGCCCGACGTGGAGCAGCACCGGGCCGGGCAGCGCGGCCATGGTCGCGTTGCGCTCGCCCGTCGGCCGGAAGAGCGGCGCGACGCCGCGGCCCCAGCGTCGCACGCGGGTGAGGCCATGTGCGCCCAGTGCCCGCTCGATCGTCGGGGTGGAGGCGAGCACCGCCGCGGCAGGGGTGTGGAACCAGCGGACATAGCGCCATACCCACTCGGGATTGGCCCCGGTGCGCGCCGCGACATAGTCCGGAAATTGCGTGTGATAGGCAGTGGTGAACGGCAGGCCGCGCGACAGACACCAATGCCGCGCCGCGATCCCCAACGGACCCTCGGTGGCGATATGCACCGCCTCGGCGCCGAAGCGCGTGATCCGCCGCCCGATCGTCGGCGGGGGCATCAGCGCCAGCCGGATCTCGGGATAGGTCGGGCAGGGGATCGACGGGGCGTCGGCGGGCGAGACGACCAGCATTTCATGTCCGAGGTTGCGCAGCTCCGCGACGACATTCTCCAGCGTGCGGACCACCCCGTTGACCTGCGGTGCCCAGGCATCGGTGACGATCGCGATCCGCATCGCGTCAGGCGGCAAGCGCGGTGACGGTAGGCGTCTCGCGCCGCGCGATCTCGTCACCCCAGTTGAGGATCTCCATCGTTCCGTCGAAATGCTCGACCAGCGCGTTGCACCCCTCCACCCAGTCGCCATCATTGTAATAGGCGACCCCGGCGATGTCGCGAATCTCCGCGGTGTGGATGTGGCCGCACACCACGCCATCGACCCCGCGATCGCCCGCCGCCTCGGCGACGATCTCCTCGAAGCGTGAAATGAACGCGACCGCGTTCTTCACCTTGGCCTTGGCGTGCTTGCTGAGCGACCAATAAGGCATCCCGAACTTGCGGCGCACCGCGCTGACCGCGCGGTTGAGCGTCATCAATGCGGTGTAGGCGGCGTCCCCGACATGCGCGAGCCAGCGGTGTGACAAGGTGATCGCGTCGAACTCGTCGCCGTGGAGCACCAGCAACCGCCGCCCGTCGGCGGTCTCGTGAACCGCCTTGCGCCGGATCTTGATCCCGCCGAAGTCGAGCCCCGCGAACTGGCGGAACATCTCGTCATGGTTGCCGGGGATATAGATCATCCGCGTGCCGCGCCGTGCGCGCTTCATCAGCCGCCAGATGACGTCATTGTGCGCGGCGGGCCAGTAGAAGCGCTTCTTGAGTTGCCACCCGTCGACGATGTCGCCGACCAAATACATGGTGTCGCTGTCGACATGGTCGAGGAAGTCGATCAGCATGTCCGCATTGCAGCCGCGCGTGCCGAGATGGACGTCGCTGATCCACACCGTGCGATAGCGGCGGCGCTCGCCGACCGGCTCCTCGGGACGATGCGGGCGCGAGTGCGTGAAATCGAACAGGTCGGCGACGTCTACGAGATGCCCGGTGGTCGGGGCGATCCCCCCTGCGACGGGGGCAAGCGTGGCGGCGATCGGCGGCATGAGCGGCTCTCCCTCGCCGCCGTTATGCCGCCTTCATGTGACGCGCCTGTCTCGCCGCAGTGACGGCGATATGGCCGATCGGTGACGGTTCCGCGTCAGCGGGCCATTTGTACTAGCGCGTCGATCGTCACGGCGATGACGCCCCAGCTGGCGACGGCCAGCCCCGCCAGCGTGGCGAAGCGACGACGCGACGAGAAATTATAGCCGGCGGTCATTTTCAGGGTCCTCATCCTCTTTCTTATGACAGGAAGGTGACACGTCCGCGGCGTGCCGAAAAGTACGGATTGCTGCCGTTCTCCGTGCAAATTTTCGATCACTGCGAACGATTGCGCGGGCACTGATCGAGCGGCTGTGTTGCCAGCGGTCGACACCCCGCCTAGTCAGGGGCGATGACCGACATTCTGACCGCCGCCGCGCCGGCCGTTTCCGCCTCCAGCTTCGGTGAAAAGCGGCTCGCCGCGCGCATGGAGCGCGGCGCGCGTTTCCTCGGCAGCGAGGTGGCGATCATGGCCGGCGCGATGTCATGGGTTTCGGAGCGGCACCTCGTCTCGGCGATGTCGAATGCGGGCGGCTTCGGCGTGATCGCGTGCGGCGCGATGACGCCGGCGCTGCTCGATGCCGAGATCACCGCGACCAAGGCGATGACCGACAAGCCGTTCGGCGTGAACCTGATCACCATGCACCCCGATCTGACCGCGCTGATCGAGGTCTGCGCGACGCACGAGGTGGGGCATGTCGTGCTGGCGGGCGGGCTGCCGCCGAAGGGTTCGCTGGAGGCGATCAAGGCGAGCGGGGCCAAGGCGATCTGTTTCGCGCCGACGCTGGCGCTGGGCAAGAAGCTGGTCCGCTCGGGCGTCGATGCTTTGGTGATCGAGGGGATGGAGGCGGGCGGCCATATCGGCCCGGTGTCGACCAGCGTGCTCGCGCAGGAAATGCTGCCGGAACTGGCCGAGGCGGTGCCGGTGTTCGTCGCGGGCGGGATCGGACGCGGCGAGGCGATCGCGGGCTATCTCGACATGGGCGCGGCGGGGGTGCAGCTCGGCACGCGCTTCGTCTGCGCGAGCGAGAGCATCGCGCACGCCAATTTCAAGAAGGCGTTCATCCGCGCCTCGGCGCGCGACGCGGTGGCGAGCGTCCAGCTTGATCCGCGGCTGCCGGTGATCCCGGTGCGCGCGCTGAAAAACGCGGGCGGTGAGTTGTTTACGGCGCGGCAGCGTGAGGTGGCGCAAGCGCTCGACGAAGGCAGTGTCGCGATGGTCGAGGCGCAATTGCAGATCGAACATTATTGGGCGGGGGCGCTGCGGCGCGCGGTGATCGACGGTGACGTCGAGCATGGCAGCGTGATGGCCGGGCAGTCGGTCGGAATGGTCACCAAGGAAGAGCCGATCGCCGAGATTATCGCGACGTTGATGGCAGAAGCGGCGCAGGCGTTTGAAAAGCGGGCGGGATAAGCCTCGCTCCTGACCCTCGCCTGCGCGGGCGACTCGCCTCGGCCCGTCTGACGCACGGCGCGGCGGCTCGGCTCTATCGCCGGCCGCCCCGCGATGGGATCGCGGCAAGGTCGCGTTCGAAAAGGGGTTTTACGATGCGCCTGCGCCTGTTCGCCGTCGGGGCGGCGTCGCTTCTTGCGGCGGCGTGTTCGCGCACGCCGCCGCCCGCACCGCCGCCGCCGCCGTCGCAACCCACTGTAAAGATGACACTTGCGCCGATGCCGGCAGGGGCGCGGGCGGGGATGCGGATCCCGGCAAAGCTGGCGGACGGGCGGTGGGCGACCCCCAATGTGAAGCTGTCGGCGGCGGGTAGCGTCTGGCATCTGCGCGCGGCGCTCAACGTCGCGGTGCTGGCGTGCCACGGCGCGGATCAGGCGGTGATGGTCAATGAATACAACGCCTTGCTCACTGCGCGCAAAGCCGAGTTGGCACAGGCGCAAAAGGCGTTGCAGCAGGAATATCGCGCTTCCCGCGGGACGCAGTGGGAGGACGCGTTCGACGACCAGATGACGCGGCTGTACAATTTCTTCGCGCAGGATTTCGCGCACGCGGGATTCTGCGGCGCGGCGCGTGACGCTCTGGCGTCGATCGGGAGCGTGCCGTCATCCGAAATACCCATGTTCGCGGCGCAGCGGTTGCCGGTTCTGGAAGCGCCGTTCACCGATTTCTTCGCCGCGTACGATCGCTGGCGCTCCGGCGCGCTGGTGCGGGCCGCCGACCCGCCCGTGGAGATCGCAACCGGCCGGTAATCGTTGCGCGCTTGCATCGAAACGGGGCGTGCCGGGTTTGAGCGTGCATGACCGACCTCGCGCCGCCGCCGCCTTCGCTCCTGACCGACGCCAGCCTGTTCCTCGACTTCGACGGGACGCTGGTCGAGATCGCCGAGACGCCGGACGGGGTGGAGGTCACCGACGACGTGGCGCCGTTGCTGGAACGGCTGGGCAAAAGCCTGCCCGGCGGGGTCGCGATCGTCAGCGGGCGGCCGGTGCAGGAGATCAGCGCATTGGTCGCGCCCGCCGCGCTGCCGATCGCGGGCAGCCACGGGTTGGAGGTCGCCGCGAAGGACGGCAGAATCACCGCGCCCGACCGCTCCGCCGCGCTCGACGCCGCGCTGGCCGAGGCGCAGGCGTTCGCCGCCGATCATCCCGGCACGCTGGTCGAGGACAAGCCGTTCGGGGTCGGGCTGCATTTCC
This sequence comes from Sphingomonas endophytica, assembly GCF_014199415.1. GTDB lineage: Bacteria > Pseudomonadota > Alphaproteobacteria > Sphingomonadales > Sphingomonadaceae > Sphingomonas > Sphingomonas endophytica. Next base: position 118,125 of record NZ_JACIJN010000002.1, read on the forward strand.
GCGGTGCGCCCGCGGCCGGCGCGGCGATGACCGCGCTCGCCGAACAGCTCGCCACCGTCCATGACCTGCATCTCCAGCACGGCAAGATGGTGGTCGAGCTGCGCATGGCCGGGCGCGACAAGGGCGCGGCGGTCGAGTTGCTGATGCGGGAACCGTTACGGCAGCGCACGGTTCCTGTGTTTGTGGGGGACGACGTGACCGACGAGGCCGGCTTCGCCGCTGCCGCCGCACTGGGTGGCGCGGGCGTGCTGGTCGGCCCGGCGCGCGACACCGCCGCCACCTACCGGGTCGAGGGCGTCGCCGACGTGCTCGCGTGGCTTGATGCCGCATGCAGGGAGAAGACATGACGACGCTGGATCTGTGGCCGATCGGCAATTGCCAGGTAAGTGCGCTGGTCGATCGCGAGGGACGGTTCGTCTGGGGCTGCGTGCCGCGCGTCGACGGCGATCCGCTCTTCTCGGCGCTGCTGGGCGGTGAAGAGCCAGACGCCGGCTATTGGGGGATCTGCCTCGAAGACAGCGTGTCGATCGAGCAGGAATATATCCGCAACACGCCGATCCTCGTCACCACGCATCGCGACTCCCACGGCGGCGCGATCGAGGTGATCGATTTCTGCCCACGCTTTCAGCGCGAAGGACGCACCTATCGTCCGGTCGCGTTTGCGCGGATCGTGCGGCCGATCGAGGGCAGCCCGCGTGTTCGCATCGCGCTGCGCCCGACCTGCGGCTGGGGCGGGGGATGCCGCGAGCAGATTGGCGGATCGAACCATCTACGGTTATTGATGGACACGATCGCGCTGCGGCTGACCACCACCGCGCCGATCGCGATGGTGCAGGGCGAACATGCCTTCCGCGTCGAACGCCCGCTGCACTTCTTCCTCGGACCGGACGAGAGCTTCCAGGGCGATCTCGCCAGCACCGTCGACCTGATGCTGTACCGCACGACGCAGGAATGGCAGGGCTGGGTGCGCGGGCTGGCGGTGCCGCTGGAATGGCAGGAAGTGGTGATCCGCTGCGCGATTACGCTCAAGCTCTGCCAGCATGAGGAAACCGGCGCGATCGTCGCGGCGCTGACCACCTCGGTGCCCGAACATGCCGGGTCGCAGCGCAACTGGGACTATCGCTACTGCTGGATCCGCGACGCTTATTATACGGTGCAGGCGCTCAACCGGCTCGGCGCGCTCGACGTGCTGGAGGGCTATCTCGGCTACCTCCGCAACATCGTCGATGGCGCGCGCGGCGGACACATCCAGCCGCTGTACGGGGTGCTGGGCGAGGCGCAGCTGCCCGAGCGGATCGAGGAATCGCTTGGCGGCTATCGCGGCATGGGGCCGGTGCGCGTCGGCAATCAGGCCGCCGAGCAGATCCAGCACGATGCCTATGGCCAGATCGTGCTGTGCTCGGTCCACGCCTTCTTCGACCACCGCTTGTTCCGCCAGAGCGGGATCGAGGATTTCGAGGCGCTGGAGCGGGTCGGCGAGCGCGCCTGGGCCTATTACGACCAGCCCGACGCCGGGCTGTGGGAGCTGCGCACGCGGCAGAGCGTCCATACCTATTCGAGCGCGATGTGCTGGGCGGCGTGCGACCGGCTCGCCAATGCCGCCGAGCGGCTGAAGCTGCCCGAGCGCGAGGCGTTGTGGTCGGAGCGCGCTCAGGTGATCCGGGAGCGGATAGAGAGCGCGGCGTGGCGCGAGGATACGCGGCGCATGTCGGCGACCTTTGCCGGCGACGACCTCGACGCCAGCGTGCTGCAATTGCTCGACCTGCGTTTTCTGGAGGCGGACGATCCGCGCTTCCTCGATACGCTGGTCGCGATCGAGAAGGGGTTGCGGCGCGGCTCGACGATGCTGCGCTACGATACCGAGGACGATTTCGGGCTGCCGGAGACCGCGTTCAACGTCTGCACCTTCTGGCTGATCGAGGCGCTGTTCCTAACCGGGCGCAGCGACGAGGCGCGCGCGCTGTTCGAGGAAATGCTGTCGCGCTGCACCGCCGCCGGGCTGCTGTCGGAGGACATCGATCCGCAAAGCGGTGAGTTGTGGGGAAATTATCCGCAGACCTATTCGTTGGTCGGCATGATCAACTGCGCCGCCATGCTCAGTAAACCGTGGAGTAGTATCCGTTGAATCGCCTGATCGTCATCTCCAACCGCGTCACCGCGCCCAAGGGCTCGACCGCCGGCGCACAGGGAGGGCTGGCGGTCGCGCTCGCCGCCGCGCTGCGCGATCGCGGCGGCATGTGGTTCGGCTGGTCGGGGGAGCAGACCGACCAGTTCAACGGCCATATCAACTTCCAGCGCAACAGCGGCGTCACCACCGCGACGGTCGACCTCGAAGAGCAGGACGTTCAGGAATATTACGACGGCTACGCCAACCGGACCCTGTGGCCGCTGTTCCATTACCGCATTGATCTGGCCGAATATGAGCGCGACTTTGCGGGTGGCTACAAGCGGACCAACCAGCGGTTCGCGGATACGGTGCGCCCGCTGATCGAGCCGGACGACGTGATCTGGATTCAGGATTACCACATGTTCCCGCTCGGCGCGGAGCTGCGGGCGCGTGGTTGCGCCAACCGGATCGGCTTCTTCCTGCACATTCCGTGGCCGCCGCGCCGGCTGCTCGGGACGCTGCCCAACGCCCGCGAGCTGGTCGAGTCGCTGTTCGCCTATGATCTGATCGGCTTCCACACCGAGGAGTGGCTCGAGTCGTTCTGCGACTTCGCCCGGCACGACATGGGCGCGACGATCGAGGGCAATATCGCGCGGCTCGGCGATCGTCAGGTCGAGCTGATCGCCTGCCCGATCGGGATCGACGCGGTCGAATTCGCCGAGATGTCGAAGAGCGTGCCGGCGCGGCTCGCCTACCGTCGGATGCGCGACAGCGCCGACGGGCGCGACATGATCGTCGGGGTCGACCGGCTCGATTATTCCAAGGGGCTGGAGGAGCGGTTTCTCGGTTACGAGCGGTTCCTCAACGAGCATCCCGAAGAGCGCAAGGAAGTGTTCCTGCTCCAGATCGCGCCGCCCAGCCGCGTGTCGGTCGAAAGCTATCAGCGGATCCGCCAGTCGCTCGAAGGGCTGTCGGGACGGATCAACGGCGCCTATGCCGATGTCGACTGGGTGCCGATCCGCTACGTCAATCAGGGCTATCCGCGCGACCATCTTGCCGGCATCTACCGCGCTGCCAAGATCGGGCTGGTGACGCCGCTGCGCGACGGGATGAACCTCGTCGCCAAGGAATATGTCGCGGCGCAGGACCCGGAAGATCCCGGCGTGCTGGTGCTGTCGCGGTTCGCGGGGTCGGCCGAGCAGATGGAAGACGCGCTGCTGGTCAATCCGTACAGTGCCGAGGAAGTCTCCGACGCCATCTATCAGGCGCTGCGGATGCCGCGCGAGGAACGCGTGCGGCGCTGGGAAAAGTTGATGGCGGGGGTGCAGGAATTCGACGTGACATGGTGGGCGAAGACCTTCCTGACCGCGCTGGAGAAGAGCAGGATCCCCGCCGATGTCGGCAGCTGACATGAAATAAATCCGCAGCGCGGATGATCTTCCGGTTGCTGCCGCGCGATCTTCGTCGCACGAACTGCCAAGTGGCAACGATACTGGTACGTGCGTGAGCGGTGCGGTCTATGCATTGATCGTGAATGCCTGTGTCGCGATGCTGTTCGCGGCCACGTTCGCGGTGCTGCGCGCCTCCTATCCGCAACAGCGCGCCAGCGGCTGGTTCTGCGCCACTTACGCAATCGGGCTGTTCTCGCCGCTGAGCGAATTGGGGGTGCGGTTCGCGTCGACCCCGGCGCTGTTCACCGCCACCAGTTACCTGACGCTCGTCCTGTCGATGCTGTGCTTCACGCTCGGCGTGGCGCAGCTGAGCGGGCGGCGACCGCCGCGCGCGGCGGCGGCGATCGCGGTCGTCGCGCTGTTCGGGCGGGTGATGCTCGTCGACGGTGCGCGCAACTCGATCGGTTACGGCCTCGTCTACCAGTTTCCGTTCTACACGATGCTGCTGCTGTGCACGGTGATGGCGATCCGGGCGGTGCGCGAACGGCGTGATCCGTCGTGGGCGGCGCTGGGGATCATCTTCGCGGTGACCGCCAGCCATTTCCTGGTGAAGCCGTTCTTCGCCGCCGCCTTCGGTTCGGGGGCGACGATGCGCGACTATGCGGCGAGCAGCTACGCGCTGTTCTCGCAGGCGCTGGGCGGCCTTCTGACGATCGCCAGCGCGCTGGCGGTGCTGCTGATGATCGTGCGTGCGGTGCTACGCTCGACGCGCGCGGAGTCGGAGACCGACATGCTGACCTGTATCGCCAACCGGCGTGGGTTCGAGCGCCGCGCCGCCGGGTTGATCGCGCTGTCGCGTCGCGAGGGACAGGCGATCGCGGCGATCATGCTGGACCTCGACCATTTCAAACAGGTCAACGATCGCTTTGGCCATGCGACCGGCGATGCGGTGCTGCAGGCGGTCGGGCAGGCGTTGACGCGCACCGCGCCGCGCGATGCGCTGATCGCGCGGCTGGGCGGCGAGGAATTTGTCGCGCTGCTCGGCGGCACCGGCTTCGGCGGGGCGGCACGGGTCGCGGAGGAGTTCCGCGTCGCGGTGACGCGGCTCGGCCCCGGCCTGCCGCCGGTGACGGTGAGTGGCGGGATCGCCGAGCTGCGCCCGCACGACACGCTGGTGACGTTGCTCGATCGTGCCGACCGCCAGGCCTATGAGGCCAAGCAGGCCGGGCGCGACCGCATCTATCCGGCGCCTTCCAGCGCGACATAGGCGCGGCGGCGGAGCATCGCGCCGGGCTGTTCGGCGCGGATGTGCGCCAGCAACGCCTCGCGCACGTCGCAGCGCAGGTCGAAGGCGGTCGAGGCGTCCTTGGCGGTCATGAGGCCGCGCAGCTCGACCGAGCCGTCGGGCTTCACGTCGGTGACCTGCAGGTTCCAGAACCGTCCGTCCCAGCGCGGGTTGCTGGTGACGATCTCGCCGAGCTTCGCGCGCAGCGCCTCGACGTCGGTTCCGGCGTCGACGTACCAGAAGACGCTGCCCAGCAGCGCGCTCGACTGGCGGGTCCAGTTCTGGAAACTCTGTTCGAGGAATTTGGAGACGGGCACGACCAGCCGCCGCTCGTCCCAGATCTTGACGACGACATAGGTCAGGCGGATTTCCTCGATCCGTCCCCATTCGTTGTCGATGATGACGACGTCGTCGATGCGGATCGGCTCGGTGAAGATCATCTGGAAGCCGGCGATCAGGTTCTTGAGCGCGGGCTGCGCGGCGGCGCCGACCGCGAGGCCGGCGAGGCCCGCCGAGGCGGCGAGGGTCACGCCGAGGCTGCGGACGCTGGGGATCGTCATCAGCATCGTGCAGATCGTCACCAGCATGATGACCGAGATGATGATCCGCTGGAAGATGCCGAGCCGCGTGCGACGGCGGCGCGCGCGCAGGTTGTCGGCGACGCTGATGTCGGCATGGCGGATCATCACGTCGGTGACGGTCCCGACCGCGACGATCGCGCACCAGCCCATCAGCCCCGGCACCAGCAAGGCAGCGATCCGCCCCCACAGGGTCGCCTGACCGCGGGTGAGGTCGAGCGCGGGCTGCACCGCCGCCAGCGCGATCGCGAGCATCAGCCAGCGCAGCAGCTTGCGGATGCGTTCGACGAACAAGGCGCTGGCGCTGTCGGGGCGCGCGGCGGTGGCGCGGCGCGCGACCCAGATCACGATCCGGTGGAGCACCAGCGCGAGCGCCAGCGCCGCTGCCACATAGAATATGCCGGACAGCCAGCCGGGCAGATCGTGCAGCCAGCCGCGCGCGGTCCTGATCGCGTCCGCCATTGCTTCTCTCAATTTATCGGTGGTCGGGAGCGTAACGAGGTGGCGGGGCGGGGTGTTCCCGGACAGGTTACGTCACTGAGCGACTAGCCCGGCAACCGATAATCCGCGAATTGGCGCCGCAGCAGCTTCTTGTCGATCTTGCCGGTCGCGCCGAGCGGGATCGTGTCGACCACCAGCACGTCGTCGGGCATCCACCAGCGCGCGATCTTGCCGTCGAGATACGCGAGCACGTCCGCCTTGTCCGGCGTCTGTCCCGGCGCGGGCTGGACGAGCAGGATCGGGCGCTCGTCCCATTTCGGATGCGCCACGCCGATGACGGCCGCGATCGCCACCGCCGGATGCGCGCTGGCGATATTCTCGATCTCGATCGAGCTGATCCACTCGCCGCCCGACTTGACGATGTCCTTGGCGCGATCGGTGATGTGCATGTAGCCGGCCGCGTCGATCGTCGCGACGTCGCCGGTGTCGAAGAAGCCGTCGGCGTCGAGCACCGGCGTGTCGTCGCGGAAATAGCCGCTGGTGATCGTCGCCCCGCGGATCAGCAGCCGCCCGGCGGTCTGCCCGTCGTGCGGCAGCGCGTGCCCGGCGTCGTCGACCAGCCGGAAATCGAGCCCGACCTGCAACCGGCCCTGCATCGCCTTGCGCCGCACCTGCTCGTCATAGGGCTGCGCCAGTACCTCGGCGGTCGGGGCGGAGAGGGTGGCGAGCGGCGACGTCTCGGTCATCCCCCAGCCCTGCACGACCTCGACGCCGTAATCGTCCTGGAAGGCGCGGATCAGCGCCGGCGGCGGCGCCGCGCCGCCGATCACGACGCGGTGGAGGGTGGAGAAGGCGCGCCCGGTGCCGCGCAGATACTGGAGCAAGCCCTGCCAGACGGTCGGGACCGCGGCGGAGAAGGTGACGCCCTCCTGCTCGATCAGCTCGTAGAGCGATTCGCCGTCCATCCGCGCGCCGGGCAGCACCAGCTTCGCGCCCGCGGCGGGCGCGGCATAGACGACGCCCCAGGCGTTGGCGTGGTACATCGGCACCACCAGCAGCACCGTGTCGCGCTGCGTCAGCGCGAGCGCATCGGCCTGCAACGCCATCATCGTGTGCAGGTAATTGGAGCGGTGCGAGTAGAGCACGCCCTTGGGATCGCCGGTGGTGCCCGAGGTGTAGCAGAGCCCGCACGCCAGCCGCTCGTCGAACCCGCCCCATGTGGCGGTGCCGGCGTGCGGCGCGATCCAGTCGTCGAACGCGACCGCCGGATAGTCGGTCGCCGGCAATGCGGCGCGGTCGCACAGAAACACGACCCGTTCGATCGACGGCACGTCGCGCACCAGCCGCGCGGCGAGCGCGGCGCAGGCGGGATCGGCGAGCAGCAGCCGGTCGCCGGCATGCGCCGCGATCCACGCGATCTGTTCGGGGAACAGCCGCGGGTTGAGCGTGTGGAGCACCGCCCCGATGTTGGTGGTGCCGTACCACGCCGCCATGTGGAGCGCACCGTTCCAGCCGAGCGTCGCGACGCGGTCGCCGCGCGCGATGCCGGCGGCGAGCAAGGCGTCGGAGACCTGTTTGGCCATATGGTGGAGCTGGCGGTAATCGGCGCGGGTGATGCTGCCGTCCGCCTCGCGCGAGACAATCTCGCGGTCGCCGTGCCAGGTCGCGCCATGATCGAGGAAGCGGTCGACGGTAAGCGGGGTGTCCTGCATCAATCCGAACAACTCAGCCATCGGCGCTCCCCGGTCCCTCCACCACGAAAAACGGCGGCGCCCATTTGCCGGGTCGCCGCCGTCTTGCTGCCAGAAGGCTACGCTTTTGTCGCGTGTCGATTGATGTCGATCACTGCACGCCGTGCATCCACTTCCGGATCACCGGCGACAGCGCGATCAGCAGCAGGCCGATCGCGGTGGCGGCAAGGCCGATCGTCCAGAACACGCCGTTATAGGTATCGAGGCTGACCTTGAGGTTCGTCACCTGTCCGCCGACCGTCTCTACGCTGGCGACCTGCGCAACGATCCCGGCGACATATTGCGCCACCGACACCGACAGGAACCACACGCCCATCATCAGCCCGACGACGCGCGCGATCGACAGCTTGGTGATCATCGACAGCCCGACCGGCGAGATGCACAATTCCGCGACCGAGTGGATCAGGTACAGCCCGGCGAGCCACCAGATCGCGACCTTGAAGTCCGCGCCCGCGAAGCGCCCGCCGAAGACGAGGAACAGGAAGCCGAACCCGACCAGCATCAGCGCGATGCCGAACTTGACCGGGATCGACGGCTCGCGCCCCGCCGCCGCCAGCTTCGTCCACATCGCCGCCATGATCGGCGCGAAGACGACGATGAAGAAGGCGTTGAAGAACTGCGTCTGCCCCGCCGACAGCGAGAACAATCCGAAGATCGAGAGATCGGTGTTGCGGTCGGCGTAGAGCGTCAGGCTCGATCCGGCCTGTTCGAACAGCGTCCAGAACACGACGTTGAAGACGATCAGCACCATCGCCGCCAGCATCATCTGGAACTCGACCCGCGAGCCGTTGGCGAACGACCAGATCAGGATGCCGGGCACCGCGATCAGGAAGGTGCCGAACAGCAATTTGCCCATCAAGGGCAGCGCGATGATGTAGCCGATCAGCCCGGCGCCCGCGACCGGGTCCGGCGCGTTCATCAGGTTGGTGAACAGCAAATAGAAGATCGGTACGCCGATCAGCGCGGCGGCATAGATGCCCAGCGCGCGGTCGCGCTGGCCGGGCTTCACCGGCGATTCGCCATAGCCGGCGAGCCGCCCGCCATCGAACTGGATCAGCGCCCATGAGGCGAGCATCCCGATCGCCGCGAGCCCGAAGCCCGCCCACCAGCCGACCATCGTCGCGAGCAGCGGGCAGAGCAATTGCGACAGCGTCGAGCCGATGTTGATCCCCATGTAGAAGATCGTGAACCCGGTATCGCGACGGCGATCGCCGGCCGGATACAGCTCGCCGACCATCGTCGAGATGTTCGGTTTGAAGAAGCCGTTGCCGACCGACACCAGACACAGCGCGAGCAGCATGACGGTCACGTAGAACGGGCTGCGCTCGCCATCCGACTGGAACGCGCCCTTGGCGACGGTGCGTTCGGGCTGGCCGTCCGCGCCGAGCAGCGCGACGGTGCCGTCGTCATTGCCCTTGATCGCCAGCCGCTTCGCGCCGTCGAGCACGTAGCGGGTCTCGACCCCCTCGGCGTTCTTCTCGATCGCGACCTCGTAGCGCTGGCCGTCGACGGTCGCGAACGGCTTGGCGGTCTCGCCGCCGAAGCAGAGCGTGAAATAGCCGATCGCCATCAGCACCGCGCCGAACTTCACCGCGCGCTTCGAGCCCAGATACTGGTCGGCGAGATAGCCGCCGATCAGCGGGGTGAGGTACACCAGCGCGGTATAGCCGCCGTACAGCCCGGTCGCCTGCCGGTCGCCGAACAGGAAATGCTGCGTCAGATACAGCGTGAGCAGCGCACGCATCCCGTAGAAGCCGAACCGCTCCCACATCTCGGTCGTGAACAGCCGGGCGAGCTGACGGGGATGGCCGAACCAGGTCGCCTCCTCGGCCGGATTGACGTGACTGATATCCGGCTCGCGCGGGCTGTCCGCGGTTGGGGTGTCCACCATGAGGGGCAAGCTCTCCAGAATACGGGTCGTCGCCCGCGGTCATGCGCGGGGGAACAAGGTTGCGCCCGAGACTAACGGTTAAGCGGGCGCTGTAAATATCCTGTCACATCGCCTATCCAAGGTCGCGTGATGTTCAACGACCTTTCCTCGCCGCTCTCGCTGTTGACCACGCGCCGTTCGGGCAAGCCGCGCGACCTGATCGCGCCGGGGCCGGATCATGCGCAACTGGTCGAGATGATCCGCATCGCCGGGCGCACTCCCGATCACGGCAAGCTCGCGCCGTGGCGGTTCGTGATCGTCGGCGACGACCGCCGCGACGCGCTCGCCGCGTTGCTGGTCGATGCCTATCGCGAGGAGCGTCCCGCCGCGGGACGCGCCGAGATCGAGGCGATGGAGCAGTTCGCGCGGCAGGCACCGGCACTGGTGATCGCCTTGTCGAGCCCGCGGACGGAGAGCCACATCCCGTTGTGGGAGCAGGAATTGTCGGCGGGGGCAGCGTGCATGAACCTGCTCCACGCCGTCCATGCTTCCGGGTTTGCGGGCGGGTGGCTGACCGGCTGGCCGGCGTTTTCCGACCGTGTCCGCGACGCGTTCGGGCAAGCGCCGGAGCGGATTGCGGGGTTCATGTTCATCGGCACGCCCGGCCGCCCGCTCGACGAGCGTCCGCGTCCCGACGAGGCGCGGCTGTGGAGCGACTGGCAGGGCTGACCTCGACACCGCTAGACCCATGCTGTATTAAGGCAGCATGGCAGCGCTCAGCAACGATGACTCGCCCGTCTATCTCCGCCTGCGCGGCACGATCGCGGCGGCGATCCTGCGCGGCGAGTTCGGCGCGGGCGACCAGCTCCCCTCGGTCCGGGCGCTTGCCGCCGAGCATGGCGCGAACCCGCTGACGGTGGCCAAGGCCTATCAGAGCTTTCAGGACGACGGCTATGTCGAGGTGCGGCGCGGCGTCGGGATGTTCGTGCTGCCCGGCGCGGCCGAACGGTTGCGGACCGTCGAGCGCGAGGATTTCGTCGCGCAGCAATGGCCGCGGATCCGCGAGCGGATCGCGCTGCTCGGGCTGAATGCGGCCGAACTGCTGGAACGCGCGCCGGCGTGACGCTTTGACCCGGATGATGCGTGTCTTTCTTCTTCCGCTGACGCTGGGCGTCGTGCTGGCCGGGTGCCAGCGCGAACCCGCTGCACCGACCCCGACCCCCAGCGTGGCCGCGCCGTCGCCGACGCCGAGCGCTGCGCCGTCGCCGCCGTCCGATCTGTCGGCCTATGTCGGTGAATATCCGACCGAGCCGAAGGGGGCCGCGCCCAGCTTCCTGCGCCAGCCGCAGGTGCGCGAGGCGGTGGCGGCGGTGGTGCCCGACAAGCAGGTGCGCGATCTGGTGCTCGGCAGCGACGTGACCGCGACGCCGATCGCGCTGGTCGAGGGCAAACTGGTCGCGTTCGGGTGCGAGCCGCACAATTGCGGGCCGCATAACTGGGCGGTCGCGATCCGGCCGGACGGGACCGACCCGGCGGTGTGCCTCTACGATCAGGATCGGCGCGTGGCGCGCTGGTACCCGGAGAAGGCGGGGCCGGCACCGGTTAATGGATGCCCGTCGGGGGAGTAGATCGTTCCCCGTCGCCCCGGACCTGATCCGGGGTCCCGCTTTTTCTTGACGTGCGTGAAGAAGAAGCGGGGTCCCGGGTCAAGCCCGGGACGACGAAGAATCGTCCGTCATTGCGAACGTAGCGAAGCAATCCAGGGTTGGACCAGGACGCCCTGGATTGCTTCGCTACGTTCGCAATGACGGAAAGGTCAGAATGCCTCCGCCGGCAGCGCGTAGAGCACCGACGCGTCGGCGTTCGCCGCCGCTTCCAGCCCCAACGCCTCGGGCACGACCTGCTCCAGATAGAAAGCCGCTGCGACCTTCTTGACCCGATCCGCGCCGTCGACGCGCGCCTGTCGCTCCATCAGCCAGCCGCACGACGCGACCGACAGCATCGTCAGGAACGGATAGCTCGCCGCATGGCGATCGTCGGCGTTCGCGCCCTGCAAGCGCCGCCCGACCGCCTCGCACGCGTCGATCAGCCGCACCAGCGCCGGGGCCTGCGCCTCGGTGCGCATGTCGGCGATCAGGTCGGCGAACGCGCCGCCGTTCGACAGCCCCAGCTTGCGCCCGACCAGATCGGCGGCCTGGATGCCGTTGGTGCCTTCGTAGATCGGGGTGATCCGGGCATCTCGGAAGAACTGCGCCGCGCCGGTTTCCTCGACATAGCCCATCCCGCCGTGGACCTGGATGCCGAGGCTCGCGACCTCGTTGCCGATGTCGGTGGCATGCGCCTTGGCGAGCGGGGTCATGATCTCCAGCCGCTCCTTCGCGCGCGCATCGCCGAGCGTCGCGCGATCGACCTGCCCGCAGGCGTAATAGACGAGCGCGCGCGCCGCCATCGTCTGCGCCTTCATCCGCAGCAGCATCCGGCGGACATCGGCATGTTCGACGATCGCCGCCGCCCTGCCGTCGCGCGCGCCCTGTACGCGGTCGCGCGCATAGGCGACCGCCGCCTGCGTCGCCGCTTCCGCCGATTGCACGCCCTGTAGCCCGACGTTGAGGCGGGCGTTGTTCATCATCGTGAACATCGCGCGTATCCCGCCGAACTCGGGGCCGATCAGCTCGCCGCGGCAATCGTCGTGATCGCCGAACGACAGCACGCAGGTCGGCGAGGCGTGGAGCCCCATCTTGTGTTCGATCGACACCACGCGCACGTCGTTGGGGGTGCCGTCGAGCCGGACCTTTGGCACGAGGAACAACGAGATGCCGCGCGTGCCGGCCGGCGCGTCGGGGGTGCGCGCGAGCACGAGGTGGACGATATTGTCCGCCAGATCGTGGTCGCCGAAGCTGATGAAGATCTTGGTGCCCTTGATCGCGAACGTGCCGTCGCCGCGCGGCGTGGCCGTGGTGCGGAGCGCGCCGACGTCGCTGCCCGCCTGCGGCTCGGTGAGGTTCATCGTGCCGGTCCATTCGCCGGTCGCGAGCCTGGGGAGGTAGGTCGCCTGCTGCTCGGGCGAGCCGTGATGCGCCAGCGCCTCGATCGCGCCGACCGTCAGCGTCGGGCACAGCGCGAACGCCATGTTGGCGGTGCCGAGCGTCTCCAGCACCGCGGCCTGCACGACGAACGGCAGCCCCTGTCCGCCCCATTGCTCGTCGACGCCGATCGTGCCCCAGCCGCCCTCGACATAGGCGCGATACGCTTCGGGAAACCCGGCGGGCATCTTCACGCCATCGGGGGTCCATTTCGCGCCGATCGTGTCACCCGCGCGCAAGAGTGGGGCCCATTCACCGGCCGCGAATTGCGCCACGCCGTCCAGCACCGCCTCGATCACGTCGGGCGAGGCGGCGGCGAAGCGGTCGGCGGCGGCGATCTCGTCCAGCCGGACGACATGGTCGAGCACGAAGCGCTGATCGGCGGTGGCGGCGGCGAAGGGCATTTCTCTCTCTCCTGTCCAGCCGCTATAGCCGAGCGCGATGCGTGCTCAAGACCCTGTCATTCGACGTTACGGCATGGCGGCTGTCGAGGAAGCCGCCGGCGTTATTCGTGCCGGCGGTATCGTCGCGGTGCCGACCGAAACCGTCTACGGTCTCGCCGCCGACGCGCGTGATTCGGCGGCGGTGGCGCGCATCTATGCGGCCAAGGGGCGGCCGAGCTTCAATCCCTTGATCGTCCATGTGCCGGATCTGGCGGCGGCGGAGCGGATCGCGGTGTTCGATGCCGATGCGCGCGCGCTGGCGGCGCGGTTCTGGCCGGGGCCATTGACGCTGGTGCTGCCGGTGCGTGCAGAAGCGGGGATCGCGTCGCTGGTGACCGCGGGGCTCGACACGATCGCGCTCCGCGTGCCGGCGCACCGGGCGATGCAGGCATTGCTGGCGGCGAGCGGCGCACCGCTCGCCGCGCCGTCGGCCAACGCGAGCAACGGGATCAGCCCGACGCGCGCGCCGCACGTTGCGGCGAGCCTCGGCGGGGCGGTGGCGCTGATCCTCGACGACGGTGCGACCGCGACGGGGGTCGAGTCGACGATCGTCGCGGGGCGCACGATCCTGCGGCCGGGGCCGGTGACCGCCGAGATGCTGGGCGAGGTGCTGCCGGTCGCGGCGGGCACGACCGCGCGTATCAGCGCGCCCGGGCAGCTCGCGACGCATTACGCGCCGCGCAAGCCGTTGCGGCTGGCGGCGGTTGCGCACGGCGTGGGGGAGTGGCTGATCGGCTTCGGCGCGGTCGCGGGTGACGACACGCTGTCGGCGACAGGTGATTTGGAGGCGGCGGCGGCGCGGCTGTTCGACGCACTCCACCGCGCGGATGCCAGCGATCGTGAGGGGATTGCGGTCGCTCCGATCCCGGAAACGGGGGTCGGCGTCGCGATCAATGATCGACTCCGCCGCGCGGCGCATCGGTAAGTCCCATCCGTCAGCCCCGCGGAGGCGGGGCGCCAGACGCGCAGGTCTTTTGCAGGAGTTGGGACGTCAGGAGTTCTGGATTCCCGCCTTCGCGGGAATGACGACTGTTTGAGACGTCGCTCCTGCGCAGGCCGGAGCCCATGGCTGTTTCGTTCCGTGAAACATCTGACACAGGAACGTCGTGGCTGTGTCAGATGGTCCGACGCACGACACAGACATGGGCCCCTGCCTGCGCAGGGGCGACGGGATCAGGCCGTGACCGCCCTGCTGCGTGCCGCGAAGCTCTTGCGCAGCTTCTGGAGCTTGGGCGGGATCACGGCCATGCAATAGGGGTTCGAGCGGCCCGAGGTTTCCCAATAATCCTGATGATAGCCCTCGGCCGGGTACCAGTCCGCGAACGGCTCGATCGTGGTAACGATCTTCCCCGACGCATTCTCCTGCGCGCGCGCGATCGCCTGGTTGGCCTGTTCTTCCTGCATCACCGTCTCGGGGAAGATCGCCGAGCGATATTGCGTGCCGACGTCGTTGCCCTGCCGGTTGAGCTGCGTCGGATCGTGCGTCGCGAAAAAGATGTCGAGCAGATCGGCATAGCTGACCTGTTCCGGATCGAAGCCGACGCGGATCGCCTCGGCATGGCCGGTGTCGCCGCCGCACACCTGCTTGTAGGTCGGGTTGGGGACGTGCCCGCCGATATAGCCGCTCTCGACGCTCTCGACGCCGATCACGTCCTTGAACACGGCCTCGGTGCACCAGAAGCAGCCGCCGGCCAGCGTCGCATAGTCCGTCATGAAACTCGTCTCCTTTGCGTCCCATGTAGGAAGTCGCTACGCGGCGGCAACTTCTCGGGAGACTGACATGACGGCGTTGAACGGCAAGGTGATGGTGACGGGTGGCGCGGGCTATATCGGGAGCCACGCGGTGCTGGCGCTGCTCGATGCCGGCTATCAGGTCGTGGTGATCGACAACCTCGTCACCGGGTTCGACTGGGCGGTCGACGGGCGCGCGGCGTTCGTGCGGATCGCGGTCGAGGATCCGGGCGTGCGCGACGTGATCCGCCAGCACGACGTCAAGGCGATCATGCACTTCGCCGGTTCGGTGGTGGTGCCCGAGTCGGTCAGCGATCCGCTCAAATATTACCGCAACAACACCGCCGCGACGCGCACGCTGATCGAGAGCGCGGTGGCGGAGGGCGTGCCGCACTTCATCTTCTCCTCGACCGCGGCGACCTATGGCACGCCCGAGCGCGTGCCAATTTCGGAGAACGATCCGAAGGTGCCGATCAACCCGTACGGCATGTCGAAGCTGATGACCGAGTTCATGCTGCGCGACGTGTCGGCGGCGCACCCGATGAATCATTGCTGCCTGCGCTATTTCAACGTCGCGGGCGCCGATCCCGAGGGGCGCAGCGGGCAGTCGACGATCGGCGCGACGCATCTCATCAAGATCGCGGTCGAGGCGGCGACCGGCAAGCGCGACAGCGTCGGGGTGTTCGGCACCGATTTCGAGACGCGCGACGGCACCGGCGTGCGCGACTACGTCCACGTCAGCGATCTGGCCGAGGCGCATGTCGCGGCGCTCAAGCTGCTGATCGACCAGCCGGGCGAGAGCCATGTGCTCAATTGCGGTTATGGTCGCGGCTTCTCGGTGCTCGAGGTGCTGGATGCGGTCGACCGCGTCACCAACCGGACGATCGAGCGCAAGTTGCAGGGGCGGCGTCCCGGCGATCCGGGCGAGCTGGTCGCGGACAACAGCGCGATCCTCAAGACGATCGACTGGACGCCGAAGCGCGACGATCTGGAAGGCATCGTCCGCGATGCGCTGACGTGGGAGCGCAAGCTCGCCGAGCGGCAGGGCTGATCGGCATTGCGAGTGGAGCGACGCGATCCGGCGCGTCCTGATCCGGCGCTGGATTGCTTCGCTACGCCCGCAATGACGGACCTATTCGCCCGCGCAGGGTTGCGGCGATCCACCACCAGAGCGCCGCCCAGCCGGTGCCTGCACACCAGCCCGCCAGCACGTCGGACGGCCAGTGAACGCCGAGATAGACGCGGCTCGCCCCGATCGCGCCGACCAGCACCACGGCGAGCAGCAGCACGTAGCGGCGCACGACGCGGCGCGGCGTGACCTGCGCGACCAGCCCGGCGAGCGTCAGATAGATGATCGCACTGTTCGTGGCGTGACCGCTCGGGAAGCTGAGCCCGGTCACCTGCACCAGATGGTCGACCAGTTCGGGGCGCGGACGGCCGACCCAATATTTCGCCTGTCCGGCGATGATCGAGCCGCCGAGCGTCGCGACCAGCACCAGCGCCGCGGTGAGCCATAGCCGCTGGACCAGCAGCAGGCCGGCCACCGCGATCACCACGCAGGTCAGGATCGTGCCGCTGCCGAGCGCGGTGATGTCGACCATCGCCGCGTGGAGCCATGCGGGCCCGAGCGGTTGCGCGGTATCGCCGGGGGTGCGTAGCGCGAGGATGATCGCGCGGTCCCACGCCAGCGGTCCTCCGTCACGAATTTCGAAGCCGAGCAGCACGGCGGCGATCAGCCCGGCGATCGCCAGCGCGATCCACGCCAGTCGCGGGGCCGGGGGCGTCGCCTGCGGCTCGGCCGAGGTAAGCGCGTGGGTCAGCTCTTGAGCTTCCAGCCGCGGCGCAGCAGCGTGTAGCAGAGCAGCCCCAGCGCCACGTCGATCGCGAGGATCACCACGCTGCCGGTCGCGACCGGCGAATCGGCGGTGCCGAGGAAGCCGTAGCGAAAGCCCGAGATCACGTAGAAGAACGGATTTACATGGCTGAACGCGCGGAAGGCGGGCGCGAGATGGTCGACCGAATAGAAGGTGCCGCTGAGCAGCGTGAGCGGCGCGATCACGAAATTGGTGACCGCGGCGGCATGGTCGAACTTTTCCGCCCAGATCGAGGTCAGCACGCCCGCGAGGCTGAGGAACACCGCGCCGAGCAGCCCGAACCACAGCACCGCCCACAGATGCTGCGGCGTGACGTGGACGCCGGGCCACAGCGCCATCGCCAGCCACACGGTCGCGCCGACGCAGAAAGCGCGCGTCACCGCGCCGCCGGTCAGCGCGGCGAGCAGCTCGGCGGTAGACAGCGGCGGCTGGAGATAGTCGACGATCGTGCCCTGGATCTTGCCGACCAGCAGCGAGAAGCTGGCGTTGGCGAAGGCGTTGTTGAGCATCCCCATCACGATCAGCCCGGGCGCGATGAAGTCCGCGAACGCCACCTCGCTGCCGCCGACGCGCACCGGGTTGCGCGCGCCATTGGCGACGGTGAAGATGACGAGGAACATCAGGGTCGTGATCGCGGGCGCCCAGATCGTCTGGAGCTGCACCTTGAAGAAACGGCGCACCTCCTTCACATAGAGGGTCTTCAGGCCGCCCCAATTGACGTTCCGGATCACCGGGACGCCGGGGGCGTTTCTGACGCCTGATGGAATTTGTCCGATCGGGGGCTGGCTGCTCATTCCAAAGGCGGGTACCCGCTGCCGCCGCCGCCCGCAACCGGAACGCGAACGAGGAAGACGATCATGTCCTGGACCGAGGAGCGCATCGATACGCTCAAGACGATGTGGGAAGGCGGCCAGACCGCCAGCCAGATCGCCGAAGCGCTGGGTGGCGTCAGCCGCAACGCGGTGATCGGCAAGGCGCATCGTCTCGGCCTCCAGTCGCGTCCGTCGCCGGTGGTCAGCAAGGAAGAGGCGCGCGTCGCTGCGGAAAAGGCCAGCGCCGCCGCCGCGCCGGCACCGGTCGCTGCGGCCGCCGCACCGCCGCCGCCGCCCGAGCCGAAGCCGGAGCCGCGCCCCAAGCCGGTCGCCGCCGCTCCCGTCGCCCCGCCGCCGCCGCCCGCCCCTGCCGTCGAGGCGGACGACGAGGACGAGGACGACGCGCCCTTCGCCGCCGAGGATGCGACGCCCGCCGCCCCCGCGCCGGAGCGCGCGCCGCAGCCGATCCTGCGTTCGGTCGGGCCGGGCGGGTTCGTCCGCCAAGCGCCCGGCGAGCAGCAGCCGCCGATCGCCCCCGCGCCGCCGCGCCGGCTGGTGCCCGCGCGCACCGCGCCGGAATATGCCGACAAGACGTCGTTGCTCGATCTGAACGACAAGATTTGCAAATGGCCGCTGGGGCATCCGGGCGAGCCGGATTTCCATTTTTGCGGCGAGAAGGTGAACCCGGGCTTCCCGTATTGCGTGACACATTGCGGGCACGCCTATCAGGCGCAGTTGCCGCGCCGCGATCGCCGCGCGCCGCCGCTGCCGTTCGGCGGGCCGCGGATGCGCTGACGCCGATCGCGCAAGCTCCAGCGAAGCTGGAGCGCGCAACCGGCGATCGGCGCGGCCGGCGCGGCTACAGCCGCGTCCGACGACGCGGGCTTTGCCCGCGGCGGGGTCGTTCCGGGTCAACTGTGCATCTTCGTCATTGCGAGCGCAGCGAAGCAATCCAGAGCGTCCTGATCCGGCGCTGGATTGCTTCGCTACGCTCGCAATGACGGCTTGAGGGTGTGGCGTTCTCTCCTCAAGCCCGCCGCGGCAAAGCCGCGTCGTCAGTCGGGGTGCTGCCCCGCTGGCCGGGCTTGGGTGAGTCCTGCGCCAGTATGGCGCAGGCCACCCGGCGCCTTAAAACCGGAACGCGGCGGTCGCGCGCAGGCTGTGCCAGTTGAACTTGTCGTCCGAGCGCCGGAAGTCCGTCCCACTCACCGTTCCGCCGTTGTTGGCGTTGGTGAACGGCGTGGCGGCTGGCCCCGCGGCGCGGACGCGGAAGTCGTTGTCCTGATACTGATGGTAGACATATTCCATGCCGACCGAAAAATGGTCGCCGATGCGCTGCTCGATGCCGCCGCCGCCCTGGAAGCCGAACTGGTTGCGCTTGCCGCGCTGTTCGAAGCTGTTGGTGCTCTGGCTCGACGAGAAATCGCGGTCGATCCGCGCGTATGACGGGCCAAAGGTGCCGTAGAACAGCGTCGAGTCGTTCGGGGTGAACCCGGCGCGCGCGCGCACCGCGGCCTCCCAGCCGATCTCGCGCGTCATGACGTAATTGGCCGGCGTCGTGGAGAAGCCGGTGACGCTGTCGCTGATGTGTGACTTCCCGAACTCGCCGACGACGCCGTAGACGATCGGACCGGACTGGTGATCGAAACCGACGCGGGCATTGTACGCCCAGCCGTCCTTGTCCTTGCGGCAGCCGTTGCCGCCGTTCACGGGGCCGGTCGCCGCCGTGGCGCGGCCGCCGCAAAAGCCGGGGCCGAAGGCGTTGCCGCCGGTGCCGGTCAGCACCGTGTCGCCGAACCGCCCGTCGAGGTTGCGGTCGAACAGGATCGTCGCGCCGCGATCGTTGGGCTGCACGTCATAACCACCCGATGCGCCGACGTAGATGCCCGAAAAGCCGCTGGTCACCGCCGGATCGCCGCCGGAGCCGTCCTGCGCCATTGCGGGTACCGAAATCAGCGCGGCAACCGCCGCCAACAAATACGCCTTCATTCACGAACTCCCTGAAAAGACGTCCGGGCAACGGGAGGATGCTGCGATAGGTTGCGTGACGAACGGTTGCTGCCCCGGACGCGGTGGCGCGCGGGGCGGTGCGGGCGTATATGTCGCGCATGTCCGATCTCTTCGCGTCCGCCACCGCCGCCCCCGCCAGTTACGATGCGTCGTCGATCGAGGTGCTGGAAGGGCTGGAGCCGGTGCGTCGCCGCCCCGGCATGTATGTCGGCGGCACCGACGAGCGGGCGCTGCACCATCTCGCCGCCGAGGTGCTCGACAATGCGATGGATGAGGCGGTCGCGGGCCATGCGACGCGGATCGAGATCACGCTGGAGCCGGGCAATCGCCTGACGATCCACGACAACGGCCGTGGTATTCCGGTCGACCCGCATCCGAAATTCCCCGACAAGTCGGCGCTGGAGGTGATCCTGTCGACGCTCCACTCGGGCGGCAAGTTCGCGGGGAAAGCCTATGCGACCTCGGGCGGGTTGCACGGCGTCGGCGTATCGGTGGTCAACGCGCTGTCGAGCGAGACGGTGGTCGAGGTCGCGCGCGACCGCCAGCTGTATCGCCAGCGCTTCTCGCGCGGGCAGACGCTGGGGCCGCTGGAGACGGTCGGCGCGGCGCCCAATCGTCGCGGCACGACGGTCAGCTTCGTCCCCGACACCGAGATCTTCGGGCCCGAGCTGCACTTCAAGCCGGCGCGGCTCTACAAGCTGGCGCGATCGAAGGCATATCTGTTCGCCGGGGTCGAGATCCGCTGGAAATGCGCCGCCTCACTGATCGGCGACGAGACGCCCGCCGAGGCGGTGTTCCAGTTTCCCGGCGGGTTGTCCGATCATCTCAGGGAGCAGATCGGGACCCGCGAATGCGCGACCGCCGATTTCTTCGCGGGGCAGCAGGATTTCGCGGACAGCCAGGGCAAGGTCGAATGGGCGGTGGCGTGGCCGCTGTGGAGCGACGGCAGCTACAGCTGGTATTGCAACACGATCCCGACCCCTGACGGGGGTACGCACGAACAGGGGTTGCGGCAGGCGCTGGTGCGGGGCCTTCGCCAGTTCGGCGATCTGGTCGGCAGCAAGCGCGCCAAGGACATGACCGCTGACGACGTGATGGTCGGCAGCGAGCTGATGCTGTCGGTGTTCATCCGCGAGCCGCAATTCCAGTCGCAGACCAAGGACCGGCTGACCTCGCCGGAGGCAGCCGGGCTGGTCGAGAAAGCGATGCGCGACCATTTCGACCATTGGCTCGGGCACAATATGGACCGCGGCAAGGCGCTGCTCGGCTATGTGCTGGAACGGATGGACGAGCGGTTGCGGCGCAAGGCCGAGCGCGACGTCAAGCGCAAGACCGCGACCTCGGCGCGCAAGCTGCGGTTGCCCGGCAAGCTGACCGACTGCGCCGCCGACAATTCCGACGGCACCGAAATCTTCATCGTCGAGGGCGATTCGGCGGGTGGGTCGGCAAAGCAGGCGCGCGACCGCAAGACGCAGGCGATCCTGCCGATCCGCGGCAAGATCCTCAACGTCGCCTCGGCGACCAGCGCCAAGATCCTCGCCAATCAGGAGATCGCCGATCTGATCCAGGCGCTGGGTTGCGGCACGCGCAAGGAGTGCCGCCCGGAGCAGCTCCGCTACGAACGCGTCGTCATCATGACCGACGCCGACGTCGACGGCGCGCATATCGCGACCTTGCTGATGACGTTCTTCTTTCAGGAGATGCCCGATCTGGTGCGGCAGGGGCACCTCTATCTGGCGCAGCCGCCACTCTACCGCCTGACCGCGGGAACCAAGAGCCTGTACGCGCGCGACGATGCGCATCGTGCGCAGCTCGAACGCACCGCGTTCAAGGGCAAGAAGGTCGATGTCGCGCGCTTCAAGGGGCTGGGCGAGATGAACCCGCAGCAGCTGCGCGAGACGACGATGGACCCGGCGAAGCGCAGCATGATCCGCATCACCCTGCCGCACGAATATGAAGAGCGGATGGGCGTCAAGGACCTGGTCGACCGGCTGATGGGCACCAATCCCGCGCATCGGTTCGCGTTCATTCAGGAGAATGCCGCGCGGCTCGACGAAGAGGCGATCGATGCGTGATCGGGTCCTTCACAAGGGGCAGTTGAGGTTTACCGCCCGCCTACTTCCCGTCATCCCGGACTTGATCCGGGATCCCGCTTCTTACGTCGGTCGCCAAGAAGAAGCGGGGCCCCGGATCAAGTCCGGGGCGACGAAGGTGCGGTGACGCAAGTTCAAGGACCTGAATGTGGTGATCTTCGCAAGGCCGCCTGTCTCCGATGATTGCGACCCCTGCACCTTCGTCATTGCGAGCGTAGCGAAGCAATCCAGGGCGTCCTGGTCCGGCCCTGGATTGCTTCGCTGCGCTCGCAATGACGGGCGGGTTAGGCCCGAGGCTGAACCGACATGCCGATAGCCGAGCGGCCGCGCGCCGACTGGCCGCTGGCGATCGCACTGGCGGTGCTGGCGGGGTTCGTCGATGCGGTGGGGTTCCTGCGGATCGGCGGATTGTTCGTGTCGTTCATGAGCGGCAATTCGACATTGCTCGGGATCGATCTGGTCCAGCGCGACGGGGCGACGATCACGGTCATCGCGCTGATCCTCGGCTTTCTGTCGGGCGTGATGACCGCGTCGATCCTCGGCGAGCGGCTCGGGCGCTGGTCGCCGATGGCGATGATCCTGTTCGGCACCGCCTTGCTCGCCTGGTCGGCGTTGTTGATGGTCGACGGGCCGGGCGCGGTGCTGCTCGCGGCGGCGATGGGCGCGCTGAACGTCGTCTTCCAGCGCGGTGGCGGGGTGAGCATTCCGATCACCTATGTGACCGGGACATTGGTTCGGCTCGGCCAGTCGCTGGCCGGCGCGCTGCTCGGCACCGCTTCGGCGACCGGCTGGGTGCCGTATCTGCTGCTGTGGAGCGGGCTGGTGATCGGTGCGGTCGGGGGCACGCTGACCTATCGCGCGCTCGGCACCGATGCCCTGTGGGGCGCGGCTTCCTTCGCTTTCGCACTGGCGGTCGCGGCGGCGGGGCGGGGGTTCGCGCGACGTTGACGCGGTGTTGTTCGTCCGCGTTTTTGCGCTATTAGTGGAACAAGGGCGGTCCGTGTCGGGCCGCCCGCTTTCGTTCGAGGAGAAGGCCCCGTGTCGCCTGACGCATCCATCCCGCCGTTGATGCCCGTCTACCCGCGGTGCGGCGTGCGACCGGTGCGCGGTGAGGGCGTGTACCTCTATGGCGAGGACGGCAGCCAGTATCTCGACTTCGCGAGCGGGATCGCGGTCAACGCACTCGGCCACGGCCATCCGGCGCTGACCAAGGCGATTGCGGAACAGGCCGCGACGCTGATGCACGTCAGCAACCTGTACGGCAGCCCGCAGGGCGAGCATTTCGCGCAGCGGCTGGTCGACAACACCTTCGCTGACACGGTGTTCTTCACCAATTCGGGCGCCGAGGCGGTCGAATGCGCGATCAAGACCGCGCGTCGCTACCATTACGCCAATGGCAATCCCGAGCGGCACGATCTCATCACCTTCGACACCGCCTTCCACGGGCGGACGCTGGGGACGATCTCGGCGACCAATCAGGCCAAGATGCGCGACGGGTTCGAGCCGCTGCTGCCCGGCTTCAAATATGCGCAGTTCAACGATCTGGAGGGGGCGCTGGCGCAGATCGACGGCAATACCGCCGGCTTCCTGGTCGAGCCGATCCAGGGCGAGGGCGGCATTCGCCCGGCGTCGCAGGAATTCCTGCACGGGCTGCGCAAGGCGTGCGACGAACACGGCCTGCTGCTGGTGCTCGACGAGGTGCAGGCGGGCTATGGCCGCACCGGCAAGTTCTTCGCGCACGAGCTATATGGGGTCACCCCCGACATCATGGCGGCAGCCAAGGGCATCGGCGGCGGCTTCCCGCTCGGCGCATGCCTCGCCACCGCCGAGGCGGCGAAGGGCATGGTGTTCGGCACGCACGGCTCCACCTATGGCGGCAACCCGCTGGCGATGGCGGCGGGCGAGGCGGTGCTCGACGTGATCCTCGCCGACGGCTTCCTCGACCATGTCGCGCAGATGGGCGAGCGGCTGCGCTCGTCGCTGGAGCAGCTGATCCCCAACCACGACGGGTTGTTCGATTCGGTGCGCGGGCACGGGCTGATGCAGGGGCTGAAGCTCAAGAGCGACAGCCGCCGCTTCGTCGCGCATTGCCGCGACCATCACGGGCTGTTGCTGGTCGCGGCGGGCGAGAATGTCGTCCGTATCCTGCCGCCGCTGGTGATCGACGAGAGTCACATCGCCGAGTGCGTGGAGAAGCTGAGCGAAGCGGCACGGGTCTACGTGCCGGTCGCCGACGATTGATGGCCTGATCTCCGCCCCCTTCGACGCGGGGGGCGGAGCGGGGGAGAGACGATGCGCCATTTCCTGAACCTGACCGATGCCGGGCCGGATGCGCTCGCCGCGATGCTCGACGATGCCCTGACGCGCAAGCAGGCGCGCGCCGGCTGGACCAAGGGGCGCGTCGATGCCGACGCGCCGCTCGCCGGCCATGTGCTGGCGATGATCTTCGAGAAGAACTCGACGCGCACGCGCGTGTCGTTCGACATGGCGGTGCGCCAGCTCGGCGGGCAGTCGATCGTCATGGAGGCCGGGCAGATGCAGCTCGGGCGCGGCGAGACGGTCGCCGACACCGCACGCGTGCTGTCGAACTATGTCGACGCGATCATGATCCGCACCGACGATCACGCCAAGATCGAGGAAATGGCGCATCACGCCACCGTCCCGGTCATCAACGGGCTGACCGACGAATCGCACCCGTGCCAGATCATGGCCGATTTGCTGACGATCATCGAAAGCGGCAAGGCGCTGCCCGGACTCAAGGTCGCATGGCTGGGCGACGGCAACAACGTGCTCGCCTCGATCGTCGAGGCCGCCGGGCTGATGCACTTCGACGTCGTCGCGGCGTGTCCGCAAGGGTTCCAGCCCGAGGAAGCGTCGATCGCGCGCGCCGGCGGCCGCGCGCGCGTCGTCGCCGATCCGCGCGAAGCGGTGGCGGGGGCCGACGTGGTCGTCACGGATACGTGGATCTCGATGGGGCAGGCGCATGCCGACACCAAGCTGGCGGCGATGCTGCCCTATCAGGTCGATGCGGCGCTGATGGCGACGGCGAAGCCCGATGCGAAATTCCTCCACTGCCTGCCCGCGCATCGCGGCGAGGAAGTGACCCCGGAGGTGATCGACGGCCCGCAGTCGCTGATCTGGGCGGAGGCGGAGAACCGGCTCCACGCGCAGAAGGCGGTGCTGCGCTGGTGCCTCGGGCAGATCGGTTGATCGCGGGCGGGGGCGCCACCATCTAGGCGGCTCACCGGAACATCCTTCGTCACCCCGGGCTTGATCCGGGGTCCCGCTTCTCCTGCGCCACGAGGTCGCGGGACCCCGGATCAGTCCCGGGGTGACGGCTCGGTGGCGAAAGAGACGATGACCGACCAGACCACGACCCCCGATCTCGACCGCGCGCTTGGTTTCACCATCCCCGACCGGCACGCGCGCGGGCGCGCGGTGCGGCTTGGGCCGACGCTTGACGCGATCCTGTCCGCGCACGCCTATCCGCCCGCGATCGAGAAGCTGCTCGCCGAGGCGCTGACGCTGACCGCGCTGATCGGCGCGACGCTCAAGGACCCCGCCGGGCAACTGACGATGCAGACGCAGACCGAGGACGGGATCGTCACCTTGCTGGTCTGCGACTGGCGCGGCGGCGAGGTGCGCGGCTATGTCCAGTATGACGCCGACAAGCTCGCGGCGGCGCCCGCCGAGCCGACGCTGTTCGCGCTGTTCGGCCCCGGTTATCTCGCGATCACCTTCGATCTGGCGAGCACCGGCGAGCGTTACC
Source organism: Sphingomonas endophytica (assembly GCF_014199415.1). Taxonomy (GTDB): domain Bacteria; phylum Pseudomonadota; class Alphaproteobacteria; order Sphingomonadales; family Sphingomonadaceae; genus Sphingomonas; species Sphingomonas endophytica. The sequence continues at coordinate 143,363 of NZ_JACIJN010000002.1, forward strand.
AGGGGATCGTGCCGCTCGACGGCGCGACGCTCGCCGAGGCGGCGCAGAGCTATTTCTACCAGTCCGAGCAGATCCCGACGCTGGTGCGGGTCGGGATGCACAAGGACGCGGCGGGCAAATGCGTCGCGGGCGGGCTGCTGCTCCAGCATCTTCCCGAGGGCGAAGAGGGGCGTGAGCGGCTCCACACCAAGCTCGACCATCCCGAATGGGAGCATGTCGAGGCGCTGGGGCAGACGATCGCCGCCGACGAACTCGCCGACCCGCAACTGCCGCTGGAGACGCTGCTGTGGCGGTTGTTCAACGAGGAGAGCGAGGTGCGGGTTCTCGACGGGCAGCCGGTGTCGCGCGGCTGTCGCTGCACGGTCGAGCATATCCGTTCGGTGCTGGAGCGCTTTCCGCTCGACCAGCGGCTGGAGATGGCGGACGAGCGCGGGCTGATCGCGGTCGATTGCGCCTTCTGCTCGACCGTCTTCCCGCTGCGCGCGGAAGATCTGGCGGCGTGACGTCGTCCCGGACTTGATCCGGGATCCCGCTTCTTCCGCTGGGTCGAAGAAGCAGCGGGGCCCCGGATCAAGTCCGGGGCGATGACCGAAAGGTCACGGACAGCCAATCGGCCCTAAGCCTTCATTAACCCTTGTCCGTCATAAGGATGCCATGCTGTTTCGGCGGCATGCTCTCTCCCCGCCCGGTCGTACGGGCATCCTGCGGGTCGCCTCATTGGCGACCCGTTCTTTTTTGCAGCGATGCCTGCCGCGGCGGTGGTTGCACTCGGGCGGGAGTGCGCCTAGCTCGCGCGGATCATGACCCAACCTACTCCTGCGGTCGTGCTCGTCTCGGGCGGGCTCGACTCCCTGGTGTCCGCGGCGCTCGCGCGCGAGGCCGGGCATCCGCTCTATGCGCTGTCGATCGATTATAACCAGCGGCACCACGTCGAGCTCGACGCTGCCCGCCGTGTCGCAGCGGCGCTCGGCGCGGTGCGGCATGTCGTGCTGCCGATCGACCTGTCGGCGTTCGGCGGCTCGGCGCTGACCGATGCCGCGATCGACGTGCCCAAGGACGGCGTCGGCGCGGCGATCCCGGTCACCTACGTGCCGGCGCGCAACACGATCTTTCTCAGCCTCGCGCTCGGCTGGGCAGAGGCGGCGGGGGCACGCGACATCTATCTCGGCGTCAACGCGCTCGATTATTCGGGCTATCCCGATTGCCGCCCCGAGTTCATCGCCGCCTTTGAGCATCTCGCCGCGCTGGCCACCAAGACCGGGGTCGAGGGCGTGCCGTTCCGGTTTCGCGCGCCGCTCCAGCACATGACCAAGGCCGATATCGTCCGCGAGGGCGCGCGGCTCGGGCTCGACATGGGGATGAGCTGGTCATGCTACGATCCGACCGCCGACGCGAAGCATTGCGGGCTGTGCGACAGCTGCCGGCTGCGCCACAAGGGCTTCGAAGACGCCGGTATCCCTGATCCGACCGTCTACGCGGTCACCCCGCCCGCGCCATGAGCCTCACATCATGAGCTACGCCGTCAAGGAAATGTTCCTGACGCTTCAGGGCGAGGGCGTGCAGGCCGGGCGGCGCGCGGTGTTCGTGCGCTTCGCGGGCTGCAACCTGTGGAGCGGGCGCGAGCAGGACCGCGCGACCGCGGTCTGCCGCTTCTGCGACACCGATTTCGTCGGCACCGACGGGCTGGGCGGCGGCAAGTTCGCTGACGCCGCGGCGCTGGTCGCGGCGGTCGAGGGCTTTTGGGGCGGCGGCAGCGCGCGGCGCTTCGTCGTGCTGACTGGCGGCGAGCCGATGCTGCAGGTCGACGATGCGCTGGTCGACGCGCTGCACGCCGCCGGGTTCGAGATCGCGATCGAGAGCAACGGCACGCTGGCGGTGCATCCCGGCATCGACTGGGTGTGCATCAGCCCCAAGGCGGGCAGCGAGACGGTGCAGCGCCGCGGCGACGAACTGAAGCTGGTCTGGCCGCAGCCGGGCACCGCGATCGACGCGATCGAGGGCTGGGACTTCCAGCACTTCCTTCTGCAACCGCTCGACGACGCCGCAGGGGAGGCGAATGTCGCGGCGGCGATGGCGGTGGTCATGGAGCGGCCGCGCTGGCGGCTGTCGCTCCAGACGCACAAGCTGCTCGGCCTGCGGTGAGACCGGCTACCGGTGCGGTCGCGCCACACCGGTGCTCACGTTATCGCGCCGCGTAGCTGACGATGCCGAACGGCTGTCCGCACTTCTTGGTGACGAACTGGTCCTTCTTCCAGCACGCCTTGTCGAAGCGCGGCAGGAACGCCGGGGTCAGCGAGACCAGCATCCGCGGGAACTGCTGCTCGCCCCACGGCGTCAGGCTGTTGCGCACCTCGCGCATCCGGCCGAGCGCGATCTCCCCGAACGACCCGCGCTGAGCGTAGAGCGCCTCGCGACCGATGCTCGACGTGGTGGTGCAGAAGCCATATTGCGCCGCGACCGTCGCGAAGCCCGAATAGGTGCGCGTGCCGAACTGGTCGAGCGCGTTCTGCCCTTCCTTCTTCGTCTTGGCGGTCCGCTCGAAATATTTGGTGAGCGTCGCATAGGATTGCGCCAGCTCCTGCTTGTGATCCGAAAGGATCGCATTGTAGTTTTGGACGGTCAGCAGCGACGGTTCGAACTGGCATTGCAGCGCCGCGACGTTGAGCGCCGCGCGCAGGTTCCACACCATCGCCGCGCGCAACTCGTCGGGGGTCGCGCCGGGCATCAACTGCCCGATGCCCGGTTCGTCGCCGCGGACGCGTTCGCCGCGCAGATCCTTGCTCTTCATGTAGAATTGCGCCGTTGCCGGCATCGTCACCAGCACGCCGGCCGCCAGCGTCGCGATCGCGGCGGCGATCCCCACCTTTTGCATTTCCCCAATACTCCTCGCACACGGCAACGCCGTATGGCACCTTTTACGATGATATGGGGTGGCGACCCAAGCGCAAACTAGCGCGGATCGGATTCGGTTCGCCGCAAATAGCTTGCGGAACCGGAACTTGTTGACGCCGCGTAACGGTTCGTTGCCACAAAGAGAAAGGCCGCCCGGTCGCCCGGACGGCCTTTCGGATACAATCGCCGATGCGGCAGATTACATCGCGTTCGACATGCCGCCCATGTTCGACATCATCATGTCGTTGCTCATCATGGAATCGTTGGCCATCATCCCGCCGTTCATGGCGCCATCGACGGCGGTCATGTTGTCGGTCATGGTGTCCATACCCTCGGTGGCGTTCATGTCGGTGACCATGGTGTTCTCGGTGCCTTCGGTCTTCGAACCGCACGCCGAAACCGCGAGAGCGGCCGCCGCGAGTGCCGAGCCGGCCACGAACTTGGTGATGACTGCACGCATGAAATTGCTCCCTAGACTGTGGATTTGGCGACCCTGCGGCCGTTTCTTTGTTCCCAAACCGACGTGGACATTAATCACAGATGAGTGACCTCTCAAGTCTCGTTTTCACCCGCACAACTCAGGCTATTGAGAAAGGCCTCGGCGGTGAACGCCAGAGCGGCGTCGAAGGTTGCAGGGTCCGACGACATCCCCAAAGCCGCCGCGCTGGTGACCGGATAATCGGCGAGGCCGCATGGCACGATCCCGGTAAAGTGTTGCAGGTCCGGTGAAAGATTGACCGAGAAGCCGTGCAGCGTGACCCAGCGGCGCACGCGAATGCCGATCGCGCCGATCTTCGCCTCCTGCCCGGCGGCATCCTGCGTCCAGATCCCGATCCGCCCCGGCGCGCGGAACGCGGCGATCCCGATCCGGGCCAGCGCCGCGATCACCCAGCCCTCGACCGCATGGACGAAGCAGCGCACGTCGCGCCCGCGCCTATTGAGGTCGAGCACCAGATAGCCGACGCGCTGCCCCGGCCCGTGATAGGTATAGCGCCCCCCGCGCCCGGCGGGCACGACCGGAAAGCGCGGATCGACCAGCTCGCTGGGGTCGGCGCTGGTCCCCGCGGTATAGACCGGCGGATGTTCGAGCAGCCACACCAGCTCGCGCGCCGTGCCGGCCGCGACTGCGGCGGCACGCGCCTCCATCTCGGCCAGCGCGGCGGCATAGTCGGTCAACCCCGGCGTCAGCCGCCACTCGATCCCGTCGGGGGTTTGCGTGTTCGTCTCCACCCGCCACAGATGCGGGCGCGTCGGGCGCTTGGCAAGCCGGCCGCGCCGACGACGCCCATTGCCGAGCGGCGGAACTGTCCCTAGGCCGCTGGGCAGATGCAACCGCGGGTGGCGTGAGGTGACGATGGTCAGGATCGGCGACGTGTGGGACCGGACGGTGGACGTCCTGCGCGGGCGCACGGCGATCCTGATCGGCATCGCGCTGCTGACGCTGGTCCTGCCCGGGATCGTCGCCGGCGCACTCGGCACCGTCGTGCCGCTCCAGGACCCGTTCATCGTGGCGGTGCCGCTGGTCCGGTTGGCTACGTTGGTGCTGCTGGTGCTCGGCGTGCTGGCGATGACCGCGGTGGCGAGCGACCCGGCGGTGGATCGCGCGCAGGGGCTGCGGATCGCGGCGCAACGCCTGCTGGCGGCGCTCGGCGTGCTGATCGCGCTGGTGCTCGCGGCGCTCGCGCTGTTCATTCCGGCGGGCGTGTTGTTCCGGCTGTCGGGCGCGACGCTGAGCGGCGCCGGGACGCTCGACATGTCGCACGCCGCTTCGGGCTATGCCGCCGGCGCCGGGCTGCTGGTGCTGCTGGCGGCGTTGCTCGGCCTGTGGCTGAGCGCGCGGATCGTGCCGTTGTTCGGGATCGTCGTCAACGAACGTCGCGGGTTCGGCGCGCTGCGCCGCAGCCTGGCGCTGACCAAAGGATCGACGCTCAAGCTGATCGGGGTGCTGATCCTCTACTTCATCCTCACCACCGTCGCGATGCTGGCGGCGACGATGGTGAGCGGCGTCGTCGCGCGACTGGCGCTCGGCGGGGACGCGACCGCGGGCGTGGCCTTCGTGGTCGCGGTCGTCCGGACCTTGATCTCGGCCGGCGCGACGACGGTGCAGAGCGTCTTCTACGCGCGCTTCTATGTCGCGGCGATCGAGCGCGAGCAGCGCATGGCGCCGCTGGCATGACGATCGGGTTCGCAGGATTGTTGTCGGTCGTCTGGCGGCTGTTCCGCCGCGACGCGGCGCTGTTGCTGCCGGTGATCGGCGCGTTCGTCTTCCTGCCGTCGTTCGCGGCGCTGCTGCTGTGCGATCCGGTCCCGCCGCTGCCGTCCGGCCCGCGCGACGAAGTGGTGATGCAGGCATGGCTCAACAATGTCGCCTCGTGGGGGCAGGGGAACGGCGTCTGGTTCCTGCTCGCCGAGCTGGTCGGCACCTTTGGCTTGGCGGCGATCGCGCTGTTCCTGCTCGAGCCCGACCGGCTGACGATCGGGCAGGCGCTGGGGCAGGCGATGGTGCGACTGGTCGCGTTCACGATCGCGACCGCCGCGATGGCGGTGCCGGTCGCGATGGGGCTGTGGATGCTGGTGCTGCCGGGGCTGTACGTGCAGGCGCGGCTGATCGTCGCGGTGCCGGCGATGGCGCGGCATCCGGCGCTGAAGCCGCTCGCGTCGCTGCGGCTTAGCTGGAAGATGACCAAGGGGCTGGACCGCGCGCTGACCGGCGCGCTGGTCGCGCTGTTTCTCGCGCAATGGCTGGCGGTGTCGCCGCTGCTGCTCGCCGACGAATCGCTGCGGAGCGGCGCGGCCAATCCGCTGACGCTGGCGCTGGTCGACGCGCTGATCGCCGCGATGGGCGCGAGCTATGCAACCGCGACGTTGCTGCTCGGCGTCGTCGCCTACCGGATCCGCGCCAGCAAGGGTACCTGAGGCGCGGCGTCGGCGGGCAGCACGCCGAGCACGCGCGGATCGGTGAAGGTCTCGACCGTCCGCTTGGTCGCGACGAACCCCTGCGCGCGGTAGAAGCCGAGCGCATGCGGATGGTCGAGCGTGCAGGTGTGGAGCCAGACCCGTTCGATCCCGCCCCGCCACGCGAGCCCCAGCGCCTGCGCCATCAGCCAGCGCCCGAGTCCGCGACCCGCCAGTTCGGGGATCAGCGCGAAATAGCCGATCTCGCACGCTGCGCCGTGGCGGAAGTCCAGCTCCAGCATGCCGACCTCGATCCCGGCGCGATCGACCGCGGCATAGACTTCGACCGCGGGATCATGGACGATGGCGGTGAGCGCGGCATCGTCCATGACCAGCCGCGAGAACCACAGCCAGCGCGCGCCGACGCGGCGGAACAGCGTCCGATACCGGTCGGGCGACGGCCGCTCCCAGCGCACCAGCCGCAGCGCGGCGTCGGGCAGCGCGCGCGGGCGCGGGCGCCCGGTCATCACCAGCGTGGTGACGATCGTCGCGACCTGCTCGTTGGAGAGCGTGGTCAGCCCGGCCATCGTCATGCCCAGGTCGCGAGCGGGGGCAGGCTCATCAGGATCGCGTCGATATTGCCGCCGGTCTTGAGTCCGAACAGCGTGCCGCGGTCATAGACGAGGTTGAACTCGGCATAGCGTCCGCGCCATGCGCGCTGCTCGGCGACATCGGCCTCGCTGAACGGCATGTCCATCCGCCGCCGCACGATCCGTGGATAGGCGTCGAGGAAGGCGCGGCCGACATCCTGCGTGAACGCGAAGTTGCGGGCGAAATCGCCCTCGAGATGATCGTAGAAGATCCCGCCGACCCCGCGATGCACCTGCCGGTGCGGAATGTAGAAATAATCGTCGGCCCATTGCTTGAACCGCGGATAATGTTCCGGGTCGTGCGCGGCGCAGGCGCGCGCCAGCGTCGCGTGGAAATCCTCGGTGTCCTCGGCGATCGGCAGCGGCGGGTTGAGGTCCGCGCCACCCCCGAACCAGCGTTTGGTGGTCACGAGGAAGCGCGTGTTCATATGCACCGCGGGCACGTGCGGATTGGCCATGTGCGCGACGAGGCTGATGCCCGTGGCGAAAAAGCGCGGATCGTCGCCCGCGCCATGGATGGTCTTGCCGAACTCGCCCTCGAAGGTGCCGCCGACCGTCGAGACGTTGACCCCGACCTTCTCGAACACGCGGCCCTTCATCACCCCGCGCACCCCGCCGCCGCCCGGACCGCCGCTCGGATCGACGCGATCCCAGGGCGTATAGTCGAACCCGGCGTCCGATCCCGCCTCGCGCTCGATCGCCTCGAACTCCGCGCAGATCCGGTCGCGCAACTCCTCGAACCAGGCGCGCGCGGCGGCCTGTTCGTCATCCAGCGTCATCATGCCGCCGGCCTAGCGTGTCGCTGCGCGCTGGCCAAGGCGCAGCGGCAATGGCAGAGCGATGATCCATGAACGCGAAATCCTTTTGGCGCGGGGTGCGGGTGACCGCGGTCAGCTCCGCCTTCGTCTGTGCGCTGGTCGCGGCGGGCGGCTATTTCGATCGCGATCCCTATCATCTCTACCCCGCGGTGCCGCCGGCGCGCCCGCTCGCGGTCGTCAATATTTCGGGCGACATGGGGCTGCGCTTCCTGCTCGGCGCCTCGACCTCGCGCGGGCTGACCGAACATCACGTCTCCGTGCTCGGCGTGTCGTCGCCGGTCTTCTTCCGCTTCCGCCGCACGCGGGCCGAGGTCGACGCGTTCGTCGCCGATGCGGTGCGCACCGCGCTGAAGCGCACCGGGCAGCAGCGGGTGGTGGTGATGGGGCAATCCTATGGGGCGGATATCGTCCAGACCGGGCTGGCGCATTTGCCCGACGACCTGCGCCGCCACGTCGCGGGGATCGTGCTGATCCTGCCCGGCGAGACGGTCTTCTATCGCGCCGACCCGACCGGCTGGGTGTACCGGGGCACTCCGGACAGTTACGGCGTGGAGACGGGCAACACGCTGACCTGGGCGCCGCTGACCTGCATCTATGGTGACGAGGAAGACGACAGCCTTTGCCCGAAGCTGCGCGTGCCGGGCTCGAAGATCGTCGCGATGCCGGGCGGGCACAATCTCCACCATGACGGCGTCGGCCTGCTCGCACACGTCCTCGGCGCGGTCGCCCGCGCTACGCCGCCGGCCAGCCGTCCGTCTGGCGCAGCGCCTCGCCCAGCAGCATCGCCCCCGCCACCGCGACGTTGAGCGATCGCAGGCCGGCGCGCATCGGCACCCGCACGCGCACGTCGGCGCGCTCGTGCACCGCGGCCGGCACGCCCGCGCCCTCGCTGCCGAGCAACAAAATGTCATCGCGCGCGAACCGCGCCTCGGTCAGCGGCACCGCACCGGTGGTGGTCGCCAGCACGATCCGGCCGGTGCTGGCGGCAAGGAAGGCGTCCCAGTCGGCGTGGCGGCGCACCGCGACCTTGCCGGCATAGTCCATTCCCGAGCGCGCCAGTGCCCGGTCGCTCCACGCAAAGCCCATCGGCTCGATCAGATCGACCGCGACATCGAGGCACGCGCCGAGCCGCAGCAGCGTGCCGACGTTGCCCGCAATGTCCGGTTGGTAGAGCGCGATCCGCATCGCCGCGGTCCTTACCGACGCAAAATGCTGTTGGCAAAGCGGCGAGGGCACGGCTATCAGGCCGGAAAGGTCGCCGTGGGGACGGGCAGGCCACAGGCGGGGAGCAACCATGTCGCATGCGGCATCAGCCACCCGCCGGACAGAGGAACGGGCAGAGGTGTGACGCGAATGGCGATGGCAGAGCAGGAAATCCCCCTCGGCGAAGATCCCGCGCCTTATCATGAGGAAGCGCACGATCCGCGCCGCCGCGACTTTATCAACATCGCCGCGGTGTCGTTCGCCGGGGTAGGCGCGGTCGCGATCGTCCTGCCGCTCATCAACCAGATGAACCCGTCGGCGGACGTGCTGGCGCAGTCCACCACCGAGATCGACATTTCCAAGATTGCGCCGGGGCAGGCGATCAAGGCCAGCTTCCGCAAGCAGCCGCTGTTCGTCCGCAACCTGACGCCGAAGGAGATCGGCGAGGCCGATGCGGTCGACGTCGCGTCGCTGCGCGATCCGCAGACGCTGGAAGAGCGCACCAAGGCGGGCAAGAAGAACTGGCTGATCACGCTCGGCGTCTGCACGCACCTCGGCTGCGTGCCGCTCGGCGCGGGCGAGGGCGAGAACAAGGGGCCGTTCGGCGGCTATTTCTGCCCGTGCCACGGTTCGGCCTATGACACCGCCGGACGCATCCGGCAGGGGCCGGCGCCGCAGAACCTGCACGTGCCCGATTATACGTTCAATTCCGACACCGTCGTGACGGTCGGCTGAGGGGAGATAGAGAAATGAGCTTTCCCTGGGCCAAGCATTACGAGCCGAAACAGCCGCTGATGCGCTGGATGGACGAGAAGCTGCCGCTGCCGCGCCTCGTCTATAACGCGATCGGCGCGGGCTATCCGGTGCCCCGCAACCTCAATTATTTTTGGAACTTCGGCGTGCTCGCGGGCGCGGCGCTGGTGCTGCAGATCGTCACCGGCGTGGTGCTGGCGATGCATTATGCCGCCAACGCCGGGGTCGCGTTCGGCTCGGTCGAAAGCATCATGCGCGACGTCAACGCCGGCTGGTTCCTGCGTTACGCGCACGCCAACGGCGCGTCGATGTTCCTCGCGGTGGTCTACATCCACATCGGCCGCGGGCTCTATTACGGGTCGTACAAGGCGCCGCGCGAGATGGTGTGGCTGCTCGGCGTCGTGATCTTCCTGCTGATGATGGCGACCGCGTTCATGGGCTATGTGCTCCCATGGGGGCAGATGAGCTTCTGGGGCGCGCAGGTTATCACCGGCTTCTTCTCGGCAATCCCGCTGGTCGGCGAGACGATCCGCGTGTGGCTGCTCGGCGGGTTCGCGCCCGATAACGCCGCGCTCAACCGCTTCTTCTCGCTCCACTATCTGCTGCCGTTCGTGATCGCGGGGGTCATCATCCTCCACATCTGGGCGCTGCACATCCCGGGGTCGAACAACCCGACCGGCGTGGACGTGAAGGGCGAGCAGGACACGGTGCCGTTCCACCCCTATTACACCGCGAAGGACGGCGTCGGCGTCGGCGTGTTCTTCCTGATCTTCGCATTGTTCGTGTTCTTCTCGCCGAATTTGCTCGGCCACCCGGACAATTATATCGAGGCGAACCCGCTCTCGACCCCGGCGCACATCGTGCCCGAATGGTACTTCCTGCCGTTCTACGCGATCCTGAAGAGCTTCACCGCGGACTTCATCCTGCCGGCGAAGCTGTGGGGCGTGCTGGCGATGTTCGGTTCGATCCTGCTGCTGTTCTTCCTGCCGTGGCTGGATTCGTCGCCGGTGCGCTCGGCCAATTATCGTCCGACCTACCGCTGGTTCCTGCTGGTGCTGCTGCTCGACGTGCTGGTGCTCGGCTATGTCGGCGGGGCCGAGGCGACCGCGCGTAACGTGATGATGGGTCAGATCGCCGCGGGATATTATTTCGCGCACTTCCTCATCATCCTGCCGCTGGTGTCGGCGGCCGAGCGTCCGCGCCCGCTGCCCAACTCGATCACCGAGGCGGTGCTGGCGAAGCACGGCGGCACCAGCCCCGCGCAGACCGCGATGGCGAGCTGAGACAGAGACGAAGAGGGGATTCGACAGAATATGGTTCGTCTCATTTCACTGCTGGTCGGCGCGGGGTTCGTCTTCGTGCTGGCGCTGGCGCTGTTCTTCACCGCGAAGGACGCGATCCAGAACCCGGCACCGCACACCGCCGAACATGCGTTCCACGAGCATCCCGAGAACATTCATCTGTCCTCGGCGGGGCTGTTCGGGAAGTTCGATCGCCCGCAGGTGCAACGCGGCTTCCAGGTCTACAAGGAAGTCTGCGCCGCCTGCCACTCGCTGAAATACGTCTCGTTCCGCGACCTGCAGAAGATCGGCTATAACGAGGCCGAGGTGAAGGCGATCGCCAATCAGTGGGTGATCGAGCAGCCGAGCGTGAACCCGGAGACCGGTGAGGCGGCGACGCGCAAGAACCTGCCGTCGGATCACTTCCCGTCGCCGTTCGCCAACGAGGTCGCGGCGCGCGCGGCGAACAACAATGCGCTGCCGCCCGATCTGTCGCTGATGACCAAGGCGCGCGAGGACGGGTCGAACTACGTCCATGCGCTGCTGATGGGCTATCGTGACCAGCCCGCCGAACTGCTGCGTGAATTCCCGGACGCCAAGACGCCCGAGGGCCTTCACTACAATCCCTATTTCGCGAACCTCAACATCGCGATGCCGCCGCCGATCACCTCGGACGGGCAGGTGACCTATTCGGACGGGACCAAGGCGACCAAGGATCAGATGGCGCGCGACGTGGCGGCGTTCCTGACCTGGACCGCCGAGCCCAACCTCGAGGCGCGCCACGCCGCGGGTATCGCGGTGGTGATCTTCCTGCTGATCTTCGTCTATCTGACGTGGGGCGCGTATCAGAACGTGTGGCGCAACATCAAGCATTGAGCGGGTTCCGGACCTGCCGCGGCAGGGTCGGTGCGCGACACGGCGGCCGGGGCACTCCCCCGGCCGCCGTTTTCGTGTAGGCGGGGCGGCATGAACGACGATCTCAAGGCGCTGATCCGCACCATCCCCGATTTCCCCAAGCCGGGCATCCAGTTCCGCGACATCACCACATTGCTGCTCTCCCCGGCCGGGCTGGCGACCTGCGTCGAGCGGATGGTGGCGGTGGTCGACGGACCGGTCGACCTCGTCGCCGGGATCGAGGCGCGCGGTTTCCTGTTCGCCGCGGCGCTGGCGATCCCGTTGCAGGCCGGCGTGGTCCTGATCCGCAAGGACGGCAAATTGCCGGGCGCGACGATCGCCGAGGATTATGCGCTGGAATATGGCACCGACCGGATCGCGATCCATGCCGACGCCTGTGCGCCGGGCGCGCGGGTGCTGCTGGTCGACGACCTGATCGCGACCGGCGGCACCGCGCGCGCGGCGGTGCGGCTGCTGCGCAAGGCCGGCGCGGTGGTGACGCAGGCGCAGTTCGTCGTCGACCTGCCCGATCTCGGCGGCGCCGAGCTACTGAGCGCCGAGGACATCGCGGTGGCCGCGCTGGTCGCGTTCCCGGGGCACTGAGCCGGCCGCCGGAACCGCGCCGGTCACCCCTCGTTGGTCTCGATCGGCGGCGCGTTCTGCCGCCTTGCTCCATGTGAGGAGATGCCACGATGTTTGCGCCACGCGTGCTGCTGATCGGGCTGTTGGGTGGTTTGTCGCTTGCGACCGCCGCCTGTACCGACGGATATGGCTATTCCGGTGTCGGACTCGGCACCGGTCATTACGATGACGCTTATTATGCCGGCGGATACGGCACCGGCTATTATGGCTGGTACGACAATTATTATTATCCCGGCACCGGCGGCTATGTCTACGACCGCTATCGCCGCGCCTATCCGTGGAACGATCGTCAGCAGCAATATTGGGCGCAGCGCCGTTCCGGCTACGGCGACCGCGACGTGCGGTCCAACTGGCGGGATTTCCGCCGTGACGTGCGCCGCGAACGCCGCGACTATCGCGGCGATGTCCGCGCCGACCGCCAGGCCTATCGCGACGGACGCCTGACACGCGACCAATTTCGGCAGGAGCGCCGTGCGGCGCGGCAGGAATATCGCAACGACGTCCGGCGCGATTTCCGTGACTTGCGTCGCCAGAACCGCGCCGAGGGCGTCCGCACCCCGCGTCCCGGCGGCGCCTTCCGGCCGCGACAGCGGCGCTGAACGCCTCTGGCCGCGCGCGCCGGGTTATGCCAGTCTCGGCGCGTGGCCTATGTCATTGATCCCTTGGCAGCATGAGCGACGCGGTCCCCGAACAGCTGACGCTCGACCTTGACGGGTTCGAGGGGCCGCTCGACCTGCTGCTGTCGCTGGCCCGCGCGCAAAAGGTCGATCTGCGCGAGATTTCGATCCTGCAACTGGTCGAGCAATATCTCGGCTATGTCGAGCGCGCGCGCGTCCTTCAGCTCGAACTCACCGCGGATTATCTGGTGATGGCGGCGTGGCTGGCGTATCTCAAATCTGCGCTGCTGCTGCCGCGCGATCCCGAGGTCGAGCCGGACGTCGAGGAGTTGGCGATCCGCTTGCAATTGCGGCTGGAACGGCTCGATGCGATGCGCGAGGCCGGCGCGCGGTTGATGGCGCGCGACCGGCTGGATCGCGATGTGTTCCGGCGCGGCGCGCCCGAGGGGCTGCACGTCGTGCGCAAGGCGTTCTGGTCGGTGGAATATTACGACCTGCTCGCCGCATACGGGCAGGTAAGGGCGCGAACGCGGCCGACATTGCATGTGGTGCGCGACCGTGAGGTGGTGACGCTGGACGCGGCGCTGACGCGCATCGCGGCGCTGCTGGGAACTGCGATCGACTGGCGCGAGATCGAACTTTTCCTCCCGGAGACCGAGAGTCCGCGGTTGCGGCGCTCCAGTCTGGCGTCCAGTTTCCTGGCCGTGCTCGAATTGGCCCGGCAGGGACGCGCGGAGGTGCAGCAGGAGGCGCCCTTTGCGGCCCTATATCTGCGGCGGGTCGCATCGTGAGCGACAGCTACGACCGTGCGGTGGAGGCGGTGCTGTTCGCGGCGACCGAGCCGCTGACCCGCGACGCGATCCGCGCCCATGCCGGCGACGGCGACGTGAGCGGCGCGCTCGACCGGCTGAGCATCCGGTACCGCGGGCGCGGGTTCGAGCTGGTCGAGCGCGGCGGACGCTGGCATTTCCAGACCGCCGCCGACCTCGCGCATCTGCTGCGGCGCGGTCGCGACGAGATCCGGCGACTCAGCCGCGCCGGCATCGAAACGCTGGCGATCATCGCCTATCACGAGCCGGTGACGCGCGCCGAGATCGAGGCGATCCGCGGCGTGCAGACCGCGCGCGGGACACTCGACGTGCTGATGGAGGCGGGATGGATTCGGCCCGCCGGACGACGCGAGGTGCCCGGCCGGCCGCTGATGTTTGCGACAACCCCCGAATTTCTGTCACATTTCGGGCTCAAGACCCGCCGCGACCTGCCCGGCATCGACGACCTGCGCGCCGCAGGGCTGCTCGATCCGGTCGATCTGGCCTTCGATCAACTCGCGGTGGAAAACGCCGTCGAGGAAGACTAGATACCGTTTCATCTTAGGAGATTTCGTCATGGGCAGTTTCAGCCTTCCGCATATCCTCATCCTCGCGGTGGTCGCGATCCTGCTGCTGGGCGGCGGGCGTTTTTCCAACCTGATGGGCGACGTCGCCAAGGGTGTGAAGAACTTCAAGAAGGGCATGGCCGAAGAGGATGAGGGCGACGTGCGTCCGAAGCCGCGGATCGAGGCCAAGAGCCACGCCGAGCCGGCGTTCGACCGCGATGCCGAGCCGGTTCGCGAGGAACGTCGCTGAGCCCCTGCATCCGATCCGGCGCGCGCTGAATGTTCGACATCGCTCCCTCCGAATTCCTGCTGGTCGCGTTCGTCGCGCTGGTGGTGATCGGCCCCAAGGACCTGCCCAAGGCGATGCGCGTCCTTGGCTATTGGGTCGGCCGCGCGCGCGCGGTCGGTCGCCAGTTCCGCAACGGCTTCGACGAGATGGTCCGTGAGGCCGAGCTGGAAGAGATGGAGAAGAAGTGGAAGGCGGAGAATGAGCGGATCATGCGCGAGCATCCGTTCGTCCCGACGCCGCCCGCGTCACCGGCGCTCCCCGATCATGCCTCGGGCAGCGACGAAGCTGCGTCGGGCAGCAACGAAGCGCCGGGACACGGCGACACCCTGCCGCACGACGACACGCAGCAGCCGGTAATGGTCGAGAAGCCGAACGTCGTGCCCGGCGGCATCCCCGATCCCGCCCCGCCGCCCGTTGCGCACGACAACGCTCATGGTGGCGCAGAACCGCGTAACGACGATCATCATGCTGCCGACGGGCGCGTGGTTCAGGACAAGGCTGCATCGTGACCGAGATCGTCGACGAACTGGAAGACTCGCGCGCGCCGTTGCTCGACCATCTGCTCGAACTGCGTCGGCGGCTGCTCTATTGCATCGTGGCGGTGCTGCTGGCGTTCTTCGTCTGCTGGTATTTCGCGGAGGACATTTTCGCATTCCTCGTCCAGCCGCTGCTGCACGCCGGTCAGAAGACGGTCATCTACACGCAGATCTTCGAGGCGTTCTTCGTCCAGGTGAAGGTGGCCTTCTTCTCGGCGATGATGATCGCCTTTCCGGTGATCGCGAATCAGTTATGGCAGTTCGTCGCACCGGGGCTGTACCGCAAGGAGCGCCGCGCGCTGCTGCCATTCCTGCTCGCAACGCCGGTGCTGTTCCTGATGGGCGCGGCGATGGCCTATTATATCGCGATCCCGATGGCGCTGCATTTCCTGCTCGGCTATTCGGGGATGATCGGCGGGGTGCAGCAGCAGGCGCTGCCGGCGATCGGCAATTACCTCAGCTTCGTCATGCAGTTCCTGTTCGGGTTCGGCGCAGCGTTCCTGTTGCCGGTGCTGCTGATGCTGCTCGAGCGCGGCGGGATCGTTACCCGCAAGCAACTGATCGGCGCGCGACGCTATGCGATCGTCGGCGCGTTCGCGATCGCGGCGGTGCTCACCCCGCCCGACGTTGGATCGCAGCTGCTGCTCGCGATCCCGCTGGTCATTCTCTATGAAGCCGCGATCATCGGCATCTGGTTCACCGAGCGCAAACGTGCCCGCGAGGAAGGCGTGGCTGCCGCCAGCGCGGAATAGCCGAAGCGTTTCGAAGCGACCGTCTGCGAACGCGCGGAACCGGGCTCGACACCGCGGTTCTCAGCGATCGCGATGGCCGCGCACGACGGCTACCTCAACGAAAAAGGGCGGTTCGTCGCTGACGAACCGCCCGTTTCGCTTCGATGGGGCGAAGCTTATTTGTTCTTGTCGGCCGCGCCCGCGACCGCGTCACCCGCCGACGAGACGTCCTTGCCGACACCGCCGACGGTGTTGCACGCCGAGACCAGCACCGCACCCGCCAGCACCGCAGCAGTCAGAACCTTACGCATTGAACGATCTCCCTAAATACACTTCGCACAATGCCGGCCGTCGCGCTTCGTTCCGCGTCGGTGACAAAGGGGGCAGCGGGGAAATGAATAAGGCCCGAAAGCATCACCGGGGGGGGGAGGGTGGATGCTTCCGGGCCTATGTCTTGGATAGCGAAAGCGGGGGGGCGTATAGTCGCTATCCGCACAGGAGAACGACGACCGACCTGCGGGGTTCCGCCCCGAAGCCGCAATTGGATAAAAATTTGCAGCGTTATTCGCGACCTGTGACCGCGATGGCGATTTCATAGGCGCCAGTGAGCGGATCGTGCTGCAAGGTCGAGCGCAATTGTCGCGTCAGCCCCTCGATCACCCGGCCGTAGCGGTGCTGCAGCCCCTCGCGGAGATGATCGGTGTCGACCAGCGCGTGCGAGGACAGGCGCAGCAGCGCGCGCTGTGGATCGTCGAGCGGCTTGAGCGTGATCCGTACCTGCGTTTCGCTGACGCACGTCATCGCCAGCTCGACCAGTTCGGTGACGAGAAAGGCGACGGCGACCGCGACGTCCTGCGTGACGTAATAGGTGTCGATGTCGAGCACGATCCCGACGCGCGTGCCCTCGGGCGCGGTGGCGCGGATGCTCGACGCCAGTTCGCCCAAGACCGCGCGCAGCCCGACGCCGCGATTTTCTTCCATCTCGGCATAATGGTAGCGGTGGACGACCGCGAGCGCGTCGACGCGCCGCTGGATCGAGGCATAGGCCTGCGTCGCCTCGACACTACGCGCCCCGCGGGCGTGAAAGTTGATGAGGCTGGAGATGACCTGGAGGTTGTTCTTGACGCGGTGATGGACCTCGCGGGTCAATTTGGTCTGGCGCATCAGGCCGTCGGCCAGTCCGGCCTCGTGGATCGCGACCGTGCGGCTGAGCGCGCGGAAGGTGTCGCCGAGGTCGCGGATCTCCTGCGCGGGCAACGCGCGGAGCATCGCCGGGTCGGGCTGGTCGCCCGGCGCATAGGCCGCGATGCTGCCGCGCAGCGCGCGGAGCGGCGCGATCAGCAGGCGATCGACGACGAACCAGCTGATCGCCGCCGCCGCCGCCCACATCAGCAGCGGAAAGGTCAGCGCGATCAGCAGCGGCGACCCGATCGGCGCGCTGCGCACCTGCATTTCGAGCGCGAGCCCGGCGATGCCGAGATCGCTGCGGATCGTCTCGCGCCGCTCCAGCGCGCTTTCACGCACCAGCGGATCAAGCTCGAGCCGCTCGTCGCCCAGCGCCAGCGAGAGACCGTAATCGGGCGCGAAGCCGCTCGGCTGGCTGATCTGCGCGAGGAACGGCGCGGGGAAATAGGCGGCGGCGGTGAGCCCGTCATTGCGTCCGGCAAAGCGAAGCATCACGCCGCGCTTCTCGACGATCCGCGCGCTGACCGCATCGGTCGCCGACTGGCGTGCGAAGGCGGCGGCGCCGGGGAAGGGCTCGCCGCAAATCGCGCGGCCGCGGCGGTCGAGGATGACGAAGCCGGTGCCGGCGGCGGATTGCTGGGCGAAGACACCCTGCGCGCGGGCGCAGCTCGGCGCATCGCCGCGATCGGCGGTGAGCGCGTCGACCGCGACGCGCAGCGCGGTCATGTCGCCGACCAGCTCGATCGCGATCGCGCGGCTCGATTCGGAGGCGGCGACGCGCAGGTGCGAACGCAATTCGGTGTCGGCGATCTGGGTGACTCGCAACGTGGCGAAGATCGCGATCAGCGCAAGCGGGAGCAGCGCGATGCTGAGGATCAGGAACAGCTTGGCCCCGGTCGGCCAGCGCGACACCATGTCCAGACGCCCCGCGGCGGGCCGGGGGGCGTCAGCCGCTGGAGGGGTGGTCACGTCGCGTTAGTCTAGCTTGCCGAGCAGTGACAGCAGGTCGTCCGGCACCGCTTCCTCCACGGTCTTCTGATAGACGGAGCGCAACGCCGATCCCATGTCGCGGTTCTTCGATTGGGCCGCGGTGCCCTTTTTCGGCTGTTCAGGCGCTTCCTTATCCGACGTCAACGTAAACCCCCTAAGACCGTCCGACGTTGGCACCGCTGCCGGGCCAACACGGCACCGCAGGACGTTCGTCGGACGAACGCCCCAGCCGGACAAGCGCGTAATGCACGTATGGGCGATGAAACCAAATCGGGGGTCGTTGGTTCCATGCCGGTGCGACGAAAATCGCCGGTCGGGGGGTATCATCTGCGACCTGTCATGACGTGCACGCATATTTGGGTATCGGCGGTGCCGGCCGGAGCCGCGCCGCAGGGAGGGTTTTCTACACATGTCGCTCGGACAACAACTCGCGCCGCACCTTCCGTTCCTGCGCCGCTATGGTCGCGCGCTGACGGGCAGCCAGGCGCAGGGCGACCGGTACGTGCGCGCCACGCTGGAAGCGATCGTGGCCGCGCCGGAGGAATTTCCGCGTGACGTCGATCCGCGGCTGGGGCTGTATCGTACCTTTCAGGCGATCTGGAACTCGGCCAATTTCGACGAGACCGCCGATGAAATGCCGGCCGAGGACCAAGAGGCAGTGGCGCGCGCGCGGCTGTCGCGGATGACGCCGCTGTCGCGGCAGGCGCTGCTGCTGACCGCGATGGAAGGCTTTACCCCCGAGGATGCCGCCTATCTGATCGAGGTCGATGCCGCCGAGGTCGACGCGCTGGTCGCCGAGGCGCTGGCCGAGATCGAGAAGCAGACGCGCGCGCGAGTCCTGATCATCGAGGACGAGCCGATCATCGCGATGGATATCGAGTCGATCGTCCGCGACCTGGGTCATGAAGTGACCGGCGTCGCGGTGACGCGCGACGAGGCGGTGGCGCTGGCGATGGAGGATCGCCCGGGGCTGGTGCTTGCCGATATCCAGCTCGCCGATGACAGCTCGGGGATCGACGCGGTCAAGGACATCCTCGCCGAATTCAACGTGCCCGTGATCTTCATCACCGCCTTCCCGGAGCGGTTGCTGACCGGCGAGCGGCCCGAGCCGACCTTCCTCATCACCAAGCCGTTCCAGCGGTCGACGGTGAAGGCGGCGATCAGCCAGGCGTTGTTCTTCGACGAGAGCACGGTTCCGGCCTGATCGCCGGCGCTGCCATTCGATCCGGCCGGGGTGGCGGGTCCGTATTCGGTACGGACCCAAAACGGTTCTAAGGGGTTACATCGCTTATGGCAGACGAAAACGAGCGCATTCACCTCGAAACCGACGAGGCGCGGGCGGGCAGCACGCCGGGCATGACGCGATATATATTGGTGGCGTCGCTGCTGCTGATCATCGCGATCTTCGCGGCCATTCTGCTGTCCTGACGCACGGATGTTGACCGACGGACTGGCCAAGCGGCCAGACGCTACCTATCTTGACGGCTCGGACGTGCGCCAGACGGGCGCCGGTCCAGCACAACGGAGCGGCATGACCCAATCCAATACGCTCGCAGACGACGCGCCCGACACGGCGCCGGTCGAGCACGTCGCGCTCTCCGACCCGGAGTTCAAGAAGCAGCTGGCGCTGGTGATTCCGCACCTGCGCGCCTTCGGGCGGTCGTTGTCGGGCAATCGCGATCTGGCCGACGATCTGGTGCAGGAGACGTTGCTGAAGGCATGGGCGGCGCGCAAACGCTTCCAGGCCGGCACCAACATGCGCGCCTGGACTTTCATCATCCTGCGCAACCTGTTCCTGAGCCAGATGCGCCGTGCGCGTTTCAAGGGCGAGTGGGACGATCTGGTCGCCGATCGCGTGCTCGCCGCACCGGCCAGCCAGGACAAGCACGTCGAGCTGGCGGACATGCAGCGCGCGCTGATGCACCTGCCGCAGCCGCAGCGCGAGGCGCTGATCCTAGTCGGCGCGGGCGGGTTCGCTTACGAGGAAGCGGCCGAGATCTGCGGTGTCGCGGTCGGCACGATCAAGAGCCGCGTGGCGCGAGGGCGCGTGGCGCTCGAGGCGTTGATGGCGGGAAGCGCGCTGTCCTCGCGGCGCGATCACGAAGTCGATAGCGAGCGATCGACGCTCGACTCGATCATGAGCGAAGTCGACGAACTCAGCCGCGATCGCGACGCGTAGGTAACGGTCCCGTTCCTCGAACGTCATCCCGGATCAAGTCCAGGGTGACGGGTTCGGCGGATAATCAGTTTCGAAAGCGTACCCGCCGCAACTGGTCGAGGCACGCCTCCATCTCGCACGGCAACTTTGTCTCCTTGCGGAACGCCGCGCGCAACGGCGTGGCCAGCGCATCCGCGGCGTGCGGATCGCGCACCACATAGGCGCCGTGCGGCGGCATACCGTCAGAGGAGGCTTCATGAACCATGGTGTGGCAACGCCGGTTTTGCGCTAAGGTTGCGGGCGTATGACAGATGCTGTCACCGAGGCGCGGGCGCGCGCCGCACGCTTTGCGCCGTTTCTGGACGGGTTGATCGCGCGAGAGGCGGTAACGGCCGCCGCACTCGCGGCGGAAGCGCTGCCCGTCGGCAAGCGGCTGCGGCTGGAACGGCGCGAACTGGCGTTGCGGGTCGCCGAAGGCGATCTGGCCGGGAGGCTGGATCTGACCGGCGTCACCGCGGCGCTGACCGACTTCGCGGATTCGGCGCTCGACCGCGCGATCACGGCTGCGATCGCCGAGCGGACTCCCGAGGCGACACCTCAAGGCTTTGTCGCGATCGCGCTCGGCAAACAGGGAAGTCGCGAACTCAATTATTCGTCGGATATCGATCCGATCCTGCTCTATGATCCGCGCACGCTGCCGCATCGCGCGCGCGAGGACGTCGCCGATGCGGCAGTGCGGATCGGGCGGCGCGTGCTCGAGTTGCTGCAGGCGCGCGATGCCGACGGTTACGTGCTGCGCGTCGACCTACGGCTGCGGCCGTCGCCCGAGGCGACGCCGATCGTCATCCCGATCGACGCGGCCATCGCTTATTATGAGTCGCAGGCATTGCCGTGGGAGCGCGCCGCCTTCATCCGCGCGCGGGTGGCGGCGGGCGACCGCGCGCTCGGCCAGCGGTTCCTCGACACGATCCGCCCGTTCATCTGGCGGCGGAGCCTCGACTTCGGCGCGGTCGGCGAGATCCTCGACATCACCCGGCGCATCCGCGACCATCATGCGCAGGGGCAGGCGTTCGGCCCCGGCTATGACCTGAAGCGCGGCCGCGGTGGCATCCGCGAGATCGAGTTCTTCGCGCAGATCCACCAGTTGATCCACGGCGGCCGCGACGCGACGCTCCGCGCGCCCGCCACCCGCGATGCGCTGGCGGCGCTGGCCGCG
This sequence comes from Sphingomonas endophytica, assembly GCF_014199415.1. Lineage (GTDB taxonomy): Bacteria > Pseudomonadota > Alphaproteobacteria > Sphingomonadales > Sphingomonadaceae > Sphingomonas > Sphingomonas endophytica. The sequence continues at coordinate 164,487 of NZ_JACIJN010000002.1, forward strand.
GCGGGTCGGATCGACCCCGAGGATGCGCACGCGCTGACGGCGGCCTATACGCTGCTTCGCACGATCGAGCATCGCATCCAGATGATCGACGACCGGCAGACCCATGCGCTGCCGACCGGCGAGGGGCTCGACCGGGTCGCGCGGCTGCACGGACTGACGGATGGCGCGGCGTTGCTCGACCTGCTCCGTCCGCATGTCGAGCGGGTCGCGGCGACCTTCGACCGGCTCGCGCCCGCGCCGACCGCCGCGGTGCCGCACGAGGCGGGGCGGCTGGCCGACTATCTCGCCGCTGCCGGGTTCGCCGAGACCGACGATGCCGCCCGCCGGATCGTCGCGTGGCGCGAGGCGCGCTACCCGGCGCTGCGCAGCGGCGCGGCACAAAGCGCGCTCGAAGCGGTGCTCCCCGGACTGGTCGAGGCGTTGGCGCAGGCGCCGGTGCCGTTGCTGGCGCTCAATCGGCTCGACCGGTTGCTCGAGCGGTTACCGAGCGCGATCAATATCTTCCGCTTGCTGGAGGCGCGGCCGGCACTCGCCACGCTGCTCGCCGAGATCCTCAGCCACGCGCCGACGCTGGCCGAGGCGCTGGCGCGGCGCCCCGACCTGCTCGACGGGTTGATCGACGCGAGTGCGTTCGATCCGGTCGGCGACGTGCCGACGTTGATGGCGCAGATGCGCGCGACCGAGCCGGGTGCGGACTATCAGGCGGTGCTCGATCATGTGCGGCGCGTCGTCGGCGACCGGCAGTTCGCGCTGGGCGCGCAGATCGTCGCCGGGCGTGCCGATCCGCTGGAGGTCGCCGCCGGCTATGCGCGGGTGGCCGAGGCGGCGGTGGCGGTGCTGACCGCCGCGACAATCGCGCCGTTCGAGGAAGCGCATGGCCGCGTGCCGGGCGGCGAGCTGGTGATCCTCGCGCTCGGGCGGCTCGGCGGCGCGGCGCTGACCCACGCGTCCGACCTCGACCTGATCTATCTGTTCACCGGCGACTTCACCGCCGATTCGGATGGCGCCAAGCCGTTGGGGGCGACGCTCTATTTCACGCGGCTGGCGCAGCGCGTGACCGCGGCGCTGTCGGTACCGACCGCGGCGGGGCCGCTTTATCAGGTCGATACGCGGCTGCGGCCCTCCGGTACGCAGGGACCGCTGGTGGTGAGCGTCGACTCGTTCGCGCGGTACCAGCGCGAGGAGGCGTGGACGTGGGAGCATATGGCGCTGACCCGCGCGCGCGCGATCTATGGCAGCCCGGCGGCGCGCGGCGCGGTCGAGGCGATCGTCGCGCGGGTGCTGGGCGGCGAGCGGGCCAAACACGATATTGCCGGCGACGCCGCGGCGATGCGCGCCGAGATGGCGCAGCACAAGCCGCCGCAAGGGCCGCTCGACGCCAAGCTGCTGCCCGGCGGGCTGGTCGATCTGGAGTTTGCGGTCCATGTCGCGCAACTGACGCGCCGCATCGCCTTCACCCCCGAACTCGGCAAGGCGATCGATGCATTGATCGCTGCCGGGGTGTTCGCCCCAGCGCTGCGCCCGTCTTATGACCTGCTCGGCCGTCTGCTCGTCACCGTCCGGCTGATCGCGCCCGATGCGCAGGAGCCTGCCGCGGCGGTGACGCGCGCGCTGATCGCGCGCGCGGTGATGCTACCGGACTGGGAGACGGTGCTTGCCACGCTGGCCACGGTGCGCGAGAGCGTCGCGGCAAGCTGGCAGGAGAGCATCGCATGGACACCCTCCCGGACGTGACCGCGACCGGCGCCGATGGTGCGCCGGTGCGGCTGCACGATCTGCCGCGCCCGCTGGTCGTCTATTTCTACCCGAAGGACGACACGCCGGGCTGCACGCGCGAGGCGCAGGACTTTTCGGCCTTGTCCGACGACTTCGCCGCCGCGGGCGTCGGCGTGCTGGGCGTGTCGCGCGACACGGTCGCGAAACACGCCAGGTTCCGCGACAAACATGCGCTGACCGTCGCGCTGGCCAGCGACCTCGACGGCAGTGTCACCGAGGCGTTCGGTGTCTGGGGCGAGAAGCAACTCTACGGCAAGACGTACATGGGGATCGACCGCGCGACGTTCCTGTTCGATCGCGAGGCCAAGCTCGTTCACGTGTGGCGCAAGGTGAAGGTGCCGGGGCATGCGGCGGCAGTGCTCGACGCCGCGAAGGCGCTGTAGAGCCAGCCGACATTCGCGGGATGACGTCGGCTCGCCGCCGTTGCATTCCGTCTCATTTCCTCCTTATCGCTCCGGACTTGAGCCGGGGCCCCGCTTCTTTTCGGCAAGCGCGGCGAAAGGCGGGGTGCCGGATCAGGTCCGGGATGACGAAGGATGTTGGTGGGTTGCAGGTGCCGTCCCGTACAATAGTCAATCTACGATCACCGAGCACCCGTCTTTTCTGCGACCCCGAACGTGATCCGGAGCGACGAACGGGACGGGTATTCGGCGCGAAGCGCCGACAACAATCCCGACGACCCGGACGTCGACCGCCCCGCGAGCGGCCGAACTGCCGCTTCTTACAACGGCTCGGCGCAGGACTCCGGCGCTTGGACGCGCCCGGCGGCTGACGCTATTGCGTGATTAACCTTCTGCCGCGCACAAACCTTTGCGTTCGCTGCAGCGGTTCTTTCGCGGGCGGACACGGAAAAAGGGGAAGACCGGCGCGTGCCGCACCGGTCGCAGTCTTGATCTGGGGTTCGATGACCGACACCGCTTCTTTGCCGGCCGGGCGGCCGCTTGTTCGCCTGAATGCCGTATTCGCCGGACGACCGGCGCTGCTGCGCGGGGGCGCCGCACTTCTGCTCGGATTCGCTGGCTATGGCGCGCTGCAGGCGTCGACGCAGGTCGCCGAGGCCGCCGGGCTGACGCCCGCCGCCGCGGCGCAGGCGCAGCGGATGCAGGCGATGGAGCATAAGGTCGCGCGGATGCAGGCGCGGGTCGCCACGATCCGCACCGCCGCGCAGCAACATGCCACGCGCATCGAGCAGCGGCAGGCGCTGTTGACCGCGGCGCTGACCGGGCAGGGCGATGCACGCCGGATGGCGCTGGCGACGCTCGCGGTCGATCCGCAGGCGACGCGCGTCGCCGCCGACACGATCCGTCCGTTCCTGAAGGTCGAGCGTCGGCAGGTCGCGCTGGCGCAACTCGCCGAGCAGCAATTGCTCGATCGCTATGCCGCGACCGCCCAGCAACTTCGCCAGCGCGGCATCGCGCCGAGCCGCGTTGCCAAGGCAGGTTCGGCGATGGGCGGCCCGCTGGTCGAGGCGACCAGCACCGAGGCGCGCGCCGATCTCGCCGCCGACCAGCAGTTCCGCTCGCTGTTCATGACCTGGAAGAAGCTCGATCGGCTCGAACAGGGCGTGATCGCGATCCCGTCGGTGCAGCCGGTGCAGAAGCTCCAGTTCACCAGCAATTTCGGGATCCGCTCCGACCCGTTCCGCGGCACCGCCGCGATGCACGCCGGGGTCGACATTCCCGGCCCGTCGGGCACGCCGATCTACGCGACCGCCGATGGCGTCGTCAGCCACGCCGGCCGGCAGGGCGGGTACGGCAACATGGTCGAGATCAACCATGGCAAGGGCATCGCGACCCGCTACGGCCACCTTTCCAAGATCATCGTCGCCGACAACACGCGCGTGAAGCGCGGGCAGCTGATCGCGCTGATGGGCTCGACCGGGCGCTCGACCGGGCCGCACCTTCATTATGAGGTGCGGATCGACGGTCACGCGGTGAATCCGGTGCCGTTCCTGACCACCGCCGATTATCTGATGGCCGCGCAGGATCGCGCGGTCGGGCAGATCCCGGTGTCGACCACCGGCCCCGCGCCGCAGGACTGAGGCGGGGCGACTTCCTCATACCGTCGCCCCGGACTTGATCCGGGGCCCAGCTTCTTTCCGCCGGCCGCGGTAAGAAGCGGGATCCCGGATCAGGTCCGGGATGACGAAGAAGGGATACTCTTTCCGATTGAGCCGATCGCGCCTATCTTGCCCGCCATGGCCACGCTCGCACCCGACATCATCCTCACCCCTGCCGCCGCGGCGCGCGTTGCGGCGATCGCCGCACGCCAGAACAAGCCCGCGATCCTGCGGCTGTCGGTCGAGGGCGGCGGCTGTTCGGGGTTCCAGTATCGCTTCGGCTTCGCCGACGCGCCCGAGCCCGCCGACCTGATCGCCGAAACCGATGGGGTGCGGCTGGTGGTCGATGACATCAGCCTCGATCTCGTCCGCGGCGCCAGCGTCGATTATGTCGAGTCGCTCGGCGGCGCGTCGTTCAAGGTCGAGAACCCCAATGCCGCGAGCGGCTGCGGGTGCGGCACCAGCTTTTCGGTGTAGTTAGACAAGCGCCTGCGCGGCGTTTAGACCGGCGCGCGTGAAGATCGTCACCTACAACGTCAACGGCATCAAGGCGCGGCTCCCGCGTCTGCTCGAATATCTCGCCGAGGAGCAGCCCGATGTGGTCTGTCTCCAGGAGCTGAAGTCGAGCGACGGTACCTTTCCCGAGGCCGACATCCGTGCCGCCGGCTATGGCGCGGTATGGCACGGACAGAAGGGGTTCAACGGCGTCGCGGTGCTGGCGCGCGGCGTCGACCCGGTCGAGCGGCAGCGCGGGCTGGCGGGCGAGCCCGAGGACGAGCATAGCCGCTATCTGGAATGTGCAATCTTCGGGCTGGTGGTGGCGTCGATCTATCTGCCCAACGGCAATCCGCTGCCGGGGCCGAAGTTCGACTATAAGCTGCGCTGGATCGGGCGGTTGCAGGAGCGCGCGCGCGCGTTGCTCGCCGAGGAGCTGCCGGTCGTGCTGGCAGGCGACTACAACGTCATCCCCAACGACGACGACACCTTCTCGGTCAAGGCGGTGGCGTCGGACGCGCTGATGCAGCCCGAGAGCCGCCACGGCTATCGCGCGCTGCTGGCGCAGGGCTGGACCGACGCGCTGCGCACGCGCAACCCCAAGGGCGGCGTCTGGACCTTCTGGGATTATCAGGCGGGCGCATGGCAGCGCGACGCGGGGTTCCGGATCGACCATCTGCTGCTGAGCCCGGCGGTCGCCGACCGGCTGGCCGACGCGGGCGTCGACAAGGCGTATCGCGGGCGCGAAAAGGCCAGCGACCATGCGCCGACCTGGGTGCGGCTCCGGTGATGCGCCGATGGGGCGCGGTGGCGCTGCTGGCGTCGCTCGCGACCGCGGCGGCCGCGCAGGACGCACCCGGGGTGCGCTTCTGCCCCAACCGGCCGTCGCTGGGGGCGAGCGGGTGCACGACCCTGCCCGGACAGGTGCAGGTCGAGCTGGCCGGGGTCGACTGGCAGCGCGACGATGACGGCGAGACGCGCGAGGATTTGATCCGCAGTGAGGTGACCGCGCGGATCGGGCTGACGCGAAACAGCGAGGCGCAGATCGGGTGGACGCCGCTCGGCACGCTGCGGACGCGCGATCTCGCGAGCGGCGCGGTGTCGCGTGACACCGGCGCGGGCGATGTGACGCTCGGCTGGCGGCGCGCGCTGAGCCATCCCGATGGCAAGAAGCTGTCGTCGGCGGTGCAGCCGTATGTGACGCTGCCGGTCGGCCAGCATGAGATCGGCGCGGGCGACTGGTCGGCGGGTATGGTGCTGCCGGTGATGTGGCGGATCGACAAGAAGTGGAGCGTCGACTTCACCGGGCAGGTCGCCGCCGCGGTCGATCAGGATGGCCATGGCCGACATTTCGACGCCACCGGCGTGTTCGGCATCGGCTATGCGCTGACCGACAGCGTCACCGCCAATGCCGAAGTCTCGGTCGAGCGCGATCAGGATCCGGCGGAGCATGTCGTCCGGACGCTAGCGGCGGCGTCGCTGGCGTGGAAGCTGACCAAACGCACCCAGCTGGACCTGCTGGCGGTGGCTGGGCTGAACCATCACGCCCCCGATGCGCGGGTGGCGCTGGGCGGCGCGTTGCTGTTCTGACCGCCAATCGGCGCATCGCGCCGAAACTTGGTGTGCTTTGCCAGCGTAATACACCTGTCATAGACGAGAAAGCGCGGAAAACCGTCGAATTTCGAATTGGCACGATGGCTGCAATGTGTCCTGCGTCCCCGATCAACGGGGCAGGGAGACCCGCCATGAAGACCATCGCCACCGCCGTCATCGCCAGCCTGTTCGCGGTCGCTCCGGCGCATGCCGCGCCCAAGGCGACGCCGACCGCCGAGCCGTCGCCCGCCGTCGGCGCGCTGTCCGTGCCGGTCCGCAACGCCAAGACCCGCTATTGCTACAAGACCGAAATGACCGGTTCGCGGATCGTGTCGCGCGTCTGCAAGACCCGCGATGCCTGGAAGGACATCGGCGTCATCGTTCCCGAGAGCCTGTGACCGCCGGCATCCGGCGGGGCGCCGGCGCCGGCCGGAGCCCCGCCGCAGCGGATCAGAAGGTCCGCTCGTACACCTGATAGATCTTGTTGACGCGGCTATCGATCGCGGTCGCGATCGAATTCATGCCCTGATTGTCGTCGAGCACCCAGCCGATCTCGCCGCGTGTCGCACCGTAATGCGTGACCGATGCCTTGCGGATCGCCTCGATCATCATGAACGCCAGTTGCCCGGCAAGCCGGGAGCTTTGCAGCTCCTTGCGCACGCCCATCAACGGCACGCGCATCGTCTGCACGCGCGGCTTGCGCAGCCACCACAGCACCTTCGCCCAGCCGAAGGGGAAGAGGTTGCCGTGCAGCGGCTTGATCGCCTCGTTGAGGTCGGGAAGCGTGATCATGAACGCGACCGGCTTGCCGTCCAGCTCGGCGATGCGGATCAGGTCGTTGAAGACGATCGGCTTCAGCTTGACGCCGACATCCTTGATCTCGGGCGGGGTGAGCGGGATAAAGCCCCAATTGTCCGACCATGCGTCGTTGAGGATGTCGAGGATGATCCCCGCCTCTTCCTCGAATTTGTTCTTGTTCACCTCGCGGATGACGATGCTCTTGTTCGCATCGCCCGAGCGGATGATCCGCTTCACCAGCGGCGGAAATTCCTGCGTAATGTCCAGCTCGTAGGTGATGAGCTGCTTGACCGGCCCATAGCCGGCGCGCTCGATCCAGCCGCGATATTCCGGCTTGTGATGCCCCATCATCACGGTCGGCGACTGGTGATAGCCCTGGATGAGCAGGCCCGGCTCTTCCCAGATCGACATGCTGACCGGGCCAAGCGCGCGCGTCATCCCCTGTTCGCGCAACCAGCCCTCCGCCGTCGCGAGCAAGGACGTGAAGATGCCCTCGTCCTCAGCATCCATCAGCCCCCATTGCCCGCAGCCGGGTCCGAAGCCGCGTTCGGCGGGCATCTCCAGCCCGAGCGTGTCGATGTGCGCGGAGATGCGCCCGACCACCCGGCCGTCGCGGCGTGCGAGGAACAATTGCGCCTTGGCGTGGCTGAACCAGCCGTTCTTCTCCGGCGTGATCAGCCCGAGCGCCTCGCCCTTCAGCGGCGGCACCCAGTAGGGATCGTCCTTGTAAAGACGAAATGGCAGGTCGACGAACGCCTTGCGGTCGCTCTTGGTCAGGACGGGAGTGATCGAAAGCTCAGCCATGTTGCTGGCGTGTAAACGGCTCACTCGATCATGGCGAGTGAACAATTATCCAGAATGGCGGGCACGCCGGTCCTGTTCCGGTCACGCTGTCGCCACTATGTTCGGACAATGGATATGCCCATGAACACCATGACTCTCGATCGTGCGACTGCCGACGCGCGGGCGGCACGCCCGGTGATCGCTGACGACAAGGCGATGCTGCGCGCGGCTGCCGAGTTGACCCGCGACCTGCTCAAGCCGCGCCCCGGCATCTACTGGGCCGATCTGATCGCCTCGTCGTTGGTCGGCTATGGTGCGCTGGCGGTGGCGATCGTCGCCACCTCGACCGCGCTGGCGATCGTCGCCGGAGTGGTTTCGGTGTTCGCGCTGTATCGCGGGATGAGCATGATCCACGAGCTGACGCACGTGAAGCATGCCGCGCTGCCCGGTTTCCGCGCGGGGTGGAACGCACTGATCGGCGTGCCGATGATGATCCCGTCCTTCATGTATGAAGGCGTGCATAACCTGCACCATGCCAAGACGCGTTACGGCACGTCGGAGGACCCGGAGTATCTGCCGCTCGCGCTGATGAAGCCGTGGACGCTGCCGGTGTTCATCCTCGTTTCGGCGCTGGCGCCGGTCGGGCTGCTGATCCGTTTCGGCGTGCTCGCCCCGCTGTCGGTGTTGTCGCCGAAGCTGCGGGCGGCGGTGGTGTCGCGTTATTCGGCGCTGTCGATCAACCCACAGTTCCGTCGTCGGATGCCGCAGGGCGACGAAAAGACGCGCTGGGAGCGGCTGGAGGCCGCGACCGCGGTATGGGCGCTCGCGCTGATCGTGCTCACCGCCACCGGCGTGCTGCCGCTCACGGCGTTCCTGATTTTCCTTGCCGTCGGGTCGGGCGTGGCGCTCATCAACCAGGTGCGGACGCTGGTCGCGCATCTGTGGGAGAACGAGGGTGAGGTGATGACCGTCACCGCGCAATATCTCGACTCGGTCAACGTGCCGCCGCCGGCGCTGCTGCCGGTGCTGTGGGCGCCGATCGGGCTGCGCTATCACGCACTGCACCATCTGCTGCCGGGCGTGCCGTACCACGCGCTGGGCGAGGCGCATCAGCGGCTGAGCGGGGTGCTGGAAGCAGACTCGCCTTATTACAAGGCGAACTATCGCGGGCTGCCGGGGCTGGTCGGCAAGCTGACGATGGCGACGCTACGCGGGCGTTGATCGGTCCGTCGTCGTTTCCAGTCAGGCTGTCACTGCGGGCGTAGTGCGGCAATCCAGCGCCGGATCACGACGCCCTGGATTGCCGCGCTACGCTCACAATGGCGAATTCCGAGCCGTTCATTGAAGTGTCCGGGGTCTTCGCAGCCCGGAACGTGCCGCCGCTATTCCTCGGTCCTGAGCAGCACCGCTTCGCCGATCAGCAGGAACAGCAGGAACGGTGCCCACGCGGCGAGGAACGGCGGGTAGGCGCCGAGATTGCCCATCGCCAGCGCGAAACTGTCGGCGACGAAATAAGCGAAGCCGAGCGCCATGCCGATCACCGCTCGGACGAACAGCGCCCCCGAACGCGCGATCCCGAACGCCGCGACCGCACCGAGCAGCGGCATCAGCACCGACGACAGCGGCCCCGACAATTTGTGCCAAAGCACGCCCTCCAGCGCCTTGGTCGGGCGGCCGGCTTCCTCGAGATCGCCGATCGCCTCGCGCAGGCCGGCGAACGACAAGGCGTCGCCGTCGACGTTGGCGAGCGTGAACTGGTCGGGGGTCACCCCGCGCCCGACGACGGTCGCGCCCAGCCGCGTCACCGCGCCCGACGCCACGTCGAAACGGCGCGCCGGCCAGATCCGCCAGCCATCGCCGTCACGCACGCCGTTCGGCGCGTTGATGAGCCCGCGCAGCCCGCCATCGGGATTGCGTTCGTAGACCGTGACATTGCCCAGCCGCGCACCGGTGCCGCGCCCGCCGATCGCGCCCGCCTGGATCAGATCGTCACCGGCGCGAACCCAGACGTTGCTGCGGTTGCCGCGATCGATCGGCATCGTACCGTAATTGACCTTCTGCCACGCGCTCAGCTCCGCCGTGGCGCGGCTGACCACGCGGTCGTTGAACGCGAAGGTGACGAGCGCGATGCCGACGCTGGCGATCACCAGCGGCGCCAGCACCTGATGCGCCGACAGCCCGGCGGCCTTCAGCGCCACGACCTCGCTGTTCGCGTTCATCGTGATCAGCGTCAGGATCGTGCCGAGCAGCACCGAGAAGGGCAGGAAGGTCGAGATGAGCTGCGGCGCGCGCAGCGAGACGTAGCGCCACACCTCGGCATCGCCGTTGCCGGCGGTGGCGAGGATGCGGCCGCTCTCACTGAGCAGGTCGAGCGTCTGGAGCACCAGCACCAGCCCGAACAGGATGCCGAAGGTGCGCGTCAGGAACAGCCGCGCCATGTAGATCGCGACGGTGCGCGACGGGAACAGCGCGGTCATGCGCGGGCCTCCTTGCGGCGGCGACCGGGCAGGTAGCGCGCCACCATCGCCCAGGCCTTGCCGAAGAACCGCTCGAGCGCGCCGATCGGCTGCCCGCCGGGGACGTTGGCGATGGTGTGGTACATCCACAAGATCAACGCGGCGAAGATGACGAACGGCACCCACAAGGCGATCGCCGGGTCGACCGCGCCGCGCTCGCCGAGCGACGCGGCATATTGGTTGATCTTGTGATAGGTGACGACCATCACGATCGACAGGAACACGCCGAGCGCCGAGGTCGAGCGTTTCGGCGGGACGCCGAGCGCGACCGCCAGCAGCGGCAGCAGGAACATCGACGCGACCTCGACCAGCCGGAAATGGAATTCGGCGCGGCTGCCGTCGCGTTGCTCCGCGCTGCGCGTCGGCGCGTGGCCGAGCTTGGCCAGTTCGGGGAGCGTATATTCGAGATTCTTGCCGCCGCGGGTGCGGAAGCTCTCGAAGCGCGGCAGGTTGATCGGCAGATCGTGCGCGGTGAAGGTCAAGGTTCGCGGCGTCGTGAAATCCGGGCGGTTGTGGATCAGCGTGCCGTTGGTCAGGCGGAAGATGATGACGTTCGGATCATCCGTCGCAAGGAACTGCCCGGTCGCGGCGGTGACGCCGACCCAGTCGCCCTTGGGCGATTCGGCATGGACGAAGATCCCCGACAATTGCCGGCCGCGATCCTGGCTGCGCTCGATGCGGAGCGTCATCCGGTCGCCGAGATGCGTGAACTCGCCGACCTTGATCGACGCGCCGAGCGCGCCGGTGCGCAGCTCGAAGCGCAACTGCTCATAGGCGTAGCGTGCCTGCGGCTGGATATAGCCGACGATCGCGATGTTGAGCGCCGCCAGCACGATCGCGTAGAAATACGGCACGCGCAGCAGCCGACCGTAGCTCATCCCGACCGCGCGCATCACGTCCAGCTCGCTGGAGGTCGCGATGCGGCGGAAGGCGAGCAGCACGCCGAGCATCAGCCCGATCGGAATGCCGAGCCCGAGATATTCGGGGAGCAGGTTGGCGAGCATCTTCCACACGACGCTGACCGGCCCGCCCTGCGTCGCGACGAAGTCGAACAAGCGGCGGATCCGGTCGAGGATCAGCAGCATCGCCGAGATCAGCAACGTCGAGAACAATGGCAGCGCGATCAGCCGGGCCATGTAGCGGTCGATCGAGGTCATGGGCGGGGCGGCGCTGCCTTTGCGAGGGGAGACGAGACGACCGGCTATAGGATGGGTCGGCGGGCGCGTCAGTAGCCGATTTGGGTCATTCCGCCGCAAGCGGTGCCGGATGATCGCCGCGCGCCGCCGCGGCGGTCACCGCGCGGTCGAGCGCGGCGAGCGTGAACGGCTTGCGGAGCACCGGATGGTCGCCGAGCGCGACGCCGCCGTTCGCCTCCCCCGCGAAGCCGGTGACGAAGAGGACCGGCACGTGCGCGAAGGCGGGCGGGAGCGTCGCGATCATCTCCGGCCCGGTCAGCGCCGGCATCAGCACGTCAGACAGGATCAGGTCGACCTGCGTCATCCCCGCCAGCACCGTGCCGACCTGCGTCGCGTCGTCGCAGGCGACCGGCTGATGGCCGAGGTCGGCAAGCGCCTCCATCGTCGCGGACAGGACGCGCGGATCGTCCTCGACGACGAGGATCGCGCGGCCGGCATCGGCCGGCGCGGCGGGCGCCAGCGCGATCGGCGTCGGGGCGATGGGCGTAGGCGCCGACGGGGACTTCTCGCTGCGCCGGTCGCGCGGCAACAGCAGCGTCACGGTCGTACCCTCTGCGACGCGCGAGGCGATCGTCACCTCGCCGCCGATCTGGCGCGCGAAGGCGAAGGTCTGGCTGAGCCCCAGCCCGGTGCCCTTGCCGAGCGGCTTGGTGGTAAAGAACGGCTCGAACACGCGGTCGAGGACGTCCGGTGCGATGCCGCAGCCGGTGTCGGCGACCGCAAGCGTCATGAACTCGCCGCTCGCGCCCGCCGCACCGTCGCCGGGAAGCGACGTATGGCCGGCGCGGATCGTCAGCGTGCCGCGTCCCTCCATCGCGTCGCGGGCATTGACCGCGAGGTTGACCAGGGTGTTTTCCAGCTGCACGCGGTCGACGCGCACGCACCAGCCGTCGCTTTCATCCTTCAGCACCAGCGTCATGCCGTCGCCCAGCGAGCGGGTGAGCATGTCGCCCAGCCCATCGAACAGCGCGGCGGCGGTGATCGGTTCGGGGTTGATCGCGGTCTCGCGCGCGAAGGCGAGCAGCCGCGCGGTCAGCGCCGCGGCGCGCTCCGCCCCCTCGCGCGCGCCCTCCAGATGCCGCGCGGTCTCATCCGCGCCGTGCGGCAGATGGCGGGCGGCGAGTTCGACCCCGCTCAGCACCACCGCGAGCATGTTGTTGAAGTCGTGCGCGATGCCGCCGGTCAATTGCCCGACCGCCTCCATCTTCTGCACCTGTCGCAGCCGCGCCTCCTGCGCGCGCAATTCCTCGGTCGCGCGCGCCACCGCCTCCGCCAGTTCGTCGGCGCGGAGCCGCTCGCTTTCGGCCTCGTCGCGCGCGATCGCGCGGCCCGCAAGCGCCTCGACCATCACCCAGCCCATCGTGATCCCGCCGCCGACCAGCAGCACGCCGAACACCGCGAGCACCTTGGCGATGGTTGTCGAGCGGCGCACCGAGGCGCGCGCCTGCGTGGTGCGCATCTCCAGCAGCAGCCGTTCGTCGGTGATGATCCCGTCGAGCGAATCGTTGATGCGCGTAAGCGCGTCGCTCTGCCGCGCCTGGTAGAAGCGCGAGAGCGCCTGGCTGTTCTTGCCGTAATTGGTGCTGAGCGCGGTCAGCGCCAGTTCGTCGCCGCGGGTGCGGAACGCCTCCTGCAGGATCGCGACATGCGTGAGCTGCACGTCATTGTCGCGGACCAGCTTGGCAAGCCGCCCGATCGCCTGCCGCGCGCGCCGCCAGTCGTCGTAATAGATCTGGCCGAGTTGCTGGTCGCCCGAGATCACGTAGCGGCCGAGCGACGCCTCGGCATGCGCGACCGTCCCCTGCACCGTGCGGGCGAGGATCATCACGTCATAGCTGTGCCGCTGCGACGCCAGCGCGCGGTCGCGCTGCCCGTTCACCTCGGCCAGCGTGACGACGAGCAACGCGAGCACGACCGCGCCGGCGATCGCCATCACGCTGAGCGTGATGGTGCGCCAGGCGCCGGTCAGTCGTCCGGTGATGTCGTCGCGATCGGTCACGGCCGCGACGTTAGGTTAACAAGCGTAAAGAGAAGGCAAATGCGCCATCACTTGGTCGCACCCGCAAGGCGGCCCGCCGCCGCAAACATCGTGATGACCTGTTCGATCTGTTCCGATGTATGTTCGGCACAGATCGAGCAGCGCAGCAGGAAGGTGCCCGAGGGCGTGGCGGGCGGGCGCGCGACGTTGACGTACAGCCCCGCTTCCAGCAGCGCCTGCCACATCACCACCGCCTGCGCCTGATCCTGCAGGATCACCGCGACGATCGCCGAGTCGCAGGTTTCGGTGCCGAGCGCGAAGCCCAGCCCCTTCAGCCCGGCGTGGAGCCGGCGGGCATTGTCCCATAGCCGCGCGCGCTTGTCGTGCGCGGTCATCAGCTTGCGCACCGAAGTGGCGGCGGTCGCGACCACCGATGGCGGCAGCGAGGCGGTGAAGATGTACGGGCGGCACGAGAAGCGCAGCCCCTCGAACTTGGGATGGTTCGAGATGCAGAAGCCGCCGACCGTGCCGACCGACTTGGAGAAGGTGCCGATCACCAGATCGACGTCCTCGCCGAGCACCAGCCCCTGCGCCTCGTAGACGCCGCGGCCATGCTCGCCGAAGAAGCCCATCGAATGCGCCTCGTCGACCAGTACCATGCAGCCGTGCTTCTTGGCGACCTGCACCATCTCGCGCAGCGGGGCGATGTCGCCGAGCATCGAGTAGACGCCCTCCAGCACCACCAATTTGCCCGGCTCCTTGGGCAGGCGGCCGAGGCGCTTGTCGAGGTCCTCGACCGAATTGTGGCGGAAGCGGACGATCTCCGCATCGCCCATCTTGCAGCCGTCGTAGATCGAGGCGTGGCTGTCGGCGTCGAGGATGACGTACTCGCCGCGGCCCGCCATCGTCGAGATCGTGCCGAGGTTGGCCTGATAGCCGGTCGAGAAGACGATCGCGCCGCTCGCGCCGTAGAATTCCTTGAGCGCGTCCTCGGCCTCGACGTGATCGCGGAAGGTGCCGTTGAGCATCCGGCTGCCGTTGGTGCCGCTGCCGAAGCGTTCGAGCGCGCGGGTGCCGGCGGCGATCACGTCCGGGTCGAACGTCATCCCCATGTAATTGTAGGTGCCGAGCAGGATCGTCTCCTGACCGCGGATCACCGCGGTGGTCGGCGAGGTGACCTCCTCCATGACGATCCCGAACGGATCGCGTACGCCCGAGCTCATCAGCGCCGTGCGCTCGGCGAGCAGCGGATCGAACTTCGCGAACAGATCGCGTGCGGGCGGCGCGGCGACGGGCTCGGCGGGCAGCTTCTCGCTCTGGAGGCCGGTCTCGGTCATGTCGTTCAGCCCCGCAGCTTCTCGACCGCGTCGGCGAGCTGGCCGACGTTTTCGATCTCGGCCTGCATGTTCATCGTGATGATGATGTCGAATTCGTCCTCGATCGCGGCGACGAAGTCCATCACGGTCAGCGAATCCCATTCCAGGTCGCCCTGGAAGCTGGTCGCTTCGGTGATCGCGACGCCCTTCTTGTTGAAGGGTTCGATCTGCGTGCGCAGCGTGTCGAGAATGGCGGTGCGGTCGGTCATGCGGATGCTGTGGCCCTGAAATGCGGCAGTTGTCTGACCGCGCTATAGCAAGCCGTGGGCGCGATACCATCGTGCCGTTTCGGCCAGCCCCCCGGCGGCGGCGATTTGCGGCTGCCAGAGCGCAGGCGGCGGAGCCTTGGCGGGGTCGGCGGTCCAGTCGGGGTGGACCATATAGGCGACGCGGTCGGCGGTCAGCTTCGCCTTCCGGCCGCGCAGCAGCCGGTCGGCGCGGGCGGCGGTGCGCAGCAGCGCGGCGGGGAGCGGAAGCGGGACGGCGCGCCGCCCGACCGCCGCGCCGATCGCGCGCGCGAAATCGGCATAGCTGAGCGGGTGGCCGTCGCTGGCTTCGTAGACGGCACCGTCGCCGGGCGCTTCGGCGAGCGCGAGCAACAGGCGGGCGAGATCGGCGACATGGATGATCGACAATCGCCCGCGCGGCGGAATCGGCACCACCCCGGTGCGGCGCGCGGCGCGGAACAGATCGCGCTGCTCCACGTCGCCGGGGCCGTAGACGCCGGGCGGGCGGACGATCGTCCAGTCGAGCGCGCTGGCGGTGACCACGTCTTCGGCGCCGCCCTTCGACCAGCCGTAGTTCGACAGCGAAGGCTCGCGTGCCGCCAGCGACGAGACATGGACGAAGCGGCGGACGTTCCACGTCCGCGCCGCGTCGACCACGTTGCGCGTACCATCGATGTTGGCGGCGGCGAAGGCAGCGCGATCGGGGGCGTTGACCGCGCCCGCGACGTGGATGACCGCCCCGGCGGTCGAGACGAGCGTCGAGATCGCCGACGGGTCGTCGAGTGCGCCGGCGATCCACGTCACGCCCTCGCGCGGCGGCTGCGGGCGGCGGGCGAGCGCGCGCACCTGATGCCCGGCGGCAAGCGCCTGTTCGATCAGCACACCGCCGACGAAGCCGGTGCCGCCGGTCAGCGCGAGGATCACAGCAACGCCATATGGTTGCGATGGACGAGCGCGGCGCGTGGCGCGTAGCCGAGCAGCGCGGCATGTTCGTCGCTGCGCCGTCCGAGCAGCCGTGCGGTCTCGGCGGCGTCATATTCGGACAGGCCGCGCGCGATCGGGCCAGCCGGACCGGTGATTGCGACGAGATCGCCGCGCGCGAACGTGCCCTCGACGCGAGTCGCGCCAGCGGCGAGCAGGCTGCGGCCCTCGGTCAGCGCCTGCGCCGCGCCGGCATCGACGTGGATCGTCCCCGCCGCGGTTAGCCCGCCCGCCAGCCACGCCTTGCGCGCGGGTGCGGTGCGCTCGGCGACGAACAGGGTGTGGCGCGCGGCAGTCGACAGCGGGCGCTCGGCGTGGCCGGAGGCGATCGCGAGCGCGGCCCCGGCGGCATTCGCGATCCGCGCGGCGGCGATCTTCGACACCATCCCGCCCGAGCCCATGCCGGAGGCCGAGCCGCGATCGGCCATCGCCTCGATACCGGCGTCGATCCGCTCGACGCGCGGGATGTGCTGCGCGCCGGGCTGCGCGGGGTTGCGATCGTAGAGCCCGTCGATGTCGGAGAGCAGCACAACGCCCTGCGCGCCCGCCGCCTGCGCGATTCGCGCGGCGAGCCGGTCGTTGTCACCGAAACGGATTTCCTCGGTGGCGACCGAATCGTTCTCGTTGATGACCGGCACGGTGCCGAGCTGGAGCAGCCGCCCAAGCGTCGCGGCGGCGTTGAGGTAGCGGCGGCGCTCCTCGAGATCGCCGAGCGTCACCAGCATCTGTGCGGCGGTCAGCCCCTGCGCGGCGAGGACGTCGGCCCATACGCCCGCCAGCGCGATCTGCCCGGTGGCGGCGGCGGCCTGCGCATCCTCGAGACTGGCGCGCCCGCCCTTGGCGAGCCCGAGCCGGCGCGCGCCGAGCGCGATCGCGCCCGACGAGACGACCGCGACCTGTTGCCCGGCGGCGGCACGTTCGGCGATGTCGCGCGCGATCCCCTCCAGCCACGCGCGCCGCACGCCGCCTTCGGGGTCGACGAGCAATGCCGAGCCGATCTTGACGATCAGCCGCGGACAGGCGGCGGGGGGGAAGAGCGACATGGGCGCGGCGTTAGCGCGGCGCGCGGCGGGGCTCAATCGCGCGCGAAGATCTCGGCATGGGGGAGGGTGAGCGACAAGGTCGGCAGCGGCACGTCGAACGGTCCGTCGTGCGCCACGTCGCTCCAGCCGTGCGGGCCGGTGCGCTGGATGACGCGCAGCCGCTCGCTGGCGATGTCGACGAAGACGATCGTGTCGACGCTGTCGAGCGCCTTATATTCGTCGAGCTTCGTCCGCAGATCGGTACGCGCGGTGTTGGCAGACAGCACCTCGAACAGCACGCGCGGATCGTCGAACGACTTGGCGGCGTCGTGCGCAGGATCGTTCTTGCCGCAGAACACCGACACATCGGGGTAGCGCACCGACAGATCGTGGGTGCGCGTCGCCATGTCCGACGTATAGGGCTTGCACCCGCTGCCGCGCAGCGCCGTTCGCAGGAATGCCTGGATGTTGCCGGCCACTTCGGCGTGCCGCGCCGAGCCGCCCGCCATCATGCGGATGATCCCGTTATCCAGTTCCGCCTTCAGGTCGCCGAAATCGACTTCGAGAAACCCCGCGGCACTTAGCAGCGGATAGTCGGGGACGACCAGTGTTGACATGGTGCCAGCATAGTCGCTGGCGGCCATGCTGACCACCGCCTCACACCGGCGACCATTCGACTTCCTGCTCCTCGCCATCGTCGTCGACGGGGCGGTCGGGGGTCGGGATCGCCTCGAGCAGCCGGTCGAGCGCCCAGTCGACCCCGACGCCGCTCGCGCCCGAGATTGGGATCACCTCGGCGCCGCTCGCTTCCTCCAACTCGGCCGACAGTGCCGCGATCAGCTCGTCGTCGAGCGTGTCGATCTTGTTGAGCGCGACCACCACCGGCTTCTCGTCGAGCCCGCCGCCATAGGCGGTCAGCTCGTCGCGGACGATCCGGTAGCTCTCGGCGACGTCCTTGTCGTTGGCGTCGATCAGGTGGAGCAGCACGCGGCAGCGCTCGATATGGCCGAGGAAGCGGTCGCCGATCCCGGCGCCGTCCGCCGCGCCCTCGATCAGACCCGGAATGTCGGCGACGACGAACTCGCGCTGCTTGTGGCGGACGACGCCGAGCTGCGGGCGGGTGGTGGTGAAGGCGTAGGCGCCGACCTTGGCCTGCGCGTTCGTCACCTGGTTGATGAAGGTCGACTTGCCGGCATTGGGGAGGCCGACGAGGCCAGCGTCGGCGAGCAGCTTGAGCCGCAGCCACACCCACGCCTCCTCATACGGCCAGCCGGTGCCGTGCTGGCGCGGCGCGCGGTTGGTCGAAGTCTTGTAGCTGGCGTTGCCGCGCCCGCCGTCGCCGCCGCGCAGGAAGGTGAGCCGCTCCCCGACGCGCGTCATGTCGGCGAGCAGCGTGCGTTCCTCGTCGTCGGCGAGGATCTGCGTCCCGACCGGCACGCGGATGACGAGATCGTCGCCGCCCGCGCCGGTGCGATTGCTGCCCGAGCCGCCCAGCCCGCGCGGGGCGCGGAAATGCTGGGTGTAGCGGAAGTCGATCAGCGTGTTCAGCCCAGCGACGGTCTCGAAGACGATGTCGCCGCCCTTGCCGCCGTTGCCGCCGTCCGGTCCGCCATATTCGATGAATTTTTCGCGCCGGAAGCTGACCGCGCCGGGACCGCCCGCGCCGGAGCGGACGAAGATTTTCGCTTGATCGAGAAAGTGCATGGCGTGCTCCGTACCGCTTTAGCGCGGCTAAAGCGATATCGGAGCGCGCCCGGCAGTCGCGGGCTCGTCCCGCGACCGACAACGCGGCTTCCTTCGCGAAGATCGAGCGACGGCAATCGCTTGTACGCAAACGCGGGTGGAACGGTGAAATTGCGGGCGTTCCGTGGGCTGGCGCTGTATGAAGGCGCCTCAATCATCGCCAAGGAAAGCGGCCATGCAGATTGCAGTTCTGACGTTCGAGGGGTTCAACGAACTGGACTCGTTCGTTGCGGCGGCAATCCTTAATCGCCTGAAGCCGCTTGGATGGGCAGCGCACATCACCTCCCCGACCGAGCAAGTGACGTCGATGAACGGCATCACGGTTCAGCGTCAAAAGCCGCTGGCCTTTGCGGCCGAGGCGGATGCCGTGCTGATCGGCAGCGGCATCAAGACGCGTGACATCGCGGCTGACGAAGACCTGCTTGCCCGGATCGAGCTTGATCCCGCCCGGCAGCTGATCGGCGCGCAATGTTCCGGGACATTGTTGCTCGCCAAATTGGGTCTGATCGGCGATCTTCCCGCCTGCACCGATCTGACGACGAAGCCATGGGTCGTCGAGGCGGGAGTGAAAGTGATCGATGCGCCGTTCGTCGCCCATGGCAATGTTGCGACCGCAGGTGGATGCCTCGCATCGCAGTATCTTGCGACCTGGATGATCGCGCGTGGCGCATCGATCCGCGATGCCGAGGAGGCGATCCGTTATGTCGCGCCGGTCGGCGAAAAGGCGCTCTATGTCGATCGAGCGGTGGGTGTCGTCGCTCCGTTTCTCAGCGACGACGCTGCGATCGCTGCCTGATGGTGTAACGGATCGGCGATTATGCCTCCGTCACGCCCCGATCCCTGAGCAACATCGTCCGCGCGATCGCCCGCGCGCGGTCGCGCGGCAGCCCCAGTGCGCGCGCCATCGGCCCACCCAGCAGCGCGTCGCCCAGCGCCGCCAGCACCAGTTGCAGCGTCTCGTCCTTGATCGGCGCGTCGGGGCGTTGTTCCTCGCGCGACAAATCCTCGACCAGATCGTGGACCGCGGTGAGGATCGGGTCGAGCGCGTCCTGATTGCCGTTGAGGATCATCCACGTCGCCAGCGCCCCCGCGCCGTTCGCGCCAAAGGCGTCGAACACCACGTCGACCAGCTCGGCCGGGTCCTTGCGCTCGCGCGAGCGGCGCGCCGCGTCACGGATCGGCGCGACAACCAAGGCGGTCATCCGCTCGATCAGCGCCGATTGCAGCCCGTCCGCCGAGCCGAAATGGTGGAGCAGGTTGGCGTGCGTCCGCCCGATCCGCCCCGCTACCGCCTTCAGCGTGACCGCTTGCGGTCCCTGTTCGACCAGCAGCACGCGCGCCGCCTCCAGCGCCGCGTCGCGCGACGCCTCGGGGCTCAGCCGCCGGCGTGGGGTTGCAATCGGGGCAGGAGACAATTAACTGACACCAATGTAAATAGACGGATCGTGTTCGTCCTTAGTGGAGGTTTCCATGGCGAAAGCAACCACTCCCGCCGACCTGACCATCACCCCGCGCGACCGGCGGTTCGGACGCGGTGCGGCGATTCGCCGCTGGTGGCTCAACGACGATCCCTATGCGACCGCCTTCTACAACGCGCTGTCCGTCACCTTCCCGAAGGGCGAAGGGTTCTTCGTCGACAGCGTGCGCACGTTTCGCGACGGCACCCCGCCGCGGCTGACGCGCGAGATCAACGCCTTCATCAAACAGGAGGTGCTGCATACCCGCGAGCATGTGGCGTTCAACCGCCATGTCGCCGATCAGGGGTATGACACGGCGCTGCTGGATCGCGATGTCGATGCCGCGCTGGCGCTGACCAAGGGACGCCCGCCGATCGGCAGCCTCGCCGCGACCACCGCGCTCGAACATTTCACGGCGATGCTCGCGCACGAGTTAATCGCCGATCCGCGCCATCTGGCCGGCGGCGACGAACAGGCGCGGGCGTTGTGGCTGTGGCACGCCGCCGAGGAGATCGAGCACAAGGGCGTCGCCTATGACACCTGGCTGCACGCCACGCGCGACTGGCCGCGCTTCACGCGCTGGCGCGTCAAGGCGCTGGTGATGCTGATCACGACGTGGCGGTTCGTTCATGGCCGCGCGCGCGGGATGGCCGAGTTGCTGCGGCAGGACGGGTTGACCGGGCCGAAAGTGTGGGCGCGGATGGCATGGTATGCGTTCGGTTATCCGGGAATGGCGCGGAAAGTGGCGGGGGTGTGGCTGGCATATTTCCTGCCCGGCTTTCACCCGTGGAAGCACGACGATCGGGCGCTGATCGGGCTGGCCGAGAGCGATTACGAGGCGGCGGTGCTGCCGAAGGTTGCCGCCTGAGCCGGTCGCGGCGCTTGCCTCGGCCGCCCGCGTCATCGATGCTGCCGCGATGAAAAGCCCTAGCCTGATCGCCTGTATCGCAGCGCTGTTGTCGCTGCCCGCCACGGCCGTCGGCGCACAGGAGCGCGCCGCCGCGTTCGAAGCACCGAAGGCATGGGCCGAGTTCGCGACGCTGCTGCACGAGCGTTACGGTTATTTCGCGCGCAGCGGGGTCGATGGCGAACGGATCCTCGCCGCCTTCGCCGATCGCGCGCGCACCGCGCCGGACGACAAGGCGTTCATCAATGTCCTGCAGCACGTCGCGCACAATTTCGCCGACCCGCATTTCGTCGTCGGTCCGCTCGACAGCGAGGACTGGTCGATCGTCCCGACCGCCTCTGATCTTTTCGGCCGCTACGATGGCGGCAACTTCGTAATTTCGGACGTGCGCGAGAATGGCGATGCCGCCGGGCAGGGCGTACGGCCGGGCATGACGGTTGTGCGTGTCGAGGGACTCACGCCGCGCGCGGCCGTCGAGGATGTGACCGGACGACGCTTCGCCGAGCTGAGCGCGCTGCAGATCGATTTTGCGTTCAACGTCGCGCTGGCCGGGCATCGCAAGCGCGCGCGGACGCTGGAGCTTGCCGATGGCGGACGGCAGCGGCGGTTCGCGCTGACGGCGAGCAATGATCTGGCGCAGCGGATCGAGGACGGTCCACTGCTGACCGTCGAACGGCACGGGCGCATCGGGGTGATCCGCATCAACAATTCACTCGGCGACCAGAAGCTGATTGCGGCGTTCGGCGCGGCGCTGGCCGGGCTGTCCGACACCGATACGCTGCTGATCGACCTGCGCAATACGCCGAGCGGCGGCAACACGAGCGTCGCACGCGGCATCATGGGGCATTTCGTCGATCACGACCGGCCGTACCAGATGCACGTCGTCCCCTTCGAGACGCGGGTGCTGGGGCCGACGCGCAAGTTCGTCGAATATGTCGCGCCGTTCGGCACGCGCTATCCTGGTAAGGTCTATGTCGCCGGGGGGCGCTGGACGGGCAGCATGGGCGAAGGACTGATGATCGGTTTCGACGCGATCGGCGCGACGACGGTCGGCAGCGTGCTGGCGCACCTGCTCGGCGCGCTCGACAATGCCACCATCGAGGGATCGGGCGCGACGATCGACCTCGGCACCGAACAATTGTTCACCGTAACCGGGCTGCCCCGCGAGTCCTATCGTCCGACGCTCTATCTGGACCATGCCGAACGCACCGCGCAGGGCGACCCGGTGCTGGCAGCGATCGCGCGCTGACGACCGCCCCGGTGCGCGTGCGGATGGTCGCGATGCGCCAGCCTCGCCGATCCGGCGCGCGCGAATGCCGCATCCGATCGCGCGGTCAAGCCGCGATCGGCATCGTCCCGGCAAACGGTGCCGCTGCGGCGTCGAGATCGAGCGCGAAGTCGACCGCCGCGACCGTCCCGCCGCGCGCCAGCGACCAGCGCTGTGAGCGACCCGTCTCAACGAAGCCGAGCTTGCGCAGGACCGCCCCCGACGCCGGATTGTCGGCGTGATGATAGGCGGTGAGTCGCGTCAGCGGGAGCGCGTGGCGCGCAATGGCGAGCACCGCACGCCCTGCCTCGGTCGCATAGCCGCGGCCCCAGGCGTTGGGGGTCAGCCAGTAGCCGAGTTCGTGATCGCCGTTTTCGGCGCGGTGCAGCCCGATCCCGCCGATCAGCCGGTGATCGCCGCTGCGCTCGACGATGACGAAGCGCGGCTCGGTCGCGCCACGCGGGAGCGACAGGAAGGTTTCGGCATCCGCCGGCGTATAGGAACAGGGCGCGCGCGCAAGGCGGTTGACGACCGCTTCGTGGCCGATCGCCTGCGCAAGCGCGGGCGCGTCCTCGAACCAGCCGGGCCGTAACGTCAAGCGGGGCGTCAACGCGAACATGTGCTCCATCTCCTGCGACGGGCCCGTGGCACGCGACAATGACGCGCGCGCGACACGGGAACGGTTAAGTGGAGGGAGCAGCAATAAAAAAGGGAGCCGGGGCGGACCCGTCTCCCTTGTCTGGCTGGGTTCCGTCGCGGAACCCCGGGTCGCCCTGGTGGGCAACCCGTGTGGTCACCCGATGTTATTCGGCCGCGGCCGCAATCATGTCGACCGAACAGAATTTGCGGCCGAGCTTGCCGTCGTGGAACACCACGCGGCCGTCGACGAGCGCAAACAGGGTATGGTCCTTGCCGATGCCGACGTTGCGGCCCGGATAGAACTTGGTCCCGCGCTGACGCACGAGGATGTTGCCCGCGATCGCTTCCTGACCGCCGAACTTCTTCACGCCAAGGCGACGGCCGGCCGAATCACGACCGTTACGCGACGAACCGCCTGCTTTCTTATGTGCCATTGTGTCTGTTCCTTTCGCGCTTTGGGGCTCAGCCGACCGAGACGATCTTCAGGATCGTGTGGTTCTGGCGATGGCCATTGCGGCGACGATAGTTGTGACGGCGACGCTTCTTGAAAACGATCACCTTCTCACCCTTCGCCTGGGCGATGATTTCGGCGGCGACCGTCAGGCCCGCGACGTCCTTCAGCTCCGCGCCCTCGCCAGCGAGCAGCACGTCACCCAGCGTCACCGACGCGCCGGCCTCGCCCTCGATCTTCTCGACGACGATCTTGTCTCCGGCGGCGACGCGGTACTGCTTGCCGCCCGTGCGCACGACTGCGAACATGGCTACGATGTTTCCTTCAACGGGAATTGCTTCCCAAATGTCATGGACCGCGACGGACACAGCCGCACGGTTGAAGCGTGGCGGTTAGGATAGCCCTTTCGGGATGTCAACCGATTCCCCGGCCGCGGGACAGGTTAATGGCGGTGCAGCCGCTTCAGTCCATAGCGTCCGCCGTCGAACCGGTCGAACAGCCCAGCAATCGCGGGGTGGTCGACGGGTTCGTCGCTGTCGTCATGCTCCAGGTTCTGCTGGCTGACATAGGCGACGTAGCTCGATTCGAGATTCTCGGCGAGCAGATGGTAGAAGGGCTGGTCCTTGGCGGGACGCAGCGTCTCCGGGATCGACTGATACCATTCCTCGCTGTTGGCGAAGACCGGATCGACGTCGAAGATCACGCCGCGGAAATCGAGCATGCGGTGGCGCACCACGTCGCCGATCGAGAAACGGGCGTGGGCGATCGGCGGGGCGATCGGATCGGCAGGGAGGCGGGTATCAGCCAGCGCATCGCGGGTCATGCCAGCGTATCTAGTGCAGAAATCGTGCAGCACAACACGAGATGCGCTTGCGCTGTGTATCGCAAGCCGCTAGGGGCCGCGCCTCGACCCACCGCCGGGCGCTTTTCGGAGCCGCCGGTGACCCTCGCGGAGAGGTGGCAGAGTGGTCGAATGCACCGCACTCGAAATGCGGCGTGCCCTCACGGGTACCGTGGGTTCGAATCCCACCCTCTCCGCCACTTCATCATCTCAGCTGGTTTCCAAAGGCCCCGGACGGGGTCGATCTCCGCTCATGCGGGAAGCCGTGCGAGCCGAACGATGGAGCCGCGCGGGGCTGATGCGGCGGAGGGCCGTGGCTGCACCGGCTTAGCGCAGATCATAGACCGCCGGCCCCCGGGGCAGTGGATGAGCGCAGACAATCGGCGAGGGGGAAAGATGTGGCGACCGAAGCACCTGCGACGCACGAATGGCAACTCGACCAGCTTCAGCGTGCGATCAAGGCGGCGGGGGTGGCGCTCTGGTCCTGGAACGTCGACACGGGCGTGCTGACGATGGACCCGTGCGGGTTTGAGCTCTGGGGTCTGCCCTGGAGCAACAAGGTGACGTTCGAGGAATTGCCGGCCCGCATCCATCCTGCCGATCGCGACCGGGTCCGCTCCGCCTTCAATGCCACGCGGGTGATGACCGGATCGTACGAGACGGATTTCCGCATCCTGATCGGCGACAAGGTTCGCTGGGTGGCGGCGCGCGGAAAAGGCAACGACGCCGACATCGTCGCGCGCACCATGTTCGGCATCTTCCTCGATGTGACCGGCCGGAAGCAGGCCGAGGAAAGCAGCGAGCTTCTCGCCGGGGAGATGAGCCACCGCGTCAAGAACCTGCTCGCGATCGCGTCGGGGCTGACCGCGATCAGCTCGCGATCGGCGACCAGCGTCGAGCAGATGGCGCACGAACTGACCGGCCGCCTGTCGGCACTGGGGCGTGCCCACAATTTGGTTCGGCCGCTGTCCCCCGACCAGGGGACGGCGGCGCTGCTGGGGGATCTGCTCTCGATCCTGCTGTTCCCGTATGACGATCTCGGCGCCTTCAAGGGCCGCATCCGCGTGGCGGTCGAGCGCATCGGGGTCGGCGAAGCCTCGGCCACGGCGATCGCGCTCATTATCTATGAGCTTGCGACCAACTCCATGAAATACGGCGCGCTTTCCTCGCCCACCGGAACGCTCGACGTTTCCAGCGCCACCGATGGCGAGGATCTCGTTCTGACATGGCTGGAGCAGGGTGGCCCACGCGTCGAGAAGCCCGACGACGTGGCCGGCTTCGGGAGCAGGCTGGTCAATCGCAGCGTCACCGGGCAGTTGAGCGGCGCGAACCATTACGACTGGTCGGAAGACGGCCTGATCGTCACGCTGCGTGCCAGGCGGGAGCGTCTGGCCAGCTGATCGGGTGGTGAGGGGCGTACGCCGCCAAGCGCGGTCGCGGACGATCGCCAACCGTCCTGAACGCGCGCGCCACGGCACGGGAGCCGATGGCCGAGCGGCCTGCTGGGTCTGACGACCGATCGACCGATCGGGGCAAGACGCTGCAACTTGCGCGGCGGCCGGAAGTTGGGGCGCTATGCCGCTTTCGACCAAACCTTATGCCGTCGTCGTGGAAGACGATCCCCTGATCATCATGGAGACGACGCATATCCTTGAAGAGGCCGGTTTCCGGGTTCAGGAATGTTTCGACGGGGACGAAGCGATCGCGCATCTGGCCGAGCATTGGGAGCGCACGATCCTGTTATTCTCGGACGTCGACATGCCGGGCGCGACCGACGGCTTCGCGCTTGCGCGCCACGTCGCCGGGCACTGGCCGCTCATCGAGATCGTCATCGCCTCCGGCCACGTTTCCCCGAACCCGGGCGACATGCCGGGCAAGGCGACGTTCGTTGCGAAGCCGTTCAATCAGCGGACGGTGCACGAACATCTCAAACGGACATTGCCCGACGACAAGAAGCCGGCGCCGCTTAGAACGGCGGTGTGATCCCGGTCCGGCTGGCCGGGCGCGACGCCGGCTTCCGCGACCCGGCGTCGCGCCGGCCTCGTCTCGCCGTGCTTCTCTTCTCGCCGCGGTGAGCGGACGGCACGACCGGCGATCGTACCGCGTGTTTCCCGCCTGCTACGCTGCGCGCAGCTGGGAGAGAAACTCGGCGGTTGCCGCCTGCAGCGCCGCGGATTGCGCCGCAACCTTCCGGCTGGTCGCGCTGACGTCGTCGGTGAGCAGGCTCGCGGCCTGCGCGCCATCGGCAAACAGCGCGACATGGTCGCGCGCCTCGTTGACGCGATTGGCAACCATCTGTGCGGCCTCGCCGATGTCGATCGTGGCGAGACGCTGTTCGACGATGCTGTCCGCGATCGAACTCGCGATGCCGGCGACGTCGTCGATACCCTGAACCGTCTCGCGGACGCTGCCGGCGGCGACATCGACCCGCGACAGGATATCCCCGATCTGCAGCGAGACGCTGCCCGCCGTCGTCTGCGTCCGGTTGGCGAGCGATTTCACCTCCGCCGCGACGACCGAGAAGCCGCGGCCCGCCTGGCCGGCGCGAGCGGCCTCGATCGTCGCGTTCAACGCGAGCATATTGGTCTGACGTGCGACGTTGCTGATGATCGCGGTCATGTCCCCGATCTGCGTCGCGCTGTCGATCATCCCCCGGATCGCCGTCGAACTCTCGGCCGCCAACGCGTGCGCGGACGTGCACAGCGCGGCATGCTCATCCACCTGGCTCGAAATGTTGGTGATGGTGGTGCCGAGCTGGGTTGCGGCGGCTGCGAGCGTCGACACCGACAAGGAGGCCTCGTGCGTCCGCTCGGAGATGCCGCGCACCGCATCGGTGCTGCGCAGCGCGACCTCCGCCAGCCGCTGCGCCGAGCCGTCGAGATCGTGAACCGCTGACGAGACCTGCCGTGCCGCCGAGAGGACGCTACGCTCGAAGCGCTCGGCAAGCGCGATCATGTCGGCGTGGCGCCGTTCCTCCGCCAGCTGCGCCGCCGCGGCCATCGCCCGCGTCGCATTGCTCTGCGCCTGCGCCGTCGCGAGACGTGCTTCCGCCGCCTCGCTGCGGGCGACCGCGACATCGGCGTCCGCCAGCGCGGCGGCGGCCTCGCTGGCGATGAGGCGCGCCGTCGTCACTTCGCCCTCGACGAACATCCGGCACTGGTCGACCGCGCAACGCGCCAGCACGACGAGATAGAGAATGGTGAGCGGCACCGCGGTCATCGATCCGCCGACCCCGAACTTCGCCGACATGATCGTCATCGGGACCGCGATCGGCACCGCATAGACGACGAACGCGACCGGGAGGTACATGTACATGACCAGCCCGGAGGCGATCAGCCCCATCTCGATCCACAGGATCACCGTGACGAGTCGCTCGTCGCTGGACCACAGGATCGCGGTGCTGAAGACGGCCCAGCCGATGCCGAACGCCGCGGCAACCCCGACGTGCGCGCGCGCGAAGGCGTTCAGGTCGGCCCAAGGCCGCATCAGCCTCAGTCGTGCGAAGGTGGCGGTGACGACGATCGTCGCGGCGCCCGCCGTCATCAGCGGATGGTTTGCATCGCGCCACAACAATGCGACCGCGATGACGACCAGCAGGTAGGCGAGCGGGATGAGCGGCCTGAGACCGCGCACCACGCCGATCAGTTGCTGGGCGAACACCTTTTGACGTTGTGGCTCGTCACCGGCGGTGACGGTGAGCACATCGACCAGGTAGCTGCGCGCCTCTGCGATGACGGCGCGAGCGCGAGGTGCTGGGAGCGAGCTGGTGTCGGCTGTCATGCCGGCTTCGTCGTCCAGCGACCTTGCGGGATAGTTAATGTCGTCAACATTGCGCGGGAATGTTGACGAAGACCAGCCATTTAACGGCTATCCACCTTCACTGCTCGTTAGTGTGCCCGCACCTAACCGCCGGGCCACATACCGAGAGCAGGAAGTTTGATGATGAGGCCGACGATCAAGATGCTGCTCGCCGCGATGCTGACGGCGACGCCGGGCTTGGCCAGCGCGCAGGCGGCGAACCGGGCGGCGTGGCTGATCAACGTGGGCGTCACGCGTCTCGCGATGGTCGACAAGGCCGAGGTGACGTTGGCCGGGCAGCGGCTGGCCAGCGCAGGTGTCAAGAGCGATCCGCAATGGGTGCCGTCGCTGAACGTCACCCGCTTTGTGAAGTTCGACCTCGGCCTGAACCTGAGCACCGGTCTGCCCCCGACGATCAAGTATCGCGGCGCGGGTGTTCTGGCGACGGCGGGACCGCTGCTCGACGTCCGCTATGCCGCACCCGCGGTTACGCTCGTCTGGTCTCCCCTGCGCGCCCGCGTGATCACCCCCTATGTCGGTGCCGGCGTGACCTACATGCATGTCGTGGCAACCCGCGATCGCGGAATGGCGGACGCAACGGTCGACGATGACGTTGCGCCGGTCCTGCAAGCGGGGCTTTCGCTCTTTCCGCATCACCGCTGGGGCGTCTTTGCAGACGTCAAAAAGGCTTATGTGCGCACCGTCGCCCGCGGGACCGTCGCCGGCTATCCGTCGTCGACGCGCCTGCAGATGGATCCGACGGTGCTGCAAGCCGGAGTGGCGCTCCGACTCTGACAATCCTAGCGGCGGCTAGCCGACAGGCGCTTTATCCATAGCGCGCTTGCCGCATCAAACAGGCTTGGCCTGCAATATGGCTTTCGTATACCGTATCCCTATTAGCCTTGTTGTGCATCGGCTCCTCCAGGAAGCGTCGCACATCGTAGACGGGGGAGGTAGCGGCGTGGCGCAGGATGAGGTGAACGGCGGCGAGCGTCAGGAGGCGTTCGGGATCGGCCGGCGCAAGGTGCTCGCCGGGTTGGCGACGGGCCTCGGGCTGCCGCTCGCGGTCGGTGTCGCGGCGGCGGAGCCGGCGGACGGGCCGGTCAACCTGGCCAAGGTGACGAAGGCGCATGGCGGGTTCGTGTCGGGGGACACGAGCTATGCGGCGCTCAACAACAGTGCCGAACCAAGCAGTTCCGCCGATGCCTCGCATGGCGCCTATGGCACCTGGCCGCAAACCGGGCGGCAATGGGTGCTCTATGAATGGGAGCAGCCAGTCTCGACCGACAGCGTCGATCTCTATTGGTGGCAGGACGCGCAAGGGATCGCGCTGCCGACCTCGGCGCAGCTCTCCTTCTGGGACGGTAAGGCCTTCGTCCCGGTGCGCAACGCGCGCGGTGGCGGGGTGGCGGGGGACCGCTTCAACCGCACCACCTTCGACCGCATCACGACGTGGAAGCTGAAGCTGGAATTCGTCGGTGACGGGCAGAAGTCGGTCGGCATGCTGCAATGGAAGGTTTACAACGCCGGGCCGGTCGCGGCCTTCGCGCCGGTGGTCGGCAAGGGGGTCGACCGCGCGGAGAAAGGCTATGCCGTCATCACGCGCGAATGGCGCGAGGGTGACAAGGTCGAGCTGGAATTGCCGATGGCGGTGCAGCGCGTCACCGCCGACGAGCGCGAGGAGGCGACGCGCGGCAAGGTCGCGCTGCGCTATGGACCGTTGGTGTATAACGTCGAGCGTGCCGACCAGCGGCGGATTGACTTGCCGATTGGTACGGACCCGCTGGTGCCGGAATGGCCCGGCGACCTGCTCGGCGGGGTGGTCGCGATCCGCGGGCGCTGGGCGGACGGCTCGCCGCTGACCGCGATCCCCAATTATGCGCGGATGAACCGCACCGGTTGGGCAATCCCCGAATTTCCGGGGCGCGCCAACGTCGAATATGCACCGGGCAGCGTGGATGCCGGAGGCGCGCAACAGGCGGTCGCGCAGGAGCGGCGCAGGGAGCGGGGGCCGCAGTCGCTGGTGTGGATTGCGCAGGACCGGAAGGGGCAGGCCTGAACATGAACGTGACGAAGAAGATCCGCCGCGCGCTGCTGCTGGCGGCGGCAAGCATGGCCGGCACGGCGACGGCGCAGGCACCGGGCGGCGATTATGCGGCGAGCGTGATCGGCGCGCCGCCAGCCGAATGGAAGCTCGATTCCTTCTACAAACGCTATGTCGATGCGGTGGGGATTCCAATCACCTCGTCGGCCGCGGTGCCCGATGCCGCGTTGCTGCGCGCGCGCGACATCGTGACCGGGATGCTGATCGACCGCCCCGACGTGCGGCGCGTGATGATCGCGCAACATATCCGCGTCGCGATCCTCGGCGTGCAGGAGGGGACGGTCGACCTGCCCGAGCAGCGCGACTGGAAGAAGCCGACGCGCGACGATCCGCGTCTGACGATCTGCGAGCGCAAACATTATGACGAGCGAATCGGGCGGTTGACCGATGCGCAATATTGGAACGGCCGCGCGCGGGGTACCGGCGGGCAGCTGATCAGCGCCGGGGCGGAGAATCTGCTCGGCATCCCTGGCGAGCGCTATTTCGGCGAGCATATCTTCGTCCACGAATTCTCGCATGGCATCCTCAGCGCGGTCGCGGTCGCCGATCCGGCGCTCTATGCGCGGGTCGAGCGCGCCTATGCGGCGGCCGCGGCGCGCGGCATGTGGAAGGGCGAATATGCGATGACCACGATGCAGGAATATTGGGCGGAGGGCACGCAGACCTGGTTCAATTCGAACATGCAGGCGGTGGTCGACGGGCAGGTGATCCTGAACGATGCCGACCTGCTCCGCTACGATCCGGCGCTCTATAACGTGCTGTCGGAAGTGTATGGCAGCAACCACCATCTGTCGGGCGACGTGTTCTACATGCATCCGGCGCGGGTACGGCCGGGGGCGCCCGCTGGCGCGCCGCCGCGGGCGACTGCCGAGGTGTGTTGAGGCGGCTGTTGATTTGTCGGTAGGTTGGCGCGGCGATTTGATTGCGCTGGGTTGAAGTATCTGCGCCCGTCACCCCGGCGAAGGCCGGGGCCCAGTTGGGGAGGCCGAGGTAACGAAGCGCGACGCATCCTCAGCGTCCCCCAACCGGGCCCGGCCTTCGCCGGGGTGGGGCGTCAGCTTTGCTGAAGCAGGTTCTTTACCTTCAACAAGTGGCCGGCACTTGCCTTTGTCTGTCGTCCCGGACCCTTCGGCAAGCTCAGGAGAGCCTTGATCCGGGCCCCGCTTTTACCCCGTCAATGCCGAAGAAGCGGGGCCCCGGGTCGAGCCCCGGGGCGACGAGAGGTGGCGCTGGACTTAGCCCTTCGACGCGCCGCAACCCGGGACGACCGATGGCTTCGCCTTCGTCGGCACCGCCGCGCGGGGGGCGAGTGCTTCCCATTCCTGTACCGCGACGCCGGCATATTTGCCGGCGCGACCCGAGGCGTCGAACACCGCGCGCAGGCAGCGGGTGGTGATCGTCGGGAAGCGCACTGCCTGCCAGCCGTTCACGCCCGTGCCATAGCCGCTGGCGTCCGGCACCGGCTTCCACCCGTCTCGCCAATATTCGAGATGCCAGCCGCGCGGCGGCGCGACGCCTTCTTCCGCGCCGGCGGGGTGGTCGGACCAGAAGTAGATGCGGCTGCCGTCCAGCGTCACCGGCTTCGGCCACCGATATTCGATCCATTGCTGCGGCGGGTTGCTGGGCGACCAGCTGCCCCACAGGTCGGGCGGCAGCGGGTTGTCCTTGACCACGCCGTCGTTGAGCGACTTGATCCAATATTGCAGCGGGATCGGCTCGTTCGAGGCAGCAGCATGGGCGGCAGCGGCGATGTTGCGCGTCGGGGTCGCGGGTGGCTGCGGGCGGCGGGTCGGCGTGACCGGGCGGATCGCCGCGGGGGTGACGCTGTCGTCCCATTCCATTCGGTCGATCGCGACGCTGCGGCGGAAATGCCCGCCGCCGACCGCATCGGCGGTATGGTAGGTGAGATACCATTGCCCCTTGAACGCGACCGCGCCGGGATGGTCGGTGGTCGAGCTGACCGGCGGCAGCACGACGCCGCGATAGGTCCATGGCCCGAGCGCCGAGGGCGCGCTGCCATAGGCGATGCAGGCGTGATAGACCGCGGGGGTGCAGGGCGAGTTCGGGCCGGCGTTGTTGCCCGCATAGAGCATGTAATAGGTGCCCTTGCGCTTCATCAGCCACGGCGCCTCGAAGAAACCGGTGAGCGTCTTCACGCTGATCGCGTCGCCCTTCGGCGTCAGCATGTCCTGCGCCAGTTCCACCCCGCGCAACTGACCGAACGTGCCCCAGTAGAGATAGACGCGCTTGTCGTCATCGATCAGCACGGTGGGGTCAATGTTCTGGATGTCGTTCGGAACGCCCACGCGCTGCGAGATGATCGGCCCGGAGGGATGCGCGTCGCGCCACGGCCCGGTGATCCGATCGGCGACCGCGACGCCGATCGCGAACCGGTCCGGCGCGTCGCTGTCGCGCTCCAGCACCGGCGCGTACAGGTAATAACGGCCGTCGAGGCCCTTGACGATCTGTCCCGCATAGGCGCGGCCCGGCTCGGCCCAGGCGAACACCGCCTCCGGGCGCGCGATCGACGGATAGTGGCGCCAGCGCCCGGAGGCGGGGTCCTTGGTCGACAGCAATTGCCATTCGTTCATGATGAAGTCGTTGACGTTCGGTGCCGCCTCGTCGCGGCCGGCGAGGATCCACAAGGTCCCGCCATCGACGAACGGTGCGGGATCGGTCGAGTAATAACGCCCGTCGGCGAGGATCGGATTGCCCGGCGCGACTACCGGAATGCCATCCTGTGCAAGCACCGCGGCGGGGAGGGTGGCGAGCACGGCGGCGATGGTGAAGCGGCTCACTTCGCGGCCTCCTTCTCGGCGAGCAGCCGCGCCCCGAACAGCGGGCCGGCGGTCTGCCCCTGATGCGGCACCACGCGGACACGCAGCGATGACTTGCCGCGCGTCAGCGCCTGCGGCAGCGGATAGTCGATGTCGATGAAGCGGCCGGGCGCGCTGCCCTTGAGCAATTCGCTGGCGACCTTCACGTCGTCGACCAGAATGTCGAAGCCGCGATTGCTGTCATCGCCCCAATAGGTCGCCTGCAGCACCAACGGGCCGGGCCGCGCCTTGAGCGTGAATGCCATATAGCCGCCCGAGCGTACGTCGCGCCCGTTGCGGCCGCGATAGCTGACCGGCCACGATTGCTCGCTTTCGAGATTATGGTCGCGCTCGGGCTGCATCTCGCCGAAGTGCATGACGTCGATTGAGCGCGCGGCGACGTCCTGCTGGCGGGCCTGTTCGGCGCGGAAGGCGGCTTCCTCCTTGCGCCACTCGCCCTCGGTGAACTCGCGAAAATAGACCGCGCTGCGACGTTCGTACTGGCGGTAAAAGGGAACGAAGGTCAGGTCGCCCGGGCGGCCGACTCCTTTGGTGGCGAAGGTCGCCGCCGCACCCGCGACGGGCGTGAAGGCGGCGAGAACGTCGTCGCCGACCAGCGCCGGCTCGGCGCCCTGCCACGGCGTCTCCGCCGGCCCCATGTCGGCGGCGAGCACCAGCGGGCCGCGCAGGATCGCGACCCGCCCGCCGCCCTGCGCGACTTCGGTGCGCAGCTCCAGCGGCAGCGTGATCGCGAGCGTATCGCCGGCCTTCCAGCGGCGCTCGACGATCGCATAGCCGCCAGCGTGCCCGGTCGTCACCGGCTCGCCGTTGACGGTGACCTGCTCGCGGCCCGCCGCCCAGGCCGGGACGCGCAGCGCGACCGGGAAGCGGCCGCGCTTGCCGAGCGTCGTGAAGGTCAGCCGCGCCTCGGACTCGTACGGGTAGCCGGTCGCCAGCGCCAGCGTCGCGGCCCGTGCGCGCCACTGCGCCTGCGCGGGAATGTAGAGGTTGACGAGCAACATGCCCTCGCCCTCCCAGAAGATCGAGTCGCCGTGCTTGGCGTGCGCCTCCATGCCGCTGCCGCCGCAGCAGACGAAGCCTTCCTGACCGGCCGGCGCATGGTCGCGCGCCGCGCCCGAGAGCATTGGGGTAAAATAGGTGAAGCCGCGGGTGCGCGGGTTCAGTTGCGACAGCGTGTGGTTCAGGTGGGCGCGCTCGTAATAGTCGAAATAGCCGCCATCCGGCGTCTGGGCGAACAGGTGCCGCGACAATTTGAGCATGTTGTAGGTGTTGCAATGCTCGCAGGTCGCCTCGCTGAGATTGCGCGCGATGCGATCCGGGCCAAAGAAATATTCGCGGTCGGCATTGCCGCCGATGACGTAGCTGTGATGCTGGGTCACGCGCGCCCAGAAGAAGTGCGACGCGGTGCGATAGCGTTGCTCGCCGGTCAGCTCGTAGAGCCGCGCGAGCCCGACCAGTTTCGGCACCTGCGTATTGGCGTGGAAGCCGGCGAGCTTGTCCTCCTGGTTCGCCAGCGGATCGAGCACGCGACGGTCGTAGATGCGCCGTGCGATCGCGAGCCAGCGTGGATCCTTGGTGCGCGCATAAAGTTCGGCGAAGCTTTCGTTGAGCCCGCCATATTCGCAGGCGAGCACCTTTTGCATCTGCTCGTCGTCGAGCGCGGCGAACACGCGCTCGAAATAGGTCGCGAGCCCCAGCACGACGGTCAGCGCCTGCGCATTGCCCCAGCCGGCGTGGACGTCGAGCAGGCCGGCGAACAATTTGTGGACGGTGTAGAGCGGCGACCATGAGCCGTTGAGGTCGAACCCGCCCGAGCGGATCTCGCCGCGCATCAGCTCGGGGAAGATCTCCTCGCCGTCGACGATCGCGGTTTCGCCCTTCCGCTTGCGGCCGAGCGCGCCGACATAGCCGGTGCCGCGCTTCGCCTGCGCTTCGGCGAGTTCGGCGACGATGTAATCGGCGCGACGGCGGCATTCGGTGTCGCCGGTCTGCTGGTGCATCAGCACCAGCGCGGTCAGATAATGGCCGAGCGTGTGACCGGCGAGCGAGTCACTCTCCCAGCCGCCGTAGATCTCGGCCTTGGGCTCGAGCCCGGCATATTTGCGGAAATTGTGCAGCAAGCGGTCGGCGCTGAGCCCGAGCAGATAGGCGCGATCGGCCTCGACTGCGGTCGCGAAGTCGGAGGGAGCGAGGCGGATGTCGGAGAGCGGCAGCGGCGCGGCGTGCGCCGGGAGGCGAGCGCGCCCGGCAGCTCGAAGCGCCTGCGGCAGCGCGGTCGCGGTCGCCACGGCAGCCGCTCCGGTCATCAGCGCGCGGCGGGTTAAGGCCGACATCCAGATCCTCCTGTTGATTGCTCTACTTTACTCGGACATAAAACGTATACGATATCTGCTGCGGTGCAAGGGTCGCTGATGACGACAGGGGGTGGGATGATGCGCACATTCGCGATGGCGTTTTCGATCATGGCGGCGAGCGTGGCGTCGGCGCCGGCGCTGGCGCGCGCCGCCGCGCCCGTGTTGCCGGCCAGGCCGGGCGCGACGTTGCGCGTCGCCTTCGACCAGCGCGCGCCGCGGCCCGGCGTGCGATTGCTGGAGCTGACGCGGACGCGCGACGGCTGGCGGGGGCAGCTCACCTCCGACTGGTACGGGACGATGCCGATGCGCAACATCGTCCGTGACGGCGACACGGTCCGCTTCGATGTCCGCAACATCAACACGCCCGGCCAGCCGGTGCGGCGCTGGACCGCGACGCTGACCCCGTCCGGGGTGCTGCTGACCGGCGGTATCTGGTTCTCGGAGGTGCGGCAGACCGGCAAGCCGGTCGGCGCGGCGCGCGCGGCGGCGCTGGCGCATCACGCGGTCGCCTTGCCCGCGCTCGGCACGATCGCGCCCGACGGGCTGGCGGCGACACCGCCGATGGGGTGGAGCAGCTGGAACAAGTTTGCCGAACGGATCGATGATCGTACGATCCGCGCGATCGCCGATGCGATGGTGTCGAGCGGGCTGCGCGATGCCGGCTATCGCTACGTCAACATCGACGACGGCTGGCAGGGGGAGCGCGGCGCGGATGGCGAACTGCGGCCGAATGCGAAATTCCCCGACATGAGGGCGCTGGCCGATTACGTCCATGCGCGCGGGCTGAAGCTCGGGCTCTATAGCTCGCCGGGATTGAAGACCTGCGCGGGCTATACGGGCAGTTACGGCCATGTCGCGCAGGATGCGCGGACCTTTGCGCGCTGGGGTGTCGACTATCTGAAGTACGATCTCTGCTCGGGCGAATGGCAATATGACGATGCCGACCGCGTGCGCCGCAGCTATTACGAGATGGGGGCGGCGCTGAAGGCGACCGGCCGCGCGATCGTCTACTCGCTGTGCGAATACGGGCGGTTCGAAGTAGCCAGCTGGGGCCGTGCGGTCGGCGGGCATCTGTGGCGCACGACCGGCGACATCACCGACGACTATGCCAGCATGAGCGAAATCGGCTTCGTGCGAAACCCGCGCTTCGCGCCTGCCGGCCCGGGCGGGTGGAACGATCCCGACATGCTCGAGATCGGTAATGGCGGGATGAGCGACGACGAATATCGCACCCACTTGACGTTATGGGCGATGTCCGCCGCGCCGCTGATGATGGGGCATGACGTGCGCACCACCAGTCCCGCTGCGCTGGCGCTGCTGTCGCACCGCGCGGTGATTGCGATCGATCAGGATGCGGCCGGCGTTCAGGGGAAGGCGGTGCGCGTGGCCGGCGCACAGGAAGTCTGGGCCAAGCGGCTGGCGGACGGCGCGGTGGCGATCGCCCTGTTCAACCGCGGCGACCGGCCGGTTGAGATGCGCGTGACGGCCGCCGACGCCGGCTTCGCGCGCTTCTCGGCGCTCCGCGATCTGTGGCGTGATGCGGACCTGCCGCCTGCGGGCACCACCTTTACCGTCCCGGCGCATGGCACGGTCCTCCTGCGCGCCGCGGGCGAGCGGGCGTAATCGCCTCCACCCCGCGTGTCGTCACGCGCGAGGTTCCAAGCTCGCCAATGGATAGCTGCGGACCGACCGCGCGCGCATTGCCGCGTCGCGGCTGGCGGCCCCTCCACTCGAAGGGCAATGCCAATCATCAAAGAGGCTTGATATTGGTAAGTCTTTGGTTTTATAGACTTGTCGCAGTTGGAGGCGGACGAACGCTGGTCTGCTCAAGTCGCCGGCAGATCGTCGTCTCTTTACCATGATGTGCGGCCTTGAAAATCGCTGCAGATCAAGATGTCTGGCGTGAGAAGCGCTTGACAAAATCGCGGCGTGGCTCATTAAATAAAAAAGCCTTATTAAATAAAAAGCTGTTTTCAGGGATGAAGGGGAGGATCAATGCGTAAGATTACAATGCGCGGCGCCATGATGGCCGCCGCCTCGCCGGTCGTGCTCACCATGGCGATGATCGGGAGCGCCGCGGCGCAGACCGCCACCGCCGATGCCGTCGCCACGTCCGCCGATCAGGTCGCCGCACCCACGCAGACCGACGATGGCGCCGGCGATATCGTTGTCACCGGCATCCGCGCGTCGCAGGCGCGTGCGATCGAGGTGAAGCGCAATGCCGACAGCGTCGTCGAGGCGATCAGCGCTCAGGACATCGGCAAACTGCCCGACGTCACCATCTCCGATTCGCTCCAACGCATCGCCGGCGTCCAGATCCGTCGCGACGCGGGCGAGGGCGCGGCGATCAACATCCGCGGCCTGCCGCAGGTGACGACGTTGCTCAACGGCGAGCAGTTCCTCGGCGCCAATTCGGTCACCACCGTGCAGCCGAACTTCACCGACATTCCGTCGCAGCTCTTCTCGGGCGCGACCGTGTTCAAGTCGCCGACCGCCTCGCTCCAGCAGGCGGGCCTGTCGGGCACCGTCGACCTGCTGACGCGCCGCCCGTTCGACCTGAAGCGCGGCCTGACCTTCTCGGCCGCCGCCGAGGGGCAGTATGGCGACAAGACCAAGAAGTGGAATCCGTCCGCCAACGGCCTGATCGCCTTTCATGGCGAGCGCGTTGGCCTGCTGGTGTCGGCCGCCTACAGCGACCTGACGCTCGCCAACAGCTTCCGCGGGATCCAGGATTATGGTGTCGCGCTGAACAACGAATATGGCCGCGACGCCGTGCTGGGCAGCGATGGCGTGCTGTCACCCGCGATCGCGGGGCAGTTCGCCACCGGCAACAATGGCGTCAGCCGAGGCACGCCGATCCGCAACGCGTCGGGCGCGCTCGTCGGTTACGACCTCAACGGCGATGGTGACGCAAACGACACCTTCATCACGCCGCAATCGCACACCGCGTGGAACCGGATCACCGATCGTCAGCGTTTCGGCGCGAACGCTTCATTGCAATTCGAGATCAACGATGCGCTGCAACTGACGGCTGACGCCTTCTACACGCGTCAGACCCAATATGATCGCACCGCGGGCTTCCAGTTCCAGAATGTTGACTGGCTGTCGTCGCCGTTCGTGCCGACCAAGTCGACCGATACCGGCGCGACCTACAATCAGGCGGTCAATATCGGCGACCGCGCCAACCCGAACGGTGGCGACCGTATTCCCATCACCGCCAGCCGGCCGTTCAACGTCAACACCGTCCAGCAATATACCTACGGGTTGCCCAACTTCGACAGCTATTCGGAAACCTTCCGCACCAAGAGCGAGTCGCAGAACTACAATCTGCAGCTCGACTGGAAGCCGTCCGAGACCTTCAAGGCGACGGTGCGCGGCATCTACGGCAAGGCATATCGCAACCGCGATCAGTCCTATACGCAGTTCAGCCTGACCAATGGCAAGCAGTGGGCGTATAATGGCGTCGGCAATTATCCAGGCGGTGACGTCACCTTCAATCCTACCGGCTATCAGATCTACGGCGACACCGCGACCGTCGACTATTCGAGCGGCGCGCCTGTCTTCGGCTTCTCGCCGGGCTTCCTGGCGCAGGCGTCGGACCCGTCGCGTTACGGGCTGAAGACGATCTCGTCCGAAGGCAACGTCTATCAGAACGGCGACATCTGGGCGCTGCGCGGCGATGCCGAATGGCAGGCCAACGACCAGCTCAAGGTCGCGTTCGGCGGCCGCTACGGCGAGCGGAGCGTCGATCAGTTCACGTTCGACCGCGTGTCGCCCTTCTATGCCGGCAACCGCGACAATGCGGTCAACCCGGCGGCGGGCTGCCTCGTCAAGTGGAAGGCGTTCGACGTCAACCTGAACGACAAGTCGTGCTCGGTGCTCGATCCGCAGGGCAATGCCTATACCGCCGGGCTGACGCGGCAGGCGACCGATCCGATCTTCGCCGGGCTCATCAAGCAATATCAGCTGCCGGCCAATGGTGCGCCGAACCTCTACGCGCTCGATCCGAAGGCGATGGACGACAGTGAGGCCTGGCAGAACAAATTCTATCCAGGCAGCCAGAATCTCGTGAACCCGGCGCTGTCGTTCGACGTCCACACGCGCCAGATCTCGGGCTATGCGCAGGTGTCGGGTGAGGGCGAGCTGCTCGGGATGCCGTTCCGCGCCAATGGCGGCCTGCAGGTCGTCAACACCAAGCTGAACGTCCGCCAGAACATCGTCGGCAATCCGCAGCCGTACGGCGTATCGGGCGTCGACGCGGGTGATCTGGTGACCAAGCGCGAGTTCACCGACTTCCTGCCGTCGATCAACATCGCCTTCGACGTCACCAGCAAGCTGCGCGCACGCGCCGCTTTCTCGAAGACGATGACCTTGCTCGACTTCCAGCAATGGGGCGGCGGTCTGAACGTCGGCTATGCGATCAACACCACGATCAATCCGGCGCGCTTCGAGGCGCAGACCGCGACCTCGGTCGGCAATCCGAACCTCAACCCGTGGCGCGCGACCAACGTCGAGGCCAGCTTCGAATATTATACCGGACGGTCGAGCCTGCTCGCGGTCGGCGCGTTCTACATCGCGGTCGACAGCTTCATCACGAACACGACCGAGATCCGCAACGACATCCCCGACAATGACGGCGTGATCCGTCGTCCGGT
This sequence comes from Sphingomonas endophytica, assembly GCF_014199415.1. Classification (GTDB taxonomy): domain Bacteria; phylum Pseudomonadota; class Alphaproteobacteria; order Sphingomonadales; family Sphingomonadaceae; genus Sphingomonas; species Sphingomonas endophytica. The sequence goes on from NZ_JACIJN010000002.1 coordinate 204,340, forward strand.
CGTCACCAACACGCTCGCGCAGGGTGAAGGCGGGACGCTGAAGGGCATCGAGGCCTCGGCGCGGCAGTCGCTCGCCGATTATGGCGTCAACGGCTTCCTCGGCGGGTTCGGCGTCGACGCCAACTACACGCTGTCGCTGGGCGATGCCGGACTGGTCGATCTGGCCGGCAACAACCAGCCGTTCCAGGACAATTCGAAACATCAGGTCAATGCGGCGCTGTGGTTCGAAAAGTACGGGTTGCAGGCGCGCGTCGCCTATAACTATCGCTCGAAGCGACTGGTGTCGTCGAATTACGGCGGGATCGTCGGGCTGGCGCAATATCAGGCGCCGACCAACTATCTCGATGCGTCGATCTCCTACGACGTGACGCCGTTCATTACGCTGTACGGCCAGGCCTCGAACCTGACCGGCGAGACCGAGCGTTATTACCTGACCTGGACCGATCAGGTGTTCAACGAGAACATCTACGAGCGCCGCTTCATCGCCGGGGCGCGCGTGCGCTTCTGATCGCGCTTCCCTGCCGCGGGCCGTCGTGCTGTGTTCGCACGTACGACGGCCCAAGGCCCGCGACAGCGTGAGGGTGAGAGAGCAGAATGCGTGATCCGATACGATCGATCGTGATCGTCGGCGGCGGAACGGCAGGCTGGATGGCCGCGACCTTCCTGGCGCGGCGGCTGGCGCACCTGCGGCTGTCGATCACCGTTGTCGAAAGCTCGGCGATCGGCACGATCGGGGTCGGCGAGGCGACGGTGCCCGCGGTCCGCGACTTCTTCGCCGCGATCGACCTCGGCGAGGCGGACGTCCTGCGCGAAACCGAAGCGACGATCAAATACGGCATCCGCTTCGCCGGATGGAAGGAACCGGGGCACGACTTCTTCCACCCCTTCGGCCTGTACGGCGTCGCCGCGCATGGCGTGCCGTTTCATCATTACTGGCTGAAGCTGCGCGCGAACGGCGACGCGACCCCGCTCGGCGCTTATTGTCTCGCGACGCAACTGGCGGAGCGCGGGCTGTTTTTGCCGCCGGTCGACCGCCCGGCCAACGAGCTGGGCGTGTTCAACTTCGCGGTGCATTTCGATGCATCGAAATTCGCGGCGCTGCTCCGGCGGCTCGCGCTCGCTAATGGCGTGCAGCATGTGGATGCGCGGATCGACGCGGTGGCGCGCGACGGCGAGGACGGGCGGGTGACCACGGTGACGCTCGACGACGGTCGCGCGATCGCGGGCGATCTGTGGATCGATTGTTCGGGGTTTCGCAGCCTGTTGCTCGGTGAGGCCCTCCATGTGCCCTTCGTCGACTGGCGGCGCTGGCTGCCGTGCGACCGGGCGGTGGCGATCCCGTGCACGGCGGCGCAGGTGCACCGGCCGTTCACCACCGCCACCGCGACGCGGGCGGGCTGGCGCTGGCACATCCCGCTCCGCCATCGTGTCGGCAACGGGCATGTCTATTGCTCGGACTTCATCGACGATGCCGCGGCGGAGGACGAATTGCTCGCTGCGCTGGAGGGTGAGCCGCTCGCCGCACCGAACCGCATCCGCTTCACCGCCGGGCATCGCGCACGCTTCTGGGAGAAAAATGTCGTCGGGCTCGGGCTGGCATCGGGGTTCCTCGAACCGCTTGAATCGACCAGCATCACGCTGATCCAGTCGGGGCTGGAGCGATTGATCCCGCTGTTTCCGGCGTGCGATATCGACCCGCGGCTTGCCGCGACCTACAATCGTCAGTCGGTGCTGGAGTTCGAGCGGATCCGCGATTTCCTGATGTTGCATTACAGCGGTAACCAACGGGTCGGCGAGCCCTTCTGGGACCATGTCCGCGCGATCAAACCGACCGAGGGGTTGCAGGGCAAGCTCGACGCGTGGCGCGCGGCGGGTGAGTTCGTGCGGCGCGAGTGGGACACGTTCCAGGATGCGAGCTGGCTGAGCATGTATGCAGGATTCGATGATCTGCCAGCACGTTATGCAGTGCGCGCCGACGAGGTGCCGGTGGCTGACCTGCGCGACAGCCTGATGCGGATGCGCGCGGCGATCGACGGGACGCTGCGCCATGCCGAGCCGCACGAAGATTTCCTGACCCGCGTCCATGCAGGTCGGGCATGAACGTCGCGGCGCTGCTGCGCCTGACCGGCGCCAATATCGAACATGCCGGGCTCCACAACCAGCGCGTCGTGCTGCATGCGATCCGCGTCGCGGGGTCGGCGACGCGCGCCGAGGTGGCGGCGGTCACCGGGCTGACGACTGCGACCGTCACCAATATTACCAATCGCTTGCTCGAAGAAGGATTGCTCGATCGTGCCGGGCAGCGGCGCGGCGGGCGCGGGCAGCCGGCGACGCGGCTGTGCGTCAACCCCGATGGCGCGTTCGCGATCGGGGTGAACATCGACCGCGATCACCTGACGATGGTGGCAGTCGATTTCGAGGGACGGTCGCGCGCGCGGATCAGCCGCGAGGCCGCCTATTCGAGCCCCGAGGATGTCCAGTGTTTCTATCGCAAGCATGTCCACAAGCTGCTGGAACAGGGCGGGATCGCTCCCGAGGCATTGAGCGGGATCGGGGTGGCGCGCCCGGACGATCTCGGCGCGATCGACCTGCCGGGGCGGCCGCGCGACTATGATCGCTGGTCGACGCACGATGTCGCCTCGCTGTTCGCCGAGCCGCTCGATCTGCCGGTGACGGTCGAGAACGATGCCGCGGCGGCGGCGATCGGCGAGATGCAGTTCGGGCTCGGGCAGCAATATGCGAGCTTTTTCTATCTGTTGATTACCGTCGGGCTCGGCGGGAGCGTGGTCGTCAACTCGCTTTACGATCGCGGTGCCGACGGGCGCAGCGGCGAGATCGGCTTCCTGCTGGTCGAGGACCAGGACGCGCGGCGCGTGCCGTTGCAGGAGGTGCTGTCGATCGGCGGGCTGGCGCGCGCGCTGGCGGCCAAGGGACTGGGCGGGCAGGCGATTCACGCGCTGGACCTCGACGATCCGGCGGTGGCTGCGGTGACCGACGCCTGGGTGGCGCGCGCCGCGGCGGCGCTGGCGCAGCCGTTGATCGCGGTCAGTTGCCTGCTCAATCCCGGCGCGGTGCTGGTCGGCGGGCGGCTGCCGGTCGCGCTGGTCGAGCGGCTGGCGCAGGCGACCAGCGCGCTGATGCAGCGCGACGGCGGCCATGCGCCTGTATTGGCACCGATTCGTACCGCTGCCTTGGCCGAGGACTCCCCGGCGATCGGCGCGGCGTTGCTGGCGTTCGGGCATCTGCTGCTGCCCGCCGACACGCCGGGGCGGCAGCCGGCGGCAGTGATTTCACGAGACAAAGGGCGATAAATGACGCGCGCATCGAGGATGGTCGCCGGGCTGCTGCTGGCCGGCACCACGCTGGCCGGGAGCGCGCAGGCGCAGGAAATCGGCAATGCGGGACCGTATAATGCGCGCTTCCTGCAGGGCGGGATCGGAATCGAGCGGCCGTTGGTGCGTGCCGATGCGCTGGTGGCCGCAGGGGCGGCGTACACGATCGCCACCTGGGTCGAGGCGGGTGCGCCAAATGACGCGTCGGGGACGCTGATCCGGCTCGGAATACCAGCCTCCGTGCGCGCGCTGTCGCTCGAAAACGGGCGAATGGTGCTGCGCGATGGCGCGACGATGCTGCGCGGTGCCGTGGTGCCGAAGGGCTGGCATCATCTCGCCGCCGTATCGGATGGTGGGCGGGTGACCTTGTATCTCGACGGCCGCCGCGTCGGCGGTGGCGCGGCGCGGGCGAGCGCGGTCGCCGCGCAGATCGCGATCGCGCCGGCGACGCCGGGCGAGCCACATTTCGGCGGACAGCTGATCGACGCGCGGGTCGGCGGCACGGCGCTCGACGCGCGGCAGGTGGCGGCAATCGCGCGGGCGAAGCCCGATGCCGCGCTGGTGCAGATGACCGAGGTCGGGGTCGGCTGGCCGTTCCAGAAGCAGGCCAATATCGGGCTGACCACGCAGCAGGACGCGTGGACGCTGCCGCAGTCGCGCGACGGTGCGTACACCGCGCCGGTCGCAAAGCCGGTCGCAAACGTTGCGGTGATGCAGCCGCTCGCCGACCATCGCTGGCAGGTGAACGGCTGGACGCTCGCCGCCGCGCCCGAGGTGAAGGGGGACGGGGCGACGCTGTCGCGGCCCGGCGCGCCTTCGGGGACGTGGCGCGCGGCGACGGTGCCGGGGACGGTGCTCCAGACCCTCGTGGATCGCGGCGTCTATCCCGATCCCTATTACGGGCTGAACAACCTGAAGATTCCCGAGAGCCTCGCGCGGCAGGATTATTGGTATCGCACGCGCTTCACCGTTCCCGAGGCGGCGGCGGGCAAAAGGCTGACGCTGGTGTTCGGCGGGATCAATTACGCGTCGGAAATCTGGGCGAACGGACAGCGCCTCGGCGAGACGCGCGGCGCGTTCGTGCGCGGGCAATTCGATTATGTGCCGGTCGCGGGGGAGAATGTCATCGCGGTGCGCGTGTCGCCGCCGCCGCATCCGGGCATCCCGCACGAGCAGTCGGTCAAAGCGGGGGTCGGCGAGAACGGCGGGCAGCTTGCGATCGACGGGCCGACGTTCGTCGCGACCGAGGGCTGGGACTGGATCCCCGGTATCCGCGACCGCAACACCGGGCTGTGGCGGCCGGTCGAGCTGGTCGCGACCGGCGCGGTGCGGATCGGCGATCCGCATGTCGTCACCGACCTGCCGCTGCCGCGCACCGATCGCGCCGACGTCTATGTCACGGTGCCGCTCGACAATGCCGAGGCGGCAACGCCAGTGACGGTGCGCGTCGCGTTCGAGGGCGTGACGGTCGAGAAGCAGGTGACTGCGCCGGCGGGCAAGAGCGAGGTCAAGTTCACGCCCGCCGAGTTCCGCCAGCTCAGCGTCGCCAATCCCAAGCTCTGGTGGCCGAACGGCTATGGTGAGCCGCATCTGTACGACGTGACCTATCAGGTCGCGGATGCGCGCGGCGTGTCGGACGAGCGCAAGGCGCGGTTCGGGATTCGCGAGGTCAGTTACGACCTGTCGCTGTTCGACGCGGGCGGAGCGCTGCGGCGCGTCAACGTCCAGACCACCGATGGTGGGCTGGCGGGCACGCCGCTGATCGACATTCGCCACGCCGCGATCAAGCAGTCGCCGACCGGCTGGGCGGAGTCGCTGACCGCGGCGGGCGAGACGTCTCGCGCGGTGACGCCGATCACCGAGACGCTGCCCGAGCCGCATCTGACGATCCGCGTCAACGGCGTGCGGATTGCGGCGCGCGGCGGCAATTGGGGCATGGACGATGCGATGAAGCGCGTCAGCTATGAGCGGCTCGCGCCCTATTTCCGCCTCCAGCGCGAGGCGCACATGAACATCATCCGCAACTGGATGGGCAACAACAACGAGGAGGAGTTCTTCGACCTCGCCGACGAGAACGGCATGATGGTCCTCAACGACTTCTGGCAGTCGACGCAGAATTTCCAGATCGAACCGGAAGATGCGTCGCTGTTCCTCGACAATGCGCGCGACACGATCGCGCGCTATCGCAACCATCCGTCGATCATCCTGTGGTTCGGGCGCAACGAGGGCGTGCCCTATCCGGTGCTCAACGAGGGGCTGGCGAAGGCGGTGTTCGAGCTGGACGGGACGCGCTGGTTCACGGGCAGCTCGAACGTCGTGAACCTGCAAGGGTCGGGGCCGTACAATTACCGCGCGCCGGTCGGCTATTTCACCGATCTTGCCACCGGCTTCTCGGTCGAAACGGGCACGCCGTCCTTCTCGACCGCGGAGTCGATCGCCAGTTACGTGCCCGCGGGCGACCGCTGGCCGCTCGGCGACGTGCTCGCCTATCACGACTGGCATTTCGGCGGGAACGGCGACACCAAGACGTTCATGGCCGCGCTCGACCGCATGTATGGCGCGGGGACCAGCTTCGCCGATTTCGAGCGCAAGGCGCAGATGATGAACCTCGAAACGCACAAGGCGATGTACGAGGGCTTCCTGGGGCATCTGTGGACCAAGAATTCGGGGCGGCTGCTGTGGATGACGCACCCGGCGTGGCCGTCGAACGCGTGGCAGATCTATTCGTGGGATTATGACACACAGGCATCCTATTACGGGGCGAAGAAGGCGGTCGAGCCGCTGCACGTCCAGCTCAACCTGCCGGGCAATGAACTGGTGGTGCTCAACACCACGCAGGCCGATGCCAAGGGGCTGACCGCACGGGTGAAGGTGGTCGGTCTCGACAATCGCGAGTTGTTCGCGCGCGACACGAAGCTGGATGCGCTCGCCAATCGCGCGACCGCGCTGGCGGCGGTGCCGCTCGACGGGCTGTTCGCGGCGAACCCGATGTTGCTGGTCAAATTGTCGCTGATCGGCGCGGACGGGGCATTGGTGTCGGAGAACTTCTATTGGCGCGGACGCGACGAGAGCGCGTACCGGGCGCTCGACACGCTGGCGCCGGCGGAGCTGACCGCGCGCGCGGCGGCGGCGGTGGTCGAGGGCAATGATCGCGTCGTGCGGGTGACGCTGGCGAACGAGACCACGACGCCCGCGCTCAACGCCAAGCTGACGCTGGTCGACGCGCAGGGCAAGCGCATCCTGCCGGCCTTCTACGACGACAATTACGTCTCGCTGCTGCCCGGCGAGCGGCGTGCGATCGCGATCCGTTATCCGGCGACGGTGGAGGGCGCGGCGCGCGTGACGCTGGGCGGGTGGAACGTGCCCGCCGCGACGATCCCGGCCGGGTGATTGACGGCGCGGGACAAAAAGCGTTGGCTGGAGCCATGAACGACGATCGAACCCTGATGATGACGCGGCGCGGCTGCGTCGGTGGGCTGCTGGCGCTGGGCGCGTTGCCGGTGCGGGCGGCGGTGGCCGCGCCGGCGTTATGGGTCGGCACCTATGTCGCCGAGGGCGGGGCGGGCGTGGTGCCGCTGCGCAAGGTCGGCGATGCGTGGGGAATCGGAGCGGCGGTGGCGGGCATTCGCAACGCCTCGTTTGCGGTGGGTGGCGCGCGCGGGCTGCGCTACGTGCTCGACGAGCAGCAGAAAGGCGGGCTGGGCGTTTACGATCGTGGCTTCCGCCGGGTGGCGGTGTCGTCGACGTTGGGCGCCGACCCGTGCCATGCCGCGCTGTCGCCGGATGGCGGGATGCTGGCGGCGGCCAATTATTCGAGCGGGAGCGTCGCGCTGTGGACGCTCGACCGGGCGACCGGTCTGCCGAAGGGGCCGGTGCTCGCGCTCCAGCACAAGGGCAGCGGCCCCAACAAGGAGCGGCAGGCCGGGCCGCACGCGCATTGGGTCGGCTTCACGCGCGACGGGCGAACGCTCCATTCGGTCGATCTCGGCGCGGACGCGATCTTTGCGCACCGGCTCGGGGCGGGTGGCGTGACCGGGACCGACATCGCCTATCGCGCGGTGCCGGGGTCGGGGCCGCGGCATCTGGCGCGGCATCCGCACCTGCCGGTCGCCTATCTGGTCGCCGAGCTGGCGAATACGATCACGGTGCTGCGGGCGTTGCCGGACGGGCGCTTCGTGGCGCACAAGGTGCTGTCGACGGTGCCCGCCGGCTACCGCGGCGAGAGCTATGCCGGGCATATCGCGATGAACGCGGCGGGGACGCGGCTGTATGTCTCCAACCGCGGGCACGACAGTATCGCGACCTTCGCGATCGATGGCCGGGGCGAGCTGCGGCTGATCGGGCATGTCGCCAGCGGTGGGCATTGGCCGCGCTATTTCCGGATGCTGGAAGCGAGCGGCGAAATGCTGGTCGCCAACCAGCGCTCGGGCGATGTCGCGCGGCTGCCGGTCGGGCGTGACGGCGTCGTGGGGCGGCCGACGCAGGTGGTGCGGATTCCGTCGGCGGTGTTCATCGGTATCTGACGACGATCTTCGCGCGCGGGGCTTCCGCCGCGCGAAATGATTGTTATCCTGTGTTTCTGTCTGAAGATGGAGAGTGGGATGTCGATCGTCGTCAATGGTCTGGCGGTGGCACCGCCGGGCGATCCGCGCGTGTCGCTGCTGGATCACCTCCGCGAGACGCTTCACCTGACGGGCACCAAGAAGGGCTGCAACCAGGGGGCGTGCGGGGCGTGCACGGTGCTGGTGGACGGCGAGCGCATCCTGTCGTGCCTCGCGCTGGCGGTGCAGTACGACGGGCGCGACATCACGACGATCGAGGGACTGGCGGAGGGCGATGCGCTGCATCCGTTGCAGGCCGCGTTCATCGAACATGACGGCTTCCAGTGCGGTTACTGCACGCCGGGGCAGATCTGCTCGGCGATCGGAATGGCGGCGGAGGCGAAGCGCGGCGTGCCGAGCCATGTCTCCGCCGATCTGGGCGGCGCGGTGACGCTGACGCGCGAGGAAGTGCAGGAGCGGATGAGCGGCAATCTGTGCCGCTGCGGCGCGCATAACGGGATCATCGACGCGATTCTGGAGACGGTGGCATGACGCCGTTCAGCTACGACCGGGCCGGCGATGTCGCCGAGGCGGTGCGGATGGGCGCGGCGCCGGGCGCGGCATATCTGGGCGGCGGGACCAATCTGGTCGACCTGTTGCGTGAAACGGTGGCGCGGCCGGAGCGGCTGGTCGATGTCTCGGCGCTGTCGGATGCGATCAGCGAAACCGACGACGGCGGGTTGCTGATCGGGGCGGGGGTGCGCAACACCGCGCTGGCGGCGCATCCGGTGGTGCGCGAACGCTATCCGGTGCTGTCGCGCGCGATCCTTGCGGGGGCGTCGGCGCAGATCCGGAACATGGCGACGGTCGGCGGCAATCTGATGCAGCGGACGCGGTGCACCTATTTCTACGACACTGATGGGTCGCGCTGCAACAAGCGGGAGCCGGCCAGCGGGTGCGACGCGCGGGGCGGGTTCACGCGCATCCACGCCGTGCTGGGGGCGAGCGAGGCGTGCGTCGCGACGCATCCGTCGGATATGTGCGTGGCGTTGGCTGCGCTGGATGCAATGGTGCATGTCGAGCGCGCGGGCGCGACGCGGACGGTGGCGTTCGGCGACTTCCACCGCCTGCCGGGCGAGCGGCCCGATCTGGATACCGTGCTGGAGCCGGGCGAGCTGATTACCGCGATCGAATTGCCCGCGCTGCCGGTCGCGGGGCGGTCGACGTATCGGAAGGTGCGCGACCGGGCGAGCTATGCCTTTGCGCTGATCTCGGTAGCGGCGGCGCTGGAGATGGACGGCGAGCGGGTCGCGGACATTCGTGTCGCGTTCGGCGGGGTGGCGCACAAGCCGTGGCGTGCGACGCAGGTTGAGGACGCGCTGCGCGGGGCGGCGTTGACCGATGAGGCGATCGGGGCAGCGGCGGCGCGCGAGTTCGCGGACGCGCAGCCGTTGCGCGACAATGCGTTCAAGCCGGCGCTGGCGACGCGGACGCTGATCGCGGTGCTGAACGCGCTGAAGACGGGAGAGACGGCATGAGCATCGTCGACGACGCCAAGCAGGCTGCCCAGGGGCTGATGATGGGGGCGATGCAGAAATTGGTGCCGCTCGCGCCCGACAGCTGGATCCCCGGTGGGGTGCCCGACCCGCTGATCGCGCGCAAACACGGGCTGATCGGGACGCCGGTGTCGCGGCTGGACGGCGCGCTGAAGGTGAAGGGCGCGGCGGGGTTCGCGGCGGAATATCGCTTCGAGAACATGGCCTATGCCGCTTTGGTCTATGCACCGATCGCGCGTGGGCGCGTCGCGGCGATCGACAGCGCGGCGGCGGAAGCTGCGCCGGGCGTGGCGCTGGTGATGACGCACCTGAACGCGCCGCGGATGAAGAACATGCCGGTGTTCGGGTCGTCGCCGAATGCGGTCGGGCCGCACAATCTGCCGGTGTTGCAGGACGATCGCATCCACTGGAACGGGCAGCCGGTCGCGTGCGTGCTCGCCGAGACGCAGGAGCAGGCCGATCATGCCGCCTCGCTGCTGAAGGTGACTTATGACGCTGAACCCTCGACCACCACGGTCGCCGGGGCGGTGGCGAACGGGACCGAGCAGGCGATGTTCTTCGGCCAGCCGCTGCGCAACGATGTCGGCGATGCCGAGGCGCTGCTGGCCAAGGCGCCGGTCAAGGTCGACCAGACCTATCGCACGCCGCGCCACAACCATAACCCGATCGAGCCGCACGCCGCGACGATCGCGTGGGTCGAAGACGGGCTGGTGATCCACGACGCCAGCCAGATGGTCTCGCAACAGGCCGAGTCGATCGGCGCGGTGTTCGGGCTGGCGGCGGACAAGGTGCGGCTGACCTCGCCCTATGTCGGCGGCGGGTTCGGCAGCAAGGGGCTGTGGGATCATCAGGTGATCGGCGCGGCGGCGGCGAAGCTGGCGGGACGCCCGGTGCGGATCACGCTGTCGCGCGAGGGCGTGTACCGGACGGTCGGCGGGCGCACGCTGACCGAACAGCGTGTCGCGATCGGCGCGCAGCAGGACGGGACGTTCGACGCGATCGTCCACACCGGCCTTTCGGTCATGACCCCGCACAACAACATGCCCGAGCCGTTCATCCTCGGCACGCGCTGCACCTATGCCGCGCGCAGCTTCGCGCTGAAGGTCGAGGTGGCGCGGATGAACATGCTCGCCAACACCTTCATGCGCGCGCCGGGTGAGGCGGTCGGCACCTTCGCGCTGGAGGTGGCGGTCGACGAGCTGGCGGTGGAGCTGGGGATCGACCCGGTCGAGCTGCGGATCCTCAACGAGCCCGACAAGGACCCGCTGAGCGGCGTACCCTTCTCGTCGCGACATATCGTCACGGCGTGGCGGCAGGGGGCGGCGCGGTTCGGCTGGGCCGGGCGCGATCCGCGTGCGGGCGTGCGGCGCGAGGGCGAGTGGCTGGTCGGCACCGGCTGCGCGACCGGCACCTATCCCTATTACCGGATGCCCGGCGCGGAGGCGCGAATCACGCTGACGCGCGACGGCGATGCGGTGCGCGCGCAGGTCGAGGTCGCGGCGGCGGAGATGGGGATGGGCACCTCCACCACCACCGCGATCGTCGCGGCGGAGCGGCTGGGGCTGCCGATCGAACAGGTCGAGGTCGGCTACGGCGACTCGGCGATCCCCGGTGCGATCATGGCGGGCGGGTCGCAGCAGACCGCCGCGATCGGCGCGGCGGTGATCGCGGCGCATAATGCGCTGGTCGCCGACTTGCTCAAGCTGGCGGGCAACGACTCGCCGCTGGCGGGGCTGTCGGCGGACGAGGTCGGGAGCATCGACGGTGGGCTGGCGAGCCGCACCGATCCGGCGCGACGCGAGAGCTATGCCTCGATCCTGTCGCGCGCGCAGCGGGGGAGCGTGTCGGTGACCAAGGCGGGGTCGATGCCGCTCGAACTGATGCACTGGTCGATGCACTCGCACAGCGCGATCTTCTGCGAGGTGCGGGTTAATGCGGTGACCGGCGAGTTGCGCGTCAGCCGCTTGCTCGGGTCGTTTGATTGCGGGCGTATCCTCAACCCGCGCACTGCCGCCAGCCAGTTCCGCGGCGGGATGATCATGGGGCTGGGGATGGCGCTGATGGAGGAGACGCAGTTCGACGAGCGCAACGGGCGGATCATGAACCCGAGCCTCGCCGAATACCACCTGCCCGTGCACATGGACGTGCCGGAGATCGAGGTGTTGTGGACCGATATCCCTGATCCGCACACGCCGATGGGCGCACACGGGATCGGCGAGATCGGGATCACCGGCGTTGCGGCGGCGGTCGCCAATGCGGTGTGGCATGCGACGGGGAAGCGCGTGCGCGAGCTGCCGATTACGCTCGACAAGCTGTTGTAGGCGGTTCGTTGATCCGCCGTCTCGTCATGGCGAGCGTAGCGAACCAATCCAGAGCCGGATCAGGACGCCCTGGATTGCTTCGCTCCGCTCGCCATGACGGAGTGCTATGTGCGCTGGATTTTAGGTGAGACGCAGGCCGCGTTCGCCGATCGGGAGCGCGCCCTGCCGCCAGCGCGCGACGAGCGCGCTGGCGTCGCGGTGGCCGGCGTCCCAGCGGCGGCGCACCGAGGCGGGGGAGAAGTCCATCGCCTTGCCCGCCACTTCCGGCTGCTGGTCGGCATAAGTGAGCAGGCTGAGCGTCACCGCGCGCGCCGCGAACGCCGGATCGGTGGCGTAGCGCTCCGTCCACCGGGTGATGCTGCGGCGGGACTGGATCGCGAAGGTGAGGTCCTGTGCGCGTTCGGCCATCGCGCCGAGGGTCGCGGGGTTGTGAGCGGCGAGCGGCAGGAGGTCGATGGCGATGCACCAGACGGGGCGCTCGCCGGGGTCCGAGAGCAACGGGTCGAGCGGTAGGTTCGCCGACAGGCCGCCGTCGACATAGCGGACGCCCTCGATGGTGACCGGCGGGAAGCCCGGCGGGAGCGAGCCGCTGGCGCCGATATGCGCGGCGGTGACGTCGAGCGCGCGGGTATCGAAGACCGCGTCGCGGCCGGAGTCGAGATCGACCGCGGTGGCGGCATAGCGGATCGCGCCGGTGTTGAGCCGGTCGAGATCGACCGACTGCGCAAGCGTGCGCAGCAGCGGCGCGGTGTCGTAAAGCGCAGGGCGCCCACCGGGCAGCGTGGCGCCGGGCGGCGAGAACATGCCGGCGCGGCCGCTGAACAGGGTGCCGAGCACCTCCCCCGTTCGTCGCCAGTCGTCCGGAATCGCCAGCCAGTCGGCGCCGGCAGCGGGCGCGGGTCGCCAGAAATCGGCGAGCCGCGACAGGCGGTTGGCGGGTGCGTTGCCGGCGATCAAGGCGCCGTTGATCGCGCCGATCGAGGTGCCGACGATCCGGTCGGGGACGATCCCGGCTTCGGCGAGTGCCTGATAGGCGCCCGCCTGATACGCGCCCAGCGCATTGCCGCCGCTCAGCACCAGCGCGATGTCACAGGGGGGGAGCAATGGCCATTTAATATCCCGTGCGATTGGTGCTTGTCCCTTCAAACCCTTGCACACGGCGAAAAGGTGCGGGCGACGGCACTTGATCGCACGATGCGGCGTTCAGCGGCGATGACACAGGATGACGAACGCTGGATGCGCGAGGCGATCAAGGTCGCGCGGTCCAAGGGCAGCGACCCTTCCACCTCGCCGCTGGGATCGGTGATCGTGCGCGGCGGGCGGGTGATCGCCGCCGAGCGCAACCAGACCCACGAACTGCCCGACGCCACCGCGCATGCCGAGATGATGGCGATCCGGCGCGGCTGCGAGGCCGAGGGCGAGCTGGAGCTGCGCGACGCGACGCTCTATTCGACGCTGCAACCGTGCGGGATGTGCACGATGGCGTCGATCTGGTCGAAGGTCGGGCGGGTCGTCTACGGCGCGGGGCGTGAGGACGTCCATGCGATGTATTTCGAGGCGAAGCATGTCGACACGCTGTCGTTCATCGCTGACGCCTATCGTGACGATATCGTGATCGAGGGCGGGTGCCTGCGCGAGGAATGTGCGGCGCTCTACTATCCGCCGGATGCCGAGCTGCCGGAGGAGGAGCAGGCGAATTTATAGGGTGGGGTGACCGATTATCTGTCTTCCGTCATCCCGGACCCTTCGACAAGCTCAGGAGAGCCTTGATCCGCGATCCCGCTTTTGCGTCATTGCGAGCGAAGCGAAGCAATCCAGGGCGTCCTGATCCGGCCCTGGATTGCTTCGCTGCGCTCGCAATGACGGGGGGGTGTCGTGGTTTATTCCCACAGCGGAAGAAGCGGGGCCCCGGATCAAGGCTCTCTTGAGCTTCCCGAAGGGTCCGGGGCGACGGGCATCGGCACGAAGCGGAGTACGCTTCATCAGCCTCGCCCCACTGGACCGCGACCTTCGCCGGCTCCTGAACCCCGGTCAGCAATATAAATCAGGTTCGAACGGGATATTTCCGATTGTTGCCGGGTTGGGCGCGCGAACGGTGGAGGAGCGCGGACCATGGCGACGGTGGCGGACACGCCGAGTGGAGCAGCACCGGCGCGTGGTGGTGAGCGGAAGCGCGCGACGCGGCCGCTGGAGGCGCTCAACTTCTTCATGGCGGACATGCAGGCGGGGATCGGCCCGTTTCTGGGCGTGTTCCTCCAGCAGCGCGGCTGGACCGCGGGGCCGATCGGATCGGTGATGACCGCCGGCGGGGTCGCCGGCATGCTGATGACCGTTCCGGCCGGCGCGTTCATCGACCATACCGAGAAGAAGCGGCTGGTGGTGATCGTCACCGGCATCTGCACGGTGATGGCGTCGTTCCTGATCCTGTTCTCGCAGGCCGGCTGGGTGGTGACGGTCAGTCAGGTCGCGACCGCGATCGCCGGGGCGGCGATCGGGCCGGCGGTGACCGGCATGACGCTGGGGATCGTCCGCCAGAAAGGCTTCAACGCGCAGAACGGGCGCAATCAGGCGTGGAACCACGCCGGCAACATGGTCGGCGCGGGGCTGTCGGGCTATCTCGGCTGGCGGTTCGGGATGCCGGCGATCTTCTATCTCGCGGCGGTGTTCGGGGTGCTGGCGATCACCAGCGTGTTGATGATCCCGGAGAAAGCGATCGATCACCGCGCCGCGCGCGGGCTGGAGAAGGGCGACGACGACGGCGCGGACGGCGGGCAGGCCGAAGGCTTTCGCGCGCTGCTCCGCAACCGGCCGATGCTGGCGCTTGCCGCCGCGCTGGCGTGTTTCCATCTGGGGAATGGCGCGATGCTGCCGCTCTACGGGCTGGCGGTGGTCGGCGCGGGGAAGGGCAATGCGGCGATCTTTACCGCCGAGACGGTGGTGGTGGCGCAGGCGGTGATGATCGTCGCCGCGCTGGTCGCGACGCGGATGTCGGCAGGCCGCGGTTACTGGCTGGTGCTGTTGATCTCGTTCGCGGCGCTCCCGGTGCGCGGCGCGCTGGCGGGGACGTTCATCGAACATTGGGGCGTGTGGCCGGTGCAGGCGCTCGACGGGATCGGCGCGGGATTGCAGAGCGTCGCGGTGCCCGGACTCGTCGCGTGCCTGTTGAACGGGACGGGCCGCGTCAATGTGGGTCAGGGCGCGGTGATGACGGTGCAGGGGGTCGGTGCATCGCTGAGCCCGGCGATCGGCGGATGGCTGGCGCAGGAACTCGGCTATCACGTTGCTTTCTATATTCTCGGAAGCTTCGCTTTGGTCAGCGTCGCGCTGTGGGTGGTGTTCGCGGGCGTGGTGCGCGAGGCGTGCGCGACGGCGCAGGCGTGACGCGGGCGCTGGCGGAGCGGCGGGCGTTGCGGCAGGGGGGCGGCATGTCGATCCTGTCCGGCCGCGCGCGATGATCCTTGCCACGGGGGCGACCTGGGCGATTTGCGCCGCTGCGACCGCGGGGGTGATCGCGCGGCCGTTCCGCTGGCCGGAGGCGATCTGGGCAGTGGCGGGCGCGGTGGCGCTGCTGCTGTTCGGGCTGGTGACGCCGGGCGACGCGCTGGCGGCGGTCGCGAAGGGCGGCGACGTCTATCTGTTCCTGATCGGGATGATGCTGCTGAGCGAGACCGCGCGCGAGCAGAGGCTGTTCGACTGGGTGGCGGCGACGGCGATCGGCCATGCCGGGGGGTCGCCGAGGCGGCTGTTCCTGCTGGTCTATGCGACCGGGGTCGTGACGACGACCTTCCTGTCGAACGACGCGACCGCGGTGGTGCTGACCCCGGCGGTCTATGCCGCCGCGCGCAAGGCGAAGGCCGAGCCGCTGCCGTTGCTGTTCGCCTGCGCGCTGATCGCCAATGCGGCGAGCTTCGTGCTGCCGATCTCGAACCCCGCCAATCTGGTGCTGTACGGGGGGAAGATGCCGCCGCTGGGGGCGTGGTTCGCGTCGTTTGCCTTGCCATCGGTGGCGGCGATCGTCGTCACGTTCTTCGCGTTGCGCCATGTCGAGCGCGCGCGGCTGACGGGCGGGTGCGAGGCGGCGGTGACGCGCGACCCGCTGAGTGGGCCGGGCAAGGCGGCGCTGGCAGGGATCGCGGCGACGGCCTTGCTGTTGCTGGTGGTGTCGGCGCTCGACCGGCCGCTGGGATTGCCGACCTGTGTCGCCGGGGTAGCGACGATGCTGGGGGTGGCGGCGCTGGTGAAGCGCTCGCCGGTCGACACGCTGCGCGCGGTGTCGTGGAGCGTGCTGCCGCTGGTCGCGGGGCTGTTCGTACTGGTCGAGGCGCTCGACCGCACCGGCGTGATCGCCTGGGTGGCGGACGGGCTGCGTAGCGTGGCGGCGGACCCGGTGCGCGGCGCGGCGTGGAGCGGGACGATCCTCGCCTTTGCGTCGAACCTGATGAACAACCTGCCCGCCGGGTTGATCGCGAGCACCGCCGTGGCGCAGGCGCAGCCGCCGCGGGTGATCGTCGATGCGCTGCTGATCGGGGTCGATCTCGGGCCGAACCTGTCGATCACCGGGAGCCTCGCGACGATCCTGTGGTTGCAGGCGATCCGGCGCGAGGGCGAGGATGTCGGCTTCTGGCGGTTTCTGAAGGTCGGCGTGGCGACGATGATCCCGGCGCTGGTCGCGGCGTTGGGGGTGCGGTTGCTGATCGGGTAAACCGTCATTGCGAGCGTAGCGCGGCAATCCAGTGCCGGACCAGGACGCCCTGGATTGCCGCGCTACACTCGCAATGACGAGGGATCACCGTTGCGCGCTGCGCAGTCTGGCGACGCCGATGCTGTCCATCAGCAGCTCATATTGCGCGGGCGAGAAACCGGCGTGGAGGAAGCGCTTCAGCTCCTCGGTCGGGATCGTATAGCCGTAATGCCAGCCGAGCACCGCGATGCGGCGCAGCGCCTCGAGCCGCTCGTCGGCGAGCATGTGGTTGTGCGGCGGCTTGAAGAGCACCGCCATCGCCTTGGCGATCCGGCCGGGCTTGTCGAGCGACCACAGCCGGTCCTTGCGCGCCAGCGCGACCACCGACCATTCGAGCGCGCTGAGCCGCGCCGGCGCGTCGGTCGGCAGCGGATCGGCGCACGGCGTGATGACGGTAGCGGGCAGCGGGGCGGTGGTGACGACCGAGCGATCGTCGTCGAGCATCAGATAGGCCATGGGCGAACTCCCTTGGAAACGGACGGGCGCAGTCGTTCCCGGCGTCGCGGACGACGGGTGGAAGCGCTGGCAGGTGAAAGGCAAAGAGCGGGCGGAGCGCGCCCGTCTCAAGACGCGCCGGTACGAACGAAGCGACGAGAAACCATCAGCGGCTCCTTCGAAGGGAAGGAACCGCGCTGGCTCCTTATTCCATACCGTGTGGTATATAAAGGGGTCGAAGGCCCGTCAACGGCTTTGTGTACCGATCGGTAATTTATTTTTCAATCAACTTGTCGGCCACATCGACAGCGCAATCGTCACCACGCCGTCGAGATCGGCGCGGGTCGCACCGGAGGTGGCGAGCACCGCCATGCCCTGCAGGATGGCATAGAGATAATAGGCCAGCCCCTGCGGATCGAGGTGTTGCGGCAGGTCGCCGTCCTGCCGCGCCTGTTCGAAGCGCGCGACCAGCGCGGCGTTCGAGGATTGCCGACGCTCCATGATGTGCGCCTTGATCGAATCGCCCTCCGCGCCGCAGGCGGTGGCGCTGATGACGCCCATGCAGCCCTTGGGATCGCAGGTGCTGGTCTGCGCCGCGACCGCGCCGCGCATGAAATGCTCCGCGACCGCGCGCGCGGTCGGCTGTTTCAGCGCCTCGCGGGTATAGGCGAGCTTCTCGGCCTCGTAGCGGTCGAGCGCCTGGTGGAAGAGCTGTTCCTTGTTGCCGAATGCGGCGTAGAGGCTGGGCTTGGTGATGCCCATCGCGGCGGTCAGGTCCGCCATCGACGCGCCGTCATAGCCCTTGGCCCAGAACACGCCGAGCGCCGCCGACAACGCGGCATCGGGACAGAATTCGCGCGGACGCCCACGGGTGGGAACGGGGGCGTCGGCGGTGGTGATCGATTCCATAACGGGCGGTATATAATCACGCCGACCCGCGGCGTCGAGGGGCGCTTGACCGGCCCGGTGCGCTCCCCGATACCGCCTGTGTCGATGTGGGAGAGACCGGGGCAGACCCGGCGCCGAAGGAGCAACCGCCCCGGAAACTCTCAGGCAGAAGGACCAGGTCGACGACGGACATCTGGAGAGAGGCGCGGGGCATTCCCTCGCGCCCGCCGACGGGATAGCGATCTCAGGCGCAAGGGACAGATGGGGCATGACGGCGCCGACGGGGCGTCCGGGGAGAGCACATGCACGTCGACACGACCCATCAGCCGCTCGACCGCTGCGCCACGCGCCCGATCAGCGTCGCGGAGCTGTTCACGATCGGCATCGGACCGTCGAGTTCGCATACCGTCGGGCCGATGCGCGCGGCGTTCGACTTCGCGCAGCGCGCGATCGGGCTGGCGCAGGACGTCGTCGCGGTGCGCTGCGACCTGTATGGCTCGCTGGCGCTGACCGGGCGCGGCCACGCCACCGACACCGCGGCGATCCTCGGGCTGGCGGGATGGGAGCCCGAGCGCGTCGACCCGGATGCCGCGCCGGCGGTGCTGGAGACGATCCGGGAGACCTCGCGGTTGCGGCTGGCGGGCGCGCGCACGATCCCGTTCGCCGAGGCGGCGGACATCGTCTTCCACCCGCGCGACTTCCTGCCCGAACATCCGAACGGGATCGGGTTCACCGCGCGGCTGGCCGACGGCACCGGCTATGCCGAGACCTATTTCTCGATCGGCGGCGGCGCGATCCTGCGCAAGGGCGCGCCGGTCGCGGCGGCGAACGTCGCGGTGCGCCATCCCTTTTCGTCGAGCGCCGAACTGCTCGCGCTCGGTGACGCGACCGGGCTGACGATCGCCGAACTGGTCCGCGCCAACGAGGAGGCGTGGCGCAGTGGTGCGGAGGCGGACGCCTTCCTCGACGCGGTCCATGCGGCCATGAACGCGTGCATCGATCGCGGGATCGCGCAGGACGGATTGCTGCCCGGCGGACTCAAGGTGCGGCGGCGGGCGCGCGCGCTGGAACAGGCGCTGACCGGCAACACGCCCGGGCGCAACCCGGCCGAGGTGTTCGAATGGGTCAGCCTGTGGGCGTTGGCGGTCAACGAGGAGAATGCGGCGGGCGGGCGGGTCGTCACCGCGCCGACCAATGGCGCGGCCGGGGTGCTGCCGGCGGTGCTGCGCTTCTACGAGACCCTGGTCGCGCAGACCAAGCCCGCGCCGGTGCGGCAGGCGGGGGTGCGCTGCTTCCTCTACACCGCGGCGGCGATCGGGATGCTCTACAAGAAGCGCGCGTCGATCTCGGCGGCGGAAATGGGGTGCCAGGGCGAGGTCGGCGTCGCCTGCTCGATGGCGGCGGGCGCGCTGGCGGCGGTGCTGGGCGGCACCAACCGCCAGATCGAGAATGCCGCCGAGATCGGGATGGAGCATAACCTCGGGCTGACCTGCGATCCGATCGGCGGGCTGGTGCAGATCCCGTGCATCGAGCGCAACACGATGGGCGCGGTGAAGGCGATCAACGCCGCCTATCTGGCGCTGCGCGGCGACGGCAGCCATGTCGTCAGCCTCGACGCGGTGATCGAGACGATGCGCCAGACCGGCGAGGACATGCGGACGCAATATAAGGAGACCAGTCTCGGCGGGCTGGCGGTGAACGTCGTGGAATGTTGATCCATGCGCCTGCCCTGGATCAAGGACATGGCGACGCATCTGTCATGACCTGTTTTAACCCCGCTGGCCGGTTCCGGGGCACTCGCGCGCGCGAAGACGGTTGTAGAGCGGACGCCTTCGGGCGTAATCCAGATTTGGATCGTGTCGGATCGGAGTATGCGTGACCCCCGAACTACCCCCTGCGCTGCTCGATTACCTGCGCCAGTCGCGCGTGGCGCTGGCGATCGCGACTGCCGATGACGACAATCATCTGCTCGCGGTCAGCGACCGCTTCTGCCAGCTGACCGGCTATACGCCGGAGGACGTGCTCGGGCGCAATTGCCGGATGTTGCAGCGCTCCGCGCCCAATACCGAGCCGCGCGAGCGGTTGCGCGAGTTTCTCGCCAACCCGCGGCAGGAGAATGTCCGCACGCCGATCGTCAATTTCCGCAAGGACGGGACGCCGTTCGTCAACCTGCTGTACATGTCGCGGCTGCGCGCGATCGACGGGTCGGCCGATTACATCTTCGCTTCGCAATTCGATGTCAGCCGCTCGCAGCCCGACCTGCTGAGCGAGTACGATTCCGAGCTTGGCCGGACGCTCGGGCGGCTGTCGCCGATCGCGGGCGATGCCGGGATCGTCGTCGAGGGCACGCTGCTGACGATCGCCAACAGCGCCGCGACGGTGGCGCAGGCCAAGATGATGCTCGCCGGACTGGAGCACGATTATCGTGCATAACGCCGGCGGCGCCCGCCTCACGCCCGCCGCGACCGGACGGACCGTTCCGGTGGTCGGGATCGGCGCATCGGCGGGCGGGCTGGAGGCGTTGCGCGAGATGCTCGCGCCGGCACAGCGCCCGACCGGGCTGGCGTTCGTGGTCGTCCAGCATCTCGACCCCAATCACGAAAGCATGCTCGCCGAACTGCTCGACCGCGCCACCGCGCTGGAGGTGCTGCAGAGCGCGGGCGGTGAGCGAATCGAGGCCGACAAGGTCTATATCATCCCGCCCGGGCGCGGGCTGGCGATCCGCGACGGCGTGCTGGAGCTGACCGACTTCGCGCAGCCGCGCGGAATGCGGCGCCCGATCGACGACTTCTTCCAGTCGCTGGCGAGCGACCAGCAATCGAACGCCGCCTGCGTGATCCTGTCGGGGACCGGCGCGGACGGGACGACCGGGCTGCGCGCGATCAAGGAGAACGGCGGCGTCGGGGTCGTCCAGCAGCCGGAGAGCGCGCGCTACGACGGGATGCCGCTGTCGGCGGTTGGCACCGGGCTGATCGATTTCGTCAAGCCGGCGGGGGAGATCCTCGATTGCCTGCGCGGCTTCTTCGGGCGGCGCAACACCGAAACGGGCGAGGCCGAGGCCGGGGTGGTCGCGGACCATGTCGACGAATTGTGCCGCGTGCTGCGCAACGCGATCGGGCACGACTTTTCGGGGTACAAGCGCTCGACGCTGATCCGCCGGGTCGAACGGCGGATGCACGTGCTGGGGATCGATACCGGGCGCGCCTATCTGACGCGGGTGCGCAGCGACGCCGATGAGTGCGAGGCGCTGTTCCGCGACCTGCTCATCAACGTCACGCGCTTCTTCCGCGATGCCGAGGCGTTCGAGACGCTGCGCCAGCAGGTGGTCGAGCCGCTGCTGCGCGAGCGCGCCACCGACGATGACCTGCGCGTCTGGGTGCCCGGCTGTTCGAGCGGCGAGGAAGCCTATACGATCGCGATGCTGTTCGCGGAGGCGGCGCGCACCTCCGGCCAGCCGCTGGCGGTGCAGATCTTCGCCACCGATATCGACGAGCAGATGCTGACGATTGCGCGCGAGGGCAGCTATCCGGCCGCCGCGCTCGTCGACCTGCCGCCCGCGCTGCGCGAGCGTTACACCGTGCCGCACGCCGAGCGGTTCACGATCGCGGGCCAGATCCGCGACATGATCCGCTTTTCGAATCATAGCGTGGTCAAGGATCCGCCTTTCTCGCGGATCGATCTGGTGTCGTGCCGCAACCTGCTGATCTACTTCGACGATCGCTTGCAGCAATCGGTGCTGCCCTTGTTCCATTACGCGCTGCGTCCGGGTGGCTTCCTGTTCCTGGGGCCGTCGGAGAGCATCGGGCGGTTCGAGCATCTGTTCACCGTCGTCGATCAGCATGCGCGGCTTTTCGAGCGCGCGCCGGGTGCGCCGAGCTATCCGATCGACCTGCCCGGCAACGCGCGCCCGACCGGGCTGCGGCGCGAGCGCGACGGGCGCGGCGACAGCGCTGCGCTGACCACCGAGAGCGTCGCGATCCGCCGGATCGTCGATCGCTATGCCCCGGCCAGCCTGATCGTCGATCAGGACGGCGGGATCACCGCCGCCTACGGCAAGCTGAGCCGCTATTTCGAATTTCCGGTGACGCGCACCGGCGGGAGCAGCGCGGTCAATCTCGCACGGCCCGGGCTGCGCACCGTGATCGGGCCGCTGCTGCGGCAGGCGCGCGACGAGCGGCGGCGGGTGGTGGCGCGCGATGTCGAGGTCGAGACCGATTATGGCGTGCAGCCGGTCGAGGTGATCTGCGATCCGCTCGGCGACGGCACGTTGCTGTTCGTGTTCCGCGACAGCGGCGCGTTCCGCCCGGCCGATCAGGGCGAGCTGGAGGACCTGACCGCCACCGACGATCATCTGGAGGCGATCGAGGACGAGTTGCGGCTGACGCGGCACCGGCTGCGCACCGCGATCGAGGAACTGGAGACCGCCAACGAGGAGCTGAAAAGCTCCAACGAAGAAATGATGTCGATGAACGAGGAGCTTCAATCGACGAACGAGGAATTGTCGACCGTCAACGACGAGCTGAAGAGCAAGGTCGAGCAATTGACGGTCGCGATCTCCGACCTGCGCAACTTCCATCAGTCGACCGAACTGGCGGTGGTGGTGCTGGATGCCGAGCTGAAGGTGCGCAGCTATACCGACGCGGCGGTGTCGATCTTCCCGTTGCAGCCCGCCGACCGCGGGCGGCCGCTGAGCGATGTGGCGAGCCGGCTGCGCGGCAGCGATTATCTGGAGGATGCGCGTGCGGTCGCGGCGGGCGCGCCCGCGACGCAGCGGCGTGTGACGACCAGCGATGGCGACCGCGTGCTGTCGCTGCGCGTGCTGCCGTATCGCACGCAGAGCGGCGCGGTCGACGGCACGACGCTGGTGCTGACCGACATCACCGAGGCGCTGTCGCTCGAACGGCAGCTCGCCGCCGAGCGCGAACGGCTCGATCTGGCGATCAAGGCGGCCGGGATCGGCGTCTGGGAATATTGCCCCGAGACCGGCGAGACGGTGCTCGACGGGGTCGAGCAGCGGCTGTTCGGCATGGCCGGCGAGGAAGCGACCCGCATCGACCCGCTGCTCGACCGGATCGAGCCCGAGGATCGCGGCGCGGTGGAAACCGCGCTGCGCCGCGCGGTGGAGCGCAACGGCGATTACGAGGCGACGTTCCGCTTGCGCCCGATCGAGGGCAAGGCGCGCTGGATCAAGGGGTTCGGGCGCGTGATCGCGGGGAGCAACCCGCCGCGGCTGGTCGGCGTGTCGATCGACGTGACCCCCGAATATACGCTGGCGGAAACGCGCGAGCTGATGCTGCGCGAAATGAACCACCGCGTGAAGAACCTGTTCGCGGTGATCGCCGGCATGATCACCGTCGCGGCGCGCAACCATGACGAGGTGCGGCCGTTCGCGACCGACCTGCGCCACCGGATCGCGGCGCTGGGCAGCGCGCACTCGCTGGCCTCGCCGGCCGGGCAGCCGCAGGCGATCGGGCTCGACGAGCTGGTCGCCGCGACGCTCGCACCCTATCGCGACCATTCGCACATCGTCGTGGAAGGGCCGAAGGTTGCGCTGAACCGGCAATGCCTGTCGTCACTAGCGCTGATCCTCCACGAATGGGCGACCAATTCGGTGAAATACGGTGCCCTATGCGGCGAGAACCGCGTCGGGGAGCCGGATGGCGGCACCGGGTTGACGGTGCGCTGGCGGGTGAGCGGCGACGGGCTGGAACTCGACTGGGACGAGATCGGGCCCGGCGATCTTGACGCCGATGCGCCGCAGCGCGGCTTCGGCTCGTTGCTGGTCGACACAAGTGTCCGACAATTACTTGGCGAGGTACGGAGCGAGGCGGCGGGGCGATCGTTCCGGCTGCGTATGAAACTGCCTGCGAGTGTGCTTGCCCGTGACTGATCGCGCGAATACCGACGTCCTGCTGGTCGAGGACGAATTGTTCATCGCGCTCGATCTGCAGGAGACGATCGAGGAGGCGGGGTTCCGCGTGGTGGGTCCGTGCGCGACGGTGGTCGAGGCCGAGGCGGCGATCGAGCGACACGCGGGGCGGTTCGCCGCGGCGGTGCTGGACGTGCGGCTGGCGGACGGCACGGTGTTTCCGGCCGCGGACCGGCTACATGCGGCGGGGGTGCCGCTGCTGTTCCATTCCGGCCATGCCGATGATGCGGCGCTGCGGCTGCGCTATCCCAGCGCGACGGTGTGCCCCAAGCCGAGCGCGCCGGATGCGTTGGCGCGGGCGCTGCGCGGCTGCGCGGCTGCGCGGGGCGGCGCGAGGCGGCGTAGCGCCTGAGAAGGAAGAAGCGGAAACCCGAACCGGGTTCGGGACGGAGGAAAAGGGGAGAGCTAACGCTCCCCCCGTTTTCTTTTACTTGCCGCGCAGCGTGTTGAGCAGCGCGAGACCGATCACGCCACCCACCGCGGCGGCGGCGAACGGACGCTCGTTCATGAAGCGGCGCGCCTGGTCGATCAGCGGACGGACACTGTCCTTGGCCTCGCCATAGGTCTTCTGCACGGTGCCCTCGGCCCGATCGGCCGAACCCTCGGCGCGCAGCTTGTCGTCGCCGAATGCCTTGCCGAGGCCTTCCTTGAGCTTGCCGCCCAGATCGGTGGTCGTGCCGGTCAGCGTATCGCTGTTCATCGAACGTCTCCTTGTTTAGGTTCGCCGGGCATAACCGGGATCAAGGGCGGTTCGTTCCGTCGGCTTCAGGCTTTGCGCAATGACGAACTAGGCGATTGCGAGCCTGGCGGTCGCCGCCTCGCGCAGATGCGCTTCCAGCTCGGCGGCGCGGTGCTGCGCGGTGTGTTCGGCGAGGACGCGCGCGCGGCCGGCGGTGCCGATCGCGTCGAGATCGGGGCGGCCGAGCGCCGCTGCGACATCGTCGCCGGTGTCGGCGAGCAGGATCTCGGTGTCGGGCGTCAGCAGTTCGTCGATGCCCGGCCAGCGGTCCGAGACGATCGGCGTGCCGCAGGCGGTCGCCTCGAACAGCCGCACCGAGGGCGACCAGCCGGCGGCGATCATGTCGGCGCGGGTGACGTTGAGCGTCGCGCGGCTCGCCGAATAGAAATCGGCATGGTCGGCAGGGGGGAGATGCTCGATCCGCTCGACGTTCGCGGGCCAGTCGATCGTGTCGGGATATTGCGGCCCGGCGACGACGAAGCGCATCTCCGGATGGCGGCGCGCGGGCTCGATCAGCAGCCGCTCGAGCGTCGGCTGGCGATCGTCGCTGTAGGTGCCGAGATACGACAGGTCCCAGCGCTTGTCCGCGCCGGTCGGGCGGTAGCGATCGGCGTCGACCGAGCAATAAAGCGCGCGCGCGGCGGGGCTCTTGTAGCGTTCCTCGATCAGCCGCAGCGTCGGGCCACCGGTGAACGAACAATAGACGTCGTAGCCGGGGATGACCTCGGGCGAGACATAATCGCACGCGCCGCGCGCCAGCTTGGCGAGCGTGACCGGCGTGTCGATGTCGTAGAAGGTGGTGACGCCGCGCGCCCATTGCTGGACCAGCTTGCCGACCTCGACGCCGTTGGGGACGTAGGAGCCGACCATCACCGCATCGGCCTGCTCGATCTCGGCGCGCCAGTCCGCCAGCGCGGCGAGGCTGTCGTAGAGTTCGAGCCGGCAATAATCGGGCGCGGGTTCGTCGCGGTGCGCGGCATACCAGGGCATGTCGCGTTCGAGGAACAGCACGTCATGCCCGCGCGCGGCGAAGGCGCGGAGCAGCGCGCGGAAGGTGGTGGCGTGGCCGTTGCCCCAGCTGGAGCTGAGCGAGAGGCCGAGCACGACGAGCTTCATCACGCGGCCTCGCGCTGACGGGCGGCGTGCGCCTTGAAGAGCGTGTCGACCTGCGCACCGCGGAGGTCATAGGTGTGTTCGGCGAGCACCCGCTTGAGCGCGGCCTGGCCGATCGCCTCCGCGCGCTCGGTGGTGAGCGCGGCGAGGTGGTCGGCGACGTCCTGACCGTCGCGCGCGACCAGCACTTCGCGGTCGGGCGTGAGGAACAGCTCGATCCCCTCCCACGCATCGGTGATGAGGCAGGCGGCGGCGCCGGCGGCCTCGAAGACGCGTGTCGCGGGCGAGAAGCCGATGTGCGCCATCGAATCGCGCGCGACGTTGAGGACCGCGCGCGGCGTGCAGTTGAACGCGTTGTGCTCGGCGGTGAAGACATGGCCGCGGTGGCGGACGTTGCCGGGCATCGCCTTGCTGTCCCAACCGTTGCCGCCGATCAGGAAGCTTTGTTGCGGGAGCAGCGCGGCGGGGCGGAGGAAGAATTCCTCGACGCGTGCCTCGCGATCGGGGAGGCGGTTGCCGAGGAAAGCGAGGTCGCACGCGAAGCGGTCGTCGGCGGGGACCGGGTGGTGGGTCTGCGGATCGAGCGCGTTGTAGACGGGGATGCACTGCGCCGCGCCGAAGCCGCGATAGGCGTTTACGACCGGATCGCCGCCGCCGTAGGTCAGCACCATGTCGAGGTGCGGCAGCGCGGCGGTGACCGGATGATCGGGGTCGGCGCGCATCTCGTCGAGTGTCGCGGCGGCGTCGACGTCCCAGAAGATCTTGAGCGCGTCGGGGCGGGCGTGCGCGATGATGCCTTCGAGCAATTCGCGGTCGAACACGCCGACGCCGTTCGCCTTGACGACGATATCGGCGTTGGCGGCCTCGGCCAGCACCTCGCGCAGCGCGTCGTGCGTCGCGGGATAGACGACGACCTTGGCGTAGGCGGGCGGATCGATGTCGCGATGCTGCTGCCGCTCGAACGCGTCGGGTTCGTAGAAGGTGATGTCATAGCCGCGCTCGCCGAGCGCGCGCAGGATGCCGCGGTAATAGGTCGCGGCACCGTTCCAGTAGGAAGACAGCAGGCTGGACCCGTAAAAGGCGATCTTCACGCTGGGATGCTCCGTGAATGCGAGGGGGCGTCGAGCTGCGCGAGGATCGCGAGCAGTTCGTCGACGCGGTGCGCGCAGGTGTGGCGCGCGCGGATGGTGTCGAGCCCGGCGGCGGCGAGCGACGCGCGCAGGGCGGCGTCGTGGCGCAGATCGCGGAGGATGCGCGTCATCTCCGCAGGCGTTTGCGCGAACAGGAAGTCGGTGCCGGGGCGGAAGAGGTGTTCGGCATCGTCCCATGGCGCACTGGCGAGCGGCAGGCCGCACGCCAAGGCCTCGAAGACTCGGATCGTCGGGATGCCGGGCAGGATCGTCGTGTAATAGCGGCGCGGCACATGGACGGTCGCCAGCGCGCGCGCGAACAGCGCGGGCGCGGCGGCATTGGGCGCCCAGCCGTGATAGCGCGCGCCGTAGGCCGCGAGCATCGCCTTGCCGTCGTCGGGATAGCGGACGCCATAGATGTCGAGCGGCAGCCCGGCATCGCGCGCGGGGGCGAGCAGATAATTCTCGATCTCGGCAGTGCGCTCACCGTCGCCCCAATTGCCGATCCAGACGAGTCCATCGCGGTGCTCGCCGTCGACGGGGAAGAAGCGGCGCGTGTCGGCGGCTTCGTGCCACGTCCAGACGCGATCGCCCCAGCCCCAGTCGCGATAGACGCGCGACAGCGCTTCGCCGAACGCGAGCACGCCGTCATAGCCGTCGAGGTCGTAGGCGCGCATCTCCTCGGGCGCGCTGACCGCGCGGTGGTGCGTGTCGTGGAACAGCAAGGTGAAGCGCGCGCCGTCGCGGCGGAGTTTGCCGAGCGCGGCGACCAGATCGTGCGCGTTCCATTCGTGGACGATCACCACGTCCGCACCGTCGACCAGTTCGGTCAGGTCGGCGTCGGGAGCAAAGGTCTGCGACGACAGTTCGGGATAGGCGGCGCGGTAGGCGTCGAGCCCGGCCTCGCCGTTGTCGGCGAGCAGGTTTTCGAGGCTCCACGCACCGGCCGGTTCGTAGACGCGCACGTCATGTCCCCGCGCGATCAGCTCCGAGAGCACGCCGCGCAGGAAATGCGCGTTGCCGTGGTTCCAGCACGAGGCGAGACTGTGGGTGAAATAGACCAGCTTCATGCGGCGGCTCGCGCGCCGGTGGCGGTGACGCGATCGAACAGCGCAGCCATGGCGCGCGCGGTTTGTTCGGGCGCGTAAGCGAGCGCGCGGCTGCGGGCGAGCGCACCGCGGGCGAGCCGCCGGTCGGTGTCGGCGGCGAGCGCGGCGATCGCGTGCGCAAAGCCCTCGGCATCATCGACGGCGACGAAGGTCGCGACGCCGTCCCACAATTCGCGGAAGGTCGGGATGTCGGACAGGACCAGCGCGCAGCCGGTCAGCGCCGCCTCCAGCACCGCCAGCCCGAACGGCTCGTAACAAGCCGCCGAGGCGAAGATCGGGCGCGTCGAGAGTGCGGCGGCGATCGCGGCGTCGCTGATCCGCCCGAGCGGTTCGAGGTGGTGGAGCTTGTGATGCTCGCCATGCGGACCGCGCGCCGGGCCGGCGGCGCGGAACGGCAGCGGCAGCAAGGCGGCGGCGCGATCGAGCGTTGCGATGTTCTTGCCACGGTCCCACAGCCGGCCGGCGGTAAAGGCCCGTGTGTACAGCGCGCCGGTGGCGGCCGGCAGCGTGCGGCCGTTGTGGATCGCCAGCGGCGGGGCGGGCAGTGCGTAGAGACGCTGGACCGTCGCGGCGAAGGCGCGGGTCGGGCAGACGATCGCGTCGGCCCGCGCGAGGCCGCGCGCGACCAGCTCGGTCTGCCACGCGAGATCGGCGGGGAGCGGGCCATGTTCGACCGCCTCCCACCAGCTTGCGACGCAGCTATGCACCACCGCGACGACCGGCATCGCGAAATCGGCGATCGCGAGCGCGGGCTGGTTGAGCTGGACGACATCGACTGCGCGCGCCGCGGCGAGCGCGGCGATCGCATCGGCAGCGACCGAAACCGCCTGCGCGTCGGTGGCGAGCCAGTCGAGCGGGAGGCGGGTGTCGATCAGGGTGACGCCGGCTGCTTCGGCCTGCGCGTGATGCGCGGGCGAGGGGGCGGGGCCAAGCGTGGCGAGGTCGACCGACCAGCCGGTGCGGACCAGATCGCCGGCGAGCTGAAGCGCATATTGCCAGACGCCGCCGATCGCGTCGGCGGTCATCAACAGCCGTCCTGTCACGCAGCGACCTCGATTGTCGGCGTCTCGGCGGCGGCATGTTCGCGCTGCAACCAGTCGGCGAGCGCGCCGACGCCTTCGCGCCAGTCGCGGCGGTCGGGCAGCGCGAGTGCCGCGGCGGCGGCGCGCGCGTCGGCGACAAAATAGCGTTGGTCGCCCGCGCGCCAGCCCGAATAATGCACGTCGACCGGACGGCCGGTGAGCGTCGCAATGTGCGCGAGCAACTGGCGCAGGCTGACCGCATTGTCGGGGCCGCCGCCAAGATTGAAGGCGCGGCCGGCGACCTCGTCGATCCGCCGCCACGCCGCGACATAAGCGTTCACCGCATCGCGGACGTCGAGCACGTCGCGGACCTGATGGCCGTCGCCGTAAAGCGTGATCGGCTCGCCGTTGAGCGCGCGGATCAGGAAATGCGCGACCCAGCCCTGATCCTCGGTGCCCATCTGGCGCTGGCCGTAGATGCAGCTCATCCGGAAGACGCAGGTCTTGAGCCCGAAGCTGCGCGCGTAATCGAGCACATATTGGTCTGCCGCACCCTTCGACACGCCATAGGGCGTGTGGAAGTCGAGCGGCCGCGCCTCGCCGATGCCGTGCGCGCGGACCTGCGGGTCGACGGGGCGATAGGCTTCGTCCTCCAGCACGAAATCCAAGTCGGCGAGATCGCCATAGACCTTGTTGGTGGAGGCGAAGATCAACGGCACGTGCGCCGCGCGGGTGCGGATCGCCTCCAGCAACTGGAAGGTGGCGGTGATGTTGGTGGTGAAATCGTCGGCGGGGTCGTCGAGGCTGGTGGTCACCGCCACCTGTGCGGCGAAGTGGAACACCGCCGCCGCGCTGGCGACCTCGTCGGCGAGCCGCGCGGCGTCGCGGATATCGGCATGGACGAAGCGGATGCGGCTGCCGTGGCGCGCGCGCAGCCATGCAAGGTTGCGCTCCACCCCGGCGCGCGCCAGCGCGTCGTAGATCACCACGTCATGCCCTTCGCCGGCAAGCCGGTCGGCGAGGTTGGAGCCGATGAACCCGGCGCCGCCGGTAACCAGCACCGGCCCGCTCATGCGACCAGCCCGCGGCGCTCGAGCTCGGCGCGCATCGTGGCGACCTTGTCCTCGGCGGTCTGTTCGGCGACCCATTCGGCGAGTTCGGCGAGCCCGGCGGTGAAGTCCTGCGTGGCGCGGAAGTCGAGCCGCTCCTGCGCCAGCGTCGTGTCGCAGAAGCAATGGCGGATGTCGCCGATACGCGCCTTGCCGACGATCTCCGGCGTCAGGTCGTTCTTGCCCATGGCCTTGGCGAGTTCGGTGGCGACTTCCGTCACCGAGCGGTCATGGCCCGAGCCGATGTTGAACGTGCCGCCGACCGCTTGCGGAAGGAACAACGCATCGGCGAAGCCGCGCGCCACGTCGCTGACATGGACGAAGTCGCGGCGCTGTTCGCCGTCCTCGAAGATCATCGGCTTCTGCCCGTTGAGCAGCCGCGACGCGAAGATCGCGAGCACGCCGGTGTACGGGTTGGAGAGCGCCTGGCCGGGGCCGTAGACGTTGAACAGTCGCAGGCACACGCCTTCGATCCCATAGGGCGCGGCCATGATGTGCGTGGTGCGCTCCTGCACATATTTGTTGAGCGCGTAGATCGAGGCGAGGTTCGGCTGCTTCCACTCCGGCGTCGCGACCGGCGTGAGCGGGCGGCCCTGCGCGTCGACCGGCTCCCAGTTGGTCAGCCCGTCGCGCAGCCCCTTGCGCTCGGCGTCCTGCACCATGTTGCCGTCGGCGTCGCGGTACAGCCCCTCGCCATAGATCGACATCGACGAAGCGGTGACGACGCGGCGCACCGGCTTGTCGATCAGTTTCTCGAACAGCACCGCGGTACCGACATCGTTGGTCGAGGTATAGCGCTCGACCTCGTACATCGACTGGCCGACCCCGACCTCGGCGGCGAGATGGATGACGCTGTCGACGCCGTCGAGCGCCTTGCTGACGACGTCGCCGTTGCGCACGTCGCCGCGGATGAGTTCGACCGCGTCGTTGAGGAGCGGCGGGCGCTCGCAATCGCCGTGCACCTGCTCGATCAGACTGTCGAGCACGCGCACTTCGTGGCCGCGCGACAGCAGCTCATCGGCCACGAAACGCCCGATGAAGCCGGCCCCGCCGGTGATGAGAATGGTTTCCACGAATATTCCTCCCGCCCCGTACTTGATCTCAATCAATGACACGCGCGCGCATTGCTGGTTGATTGCGTGACAAGAACATCTTCTACTTAGCTTGGTTCCGATAAATTATTGCGCTGGCGTAATTTTCGTTGAACTGGGTCGTAAGTTGACGCAGATCAATCCGAGATGGCCAGAAGTATTATTCTCGCCCGGCATGGGCATCACCAAGAAGTCGGTCGCGTGTTGAGCGGACGCTCCGATATTTCTCTCGATCGACAGGGGCGGGTGGAAGCGGAGGCGCTGGCAGGACTGGTCGCGTCGCGCGGCGTGACGCGGATCGTCTCCAGTCCGCGGGCGCGGACGCGCGAGACCGCGGCGGTGGTCGCGGCGGCGCTGGCGCTGCCGGTAGAGATCGCGGCGGAGTTGGATGAGGTCGACTTCGGTGATTTCACTGGGCGCGCGTTCGCGGCACTGGACAGGGATGCGGACTGGCAGCGCTGGAACGCCGAGCGTGCGACGGCGCGCTGTCCGGACGGGGAGACGATGGGCGAGGCGGTGGCGCGTGCGGTCGGGTTCGTCGCCGGGTGCGGGGAAGGCGTGACGTTATGCGTGTCGCACTGTGATGTGATCCGCGGAGTGGTGGCGCATTATCTCGGACTCCCGCTCGACCGGATCTTTTCGCTGGGCTGCGATCCGGGGTCGGTGACCACGCTTTCACTGCAGGGCGAGGGGGCGGTGGTGGTGGCGTTGAACGAGCGTTCTGCTTGACACATCGGCGGCGTGGTTGGGGCGGCGTTGCAGATGAACTCTACAGACATGGGCCCCTGGCTGCGCAGGGGCGACGGTTCGTTTGGCCGCCGTCGCCGCTGCGAAGGCAGGGTCCCATGTCTGCCCAATCCAGAGGTGCAGTCGCCCCGGCAGCTACGCTTCGGTGTCGGAAAAAAATCAATTCACCGCCGCATAGCTCTTCTCTTCGATCAGGTCCGATTCCAGCGCGACGTTGATCGCGCGCTTCAGCGCCGCGCGCTCGTCGTTCTTGACGTAGACCGCGCGCGCCAGCCGGATGAACTCGCCGCCGAAGCTCCGCGCGGCCTCTTCGCGGCGGATCGCGTCCTCGATCTCCCACAGGTCCTCGTTGACCGACTTCAGCCGCGCATACAGCGGCGCGACATCGTCCTGCCCGAGCACCCCCGCGCCGATCCGCGACAACAATGAATGTTCGCGCGCGACATTGGCGCGGGCGTCGGCGCGGTCGATACGATGCTGCTTGATCTCGAGGATCGTGATCTTGTCGAGCAACTCACCCCAGGACACGGGCACGGACGGGCTGGGGAGGCTGGCCATGATCTTCTCCTTCTATCACGTCGAGATCGCGCGCGATCATGGCGAGTGGCGTGTGCCAGTCGCCCGCGGTCGGCTGCGCATAGAGGCGGGTGTGTGGATACCAGGCGCTGTCGCGGCGGGCGGGGTCCCAGCGCCAGTCGGGCGCAGCCTTCAGCAGCAGCCACGTCGGCCGTACGAGCGCGCCGGCGAGGTGCGCGATCATCGTGTCGACGGTGATGACCAATGCGCAGCCGGCGACCAGCGCAGCGGTCGCGGCGAGGTCGAACGGGCAGCCTTCGGGATTGATGACGGGGAGGGTGGTCGGCGCGCTGACCAGCGAGACGCAGCGGTGCCGCGACGTGATCGGTTCGAGCAAGGCGGGCGGCACCCAGCGATCGGCATCCCAGTCGCCGGCCTGCCAGCAGAGCCCGATCGTCCCATCGGGCAGCGGGGCGGGGGCGGCGCTTACATAAGGGACGGGAACGTCACCCGGCGTACAGCGGAGCGCGGCGCAAAGCTCGGTTATTTCGATGTCGCAGTCCGATGGCGGCAGCGGGTGTGCCTCGTCGAAGGCGGCGAGCGCTACGTCGGGGAAGTGCAACAAGGCGTGCAGCCGTGCGGGGGCCTCGACCGTCACCGTGCGGGCGCGCCGCGCCAGCACCGGGAGGAAACGCGCGAATTGCAGCGTGTCGCCGAGCCCGTGATAGCACCGCACCAGCACGTCACGGCCGTCGACCGCGCCGCCGTCCCATACCCAGCGCCGATGATAGGGGAGCGTTGGGTCGTCGCGCGTCACGGGGTCGCGTGCGGCGAGGACGGCCTGCTCGATCGCCCAGGCGTCCTCGTAGCGCTCCTCGCGCATCGCCCGGGTCCAGCCGTGATCGCTCATGCCGCCGCAAACGCGGCACACCCGGGCGGCGGTTCCACACTATTAAGTTGAGCGAGATCAAGCCGACGGAACGCGGCTGTCCGAGGATAGTTGATGCTTGCGATGGGTGACGGGGGATTGATGAGCGAAGATTTGCGTGCGCGGGTCGCGGAGCTGGCCCCGTGGTTTCACAACATCCACCTGCCCGGCGGCGTGCAGACCGCCCCCGACCATTTCCTGCTCGATTATCCCGGCAACAAGTTCGCCGAATTCGGCGTCTGTCTGCCGGAGGATCTGACCGGCAAGACGGTGCTCGACATCGGCTGCAACGCGGGCTTCTATTCGGTCGAGATGAAGCGACGCGGCGCGGCGCGGGTGGTGGGGATCGACTCCGACGATCGTTATCTCGCGCAGGCGCGGTTGGCGAGCGAGGCGCTGGGGTTCGGCGACAGCGTCGAGTTCCGCAACCTGTCGGTCTATGATGTCGCGCAGCTCGGCGAGCGCTTCGATCTCGTGATCTTCATGGGGGTGCTTTATCATCTGCGGCATCCGCTGCTGGCGCTTGACCTGATCCGCGAGCATGTCGCGGGCGATCTGATGCTGTTCCAGACGATGCAGCAGGGCTCGAAGGACGATGCGGTCGTGCCCGAGGATCATCCCTTCTACGTGCCCGGCACCTGGACTCCGCCCGACTATTTCGACGATCGCGACTATCCGAAACTGCACTTCATCGAGCGCAAGTTTGCGGGCGACTGGACCAATTGGTGGGCGCCCAACCGCGCCTGTTCGGAAGCGATGCTGCGTGCCGCCGGCTTTACGGTGACCGCGCATCCGCAGGACGACGTCTATCTCTGCCGCATCAGCGACGTGCCCTTCGCGGAGCACGGACCGGCGGCGGTCTATCCATCTACGGGGGGAGTGCGCGCGTGATCGAAGCCGCGATGATCTGGAACGAGCCGAACAACAAGTCGCACTGGGACCCGGAGGTCGATCCCGACTGGTCGCTGTTCGCAGATACCGTGTCGCGCGCGGGGGCGTCGATCGCGGCGGTCAACCCGGCGGTGACGCGCGTGCTGGGCGGCATGTCGCCGATCGATCCGTTGTGGGTGAAGCGGCTGGAGGCGCATGGCTGCCTCGACGCGGTCGACGTGCTCGCGGTGCACGGCTTCCCGCTCGACTGGAATCTGTGGTCGATCCACGATTGGCCCGCCAAGATCGCCGAAATCGAGGCGGTGACCGACAAGCCGGTATGGGTGACCGAGGTCGGCGTCGGCTCGTTCGGCGCCGAGGAGGTGCAGGTGTTCGGGGTCGAGAAAACCGCCGAGCTGCTGATCGGCCGCGTGCCGCGCATCTATTGGTATTCGCTGTTCGACCTGCCGCAGGAATGGGGCGCGACCACCCGCCACCGCGAGGCGGAAGGGTCGAGCTATTACCGGCATTTCTACATGGGGCTGATCCGCGAGGACGGCACCCCCAAGCCGTCGCTCGACAGCTATGCCAAGGTCGCGTCGGAGATGGGGCTGATGCAATGGTTCCATTTCGAGGACCCGCGGCTCGACGACGCGGTGACGTGGATGAAGCGGCTGGGGACGAAAAAGCTGCGCACCGGGCTGAGCTGGGCGGACAGCTTCCGCCCCAATGCGACCGACTGGTTCGATCGCCAGATGGAGGCGCTGGCCGAGTTCGACACGACCGTCACCTTCTGCTTCACGCCCGAGCATCTCGGCATCCAGCCGCATCACACCAGCGCGGCGCGCGACCCGCAGGCGTTCGCGGATTTCTGCGCGTGGATGATCGACCGCTACGCGCCCGCGGCGGTCACGAACCAGAAGGCGGTGGCGTAACCCGGTCGAGCGTGTCGAGCACATCCTCGGCGCGCACGTCGCGTTCGATCTCGGCGATGTCGTCAGGGGGTGTGACCCCGACGCGTTCGGCGATCTGGCGGACGACCGCGGTGAGCCGCGACAGTTCGTGTTCGGCGAGCAGGTTGATGTGGAGGTCGAGGTCGGCGCGCGCCTGCGCCTGCGCGGCCATACGGTTCTGGCTGATGAGGACGAAGGTGGACAGGAAGATCGCTTCCACCGACGCGATCATCGCCAGCACGACGAAGGTCGGGTCGAACTTGGGCG
Organism: Sphingomonas endophytica; assembly: GCF_014199415.1. GTDB lineage: Bacteria > Pseudomonadota > Alphaproteobacteria > Sphingomonadales > Sphingomonadaceae > Sphingomonas > Sphingomonas endophytica. The sequence continues at coordinate 239,677 of NZ_JACIJN010000002.1, forward strand.
TGAGGTACAGGTTCCACACGATCCAGCCGCCGAAGAACGTCAGGTGCAACGCGACGAAGAGCATCGACCCGGTAAAGCCGGTGATCCGTCCCGCCAGCCGGTCGGCCCACGGCGCATCGGCCTCGACGCGGCGCTGGCGTTCGGCGAGGCGGTGGATGTTGTCGGCGAGCGCGCCGTTGAGATCACGTGGTTCATTCATGGAAAGTCCAACGATTGTCGGAAGATAATGGAAGCATGATGCCCGCCGCGGTGCTGGTGGCGCCGGGCCGGTTTGAGGTGCGCGACGCGCCGGTGCCGCAGCCGGCGGCAGGCGAGGTGCGCGTGCGGCTCGAAGGCTGCGGGGTCTGCGCGTCGAACGTCGAGCCATGGGAGGGGCAGCCGTGGTCGACCTATCCCAGCGAGGCCGGTGGAATGGGGCATGAGGGCTGGGGCGTGGTCGACGCGCTGGGCGAGGGCGTCTCCGACGTCGCGATTGGCGAGCGGGTGACGATGCTGTCGGGGCACAGCTTCGCGCCGTATGACGTGGCGTCGGTCGACCAGCTGGTGCGGCTGCCGGCTGCGCTCGACGAACAGGCGTTTCCGGGCGAACCGCTGGCGTGTGCGATGAACATCTTCCGCCGCGCCGACGTGCTGCCCGGGCACACGGTGGCGATCGTCGGGATCGGCTTCCTCGGCGCGGTGCTCACGAAGCTGGCGAGCGATGCGGGCGCGCGGGTGATCGCGATCTCGCGGCGCGAGGAGTCGCTGGCGCTGGCGCGCGCGAACGGTGCCGCCGAGACGATCGCGATGGACGATCACTGGACGATCATCGAGCGCGTCAGGCAACTAACCGGCGAGGCGTTGTGCGAGCGCGTCATCGAGGCGGTCGGCAAGCAATGGCCGCTCGACCTCGCCTCGGCGATCGTCGGTTTCGGCGGGCGCCTGGTGGTCGCCGGCTACCATCAGGACGGGCCGCGGCAGGTGAACATGCAGGACTGGAACTGGAAGGGCATCGACGTGATCAACGCGCACGAACGCGATCCGCGAGTCAATCTCCGGGGGCTGAACGAGGCGGTGGCGGCGGTGGCCGGCGGGCGAGTCGACCTTGCCGCGCTGCTGACGCATCGCTTCTCGCTGGCGGAGCTGAACGAGGCGGTTGCCGCGACCCGCGACAAGCCCGCCGGCTTCGTGAAGGCGGTGGTGACGTTCTGAGGGCAGAGGACGAGCGCACCAACTCCGTCATTCCCGCGCAGGCGGGAATCCAGACACGCCGACGGCGCGCTTCTGTCGAGACGGCATGGGTTCTGAATTCCCGCCGTCGCGGGAATGACGAGCAATAGAATCAGGATACGTACAGATGACCCACACCAAACCCCGCATCGGCTTCCTCGGCACCGGCTGGATCGGGCGGCACCGGATGGCGGCGATGGTCGCCGGCGGGGCGGTCGAGGCGGTCGCGATCAGCGATCCGTCGCCCGAGATGGTCGCGGCGGCGGTGCAGGACGCGCCCGGCGCGCAGGTCTGCGCGTCGCTGGAGGAGATGTTGGCGCTCGGGCTCGACGGGGTGGTGATCGCCAGCCCCAGCGCGCTCCACGCCGCGCAGTCGATCACCGCGCTGGATGCCGGAGTGGCGGTGTTCTGCCAGAAGCCGCTCGGACGCGACGCCGCCGAGAATGTGGCGGTGGTCGCGGCGGCGCGGCGGGCGGACCGCTTGCTGGGGGTCGATCTGTCCTATCGCCACACCGCGGGGATGCGCGCGATCGCGCCGCTGGTGCGCAGCGGAGCGCTGGGGCGGGTGTTCGCGATCGATCTGACCTTCCACAATGCTTACGGTCCCGACAAGCCGTGGTTCTATGACCGTGCGCAATCCGGCGGCGGGTGCGTCATGGATCTCGGCATCCATCTCGCCGATCTCGCGCTCTGGCTCAATCCGGGCGCGACGGCCGAGCGGGTCGATGCCGCGCTCTACGCCGGCGGTGCGCCGGTCGCGGCGGACGCGGTCGAGGATTATGCCGCTGCGACGGTGCGGCTCGACAATGGCGTGATCGTGCGGCTGGCCTGTTCGTGGCGGCTCCACGCCGGGCAGGATGCGGTGATCGAGGCGGCGTTCTACGGCACCGAAGGCGGCGCGGTGCTGCGCAACGTCGGCGGCTCGTTCTACGACTTCACCGCCGAGCATTTCCGCGGCACCGCGCGCGAGACGCTGGCGGTGCCGCCCGACGACTGGGGCGGACGCGCGGCGGTCGACTGGGCGCGGCGGCTGGCGGACGGCGCGCGGTTCGATGCCGCGGCCGAGGACTATGTCGCGACCGCGCGGGTGCTCGATGCGATCTATGCGGCGGGGCGCGGATAAGGCTTTTAGCGGCTGCTGAACGTCGCCACCCGGGCGCGATCCGGGGCGGCGAGCGAACCGGCGGCGCGGTGCCCCGCCGACCGGCGACTAGAATTCAGACCAGTTTTCGTCCGCCACCGCCAGCGCATTGCCGCGCGTGCCGGTGACCGGGCGGCGCGCCGCCCCGGCGAGATCGCGCCCGGCCTGGATGGCGCGCGCCTGAAGCTCATGGACCGGCGGGGCGGAAGGGACGACCGACAGCGCCGGGCGCGCGGCGGCGGTGCCGGTGCGGAAGCGCGCCACTTCGGTGGCGAGCCGATCGGCCTCGGCGGCGAGGCTGCGCGCGGCGGCGGTCGCTTCCTCGACCATCGCGGCGTTCTGCTGTGTGACGCCGTCCATCTCCGAGACGGCGGTGTTGACCTGCTGCAGGCCGATCGCCTGATGCTCGGCGGACTGCGCGATCGTCGACACGAGCGTGCTGATCTCGCCGATCCGCGCGATGATCCGCTGGAGCGCCTTGCCGGTCTCGCTGACCAGCGTCACCCCCGACTGGACCTGTTCGGAGGAAGCGTTGATCTTGGTCTTGACGTCCTTTGCCGCATCCGCCGAGCGCTGCGCGAGCGCACGCACCTCGCTGGCGACGACCGCGAAGCCCTTGCCGGCGTCCCCCGCCCGCGCGGCTTCGACGCCCGCGTTGAGCGCGAGCAGGTTGGTCTGGAAGGCGATGCCGTCGATGACGCTGATGATCTCGCTGATCTCCGACGAGGAACGTTCGATCCCGCTCATCGCCTCCACCGCGCGACGCACGACGTCGCCTGAGCTTTCGGCCTCGGTGCGCGCCTCGACTACCGCGTCGTTGGCGCGGCGTGCGCCCGCGGCGGTTTCGCCGACGGTGGTGGTGATCTCGTCCATCGCCGCGGCGGTCTCTTCCAGCGAGGCGGCCTGCTGCTCGGTGCGCTGCGACAGATCGTCAGACGCCTGGCGGATGTCGGCCGCACCGCTGTTGATGCCGTTGCTCGCCGCCGCGACCGCTGCGATCGTGTTCGACACCGCCGCCATCGCGCGGTTGAAGTTGGTGCGCAGCGCGTCATAATCGGCGGGGAAGGGCCGCTCGATCTGATAGGTCAGGTCGTTGTCGGCGAGGTGCCCCAGCCCGTTGCCGAGCGCCTCGACCACCGCGCGCTGGGTCTGCGCCGCGGTGACCAGCGCCTTTCCGTTCTTGCGGAACACCTCCATCGCCTTGGTCATCCGTCCGACGCAGTCGTGATGATCGGTGAAGGCGATCGCGGAATCGAGATCGTTGGCCGCCAGCGCCTCCATGCGGATCACGGTCGCGACATACGGATTGCAGATCAGCGCGCGCGATCCGACCGCGACCGCGACCACCGTCATCAGCACGACCACGGCCAGGCCGATCGCGACCATGGCCGGTATCAGCGCCTGCGCCGCGGCGACGGTGATGCCGAGCGACAGCGCCGACAGCGCGCCATAGACCAGCGCGAGAGCCGTGAACTTGGTGCGAATCGGCGCATGTTGCTGAAACCACTTGAGCATTTCTTTTCCTTCCGAGTCCTGTCCCAAGCAAGTCGACCAATGGAGATCAGTATGGAAGGTCTTTGCCGCCACTTGTTAAAAGGCGGGTTAAGATGAAGACGCCGTCGACCGTCAAGGAGGAGGCGTATAGTCTCTGCGAAGTAGGGCAAGGTGCCGATTTTGTGGCATTTTGACTTCGATCAAGGCTCCAGAAATAAGCTATGTCCTTATTCCAGCAAGGAAAGTGGCAGGCGAGGCGCCACCACCTCGCGCAGCACGAACCCGCTTTCCATCTGCGTGACGCCCGGCAGCCGCGACAGTTCGTCGCGGTGGATGTGCGCGAAATCCGCGAGGTCGCGCGCGCGCACCGTGACGAGATAATCGTAGCTGCCCGACATCAGCTCGCACCGCACGACCGACGGGCTGGCGGCGATCGCGGTCTCGAAGGCGTCGAGCACGTCGATACGCTGGCTTTCCAGCGTTACCTTGATGTGGACGGTCGTCTCGCAGCCGAGCCGTGCGAGATCGAGCCGCGCGGCATAGCCGGTGATGATCCCGGCGTCCTCCAGCGCGCGCTGCCGTCGCGCGACCGCAGTCGCCGAGCGACCAATCGCTTCCGCCAGCGTGAAGGCGGTGGCGCGCGCATTGTCGAGCAGCAGCGCGATCAGCCGCCGGTCGATTCGATCGGGAACGTAGCCTTTCTGCGTCATGCGGCCGAACCATGGCGGATTCCGCCGCAAAGTCACGCCGGTGTCGCGCAGTTCGCCCGGTTTCGCCGTTCGGATCGCGCTATGCTGTCGCCAACCAAGGAGATGGACCCATGCGCATCGGCGTGCCCAAGGAAATCAAGAACCACGAATATCGTGTCGGGCTTACCCCTGGCGCGGTGCGCGAATATGTCGCGCACGGCCATGAGGTGATCGTCCAGACCGGGGCCGGCGCCGGGATCGCCGCCGATGACGACGCCTATCGTGCCGCCGGCGCCGCGATCGTCGACACCGCCGCGGAAGTGTTCGCGACCGCGCAGATGATCGTCAAGGTCAAGGAGCCGCAGCCCGGCGAATGGGTGCAGCTCCGCGAGGACCAGATCCTGTTCACCTACCTCCACCTCGCCCCCGATCCCGAGCAGGCGAAGGGCTTGCAGGCGTCGGGCGTCACTGCGGTCGCCTATGAGACGGTGGTCGATGCGCGCGGCCACCTGCCGCTGCTCGCGCCGATGAGCGAGGTCGCGGGACGGCTGTCGATCGAGGCGGCCGGCACCGCGCTGAAGGCGGTCAACGGCGGGCGCGGCGTGCTGATCGGCGGCGTCCCCGGCGTGCAGCCGGCGCGGATCGTCGTGCTGGGTGGCGGCGTGGTCGGGACGCACGCTGCACGGATGGCGGTCGGGCTCGGCGCGGAGGTGACGATCATCGACCGCTCGATCCCGCGGCTGCGCGAGCTGGACGAGCTGTTCCAGGGCCGCGTGCGGACGCGCGTATCGACGCTGGAGTCGATCGAGCACGAGATTTCGGAAGCCGATGCGGTGATCGGCGCGGTGCTGATTCCCGGTGCCTCGGCGCCGAAGCTGGTGACGCGTCCGATGCTCAAGTTGATGAAGCCGCGTGCGGTGCTCGTCGATGTCGCGATCGACCAGGGCGGCTGTTTCGAGACCAGCCATGCGACCACTCATGCCGAGCCGACCTATGAGGTCGACGGGGTGATCCATTATTGCGTCGCGAACATGCCGGGCGCGGTGCCGCTGACCAGCAGCCATGCGCTGAACAATGCGACGCTGCCGTACGGGCTCGCGCTCGCCGATCGCGGCTATGCCGCGGCCGAGGCGGATGCCGGGCTGATGGCGGGTGTCAACGTGCGCGGCGGCAAGATCGTCAACAAGGTGGTGGCCGAGGCGCTCGGCGTCGCGGGGTGACGGCGTCGTCCCGGACGTGATCCGGGACCCCGCTTCTCCTCGCAAGGCCGGAGAGAAGCGGCGCCCCGGATCAAGTCCGGGGCGACGGGGAGGGTAGCGTGTCGGCTGCCCTCCACCCGATCACTTCTTCTTGCGCGCGCGCTTAGGAGCGGCGGCCGCTTCGGTATCTTCCTCCTCGTCGTGCTCCTCTTCGCCCGCCTCGGTCAGCGCCTCGCCGAGTGCCTTGAGCTTGTCCTGCGACTTCTCGGCCTTGTCGGCGATCTTGGTCGTCGCCGCACCGAGGCGGTGGAGCAGCGCATGGACGCGGTCGGCGTCGGGCTGGTCCTTCTCCAGTTGCTTGCGCAGCGAGCCCAGGTCACGCAGGATGCCCTTGGCGCCCGGCGTGTCGATATCGGCGAGCGCGGCTTCCCAATCCTCGATCATGTCGACGCCCTTGGCGGGCTTGGTCTCGTCGAGCCCGCGATTGATCGCGTTCATGGTTCCGGCGAATTTCACGGCCATCGGCTGCTTCCTCTCGGTGGGGAAAAGTCCCGGGCAGCGAACGAGGCGGCGATCCGCTTGGCTCCCTGATGTAGATCAACTTGGAAGATAAAGATTTTCGCTCCCGGCATGTGTCACTCGCGTGTCGCTTCCGTGACGATGGCCGTCACCCAATCGTCGTCACGCTGACACCTCCCCGTCGCACAAGGGTCGCCATCCCAAGGCCCCAAACGGCCTCTTCAACGAAGGTAAGCGGCGGGAATGACAGCGACGATGACGACAGCCGGCGTGGCGCTGGCCTATGATCGGTGGGCGCCGGTGTACGATCTGGTGTTCGGCCCGGTGTTTCGGCAGGGGCGCGCAGCGGCGATCCGCGCCGCCGACCGGATCGGCGGCCGCATTCTGGAGGTCGGGGTGGGCACCGGGATCTCGCTGCCGCATTATGCCCCCTCCAGCCGGGTGACCGGCGTCGACATCTCCGAGGACATGCTCGACAAGGCGCGGGCGCGCACGCGCCGGCTCAACCTGTCCAATGTCGATGCGATCCGCGTCGGCGACGCCGAGGCGCTCGATTATCCGGACGCTTCCTTCGACGTCGTGGTCGCGCAATATGTGGTGAGCGCGGTCGCCAACCCGCGGCGTGCGCTGGATGAATTCGCGCGCGTCTGCCGGCCCGGCGGCGAGATCGTCATCACCACGCGCGTCGGTGCCGAACAGGGGCTGCGCGGCGGGATCGAGCGCGCGCTGATGCCGCTCACCGAGCGGCTCGGCTTCCGCACCGATTTTCCGTTCGCGCTCTACACCGACTGGATCGCGACGCGCAGCGACGTGTCGCTGGCCGAGCGGCGCGCGATCCCGCCGTTCGGACATTTCTCGCTGGTCCGCATCGCCAAGGAGAAGGCATGATGCCGTCGCTTCGCAAGCTTCGTTTCGAGGATGAGCAGGGCAACCCCGGGTTCCGCGCGCAATTGAAGGAGCAGCGCTGGGACGATCACCGCTATTATCACCACGACCTGATCAACCAGAGCCTGCATTTCGTCAGCGCGTGTACGTTCATCACCGCTTATGCGCTGCTGTTCGTCGACGCCGCGCTGGCGAGTCTGCTGGCATGGGGCGTCGCGATGACCAGCCGGCAGGCCGGGCATTTCTTCTTCGAGCCGCGCGATTACGACGAAGAGAATGGCGTCAGCCACGAATATAAGGAAGAGGTGAAGGTCGGCTATAATCTCATGCGCAAATATGTGCTGATGGGGCTGTGGCTGGCGATCCCGGTGGTGCTGGCGCTCTCCCCGACACTGTTCGGCGCGCTGGAGCGGCCGGACAGCGCGATGGACTTCCTGCGCCACGTCGGCTTCGGGTGGCTGTTCTTCGGCGTGGCGGCGATCCTGTTCCGCGTCGGGCAATTGTGGTTCGAGCGCGATCTGGAAACCGGCATCGTCTGGGCGACCAAGATCGTCACCGATCCGTTCAGCGACTTCCGCCTGTACCGCACCGCGCCGGCGCGGTTGATCAAGCACGGGCGCAGCGACGACACGCACGCGGCGGCGTGATGGCGGGGGGCGGGGCTTCCGTTTGCCCCTGCCTTTCCCGTCATCCCCGCGAAGGCGGGGATCCAGACGCGCGGTGGTCGATGAGGGTCGGGACGGTGGTTGCGATCGTCTCGATAGCGCCGTGACGACATGGGTTCTGGATCCCTGCCTACGCGGGGATGACGGTGGTGGAGGGGACGAGAGCAGGGTCTTCCCGTCACCCGCCTCTCAAGCGGGCGCCAAGCGACTCCTTCAACGCCTGCCGCTTCAACTGCTTGTTGGTCGCGGCCGGGCCGTCCCACCAGCCGTCCGCCAGCATCGCACGCGCCGCCGCGACGATTCGCACCGCGATCTGCTCGAAGAGCGCATCGTCGATGTCGAGGCTGAAGATCAGCCGCCCGGTGCCGACCCACGACAGCGCCAGCCCCTCGGCGCGGAGGTAATATTGCAGCATCCAATTGTAGCGCGACGGGCGGGTGTAGAGGATCGTCCACACCGTCGCGAGATGGGCGACCGCCAGCGGCAGGCCGTTGCCCGCGAACAGCGCGTTGAGCCGCGCGGCGCGCGCGTCCCAGCGCTCGGCCATGCCGTCGTACAGCGCGGCGACCTCGGGCGAGTCGAGCCGGCGCAGGAAGGCGTCGGTCGCGGCCATCACATAAGGATGCGCGTTGAAGGTGCCGCGCGCGAAGCAAATGTCGACCGGGCGATCGTCGCGCCAGCGCTTCATCAGCGCCGCGCGCCCGGTGAGCACGCCGATCGGCAGCCCGCCGCCGAGCGTCTTGCCCCAGACGATCATGTCCGGATCGATCCCCCAGGCGCGCGCGACGCTGCCCGGTGCGAGGCGGAAGCCCATGAAGACTTCGTCGAACACCAGCACGATGCCGTTGGCGCGACACGTTTCGGCGAGCCGGTGGAGCCATGCGATATACGCCGGCAGGTCCGCGCCCGCGGTGCGCGCGCTGTCGACCAACTGGCTGTCCGAGGGCGCGCCGCGGTTCGGGTGCAGCGCCTGCAACGGATTGACCAGCACGCAGGCGATGTCCGTGCGCTTGCCGAGCACCGCCAGCGTCTGTTCGGACTGGTCGGCCAGCGTCAGCGTGTGGTCGGCGGGGACGGGGTTGCCGATGCCGGGCTGCACCTCGCCCCACCAGCCGTGGTACGCGCCCGCGAACCGCACCAGCCGGCGCTTGCCGGTGTGATAGCGCGCCAGCCGCACCGCCTGCATCACCGCCTCGGTGCCCGACATGTGGAACGACACTTCGTCGAGCCCCGACAGCGCCTGCAGCCGGCGGACATTGTCGGCGACGGCCGGGTGATAGCTGCCCAGCACCCCGCCGAGCGGCTCGGCGGACTCGAGCGCTTCGCGCATCGTCGCCTTGTAGAAATCGTTGCCGAGCACGTTGACGCCGTAGCTGCCGGTCAGGTCGATGAAGCGATTGCCGTCGAGATCGGTCAGCCACGCACCGTCCGCGCGCGCCATGAACGCGCCGATCGGAAGGTGTTGGCGCACCGTCGCCGCGAACGGGAAGGGCACGCGGTAGCGGCCGGTGAATTGCAGGTCGGAAAGCCCTTCGCGCGTCTCGGCGGTCAGCGCGAGCGTCTTCGGGAAGCGCTCGGCATAGAGCGCCGCCAGCCGCTCGAACCCGGCGCGGCGGCGCGCGGCGACGCTCGCGTCACATCCGTCGGCGCGGAAGAAGCGTTCGTCGACATGCGCATAATAAGCGATCTGCCCGGCGATCCGCTTGGCCATGCGGACGTGCCCGCCGGGGCCGGGATGCTTGGCGCGCGACAGCGCGAGCCGTTCGCGGCCCTTGGTCGCGGCGAACAGGGTGCCGGCGACGAGCCCGGCGACGGCGGCGAGGGTCTTTTTCTTCATGGCGCCACTACGCGCGCCGCGATGACGCAGGTGTGACAATGCGAGGCGGACTCATGCGCGTCCTGATGCAGGAGGACCTCAATTTCCTGCTGACCAATCGCTTGCCGCGGCGCTGGGCGACGAAAATGGTCGGACGGATCGCCGCGATCGAGCATCCGCTGGTCGCGAAGCCGGCGCTGGCGGCGTGGCGGTTCTTCTGCGACGTCGACCTGCGCGATGCCGAGACGACGCGCTTCGCGAGTCTGCGCGACGGGTTCATCCGGCGGCTGCGCGACGGGGCGCGGGTGTTCGCGGGCGGTGACGAGGTGGTGGCGAGCCCGTGCGACGCGATCGTCGGCGCACATGGCCGGATCGAGAACGGGCAACTCTATCAGGTGAAGGGCTTTCCCTACCGGCTCGACGAGTTGGTGCCCGATGCGGCGCTGGCGGCGCGGTTCGCGGATGGGTGGTTCGTGACGTTGCGGCTGACCGCGGGGATGTATCACCGCTTCCATGCGCCGGTCGATCTGACCGTCGAGGCGGTGACCTATCAGTCGGGCGATTGCTGGAACGTCAACCCGATCGCGCTGCGCCGCGTCGAGCGGCTGTTCTGCCGCAACGAGCGCGCGGTGATCGAGGCGCGCGCGACGGGCGGGCGCGAATTGCTGCTGGTGCCGGTCGCGGCGATACTGGTGGCGAGCATCCGGCTGACCTTCCTCGATACCGCGCGAACGTTGCGGGAGCATGGGCCGGGGCGCCGCACGTGCGATGTGGCGGTGTCCAAAGGCGCGGAGATGGGATGGTTCGAGCATGGCTCGACGATTGTCATGTTCCTGCCGGGTGCGGCGCGACTGCGGTCAGGGTTGCAGGAGGGGCAGGCGATCCGGGCGGGGGAGGCGATCGCTGAGTGGTGAAGCCGTCATTGCGAGCGCAGCGAAGCAATCCAGAGCCGGATCAGGACGCCCTGGATTGCTTCGCTGCGCTCGCAATGACGGCTCAGGCGGCCGGCAACGTCAGCGTGACCGAAAGGCCATGCGGCGCATTCTCCGCCAGCGTTATTCCACCCCCATAAAGCGCCGCCAGTTCCGCGACGATCGGCAGCCCGAAGCCGTGGCCGTCGCCGCGCTCGTCGAGCCGCGTGCCCTTCTGCAGCACCTGCGCGCGCGCGGCGGCGGGGATGCCGGGGCCGTCGTCGGCGATCGTCAGCGTGACGCTGCGCCCGTCACGCCGCGCGGTGACGCCGATCCGCGACGCGGCGTGGCGTGCGGCATTGTCGAGCAGGTTGCCGAGCAGTTCGTCGAGATCCTGCGCATCCACCGCCACGCCGAGGTCGTCCGCGATTTCGCGCACGATCGTCAGAGGCGGGCCGTCGTGGAGCCGCTCGACCACCGCGGCGATGTCCGCGACCGCAGGCGCGAGCGGTGTAGCGACGCGGCGGTTGACCGCGGCGGCGCGCGCGCGGGCGAGATGGTGACGGATCGTGCGGTCGATCCGTGCCACCGTCGCCGCGAGGCGCGGCTGGTCACGAAGGTCGATCGCCAGTGCCGCTACCGGGGTCTTGAGCGCATGGGCGAGGTTGGCGGCAGAAGCGCGCGCGGTCGCCAGCGCGGCGGCGTTGTCGGTCGTCAGCGCGTTGAGTTCGGTGGCGAGCGGCGCAAGTTCGGCGGGCTGATCGTCGTCGACCCGCTCGCGCGCGCCGTTGCGGATCGCCGCGACCTGTTCGCGTAACCGGCGCAGCGGCCGCAGCGCGACGCGGAGCTGGACGAGCAACGCGGCGGTCAGCAGCGCCGCGACGCCTGCGAGCGCCATCAGCAACGGCGCAAGCGCGCCCTCGATCGGGCGCGCGATCACCGCGCGCGGCGCGGCGGCGGTCAGCGTGACATCGCCGCGGCGCGTGGCGAGCGTGATCGTGCGGGCGTGGAGCGCGCCGCCGTCCACCGCCTTGGCCTCGACCGGATGCGGGCCGGGCGGGGCGGGCGGAGCAGGGGGTGCCGGCGGCGTGGGCGGTCCGGCCGGCGGGGTCGGAACATCGGCAGCGCCGATCGCGCCGTCCGGTCCCACGATCCGCCATTGCCAGCCGGGATCACTGCCGAACGCCGCGACGCGCTGCGTCAGTCGCGCGCGGTCGACGCGTCCCTCGTCATCGACGACCGAGGCGAGCACCAGCAGCTGCGCGTCGAGCCGCCGGTCGAGCCCCTCGGTCACGAACCGCCCGAGCAGCCCCGCCATCACCGCCCCCGCCAGCACCAGCGCGAGCAACGTCGCCACTGCCGACACCAGCAGCATCCGGGCCTGTAGCGACCGCGGCGCCCAGCGGATCATGCCGGGCACACCAGCCGATAGCCGCGTCCGCGCACCGTCTCGATCAGCGTCGCGCCGATCTTTTTGCGCAGCCGCCCAACGATCACCTCGAGGCTGTTCGAATCGACATCGGCATCGCCCTCGTAGACCCGCTCGAGCAGGTCGAGCCGTTCGATCACCGCGTTCCGATGAAGCATCAACTGCGACAGCACGCGCCATTCGAAGGCGGTCAGCTTGAGGGGCAAACCGTCCAGTTCGAACACGCCGGTTTGCGAATCGAACGACAGCGGGCCGCACGCGACCAGTGCCTGCGCATGGCCGGCCGCACGGCGCATCAAGGCGCGGAGCCGCATCACCAGTTCCTCGACGCGGAACGGCTTGACGAGGAAGTCGTCCGCGCCGGCCTTGAACCCCGCGACCTTGTCCGACCAGCCGTCGCGCGCAGTGAGGATCAGCACCGGCAGGTCGCGGTGCGCGTCGCGCCACGCCTTGAGCACCGAGATGCCGTCGCGCCCCGGCAGCCCGAGGTCGAGCACTGCGGCGTCGAACCGCTCGGTCTCGCCGAGATGCGCGGCGTCGATGCCATCGGTGGCGAGGTCGACCGCGAAATTCTCCTCGCGCAGCGCGCGCGCGATCGCCGGCCCCAGATCGCGGTCGTCCTCGACCAGCAGGATACGCATCGTGCCCCTTCCTTCCTGCGCCGCGCCCTATGCCGATCGCTTAAACCGAAACTGAACGATCCGGTTCAGCGCGGGTGGCAGGGGGCGCGCCTAAACATCGCTCATCAACCCGAAGAGGAGTGAGTGATGAAGGCTTCGATGATCCCGCATCTGTCGCGCGGCCAGCGTATCGCGCTGGGTGGAGCGGCCTTGCTGGCGATGGGCGCCGCGGGCGGCGCGGGGGCGGTGCAGCTGACCCGGCCGAGCGTCGAGATGGCGCCGACCGTGCCGACCGCGATCGCCAAATTGCCCGCCACCAGCGGCATCGTGACGGTGCGCGGGCGCGTCGCGGGTGTCTATGGCACGCGCTTTCTGGTCGAGGATGCCAGCGGGCGGACGCTGGTCGATGCCGGGCGCGGTGCGGGCACGCTGACCAAGGGCGCGCCGGTGCTGGTGCAGGGCCGCTTCGACGACGGGCAGTTGCGTGCGCGCTTCCTCGCCGATCAGGGTGGGGTGCGCGAGGTCGGCGCCCCGCCGCCGCCGCCGCCCGCACCGGGGGCCGGTGCGCCTCCGCCGCCGGATGCCGGTGCGCCACCGCCGCCCGCACCGGGGGCCGGTGCGCCGCCGCCTCCGCCTCCGGGTGCCGGTGCCCCGCCGCCCCCTCCGCCGGGTGCGGGCGCTCCGCCTCCGCCGCCCGTACCGGGCGCTGGCGCATCGCCTCCGCCCCCGCCGGGTGCCGGCGCTCCGCCGCCGCCGGTGAACGGGCAGGTCCCCCTCGCGCCGGTCGCACCGCGCGCGTAATCTCATCGGGGAGCAGCGCCACGCGCGCTGCTCCCCTTTCGTGCGTCAGGCGGTTTCGGGGACCGGGGTCAGCGCCGCGCCGGTGTCGAACCAGCTGATAAGGTTATCGACCACCAACTGCCCCATCGCCGCGCGGGTCTGTTCGGAGGCCGAGCCGAGGTGTGGCAGCAGCACGACATTGTCCATCGCGCGCAGCTCGGCCGGCATATGTGGCTCGTCGGCATAGACGTCAAGCCCGGCGGCGAGGATCGTTCCGGCCTGCAACGCCGCGATCAGCGCCGGCTCGTCCGCGACGCTGCCGCGCGCGACGTTGATGAAGATGCCCTCCCTGCCGAGCGCTTCCAGCACCTCTGCGTTGACCAGATGCCGGGTCGACGCGCTGCCGGGCACGATCGCGATCAGCACGTCGCAGGCTTGGGCGAGCGCGACAGGGCTGTCGTGATAGGCATAGGTCACGTCGTCGCGCCGCGTCCGCTGGTGGTAGGCGATCCCGACATCGAACCCGTCCAGCCGCCGCGCGATCTGCTGCCCGATCGCGCCGAGCCCGAGGATGCCGACCGTCCGCCCGCGCAACGTCGGCGAAAGCGGGAACGATGCCTGTTCCCAGCGCCCCTCGCGCACATAGCGGTCGGCCTGCGGCAGGCGGCGGATCGTCGCGAGCAACAGCCCGAGCGCGAGGTCGGCGACCTCGGCGTCGAGCACGCCGGGGGTGTTGGTGACCATGATCGCGCGCGCCGCCGCCGCCTGCGCGTCGATATTGTCATAGCCGACGCCGAAATTGGCGACGATCTCCAGCGCGGGCAGCCGGTCGAACAACCCGGCATCGACCCGGCCGGCGAGCGTATTGGCGGCGAGTCCGCGGATCGCCGCACCATGTTCGGCGAGGAACGCGTCCGCGTCGGGCTGCTCCCACAAGCGGTGCAGCGTGAAGCGCGCCTCGAGTGCGGCGATCACCGCGGCGGGCATCGGGGCGGACATGAGGATCTGTGTGTCGGTCATGCCCGCCAGTGTAGCGCGTCGTGCGCCGCGCGTCAGCCGACCGGACGCGCCCCGGGCGTGCCGCATTTGGCGAACTTGCCGTTGGCGGTCTTGCAGCGTGTCGCCTTGGCGGGCGGGCATTTGACGAACTTGCCGGTCTTCGGGTCCTTGCACGGCGCGGCGGCGACCGGCGGGGCGGCAAGCGTCAGCGCGGCGGCAACGGCGAGCAAACGAAGCATCGGACATCCTCCAGCCCGACGATCGGGCATGACCGAGGTTAAGCCCTTCTTTGTGTGAGGGAAAGAGGAAGGGCTTGTCCGTTCAACAGTTTAGCGGCGATATGTTGGTGAAGAACACAAGGAGGGGCTGGATGCGACGGATATTGTGGGCGGGCGTGGCGGCGGTGCTGGCCAACGGAGTGGCACAGGCCGAACCGGCGAAGCTCGATGCGAAGACCGCGGTCTATGAATTGCGCACCTATTACCCGGCACCCGGCAAGGCGGCGGCGCTGAACGCGCGCTTCCGCGAACATACGCTGGGGCTGTTCGCCAAGCACGGCATGACGAATGTCGCGTACTGGAACGAGATCGCCACCGACGCCGCGCCCGAGGGGCGGGTCGTGTATGTGCTCGCTTATCCCAGCCGCGCGGCGCGCGATGAAGACTGGGCGGCGTTCGGGAAGGATCCCGAGTGGCAGAAGGTCGTCGCCGCCTCCGAGGCGGCGGGCAAATTGGTGACGAAGGTCGACAGCGTGTTCATGGCCGCCACGGACTACTCGCCGCGTATTCTGCCGAAATAACCTTGTTCGTCATTGCGAGCGTAGCGAAGCAATCCAGTGCCGGATCAGGCCGCCCTGGATTGCTTCGCTACGCTCGCAATGACGATTACGCCGCGCCGCCCGGCTTGAGCAGGTCGAGCACCGCGGCGGTCATCGCGGTCGCGCCGGTGGCGACCACCGCCTGCGGATCGACCTTGAACAACGGCGAATGGTGCGAGGGGATCGGCGGCCCACCCTTCGCGGCGGCATCGAACGCCGCCTGCTGCGTGCCGCCGACCGCGAAATAATAGCCCTTGATGCCGTATTTCGGCTCGATAAAGGCGGCGAAATCCTCCGCGCCCATCCCCTTTTGCTGGAAGGGGATCACCTTGTCCGCCCCCAGCGTGGTCGCCATCACCGCGTTGAGCCGGCGCGCGAGCGCGGCGTCGTTGACCGTTGTCGGCGTGCCCTCGATGACCGTCACGACCGGCATCTTGTCCGCCGGCATCCCGTTCAGCTCGCCGATGCCGCGCGCGACGCGCCGGATCCCGGCGAGCAATTGCGCGCGCGTCGCCTCGTCGTTGGCGCGCACCGTCACCTGTAATTTCGCCTGATCCGAGATGATGTTGTGCTTCAGCCCGGCGTGGAAGCTGCCGACGGTGATGACCGCCGGGCGCAGCGGCTGGCGCTCGCGGCTGACCAGCCCCTGCAACGCGATGACCAGCTGGCTGGCCATATAGACCGGGTCCTTGCCCGCCTGCGGGCTCGCGCCATGCGCGCCGATGCCGGGGACGACGATGTCGACGCTGTCCGACGAGCTGTACTGGATGTCTTCGGACGCCGAGACGGTGCCCGCCAGCCCTTCGGAATTGGAGTGATAGGCCAAGGCATAATCGGGCTTGGGGAAGCGCGTGTAGAGCCCGTCCTTGACCATCGCCGCCGCGCCACCGACGCGTTCCTCGGCGGGCTGGACGACGAAGACGACCGTCCCGGCCCAGCGATCCTTCATCGCCGCCAGCCGGCGCGCGGTCGCGACCAGCCCGACGATATGCGTATCATGCCCGCAGGCGTGCATCACCGGCGCCTCGACCCCGTCGATGCCGGCCTGCCGGACAATGCTGGCGTTGGCGAGCCCGGACTTCTCCTCGACCGGCAAGCCGTCCATGTCGGCGCGGACCAGCACGACCGGGCCGTTGCCGTTCTTCAGCACGCCGACCACGCCGGTGCCGCCGACCTTCTCGGTGACCTGCACGCCGGGAATTGCGCGCAGCGCCGCCGCCATCTTCGCGGCGGTGCGCTCTTCCTTGAACGACAGTTCGGGGTGGCGGTGGAAGTCGTCCCACATCGTCGCGAGCGATTTGTCGTAATCGGCGCGGATCGCGGCGGCATAATCGGGCTCGGCGGACGCCGGCGGCGCGAACGCACCGAGCGCGGCGGCGGCGAGAAGCAGAGAACGCATGGCAGGACCCCCGTTGTTTTCCGAAGGGTAGGGGCGTCGCAGGTCGACAACAAGCGACCTGTCGGTCCGATCGTCATTGCGAGCGGAGCGAAGCAATCCAGTGTTGGATCAGGACGCCCTGGATTGCCGCGCTACGCTCGCAATGACGGAGGTTACATCCGCAGCGTCGCCGACAGATAGAAGCTGCGGCCGTAAAAGCTGCTCTCCTGCCAGATCGACGGATTGTTGTTGTAATAGGCCTCTTCGCGGCTGTTGTTGAGGTTGATGACCCCCGCGGCGAAGCTGAGATAATCGGTCGGAGTGAAGCCCGCCGACAGGTCGAACTGCGTCCGCGCGCGCACCGTATGGCCCTCGGTCGCGAAGAAGCTGTCCGCGCCATTCTGCTCGTAGGAGCTGCGGTAATTGGCCGACAGCCGCAGGCTGAACAGCCGGTCCTCCCAGTAAGGCGTGATGTTCGCGGTGTTCTTCGACAAGTTGCGCACCGTGAAGCCGGTGCCGATCGCCACCTTGGTCGGGATCACGCGCGTATAGTTGGCGAGCAACCCGAAGCCGTCGACCGGCAACCAGCGGTCGAACGACTGGTTCCAGCTGACCTCGACGCCGCGGATGCGGATCGTGCTGGGGTCGTTCGAGGTCTGGGTGATGTTATAGATGTTGCCCGCGGCGTCGACGCAGTCGCCGTTGGTCGCGCCGCTGCTGGCGCGGGACAGCGCGGTGCCGTTGAAGGCCGACGGGCAGACCAGCGACGAGAAGGTGCCGTTCTTCACCCATTTGTAGAAGCCGTTGATCGACAGCGCGCTGGCCGGGCCGTAATACCATTCGACACCCAAATCGAGCTGATCGGCGGTCAGCGGCTTGAGCCCCGACTGGCCGAGATCGACCGTCAGCGTGCGCGTGCCGACCGGGAAGGTGTTGGCGGTCGACGAGGTGGTCTGCGCCAGCGAACTGCGCGAATCGAGGATCGGGCGCACCAGCACCTTGGCGGCGGCGAAGCGCACCTGCAGCGTGCGCGTCGGCTCCAGCACGAGGTTCAGGCTCGGCAGGACGTTGTCATATTCCTGCGTCTCGACATATTCGCCGATCTTCTGCGTAACGTCGGTGTAGCTGCCGGTGCGCGGCTGGGTGATGTTGCCGTTCACGACCTGCTTGGTATGTTCGTAGCGCACGCCGAGATTGCCGCGCAGCGTTGCGCCGAACACCATGCTGTCGAGCGACGCCATCGCATAGACGGCGGGGATGTAGCGATCGACGGTATAGCTGCCCTCCGGCGCGGGCAGGTCGGGCACCGCGATCCCGGCGTTGGCGAGCGCCTGACGATAGCCGGCGGTATCGGGCGCGATCCACGCATTGGGCAGGTTGCCGTTGCCGTCGAGGAACCCGCCGACGCCATAGCTGGCCGCCGACAGCGCGGGGAACAACGTGCTGGTCGGCCCCGGACGGTTGGCGATCGACCCGAGATCGTGGCGGCCGACATCGCGCACGAAGCTTTCGTGGCGGAACTTGGTGCCGGCCGCGAATTGCGAGATCGGGCCAAGCGTCACGTCCTTGGTGACGTCGACCTGCGTCGAAACTTCCTTGCCGGTGGTGCGACGGGTCGCGCCGTTCGGGAACTCGTTCCGCACCAGCGTCGCCTGATTGTAGAGCGCCGGATCGGACAGGTTCGCCGCGACGGTGTACTTCGGCTTGCGCGGGTCGGTGATGTCGAGCGTCGCCGACGGGATGGTAACGCCGAGGATCGCGGCATCCTCGCGCGAATAGGCGTAGCCGCGCGTGAAATTGCCGACCGCGCGGACGGCAAGCCCGTCCTCGTCCTTCCACTTCATCGCCAGCGTATAGCCCTGGCTCGACAGCTTGCGGCTTTCCTCCTGTCGGTTGTTCTCCAGCGTGAAGTTGGTCGCGGTCGTCACCTTCGACGCGCCGTCGCTGATGCTGCCGGCGGTCAGCCGCGCGGTGTTGAACAGGAACACCTGCTGGTTGACGTCGTACTTGGTGTCGTCGCGCGCATAGATCGCGGTCGCGTCGATCTCGAGCCGGTCGGTTGGTCGCCATTGCACGCCGCCGCTCCCCGTCAGCTGCTCGATCGAGCGGTCGATGCGGCGATAGCGCGGGCGGCGCGGGACGGCGATGACGGCGCCGTTGATCGTCTGCGTCGCCCAGCGATCCTGGAACAGATAGTCGGCGCGATCCTCGAGCTTCTGATAGCCGAGGTTGACGTACACGCCGACGCGACCGTCCGCGAACTGGTCGACATAGCTGGCGCCGAACTTGGGCGTGATCGTCTTGCCGGCATATTCGCTGTTCTGCGCCTTGGCGGACAGCACGATCTTGCGGTTCTTGTAATCGAGCGGCTGGACGGTCTGGATGTTGATCGTCCCCGAAAGCCCGCCGCTGTCCATGTCGGGGGTCGGCGACTTCAGCACCTGCACGGCGTTGGCCAGTTCGGTCTGGATGATGTCGTAGCGGAAGCCGTCGGTGAAGTCGGCGCTCTTGAAGGTCTGGCCGTTGATCGTGGTCAGCGCATATTGCGGGCCGAGCCCGCGAATGCTGATCGTCGCGCCGCGGCCGTTGATGTTCTGCATCTGCACGCCGGAGATGCGCTGGATCGATTCGGTGATGTTCTGGCTCGGGAACTTGCCGAGATCCTCCGCCGAGATGCCGTCGCTGACGCGCGTGTCGCGGCGCTTGGCATCGAGCGCGGTGGCGATCGAGGCGCGGAACCCGGTGACGACGACCTCGCCCGCTTCCTCGGCGGCGTCAGCGGCGGCGATCGGCTCGCTGGTCGCCGGGGTGGGGGTAACCGGCGCGTTGGGATCGATCGGAACGGTCTGCGCCAGCGCGGCGGGCGCCATGAACCACAATACCGGCCCCGCGGTGCCGAGCAGCATCGTCTTCACCGCACGCGCCACGCGCGCCGGTTCGCGAACAACAACAGCCATTTTCCCTACCCCCGATAGATCAAGCATGTGACGCCGGCCGGTTTGTCCGGTCGCGGGTCCTGCTCCTCCTGCGCCGCTACGGTGCTTTGGTAAGACCGGTCTGTCAATTGGTTTTACAGCGGTAGCATTTTGCCCTGACCAAAGCGAACCATGCATTTAATGGAACTTACTAATCCAAAGCAGGTTACTGTTATCGGACGGGCAGGGTGACCCCGCTCCCCTTATTTCCGAAGGAACGAGCATGAACAAGCACGAGCTGCACGGTGGTGCACGCTATGTCGGTGGCAAGGTCGAGAAAACGGTCGGCGACGTCGCCGAGCGGCGTGACTGGCAGAGCGACGGCGTGCTGAACCAGATCGCGGGTGGGGCCGAGAATCTGCTCGGTCGCGCGCAGTCGGTCGCGAGCGACGTCGCCGAGATGGCGCCGGGCGTGATCGACGAGGCGCGTGAGCGGATCGGCGACGCGGTCGACCACGCCGGGGCCGCAGCGCGGCACGGCACGCAGGTCGCCGGCGCGACGGTCCGCGAGCACCGCGCGACCTCGCTGGCGCTGGTCGCGGCGCTGGGTGGTGTCGCGCTCGGCTGGCTGCTGTTCGCGCGGCGCGACTGACGGGGAGCGGCGGCGGTCGTCCCGGTCGCCGCGCTATCGAGACAAGAGTAACAGGAGTGCGTATGGCAACGAACTATTCGGCAGGCAGAATGCCGCTGGACGAGCAGGTAATCGCGCGCGCCGGACGGCGCGTGTCATGGGGTGCCATTTTCGCGGGCGTGGTGATCGCCGTGGCGGTGCAGTTGCTGCTCGGTATCCTCGGCACCGGTATCGGGCTGTCGATGGTCGATCCGGTCGAAGGCACGACGCCGGGGGCGACGGGGTTCGGGATCGGTGCGGGCATCTATTGGCTGATCACGACCGTGATCGCGCTGGGCGCGGGCGGCTATGCCGCTGCGCGGCTGTCGGGTGTGACCGAGAAGTTCGATGCGCTGTCGCACGGGCTGGTCGTGTGGGGCGTCACGCTGATCCTGACGCTGTATCTGCTGACCTCGGCGGTCGGCGGGCTGATCGGCGGCGCGTTCCGCACCGTCGGATCGGTCGCAGGCGCGGCGGGCGCCACGGTTGGTGCGGTCGCACCGCGGGCGGCACAGGTCGCCGGCATCGATGCGCGTGACGTGCGCCAGGAGGCCTCGGCCTATCTGTCGGACGCGCCGAACGATCCGGCCCAGATGACCGCGGAGCAGGCGCAGACCGAAATTGCGCGGCAGCTCCCGGCGCTCGCGCACGGCGGTGCCGCCGGCCAGCGCGCCGAGAACCGCATCGTCGACGTGGTCGCCGCACAGCGGAAGATCAGCCGCGAGCAGGCGCAGGCGCAGGTGACGCGCGCCAAGGCGCAGTTCGTCGAAACCAAGAACGACGCGGTCGCGACCGCCAAATCGGCGACCGATGCCGCCGCGGGGGCAGCGGCCGGCACCTCGTTCATCCTCGTGCTCGCGCTGCTCGCCGGTGCCGGTGCGGCCGCCTTTGGCGCGACGACGGCCACCCGCCGCCGCCTGCGCTGAGTGCCCGCGGCGGGCCTGCGTATCCGGCCCGCCGCACCCGTTTCGTGAAAGGAGACGAACATGACTCGCACGATCGCTCTCGCCGCCGCGACCTTCGCGATGCTGGCGCTGTCGGCCTGCAACACCGTTCACGGCGCCGGCAAGGATCTGAGCTCCGCCGGAAAGACCGTGACGAAGGCCTCGGGTGAGAAATAGGCCGCTCATGAAGCGCGCCGCTTAGCGTTGGGCGCGCTTCCGATCGCCCTGTCACGACCCGCTGCGACGTTCGTCGCGGCGGGCCGTTCGACGTCGGATTACCTTCCCAGCGACGCCGCCGCGCGGGCGCGCGCCTCGATCTCGGGCAGCGTGCCTTCGGTCACCCAGCTGCCGCCGACGCACAGCACCGGGCCGATCGCCAGCCAGTCGGGCGCGCTGGCCTCGGTGATGCCGCCGGTCGGGCAGAATTTGCACTGGTAGAAAGGCGCGGCGAGCGCCTTGAGCGCTTTCACCCCGCCGCTGGTCTCGGCCGGGAAGAACTTGAAATGCCCGAGGCCCAGATCGAGCCCGCGCATGATGTCACCCGCGGTCGCGACACCCGGCAGCCATGGAATGTCCGCTTCGAGGATCGCCGCGCCGGTCTTGGTCGACAGGCCGGGGGAGACGATGAACTCGGCACCCGCCTCCTTGACCTGCGCGACCTGCTCGGTCGACACGACGGTGCCCGCGCCGACGATCGCGCCGGGAACCTGCTTCATCTCGCGGATCGCGTCGAGCGCGGCGGGGGTGCGCAAGGTCACCTCCAGCACCTTCAGCCCGCCCGCGACCAGCGCCTCGGCGAGCGGACGCGCCTGCGCGGCGTCGTGGATGACCAGCACCGGGATCACCGGGCTGGTGCGCATAACGGTTTCGATCTGGCTCACGATTGATGCTCCTGCGCGAAGGCGGCCGCGGCCCCGAACAGGCCCGGCTGCGGATGGGTGATGAGCTTGACCGGGATCGCCGACATCAGCGACTGGAACCGGCCCTTGGCGACGAAGCGCTGGTCGAACCCCGAGCGCAGCAACTTGTCCTTGATCCGCAGGCCCAAACCGCCGGCGATCACGACGCCCTTCGCGCCATGCGCCAGCGCGAGGTCGCCCGCGACCGCGCCCAACGCGAGGCAGAAGCGATCGAGCGCGGCGAGCGCGATCGAGTCGGTGCCGTCCAGCGCCTCGCTCCAGATCGCCTTGTCGTCCTTGTGGATATAGGCGCGGCCCTCCAGCTCGGCGAGCGTCTCGTAGATCGCGACGATCCCCGGCCCGGCGACGATCCGCTCGACCGACACGCGCGTGTAGGTCTTTCGCAGCCGCTTGAGCAGCGCGTCCTCGATCCCGTCGAGCGGGGCGTAATCGGTGTGCCCGCCTTCGGTGGGCAGCACGCGGTACCGGCCGTCCTGCTTATAGACCTGTGCGACGCCCAGCCCGGTGCCGGGGCCGCACACCGTCGTCACCCCATCGGTCGGCAGCGGGGTGTCGGGGCCGCACAGATGCTCGAAGTCGGCATGGGGCAGCTGACCGACCGCATGGCCGATCGCGCCGAAATCGTTGATGATCGTCCAGGTCGCCGCGCCGAGCCGCTCGGGGATCAGCGACGGGCGGATCACCCATGGATTGTTGGTGAGGCGGATCACGTCGCCGGTGATCGGCGAGGCGACCGCGATCGCCGCCGCGTCGGGCAGGGTTCCGCCCATCCGCTCGCGAAACGCCTCATAGGCGGTCTGAAGACTGGCGTGCTCGGCGGTCTTGAGCGTGGTCGGCTCGCCCAGCGAGACGACGTGCCCGCCCTCGACCTCCGCAATGGCGAAGCGCGCGTGCGTGCCCCCGATATCGACCGCTACGACCTGCATATACTTACTCCCTCTCCCCGTGGGGAGAGGGCTGGGGTGAGGGGTCGCCTCAGGCGACACCGCTCGTGGCAGACCCTCTCCCAACCCTCTCCCCACGGGGGAGAGGGCTTAAACATCAAAGCCCCGCGCCGGCCAGCACCGCGCTCGCGCCCTTCTCGGCCTCATCCGCCAAGCCGCGGAACATGCCGAACAATTCGCGGCCCATGCCGCTGGCCGGGGCTGGCGTTGGCGCCTGTTCGCGCGCCGCCCATTCGTCGGCGGGCACCAGCGCCTCCAGCGTCCCGGCTTCGGCATCGACGCGGATCAGGTCGCCGTCGCGGATCAGCCCGATCGCACCGCCGCGTCCGTTCAGACCGGGCAGCGCCTCGGGCGAACAATGGATCGCGCACGGCACCTTGCCGCTCGCGCCCGACATCCGCCCGTCGGTGACCAGCGCGACCTTGAACCCGCGGTTCTGGAGCACGCCGAGCGGCGGGGTGAGCTTGTGCAGTTCGGGCATCCCATTGGCGCGCGGCCCCTGGAAGCGGACGACGACGACGACGTCCTGCTCCAGTTGGCCGTTCTTGAACGCCTCGAGCACCTCCAGCTGGTCGGCGAAGACGCGCGCCGGCGCCTCGACGATCCAGCGGTCGCGCTCGACCGCCGAGACCTTGATGCACGCGCGCCCGATATTGCCCTGCAGGATGCGCATCCCGCCATCGGGCGAGAAGGGCGCGTCGGCCGGACGCAGGATCGTCTCGTCGCGGCTCTCGCCGGCCGGTGTCCAGGTCAGCGCGTCGCCGTCCAATGTCGGCGCGGCGGCATAGGCGGTCAGGTCGTCGCCCGCGACCGTCATGATGTCGCGGTGCAGATAGCCGCCCGCCAGCAACTCCTTGATGACATAGGGCATCCCGCCCGCCGCCTCGAAGCCGTTCACGTCCGCCGAGCCGTTCGGATAGACGCGCGCGATCAGCGGCACCGCCGCCGACAGCCGGTCGAAATCCTCCCAGTCGATCACGATCCCCGCCGCGCGCGCGATCGCGGGGAGGTGGAGCAAATGGTTGGTCGACCCGCCGGTCGCCAGCAGGCCGACCGCGGCATTGACCACCGCCTTCTCGTCGACGCACGCACCGAGCGGGCGGTAATCGTCGCCCTGCGCGCCGATCTTCGCGAGCCGGTGGACCGCGGCGCGGGTCAGCTCCTGCCGCAGCTTGGTGCCCGGATTGACGAACGCCGCGCCCGGCATGTGGAGGCCCATCACCTCCATCATCATCTGGTTGGTATTGGCGGTGCCGTAGAAGGTGCAGGTGCCCTGCGTATGGTAGGCGGCGATCTCCGCCTCCAGCAGCTCCTCGCGCCCGCAATCGCCGGTTGCGAAGCGCTCGCGCACCGCCGCCTTAGCCTTGTTGGGCAGGCCCGAGGGCATCGGCCCGCCGGGGATCAGGATCATCGGCAGATGGCCGAAGCGCAGCGCGCCCATCAGCAGCCCGGGCACGATCTTGTCGCAGATGCCGAGCAGCGCCGCGCCCTCGAACGTGCCGTGGCTCAGCGCCACCGCCGTCGACAGCGCGATCGTGTCGCGGCTGAACAGCGACAGCTCCATCCCGGCATAGCCCTGGGTCACGCCGTCGCACATCGCGGGCACGCCGCCCGCGACCTGCGCGGTCGCTCCGACCTCGCGCGCCCAGACCTTCATCTGCTCGGGATAGCGATAGTAGACCGCATGCGCGGAGAGCATGTCGTTGTACGCGGTCACCAGCCCGATGTTCATCGCCTGATGCTGCGTCTTCATCGCCTCGCGGTCTTCGGGCGTGCCGGCATAGGCATGGGCGAGATTGGCGCAGCCGAGCCGCGGGCGGCCGATCCAGCCCTGCCGCTCGCGTTCGATCAGCGAGAGATACGCCTGCCGCGTCGGGCGGCTACGTGCGATGATCCGGTCGGTGACGGCGCTGACGGCGGGGTTCATGATGGTCGGTCCTCGTCAAGCCGGGGGCGTCCCGGCGCCTGCGACCCCGCGGGGCCGTAGGGGTAAGCCTTTGCGTCACCACGCCCTTCGGAACAAGGGCGCGGCGACGACCGGCATACGTATTCGCGGGTTTACGCGGCCCAGTGGATGTCGACGGGCAGCTCGGCGTCGGCCAGCACGCGCCCGATCGGATAGGGCGACCCCGCACCTTCCTTGATCGCATCCTCGATCACCTTGCGCTTGGCGTCGCCGGTGACCGCGATCATCAGCGCGCGCGCGGTGACGATGCCCTGCCGGGTAAGCGACACGCGCGCGACCGGCGCCTCGGGCGGCAGCGGATCGGGCATCACCCCGATCGCGCGGCGCTCCTTCGGCCCGTTGAGCGCCTCGTCATAGTCCGGGCCGGGGAAGATCGACGCGGTATGCCCGTCGCCGCCGACGCCGAGCAGGCACAGGTCGAGCGGCCAGTGCAGGTCCTGCATCAGCGCGTCGGCCGAGCGCCCCGCCGCCTTGTAATCGTCGGTCGCCTTGGGGACGATCGGCATCACGCGCGCGCCCTTGGGAATGAAGATCTTGCCCAGCGCGGTGACGTTCGACAGCGCGTCGCCCAGCGGCACGATCCGCTCGTCGCCGGGGATGATCGTCACGCGCTTCCAGTCGAGCTTGGCCTTGGCCAGCTTCTCATAGGCGGGCAGGGGGGTCTTGCCGCCCGCCAGCGCGATCACCGCCGAGCCGCGCGCGTCGATCGCGCTTTCGATGACGAACTGGATGTCGCCCGCGACCGCATCGGCCAGCTCGGCGGCGTCGTCATATTCCCACCATTCGATTTCGGTCATCATCTACCTCGTCGCCCCTGCGGAGGCAGGGGCCTATGTCTGTATCCTCATGCCACTCCGCCCGGAGGCGAAAGACATGGGCCCCTGCCTGCGCAGGGGCGACGTGAATCAGGTCAATCGTCCTGCCACGTCACGTTGTCGCGCTCGGTCAGCGCGATCGCGCCGGCCGGGCCCCAGGTGCCCGCGGCATAATGTTTGGGCTTGGTCTGGTTCGCGGCCCAGCCGGCCCGGATCGCGTCGATCCAGCGCCACTGCGCCTCCACCTCGTCGCGGCGAACGAACAACGTCTGGTCGCCCTCAATCAGGTCGAGCAGCAGCCGCTCATAGGCGATGCGGCGGCGCTTGCCCGCAAAGGTGGCGTCGAGGCTGAGGTTCAGCGGCACCTCGCGCAGCCGCACGCCTTCGCGATCCAGCCCCGGCTCCTTGGTCATGACGAGCAGCTGGACATATTCTTCGGGCTGGAGCCGGATGACCAGCTTGTTGGGCTGGAGCAGCCCGCCGCGCCCCGAGAACATCGAGTGCGGGACAGGCTTGAACTGGATCGCGATCTCGCTGCGGCGCTTGGCCATGCGCTTGCCGGTGCGCAGGTAGAAGGGCACGCCCTGCCAGCGCCAATTGTCGATATGCGCCTTGATCGCGACGAACGTCTCGACGTCGCTGTCGTAGCCGAGCTCCTCGTCATAGCCGCGCACGACCTTGCCGCCGACCGCGCCCTCTTCATACTGGCCGGTGACGGTGTTCTGCTGCACTTCCTCGGGCGCAATCTTGCGCATCGAGCGGAAGACCTTGGCCTTTTCGTCGCGGATCGCGGTGCCGTCGTACAGCGCCGGCGGCTCCATCGCGATCAGCGCGACCAGCTGCAGCATATGGTTGGCGACCATGTCGCGCAACGCGCCCGCGCCCTCGTAATAGCCGGCGCGATCCTCCAGCCCGACCGTCTCGGCGATCGTGATCTGGACGTTGTCGATGCCCTGCGCGTTCCAGATCGGCTCGAACATCGAATTGCCGAAGCGCAGCGTCAGGATGTTCTGCACCGTCTCCTTGCCGAGATAGTGGTCGATGCGGAAGATGCGGTCCTCGGGGAAGACCGAGGCGACGGTGTCGTTGATCTCGCGGCTCGATTCGAGATCGTAGCCGAGCGGCTTCTCCAGCCCGATCCGCACCGTCTCGCCGGCCAGCCCGACGCTCTGCAAACCCTTGACCGCCGGCTCGAACAGCGACGGCGCGGTCGACAGATAGATGGCGAGCCCGCCCGAGACGTCGCCGATCTTGTCGGCCAGCGCCTGATAGGTGGAGGCGTCCGAGAGATCGACCGGCTGGAAGAAGATCCGGTCGAGGAACGACGACAGCGCGCTCTCGTCCTTGCGATCGGCGGGCAGGAACTCGTCGAGCGCCTTGCGCGTCACCGCGCGGAAATCGTCGTCGGACAGGTCGCCGCGCGCCGAGCCGGTGATCGTCAGCCCCTCGGGCAGCAGTCCGTCGGCGTGCAGGCCGTACAGCGACGGCAACAGCATCCGCTTGGCGAGATCGCCCGTCGCACCGAACAACAGCAGCTTGCCGACCGGGTTGCGCTCCAACTCGCGTCTCCTTCTTACAGCGTCAGGCCGGCCACGGGATCGAGCCCGGCCATGATGTTCAGATTCTGCACCGCCGCGCCCGCCGCGCCCTTGCCGAGATTGTCGAGCGTGGCGATCAGCAGTGCCTGCCCGGTCGCCTCGTTGCCGGTGACGCGCAGCGTCATGCGATCGGTGTTGGCGTCGTCCTCGATCCGCACCATCGTCGTCGCCTCGTGCGCGAAGCGGACGACGCGGTTGCCGTCATAGGCGCTCGCCAGCACCTCGGCGACGTCGGTCAGCGTCGCGCGACGCGACAGCTGCGCCAGATGCAGTGGCACCTCGACCACCATCCCGCGATAGGCGCGCGCCACCGCCGGCTGGAAGATCGGCGCATGGGTCAGCCCGGCGTGGCGGCGCATCTCGGGCGCGTGCTTGTGGTTCAGCCCCAAAGCATAGGGGCGGAAGGCGGTGCTGGTCTCGCCGCCCTCGAACTCGGCGATCATCGCCTTGCCGCCGCCCGAATAGCCCGAGGTGGCGTTGACGCTGAGCAGCGCATCGGATCCGAGCAGCCCGGCGCGGACCAGCGGGCGGACGAGCGCGAGGAAGCCGGTCGGATAGCAGCCCGGATTGCTGACGAAGCGTGCGCCCGCGATCCGCTCGGCCTGGTCGGGCTCCAGCTCGGCGAAGCCATAGGTCCAGCGGTCGGCGACGCGGTGCGCGGTCGAAGCGTCGACGGTGCGCGTGCGATCGTTGGCGATCATCGCCACCGCCTCGCGCGCGGCATCGTCGGGCAGGCACAATACCACGTAATCGGCGTCGTTGATCGCCTCGCGCCGCGCCGCCTCGTCCTTGCGGCGTGCCTCGTCGAGCGTGATGAGCGTGATGTCGCGCCGCGATTCGAGCCGCTCGCGGATCTCGAGCCCGGTGGTGCCGACCGCCCCGTCGATGAAGACCTTGACCGTCATTGCGGCTGCACCACGTCGGCGTCGAGATAGCCGACCGTCCCATTGTCCACGGCAATTCCCCAGGCGACCCCGCCGGTCAGGTCGAGCAGATCGAACGGCGCGCCCGCCGGCAGCGTGGCGAGCGGTGCGGCGGCGCGGTCGCGGGCCTCACGCAACACCGCTTCGCGCAGCACGGTACGGCGCAGCGGGGCGGCATAATGAGGCGCGAAGACGCGATCGGCGAGACGGACGTCGGCGATGTCGGGGCGCACGGCATGGGTGCGCGGGTCGAGCACGCGCGACCGGCCGGTGAGCGCGAAACCGTTACGCTCGGGCCGCGTCCCCGGTGCCGTGGGCGCGGACGGCGGCAGGGGCGGCATCCCCTTCGCCGATGAACTGGCCGAACTCTTCAAGAAAATCTGCCCCTTCGGTCGTGCGGGCGACGAAGATGTTGCGCTTGTCGCTGTCGTCGCGTTGCCGGCGCAGATAGCCCAGCGCCCCCAGCCGATTCAAGGCGCGCGTCACGACCGGCTTCGACACGTTCAATATGCGCGCCAATCCGCGCACGGTATGCGGGCCCGGCCGCAGATAGACCACCAGCAAAAGCGCCATCTGGCGATTGGTGAGATCGGGCTCGCCCGAGCGCACGTAATCGACCAGTGCATTCATCCACGAACTCAGTTCGGGTTGAGCCAATGTTGCCACGTCCTCGTCCCGCATCGAAAGAAGGCCGGATCATCCCGGACCTGTCGGCGGATTAACGCCCGCTTTCACGGCTGGTTTCAGCTATGTCACGAATTTGGCACGCTGCTTGTCCGGGCAGGGGCGGGCGGCGCGGTTGATCCCGGCGCGCGGCTCCCCTATGTGGCCGTTGATCCGGGGGCGCCGCAGCGCGGACCGCCGGCTGTTTCTCGCTTCGGAATCGCGCCCAGCCCATGTTCACCTTTCTGATCGTCCTCCAGGCCATTATCGCGGCGGCGCTCGTCACCGTGATCCTGATGCAGCGGTCGGAAGGCGGCGGCCTGACCTCGTCGGGCAGCCCGTCGGGGCTGATGTCGGCGCGCGGTGCGGCCGATTTCCTGACGCGCGCCACCTCGGTGCTGGCCGGGCTGTTCATCCTGATGAGCATCCTGCTGGCGTTCCTCGCGGCGAGCCGCGGCGCGGTGTCGGTCGACACCTCGCTCCAGCGGCGCGCGCCGGCCGCGCAGACGCAGGCCCAGCCGCCGGTCGCGGCGCAGCCGGCGCCGGCGACCGCGGACAATGCCGTCGCCCCGGCGCCGGCCGACAACGGCGTGCCGCTGGCCCGCTGATCGCGACAATATCGTCGTTTCGTCGCGCGCGGGCTTCCCGCGCGCTTGCCCTTTTGCGCATTTGAAGGTTAGGGGTTGCGTCCCATGGCGCGGTACATTTTCATCACCGGCGGCGTGGTCTCCTCGCTCGGCAAGGGTCTCATGGCGGCGAGCCTCGCGGCGCTGCTGCAGGCACGCGGCTATCGCGTCCGCATCCGCAAGTTCGATCCGTATCTCAACGTCGATCCGGGCACGATGAGCCCGTATCAGCACGGCGAGGTCTATGTGACCGACGACGGGGCGGAGACCGATCTCGACCTCGGTCACTACGAGCGCTTCACCGGCGTCTCGGCACGCCAGTCGGACAACGTCACTTCGGGGCGCATCTACAAGACGATCATCGAACGCGAGCGGCGCGGCGACTATCTCGGCGCGACCGTACAGGTGATCCCGCACGTCACCGACGCGATCAAGGCGTTCGCGCGCGCCGAGACCGACGACCTCGACTTCGTGCTGTGCGAGATCGGCGGCACGGTCGGCGACATCGAGTCGCTGCCGTTCATCGAGGCGATCCGCCAGCTCAAGAACGAGGTCGGGCGCGGCAATGCGATCAGCATCCACGTCACCCTGGTGCCGTATATCGCCGCGGCCGGCGAGCTGAAGACCAAGCCGACCCAGCATTCGGTCCGCGAGATCGCCGCGCTCGGCGTGCAGCCCGACGTGATCGTCTGCCGCTGCGAACAGCCGCTGCCCGAATCGGAGCGCGCCAAGATCGCGTTGTTCTGCAACGTCCCCGAAAGCGCGGTCATCCCCGCGCTCGACGCCAAGAGCATCTATGCGGTGCCGCTGCAATATCACGGCGAAGGGCTCGACTCGGAGGTGCTGCGCGCCTTCGGCATCACCCCGTCGTCGGCCCCCGACCTCAGCCGCTGGGAAGAGATCGTCGAGCGGCTGATGCATCCCGAAGGCGAGGTGACGGTCGGCGTCGTCGGCAAGTACGTCGGCCTGCAGGACGCGTACAAGTCGCTCAACGAGGCGCTGGTTCACGGCGGGATCGCCAACCGCGTCAAGGTCAACATCCGCTGGATCGACGCCGAATTGTTCGAGGGCGACGATGACGGCGAGATCGCCGCGCATCTCGAGCCGTGCCACGCGATCCTCGTCCCCGGCGCGTTCGGGTCGCGCGGCGCGGAGGGCAAGATCGCCTCGGTCCGCTTCGCGCGCGAGCACAACGTGCCTTATTTCGGAATCTGCTTCGGGATGCAGATGGCGTGCGTCGAGGGCGCGCGCGATCTCGCCGGGATCACCACGGCGTCGTCGACCGAGTTCGGCCCCACCCCGGAGCCGGTCGTCGGGCTCATCACCGAATGGATGAGCGAGCGCGGGCTGGAGCAGCGCGCGGAGAACGGCGATCTGGGCGGCACGATGCGGCTCGGCGCCTATCCGGCCGCGCTGGCCGGCAACAGCGTCGTCGGCTCGATCTACGGCAGCGACTCGATCAGCGAGCGGCATCGCCACCGTTACGAGGTGAACACCTCGTATCGCGAGGCGCTGGAGAAGGGCGGGCTGGTGTTTTCGGGCATGTCGCCGGACGGCACGCTGCCCGAGATCGTCGAGCGTCCTGACCATCCGTGGTTCGTCGGCGTGCAGTTCCACCCGGAGCTGAAGAGCAAGCCGTTCGAGCCGCACCCGCTGTTCGCCAGCTTCATCGCCGCCGCGGTCAAGCAGAGCCGGCTGGTTTAAAGCCCTTCCCTCATTGCGAGCGTAGCGAAGCAATCCAGGGCCGGATCAGGACGCCCTGGATTGCTTCGCTACGCTCGCAATGACGAACTGCCCACCCCATTGCTTACCGCTTACGTCCACGTTAACCTCTCGTTTACAAAGATAAATGGGAGGGTGACATGATCGGACGGGTGGCGGCGCTGCTGTGCGCGGCGGCGATGACGGTAGCGGTCCCGGCGACGGCGCAGACGAGCGTGCCGCCCTTTTCGTCGCTGACGGTGTTCGGTGACAGCCTCGTCGATGCGGGCAATATCCGCAAGCTCGGCCTCGGCGCCGATCCGGCGCTCGGCTATGTCGACGGGCGCTTCACCAATGGCTATGATTACACCGACCTGCTGAGCCTCGCGATGTACGGTACGCCGACGGTCGCGTCGCTGAACGGCGGCAGCAATTTCGCCTATGGCGGTGCGCGCGCGACGGACACCACGCCGGTGCCCGATGCACTGGAACAAGTGGCGCTCTACAAGGCCGTGATCGACAAGGGCGGGAAGGTCGATCCCAACGGCCTTTATGTGCTGAATTTCGGCGGCAACGACGTGTTCGCGGCGGTGAAGGGTGTCGATGCGGGCGTCACCGATCCCGCCGCCTTCCTGCTGTCCGCGGCGCAGAACTATGCCGAGGCGGTCGAGGCACTCAACAAGCTGGGCGCGCGCAACATCCTGCTGACCGGCTTCCCGGTCGCGACCGAAGGCGCGCCGCTCGCCTATTCGATAAAGGCCGAGATCGCGCTGGGCGACGAACTCGCCAAGCTCAAGCTGGCGGCCGACACCCGTCTGATGCGCTACAGCTATCTCGATTTCTTCGGGCGCGTGCAGGCGAACCCGGCCGCCTTCGGCCTGCCGGCACCGTTGATCCTGCCCGAGGACAAGAAGCCGCTGACCACCTGCCAGGGGGCGGGCGCCCTTCCGGCGTGCACCGGCTATTTCTCGTTCGACGGCACCCACCCGACGGCGGCGATCCACCAGGCGCTGTTCAACGACATCAACAGCAAGTTCGGGTTTGGATTGAGCGCCGTGCCCGAACCCGCGACCTGGGCGATGCTGCTGCTCGGCTTCGCCACGGTGGGCGCGGCACTGCGCCGCGACCGACGGCGGCTGCTCGCCCGGTAACGATCCGCGGCGCCCCGGACATCAACCGGGTCGCCGCGGCAAAAGGAAAGGCGCCCGAGCCTTGCGGCCCGGACGCCCCCACCGGCGCCTCGAAAGGGAGCAAAGAGACGCCGATCCCGGTCAGGCGGCCTGCGCTTCGTCGGCCGCCTTGTTCTCGACGGCGGCCAGCGGCGTGCCGGTCTTGATCGCGATGCTCTTCGGCTTCATCGCCTCGGGCACCTCGCGGACCAGATCGATCACCAGCAGGCCGTCGTTCAGCCGTGCGTCCTCCACGAACACGAAGTCGGCCAGTTCGAACCGTCGTTCAAAACTACGGTTGGCGATGCCGAGGTGGAGGAATTGGTTGTTGTCCGCCTTGTCGTCCTTCTTGCCGGTCACCAGCAACAGATTCTGCTGCGCGACGATCTCGATCTCGTCACGGCTGAACCCGGCAATGGCCAGCGTAATGCGGTAACGGTCGTCCGCCACGCGCTCCAGGTTGAACGGCGGGTAATTTTCCGCGGCACTCCGTGCGTTGGCCTCGATGAGGTCGAACAGCCGATCGAAACCGATCGTGGAGCGGCGATAGGGGGTCAGGTCGAAACGCATCGTCAAATCCTCCAATGAGCTATTTGAAAGCGGCGCCCGCTGTTGCGCGACGCCTGTTTCGTGCGGCCCGGTGTCCGGCACCGCACGCCTGTGAATTTGGGGCCGATGCGAAGCGTTTCAAGGGGTCGACAAACCCCTAGTTTGTTGATGGGATATGCGGGGTGCGGCACAGAGCCGTTTCGAGGATTCAAAAGGGGTAACCGCATGTCCGTCACGCTCGCCTTGCTGCTGGCCGCCCAGGCGACCGCGCAGCAGCCGCCGTCCACGCCGGTCGTCGTCGGGAAGCGCGAGTCGGCCCCGACCACGCCGGGCGATCCCGAGCGGACCGAGGAGCAGGTGCAGCGCAGCTCCGCCGCCGCCGACGTCGTTGTCACCGCGCGGCGGCGTGCCGAATCGGCGCAGAACGTGCCGATCCCGATCTCGGTGGTCGGGGTGAAGGAGCTGGACGCGACCGGTAGCTTCAACGTCCAGCGGCTCCAGCAACTCCAGCCGACGCTGCAATTCTATTCGACCAACCCGCGCAATTCCTCGGTCAACATTCGCGGGCTCGGCGCGCCGCTCGGGCTCACCAACGACGGGATTGAGCAAGGCGTCGGCATCTATATCGATCAGGTCTATCTTAGCCGCGTCGCGGCGGCGACGCTCGACTTCCTCGACGTTCAACAGATCGAAACGCTGCGCGGCCCGCAGGGAACGCTCTACGGCAAGAACACCGTCGCGGGCGCGATCAACATCACCAGCAAGGCGCCGAGCTTCACGTTGCAGGGCCGCGCCGAAGTGTCGGTCGGCAATCTCGACTTCAAGCAGGCCAAGGCGTCGATCTCCGGCCCGCTTACCGATAACGTCGCGATCCGGCTCGGCGTGTCGACCACCAGCCGCCGCGGCACGATCTACAATGTCGCGACCAACGATTACGTCAACGCGCAGGACAATCTCGGGCTGCGCACCGCGATCCTGTGGAAGGCGACCGACGATCTCGATCTGACGCTGTCGGGCGATTACTCGCGCCAGAACCCGGATTGCTGCGCGCAGATCTTCGTGCGTCTCGGTCAGACGCAGCGTCCGCTCAACCGCCAGTTCGACCAGCTTGCCGCCGCGCAGGGCTATGAGCCGCCGAGCCGCAATCCGTTCGACCGGCTGACCGATCTCGACGCGAAGCTCAGCGCGCGCAACCAGCTTGGCGGGCTGTCGCTGCGCGGCGAGCAGCGGCTGGGCGAGGGGACGCTGACCTCGATCACCGCCTATCGTTTCTGGGACTGGTTGCCCGCCAACGATCGCGACTTCACCGGGCTGCCGATCACGACGCTGTCGCAGAACCCGACCCGGCAGGATCAATATACGCAGGAATTCCGCTACGCCGGCAAGGCCGAGCATTTCGATTACGTGCTGGGGCTGTTCGGATTCTACCAGACGATCCACACCACCGGCACGCAGCGGCAGGGGCCGGCGGCGAGCCGCTGGCTCATCAACCCGTCGAGCGCCCTGTCGCGCGACCCGTCGGTGCTCGACGGCCTGACCGCCGCCAACGACATCCGCCTCAAGAACTTCTCGGGCGCGATCTTCGGCAAGCTTAACTGGAACCTGACCGATGCCTTCACGCTGTCGCCGGGCGTGCGGCTCAACTACGACGACAAGACCGGCAGCTACATCAGCGTGGTGCGCGACGGGCAGGGCAATCTCGTCCCCGCGACCGGCGGCAACGCGCGGCAGGCGGCGCAGCGCGACGCGATCCAGCCGCAGGAATTCCGCGATCAGAAATTCCGTGAATGGAACGTCTCGTATGACCTGACCGCCTCGTACAAGCCGTCGCGCGACGTGCTGCTGTACGGTACCTATGCGCACAGCTTCAAATCGGGCGGGCTCAACCTCAACGGCGTGCCGGTGGTCGGCGGCGTGGTGCAGACACAACTGGCGCAGGTCGCGCCGGAGAAGGTCGACCATTTCGAGATTGGTGCGAAGTCGCAATTCTGGGATCGCAAGGTCACGTTCAACGTCACCGGCTTCTGGACCGAGATCAGCGACTATCAGGCGGTCGTCAACAACAGCTCGACCTCGACGCTGCGCGGCTATCTCGCCAATGCCGGCAAGGTGCGCGTGCGGGGCGTCGAGGCTGACTTCTCGGTGCGGCCGAGCGACCGCTTCAACCTCTACACAAACGGCGCGTTCACCGACCACAAATATGTCGACTTCAAGAATGCCCCGTGCCCGCCCGAGCTGTCGGGCGGCGGCAGCGGCGCCACGATCGGCGCGCCGGGGCAGCCGGGCACCAACAGTCCGGTCGCGTGCGACATTTCCGGTCAGTGGCTGCCGGGCATCTCGAAGTTCGCCTTCTCCTATGGCGGCGAATATAATCTGCCCGGTATCGTGCTCGGCGAGTCGGGCGAGGCCTATGTGGGCGTCGATGCCAATTCGCGGACCAAATTCTCGTCCAATGCCTCGCGGTCGATCTATACCGACGTCAACGGCTATACACTGGTGAATGCGCGGCTCGGCTTCCGTACCGACAGCGGCGTCAACGTGTTCGGCTGGGTGCGCAACCTGTTCGATACCGAATATTACGAGGTGCTGGTGACGACGCCGGGGAATACCGGGCTGATCGCGGGCAATGTCGGCGACCTGCGGACGTACGGCTTGACGGTCGGGTTCGGGTTCTGACGCTTCACACCGTCGTCCCGGATCAAGTGCGCGATGACGGAGGAACGGCGCAATCACAATAACCCCGGCGAAGGCGAGGCTCAGTGCGAAGTCTGTGCCGGATGCTCGGTCGCGCAGCCAGACGCCGACGGCGAAGCCGCCGGCATGACGTCGGACGGGATCGGCCGGGGCCGACCCGCCGGCCGGTTCGGTCGCCGCTTCGCGACGCCCGGTGCTGGCACCGGGCTGCGACCGAACGGCAAACGCCCGGGCCGTTATCCACGACCCGGGCGCCTGCGTGACGATCGCTCGTCAGCCCCCTATCCAGCCCTTCGCCCGCACGCCTTTCCCGAAGGATCAGCGGGGCTTGATGGCGTTCCCCGAACCACGGCCTTTTGCCTGTGTGCCAGTGCCCGCAGGTATGCGGCGGCCCTTGTTCGCTGTCGATACAAATGAACGGCAGCAGAACCGATTGCGGCGACTATGTGACGATTCCGCAACAGCCCCCATTGCGCATCGCCGGGTGGCTCCCTATCGCAGCCGGCATGTTGCTGTCCGGCTATGAGAGCATGATCGCGCGGCGCTATCTGCTGCCGGGCAAGGGTGAACGGTTCATCGTGCTGGTGGCGGGTTTCTCGCTCGGCGCGGTGATGCTGGGGGTCGCCGCGCTGGTGATCGTGATGAGCGTCATGAACGGCTTCCGCGCCGAGCTGTTCGACAAGATTGTCGGGCTCAACGGCCATGCGGTGGTGCAGGGCTACAACAACAAGCTCGACAATTGGCGGCGCGTCGTC
The DNA here is from genome assembly GCF_014199415.1 of Sphingomonas endophytica. Classification (GTDB taxonomy): domain Bacteria; phylum Pseudomonadota; class Alphaproteobacteria; order Sphingomonadales; family Sphingomonadaceae; genus Sphingomonas; species Sphingomonas endophytica. The sequence continues at coordinate 276,080 of NZ_JACIJN010000002.1, forward strand.
GAACTCGCCAAGGCGACGCCGGGCGTGACCACCGCGGTGCCGATGATCGAGCAGCCGCTGTTCGCCACCTACAACGGCCGTGCCGAGGCGATCCTGCTGCGCGGGATGCGCCCCGAGGACATCCGCACCAACGCCACGATCCGCACCAAGATCGTCGCCGGCAGCCTCGCGACGCTGACCCCGAACAGCGGCAATGTCGCGATCGGCGCGCGGCTCGCCGAGCAGCTCGGCGCGACGATCGGCTCGCAGATCACGGTCATCAGCCCGCTCGGCCGCTCGACCCCGTTCGGTACGGTGCCGCGCAGCGTCATCTATACGGTCGGCGCGGTCTTCGAGGTCGGCGTCTACGATTATGACAAGGCCTATGTCATCATGCCGTTGCAGGACGCGCAGACCTTGCTGCTGACCGGCGACACGGTCGGCATGATCGAGCTGCAGACCGTCAATGCCGACAAGGTCGGCGAGATCCTCGCCCCGCTCGCCAGGCAGGTGCAGCCCTATGGCGTGGTCAGCGACTGGCGCCGGCTCAATTCGGAGCTGTTCGACGCGCTCGCGGTCGAGCGGGTCGCGATGTTCGTGGTGCTGTGCATCATCATCCTCGTCGCCGCGTTCAACATCGCCAGCTCGCTCATCATGCTGGTGCGCGCCAAGACCCGCGACATCGCGATCCTGCGCACGATGGGCGCGAGCCGCGGCGCGATGCTGCGGATCTTCATGACGGTCGGCACGACGATCGGGGTGCTGGGCACCTTCGCCGGCCTGCTGCTCGGCGCGCTGTTCCTGTTCTTCCGCCAGTCGGTGGTCAATTTCGTGCAGCTGGTGACCGGGCAAAATCTTTGGGACCCCTCGATCCGCTATCTCACCGAGCTGCCGTCGAAGGTCGATCCGGTCGAGGTGACCGCGATCGTCATCATCACGTTGCTGATGACGTTCCTCGCGACCGTCTATCCGGCGCTCAAGGCCGCCAATACCGATCCGGTCGAGGTGTTGCGCTATGAGTGATGCGGTTCTCCAAACCACCGGACTCGCGCGCAGCTTCACGCAGGGCGAGACGACGATCCACGTCCTGCGCGGCGTCGATCTCGCGGTGCGCCCCGGCGAGATCGTCGCGCTGCTCGGGCCATCGGGGTCGGGCAAGTCGACGCTGCTGCAGGCGGTGGGGTTGCTCGAAGGCGGCTTCTCGGGCTCGATCCGCATCGCGGGGACCGAGGCGGCCAGGCTCGATGCCGCCGGGCGCACCGCGCTGCGCCGCGACCGGCTGGGGTTCGTCTACCAGTTCCACCATCTGTTGCCCGACTTCAACGCGATCGAGAATGTCGTCCTGCCGCAACTGATCCATGGGGCGGAGCGTGCGCCTGCCGAGGAGCGCGCGGCGGCACTGCTCACCGCGCTCGGCGTCGGGCACCGGCTGACGCACCGTCCCTCGGCGCTGTCGGGAGGCGAGCAGCAGCGCGTCGCGGTCGCGCGCGCGCTCGCCAACCGCCCGGCGCTGGTGCTCGCCGACGAGCCGACCGGCAACCTCGACGAGGCCACCGCCGACCGCGTGCTGGCTGAGTTCCTGCGGCTGGTGCGCGGGGAGGGGTCCGCGGCGCTGGTCGCGACGCATAACGAACGGCTGGCGGCGCGAATGGACCGCGTCGTCCGGCTTCACGAAGGGCAGTTGGAGATTGCTGGATGAGTGCCGATGCGTGGCGGACCGTGCCGACCCTGGTCGGACGACACGTGACGCTGCGTCCGCTGGACCGCGCCGACCGCGCCGATCTGCTGTCGGCGTTCAGCGGGTTGACGCAGGTCTTCGCGACCGCCGTCCCCGGTCCGGCGACGATCGATAGCTGGTTCGATACGCTGGAGGCGCAGCGGGATGCGGGGCGCGTGCTGCCCTTCACCCTGCTCGATGCCGACGGGCAGGTCGCCGGCACCACGCGGCTTTTGCGGATGAGCCCGGGCCATCACCGTGCCGAGATCGGCGGCACGCTCTACGCGCGTCGCGTGCAGCGCACCGCGCTCAGCACCGAGATGAAGCGGCTGTTGCTCGGGCATTCGTTCGACCGGCTCGGCTGTCAGTGTGCGCAATTGCGCGCCAACTGGCGCAATCCCACCTCACGTCTGGTGATCGAGCGGCTCGGCGTGCGGAAGGATGCCGTGCTGCGCTGGCATTCGGTCAGTGGAAACGGCGAGGTGCACGACACGGTGGTCTATTCGATCCCCGCGGAGGATTGGCCGGAGATCCGGCGCAACCTCGACTACCTGCTGGAGCATCCGCTATGACGGCGATCACCGATCTGACGGTGACGGGCGCCGACGGCGCGCCGGTCCCGCTCGCGCAGTTTCGCGGACAGGTGCTGCTGATCGTCAACACCGCGTCCAAATGCGGGTTCACGCCGCAATATGAAGGGCTGGAGGCGCTTCAGCGCCGCTACGCCGAGCGCGGCTTTGCGGTGCTCGGCTTCCCCTGCAACCAGTTCGGCGCACAGGAGCCGGGTGATGCGGCGGAGATCGCGAATTTCTGTTCGTTGACCTATGACGTGACTTTCCCGATGTTCGCGAAGATCGACGTCAACGGCGCGCACGCCGATCCGCTGTTCGAGCGGCTGAAGGCGGAGGCGCCCGGCGTACTCGGGACCAAGGCGGTGAAGTGGAACTTCACCAAATTCCTGATCGACCGCGACGGCAAGGTCGTCCGCCGCTACGCGCCCACGACGAAGCCCGAGGAGATCACCGCCGACATCGAGGCGCTGCTCTAGCCGATGTTCGGCGATCGCGTGGTGCTCGGCTGCATGTTCGCGCTGATCCTCGCGCTCCTCGCCCTGCTGCTGGTCGCGATGGCGCTGGTGCACGTCGCGGCGCGTTAAACGGATCATCATCGCGAGCGTGGCGGAGCAATCCAGAGCGCCCTGATCCGACGCTGGATTGCTTCGCTACGCTCGCAATGACGGGCGTGGCGTTCACCCTGGCATCGCGAACGCGTCGGCACCCTTGCGGTGATCGCTCGCCGCGGTGATCGCGGTCACGCCGCCGACCAGAAAGCTCACCCCGAGGATGAACCCCGGCAGCGTCAGCGCCGACCACGGCACCGTCGCGAGGATGAAGCCCGCAAGCAGGATGTTGACCACGCCCAGCGCGATCATCAGCCCGCGCCGTCGCCGCATGCGGAAGCCGAGCACGACCTCCAGGACCCCGCGCACCAGCAGCCATACCGTGACCATCAGGGTCAGCGACAGCGCGCCGGTCGCCGGCTCGAACACCATCACCGCGCCGACGATCACTGACAGCAATCCGAACAGCACCGCATAGATGCGCCCCTCATGCCCCTGACCGAACAGCCCGGCGGCGATCGAGAATACGCCCGAAACGAACAGCAGCACGCCGATCACCACCGTCGCCGCATAGGTCGCCGCGAACGGCCAGACGAACGCCGCCAACCCCAGCAACACCGACACTATGCCGTAGGCCATGATCCAGCCCCAGCCGGCGCCCGTCGCCTTGGTGCCGGGAATGCCGAACCCGCGTTCCGATGAAGCTCCGAATTGTGCCATGTCGATCACTCCATTCCGGCTGGGCGAACGGGTCGGCGTGTTTGCGGTTCCGCACGGGTCGTCGGGGATGGTCGAATCGGGTCGCCGGGCCTAGGTTGCAGCGATGCCGCATTCCGGGTTCGTGCCACTCCGCATCTTCTCCAGCTACACCATGCTTGATGGCGCGATCGAGCCGAAGGCGATCGCCAAGCGTGCGGCGAAGCTCGGCTTCCCCGCCGCGGCGCTGACCGACCGCAACGGGCTGTACGCCGCGATGGCGTTTTCGGACGCGGCGATGGGCGCGGGCGTGCAGCCGGTGATCGGCACGATGCTGGGTGTCGCGCGTCCCGACATGCCCGAGGGTATCGCGACCGCGACCGACTGGATCGCGCTCTATGCACAGGACGAGGTTGGCTACGACAATCTCTGCGCGCTCGTCAGCCACGCGCACCTCGATCGCCCGCTCGAACTCGCGCCGCATGTCGGGTTCGACGTGCTGGAGCGCCATTCCGCGGGACTGATCGCGCTGACCGCCGGCGGCGAGGGCGGGGTGGCGCGGCTGTTCGCCGAGGACCAGCCCGAGCGCGCCGCCGCTTATGCCGATCGCCTCCACGCCATCTTCGGCGACCGGCTCTATATCGAGCTGTGCCGGCGCGACGACGCGATCGAGGACAAGGCCGAGCCGCTGCTGCTCGACCTCGCTTATGACCGCAACTGGCCGATCGTCGCCACTAATCCGTGCTGTTTCGAGGAAGCCGATTTCGGCGACGCGCATGATGCGATGCTGTGCATCGCCTCGTCGAGCTATGTCGAAAGCGAGGATCGTCCGCGCAGCTGCGGCCATGCGTGGATGAAGCCGGCGATCGACATGGCCGCACTGTTCGCCGATCTGCCCGAGGCGCTCGCGAACACGCTGGTCGTCGCGCAACGCTGCGCGGTCGCCGCGCCGAAGCGCAAGCCGATCCTCCCCAGCCTCGCGGGCGACCGCGAGGGCGAGGCGGCGATGCTGCGCAACGATGCCGCCGCCGGGCTGGAGGCGCGGCTCGACCGGATCGAGGAACTCGGCGCGCAGCCCGAGGGCGATCCCGACTGGCGCGAGACCTATCGCCAGCGGCTGGCGTTCGAGGTCGACGTCATCATCCAGATGGGCTTTCCCGGCTATTTCCTGATCGTCGCCGACTTCATCAAATGGGCGAAGGACCACGACATTCCGGTCGGGCCGGGGCGTGGCTCGGGCGCGGGCTCGGTCGTCGCCTGGGCGCTGACGATCACCGATCTCGATCCGATCAAGCTCGGCCTGCTATTTGAGCGCTTCCTGAACCCGGAACGCGTGTCGATGCCCGACTTCGACATCGACTTCTGCGAAACCCGGCGTGGCGAGGTGATCCGCTACGTCCAGGAAAAATACGGCCGCGATCAGGTCGCGCAGATCATTACCTTCGGAAAGCTCAAGGCGCGCGCGGTGCTCAAGGATACCGGGCGCGTGCTCCAGATGAGCTATGGCCAGATCGATCGGCTCGCCAAACTGGTCCCCAACCACCCGACCGATCCGTGGGACCTCAAGCGCGCGCTGAACGGCGTGCCGGAGATCGCCAAGGAATATTCCAACGACAATCAGGTCCGGCATCTGTGGGACCTCGCGACCAAGCTGGAGGGGCTGCCGCGCCACTCCTCGACCCACGCCGCGGGCGTGGTGATCGGCGACCGCCCGCTCGCGCAATTGGTCCCGCTATATCGCGACCCGCGCTCCGACATGCCGGTCACGCAGTTCGACATGAAATATGTCGAGGGCGCGGGGTTGGTGAAGTTCGACTTCCTCGGGCTCAAGACGCTGTCGGTGCTCAAGAAGGCGATCGAGCTGCTCAAGAAGCGCGATATCCACGTCGATCTCGATGCGTTGCAGTGGGACGACGAGGGCGTCTACAAACTGCTCCAGCGCGGCGACACGGTCGGCGTGTTCCAGCTCGAATCGGAAGGGATGCGCCGCACGCTGTCGGCGGTGCGCCCGACCAATTTCGGCGACATCGTTGCGCTCGTCTCGCTCTACCGCCCCGGCCCGATGGACAATATCCCGTCGTTCGGACGCCGCAAGCAGGGGACGGAGGAGATCACCTATCCGCACCCGCTGCTGGAGCCGATCCTCGCCGAGACCTATGGCATCTTCGTCTATCAGGAACAGGTGATGCAGGCCGCGCAGGTGCTGGCGGGCTATTCGCTGGGCGGCGCGGACCTGTTGCGGCGCGCGATGGGCAAGAAGATCAAGGCGGAGATGGACGCGCAGCGCGCCACCTTCGTCACCGGTTGCGCTGAGCACAACCAGATCCCTGCTCCCTACGCCAACCAGTTGTTCGACTTGATCGACAAGTTCGCCGGCTACGGCTTCAACAAGTCGCACGCCGCGGCCTATGCGCTGCTCGCGTATCAGACCGCGTGGCTCAAGGCGCATCACCCGGCGGAATTCTTCGCCGCATCGATGTGCTACGACCTGCACCTTACCGACAAGCTCGCAATCTTCGTCGACGATGCGCGCCGCCTCGGCATCCCGCTGCTCCCGCCGTGCATCAACGGCAGCGTCGCGGAGTTCGACGTCCAGCTCAACGACGAGGGCCAGCCCGCCGTCCGTTACGCGCTCGCCGCGCTCAAGTCGGTCGGCGAGGGCGCGATGGAGAAGCTCTGCGAGGAGCGCACCACCTCGGGCCCCTTCAAAAGCCTCGACGATCTCGCCGCGCGCGTCGATCCGCGGCTGCTCAACAAGCGCCAGCTCGAAACGCTCGCCGCCGGGGGGGCGTTCGACGGGCTGGAGCCCAACCGCGCGGGCATTCACGCCGTCGCCGAGACGGTGCTCGCGATCGCCGCGCGCACGCACGAGGGGCGGACCAGCGGGCAGGGCGGGCTGTTCGGCGACGATGCCGGTGCAGGCGACGCGATCAAGCTCCCCGCCAACGCGCGCTGGTCGCTCGCCGAGCGGATGGAGCAGGAGAAGGAGGCGTTCGGCTTCTACTTCTCCGCGCACCCGGTCGATCGCTACCGCCACCTCGCCAAGACGCACGGCGCACGCACCTACGTTACGCTCGGCGAGTTGCAGATCGCAGACGGCGCGCGCGTGATGGCGACGATGGCGGTGCTGGTCGAGGACGCGCGCTGGCGCACCTCGGCGCGCGGCAAGCGCTATATGATGGCGACGCTCTCCGACGCGACCGGACAATTCGTCGCGACCTGTTTCGACGACGGCCCCGCCGCCGATCTCGAGGAAGCCGCCAAGAACGGCGGCTGCGGGCTCGCGACCGTCGAGCTGGACCGCCGCCCCGGCGAGGAAACGCCGCGCGTGACGGTCAAGTCGATCAAGCCGTTCGAGACGCTCGCCACGTCGACGCGTTTCGCGCTGGAGGTGCATGTCGCCGATGCCAGCGCAGTGGCGGGGCTCGCCGCGCTGATCGGCCCGTTGCGCGGCGCGCGTGGCAAGGTGACGCTCAAGGTGCCGATCGGGGAAGGCGAGATCGCGACGGTGATCCTCGACCGCGACTTCGCGCTCGACGCCGAGCTGGCCGAGCAGATCGAGGCGCTGCCCGGTGTGACCAAGGTCGACTTCGAGGTCGAGGAAACCCGCCTGCGTTCGGTGGGCTGACGCCGTCCCCGTCATTGCGAGCGCAGCGAAGCAATCCAGGGCGTCCTGGTCCGTCCTTGGATTGCTTCGCTGCGCTCGCAATGACGAAGGAAGCGCGGGACTGTTCGTGACAAGTCCGTCGAAAGTCAGCCCGTCGACCCCCCCGCCACAATCCCCGCGACATAGGTCCGCAACACCGCGCGCACCTGCGCCGCCGCCAGCGGCACCCCGCCATTGAGCGCCAGCGTCGCCAGCCCGTGGACGATCGCCCAGCAGCCCAAGGCCGCGACCGGATCGTCTTCCCCCACCAGCGCCGCGACCCGCCGCGTGAGGATCGCGAACGCCGGCGCGTCCGGCTGCTTGGGTGCCCCCGCGCCGCACGCGAACATCGCGCGGAACAGCGCCGGATGCGCACAGGCGAAGTCGACATAGGCGACCCCCTGCGCCACCAGCCGCTCGGCATCGCTCCCCTCGGCATCCGCTGCCGACAAGGCCGCGAGGAACATCGCGAACCCCCGCTCGGCGACCGCCGAAAGCAACGCCGCCTTGTCCGCGAAATGCCGGTAAGGCGCCATCGCCGACACCCCTGCCGCGCGTGCCAGCGCGCGAATGCCCGGCTCCGCCTCGCCGGCCTCCAGCATCGCGATCGCATGGTCGAGCAACGTGTCACGCAATCCCGCCAAAGGAACCATTGTCTGTTTACACCGTATACATGGCCATCTATGTGTACGGTGTAAGCAGCGGAGCGACGATCATGCAAGCCAGCGATGCCAGAAGGATGACCGTCGATCTCGCCGCATGGCCGGATCTGGTGGTGGTGATGCTCGGATTTCGCGTCGGCAGCCTGCGCGGATTGCCCTCTTTCCTGCGCATCGGCCGCGGGCTGCGCGAGATCGCGCAATCGCCCCCCGACGGATTGCTCGCCGCGCACCAATGCCTGCACGGCTGGAACCATGTCGGCATTCGCCAATATTGGCGCGACCTCGACGCGCTGGAGGCATTCACCCGCTCGATGCCGCACGCCGGCTGGTGGAAGGACTTTCTCGCCGATCGCCACGGCAACGGCTTTTGGCACGAAGCCTATGCCGCGCGCGGCGGGATGGAGGCGATCTACGTCGACATGCCGCACGCCCCCGGCCTCGGCGCCTTCGCCCCGGCGCTGCCGGCGCACGGGCGGCTGATGTCGAGCCGCAGCCGCTTGGGGCGGTGAGGCAAGACCCCCATTCGTCATCGCGAGCGTAGCGAAGCGATCCAGAGCCGGATCAGGACGCCCTGGATTGCTTCGCTACGCTCGCAATGACGGCTGAACCGCTAGAACAACTCCCCCTGCGCGCCCGCCGGCTTGCGAAACAGATCGCACCGCAGGTCGAGCGATCGCCGCCGGTCGGGAAACCCCGCCTTGCCGCGCGCGATCCGAAAGCGCGAGCGCAGCAATTCCGCCCACGGCCCCTGACCCTTCATCCGCATCCCGAAGCGCGGATCGTTATCCTTCCCGCCGCGCAACGACTGGACGATCGCCATCACCTTGCCGGCGCGATCGGGATAATGTTCGTCGAGCCACGCGCGGAACAGCGGCGCGACCTCCCATGGTAGCCGCACCGGGATGTACGACACGCCCAACGCCCCCGCCGCCGCCGCGCGCGCGACGATCGTCTCGACCTCGCTGTCGGTGATCGCGGGGATCACCGGCGCCATGTTGACATAGGTCGGCACGCCGGCGTCGCTGAGCGTGCGGACCGCCGCCAGCCGCCGCTCTGGCGTGGTCGCGCGCGGCTCCAGCGTCATCGCGACACGCGGATCGAGCGAGGTGACCGACATCGCCACCGCTACCAGCCCCTTCGCCGCCATCGGGCCAAGCAGGTCGAGATCGCGCACCACCCGGTCGGACTTGGTGGTGATGACCAGCGGGTGGTCGCATTCCGCCAGCACCTCGATCAGCGATCGCGTGATCCGCCACTCGCGCTCGATCGGCTGATAGGGATCGGTGTTCGTCCCCATCGCGATCGGCGCGCACGCATAGCCGGGCTTGCCCAGTTCGGCGCGCAGCAGCGCGGCGGCATCGGGCTTGGCGAACAGCTTGGTCTCGAAGTCGAGCCCCGGCGACAGATCGTGGTACGCGTGGCTCGGCCGCGCGAAGCAATAGATGCAGCCATGTTCGCAGCCGCGATAGGCGTTGATCGAGCGGTCGAACGGCACGTCGGGGGATTGATTGCGCGAGATGATCGTGCGCGGATGCTCTACCGTGACGGTGGTGCGGACCGGCGGCGGCGCGCCGTCGATCAGCGTGCGCGCGTCGCGCCAGTCGTCGTCCTCTTCCGCCTGCGGCAGATTGAAGCGCGCACTCTGCGAGTTGAGGGTCGCGCCGCGGTGCGGCCGGGGATTCGCCATTGCGCAAGGCTATCGCGCCATATAGAACACTTCAAGAACAAACAGGGAGATGCGATGTGGCCCGCCTTTATTATCTCGAGCTGCCGACCCGTGACCGGGCTGCGTCCAAGGACTTTTACGCGCAGGCGTTTGGCTGGGCCTTCACCGATTTCGGCCCGGATTATGCGGCGACGCTCAGCGGCGATACCGATGTCGGCCTCGACGCCGCACCGGACCGCGTCGCAGCGCCGTTGCCGGTGATCGAGGTCGAGGATCTGGAGGCGGCGCAGGCGGCGGTCGAACGGGCGGGCGGGACGATCACCGTGCCGATCTTCGCCTTTCCGGGCGGGCGGCGCTTCCACTTCCGCGATGTCGACGGACACGAACTGGCGGCGTCGCAGGCGGGGTGAGGATTCGATGCCACTTCCACGCGTCGCCCCGGACTTGATCCGGGACCCCGCTTCTCCTTCTTCCTGGCGCCTGAAGTAAGAAGCGGGATCCCGGATCAAGTCCGGGATGACGGTAAGAGGCCGGTCGACCCGCTCCTACCGCTCCATCAGACGCGGCATCAACTCGACGAAGTTGCACGGCCGGTGGCGACTATCCAGTTGCGAGGACAGGATACCGTCCCACGCATCCTTCACTGCGCCGGTCGACCCCGGCAGCGCGAACACATAGGTGCCGCGCGCCACGCACGCGCAGGCGCGGCTCTGCACCGTCGAGGTGCCGATCGTCTGGAAGCTCAGCCACCGGAACAGCTCGCCGAAGCCGGGGATCATCTTGTCCGCGATGCGCTCGACCGCTTCGGGGGTCACGTCGCGCCCGGTGACGCCGGTGCCACCGGTGGTGATGATGCAATCGACCTGCGGATCGTCGATCCAGCGATGAAGCTGCGCGACGATCGCGTCGACATCGTCGCGCAGGATCGCGCGCGCGGCGAGCACATGCCCGGCATCGGACAGGCGTGCCACCAGCGTGTCGCCCGAGCGATCCTCCGCCAGCCCGCGCGTGTCGGAGACGGTCAGCACCGCAATGCGGACGGGCAGGAAGGCGCGGCTTTCGTCGATCGGCATCGTGTCGGGGTAGCGGGGTAGGGAAGAGGCGTCCAGCGGGCGGGCCGTTCGGCTGGACCGTACTCACCTAGAGTCTGATGACGTAAGGTCGAATGTACGGTTCGTCATTGCTTCGCTACGCTCGCAATGACAGATCGATTTGACGTCATCCCGCTCTAAGTTGACGCGTTACCCCCGACGAATGCCGGTGGGCGTCGACCGGCCGTTCTGCCTAGTCGCCCCGGACTTGATCCAGGGTCCCGCTTCGTCTTCAACGATCGCAGCGAGAAAAGCGGGATCCCGGATCAAGGCCGGGACGACGACCTAACGCCGGTCGCCCTCAGTTCGACTGGATCGGCGTCTGCACCCCGACGCTGGCGTTCACCGCCAGTGCGGTGTTCGGCGCGGGGTTCATCCGCACCGCGCTCGCCCCCGGCAGGCCGGGGAAGCGCGGCCACATGCCCTGCGCCAGCGCGGCACGGCTCGGGCTCTTCGCCTTGCCGCCCTGCGCCTCGTACATCCAGTAATTGCGCAGTACCGTCACCACGTACCCGCGCGTCTCCCAGTAAGGGATGCTCTCGATATAGAGCAACGGATCGCCGTTATCGTGGACCAGCGCGTTCCATTCGCCGACCGGCTTCGGCCCGGCATTATAGGCGGCGATCACCTTGGGGAGCAGCCCGCCGGTCAGCCCCATGTCGCGCAGCTTTTCGATATGCCGCTGACCGATGTCGATATTGGTCGACGGCCGCGCCAGCGCATTCTGATCGATCGTCAGCCCACGCTCGCGCATGTAATCGGTCGCGGCGGCGGGCATGATCTGCATGAGCCCGAACGCGCCGGCCGGGCTGCGCACCTTGTTGCGGAAGCCCGATTCTTGCAGCGTGTGCGCGTAGACCAACGCCTTGTCGATCCGCCAGCCGGTATCCGGCGTCCAGTTCGGCATCGGATAGCGCGTGTCGGCGGTTGCGACCGCGCCTTGCGGCAGATTGTGCGCCAGCCAGACGGTCGTCGCGGGCAGGTTGAGCGACTCGCTGAAGCGGACGAGGCTGGTGAACTCGCCCGGCGAGCCGATCCGCGCCTGTTGCCGCACCACGCGATCGGCATCGTCGCTCTCGCCGATCTCGGCCAGCGCGGCGGCGACGCGGATGTTCGGCCGCCGCTCGAGCCGCGTCCAGTCGGCCGACACCCGCTGCGCGCGTACCGCCGGCATCCCGAGCCCCAGCGCCTGCCGCGCCAGCAGCCCGTAGAAGGTCTCGCCATATTGCGCCGCGATCTTCAGGCGCGCCTCGACCTTGTCGGGCCGCCCGCACGCCATGTCGGCGCGCGCCGCCCAGAACAGCGCGGTGGCGCGCAGGTCGATATCGGGGCTGCGCGCCGCGACATTCTCGAATTCGGTCTGCGTCGTCGCGCAATCCTGCTGCCGCCACGCTGCCAGCGCCTGCGTCCAGCGTCCGTGGATTGCCCAGTCGCCGCTGCCCAGCGCGGCCTTCGCGCCCATGTCGCGCGCCTGAAGGTCCAACCCTTGCAGGAAATAGATCCACGCGATCCGCGCCTGCCATTCGGTCTGCGCCTCGGGTGACAGGCCGACGGTGCTCTCCAGCAACGCCTGCGCCTCGGCCCCCAGATCGGCCTTGACCAGCGGCTGCATCTTGACCGCAAGATCGGCGGCGATCTGGTCGCTCGCGGTCGCCTTGGCGCGGATGCGGATCGGCGCGCCGTCGTTCCAGATCAACCGCTGCTGTTCGGGAATTGCAGGCAGGTCGCTCAGCCCGCGCGCCTTGGCGACACGCAGTAGCGACTCCGCCTGCGGCAGCTCCGGCGCCTCGGCGAGCAACCGCGCCACTGCCGCGCCGTCCGCCTTGGGCGAGCCCTTGGCGGTGTACAGCTCGGCGCGCGCATAAGCGTGGAGCGGGCCGGTCGCCATCGCGTCGAGCGCCAGCTGTGCGTCGGTCCACCGACCTTCGTGGAGCGCCGCGAACACCGCGCGATAGGCGCTGCGCTGTTCGGGGGTGAGCTGCGCCGGGATGCCGGCATCCTCGCTCGCCGACGGCGGCGGGGCAGGGGGCGCCACCACCGGCAGCCCGCCGCCGACCGGCGCCGCCCGTGCCGGCGCGACCAGCGCCATGGCGCTCGCGACCATCAGCCCGGAGGCATAGGCAATTTTCACGATTCGACCTCCCCGGTCAGCAACAACAGGTCCTTCCACGCTTCCGCCTTGGCGGTGGGCCGATCGAGCAGGAAGCGCGGATGATGGCTCGCCACGACCTGCGTGACCCTGCCATTCTTATGGTTAAGCGTGTGGAAACGCCCGCGCGCATCCGCGACGTTCATCGTCAGGATCGCACGGCTGGCCGCATCCCCCATCACCAGCAGCCGTTTAGGTGCGGCTAGCGCGACGTGATGCCGCGCGATCTCGCCGAGCCGCGCCTCGATGTCGCGCGGCACGCGGCCCGTGGTCGGACGCCGCACGCAGACCGAGGCGAGCGCCGTATCGGCGCGCGTCCGCCCGATCGCGGCGAGCATCCGCTCGAACAGCCGCCCGACCTCGCCCTCCATCAGCAGCTCGCGGTCGTCACGCTCGGGACAGTCGACGAACACCATCAGCTCGGCATCCGCCGGCCCGCTCGCCGCGATCGCGCCGCCGCCCCAGCGCGCCTCGGGCGCGGCCTCGCCGACCCGCCACGCCGCGAACGCCGCCGCGTCTCCGGGCAGCGCGTCGCCGGCTCGCGCGACCTCGGCCGCCATCGGGCGCACCGCCTGCCGCGCCGCGAGCTGCTGCGCCGCGCTGTCGAGCCATGCGAACCCTTCGTCGCCGACCACCACGTCGACCCCGGCATCGTGCCACCAGTCGAGCGCGCTGGCCGCCGCCTTCGTCCAGTCGAGATTCTGATCGGCCCCCATGCCGCCATAGGATGGAGAGTTGACGCGAAGGTCAACTTACTGGCACCGCCGATGCCGATAGAACGTTGGCACGATACGACGAGCGCCCGGTGCGGGTGCGCGCGCAGGAGATGACGAAGTGAGCGACCGCGAATCCATGCCCTATGACGTGGTGATCGTCGGTGCCGGTCCTGCGGGACTGTCGGCGGCGATCCGCCTCAAGCAACGCGCCGCCGAACGCGATGCCGACATTTCGGTCTGCGTGCTCGAAAAGGGCTCCGAGGTCGGCGCGCATATCCTGTCGGGCGCGGTGATCGACCCGCAGTCGCTCGACGAACTGCTCCCGACGTGGCGCGAGGATGGCTGCCCGCTCGCCGAGGTGCCGGTGACGCAGAACCTCCACTGGGTGCTGACCAAATCGGGCAAGATCAACCTGCCGCACCTGTGGACGCCGCCGTTCCTCCACAACAAGAGCACCTACACCGGCTCGCTCGCGAACCTGTGCCGCTGGCTCGCAGGCAAGGCCGAGGAACTGGGCGTCGAGATCTTCCCCGGCTTCGCCGCCGCCGAGATCCTGTTCAACGACGACGGCAGCGTGAAGGGCGTCGCGACCGGCGACATGGGCGTCGCGCGCGACGGCACGCGCAAGCCCGATTACCAGCCCGGCCTCGAACTACACGCCAAATACACCTTCTTCTCCGAGGGGTGCCGCGGGCATCTCTCCAAGGAACTGATGCGGATCTTCGACCTGCGCCGCGATTGCGATCCGCAGGTCTACGGCCTCGGCGTCAAGGAATTGTGGGACATCGACCCCGCGCTCCACGAACCCGGCAAAGTCGTCCATACGCAGGGCTGGCCGCTCAGCGAGCATGGCGGCAACGGCGGCGGCTGGATCTATCACCAGGCTGGCGGGCAGGTGTCGATCGGCTTCGTGACGTGGCTCAACTATTCCAACCCTTATGTCTCCCCGTTCCAGGAGATGCAGAAGTGGAAGACCCACCCGGAGGTCGCGGCGCTGCTGAAGGGCGGCAAGCGCGTCAGCTACGGCGCGCGCGCGATCAGCGACGGCGGGTTGCAGTCGATCCCGAAGCTGGTCTTCCCTGGCGGCGCGCTGATCGGCGACAGCGCCGGCTTCCTCAACGTGCCGCGCATCAAGGGCACGCACACCGCGATGAAGAGCGGGATGATGGCTGCCGAGGCCGCGGTTGACGCGATCCTGTCGCAGCGCGGCGGTGACGAGCTGATCGCCTATCCAGAAGCGTTCGAGCGCAGCTGGGTGAAGAAGGAGCTGTCGATCGTCCGCAACGTCGTGCCGCTGGTCAAGAAGTTCGGCGACTTCCTCGGTTCCGGGCTGGCGGGCGTGACGATGTGGGCGGAATATCTCGGGCTCAAGATGCCGTTCACGCTGCATCACCACCCCGATCACGAGACGCTGTGGCGCAAGGATCTGGTCAAGAAGATCGCCTATCCCAAGGCGGACGGCGTGCTGACCTTCGACCGGCTGTCGTCGGTGTTCCTGTCGAACACCAACCACGAGGAGGACCAGCCGGTCCACCTGACGCTCAAGGATCCGGACGTTCCGGTCACCTACAACCTGCCGCTCTACGACGAACCGGCGCAGCGTTACTGCCCGGCCGGCGTGTACGAGATCGTCGGGGAAGAGGCAGGCGACCCGAAGTTCGTCATCAACGCGCAGAATTGCGTCCACTGCAAGACCTGCGACATCAAGGACCCGACGCAGAACATCAACTGGGTGGTGCCGGAGGGCGGCGGCGGCCCGAACTATCCGAACATGTGAGCGGGTCTATCGTCGCCCCGGACCTGATCCGGGGCTGTGGTTAGTTTGTCGCCATGAAGCCGGGAAGCGGCGTGCCGGATCGGCTGCTGCATCGGAGATCACCGTTCTCGTTTCCCCGTCTCGCAATCGCCGGTGCGGGAAAGAACAATAGGGAACAGGTGTCGGAAAAGCGTGAGCCGTGCGGGTCCGTCAACGCGATCGGCGCGGCGGAATTGCCATTTCGCAGGTTCCCTTTCGGGAAGACGGCCAAGCGTTAAAGCGTCACCATGAAGATCAAGTTCGTCATGCTGTTGGTGTCGGTTGCAGCCGGGGCGCAAGCCTGAACACCGCAAGCACGGCCTAGTGAGAGTGCAGTGATGACAGATGCCGCAAACGTGATTGCCGTGGACCACACAGGCTTCGCTGTATCGTCATTGGATGAAGCCATTCGGTTCTGGACCGGAGCACTCGGCTTCAAGCTCGATCGTCAGTCGGAGATGGGGGGCGATTTCCTGCATCAGGTTACAGGTGTCGATGACCCCAATGTCAAAACGGCGATCGTCAGCGCGCCGGACGGCTTTGTGGTCGAACTTTTGCAATATTCGAAAGGGCGCCAGAACGGGGCGGTGCCCAATAGCGCGGGGGCGATCGGAGCGGCCCACCTGGCTCTGACCGTCAAGGATATTCATGCCGCCATTGCCCGTGTCGAGGCGGCAGGATGGAAGGCCAAGGGTAGTCCGCTACCGATCGCGGGTGGTCCACGGAAGGGTACTTTAGTGGCCTATGTTTCAGGCCCCGATCATGTCACGATCGAGCTTATGCAGCCGCCAGCCCCGTAATGGGCTTACGGACGTTTTCCCGCTTGACCATCCTCGCGAAAACGGTGCCTGTCCGCAGTCGCCTACTTGCGGACATTGGTGTCGGCCTTAGGGTAGCGGGATGTGGCAGGTCATCGCAGCCATTCTGGCATCGGCATCCCCGCAGGCAAGCCAACCCCTGACGATCAAGGGGACTTCCTTCGGTCCACAGCAACTCCTCATTTGCGATTGGTTCAGCAATTTTGAGAACAGCAGGTTTGTGCAGTGTCACATTCCCGGAAACATCGCTCCCGTTTTGGACGAAGGCGCGTCCATCGAATGCGTAGCGCAGAGCTGTAAGGAGCTTGACGTCGCCGCTCGGAAGGCGGCTCGGTGGACGAAGCCGGAGCCGGTTTGGGGAACGTTCACCGTCGAGATTTTAGGACGGGTAAGCACTGCTCGGCGTGAGAAACGGTATTTAGGAGACGGAACCCGCACCGTTTTGATTGAGAAGCTCGTGAGCGTTCGGAAGCCGTAGGCCGGGATGCTATGTCCGCTTCCCACCATTTGTTGTCGTTCCAAACGCCGTCAATCTTCTCGATATACCTGCCGACGATGGGTTTTGAGAGGCCGATTGCGATCCTTTTCGGAAACCGGGAACGCATGTTGTCCGCCAATGCCGTCGGCTATCCTGCACAGGAAGCGGCGCTCCCCAAGCAACCATCCGCGTCCTTGAACCGGTTGACATTCAGGCTGCTGTAAAGGGGGTATTCTCGCAAAGGCGCGGAGGACGCAGCGATACTGCGCTCGCCGGATCTGGCGCTCATCCTCTCTCGATCTCGAATGACAGGGTAAATACGCCCCACGCGGTACACCTTTGCGCCTCCGCGCCTGTGCGTGAACCGAACCTTCTTCCAACGTCCAGCGTGCCGCGGTCGAATGTCGATCGACCCTGACGCAGCATCCCCCCTGAACGCACCGGCCCGCTCGCGTGTTAAGCCACGCATGACCCGCCGCCCGCCGCCACTGGACCTCGCCGTCCACCGCCTCTACCCCGATCGGCCCTCGACCGCCCGCATCCGAAAGACCGCCATCACGCTGATCCGCCGCCTCGCGCTCCCGTTCGCCGCGACGCTCGCCGGCACCGCGCTGCCCGCGTCCGCCGCGACGGTCGACCCGGCCGCCTATGCCCGCGCGCGGATCGCCGAAGCGGACGGCGCCGTCGCCAGCGCGGCGCAGGATTATGCGCGCGTGCTCGCCGACGATCCGCAGGACATCGCGATCGCGCTGCGCACCTTCCGCGCCGCGGTGCGTGCCGGCGACATGCCGCTCGCCGACCGCGCCGCCGCCGCGCTCGCCGCGCAAAAAGCCGCGCCCTCCGACACCGCGCTGCTGGCGCTGGCCCGCGCCGCGCGCGATGGCGACGTCACCGGTGCGGAGGCGGCGCTCAGGCGTTTCGACGGCGACCGGCTGCGCATCCTCGCGCCGCCGCTGCGCGCGTGGCTCGCGCTCGAGCGCGGCGGCGATCCGTTCGCCGCACTGGCGCAGGCCCCCGACGAGCCGGTCGCGCGGCGCTTCGCCGCCGAGACGCGCGCGCTGCTGCTGATCGCCACCGGCCGCACCGACGAAGGCGTGGCGGCGGTGCGCGCGCTCGGCGGGGCGGCGGAGCTTGCTGCGCTGGACGAGCGGGTCGCGGCGGCGCGGCTGTTGATCGGGCAGGGCAAGGACAAGGCGGCACGCGCCCTGCTCGACGATGAGGCGGGCGCGACCGCGCTGCGGATCGAGCCGAACCGCGGCGCGCGCCCGACGCTCGCGTTCGGCGCGTCGCACCTGTTCACGCGCATCGCCGCCGATCTGGCGACGGGCGAGGACCCCGGCGTGCTCACCTATACGCTGCTCCGCGCCGCGCTGCGCGCCGATCCCGCCAACGATCGCGCACGGCTGTTGCTCGCCGGGGTGCTCGCGCGCGACGATGCGCTCGATGCCGGACTGGCGCTGCTCGCCGAAGTGCCCGCGGACAGTCCGTATGCCTCGCTCGCCGCGACCGGGCGCGTCCAGATGCTCGCCGATGATGGACGCGAGGACGCCGCGCTGGCCGCGCTCGACGCGCTGTCGGTGACGAAGAAGACACCGGTCGGCGACCTCCAGCGGCTCGCCGATCTGCAGATGCGGCTCGACCGCCCGGCGCAGGCGGTGCCGCTCTATGCGCGGCTGGTGAAACAGGCCGGCGCAGGCGCGGACTGGACCGACTGGCTGCAATATGGCGCGGCGCTCGACGGGGCGGGGCGCTGGCCCGCGGCGCGCGATGCATTGGAGAAGGCGGTCGCGAAGGGCCCCGACCAGCCGCTCGCGCTCAACTATCTCGGCTATGCGCTGACGCAGCACCGCGAACGCGTCGACGAGGCGCAGGCGATGCTGGAGAAGGCGGCGCGGCTCAAGCCCGACGATGCCGCGATCGCCGACTCGCTCGGCTGGGCGCTGTACCTGCGCGGGCAGCCGGTGCGTGCCCTGCCGCTGGTCGAACGCGCCGCGCAAGCCGATCCGCTCAGCGCGGAGATCGGCGAGCATCTCGGCGACCTCTACTGGCAGGCCGGGCGCCGCTACGAGGCGCGCTACGCCTGGACCGCGGCGCAGGCGACCGCGACCCCGGTCGAGACCGCGCGGCTCGCCACCAAGATCGAACAGGGATTGCCGCAGTGATGATCGCCGAAACCGCCCCCGCCAAGCTCAACCTCGCGCTGCATGTCCGCGCGCGGCGGGCGGACGGCTATCACGAGCTGGAGACATTGTTCGTCTTCGCGCGCGATGGAGACCGCGTGACGGTCACACCCGCATCGGCGCCGGGCTTCACCGTCACCGGCCCGTTCGCCGCCGCGGTCGGCCCGGTCGCCGACAATCTCGTCACCCGCGCCGAGGCGGCGTTCCGGCAGGCGTTCGCGCCCGACGCGGTGCATGTGGTAACGCTCGACAAGCATCTGCCGGTCGCCTCGGGGATCGGTGGCGGCTCGGCGGATGCCGCCGCGACGCTCCGCGCGCTCGCCCGGCTGCATGGCCTGCCCGTCGACACGCCGCGCTTGCTGACGATTGCGGCGGGGCTGGGCGCGGATGTGCCGGCCTGCCTGCTCGGCCGCCCGACCTTCGGGCGCGGGCGCGGCGACGCGCTCGCGCCGGTCGCGGGGCTGGGCGACATGCCGGCGCTGCTGGTGAACCCCGGCGTGGCGGTGTCGACTGCGCAGGTCTTCGCGCATTGGGACGGCATCGACCGCGGCGCGCTCGCTCTCACCGGAACGACACTGGAACGCGCCATCGCGGGCCGGAACGACCTCCAACCGCCCGCCGAGGCGATCGCGCCCGTGATCGAGGCGGTTATTTCCCGACTTTCCTCGGCACCGGGTGCGGTTTTGACGCGCATGTCCGGTTCCGGCGCGACCTGCTTCGCGCTGTTCCACGACGCTGCCGCACGCGACTCCGCCGCCGCGCAGATCGCTGAAGCGGCGCCCGATTGGTGGCTGTGTCCAACCACGATCGGCTGAAAAGCTTGTATTCAGGCGAAAGTTCGCTACTTGTTCTCATGGAACAAACTGAATACAACGGCGCGGCGCGTTGAATGCGGCGCGCGGTTGCTCTAGCGAAAGGCTCCACGGCAATGGCCGCCAAACTTCAGGTGATCGATACCGGCATGGCAACCGCGAATTCAGACCGTCAAAAGGCGCTCGACGCCGCGCTGGCACAGATCGATCGCGCCTTCGGCAAGGGCTCGGCGATGAAGCTGGGGCAGAAGGAGACGATGCAGGTCGAGGCGATCTCGACCGGGTCGCTCGGGCTCGACATCGCGCTCGGCGTCGGCGGACTGCCGCGCGGGCGCGTGATCGAGGTCTATGGCCCGGAAAGCTCGGGCAAGACGACGCTCGCGCTGCACGTCATCGCCGAGGCGCAGAAGGGCGGCGGCACCGCCGCATTCGTCGACGCCGAGCATGCGCTCGACCCGGTCTATGCCAAGAAGCTCGGGGTCAACATCGACGAACTGATCGTGTCGCAGCCCGATACCGGGGAGCAGGCGCTGGAGATCGTCGACACGCTGGTGCGCTCGAACGCGATCGACGTGCTGGTGGTCGACTCGGTCGCCGCGCTGGTGCCGCGCGCCGAGATCGAGGGCGAGATGGGCGACAGCCACGTCGGCCTGCAGGCGCGATTGATGTCGCAGAGCCTGCGCAAGCTGACCGGCTCGATCAGCCGCTCGCGCTGCATGGTGATCTTCATCAACCAGCTCCGCATGAAGATCGGCGTCATGTACGGCAATCCCGAAACGACGACCGGCGGCAATGCGCTGAAATTCTATGCCTCGGTCCGCCTCGATATCCGCCGCACCGGCGCGATCAAGGATCGTGACGAGGTGATCGGCAACGCGACCCGCGTGAAGGTGGTCAAGAACAAGGTCGCGCCGCCGTTCAAGCAGGTCGAGTTCGACATCATGTACGGCGAGGGTATCTCGAAGATCGGCGAGATCCTCGACATCGGCGTCAAGGCCGGGCTGGTCGAGAAGGCGGGTGCGTGGTTCTCCTATGATTCGGTGCGGATCGGGCAGGGGCGTGAGAATTCCAAGAACTTCCTGCGCGAAAACCCCGAGATGAAGGACCGTCTGGAAAAAGCGATCCGCGGCCGTACCGAGCAAGTCGCCGACGGGATGATGGCCGGGCCGAGCGAGGACGACGACGTCTGATCGCGGTCGTGCGACCCCGGACCTGCCTTGGATGACGAGCGGCAGCGACTGGCGCGGGCGGGTCGGCGACGTCTGGGCGGAGGAACATGCGCGTACCGAGCAGGCCTTCAGCGGTATCGCCGCGGCGCTCGGCAATGCGATCGCCGCCGTCGCGCCCCATGAAGGGCGGGCCGTCGATCTCGGCTGCGGGGTCGGCGGCACCACGCTGGCGCTTGCCGGCATGCGGCCGCATCTGCGGGTCACCGGCATCGACCTGTCCGCGGCGCTGATCGCGGTAGCGCGGCGCTCTGCGGCAGTGGCGGGCGCACCGACCGTCTCAGGGGCGCAAGCTCCGGCCTTCGTCTGCGGCGACATCGTGGAGCTTGTGCCGGCCTTGGCGCCGCTCGACCTGCTGGTCTCGCGCCACGGGCTGATGTTCTTCGCCAATCCGGACGTCGCGTTCACCGCATTGCGCAAAGCGGCGGCGGCAGATGCGCCGTTGGTCTTCTCCTGTTTCGCCGCGCGGGGCGAGAACGACTGGGTCACCGCCCCCGAAGCCGCGCTGACCCTCGATCCCATGCTTGCGAGCGGCTATGCGCCGGGGCCGTTTGCGCTCGGTGATGAGGTTTTCACGCGCGCGCTGCTCGAACGGAGCGGCTGGCGTGACGTACGGATCGTCCGCCACCGCGTCGACTATCCCGTCGGGAGCGGTGACGCGCCGGTCGAAAGCGCGCTGGCTTTCTACCGCCGCATCGGGCCGCTCGCCTCGCTCCTCGCCGCCAGCCAGAACCGCGATCGCGACCGATATGAGGCGGTGCTCCGCGATCTGTTCGCCGCGCGGATACGCGAGGGCGCGGTGACGTTCTCCGCCACGATATTGGTGGTAACCGCGCGCGCGGGGAAGGAAGCTGCATGACGATCATCGTCCACCACCTCGAGAATTCCCGCTCGCAACGGATCCTGTGGATGCTCGAGGAGCTGGATCTCCCCTATGAGGTGAAGCGCTACGAGCGCGACAAGGCGACGATGCTCGCGCCCCCCGAATTGCGCCGCGTCCATCCGCTCGGCAAGTCGCCGGTGATCGAGGACCAGGCGGCGCAGGGCGTGACCGGATCGCGCGTCATCGCGGAGACCGGCGCGATCGTCGAATATCTCGTCGACCTCGCAGACGGAAAGCTGGGCGCGCCGTCCAAGCGCGACGCGGCGCTCGCCTACCGCTTCTGGCTTCATTATGCGGAGGGCTCGCTGATGCCGCCGCTGCTCGTCAAGCTGGTCGTCTCGCGCATCCCGCTGGTCGGCAACCGCGTCGCCACGCAGATCCAGCCGATGATCGACCGCCATCTCGATTATGTCGAGGCGTCGCTCGCCGAACACCCGTGGTTCGCCGGCGATACGTTCACCGCCGCCGACATCATGATGAGCTTCCCGCTGGAGGCCGCGCGCAGTCGCGCCGGGCTCGATGCCAGCCGCCCCAATACGATGGGCTGGCTCGAGCGTATCCACGCGCGCCCGGCCTATCAGCGCGCGCTCGCGGCGGGCGGGCCTTATGCCTATGCGTGATCGCTGGTCGGCATCGGCATGAAGCGGGCTTCCGGATCAGGCCCCCGGTGACCGAGCGGGGCGTGACGGCGTAAGCGGGTCGGAGAAGCCGCCGCCCCGGATGGTTTCCGGAGCGACGGCTGGGGTTGGCAAGGAGGCTCGACTGCCTCGCCCGTGCGATCAGAAGCGCGTGCGCAACGTCAGCCCGTACGTGCGCGGCTCGCCGAGGAACGAGGTGAACAGCGAATTGGCACTCGCGAAGCTCGGGCTGCCGAACGCCTGCACCTGCGATTGCGACCCGGCGCCCTGGAACGGCGCGGTGAAGGCAATCTGCTGATAGTTGGTGTCGAGCAGGTTCTGCGCCCAGAGTTCGACCGCCCAGCGCTGTTGATCGCCGCGCAACCCGATGCGCGCGTTCATCAGGAAGAAGCCGTCCTGCATCTTCTCGATGAACAGGTCCGAGCCGGTGTTGTAGTCGCTGGTCATGCGGCCATCGACGTAGAACAGCGCGCGCAGCCCGTTGCCGCCGATTTCGGGTGTCCAGCCGATCGAGCTGGTCACGGTGTGCCGCGGCGCATTGGACATCTGCGCGCCGGGCAGCAGGAACAGCGCCGGGCTCAGCGGCTCGCCCGCCTTGCTGCCCACGAGGTTGCGCGCATAATCGGCGTGGGTCAGCGTGTAGCCGAGATTCACCGTCACGTCGGGAGTCGGGTACATGCCGACCTCCAGCTCGACGCCCTGCGTCACCAGCCCCTTGCCGACCTTGCCCGCGCACCCGCCGGTCGCGCTCGAATTGTCGCGGTCCGCGCCGTTCAGCGACGTGTCGCAGCCGCCGATATTCTGGACGATGTAACTGGTGCCGTTAAAGGTATTGAGCTGGAAGTTGGTGAACTCCGACCGGAACGCCGCGACATTGGCGGTGAACTGGCGCGACGAATATTTCAGCCCCAGCTCATAGGCATTCACCGTCTCGGGGTCGAAGCGCAGGTTGCGGACGTTCGACGCGGGCGGGGTGGTCAGCACCGTCTCGCTGAGGTCGGAGCGGTCGAGATTATACCCGCCTGCCTTGTAGCCGCGCGCATAGGAGGCGTAGAGCAAGGTCGAGGCGACCGGCTTCCACGAGACGACGCCGGTGCCGGTCAGCTGGCCCTCGCGGATCTGGTCGCGCAGCGCGACATCGGTCAGCGCCGCGCTCGAATTGCCGATGCACGACAGCGTGACGATCCCGCCCGCGACCGAGCGCAGCGTCGCGTTGCTGCTGGCGAGCAGCGAGCGCAGCGCGGCCTGTTGCGCCGGGCAGATCGTGTTGTTGTTGTTGAACCCGGCCGCCAGCGTCTTGTGCTCATTGGTGTAGCGCAACCCGACGGTCACACTGAGCCGGTCGGTCAGCCGGTAAATGTTGTGCGTGAAGAAGGCGAAATTCTCGCTGGTCTGGCGGTAGACGTCGCGCAGGCTGCCGAGATTGCTGAGCGTGCTCAGCCGGTCGATCCCCCCCACCGCGATCGCGCCGATCCCGGCGGTCAGCGCCGCGCGGCCGGCGGTGCTGAGGCAGCCCGGATTGGCGGCGTTGCGCAGTGCGGCGGCGGGGTTGATCGACAGCACCGCGCGGCACGCGGCGAACGCGCCATATTGCGCGCCGAATTGCAGGTTATCGACCAGCGCGAGGTTCTCGTGCGCGTAATAGCCGCCGACCAGCCAGTCGAGCCGGTTGTCGAGGATCGTGCCCGAGAAGCGGCTTTCGTGGGTGAAGACTTTGAACTGGCGATAATTGTTTCCGTCGTCTGGGCGATAGACCAGGTCGACGTTGGAATAATCCATGTCACCCGCGCCGCCCGACTTATACTCGCGATACGCGGTCAGCGAGGTGAGCTGCGTCGCGCCGAGGTTCCAGCGTACGCGCATCGACACGCCACCGTCTGTGGTCAGGTTGCTGTAGGCGCGGCCGGCGGTCTGCGCGATGCGGCGATTATAGGGATCGCCCTCGCTCGGCAGCACGCCGCCGAGGCTGCGCAGGATGCCGGTGATCGGGTTGGCGGCGCTGATCGCGTAATCGCCCGGCGTACCCGGCGTCGGGTCGACCTTCTGGCGGGTGTCGACATAAACCGCGCCGCAGCACTTTTCGTCGCGCCGCGTATAATCGCCGATGAAGCGCACCGCGAGATCGGGGGTGATCGTGAACAGCAACTGCCCGCGCACGAAATAACGATCGCGGTTGTTGAAGTCGGTCTTGTTGACCACGTCCGTCAGGAAGCCATCGCGGCGGCTGGCGACACCGTCGATCCGGAAGGCGAGCAGATCCTTGATGACCGGCCCCGTCAGCGCACCCTGCACGCGGACCGCATTGTAATTGCCGTAGCTGACCTCGCCCATGCCGCCGAACTTGAACTCGGGCAGCTTGGTGTAGATGCTGATCGCACCCGCGGACGAATTGCGGCCCGACAGCGTCCCCTGCGGCCCGCGCAACACCTCGATCCGCTCGACCTCGCCAAGATCGTTGAGCCCCGCGCCGGTGCGGCTGCGATAGATGCCGTCGATGAACACCGCCACCGAGCTTTCCAGGCCGGGGTTGTCGCCGACCGTGCCGACGCCGCGGATGCGTGCGGAGGCATTCGCCTCGCTGCCGGTCGAGGAGACGAGCAGCGACGGTGCGATCTGGGTCATCTGGCGGATGTCGGTCGCGCCGGAATTCTGCAGCGCCGCCTGCCCGAAGGCCGACACCGCGATCGGCACGTTCGATAGCCGCTCGGAGCGGCGGGTGGCGGTGACAACGATATCCGCGGTATTGGGGGAGGCGGCCTGGGTCGCGTCCTTGGGCTGGTTGGCCGCCGATCCGCGCAGGTCCTGCGCCGCGGCGGGCGCCGCGATGATCGCGAACACCGCAACCGACCGATACAAACGCGCCTTCCGCATCAGTTACTCCCCCAACGTCACTCTGGAATGATGGCGCTGCTGGTAGGGGATGCGGAATAAGGACTGGTTAATGCGCCATTTTGCCTGCGAGTCCTTTCGCCGGCCCGCTCGTTGGGACCGGCATGACGCCACGGCTGCATCGTCCGCAATCGAGATTGCGCGATTCGGCCTCTCAACCCGACGAATCAAAGGTGATAAGCCGGCTGCCATGATGTCGTTTGCCTCACGAAGCCTCCTGCTTGCCGCGCTCGTTGCCGCGGCCCCCTCCGCCGCGCAGGTCCCGGTCACGCCGGAGACCGCCGCGCCGACGCCGATCCCGCTCGTCCAGCCGCAACTGCCGCTGCCGACGCTGAGTGACGCGCAACGGCAGGAGCTTGCGCGGCTGATCGCCAAGGATGAGGTCGCGCAGGGGCTGAGCCGCACGCCGCGCAGCGATCTCGACCGGCTCGACAACGCGTCGCTGGCGCGCGTGGCGCTCGACCATGCGCGCGCGGTGCACGGCGGGCGGCTGATGCCGTCCGATTTCCAGAAGGACTGGGGAATTCGGCCGACCGCCTATGACCCGCTGCCGGGCTTCGTCGACGCGGTCGCGCGCGACCGGCTGACGACCTGGGTCCGCTCGCTCCCGCCGCCCTATCAGGGCTATGACGCGCTGGTCGAAGGGCTGGCGCGCTATCGCAAGATTGTGGCCGCGGGCGGCTGGCCAATGCTGACGGTCGCACCGGCCTATGGCAGCAGCGGCCCGGCGGTGGGGCGGCTCCGCGAGCGGCTTGCGATCGAGGACCCGGAGCTGACCGGCACCGGCGACCGCTTCGACGCCGCGTTGCTGGAGGGGGTGCGGCGTGCGCAGCGCCGCTATGGCCTCAACCCGGCCGGGCAGGTCGGTGCGCAGACGCTCGCCGCGCTCAACGTTCCCGTCGAGCAGCGCATCCAGTCGATCCTCGCCAATCTGGAGCGGTGGCGCTGGCTGCCGCCGACGCTCGATCGGCGACGCGTGCAGGTCAACATCGCCGCGGCGGTGCTGACCGCGTTCGACGGCGACCGGCCGATCATGTCGATGCGCGCGGTCACCGGGCGGCCGGGCAACGAGACGCCGATGCTGGTGTCGCAGATCAGCAGCATCGTCATCAACCCGCCGTGGAACGTGCCAAGTTCGATCGCGACCAAGGAATTGTGGCCGAAGGAGCGCGCCAATCCGGGCTATCTGAAGCGCAACGGCTTTCGCGTGATCGACACCGGCAACGGCGGCAAGCGGTTGCAACAGGCGTCCGAACAGAGCGCGCTGGGGCGGTTCAAATTCGATTTCCCGAACGATTTCGCGGTCTATCTCCACGACACGCCGGCGCGCTCGGGATTCTCGAAGTTCGACCGGCTCGCCAGCCACGGCTGCGTCCGGCTGGAGAAACCCGAGGATCTCGCCAAATTGCTGATGGCGACCACGCCCGACTGGCAGCCCGAGGCGATCGACGCGGCGGTCGCCGCCGGCAAGACGGTGCGCGCGAAGATGGCCGAGCCGGTCAGCGTCTATCTGCTCTATTGGTCGGCGTTCGCCGGCGCGGACGGGCAGGTCGGGTTCCGCGAAGATCCCTATGGCTGGGACGGCAAGCTGGCTGCTACGGTCGAGCGACGTTCCGCCGCGCAGGCGCTGGCGGCGAAGTGAAGGAAGTACGAATGACGGTATGGCGGCATCGGTTGGCGTTGGTTGCGCTCTTGGGTCTGGGCGTGGCCGGCTGTTCGAAGTCCGAGCCCGAGCCGCCCGAGATGAACATGACCGTGCAGGAGCTCGAGCCCACCCCCGAGCCGACCCCGACCGAGGAACCGACGCCGGTCGCCATCCCGACGCCGACGCCGACGCCAGGCAACGACACCGCGATCCTGCCGCCCGCCGAGGACACCGCCCCGGACGCGCAGATGATGGACGACGCGTCGGTGACCGGCATGACCGCCCGCAGCGACCGCAGCGGTCGTGGCGACGATTTCGACACCGCGCCGGTCGAGACGCGACGCCGCGACTGAGGTGGCGATGGCGATGGAGGATCGTCGGTTCCTCCATCGCATGACGCTTACCCGGAGCTCAGCGCAGTCCCTCGACATCGAGCGCCTGACGCACGGCGGGACGTGCTCTGACCCGTCCATACCATGATCCAAGATGCTCCAGCTCGTCGTAATGGATGTCGGCGCGATAGGTCTTCGAGCCATGTCGCTTGTCCCCATTGCATGAGCGAATAGAGATAGGCGTCCGCCACCGTGAACGTGTCGCCCATCAGATACTGACGTTTGGCGAGCGTATCGTTGAGCCACGCGAAGCGCGCTTCCAGCTTCGGCTTGGCGGTGGCCGTGCCATAGGTCCCGGCGAGCCGGGCGTAGAGGAGCGGAATGAAGCCCTTGTGGATTTCCGAGGCAAGAAAGTTCAGCCACTCCTGCAAACGGTAGCGCGCGATCGTGCCGTTATCGGGAGCAAGCCCCATGCCGGGCTTCAGGTCCGCAAGATATCGCACGATGGCTGGGCCTTCGCGCAGCAACAAACCGTCGTCGAGCTGAAGAAGCGGGACGTACCCTAACGGGTTCAGGTCATTGTAATGCTGCCCATCTGCCGTTTGGCGGCTGTGATGGTCTACCTTGATGAGGTCAAACGTCAGATCCAGCTCGCGAAGCACGATGTGTGGCGCGAGCGAGCAGGCGGCGGGTATGTAATATAGCTTCACGAACGGCTCCATCCTGATCCGGGACCAACAGGACCCGGTTCCAAGATCCTGGCGTCATGCTGCAGATTTGGAAGGAGGCAGTATAATGTGGCGTAGCGACAAACTTTATACCTGTGGTCGGTGGCGATGAAGCATAGTGCGACGGGATGTTCGGTCGAGGAAGCGATGCGGCTGCTAGGTGTTCGCTGGCGTTTGCTGATTATCTTTTATCTTGTTGGCGGACCCAAACGTTTCAGTGAGTTGCGGCGCTGTCTTCCTGTCATTTCGCAACGCATGCTGACGCTCGACTTGCGCGCGCTGGAAGAGGCCGATCTCGTCGAGCGGACGGTTTTCCCGACGGTACCCGTGACCGTACAATATGGCCTCTCCGTCGATGGCTTGCGCCTCGTCCCGGTCGTCGAGGTTATGCGGAGCTTTGGTCTTTGGCTGAAAGAGCGCGATCGCGCGTGATCGGGCCAAGCGGAAGCCGCAAATCCGATCTGCGGCACCGCTCAGGCCGTCTCCAGCAACCGCTCCGCCTGCGCGCGCGCTTCCGCGGTGACGGTTGCGCCCGACAGCATTCGCGCGATTTCCTCACGGCGCCCGGCGGTATCCAGCGGGCGCACGCCGGTGCGCGTCACCGTCCCGTCGCTGGCCTTGGCGATCAGCAGATGCGTCGCGCCGCGCGCCGCGACCTGCGGGCTGTGCGTCACGACCAGCAATTGCGTTGTTTCCGCCAGCCGTCCGAGCCGCTCGCCGATCGCGCTCGCCACCGCGCCGCCGACGCCGCGGTCGATCTCGTCGAAGATCATCGTCGCCGCGCCGCCCTGTTCGGCGAGCGCGACCTTCAACGCGAGGATGAAGCGCGACAACTCGCCGCCCGACGCGATCTTGGCCAGGGGGCCGAACGGCGCGCCGGGGTTGGTGGCGATCTCGAACTCGACCCGGTCACGGCCCGCCGCCGACCAGTCGCTCTCGGGCAGCGGCGCCACCACGGTGCGGAACCGCGCCGCGTCGAGCTTCAACGGTGCCAGCTCACCCGCCACGGCCGCATCGAGCCGCGTCGCGGCCGCGGTGCGGATCGCGGTGAGCTGCTCCGCGGCGCAATCATAGGCCGCCCGCGATCGCGCCACCGCAGCCTCCAGATCGGCCAGCCCCTGTTCGCCGGCATCGAGCCGCACGAGCCGCTCGCGCAGCTCGGCGGCGAGCGCGGCGAGCGCATCGGCCTGGACGCGGTGCTTGCGCGCCATCGCACGCAGCTCGAACAGTCGTGCCTCATCCTCTTCCAGCTGGCGCGGATCGTAAAGCAGCGCCACCGCGGCATCGCGCAGCTTTTCCTCCGCTACGCCGCCCTCGATCAGCGCGCGATCGATCGCCGCAAGCGCTTCGCCGAGCGCGGGATGATCGTCGGCGATCCGTTCCAGCACGCGCGCGGCCTGTCGCAAATGGCTCAGCGCGCCGGCGCTGCCCTCCAGATGCTCGGTCACCGCCTCCAGTTCGCTCGCGCTCTTCTCGGCGCGCTGCATCGTGCGGCGGCGTTCGGCGAGCGCTTCCTCCTCGCCGGGCTCGGCGGCGAGCGCCTCCAGCTCGGCGACGGCATGTTCCAGCCAGTCGCGATCGGCCTGCGCCGCCGCGATCCCGGCGCGCGCCGTCGTCAGGGCGGTTCGCGCGTCGCGCCACGCCGCATAGGCGCTGGCGACGTCGCGCACCCCCTGGCCGGCATAGCTGTCGAGCAGCGCACGGTGCCCGGCCGCGGCGAGCAGCCCGCGGTCATCATGCTGGCCGTGGATTTCGACCAGCATCGGCCCGATCTCGCGCAGCAACGCGGCAGAGGCGGGCTGATCGTTGACGAACGCGCGGCTGCCGCCGTCGGCCTTGACCAGCCGGCGGATGATGAGCGGCTCGCCGGGGTCGATCTCCAGCCCGTTGTCGGCGAGCAGGGCGGCAACGGCAGGCGGCGTGTCGAAGGTTGCGGTCACCACCGCCTGCGTCGCGCCGGCGCGCACCAGCGTGCTTTCGCCGCGGCGGCCGAGCGCGAGACCCAGCGCGTCGAGCAGGATCGACTTGCCCGCGCCGGTTTCCCCGGTCAGCACGCCGAGGCCGGGGCCGAACTCCAGCTCCAGCGCGTCGATCAGCACGACGTCACGAATGGCAAGCGCGGTCAGCATAGGCAGCCGCTCCTTACCCGCAAAAAACGTGCTTTGTTACCCTTTTTGTTCCGGCGGCGCGCGGTCAGCCGCCGATCGGGGTCGTCGCGGGCGACGGCGAGCTGACGCCGGGCGCCGGCACCCCGGCCTGTGCGTCGCCGCCGGTGGTGGTCGGGGTGTTGGGGAGCGGCGCATCGGCCTTGGGCGCGGCGCCGGTCGCCTCACCGGGCACCGCCGCGCGCACCGGGGTCGGGACGATCAGCTGACCGGGTGCCAGCGGCGCGATCGTCGCGGGCGGGTTGTCCTTCATCAGCTTGTAGGCGCGGCTGTACCAGTCGGTGCCGGGGTAATTGGCGCCGAGCACCGCCGCCGACTTCTCCGCCTCGTTGCGGACGCCGAGCGCGAGATAGCCCTCGGTCAGCCGCAGCAGCGCCTCGGGCGTGTGCGTCGTGGTCTGATATTGGTCGACGACGCGGCGGAAGCGCAGCGTCGCGGCGAGCCACTGGCGGCGACGCTCGTAGAAGCGGCCGATCTCCATCTCCTTGCCCGCGAGATGGTCGCGGACCAGATCGAGCTTCAGCCGCGCGTCGGCGGCGTAGCGCGACGTCGGATAACGGCGCATCAGCTCGCCCAGCGAATCCTGCGCCTGCTGCGTGATCTTCTGGTCGCGGGTGACATCGCTGATCTGCTCGTAATAGCTCATCGCGACGAGATAATAGGCATAAGGCGCGTCGCGGTTGCCGGGGTGGACCGACAGGAAACGCTGCGCGCCCTGGATCGCCTGCGTATAATCGCCGCTCAGATAATAACTGAACGCGCCCATCAATTGCGCGCGGCGCGCCCACACCGAATAGGGATGCTGGCGCTCGACCTCGTCGAACAGCGCCGCGGCCTCCTTGTAGCGCGCCTGGTCGAGCCGCTGCTTGGCAGCCGAGTAGAGCGTGCCGACGTCGCGCGCGACATAGGGGAGGTCGGCGCGGTTGCGCGAACCGCCCGCACAACCGGCTAGCGACACGGCCAAGGCAGCAGCAACCCCGATCGCAAGCGAACGGGTGGGGAGCGGGCGAAGGGTGAGGATACGCATCGCCTCGGCTCTTAGCTTAGAGGAACCCCCGCGAACAACGGCTTTCGCGCACGCGCAACAGTGGCTAGCGGGAAGGCGTTGATGCGCCCGTCAGCGCCCCGGAAGGAAGGATTACGCTCATGCCCGCGACCCTGCTCGCCACCAAGCGCGTCGAAAAGCCGTGGGGACGGCATCATCTGTATCCCGGCTTCGCCGATCCGGCGCCGGATGGCGAACCGATCGGCGAGATCTGGTTCCAGTCGCCGCATCCGGAGGAGCCGGAACTGCTCATCAAGTATCTTTTTACGAGCGAGAAGCTGTCCGTTCAGGATCACCCGTCCGATGAAGAGGCGCAGAAGCGCGGCCTGGCGCGCGGCAAGGACGAATGCTGGACGATTCTCGCCGCCGAACCCGATTCGACGATCGCGGTCGGGCCGCTGGCGCCGATGACGCGCGAGGAACTGCGCGCCTCGGCCGAGGACGGCAGCCTCGAGCACAAGCTTGACTGGAAGCCGGTGAAAGCCGGCGACTTTTACTATTCGCATTCCGGGGTGATCCACGCGATCGGAGCCGGGCTGACCCTGATCGAAGTGCAGCAGAATTCGGACACCACCTACCGGTTGTTCGACTATGGCCGCCCGCGAGAACTGCACCTCGACGACGGCGTCGCGGTCGCCGACCTCAACCCCTATGTCGCCCCACCGCAGCCGGGCGAGGTCGCGCCGGGGCGTACGATCCTGGTCGAGGGGCCGAAATTCGTGCTGGAGCGCTGGACCGGCGGAAAGCGCGACATCGCGTTGCCCGACGGCACGACCGGCTGGCTGGTGCCGATCCGGGGCGAGGGCGTCGTGGCGGGTGTTGCATGGAAGGCGGGGGAATGCGTCACGGTGACCGGCCGCGAGGAACTCCACGCCTCCGAGGACGCCGACCTGCTCTTCGCCTATCCGGGCGATCGGCGCGTCTGACGCCGTCGCGCCCAGCCGAGGACGGTGACTTATGCGACTATTACCATGTTGCGCTGCAATTAATTTCTTGTGATGTTCCCGTGAAATGCGCCCGGTCGCCGGCCGGGCGCGTCCAAACAGAACAGGGAAATCGGGGACATGGATCGGGCCGTCGACCGGGCCGGGGCGCGGAAGTTGCTGAGTTGTCTGACCGACGAGCATCTGCGCATCGTCGATGCGGACGAGGATTACGGGACGGCGCTCGGCTATGCGCGCAACGCGCTGGTGGGGCGCGACGTTCTGGAATTGACCCATCCCGATGACCGCGAGGTCAATCGCGAGCGCGCCGATGCGCTGATCGCGGGCGGTGCGCCCTTCTCGATCACCAAGCGCTACATCGGCGCCGACGGGCGCTTTCTATGGGTTACCAACCATATCAGCCTCTTCCATACCGGAACCACGCGGCGGATGATGGCGACGGTCGAGCTGATCGACGGCCCGCCGGCCGAGGACGAAACGCGGATGCTGCGCAGGGCGGCCGAGCGGATCCTCGCCAAGCGGCGGCTTCGAACGCATTATTTCGAGGACGAGATGTTCGGTGAGCCGGCGTTCGACCTGCTGCTCGACCTGTTCGCGCAGGATCTCGCCGGGCGCGACACCTATACGACCAGCGCGGCGGTGGCGTCCGGCGCGCCGCTGACCACGGCACTCCGCCAGATCGCGATGCTGGTCGACCGCGACTGGATCGTGCGCGATCCCGATCCGAACGATCGCCGCCGCATCCGACTGCGGATGACGGCAGCGGGATCGCTGCGGATGCGCGACTATCTGCTCGCAGCCGAAAACCTCTAGGGATCAGCTAGATCAAGGAGGGGTCAGCGCAGGCGCTCGATTGCCTGCGCCAGCGCGACGTACAATTTGCCCATGTCCGACGACAGCAAGGTCACGCCAAGCGGCGATGCGTCGGGCTGCGCGAGGATCGTGCGCAGCATCGCCTCGAAATCGTGGATGTAGCGGTTGACCTGCTCGCGGAAGTTGCCGTCCTCGTCATACAGCCGCGCCACGTCGCGCTGCTCCGAGCCATCCAGCAACCGTACCGCGCGGCGGGTGAAGACCCCGCGATCGCCCTTGAGATAGGCCGCCCAGGCGCTGTCGGAGATTTCCGGCGCGAAGGTGCGCGTGAGGTCGATCGACGCCGAATTGAGCGACTCGATCAGCAGCGACGCACGGCGCGCGAAAGTGTCGCGCTCATTCTCTTCGGTGGCGGTGCGAGCTTCCTCGAGCCGGCGGTCGATCAGCGCGATCGTCGCCTCGATCCCGTCGAGCTGGGTCTGGAGACGTTCGCCGGCACGGCTCGCCGCGACCACCGCGGTCTCGGAGATGCGCGCGACCTGCTCGACCTGCTGCTGCACGCCGCTCTCGACCGCACGCTCCAGCGCCTTGACTCCGGCGCTCTCCAGCGCGTCGGCGGCTTCGGGAATAACCCGCGCCAGCGCTTCGCGCGCATGTTCGGCCGCCGCCGCGGCCGTCTCGCGAACCCGCAGCAATGCCTCGAGCAGGCGCGGCGCGGCTTCCTCGGCAAGATCGTCGGCGCGGCGGGTGGCGTCCTCGACCGCGTCGCCGATCAGCCCGGCCTGCGCGCGACCGCGCTCCAGCCCTTCGCTGAGCCGCGCGGTGAGCGTCTCGACCGTCTGGCGCTGCTCGGCGACGACCTGCGCCACCGCCTCGATCGCGTCATGCGTGCTCTCGGCGGCGGTGACGAGCGCCAGCAATTCGGGCTTGGCGGCGACGATCACCTGCTTGGTCGAGCCGACCCGCGATTCCAGCCGCGCGATCGCGTCGGGCATCGTCTCGTCCATCTCGCGCGCGGCGGCGTCGAGCGCGACGAGCAGATGCTCGGTCGTGGCGATCGTCCGCTCGGCGGTGCCGTTGCCGCTGTCCATCGCCGCGATCAGCGCCTCGGTGCTCGCCTGCAGCGCGCTGATCGTCGCGGCGAGCTGCCGGCTGCGCTCGGTGCCGTCGGCATGGAGCGTGTCGAAGCGCGTCGCCGCCTGGTCGATCGCATCGTCGAGCGTGCTGAACAGCATCTCGCCCGCGCCGCGCTGCGCATCCAGCCGCGCCGCGATCCGCTCGATCACCACCTCGACCAGTGCGATCCGTTCGCTGAGCGCCTCGGCGCTGCCGCGCGCGGCATGATCGAGCGCCTGCTGGCTGGCGGTGACCATCGCCAGCATCGCCTCGCCCTGCGCCACGATCCCCTTGCGCGATTCGTCGATCGCGACCGCGGTGCGTTCGAGCAAGGCATCGACCGCGACCGCGGCATCGGAGGTGACGCCTTCGAGCCGCAGCCCGGCGGTGGCGCTGGTCGCCTCCATCCGCTGCATGTAAGCGGCGAGCTTCTCAGCGGCGCCGCCGGCGACGCTCTCGGCCTCGCGCCCGCGCGCGGCAAGCGTGGCGACCTGCGCGTCGAGCGCGGCGCTATGTTCGTAGGCGACCAGCCCGGCCTGATCGATCGTCGCGGCGAGCGTCCGGGTCTCGTCGGTGGCGCGCGGCAGCGCGGCGAGCAAGGCGTCGAGCTGTTCGGCGGCGTGGCCGGTCGCGTTCGAAAGCGCGCGCGCATGCGCGTCGGCGCGCGCGATCTCGGTCGACAGATCCTGACCGATCGCGGTCAGCCGCGCAGTCGCCGCATCGCCGAGCGCGGTGAGCAGCCGCACCTGTTCGGCGAGCGCGGTACGGCGCTCCTCAATCTCGTCGCCCAGCGCCGCGACCGCGCCCTCCAGCGCAAGCGATTCGCTCCGCATCGCGCGTGCGGTCGCGCCGAAGCGGCGCGCCTCGGCATCGCTGGTGCGCAGCGCCAGCAGCCAGATGATCCCGGCCAGCGTCGGCACCGTCGCGGCGGCGGCGCCGAATTGCGCCAGCTCCAGCGGCGACATCGTCGCCATCGCGCCGCGGGCGACCCACGAAAGCGCCGCGACCCAGATCGCGGCAACCGTCACCGCGATCCAGCCCAGCACGGTGCGACGACGCAGCGGCCGAGCGGCGCTCTCGTCGTCGGAGAAGACGGGATCGGTCACGTATTCTTGCGGCTCCGCAGACGGCGTCAGGACGAGTTGCTCTGCCGGCGTCGCGGCGCCAGCCGGTCGAATGTCGAAAATGGAAGACGGCCCCCCGTTCATCGCATGGGTGTAACACGTTTACCGTCCGCGGGAACCCGTTTCAGGTGACGTCCGTCGCTCGGTTCGGCGCAAGCGGCGGTCGTGTCGGGGATTGTTGCCAGCGGTTCATCGCCCCCCTAACAGCCATGACCATGCTGGCTGGCCTGTTATTCGCGACCCATGAAGCGGAGGATCGCTCCGGGATGCTCGCGGCCACGCTGCCGTTCGCAGCGGCGACACTGATCGAGTATCAGGCGCGGTTGCTGGTGGCATGCGACGCGGCGCAGATCGTCGTCGTGGTCTCGCGGCTTACCCCCGAGCTGATCGGGGCGCTCGCGCGGATCGGGCGGCGCGGGGTGGCGGTGGACACGGTCCGCAGCGCCGCCGACGCGCTGGCGAAACTGCACCCGCTGGCGCGCGTCGTGATGATCGCCGACGGGCTGGTCACGACCGAGGATGTCGTCAGCCGGATGGCGGGCGAGGCGGGCGACGCGTTGCTCGTGGTGCCGGGTACGCAGGCTGGGACCACGTTCGAGCGCGTCGGCGGCGGGGCGGCCTGGGCGGGGGTGGCGCGGATCGACGCCGGTCGCGTCGCGGATGCCGCACGGCTGCCCGAGGATTACGACCTGCAATCGACCCTGCTCCACGCCGCCGAACAGGCCGGCGCACGCTACGTGACGCTGCGGCTCGACAATATGGCGATGGGGCACGGCATCGAACGCCGCGCGGTGGCGCTGGAGGAACGCGGGCGCGCGGTGCTGTCGGCGTCGATGGCGGTGCGGCCGAGCTGGTTCGAGCGGCTGGTGCTGCGGCCGCTCGCGCGGATGGCGATCCCGTGGATCGCGCGGCACGGCATCGGCACCGAGGCGTGCAGCGCCGCGGCGGGAGCGGCGATGCTCGCCGGGCTGGTGACGGTCGGGGCGGGGTTCACCGGGGTCGGGCTGGCGCTGGTGCTGGCCAGCGTGCTCGCCGCGGAACTGGCCGGGGCGCTCGCGCTGTTCCGCGACGAGCCGGGCCTGCTGCGCGCGGGCCGGATCGCGATCCTCGTCGCGCCGGCACTGGTGTTGCTGCTGCTCGCGCATGTCGTCGATACCGCGGCGGCGACGACCACCGCGCGTTTGCTCGCGGTGCTCGGGCTGGTCGCCGGCGGGGTGGGCGAACGCGCGGCGAGCGCCGGGGGACGTCAGCCGTGGTGGGGCGTCGCCCCTGCCTATCTCGCTGTGCTCACGCTGTTCGCGCTGCTCGGTTATCCGACGATCGGCATCGCGGTCGTGGCCATCTACGCCGTCGCGACGCTGATCGCGGCGGTGGAGCGGCTTCGCTAGACTTAGCCGTGCTTTAACGAACGCACGGTAAGGCGGGGGGCATGTCGGCCTCCTCTCCTCATGCCAGTGTCATGGGCGATCCCGCGCGGCTCGTATCCTATGCCGCCGACGCCGAACGGGCAGCGGAGCAGCGCATGGCCGTGGCCGTCGAGGATATTTTCCTCTCGCAACCCGGGCGGTTGGACGACCGCACCCGCGCCGCCACGCTGCGGCTCGCAGAGGCGACGATCGGCGCGACCGAGCAACAGGTATCGGGTGATGCGGCGCGTGCGCTGATGGCGGTGGGCCGCCGGGAGGCGGCGGCGGTGCTGGGCTCGAACCGCTCGCTGGCATGGCCGCGGCTGCTCGACGCGGGATTGATGCGCGATGCCGAACTGATCGGCGCGCTGATCGCGCAGGCGCGGGTGGATCTGCTCGACGAGTCGCTTGCGGCGTTGCGCGCGCCCGATGCGGGTATGACGATCGTGACGATGCTGATCGAGCATGGCGACACCGCGCAGCGCGCGGCGGCGAGCGATTATCTGCTCGCCGACGGGATGCGGCGGGTCGGGGCCGAGGGGCGTCGCGCAATCCTGCCGGCGGCGGTGCAGGCACGGATCGTCTGGTGGGTGGCCGCGGCATTGCGCGAGCGGCTGGGCGGCGACGGCGGCGTCGAAGCGGATGCCGCGCTGTGCGAGGCGGCGCAGCATCGCATCGCGCGCGCCGGCGAGGGGCAGATCCGCGAGGCCGCGGCGCGGCTGGTACGGGCAATGGCACCGTCCGAGGGCAATCGTGGCACGTTGATGGTCCGTGCGCTGGAAAGCGCGCGCACCCCGTTGTTCGCGGCGTTGCTCGCCGAGGCGATCGGGGTCGACGCGGACGCTGCGCTGTCGCTGGTGCTCGATTCGGCCAGCGACCGGCTGTGGCTGGCGCTGCGCGCGGCGGGGCTCAATCGCGATGCGATCGCGCGCGCGGGCTTCCTGCTGTCCGAAGCGGATCGCGAGCGCGACCTGACGATGCTGATCGAAGTGCTCGACCCACTCGGCGCGCTCGCTCCCGACGCGGCGGCAGAGGCGATCGCGACGCTGCGGCTGCCCGGCGACTTCCGCGCCGCGGTCCGCGCGCTCGCCCGCCGCGCGCCCGTGAAGCGCACGGGCGCGTGACGCGCGGGTCGTTCCATGCGTTGCTCGACGCGGACGACCGCGTGCTGAGCGGTGACGCGCGTTTCGCCGAACTCAACGACCGCGCCGGCGGGCAGACCGGCGGGGGGCTGGCGCTCGCGGCGGTCGCGGCGCTGGTCCGGATCGCGCGCGGGCTGCGTGTCCCGGTCGCGCGGATGATCGTGATCGGCGACGAGGATAGCGACGGCGACTGGCATGTCCGGGCGGTGCCCGGCGACGACGCAACCGTCGCACTCGCCGCCACGCTGCTGCGCGAGCGGCCCGGTGCGATGCTGGCCGCAGGGACGATCGCTGTCGCCGAGCCGCCCGCCGACGCGGCCTGGTCGTGGGAGGTCGACGCCGGGCTGCGCGTCATCCGGATCGATACCGCGGCGATCGCGCGGCACGGCATCGATCCGGTCGCGGTGCTCGGACAGCCGCTGACCGCCTTGTTCGTGCTGGAGGCGCGCAGCGATGGCGCGATGCCGTTGCTCGAGGCGATGTCAAACGTGCGCGACTTCGCCGGGCAGGCCGCGGTGGTGCGTGCCAGCGGCGCGCGCGTCGCGCTGGCCGGGCGGGTGCGCCATGATGCCGCGGGCGGCTTCGCGGGGTTCGTGGGCGGCGTTTACACCGGGGTCGCCGCCGGGGTGCGCGACGGGCTGACCGGCGCGTTCAATTCGCGGCTGCACCGCGTGCTGCGTGCGCCGCTCGACACGATCATCACCCAGGCCGAAAGCATCAGCGGCGCGGGCGAGGGCGGCCTCGAAGCGCATTATCGCGACTATGCTGCCGATATCGCCAGCGCCGGGCGGCACCTGCTCGGGCTGGTCGACGATCTGGTCGACATGGAGGCGATCGAGCGCGGCGATCTGGCGGTGGCGCACGACCGGGTCGAGCTGGCTGCGGTCGCGCGGGAGGGGACCGCACTGCTCG
The DNA here is from genome assembly GCF_014199415.1 of Sphingomonas endophytica. GTDB lineage: Bacteria > Pseudomonadota > Alphaproteobacteria > Sphingomonadales > Sphingomonadaceae > Sphingomonas > Sphingomonas endophytica. Next base: position 314,613 of record NZ_JACIJN010000002.1, read on the forward strand.
CGGCGCGCGCAGCCGAGCGGGGCGTGACGATCGCGCCGCTGGCCGGCGACGCGGCCGTGACGGCGATCGGCGACTATCGTCGCACGTTGCAGATCGTCGTCAATCTGCTCGGCAACGCCGTGGAATATTCACCGGCCGGCGGGGTGGTACGGCTGCGCGCCCGGCAGCGCGACGGTCAGGTGCGGCTGCAGGTCTGCGATCAGGGACGCGGGATCGCGATCCACGAACAGGCGCGGATCTTCGAGAAGTTCGTGCGCGGCGACGACAGCGTGCCGGGCGGCAGCGGGCTGGGACTTTATATCGCGCGGCGACTGGCGCAGGCGATGAGCGGCACGCTGACCGTCGAGAGCGAGATCGGGCAGGGCGCCTGCTTCACCCTGGCGCTGCCGGCTGCGTCAGCGCAGGCGGCGGGCGAGCAGGACCAGTAGCAAGCCGAAGATCGCCAGGCCGCTGCCGTAATCGGCCCAGATGCCGCGCCCCAGCATGAAGCTGGAGCGCGGCCAGTTCACATAGCCCAGCCCCTGCGCGATCCATAACGCGCCCATCAGCGTGCAGAGCACGCCGACGACCGTCAGAAGCGGGCGGAGCCGGAACATGCGGGTTTAGCGCTGCCCGACCGGGATGTAGGAACGCTGCGTCGGGCCGGTGTAGAGCTGACGCGGGCGGCCGATCTTCTGGTCGGGATCGGTGATCATCTCGTTCCACTGCGCCACCCAGCCGACGGTGCGCGCCAGCGCGAACAGCACGGTGAACATGCTGGTCGGGAAGCCGATCGCCGACAGGATCACGCCCGAATAGAAATCGACGTTCGGGAACAGCTTCTTCTCGACGAAATACGGGTCGTTGAGCGCGATCTCCTCCAGCCGAAGCGCAGTCTCGAACAGCGGGTCCTGCACGTTGAGCGCCTCGAACACCTCGCGCACCGTCTTCTGCATGACCGTCGCGCGCGGATCGTAGTTCTTGTAGACGCGGTGGCCGAAGCCCATCAGGCGGAACGGATCGTTCTTGTCCTTCGCGCGCGCGATGAACTCGGGGATGCGCTCGGGGGTGCCGATCTCGTGCAGCATGTTGAGCGCCGCCTCGTTCGCGCCGCCGTGCGCCGGGCCCCACAGGCAGGCGATGCCCGCCGCGATGCACGCGAACGGGTTTGCGCCCGACGAGCCGGCGAGGCGAACGGTCGAGGTCGAGGCGTTCTGTTCGTGATCGGCGTGAAGGATGAAGATCCGGTCCATTGCCTTTTCAACCGCCGGATTGACCACATAGGGCTCGGCCGGGACGCCGAAGGTCATGCGCAGGAAATTGCCGGTGTAGGACAGCGAATTGTCCGGATACAGGAACGGCTGCCCGACGCTGTACTTGTACGCCATCGCCGCGATCGTCGGCATCTTGGCGATCAGCCGATGCGACGCGATCATCCGCTGCTGCGGATCGTGGATGTCAGTCGAATCGTGGTAGAAGGCCGACAGCGCGCCGACGACGCCGCACATGATCGCCATCGGGTGCGCATCGCGACGGAAGCCGCGGAAGAATTGCGCGAGCTGCTCGTGGACCATGGTGTGACGGGTGATCGTGCGCGAGAACGAGTCCAGCTCGCCCTGATCGGGCAGCTCGCCGTTGAGCAGCAGGTAGCAGACTTCCATGAAGCTCGACTGTTCGGCCAGCTCGCCGATCGGGTAGCCGCGGTGGAGCAGGACGCCCTCGTCGCCGTCGATATAGGTCAGCTTCGACTGGCACGACGCCGTCGAGGTGAAGCCCGGATCGTAGGTGAAGGCGCCGGTCTGCGCGTACAGCTTGCGAATGTCGACCACGTCCGGGCCGACGGAGCCCGAAAGGACCGGATAGTCGAGCGCGTTGCCCGACAGCGTGACTTTTGCGGCTTCGGTCATGATCTTCTCCTGTCAGGCCCCTGTCGGGGTCATGTGGTCCGCGATGCGGGCCAGGCTTTCCGCGCGTCCTAGAAGGACGAGTACGTCGAAGATGCCCGGCGATGTCTTGCGGCCGGTCAGCGCGACGCGGAGCGGCTGGGCGACCTGCCCGAGCTTGACGCCCGCGTCTTCGGCCACCGAACGCACCACCGCTTCGGTCGTCTCCGTATCCCAGTTGTGCACCGCGTCAAGCGCCGTGTGCAGGCGCGAGAGCAAGGCGGGCGCCTCGCCGGCGAGCAGCGGCTGCGCGGCTTCCTCGACCGAGAGCGGGCGCGCGGCGAAGAGGAAGCCACTCGCCTCGGTCAACTCGTTGAGATTGGCGGCGCGTGGCTTCAGCGCGGGCATCGCCGTGCGCAGGATCGAACGACGGGTATCGTCGTGATCGAACCCCAGTCGCTCCGCGACGAGATCGGCGAGCCGAGCGTCGTCGGCGGCGCGGATGTAATGGCCGTTGAGGTTCTCGAGCTTCTTGAGGTCGAAGCGGCTCGGCGATTTGCCGACTCCGGAAAGGTCGAACCATGCGGTCGCCTCGTCGCGCGAGATGATCTCGGCATCGCCATGCCCCCAGCCGAGCCGGAGCAGGTAATTGTCGAGCGCCTCGGGGAGGATGCCCAGCTCGTCGCGATACGCCTCGATCCCGACCGCGCCGTGGCGCTTCGACAGCTTGGCGCCGTCGCTGCCGTGGATCAGCGGGATGTGTGCATAGACCGGATCGGGCCAGCCCCCTTCGATGGCGTCCATCGCGCGATAGATCGGCAACTGGCGGAAGGCGTTGTTGAGGTGATCGTCGCCACGGATGACGTGCGTCACCCCCATGTCGTGATCGTCGACCACCACCGCGAGCATATAGGTCGGCGTGCCGTCGGAGCGGAGCAGGACGAGATCGTCGAGCTCGGCGTTCTGGACGGTCACGCTGCCCTGAACGCGATCCTCGATCGTCACCGCGCCCTCGTTCGGCGCGCGCAGCCGGACGACATAGGGCTTGTCGGCGGGATAGTCGGTACGGTCGCGCCACGGCGAGCGGATGCGCAGCGGCTGCTTGGCGGCCTGCGCCGCGGCGCGCATCGCGTCCAGCTCCTCCTGCGTCAGATAGCAGCGGTACGCATGACCGTGCGCGACCATCGTCTGCGCGACCGCGGCGTGGCGGTCGGCGCGGGCGAACTGATAGACCTCCTCGCCGTCCCAATCGAGCCCGAGCCAGCGCATCCCCGACAGGATCGCGTCGATCGCGGGCTGGGTCGAGCGCGCACGGTCGGTGTCCTCGATCCGCAGCCGGAACGTGCCGCCGTGATGGCGTGCATACAAGAGGTTGAACAGCGCGGTTCGCGCGCCGCCGATGTGAAGGAACCCCGTCGGCGACGGGGCGAAGCGGGTGACGACGGCGCGGCCGTCCGCGCTGGCGGTTTTGTCGGTTGCGCTCAAGCGCGCTTGCTCCCAGGCTGGATAATCGGATGGCCAGTTCAGCCGCGCCCGCCTCTAGCAAAGCATCGTCGGCGCTTCAAACCCGCGCCGCGTACGGCAGCGCTTTGATACAGGATGCGCTGGAGCAGCGGCTGGAGGCAGAACGCGACCAGCTCGTCCTGTGGGTGCCGGTCGCGCTCGGGGCAGGGGCGGCGGCATGGTTCGTGCTGCCCGATCCGCGCGCCTGGGCGGCGTCGCTGTTGCTCGCGCTGGCGACCGCGCTGGCGGCGCTGGTGGTGGCGCGCGGCGGGCGCGCGCCGGTGCTGGTGGCGGTGCTGTCGCTGGCGGTGGCGATCGGGCTGGCGCTGACGTGGGCGCGCGCCGAGCGGGTCGCGGCGCCGGTGCTGGCGCGGCCGACGATCGCGTGGGTGACCGGTCGCGTCGAGCAGGTCGAGCCGCTCCCCGCGCGCCGGCTGACGCGGGTGACGCTGGCGGTGCAGGCGTGGGACGGGGAGGGGAGCGCGCCGGCACGGGTGCGGATCAACCTCGACGCGCGGACCGCACCGCCCGGGCTGGCGCGCGGCGCGATGATCCGGGTGCGGGCGCGGCTGATGCCGCCAGCACCACCCGCGGTGCCCGGCGCCTATGATTTCGCGCGAGTGGCGTGGTTTGCGGGGCTGGGCGCGACCGGGCGCGGCTTTGCGCCGGTTCAGGTCGTGATGCCCGCTGCGGCCGGTGCGACCGACGTGCGCGCGGCGCTCACGCGGCATATCGAGGTGCGGCTGGCGGGTAGCGCGGGCGGGATCGCGGCGGCGCTCGCGACCGGCGACACCGGGGCGATCGACGAGACCGATGCCGAGGCGATGCGGCGAGCCGGGCTGGCGCATCTGCTGTCGGTCAGCGGGTTGCACATCACCGCCGCGGTCGGGCTGGTGATGTGGCTGACGCTGCGGCTGCTCGCGCTGTCGCCGCGGCTGGCGCTGACCGGGCAACTGCCGTTGATCGCCGCGGCAGCGGGCGCGGTTGCGGCGATCGGCTATACCTGGCTGACCGGCGCACAGGTGCCGACGATCCGCAGCTGCGTCGCCGCGCTGATGGTGCTGGTGGCGCTGGTGCTGGGGCGTGAGGCGCTGACGTTGCGGCTGGTCGCGGCGGGGGCGGTGGTGGTGCTGCTGTGCTGGCCCGAGTCGGTGGTGGGGCCGAGCTTCCAGCTGTCGTTCGCGGCGGTGACCGCGATCATCGCCTTTCACGAGCATCCGCGTGTGCGCTCGTGGTTCGGGGCGCATGAGGAGCCGCGGTGGCGGGCGGTGCTGCGCGGGGCAGCGTCGCTGTTGCTTACCGGGCTGCTCGTCGAACTGACGCTGATGCCGATCGCCGTCTATCACTTTCATCAGGCTGGGTTTTACGGGGCGGTTGCCAATATCGTCGCCATCCCGCTGACCACCTTCGTGGTGATGCCGGCGGAGGCGGTGGCGTTGCTGCTCGATCCGGTTGGAGCGGGGGCACCGGCGTGGTGGGTCGCGGATCGGGCGCTGGCGCTTTTACTCTGGATTGCGAGGACGGTAGCGGCGGCACCGGGGGCGGTGACGGCGCTGCCGGTAATGCCGCTGGCGGCGTTCGGCGCGATGGTGGCGGGCGGGCTGTGGCTGGCGATCTGGCGGACGCGATGGCGCTATGCCGGGCTGGTGCCGGTGGCGATCGGGGCGGTGTGGACGATCGCGACGCCGGTGCCGGACCTGATCGTCACCGGCGACGGACGCCATCTGGCGCTGCGCGGCGATGACGGCGGCGTGGCGATTTTGCGTGATCGGACAGGGGATTACGTCCGTGACCTGCTCGCCGAGGCGGGCGGGCTGGACGGGGTACCCGAGCTGTTGAGCGAGACGCGGGGCGCGCGGTGCAATCGCGATCTGTGCTGGATGGTGCGGCGGGTCGATGGGCGCGTCTGGCGGGTGCTGGCGACGCGGAGCCTCTATCTGGTGCCGGCCAACGAGCTGATATTGCTGTGTCGTCAGGCGGACGTGGTGGTCAGCGAGCGGCGATTGCCGCGTGGATGCCAAGGGCGGTGGCTGACGCTCGACCGGGCGACGCTCGCGACGACCGGCGGGGTGCGGGTGACGTTTGCAACCGGGCGGGTGGCGACGGTGCGGACGGCGGGGGATGCGCATCCGTGGATGCTCCCCGGAGCGCGGGACGGTGTCGGAAGGTCGCCGATGTTGGCGGGATGGTTGTCGATGTTGCCTGGTATGGACTTGGAAGCGAAGCGACCGTGACGTTGTCGCTTGAGGTGCTGCGTGGGTCGAGCAATCAGTTGGTGGACCGCGCTAACTCTTTGCCGACGTTCGCCCGACTGGCCCCCGGCGTTCGCCGGGATGGGGTGGTATAAGCGTTGCGGACGCTTCGATGTTTGCGAAGGTTGCGCCGGTGCGCTTCGAGATCGAGAAGAAGCCGGGCCCCGGGTCGAGCCCGGGGCGACGGTTTGGGACTGGTTTCCCGCGCCTTACGAATAGCGGCGCAGCAGTCCCGCGAGCTTGCCCTGCACGCGGACCTGCGCCGGGGCATAGCGTTGCGGGTCGTAGGCGCGGTTGGCGGGGTCGAGGCGGATCATCGCGCCTTCGTGGCGGAAATATTTGAGCGTCGCCTCGCTGTCCTCGATCAGCGCCACGACGATCTCGCCGTCGCGCGCGACTTCCTGACGGCGGATCAGCGCATAGTCGCCGTCGAAGATGCCGGCCTCGACCATCGAGTCGCCCGCGACTTCCAGCGCGAAATGCTCGCCAGCGCCGAGCAGCGCGGCGGGCACCGGGAGCATCGTCGAGCCCTCGAACGCCTCGATCGGCACACCCGCCGCGATTCGGCCGTGCAGCGGGATCTCGACCACGTCGTTGGCGGGTTCGGGCATCGTGCGCTTGACCGAGGGCGGCGCGGGGCGCTTCGCCTCGGGGCCACGCTCGGGGGCCTTGATGACCTCGAGCGCGCGCGCGCGATTGGGGAGGCGGCGCAGATAGCCACGTTCCTCGAGCGCGCTGATCAGGCGGTGGACGCCCGACTTGCTCTTCAGCTCCAGCGCGTCCTTCATCTCCTCGAACGAGGGCGAGACGCCCGTATCGGCGAGGCGGTCCTCGATGAAGCAGATCAGCTCGTGCTGCTTGCGCGTCAGCATGTCCCGGCGCCTTCCTAGTGAACGGAGTGCGAACCTTTATGGAACATAGCGCTGTCCGTCAAGCGATCATCAGGATTTCCGCCGAGTCGCCCGCGTGTGCCGGCGGGGCGTGCGGATCGCGGACGATCAGGCAGGTCGAGCGCGCCAGCGTGCGCAGCATCGAGCTGTCCTGAATGGTCGAAGCGAAGGCGCGACCGTCGCGCAGTTCGGCGCGGAGGTAATCGGTCCGCTCGTTGTTCGCGGGCATATCCTCGCCGAGCAAGGCCCGGGAAACGGGCGGGAACGGGTCGCTCGCGCCGGCGAGATGCGCGACGAGCGGGCGCACGAACAGCAAAGCAGTGACGAACGCCGATACCGGATTGCCGGGCAGCCCGACGACCGCCATGTCGCCGCGCCGACCGGCGAGCATCGGCTTGCCGGGGCGCAGCGCGATTCGCCAAAAATCGAGCGTCGTGCCGGCCGCGAGCAGCGCGGGGCGGACGAGATCGTGATCGCCGACCGACGCGCCGCCGGTGGTGACGAGGATATCGGCGTCGACGGTGGCGAAGGCGTCGGTCAGCCGGTCGAGCCGGTCGGGGAGGATGCCGAGGTCGACGATCTCGACGCCGGTGCCCGCGAGCAAGGCGCGGAGCAACAGGCGGTTCGATTCGGGAAGCGCGTCGCCGGGGGTGCCGGGCTCGACCAGCTCGTCGCCGGTCGCGGCGAGCGCGACGCGAACCGGGCGCGCGACCTTGATCTTTGCGACCCCGCCGGTCGCGGCGACCGCGAGCCGCGCCGGGGTAAGCCGTTGACCTTGTTCGACGAGCACGTCGCCCTCGGCGAAGTCGAGCCCGCGGCGGCGGACGTTGCGGCCGGCGTGCGCCGGGCCTTCGCCGTCGAGCGTGAGCGCGTCGCCGTCGCGTGCGGCCTCTTCCTGCACGAGCACGGTGTCCGCGCCCGCAGGCATCGCGGCGCCGGTGAAGATGCGGATCGCCTCGCCCGCGCCGACCATGCTCGAAAACGGCGCGCCGGCCGCGCTTTCGCCGATCACGCGCAGCGGGCCGGGCAGGTCGGCGAAGCGCAGCGCATAGCCGTCCATCGCCGACAGGTCAGCGGATGGCTGGGTGCGGCGGGCGATGACGGGGGCGGTGGCCCAGCGGCCAAGTGCCTGATCGAGCGGCACTTCCATCGATTCGACCGGGCGGCCGAGCGCGAGCACGCGCGCCTGCGCCTCGGCGACCGGGAGCAGGGTCACGCCGCGCGCCAGTCGCCGGAGCGGCCGCCGCGCTTTTCGAGCAGGCGGATGTCCTTGATCGTCATGGCTTTGTCGATCGCCTTCGCCATGTCGTAGACGGTCAGCAAAGCGGTGGAGACGGCGGTCAGCGCCTCCATCTCGACACCGGTCTTGCCGTCGGTCGCGACAGTCGCGGTGGCGGTGATGCCGTCCGCGACCGGTTCAAGATCGAGCGATACGCGCGTGATCGGGAGCGGATGGCACAAGGGAATGAGGTCGCTGGTGCGCTTGGCGGCCATGATCCCGGCAACGCGGGCGACCGCGAGGACGTCGCCCTTCTTAACCGCGCCGTCGCGGATCGCGGTCAGTGCCGTGGCGGACATCGTGATCGTGCCGGTCGCAATCGCCTCGCGGCGGGTGACCGCCTTGTCGCCGACATCGACCATGTGCGCGGCGCCGTCGGCGTCGAGATGGGTCAGCGTCGTCACCCTAGCCGACCATCGCGCGCGTCGCGGCGGCGACATCGGCGTGGCGCATCAGCGCTTCGCCGATCAGGAAGCAATGCACGTCATGCGCGGCGAGTTCGTCGAGGTCGGTGCGGGCCGTGAGGCCGCTTTCGGCGACGAAGGTGCAGCCGGGGGGCGCGTGTGCGACCAGATCGTAGGTGAGGCGGAAGTCGACCGCGAAGGTGCGCAGGTCGCGGTTGTTGACGCCGATCAGCCGCGACTTCAGCCGCCCCGCGCGTTCCATCTCGGCGGCGTCGTGGACCTCGACGAGCACGTCGAGCCCCTGTTCGATCGCGGCGGCCTCGCACTCGGCCATACAGGCGTCGTCGATCGCGGCGGCGATCAGCAGGATCGCGTCGGCGCCGATGCTACGCGCCTCGACGACCTGCCACGGATCGACGGTGAAATCCTTGCGGAGCACCGGCAGGTCGCAGGCGGCGCGCGCGGCGATCAGATAATCCTCATGCCCCTGGAAATATGGCGCGTCGGTGAGCACCGACAGGCAGGTCGCGCCGCCCTCGGCATAGGCGCGGGCGTGGGCGGGCGGGTCGAAGTCGGCGCGGATCAGCCCCTTGGACGGGCTGGCCTTCTTGATCTCGGCAATCAGCGCGTGGCGGCCGGCGGCGACGGTCGCGTCGAGCGCGGCGCGGAAGCCGCGCGGGGCGCTCTGCGCGGCGGCGCGCGCGGTGAGGTCGGCGAGCGAGGTGGTGGCCTTACGCGCGGCGACCTCGCCGCGCTTGGTGGCGCAAATGTCGGCGAGGATGGTCATGACCAGGCGATCCAGCGATCGAGGAGCGTGTTGGCGTGGCCGGCGTCGATCGCCTCGGCCGCCTGCGCCGCGGCGGCGCGCAGGTCGGTCTGGCGGCCGGCGAGCACCAGCGCCGCGGCGGCGTTGAGCAGCACGGCGTCGCGATACGCGCCATGCTCGCCGGTCAGCAGGCGGCGGAGCGCGGCGGCGTTATAGGCCGGATCTCCGCCGCGGATCGCGATCGTCGGATGGCGCGCGACCCCGGCATCCTCGGGAACGATCCGTGCGGGTAGCGGGACCGCGCCGACCGTGACGACGCGCGTCGGGCCGGCCCCGGAGATTTCGTCGAGCCCTTCCTCGCCCGCGACCACCGCGGCGGCGTCGCTGCCGAGCTGGTCCAGCGCCTCGGCATAGATCGGCGCATAATCGGGGCGCGCGATGCCGATCAGCTGGCGCGTGACATGCGCCGGATTGGCGAGCGGTCCCATGAGGTTGAAGATCGTCCGCCGCCCGATCTTCCGCCGGATCGGGGTGATGCGGCGCATCGCCGGATGATGGTTGGCGGCGAACAGGAAGCAGATGCCGAGCTCGCGCAGCGTCGCCTCGGCCTGTGCCCCTGCGCGCTCCATGTCGAGCCCGAGCATCTCCAGCGTGTCGGCGGCGCCGGCCTTGGACGAGGCGGCGCGGTTGCCGTGCTTGGCGACCGGCACGCCACAGGCGGCGACGACGAGGCTGACCGCGGTCGAGACGTTGAGCGTGTGCTGGCCATCGCCGCCGGTGCCGCAGACGTCGATCGCGTCGGCGGGCGCGGCGATCGGGATCAGCCGCTGACGCAAGGCGCGCGCGGCTTCGGCGATCTCGATGCTGGTCTCGCCGCGCTCGGCGAGGCGGATCAGGAAGTCGGCGACCGCGTCCTCGCTGGTCTTCGCGTCGAGGATGTCGGCGAACGCCTGCGCCGCCGACTCGCGCGCGAGCGGCGACGACGGATCGGGCAGCAACGCCACGCTCGTCACGCGGCGATCCGCCCCGCATGGTTGACGCCGGCGAGTCGCAGGAAATTGGCGATCAGCTCGTGGCCGTGCTCGGTGGCGATGCTTTCCGGGTGGAATTGCACGCCGTGGATCGGCAGCTCGCGGTGGCGCAGCCCCATCACCGACGCGTCGCCGGCCGTGGCGTTGACGACGAGGCTGTCGGGCACGTCGGTGACGATCAGCGAGTGATAGCGTGTCGCGGTGAACGGCGCGGGCAGCCCGGCGAACACGCCGGTGCCGTCATGCTCGACCGGGCAGGTCTTGCCGTGCATCAGCCCGCCGCGCACGACCTTGCCGCCGAAATGCTGGCCGATCGCCTGATGGCCGAGGCAGACGCCGAACAGCGGGCGGCGCGCCTCCGCACAGGCGGCGACGAGGTCGAGGCTGACCCCCGCTTCGTTGGGGGTGCAGGGGCCGGGCGAGATCAGGATCGCCTGCGCGCCGCTCGCCAGCGCCTCGGCGGCGGTGAGCGCGTCGTTGCGGACCACACGGACCTCCGCGCCCAGCTCCATGACGTAATGGACCAGGTTCCACGTAAAGCTGTCGTAATTGTCGACCACCAGGATCATCGGTCCGCCATAGCCGATGCGTCGCCGACCGCAACCGCCCAGCGCCTCCGCGCGCCGCAGGAATGTTGCACGGGCGCAAAGATTCGTCATGGCAGGGCAAAGCGCGGGGCGGAGAAAAAGCGCCGCCCTGCGCGTTCGCGGGACCAAGGAGAAAGACGATGCGCCATCCGATGATCGCTCTGCTGAGTGCCGCGATGCTGGTGTTGCCGACCGGGGCCATGGCGCAGGTCGAACCGGCGGGCGATACCGGGCGCGCGCCGCAGCGGGTGCGCAGCGTGACGCTGGAGGGCGACGAGAAATGTCCGGTCGCGCAGGGCGACGAAGTGGTGGTGTGCAGCCGCCTCAATCCCGACGAGCAATTTCGTATTCCCAAGCCACTGCGCGACAGCGCCGAGCCGGCGGCGAAGAACCAGGCGTGGACCAACCGCGTCGCGACCGCCGATCAGGTGAGCCGGGTCGCGGGCGGTTTGCCGGATACGTGCTCGCCGGTCGGGTCGGGCGGACAGACCGGCTGTGCGCTGGCGATCAATCGCGCATGGGCGGCGGAGCGGCGCGCCGCGGAGAAGAACGACTCGATGATCCCCGGCGGACGGTGAGGGGGCGTTTTCCCGCGCGGTCGCCCCGGACCTGATCCGGGGTTCCGCTTTTCCCCAGCGGTCAGAGCGACCAGTGGGAGTTCCGATGACGAAGATGGTGTCGATCCTTCGGGGCGTTCGGCATGTCGTTTGTTGATCGGCTGAAACTCGATCTGCCCGTGGTTCAGGCGCCGATGGCGGGGGTCTCCACTCCGCTGCTGGCGGCGTGCGTGTCCGAGGCGGGCGGGCTCGGCTCGATCGGGGTCGGCGCGGTCGATGCCGGGGCGGCGCAGGCGATGATCGCGGAGCTGCGGCAACGCACCCGCCGGCCGTTCAACGTCAACCTGTTCGTCCACCAGCCGGCGACTCCCGACCCGGCGCGCGAGGCGGCGTGGCTGGCGTGGCTCGCGCCGCTCTTCGCGGAATTCGGTGCGTCCCCGCCGACCGCGTTGCGGGAGATATACAAGAGCTTCGCCGACGATCCACACATGCTGGCAATGCTGCTCGAGGTCGCGCCGCCGGTGGTGAGCTTTCACTTCGGCTTGCCCGGCAGGGACGTGATCGAGGCGCTGCGGGCGCGCGGCGTCTATACGATGGCGACCGCCACCAGTCTCGACGAGGCGCGGCGGATCGCGGCGGCAGGGATCGATGCGGTCGTGGCACAGGGCATCGAGGCGGGCGGGCATCGCGGCGTGTTCGATCCCGAGGCACCGGACGATGCGCTGGGGACGGTCGCGCTGACGCGGTTACTGGTGCGCGCGACATCGCTGCCGGTGGTCGCGGCGGGCGGGATCATGGACGGTGCGGGGATTGCCGCCGCGCTCGATCTGGGCGCGGTCGCGGCGCAGCTCGGGACGGCGTTCATCGCCTGCCCCGAGTCGACGGCGAGCGACGCTTATCGGGCGGCGCTGGCGGGGGAGGGCGGCTATCATACCGTTCTCACCTCGCTGATCTCGGGACGGCCGGCGCGGGCGCTCGCCAATCGCTTCACCGCGCTGGGCGAGCAGCGCTCCGGGTGCCGCCCGCCCGATTATCCGATCGCCTATGACGCGGGGAAGGCGCTCCATGCCGCCGCGGTGGCGAAGGGCGAGCATGGCTTCGGCGCATATTGGGCGGGGCAGGGCGCGCCGCTGGCGCGGGCGATGCCGGCGGCGGCGCTTGTCCGCACGCTCGGCGAGGAACTGGCAGCCAGTCGGCGGTGATGTCGGGCAGGACGAAGCGGGGTCCCGGGTCAAGCCCGGGATGACGTAGCGCGTCGGTCTACTGCCCGAAGTCGGGCGTCGACGCGTGCCGCACCGCCTCGCGCGCGGCGGCGAGGAGCGCGCCGGCCTTCGCCTCGCACTCGCGCTGCTCATAGGCCGGATCGCTGTCGGCGACGATGCCCGCGCCGGACTGAACGTGGATCGTGCCGTCCTTGACCACCGCGGTACGCAGCACGATGCACGAATCCATCGATCCGTCGGGCGAGAAATAGCCGACGCCGCCGGCATAGGCGCCGCGCTTCTCGGGCTCCAGCTCGGCGATGATCTGGCAGGCACGGACCTTGGGCGCGCCGCTGACCGTGCCGGCCGGGAAGCCCGCGAACAGCGCATCGATCGCGTCATGCTCGGGGGCGAGCCGGCCGACGACGTTCGAGACGATGTGCATGACGTGGCTGTAGAATTCGATGCCGTAGCTGTCGGTCACCTGCACCGTGCCCGGCGACGCGACGCGCCCGACGTCGTTGCGGCCGAGGTCGAGCAGCATCAAATGCTCGGCGCGTTCCTTGGGATCGGCGAGCAGGCTGTCGCGGTTGGCGGCGTCCTCCAGCGCGGTCTTCCCGCGCGGGCGGGTGCCGGCGATCGGGCGGATCGTGACCTCGCCGTCGCGCGCGCGGACGAGGATCTCGGGGCTCGATCCGGTCAGCGCGAAGCCGGGCAGGTCGAGATGGTAGAGGAACGGCGACGGGTTGATGCGGCGCAGCGCGCGGTACAGCTCGAACGCCGGGAGCGGGAAGGGCGCGGTGAAGCGCTGCGCGAGCACGACCTGAAAGATGTCGCCGGCGGCGATATAATCCTGCGCGCGCGCGACCATCTCGGCGTAGCGGCCGGGTGCGAGCGTCGGGGCGAGCGCGACCTCGGTCTGCTGGGCGCGCGCGCGCGGCGGGAGCGCGGCGGCGGCGAGCCGCGCCTCGACCGCATCGAGGCGTTTCTCGGCATCGGCGATCTGCCGGTCCGGCGTCTGCGCGGTGTCCGGCCAGACCGGCGCGACGAGGAACAATTCGTCGGCGAGCCGATCGAACATCAGGATCACGGTCGGGCGCACGAACATCAGGTCGGGCAGGCCGAGCGCATCCTGCTCCGGCTGCGGCAGCTTCTCGACCAGCCCGATCGTCTCGTAACCGAAATAGCCGACGAGGCACGCCAGCGCGCGCGGCAGTTCGGGCGGCAGATCCATGCGGATCGAGGCGACGAGGTCGCGCAACGCGGTCAGCGTCGGCGCGGCGCAGGGCGCGAACGCGTCGCGATCCTCCAGCCAGCGCGGGTTGATCTCGGCGCGGTCGCCCTGCGCGCGGAGCACGAGATCGGGGGCGAGGCCGATCATCGAGTGGCGACCGCGCACCGCGCCGCCCTCGACCGATTCGAGCAGGAAGTCGCCGCGCCCGGGCTCGATCAGCTTGAGCGCAGCGGCGACCGGCGTCTCGGTGTCGGCGATCCGCCGCCGCCAGACGAGCGCGGGGCGACCGGCGGCGAGCGCCGCGGCCGTCGCATCGGGGGCATTACTGGCCGGCGTCGCCACCGACGAGGTCCTTCTTCAGCGTGGCGATGGCGTCGGGATAGCGCTTGGCGCCCTGCGCGGCGGCGACGGCATTGGCGAATTGCTGCGCATATTCGCCGCCGATCGCGCGGCCGAGATCGGCCCGGGTCGCCTGGATCGCCGCGGGCTGCTTGCTGGCGTCGCCCGGCACGATTTGCTCGACGCGCAGCACCAGCCAGCCGCGACCGTCGGGGGCCTGGATCGCACGTGCGCTGCCTTGCTTCATCCCGAACATCATTGCGAGCACCGGGTTCACCTGCCCCTGATTGGCGGTGATCTGCGCGCGGGTCGCCTCGACGCGCTCGACCGGTGCCTTGACGCCGGCCTGTGCGACCGCAGCGGCGAGCGGGGTGCCGGTGTTGACCTTCGCGACGATCGCGTTGGCGGCGGCCTGCGCGGCGCGGCGTGCGCGATCGGCGGTGAGATCGGCGACGACCTTCGCGCGCGCCTGAGCGAGCGGGATCGGCGTGGCGGGAACGATCCGGTCGAGCGCGGCGATCGCGAAGCCGCCGTCCTGCCCGATGCCGACCGTCGTGGGGGTGTCGCCGTCCTCGGCGGCGAAGCCGGCGGCGATCACCGGCGCGAGCGTCGCGTCGGGCTGCGCCTGCGGCTGGTCGGGGTTGATGCCGCTCGACAGCACCGCCGGGGTGGTCTGGACATTGAGCTTCTGGTCGCGCGCGACCTCGGCGATGTTGGCGTTGTCGGCCAGCGCATCCTCGACCGCGTCGCGGATCTTGCCGATCGCGTCGTTCGCCTTCTGCTTGGTCAGCGCGGCGACGATCTCCGGGCGGGCCTGCGCCAGCGTCTTGCCGGGGTCCTGCGTGACCTTCTCGACGCGCGCGACGACGAAGCCGATCGATCCGCGCAGCGGGCCGACGACATTGCCCTGCGCCGCGCCGAACAAAGCGGCGGCGACCGCGGGCGAGGTCTGGGTGGCGAGCGCGGATTGCTCGACCGCGGTGATCGTGCGCGCCTCCAGCCCGGCGGCGCGTGCGGCGGCGGCGAGCGGGGTGCCGGCCTTGACCTTGTCGGCGAGCGCCTGTGCCGCCTTCTGGTCGAGCACGGTCGCCAGCGTCACGTCGCGGAGCGGCTTGGGCGCGTATTTCGCCTTGTCGGCGTCATAGGCCTTCTGGATTTCAGCGTCGCTCGGCACGGCTTGCGCCGCGACCTGCTGCGGGGTGACCAAAGCGTAGCGGATCACGCGACGCTCGGGCGTGGTGTAGCGCGCGACGTTGCGCTTGTACCAGTCCTGCACCTCGGCGTCGGTCGGCGCGGGGCCGGCGACGCTGGCGGGGATCAGCGCGGCCTGACCGACGCGGCGCTCGAGCAGCAGCGAGGCGTAGCGGAGCGCGAGCTGCTGCGGCACCTGGCTGGCGCCGACCGTCGGCACGATCAGGAACTGCGCCATCGTCTCGCGCGCGATCTCGCGCTGGACCTGCGCGTCGGTCATCCCGCGCTGCGCGATCAGGCGCAGATACGCCTGCTGGTCGAACTGGCCGGTTGCGCCCGCGAACGCCGGGATCGCCTTCAGCTCGCTGCCGACCAAGGCGCGGCTGACGCGCATCCCCTGTTCCTCGCCGAACGTCTCCAGCGCCAGCCCGGTCAGCGAGCGGGTGATGAGGCTCTCCACCCCGCCGGCGCGGACGAACGTCGCCATGTCCAGATCGGGCTGCTGCTGGCGCGCGCTGCGGATTTCGTCCTGCGCGCGGCGGCGGATGTCGTCCGCGGTGACCTTCTCGCCGTCGACGCTGGCCAGCGGGTGGCCGAGGATGCCGCCGCCGCTCGCCAGACCGGTGACGTCGCCGGCCGCGAACGCCAGCGCGATCACGATCAGGATGCCGAAGGTGACAATCATGCCGACCTTCGAATGGATGATGCCGCGGAGGAAGCTGAGCATGGAAGAGGCAGACCGGGACAGGAGTGAAGCTCGCCGCTTTAGGCACACGTCCGGCTGGCATCAAGCCGCGCACGCGTCTAACAGGTTTAACAGCGAAGCTGGGAGAATGACGGTGCGGCGCAGGCTGGTGGCGGGCAACTGGAAGATGAACGGCGATCTGGCGCTGCTGGCGGAGCTGGACGCGATCGCGGCGGCGGCGGCGGCGCATCCGGGGGTCGATGTGGCGATGGCGGTGCCCGCGACGCTGATCGCGCCGGCGGTGCAGCGCGCGCCGGGGCTGGCGATCGGTGCCGAGGACGTCCACGAGGCGGACAGCGGCGCTTACACGGGCAGCGTTTCGGCGCCGATGGTGCGCGAGGCGGGGGCGCGCTTCACGATCGTCGGTCATTCGGAGCGGC
Organism: Sphingomonas endophytica; assembly: GCF_014199415.1. GTDB lineage: Bacteria > Pseudomonadota > Alphaproteobacteria > Sphingomonadales > Sphingomonadaceae > Sphingomonas > Sphingomonas endophytica. Next base: position 330,835 of record NZ_JACIJN010000002.1, read on the forward strand.
GTGAATATCAGAACGAGACCAGCCAGGATGCGTGGGCGAAGGCGGCGGCGGCGCATCGGCAGGGCCTGTCGGTGATTCTGTGCTGCGGCGAGACGGGGGCGGAGCGCGATGCCGGGCGCGCCGAGCGGGTGGTGCAGGCGCAGATCGAAAAATCGCTGCCGGAGCAGGCGAACGGCGACTGGCTGACGCTCGCCTATGAGCCGCGCTGGGCGATCGGCAGCGGGCGGACTCCGACGCTGGAGGAGATCGCCGCGATTCACGCGATCGCGCGCGCGAAGATGCGGCAGTTGATCGGCGAGGCGGCGGATGCGGTGCGGATTTTATACGGCGGCTCGGTGACCGGCGACAATGCGCGCGCGATCATGGCGGTGCCGGATGTCGATGGCGCGCTGGTCGGCGGGGCCAGCCTGACCGCGGCGAAGTTCGTGCCGATCATCGAGGCGGCGGGGTGAGGGTGCTGGCGACGGTCGGATAATGCACCGTCGCCCCTGCGCAGGCAGGGGCCTATGGCTGTTTCGTTTCTCGGGCCGTTTGACACAGGGGTGGTGGTCTGTCTGTCAAGCGGTCCGCGGCACGATGCAGAGAAGTTCGTGCCGATCATCGAGGCGGCGGGGTGAGGGTGCTGGCGACGGTCGGATAATGCGCCGTCGCCCCTGCGCAGGCAGGGGCCTATGGCTGTTTCGTTTCTCGGGCCGTTTGACACAGGGGTCGTGGTCTGTCTGTCAAGCGGTCCGCGGCACGATGCAGACATGGGCCCCTGCCTGCGCAGGGGCGACGGAGTTGGGGGCTTTGGTGCTGCCTCTACGTCGCCCCGGACTTGATCCGGGGCCCCGCTTCCTCCTGGCAGCCGGGCAAGAAGAAGCGGGATCCGGGATCAAGTCCGGGATGACATAACCCAATCAGCCGAAGCGCTTCTTCAGCAGCGCCCATGCCGCGCGCAAGCCATACGCCTCGCCGCCTTTCGGCCGACCCGGGCGCGGCGACGGTCGCCATGCGAAGGTGTCGAGGTGCGCCCATGTCACGCTCGCCGGCACGAAGCGGCGCAGGAACAAGGCCGCGGTGATCGCGCCCGCGAAGCCGCCGTCCGGCGCGTTGACCATGTCGGCCACGTCCGACTTGAGCATGTCGTCATAGCCGTCCCACAGCGGCAGCCGCCACAAGGGGTCGTAGACCGCCTTCCCTGCCGCAAGCAGCTCGGTCGCCAGCGTCTCGTCCTGCACGAAGGTCGCGGGCAGGTCCGGTCCGAGCGCGACGCGCGCCGCGCCGGTCAGCGTCGCGAAGTCGATCAGCAAATCGGGCGCGCTTTCGACCGCCTTGGTGAGCGCGTCGCCGAGGATCAGCCGGCCCTCGGCATCGGTGTTGGTGTTCTCGACCGTCAGCCCCTTACGCGTCGTCAGCACGTCGCCGGGGCGGAAGGCGTTCCCGGCGATGGCATTCTCCACCGCGGGGATCAGCAGGTGGAGCCGCACCTTGAGGCGCGCCTGCATCACCAGCGCGGCGAGCGCCAGCGCGTGCGCGGCGCCGCCCATGTCCTTCTTCATCAGCCGCATTCCCGCCGACGGCTTGATGTCGAGCCCGCCCGAATCGAAGCACACGCCCTTGCCGACCAGCGCGACGCGGGGAGCAGATGGGTCGCCCCATTCGAGTTCGATCAGCCGCGGCGCGCGGTCCTTGCTCGCCGCCTGTCCGACCGCGTGGATCATCGGATAGCCGGTGGCGAGCGCGTCGCCGCGCGTGACGGTGACGGTCGCGCCATGCTGCGCGGCAAGCGCGTCGGCCTCCGCCTCCAGTTCGGCGGGGCCGAGATCGCTGGCGCCGGTGTCGACCAGATCGCGGACGCGAGCGGTGGCGGCGGCGAGGCGGACGGTCTCGTCGATCGCGGCGACGTCGCTGGTGAGCAGCACGCGCAGCGCGGCGGGCTCGACCTTGCGGTAGCGGGTGAAGCGGTGCTGCGCGAGCAGCCAGCCGAGCCCGGCCGCGCCGGTCGCGCCGCCGTTCGCGAGCCGGTACGTGCCCTCGGGCAGCGTGTCGGCGAGCGAGGCGATCCGCCACGGCGAGTCGAGCGGCTCGTCGCAGACCAGCAGCATCGCCCAGTCGTCCGCCGCCTCGCCGGGCAGGATCGCGCGGTTGCCGGGGCGGCCCGTCACCTTGTTGGCTTCGACCGCGGTGCGGACGCGGACCGGCTGCCCGGCCAGCCAATCGGCGAAGCGGTCGGGGTGGACGACGTGGAGGTCGCGAGCGGGCTGGCCGCGGTCGGGCTGGAGCAAGGCGCTAAAGTCGGTCATCGCCGGACCAAAGCAGGACTTGGCGCGGGGCGCAACGCGCGCGGTTCCCTTGCGCGGCGCGCCATCCTACATCGCGCGCATGACGACACATTCGACTCGCATGTTGATCCTGGGCTCGGGCCCGGCCGGGCTGTCCGCCGCGATCTACGGCGCGCGCGCCGGGATGGCGCCGATCGTGGTGCAGGGCATCCAGCCCGGCGGCCAGCTGACCACCACCACCGACGTGGAGAATTATCCCGGCTTCAAGGAAGTGATCCAGGGGCCGTGGCTGATGGAGCAGATGCAGGCGCAGGCCGAGCATGTCGGCACGCGGCTGATGTGGGACACGATCGTCGAGGTCGACCTGACCGCGCGCCCGTTCCGGCTGATCGGCGACGGCGGCGACGTCTACGAGGGCGAGGTGCTGGTGATCGCGACCGGCGCGCAGGCCAAGTGGCTGGGGCTCGACAGCGAGGATGCGATGAAGGGCAAGGGCGTCAGCGCGTGCGCGACCTGCGACGGCTTCTTCTATCGCGGCAAGAAGGTGGCGGTGATCGGCGGCGGCAATACCGCGGTCGAGGAGGCGTTGTACCTGACCAACCACAGCGACGACGTGACGCTGATCCATCGCCGCGACACGCTGCGCGCCGAGCGCATCCTGCAGGAGCGGCTGTTCGCGCATCCGGGCATCAAGGTGCTGTGGAACAAGGAAGTTCGTGAGTTCGTCGACGGCGGCGGCAACGCCGGGCTGGTCGCGCTGGAGCTGGAGGACACCGTCACCGGCGCGCCTTCGCGGATCGATGTCGCGGGCGGGTTCGTCGCGATCGGGCACCATCCGGCGACCGAGCTGTTCCGGGGGCATCTCGCGCTCGACGAGGATGGCTATATCGCGGTCGAGACCGGGTCGACGCGCACCAGCGTGCCGGGGGTGTTCGCGTGCGGCGACGTCATGGACAAGGTCTATCGCCAGGCGGTGACCGCGGCGGGGACCGGGTGCATGGCGGCGCTGGATGCCGAGCGGTTCCTCGCCGCGGCGGAGTTCGAGGCGGTCAGGGAAGCGGCGGAGTAGTTGTTTTCTCGTCCCCCCGGACTTGATCCGGGGTCCCGCTTTTCGCCCGCGGCGCGAAGAAGAAGCGGGACCCCGGCTCAAGGCCGGGGCGACGAACAACCGTCATTCCCGCGGAGGCGGGAATACAGACGCGCAGGTCTTCATAAAGACCCCGAGGTCAGAGGTTCTGGATCCCCGCCTTCGCGCGGATAACGGCTTTTGGTTCTAGACCAGCGCCTTGCCGGCCGCAAAGGTCACCAGCGCGCCGAACGTCTCGAGCATTTCGCCATCGACCTCGTCGTCCTCGATGACGATTCCGAGCCGGTCCTCCAGCTCGGTGAGCACGCCCGCCACCGCCATCGAATCGAGCTCGGGCAACGCGCCGAACAGCGGGGTGTCGGCGCGGAAGGTCGCGACGCGCGCGCGGTCGAGCGCCAGTACGTCGACCAGCACCGCGCGCACGGTCGCCTCGATCTCGCTCGTGCCTTCGGGAATCACGCAACCTCCACCTTTGCCGCACGGTTGGTCGGCGAGCCGGCGCCGCGTTAGGCGCAAGGGGTGGATTCCGCAACGCCTGAGCCTAGAAGCCACTCTCATGGTGTCCCCTGATGCTACGCCGCGCCCGATCGACCATGTGCTCCGTGGGCAACCGCACGCGCCCGCGCTGATCGATCGCGAGGGGGTGGTCGATTATGCCGCCGCCGAAGACGCGGTGGCGCGGCTGGCGGGGTGGCTGGCCGGGCTGGGGCTCGCCGCCGGCGCGCGGGTCGCGACCTGGCTGCCGAAGACGCGGGTGGCGTGCTGGATGCCGCTGGCAACGGCGCGCGCCGGGCTGGTGCATGTGCCGGTCAATCCGGTACTCAGGCGCGCGCAGGTCGCGCACATCCTTGCCGACAGCGGGGCGGCGCTGTTGCTGACGCAGGACGCACGCGCGGCGACGCTGGCGGCGGGTGACGTGCCGGACGGGTGTAGGCTGGTCACCGACGCGGGGGCGGGGGATGCCTTGCCGCGCTCGAACGCCGATCCGGAGGCACTGGCCGCGTTGCTTTATACTTCCGGGTCGACGGGGCGGCCGAAGGGCGTGATGCTCAGCCATGCCAATTTGTGGCTGGGGGCGATCAGCGTCGCGGATTACCTCGCGATAACGCCCGACGACCGCGTGCTTGCGGTGCTGCCGCTCGGGTTCGATTACGGACAGAACCAGTTGCTCTCGACCTGGGCGGCGGGGGCGGCGGTCGCGCCGCTCGACTATCTGACGCCGCGCGACGTCGTTAAGGCGGTGGCGCGGGTCGGGGCGACGACGTTGGCCGGGGTGCCGCCGCTATGGACGCAGCTGCTGGAGAGCGACTGGCCCGACGCAATGGCGGGGCAGTTGCGGCGGCTGACCAACTCGGGCGGCGCGCTGACGCCGACGATGGTGCGGGCGCTCAGGGCGCGGTTCCCGGCGGCGCGGCTGTTCCCGATGTACGGGCTGACCGAGGCGTTCCGCTCGACCTATCTCGATCCCGATCTGGTCGATGCGCATCCTGACTCGATCGGGCGCGCGGTGCCGTTCGCCGAGGTGCTGGTCGTGCGGCCCGATGGCGCGCTGGCGGCGGCGGGGGAGCCGGGCGAGCTGGTCCATGCCGGGCCGCTGGTCGCGCACGGCTATTGGCGCGATGCGGAGCGGACCGCGCTGCGCTTCCGGCCTGCGCCGGCGGGGTCGCGCTATGGCGGGACGGCGGTGTGGTCGGGGGACACGGTGGTGGCGGATGGCGACGGGTTGCTGCGTTTCGTCGGGCGCGACGACGAGATGATCAAGAGCGCCGGGCATCGCATCAGCCCGCAAGAGGTCGAGGAGGCCGCGACCGCCGGCACCGAGACCGCCGAGGCGGTGGCGGTCGGAGTGCCCGACGCACGGCTGGGGCAGGCGATCGTGCTGGTCGCGCGCGGCGCCGCGCCGTCGGAGACGGCGTTGCGGGAGCGGCTGAAGCGCGAGCTGCCCGCTTACATGCAACCGGTGCGCATCGAGTGGCGCGCGGAACTGCCGCGCAACGCCAATGGCAAGCTGGACCGCGCCGCCATCGCGGCGGCGGTGAGGGAGGCAAAGGCATGAAGCCGATGGGGCCGATCCCGCCGACCTTTGCCGCGCAGACCGGCACGCTGACGATCGGCGGGCAGGACGCGACGGCGCTGGTCGCAGCGCATGGCTCGCCGCTGTTCGTGTACGATGCGGCGCTGGTCGCGGCGCAGGTGGCGCGGTTTCGCGCGGCGATGCCGGCCGGGGTCGATCTGCATTATGCGATCAAGGCCAATCCGTTGCCCGCCTTGCTGACGCGGGTCGCGCCGCTGGTCGACGGGCTCGACGTCGCCTCGGCGGGCGAGCTGGCGCGCGCGCTGGCGGTGAAACCGGGATCGGCGATCAGCTTCGCGGGGCCGGGCAAGCGCGACGACGAACTGGCGGCGGCGATCGCCGCCGGCGCGACGATCAATCTCGAATCGGCGGGCGAGGCGCGGCGCGCGCTGGCGGCGGGCGAGCGGCTTGGGATCGTGCCGCGGCTGGCGGTGCGGGTGAACCCCGATCTGGAATTGCGCGGGTCGGGGATGAAGATGGGCGGGCGCGCCTCGCCGTTCGGCATCGACGCCGAGCATGCGGCGGCGGTGGTGCGGGAGGTGATCGCGGCGGGCGCGGACTGGTGCGGTTTCCACATCTTCGCCGGATCGCAGGCGCTGGACGCGGCGGCGGTGAGCGAAACGCAGGCGGCGACGCTGGCGCTCGCCGCGCGGCTGGCGGAAGAGGCCGGCGCAGTACCGCCGCTCGTCAATCTCGGCGGCGGGTTCGGGGTGCCGTATTTCGCCGGTGATGCGCCGCTGGATGTCGCGTCGGTCGGGGCGGCGCTGGATACGGCGCTGGCGGCGCGCGCCGACGTGCTGCGCGACAGCCGGTTCGCGATCGAACTCGGACGCTGGCTGGTCGCGGAGGCGGGCGTCTATCTGACGCGCGTCGTCGACGTGAAGCAGAGCCGCGGCGAGACGTTCGTCGTGATCGATGGCGGGTTGCACCACCAACTGGCGGCGAGCGGCAATTTCGGGACGGTGGTGCGCCGCAATTATCCGCTCGCGGTGGCGCCGAGGATGGGGTCGACGGCGGACGGCGAGGTATCGGTGGTCGGCTGCCTGTGCACGCCGCTCGACCGGCTCGGCGACCGGGTAGCGTTGCCGCCGGTCGGGGTGGGGGAGGTGATCGCGATCTTTCTCGCCGGGGCCTATGGTGCGACCGCGAGCCCGGCGGCGTTTCTCGGGCACCCCGCGCCGGCAGAGATCGTGGTGTGAGATCGTCGCTCCCGATCAGCTTCGGGGTGACGAAGGAAAGAGTGTCAGGCGGCGAGGCTGGGTGCGAAGGGCGCGCTGTCCTGCTCGAGGCGGTCGCGTCCCCCGCGCTTGGCGCGGTAGAGCGCGCGGTCGGCGCCGCTCAGCAGCTCGTCGAGCGTCGCCATCGCCGTGCCGCTTTCGGCGAGTCCGATGCTGACGGTCATCCGCGTCGCGCCGGGCGTGTGGCGCAGCTCACGGACCCGCGCCGCGATGCGCAGGCCCAGCGCCGCCGCTTCGTCGCGCGAACGGCCGGGCAGCAGCACCGCGAATTCCTCGCCGCCGATCCGCGCCGCAAACGCGCCGAGCACGCCACCGGTCGCGTCGAGCAGCGCGCCCGCAAACAGCACCAGCGCGCGGTCGCCCGCCGAATGGCCCCACAGATCGTTGACCTGCTTGAAATGGTCGATGTCGAGCATCAGCAGCGTCGCGCCGCGCGGATGCCCGGCGGCGGGGGTGGCGCGCTCCATGAAGGCGCGGCGGTTGAGCAGGCCGGTCAATGAGTCGGTGGTGGCGGCCTCGCGCTGGCGCTGCGCCTCGTTGCCGAGTTCGAGCGTGGTGAGCGACAGCACCAGGGTGACGTAGATGGTGGTGTGGAACAGCAGCCACAGCGCCGGCAGCGACGGGATGCTGACGAGCGAGGCAACCGCTACGCTGTGCCGCCCCGCATCGGCGGCGAACGCCAGCGACGCGGCGGCGACCAGCAGGAGCAGCCCGCCCGTCAGCCAGCGCGTCGGCGCGGTGCGCGCATGGCGGCGGCGCAGCAAGTCGCCGGTCATTGCCAGACCATAAGAGGAGAAGGCGAGCGTCGCGACGACGTTGCGGAGCGCTTCGGCGGCAACCAGCGCCGGGATCAGGCAGCTCGCGCTCAGGACCGCCGCCCCGCCCCACACGATCCATGCCGGCCGCGGCCGCGCATGGACCAGCCGCACGCCGCCCCACAGAAAGGCGAAAACCTGGACGAAGCAGAGCTGTGCCGCCCACATAGCGAGCGGTTCCGGCGCGACGCCGCGCAGCATGTAGCAGCCGCAGCCGAGTACCCCGGCGGTGATCGAGGCAGCGATCCAGAGATGCACGCGCTGGTCGCGTCGGCCGAGCCACAACGTCCAGAAATAGAGCGCCATGACGAACTGGACCGCCATGCTGGCGATCAACAACGTCGCCCCGTCCAGCATCACGATATGCCCCCCAACTCGCGGCCCCCCGGCACGATGACAATATATAGACTTAACTTAACGCAAGCGGCAAGTGTCGATCATTGCTGGCTTTGTTATATAATGTCGTGGTGGGTTAGCGCCACAGCAGCGCCAGCACGCCGATCAGCGTCGCACCGCCGATCGGGGCGATGATCAACAGGACGATGTTGAAGCCGATGATCGCGGCGAGCGTCTTCTCCTGCCGCGGCGTCAGCCGCGGGCGGCGGCGGGGCGGCTGCCATGGCGGGGGCGGCGGCTGGTCGCGGAAATCGACGAACATGCGCGTCCTTTGCAGGAGGAACGGTGTCCCTTAGCACATCCCGCCGTCCGTCGCCCGGCATTTGATCCGGGACCGCGGCTCCCGGCGCTACGCCGCCTGCGGGATCGGATCGCGGCGGCGGTGGCGGATGTGATCGTCGATCGCGGCGACGATCGGGTCGACCAGTTCGGGGGGCAGGGTATGGCCCATGCCGTCGATCTCCAGCAGCCGCGCGCCGTGGATCGCCTGCGCGGTCGCGCGCCCGCCCGCGACCGGCACCAGCGGATCGTCGCTGCCGTGGATCACCAGCGTGGGTGCGGTGATCCGGCGCAGGCGGTCGGTGCGGTCGCCATCGGCGATGATCGCCGCCATCTGGCGCAGGAAACCGGTCGGGCAGCGGTTGCGCAGCGTTTCGGCGCGAATGCGATCGGCCATGATCGCATCCTCGATCGGAAAGCGCCCGCCGACCGCGCGCCCGGCCATCGTGCCGTGCGCGACGATCGCCTCGATATCGTCGCTCTTCGGATGGCGGAGCAGCAATGCCGTCGCGCGCATCGTCGGACGCGAGCAGTGCGGATGGCCGGTGGTCGACATGATCGAGGTCAGCGTCCGCACCCGTTCGGGCCAGCGCGCCGCGATCAGCTGCGCGATCATCCCGCCCATCGACGCGCCGACGACATGCGCGCGGTCGATCCCCAGCGCGTCGAGCAGGCCGGCGCCGTCCTGCGCCATGTCGGTTAGCGTATAGGGAACGGCAGGCACGCGCCCGAACTGCATCTGCATCGCGGTCCACACGATATGCGGCGCGCCGCAGTCGTCGAACTTGGTGGACAGGCCGACGTCACGATTGTCGAAGCGGATCACGCGATAACCATGCTCGATCAAAGCATCGACCATGGCCTGCGGCCAGCGGACCAGTTGCGCGCCGAGCCCCATCACCATCAGGATCGGCTGGCCGTCGCGCGGGCCTTCGTCCTCATATTCGATCTGGATGCCGTTCGCCGTGATCGCTGCCATCGTCTGCTCCGTTGCGCCTCCCGAATGTGACTCCGTGAAAGTGGTACTGTGTTCTTGTGCCCTGTGTCACATTAATGCAACGTTTCAGCTTCTGGTTCCGATCGTTTCTTTCCCGTCCTTTGTTGGGTGTCCCATGGTAGAACGCCTCCATCTCGAGCAATTCCTTCCGTATCTGCTGTCGGTTACCTCCAACCGGGTCAGTGGACGGATCGCGGGTGCGTATGAGGCGGCGTTCGGGCTGACGGTCCCCGAATGGCGGCTGATGACGCTGATCGCCGAATATGCGCCGGTCACGCAGGCGCAGCTCGGCGAACGCAGCCGGATGGACAAGGTGACGGTCAGCCGTGCCGCGATCGCGCTGACCGATCGCGGGCTGCTGACGCGGACCCCGAACGCCACCGACCGCCGATCGCACCATCTGCGCTTGAGCCCGGAGGGCGAAGCGCTGTACGCGCAGGTCGCGCCGCAGGCCGTCGCATTGGAGCGCCGGATCTTCGGACGATTCGACGCCGGCGAACTGGCGCGCTTTACGGACATGCTGCGGCGGATCGATGCCGCGGCCGAGGAGGAAGACTGAATGGCGCAACTGCCGTTGATCGCGGGTGTGGAACTTGGCGGCACGAAGTGCATCGCGGTGCTCTCCAGCGGCCCCGACGCGATCCTGGAGGAAGTGCGCGTTCCGACCACCCGGCCTGAGGAAACGCTGCCCGCGCTGGAAGCGGCGATGGACAAGTGGCGTGGCGTCGCGGCGATCGGCATCGCCAGCTTCGGACCGGTATCGATCGACCCGCAATCGCCCGATTACGGCAAGATCACCTCCACCCCCAAGCCGCACTGGGCGGGGACCGATATCGCGCGGCGGCTGGCGGCGCGTTACGACGTGCCGGTCGGCTTCCACAGCGACGTGGTCGGCGCGGCGATGGCCGAGGCGCGCTGGGGCGCGGGGCAGGGGCTGGGCGACCTCGCCTATGTCACGGTCGGGACCGGCGTCGGCGCGGGAATGATCGCGCACGGTCGGCCGGTCGATGGGCTGACGCACAGCGAATTCGGCCATGTCCGCCCGCCGCGGCTGCCCGGCGACGACTGGGCGGGATCGTGCCCCTATCACGGCGCGTGTGTCGAGGGGCTCGCCGCCGGCCCGGCGATCGCGGCACGGACCGGGATCAAGGGCGAGGATCTGCCGCACGACCACCCGGCGTGGGAGTCGGTGGTCGGCGCGCTGTCGTCGCTGTTCGCGACGCTGACGCTGACCGGGGTGCCGCGGCGGATCGTGCTGGGCGGCGGCGTGATGGTCGGCAATCCGTGGCTGCTGCCGCGGCTGCGCGCGGCGACCGCGGCGAGCCTCAACGGTTATGTCGCGCTGCCGGCGGTGTCGGACATGGACACGTTCGTCGTGCCGGCGGCATTGGGCGGCAATGCCGGGCCGCTGGGCGCGGTGGTGCTCGGCGCGCAGGCGCTCGAGGACCGGACGGGAATCAAGGTGCTCGCGGGGTGACGATCACCTCAGCCTGATGGGCTTTTCGGTATCGTCCGCAAATCAGCTCAGCGCATACGCCTCCGCCGCGGCGACCTGTTCGTCGCTGGGGCGGACGCCGGTATAGAGCACGAACTGTTCCAGCGCCTGCAGCGTCGCAATCTGCGCGCCGGTGACGACCGTCTTGCCCGCCGCCTGCGCCGCGCGGAGCAGCGGCGTTTCGACCGGCTTGGCCACCGCATCGATGATGATCTGCGCCGCGGCGATCTGGTCGGGGGTGAAGGCGAGCGCGTCCTGATCCGCGCCGGTCATGCCGAGCGGGGTGACGTTGACGAGCAGCGGTGCCGCGCCGGTCGCCTCCGCCTGCCAGCGGCAGCCGAGCCGCTCGGCGAGCGTACGCCCGGCGGCCTCGTTGCGCGCGACGATCGTGCCGTCGGGGAAGCCGGCGTCGACCAGTGCGGTCGCGACCGCCTTGCCCATTCCGCCGCTGCCGCGCAGCAGGAACGGCACGCGCGGCAGGTCGGCGATCAGGTCGCGCACCGCGCTGTAATCGGTGTTGTAGCCGAGCAAGTCGCCGTCGGTGTTGACGATCGTGTTGACGCTGTCGATCGCCGCCGCACTGTCGCGCAGGCCGTCGAGCATCGGAATGACGGCTTCCTTGAACGGCATCGACACCGCGCAGCCGCGGATGCCGAGCGCGCGGATGCCGGTGATCGCACCAGCGAGATCGTCGGTGGTGAACGCCTTGTAGACGTAATTCAGCCCGAGCGCGTCGTAGAGATGGTTGTGGAAGCGCGATCCGAAATTGCCGGGGCGCGCGGCGAGCGACATGCACAGGCGGGTGGCGGGGCCGATCGGCGGCTTCATCGGCGATTCCTTATGCTTCAAAGGGGAAGGGCGGGCTGTTTGAGTTCCTCGTCGCGCAGGATGCCCGACAGCGTCAACCCGAGCAGCCGGATCCCGCCCGGTGTGGGCAGCAACGGGGCGAGCAGCCCGCGCCCGAGATCGAGCAACTGGTCCTGCGTCTCGATGACGCCGGTGACCGAGCGGGCGCGGGTGAGCGTCGTGAAATCGGCGCGGCGCAGCTTGAGCGTGGCGGTCCGGCCTCGGACGTCGGCGCGCTCGACGCGCGTCCAGGCGGCGGCGGCGACCGTTTCCAGCGCGGCGTCGATCTCCGCCGGGTCGGTAAGGTTGGTGTCGAAGGTGCGTTCGGCGCCGACCGATTTGGTCTGGCGCTCGGCGCGGACCGGACGGTCGTCGACGCCGCGCGCCGCGCCGTGAAGATAATCGGCGTGGCTGCCGAAATGCGCACGCAGGAACTCGATCGGACGGTCGCGCAGGTCGGCGCCGGTGTGGATGCCGAGCCGCGCCATCTTCTCGGCGGTGACCGGGCCGATGCCGTGGAAGCGCTTGACCGGGAGCGTGGCGACGAACGCCGCGCCCTGGGCGGGCGGGATCACGCACAGGCCGTCGGGCTTGTTCTGGTCCGAGGCGAGCTTGGCGATGAACTTGTTGTAGCTGACCCCCGCCGAGGCGGTGAGCCCGGTGTCGGCCTTGATCCGCGCGCGGATCTCGGCGGCGATCGCGCTGGCCGAGCCGAGCGCGCGACGGTCCTCGCTGACGTCGAGATAGGCTTCGTCGAGCGACAACGGTTCGATCGCATCGGCGTAATCGGTGAAGATCGCATGGATTTGGCGGCTGACCGCGCGATAGACGTCGAAGCGCGGCGGCACGAACACCAGCGCCGGGCAGCGCCGCGCCGCGACCACCGACGGCATCGCCGAACGCACCCCGAACACGCGCGCCTCGTAGCTGGCCGCTGCCACCACCCCGCGCGCGCGATTGCCGCCGACCGCCACCGGCCGCCCGCGTAGCTCTGGCGCATCGCGCTGTTCGACCGACGCATAAAAGGCGTCCATGTCGATATGGATGATCTTGCGAGCGGTGGCCACGGTGCTGGGACGCGTGTAGCAACAGGCGGCGCGGCTCGCCAGTGTTTTGCGGAACAAAGCGGGTATATGGCGGCTCGGGCTAGCGCATTGCCCGCACCGCGGGCGTGTCGAGGCAGGCGAGCATCGCGGCCGGGGTCGTCATCGGTGGCGGTGGCGGCGACGGGGGCGCGGTGGTCGCGGGCGGCACCTCGATCGTCCGCCCGATCGCGACCGCGTCGAAGCCGGTGCGCCCGAGGCACTTCATCGCCGCCGACAGCATCCGCGGCGGCGTGTCGCGCGCTTCATAGGACAGCCGGAACGTCCCCCAATGGATCGCGAGCGCATGGGCGGCGCGCAGTCGCTCGAACACCAGCGCCGCCTGCGCGGGGCCGATATGCGCGCCCGACGCCATTTGCCCGGGGACGAAGCGGAACGCCCCGATCGGGAGCAGCGCGAGCCGGACCGGGCCGAGCGCGGCGGCCTCCGCGGGCCATTGTCCGTCGCCGAAGCCGGTGTCGCCCGCAAAGAACAGATTGCCGCCCGCAGGGAGTTGTACGACGAAGCTCGACCACAAGGCGCGATTGCGATCGGCGAACCAGCGGCTGCCCCAATGGTGGTTGCGGGTGACCGCGACGCGGACGCCGGGGCGGATCTGCACCCCGCCGCGCCAGTCGAGCGCCATGGCGCGCGCACCGGTCTGCGCGATGACGCTGTCGTTGCCGAGGCTGGTGACGATCGTCGGGCGATCGCGTTGCCACAGTCGTTTGAGCGTCGCTTGTTCGAGATGGTCGTAATGATTGTGGCTGACCAGCACGAGATCGATGCGCGGCAGATCCTCGAAGCGCACCCCCGGCGCGGCGACGCGACGCGGGCCGAAGCCGAACGGCCCGGCGCGCGCGCCCCAGACGGGATCGGTGAGGATGTTGAGCCCCTGCGTCTGGATCAGCACGGTGGCGTGGCCGATCCATGTCACCAGCATCCGCGTTCCGGCGACGCGCGCCGGTGGCCGGGCGGGGGTGACGGCGACGCGGTCGGGCCAGGCCGGGCGGTCGTCGCTGCCGGTCAGTTGCCGCCACAGGAATCCGCCGCGGCTGCCGCCCGCAGGGGGCGCCATCGTGTCGTCGCCGTCCGGGTTGAAGAAGCGCGCGCCATCATAATGATCGGAGCGCGGACCTTCGTAGTAGCGGCGATCGAGGAAGCGCGGGATGATCGTAACCGCGAGGCCGGTCGCGATGACGAGCAGCAGGGTGGCGGCGAGCGCGGTTCTTGCGATCCTTCTGACGATCGGCACGCGCCGTTCCTTCCCCGGGAGCTGAAGTGGCGGAATGATCGCAGCGGTCGTTCGATCCCTGGCAGGCGCCGTCGGCAGCGGCATCCCGGCGGCGGGATCGACGGATTGTGTCGCACTCCCCGCAGCGCCGGACCCTGCGCCCGCCTGTGTCCCGCGTTCGACCGGCCCGGCCGCACCGCAGCGGCGCGGCCGAGTAATCGCGGACGTCGAAGCGCCGACGGGAACACCGATGTGCGACCATTGCGACGAACACCCGCCGTTCGCCAACGCAAGTCGCTGGATTGGTAGCAAATCTGTTATATAGCGCCGCAGCGGGTCGGCCGGGACATGGCGCCCGCGATTTCTCCCGGAGTATGCCATGCCGCCGAACACCGCGCTCAGCGCCTTCGGATTCACCGACCTCGAATCGTCGCTCTATACCGAGCTGCTCCGCCAGGCGCCCGCCACCGGCTATCGCCTGTCGCAGCGCGTCGGCAAGGCGCCCGCCAACGTCTATCAGGCGCTGAAGGTGATGGAGCAGAAGGGCGTGCTGCTCGCAAGCAACAGCAGCGATCCGGTCACCTACACCCCGATCCCGCCCGCCGAGCTGTTCGCCTCGCTCAAGCGTGATTTCGACCGCCGGCACGGCGAGGCGTTCAAGTCGCTGAGCGCGGTCTATCAGCCGACTCGCGCCGAGGAGTTCTTCCAGCTTCGCTCGGTGCCGCACGTCATCGAACGCGTCCGCGCGATGATCGCCGAGGCGCGCGAGATCGTGCTGTTCGACCTGTTCCCGGCGATCTTCGACCTGTTCGCCGAGGACATGGAGGCCGCACGCGCGCGCGGCGTGACGGTGGCGGGGATCGCCTATCGCGAGGAACATGCCGGGCCGACCGTGCCGTTCAACCGCGAGGCGGCGGCGTTCGTCGGGGATGGCTGGCCGGGGGTCGGCGTGCTGGTGGTCGCCGATGGCGCGCAGCAATTGATGGCGCAATTGTCGCTCGACATGGAGCATGTGCTCAACGGCCTGTGGAGCGACAGCATCTTCCAGAGCTGTTTCCTGCACTCCTATGTCGCGGCGCATATCCGCCTGGTGGCGTTCCGCGCCGATCCGACCGATCCGCTGCGCGACCTGTCGCTGCAACAGGCGCAGCCGCCGGGGTTGCAGATGCTGATGGCGCAGCGCGACGGCGGCGCGAGCTGACCGGGGCGGCGCGCAGGCGGCGACCTGCCTGACGAGGGGTGGCAT
This sequence comes from Sphingomonas endophytica, assembly GCF_014199415.1. Lineage (GTDB taxonomy): Bacteria > Pseudomonadota > Alphaproteobacteria > Sphingomonadales > Sphingomonadaceae > Sphingomonas > Sphingomonas endophytica. The sequence goes on from NZ_JACIJN010000002.1 coordinate 345,888, forward strand.
CGTCGCGATCCTCGGCTAGGTAGGCGCGCGATCACGACGGAGGACGCGGCAGGACATGGCGAAGGCAGCATCGGCGCTCGACTATCGCGAACTGGCGCGACGGCGGCTGCCGCGGTTCCTGTTCGAATATATCGACGGCGGCAGCTATGCCGAGGCGACGCTGCGCCGCAACGTCGACGACCTCGCCGAGATCGCGCTGCGCCAGCGCGTGCTGACCGATGTCTCGACGCTCGACCTTTCCACCGAATTGTTCGGGCGGCGGCAGGCATTGCCGGTCGCGCTCGCACCCATCGGGCTGGCGGGGATGAACGCGCGACGCGGCGAGGTGCAGGCGGCGCGCGCCGCGAACAAGGCCGGGGTGCCGTTCTGCCTGTCGACCGTTTCGGCCTGCCCGATCGGTGAGGTCGCGGCGCAGACCGACGCGCCATTCTGGTTCCAGCTCTACATGATCCGCGACCGCGCGTTCATGAAGGACCTGCTCGCGAAGGCGCGCGCGGCGGGGTGCAGCGCGCTGATCTTCACCGTCGACATGCCGGTGCCGGGCTCGCGCTACCGCGACTATCGCAGCGGGCTAGCCGGCGCGCCGGGGCTGGCGGGGGCGCTGCGGCGGACGTGGCAGTCGGTCCTGCGCCCGCACTGGGCGTGGGACGTCGGGGTGCGCGGGCGTCCGCACCAGCTCGGCAACGTCGCGCCGGTGCTGGGTCGCAATACCGGGCTGGAGGATTTCTTTGCCTGGATGCGCAACAATTTCGACCCGACCGTCTCGTGGCGCGATCTGGAGTTCATCCGCGACAGCTGGGACGGGCCGCTGGTCATCAAGGGCATTCTCGACCGTGAGGACGCGCTGGCAGCCGCCGAACTGGGCGCGGACGGGATCGTGGTGTCCAATCACGGCGGCCGCCAGCTCGACGGCGTGCCCTCGACCGCACGCGCCTTGCCGGCGATCGCCGAGGCGGTGCGCGACCGGATGACGGTGCTGGCCGACGGCGGGGTGCGCTCGGGGCTCGACGTGGTGCGGATGCTGGCGCTGGGCGCGCACGGCGTGCTGCTCGGGCGCGCGTGGGTCTATGCGCTCGCGGCGCGCGGCGAGGCGGGGGTGAGCCACATGCTGCAACTCGTCGAGGCCGAGATGCGGGTGGCGATGGCGCTGACCAGTTGCACCAGCATCGACAAGATTACCGGGGATGCGCTGGTGCGGTGAGCGTTGGTTGGTAGCCGAAACCGACTGACGTCAAAACCACGCCCGCACCCCCAGCGCCACCACCGCGCCGCCGTCGTCACCGCGCAGCCGCCGCGTCGCGCCGAACGCGCGCTCCCACGACACGCCGACATAGGGCGCGAACTCGCGATGCAGCTCGTAGCGGAGCCGCACGCCCAACTCGGCATCGACCAGCCCGGCGCCGATCCGGTCCTGCACGACCTGCTGCGCCGACAGGTTCAGCTCGGCGCGCGGTTGCAGGATCAGCCGCTGCGTGATGCGCTGGTCGTAATAGCCCTCGACGCGCGCCAGCACGTCGCCGTGGTCGGAGACGAAGGCGGTCGCCTCGACGTCGAACCAATAAGGCGCAAGGCCCTCGACGCCCGCGACGGCATAGCGGCGGTTCGCGCCGATGTCCTGCCGCACGCCGCCCTGCACGTTGAAATAGGGCCCGATCGCGCGGCTGTAGAGCGCCTGCACTTCGCCGCTGGTGCGGGTGCCGAAGCGGCCGTCGCCCTCGCTCTTGACCACCAGCCGGTCGACGTCACCACCGAACCATGCCGCGCCGTCCCAGCGATAGCCGTCGCGGCCGCCGCGCGGCTGAAGCTCGGCGATGTTGAGCATCACCTGCGTGAAGGTCATCCCGCCGTGTTCTTGCCGCAACCGCGCGCGGGCCGGTGCCATCGCGCCTGCGCCCCAGACGCGGTCTGCATAGATCGGTGCCGGCGCGGCGGGGGCAGGGGCGTTGCCGACGGGCAGCGCGGTGCCGCTTGCCATCGCGTCGCGCGACGCGGCGGTGCAATGGCCCATCGCGGCATGTTCGGGCGGGCAGGGCTCGGACGGACCGGTCGCCGGGATCGAGGCAGGGGCCTCGCAATGCCCCATCGCGGCGTGTTCGGGCGAACAGGCCGCGACCTCGGGCATCGGCATCGCGGTCGCCCTGTGCCGCGTCGGGCGCTTCACCGCACGCGGCTTCGGCTTCGGCGTCGCGGCCGGCCTGTGCATCGGCATCGTCATGCCCGGCATGTGCCCGGCATGATCCATCCCCTGCATCTGCGCGGCGGCGAGCGCGAGCGCCAGCGTCACGCTCATGCCGCACCCTCGCCGCGCGGGCGGACGGTGACGACCTGCATCATCCCGGCGTGCATGTGATAGAGCATGTGGCAGTGGAACGCCCAGTCGCCGACCGCATCGGCGGTCAGGTCGAAGGTGACGGTGCCGCCGGGCTGGACCTGTACCGTGTGCTTGCGCGGCGCGTGTTCGCCATGCCCGGTGACCAGCTCGAAATAATGGCCGTGCAGGTGGATCGGATGACCCATCATCGTGTCGTTGACCAGCGTCACGCGCACGCGCTCATTCTCGAGGAACGCGAAGGGCGCGGTCACCTCGTTCAGCTTCTCGCCGTCGAACGCCCACATATAGCGTTCCATGTTGCCGGTCAGATGGATGCGCAGCGCGCGGTCGGGCGCGCGCACGTCGGGGTTGCGCGCTGCGGCGACGAGATCGCGATAGGTCAGCACGCGATGCCCGACATCGGCCAGCCCCTGACCGGGCTCGCCGGTGCGATCGACCGGCATCGGCGCGATCGTCTGGACGGTCGGCGAGCGCTTCACCTCGGGCGCGTTGGCGAAGTCGCGCATCGAGTGGTTCATCGCGCCCATCTCGTGACCGGCCGCGGCGTGACCGCCCATCTGGTGACCGGCCATGTCATGGTCGGTCATGTCGTGCGCGGGCGTCGCCTCGCCGCCGCCCATCGCCATCGCGCCCATCCCCATGTCCTTCATGGTTGCGAGCGGCCGGGGTCGCAGCGGCGGAGCGGCGGTGCGCATCCCGACGCGCGGCGCGAGCGTGGCGAGCGCCATGCCCGAGCGATCGACGCTCTCGGCGACCAGCGCATAGGCGCGGTCGTCGTCTGGCGTGACGATCACGTCATAGGTTTCGGCGACCGCGATCTGGAGTTCGTCGACCGTCACCGGGCGCAGCGCCAGCCCATCGGCCGCGACCACCGTCATCGCCAGCCCCGGCAGCCGCACGTTGAAGGTCGTCATCGCCGACGCGTTGACCAGCCGCAGCCGCACGCGCTCGCCGGGCGCGAACAGCCCGGTCCATTGGTCGCGCGGGCCGTGGCCATTGACCAGATAGGTGTAGGTCGCGGCGGTGACGTCGGCGATATCGGCCGGGTCCATCCGCATTTTTCCCCACGCTCGCCGCTCGCCTGCGGGCTGGTCGCGCCCGGCGAGCAGCCCGGCCAGCGTCTGCTTCTGGTAATTGAAATAGCCGCCCTGCTGCTTGAGCTTGCGGAAGATCGTGTGCGGGTGAAGCTGGCTGTGATCGGACAGCAGGATCACATGCTCGCGCGCCGGTGCGGCGGCATCGGGGGTGGCGGGGTCGATCACGATCGGGCCGTACAGCCCCATCTGCTCCTGCAACCCCGAATGGCTGTGGTACCAATAAGTCCCGGCCTGCTTTACCGGAAACTGGTAGGTGAAGGTCGAGCGCGGCGCGATCCCGGGGAAGCTGACGCCCGGCACCCCGTCCATGTGGAAGGGCACGAGCAGCCCGTGCCAGTGGATCGAGCTTTCCTCGTCCAGCGCATTCTCGACGTGCAGCCGGACGGTCTGGCCCTCGCGCAGCCGGATCAGCGGCGCGGGCACGCTGCCGTTGATGCCGATCGCATGGCGGCGGCGGCCGTCGATCGTCATCATCTGATGCGCGATGCGCAGGTGGATGTCGTCGCCCGACACTTCCGGGCGTGCGGCGATCCCGGCGCTGCCCGACTGCGCCCAGGTCGGGGCACAGGCGCTCGCCGCCAGCACGCCGCCGGCACGCAGAAGGTCGCGGCGGCCGAACCGGGCCGCCGTGTCATGATCGCTGGTCATGGCGCTCATATAAGGCGTCGGCGCGTCAATGCAGCAGTTCGTCGCGGACCCGGATCGCGCGACTCGACAGCCGCACCTCGATCATGAACGCCACGAACGCGGCGATCAGCAGCGACATCGCGAGAATGAAGCTGAGCGCCACATAGGGACCGATATGGCTGCGGGTCAGCGCGCCGATGAACAGCAAGGCGACGACGATACAGGTCGCCACCGCGCTGGCCACCGCAAGGAACAAGGCGAAGTTGATGACGCTCATCCGCTTGGCGAGGCGGCGCAATTCCCAAACCAGCCGCGCGCGTTCGTCGAGGTCGATCTGCGGATGCCGCTCCTCCAGCACCCGCACGCGGTCGATCACGCGCGACAGCCGGCCGGTCAGCACGTTGAGCAGCGCGCCGATGCCGGTCAGCACGAACACCGGGCTGAGCGAGGCCTGGATCGCCTCGGCGATGGTGGGCAGGGCGGGCGATAGCGGCATGGCGGCCTGTTGTGGCGTGTCGTGGCGCGATCGACAACGTCGGATGACAAATTGTTACGGACGCGGCCGGATCGTTGAAGCGGCGCGGCGCGTACGTATCTCGGAATACGGTCACCGGGCAGCATGGTCCGGGGCCGACGCAAGGAGAAACGCCATGATCGTCTCGATCGTCGCCGGGCTGCTGCTCGGCACCCCCATCGCCGAAGAGGCGCACCGCGTGCAGATGGATCACCGCGGACAGCAGGTCGACGTCACCTATCGCAGCGAAGTCGACGTCGCGCACAAGCAGGTCGGCGCGGTCGGCGCGCCGGGCCGCCCGAGCGAGCTGCGCTGCGCCTGGACCGCCTCGGTCGACGTCCACCGCGAGGCACGCCACGCCGCCGGGCATGTGATGGCGCGCACGATCAGCGCCGACGCGCCGCTGACCGGCAGCCGTCCGGGCTGGTGCGATACGCAGCGCGACGCAATCGCCAAGGATGTCGCGGCGCGCAGCGGCAAGGTCCGCGACCACCTGCTCGCGGTCGCCGCGCGCGACCAGGACGCGCTGGTCGCCGAACTCGATGCCGCGCACGACCGGGTCCGCGGCTGAGGTGCGGATGCGTTACGTGATCGCCGCCATGCTCTCGGGCGTGGCGGCACTCCCCGCCGCGGCGCAGGTGCAGGCCGGCGTCGAACTCGCTACCGACGAGCGCCGCCGCGGGATCAGCTGGAGCGAGGGCAAGGCGGCGCCGTCGGCCTATGCGCGCGTCGACCTGCCTGCCGGGTTCGATCTCGGCGCGCGCATGCTCGCGACGCGCGGCGACGCGCGCCACGATGGCGCGGACGGCGTGATTGAGCCGACGCTCGGCTATTCGCGCGACCTCGCCGGCTTCCGCCTCGATGCGTTCGCGACCGGGCATTTCTTCACCGGCGCGCGCGGGAACATGAACTATGGCGAGCTGGGCGCGGGGCTCAATTACTCGCTCGGCCCGGCGCAGGCCGGGGTCGAGGCGCGCTACGCCCCGTCGCAAAGCGCGATCGGCGGCGACAATCTCTATCTCGGCGTGCGCGGGCGCGTTGGCATCCCCGCGACGCCATGGACGGTGACCGCCAGCGCCGGCCGCTCGTCGGGCAGCGTCGACGACGCGATCCGCGCCGCGCGGCTGCGTCCGGACGGGACCTATCACGACTGGTCGCTGGGGGTGCAGCATATCACCGGGCCGCTGACGGTGGCGCTGGAATATACCGGTACCGACATCCGCAACGGACCGGACGTGTCGCGCTTCGCGGTGCGCGAACATGCCGGCGACCGGCTGGCGGCGCGGATCTCGCTGGGGATCTGACCAACCACCTAAAAACGCCGTCGCCCCTGCGCAGGCAGGGGCCCATGTCTGCATCGTCGGATCGAGGCACCTGACACACGGACGACATCCTTGTGTCAGACCCTCCACGACATTCGACAGCCATAGGCCCCTGCCTCCGCAGGAGCGACGGAATAGGCAGAACCCCCTTGAGCGCTCACTGACGTTGACGTAAACGGTAGCCAACATATCGCATCGAGAGGGTTACCGATGACCGACGTCGTGATTGCCGGCTATGCCCGGTCGCCGTTCCATCTGGCGGGCAAGGGCGCGCTGGCGCGGGTCCGGCCTGACGACCTCGCCGCGCAGACGATCCGCGGGCTGATCGAGAAGACCGGCATCGATGCCGCGCTGATCGAGGACATCGTGCTCGGCTGCGCCTTCCCCGAGGGCGAGCAGGGGCTCAACGTCGCGCGGATGATCGGTTTGCTCGCCGACCTGCCGCTGTCGGTCGGCGGGATGACCGTCAATCGCTTCTGCGGCTCGTCGATGAGCGCGATCCATATCGCGATGGGGCAGATCGCGGTCGGTGCGGGCGAGGCGTATATCTGCGCCGGGCTGGAATCGATGAGCCGCGTGCCGATGGGCGGCTACAACCCGCTCCCCAACCCGGAACTCGCCGCCAAGAGCGCCGGCGCCTACATGGGCATGGGGCAGACCGCCGAGAATGTCGCGCAAAAGTACCAGATCACCCGCACCGAGCAGGAAGCGTTCGCGGTCAAGAGCCAGCAGAAGGCCGCCGCCGCACGCGAGGACGGCCGCCTGTCCGACGAGATCGTCGCGATCCAGACCAAGGCCGGCGCGGTCGATCAGGACGGCACGCTCCGCCCCGACACCAATGCCGAGGCGCTCGCCGGGCTCAAGCCCGCCTTCTCGGCAGAAGGCTCGGTGACCGCCGGCACCTCCTCGCCGCTCACCGATGGCGCGAGCGCGGTGCTGGTCACCTCGGAGGCGTTCGCAAAGCAACACAATTTGCCGATCCTCGCGCGGATCAAGGCGATCAGCGTCTCGGGCTGCGATCCCGAGACGATGGGGCTCGGCCCGATCGGCGCGTCGAAGAAGGCGCTGGAGCGCGCCGGCATTTCCGCCAACGACCTCGACATCGTCGAGATCAACGAGGCGTTCGCCTCGCAGGCGATCGCCTGCATCCGCGACCTCGGGCTGAAGGAAGAGACGATCAACCTCGACGGCGGCGCGATCGCGATCGGCCACCCGCTGGGGGCGACCGGCGCACGGATCGTCGGCAAGGCCGCCGCTTTGCTCGCACGCGAGGGCAAGCGCTATGCGCTCGCCACCCAGTGCATCGGCGGTGGGCAGGGCATCGCCACCGTGCTGGAGCGCGTGTGATGACGGAAGCGATCAAAAAGGTCTGCGTGATCGGCGCAGGCGTGATGGGCGCGGGGATCGCCGCGCAGGTCGCCAATGCCGGCGTGCCGGTGCTGCTGCTCGACATCCCCGCAAAACAGGGTGACGATCGCGACGCGGTCGCCAAGGGCGCGGTCGCGAAGATGCTCAAGACCGAGCCCGCTCCCTTCATGTCCAAGGCGGCGGCGAAGCTGGTCGAGACCGGCAATATCGACGACCATCTGGCGCGCGTCGCCGAATGCGACTGGATCGTCGAGGCGATCGTCGAGCGGCTCGACATCAAGCAATCGCTCTATGCGAAGCTGGAGACGTTGAAGCGTCCGGGCACCGCGGTGTCGTCGAACACCTCGACGATCCCGCTCGAACGGCTGGTCGAGGGGCGCAGCGAGCAGTTCCGCCACGACTTCCTCATCACGCACTTCTTCAACCCGCCGCGCTACATGCGGCTGGTCGAGATCGTCCGCGGCGCGGATACCGACCCCGGCACCGCCGGCAAGGTCGAGGACTTCGTCGACCGCTTCATGGGCAAGCGGATCGTCCGCGCCAAGGATACGCCCGGCTTCATCGCCAACCGGATCGGCACCTATTGGCTGGCGGTCGCGGTCAATGCCGCGATCGATCAGGGGCTGACCGTCGAGGAGGCCGACCAGATCGGCGGCCGTCCGATGGGCGTGCCGAAGACCGGGATCTTCGCGCTGATCGACCTCGTCGGCGTCGACCTGATGCCGTTGCTCGCCAAGAGCCTGTCGGACACGCTGCCGCAGGGCGACCCGTATTTCGCCACCGTCCGCCCGCTGCCGCTGGTCGACCGGATGATCGCGGAGGGCTTTACCGGCCGCAAGGGCAAGGGTGGCTTCTACCGGCTCGACAAATCTGGAGCGGGGGGCGCGGACGGCAAGCGCACCAAGCTGGCAATCGACCTGACCACCGGCGACTATCGCCCCGAGGCGAAGCCCGAGGCGCTGCCCGCCGCCGCCGAAAAGGACCTCGCCGCGCTGGTGACCGTCCCCGGCAAGGTCGGCGATTATGCGTGGACGATCCTCGGCAACGTGCTGAGCTATGCCGCGATGCTGGTCGGCGAGGCCGCCGACGACGTGGTCGCGATCGATGACGCGATGAAGCTCGGCTATAACTGGAAGTTCGGCCCGTTCGAGCTGATCGACCGGCTCGGGCCAGGCAAGCTGGCCGAGCGGCTGCGCGCCGAGGGACGCACCGTCCCCGCGATCCTCGACACCGTCGGCGACCGCCCCTTCTACCGCGTCGAGGGCGGGGTGCGGCAATATCTCGGCAGCGACGGCAGCTATCACCACGTGCCGCGTGCCGAGGGCGTCGTGCTGCTCGAGGACATTAAGCGCCGCTCGCAGCCGGTGGCGAAAAGCGCATCCGCCGCGCTGTGGGACATCGGCGACGGCGTACTGTGCCTCGAATTCACCGCGAAGATGAACGCGCTCGACGGCGAGGTCGCCAGCCTGATCCAGCAGGCGATCCCGCTGGTGCAGGAGCGGTTCAAGGCGCTGGTGATCTATAACGAGGGTAGCAACTTCTCGGCCGGGGCGAACCTTGGGCTCGCGTTGTTCGCGGTGAAGGCCGGGGCGTGGGGCGAGATCGAGAAGCTGATCGTCGGCGGGCAGCAGGCGTTTAAGGCGCTGAAATACGCGCCGTTCCCGGTGGTCAGCGCGCCCGCGGGCATGGCGCTGGGCGGCGGCTGCGAGGTGTTGCTCCACTCCGACGCGGTGCAGGCGCATGCCGAAAGCTATATCGGGCTGGTCGAGGCCGGGGTCGGGCTGGTGCCGGGCTGGGGCGGCCACGGCGAGTTGCTCGATCGCCTCGCCAAATCGAAGGGCATGCCGCGCGGGCCGATGCCGGCGGTCATGAAGGCGTTCGAGCTGATCTCGACCGCGCAGGTGTCGCGTTCGGCGGCGCAGGCGAAGGAGATGGCGTTCCTGTGTCCCTCCGACGGCATCACCATGAACCGCGACCGGCTGCTCGCCGACGCCAAGGCGAAGGCGCTGGAGATGGTCGACGGCTACACCCCGCCCGAGCCGCCGACCTTCCGCCTGCCGGGCGCGAGCGGGCGGACCGGGCTGGCCGGTGCGGTCGCCGACTTCCGCCGCAAGGGCGTCGCCACCGCCTATGACGAGGTGGTCGCGGGGCGGCTCGCCAATGTGCTGACCGGCGGCGAGGCCGATCTGGTCGACACCGTCACCGAGCAGCAATTGCTCGATTTGGAGCGTGAGGCCTTTATGGAAAGCGCGCATGACGAACGCACCCATGCGCGCGTCGAAAGCATGTTGATGACCGGCAAACCGTTGCGCAATTGACCCACATCTCCCCCGTCGGTCCGGGCGGGGGAGACAGTTCATCCTGCGTTCAACGGAACGGGGCGCAGGAACACCGGGCCCAGACACAAAAAGACATGAGGATCGCCATGAACACTCGTCACCGCATCACTGCCTCACTGGCCGTGCTCGCCGGTTCGTCCGCGCTGGCCGGCGTCGCGCAGGCGCAGGCTTTTTACCTTCAGGAGCAGGCCGCGCGCGGCGCTGGCCGTGCCTTCTCGGGTGAAACCGCCGACACCGGCGCGGCGTCGCTGTGGTGGAACCCGGCGGCGATCGCCGGGATTGAAAAGGCGGAGGCGACGGTCAGCGCCTCGGTGATCCTCCCCAAGGGTGACGTGGTCGACAATGGCACCGTGATCCGCCGTCCCGGTGGCACCTTTGCGCCGGTCGGCGGCGAGTCGTCGTCGCGCGACCCGATCAACAAGGGCGTGCTGCCCTCCGGCGCGGTGGCGGTGCCGCTCGGCGACCGGTTGGCGGTCGGCCTCGCGGTGACCTCGCCGTACAGTTTCACGACCGACTATGACAACAATAGCTGGGCTCGCTACAGCGCCGACCGCACGTATCTGCGCACGTTCGACATCCAGCCGTCGGTCGCAGTGGCGGTCACCGACTGGTTGCGCGTCGGCGGGGCCGCCAACATCGAGCATACCGACGCCAGCCTGACGAACGCGCTGCCCAATCTTTCGGCATCGCTCGCCGACGGCAGCCAGAAGCTGGCCGGCAGCGGCTGGGACGTGGGCTGGACCGCCGGTTTCCAGATGCACAACGACTGGGCGACGGTCGGCGTCAGCTACAAGTCGGCGATCAAGCACACGCTCAAGGGCGACCTGACCGTCAGCGGGCTGCTCGGCCCGCTTGCCGGCCAGAACCGCACGGTGAACGATGTCGAGGCGAGCTTCTACACCCCTGCGCAGATCATGGTCGGCGGCCGCTTCCGCGCCACCGACCGGCTGACGCTCAACGCGCAGACGATCCGCTCGACCTGGGAGAAGTTCGACGCGATCCGGCTCGGCGCGCCGCTCAACGCCGCGCTGCCCGAGAACTACCGCAGCATCTGGAGCTATGCCGCGGGCGTGGATTATGCCGTGACGCCGCGGCTGACGGTGCGTGGCGGGGCGCAGCGCACGCTGACCCCGACCCGCGACGGCGAGCGTGACGCGCGCGTGCCCGATGCGAACCGCTGGAATTACGCGCTGGGCGCGTCGTTCGACGTCACCCCGCATTTCTCGCTGGATGCCGCCGCCAATTACGTCGACTTCGCCGATGCGACGATCGATCGCACGACGGCGGCTTATGCCGGCACCGCGGTGCAGACGCCGATCCTCGTCAACGGCCAGCTGGAAGATGCGCACGCCGTGGTGCTTTCGCTCGGCGGTCGCGTTCGCTTCTGATGATGGCGGGGGGGAGGGGGTTCGCTCCCTCCCCACTCCGTCATTCCCGCGAAGGCGGGAAGCCAGAACCTCTGACGTCGCGGCTCTTGCAACGACCTGCGCGCCTGGATCCCGGCCTTCGCGGGAATGACGAAATTGATGTAGGAACGGCTGTCCTACACCCTCCAACAATCGCTATCGTTGGAGTCCCCGCGCACACGCCATCGCCACGGCGCGCGCTTCAAGCCCCGTTTTGCGCCACCTTCGCCAACATCGGCGCGCTCACGCCTCGGCCATCTCGCGGACCAGCTCGCCGGCGCGCTCCAGCCGGGCGAACGGATCGTCGATCCGCTCGCGCAGCAGGAAGCGCCGTTCCTTCTGCTCCAGCCCGAACGCCGCCGCATCGATCGCGGTGCCGTTGTGCGGCTCCAGCGCCACCGCCGCCGGCCCGGCATTGACCTTGGCGATCCCGGCCGCCCGCGCATCCACCCGCAACCGCGCGGTCGCCAGCAGCGTCCGCGCCTCCTCCGGCAAGGCGCCGAAGCGGTCCTCCAGCTCCTCCTCCAGCGCGTCGAGCGCCGCCGCTTCGGTGATCCGCGCCAGCCGCGCGTATAGCGTCACGCGCAATTCCTCGTCGGGGATCCATGTCTCGGGCAGGCGCCCCTCGATGCCGAGGTGCAGCTCGGGGGTCCAGCGCTCGACCTCCTCGCCGCGCGCGCGGCGCAGCGCGCCTTCAAGCAACTGCTGATAAAGATCGATCCCGATCAGCTTCATATGCCCGGCCTGCGTCTCGCCGAGCAAATCGCCCGCCCCGCGCATGTCGAGATCGCGCGCGCTGATCGCGAACCCCGCGCCGAGCCGGTCGAACGCCTCCAGCGTCCGCAGCCGCTTGAGCGTGCGCGGCGCGATCTCGTGGTCCGGATCGGTGAACAGCAGCACCTGCCCGCGCCGGCTGCCGCGCCCGACGCGCCCGCGCAGCTGGTGGAGCTGCGACAGCCCGAAGCGGTCGGCGTGCGCGATCACCATCGTATTGGCGCGCGGCACGTCGAGCCCGGCCTCAATGATGTTGGTGGCAAGCAGCACGTCGCCCTCGCCACGCCCGAATCGCACCATCGCCGCGTCGAGATCGTCGGCGGGCAATTTGCCATGCGCCTCGATCACCTCGAGGTCCGGCACCAGCTTGCCGAGCTGTTCGGCGAGCGGAGCCATGTCGGCGATCCGCGGCACCACGACAAAGCTCTGCCCGCCGCGGCTTTTCTCGCGCAGCAGCGCGCCGCGCAGCGTCTCGGGGTTGAAGCTGCCGACCGCGGTGCGGATCGGCTGGCGGCGTGCGGGCGGCGTGGCGATGAGCGACAATTGCTGCAGCCCGACCAGCGCCGATTGCAGCGTCCGCGGGATCGGCGTCGCCGACAGCGTCAGGACGTGCCCGGCGGACAATGCGCGCAACTTGTCCTTGTCGGCCGCGCCGAAGCGCTGCTCCTCGTCGATGACGACCAGCGCGAGCTCCTTGTAGGTCACGCCCTTACTTGCGACCGCGCCGGTGCCGACGACGATCTGGATCGTGCCGTCGGCAAGCCCGGCCTTGACGCGCTTCTTCTCGGCGGCGCTCGACAGCCGCGACAGCCCGGCCACCTCGATGCCACTGTCGGCAAAGCGCGTGACGAAGGTGTCGAGATGCTGGCGGGCCAGCACGGTGGTCGGCGCGGCGATCGCGACCTGCTTGCCCGCGAGCGCGGCGAGCGCGGCGGCGCGCAGCGCGACCTCGGTCTTGCCATAACCGACATCGCCGATCACCAGCCGGTCCATCGGCCGCCCGGCGGCAAGGTCGGCGCGCACCGCGGCGATCGCCTTGGCCTGATCGGCGGTCTCGGTGAAGGCGAAGCCGGCCGCGAACCGCTCATAGGCGGCAGGATCGGGGTCGAGCACCGGCGCATCGCGCGCGGCGCGTTCCTCGGCGAGCGCGGTCAGGTCGCGCGCGCTCTGCGCGATCGCGGCGTCGATCTCGCCACGGCGCTTCTGCCAGCTCGATCCGTCGAGCCGGTCGAGCGTCACCGCATCCGCCTCCGCGCCGTAGCGCCAGACGCGGTCGGCCTCGCCCACGGGCACCAGTCGCACGCCATCCTGCGCATAGGTGAGCTTGATGGCATCGCCGCCGTCATCGGGCAGTTGCTCAAGCCCGCCGACCACACCGATCCCGTGATCCTCATGAACGACGACATCACCGATCCGGATCTCGCCAAAATCGAGCAGGCCGGCATCGGTCGGCACGCCGGCGCGTTGCTCGCGCTCGGCGCGGCTCCCGAGCAAATCGGCGGCGGCGACTGCGAGCACGCCCTTGCGCCGGAAGCCTCGGTCCGCTGCCCATGCGAGCGTCAGCAATGCGCCGCGCTTTGCCTTGGCGACTTTGGCCCATGCGTCGACCGCGAGAGGTTCCTCCCCAAGCGCCTTGGCGATCCGTGCGCGCAGGAAGCGCAGGTCACGCGCGCTGCCGAGCAGCACGATGCGGTCACCCGCCTTACGTGCCTCCGTCGCCAGTCTGGCAAAGGCGCGCAGCGGCGCCTTGTGCTCAGCGAAGCGTGGCGGCGGCTCGCCTTCGCGCGTCAACGTCTGTCGCTCGCGCCCGGCAAGCGCTTTCTCCCACGCTGCGCCGTCGATCACGTCGCGCGCGGCGCGCTTGGGGGCGCGGCGGGTCGCGTCGGCGACGAGCGTCAGGAAGCGACGACGACGATCGTCGGCGGCCTCGTCGATGACGACCGTCGCGCCGGGCAGATGGTCGAGCAAGGTGGCGCGATCGTCGCCGGGGGCGGGTTCGGCGACGCGGCCGAGTTCGCGCTCCGCGACATCGTCGATCGAGCGCTGGTCGGCGGGATCGTAGCAGCGCAGCGCGACCACCTTTCCGTCGGCGACCTCGACGCGCAATGGCAGCGCCGCATCGGCCGGGAAGACATCGAGCACCTGCCCGCGCAGCGCGACCTCGCCGGGTTCGTCGACGCGTTCGTCACTGATATAGCCGAGCTCCTCGAGTTCGGCGAAGAGCGCGGCAAGGTCGAGCGCCGCGCCGTGCCGGATGGTCGGCGGCACCGATTCGAATGCGGCGGGTGCAGGATAGGCGCGCGCCAGGGCCTCGCCGGTGGTGAGGAGCGCGATCCGCGGCGGGCGCTTGTCCGCCGCGAACCGGCGCGCCCGGCGCAGCGCCGAGACGCGCTGCCCGACATTGGCCGGGGAGGGCGGCGCATCCTCGCCGGGCAGCGCATCGCTGCCGGGGCAGAATAGCACGGCCGCGTCGGGCATCGCCGCTTCCAGCGCCTGCGCCACCGCCGCGGCGCGGACATCGTCGGCGAGCGCGACGATGAGGTTCTGCTTCGCCAGCAGTTCGGCAAGCATCGCGGCCTGTTCGGCGACGGAAAGCGGGGCGGCCGGATCGACGGCGGGCATCAGCGGGAAGCATCCATAGGCGGTAGAAACGGGCTGTGCGCCATCGCCGTTCCGCCGTCATTCGCTTGCTTCAGATCAGCCGTGGATCGACACGGGTCAGCATCGGTTCAGCGAGCCTATGTCAGGAGGGTTTCCATGATGAAACTGATCGCCGCCGCGGCGCTGGTCGCCGCCTTCGCCGTTCCCGTGCAGGCCGCGCAGTCGAGTCCCGATGCCGATCTCGCCCGATTGCTCAAGGGGCGTGTCGCGGCGGCGCCGGTGCGCTGCATCCCGGTGAGCCCGACCGACAATAATGCGGTGCAGATCATCTCGCACCGGGCGCTCGCATGGCGGATAGGCTCGCGGATCTACGTCAACGTACCGCAGGCGCGTGCCGAGACGCTCGACGACGACGATATCCTGATCACCGAGCCATTCGGCGGACAATTGTGCCGCAACGATCAGGTGCGCCCGCTCAACCGTATGTCGCGCATCCCCAAGGCGTCGCTGCTGCTCGGCAATTTCACGCCCTATGTGCGCAGCGCCGCCAAATAGACGCTGCGCCCGCGCGGGTCAGGCGGCGCGACGGACGTCGGTGTCATTGGCAGCGACGGCGCGCGCACGGGCCTGCTGGCGGTATTGGGCGATCAGATAGACGAGATAGAGCATCACGGCCTCACGAAATACGGGATTGCTGCGGTGCAGCGTGTGCCGGTTATTTGGTGAAGGAAGTGTGTTGCAGCAATTGCAACCTGCGCGATGATGGGTGCGTGATGCGCAACCGCTAATGTTTCGCGGGCAGCGCGCATCGCCCGGAATAAGATCGCGCGTCATCAGCCACAGTCGGTCACCCGTAAACCAGCGAGTCTGCGCCTCTGCCAGCTGGATTGCTCATGCCTACGCGGCGTTACATCGCGTGGCGTGCGGCGGCGCGGGCCTCGAGCAAGTGCCACAGCCCACGATGCTGGGCGAGCATCTGCTGTGCGCCGAACGCCATCGCGCGTTCGATCGAGGCGCTCGCTTCGATGGCCTTGAGCATGGCGATCGCCTGACTTGCCGCGCCCGCAAAGGGCGTGCCGGCGGGCAGCGCCATGCGGCGCGCGCAACTGTCGAGCACCCCGCGGACCGCGACCCAGTCGAGCACGAAAGCGATCGCCGTGCCGGTCGCGCAGCCCGCGCGATCGGAGCGCGACAGCATTTCCAAGGCGTTGCGCTGACCGAGGATCGCAGCTTGCGAGGCGGCCTGACCGGGCGTCGAGGGAAGCGGCCCGACCGCTGCGGTCAGCCGAACCAGCAAGGCGCGTTCGCCGCTGACCGCGGTCACAGCCTGTTCCAGCCAGTCGCGCGTCAGCGGATCGGTGCAGCCGCGGTGCGCATGGTCTACGACCCCGGGGAAGGAGCCGTGAATGATGCACAAGGCGTGGATCGCATCGGCGATGTCGCGCAACGTGGCGGTCGGCTCGGTCAGCGCGCGCGCGTGCGGTGCGGCGGCGGTGCCGTCGCTGGCGATCATTGCCATGATCGTCCCGGCGCAGCCCTGCGGCCGCTTGTCGATGGCGATGGTCACGCTTTCCTCCGCTCGGTAGCGCCCGTCGGCCGGTAGCGGCGCGGTGGGTCGGCGATGACGATAAGGCGGGGAAGTGAAGGCGCGGTTTACAGCGAGATGAGCGCCACGGCGATTTTACGATCGTTGACCCGGATCGTCGGTCTGCGCCGGGCGGGAGAGCGGGATGCGGCCCGCTCTCCATAGAAGGTTACTGGTCGAGGAAGCTGCGCATCTTGCGGCTGCGCGACGGATGCTTGAGCTTGCGCAGTGCCTTGGCCTCGATCTGGCGGATGCGCTCGCGCGTGACCGAGAATTGCTGGCCGACCTCTTCCAGCGTGTGATCGGTGTTCATTCCGATGCCGAACCGCATCCGCAGCACGCGCTCCTCACGAGGGGTGAGCGACGCCAGCACGCGCGTCACGGTCTCCTTGAGGTTCGCCTGAATCGCGGCATCGACCGGGATCACCGCATTCTTGTCCTCGATGAAGTCGCCGAGGTGGCTGTCCTCCTCGTCACCGATCGGCGTTTCGAGGCTGATCGGCTCCTTGGCGATCTTCATCACCTTGCGGACCTTCTCCAGCGGCATGGAGAGGCGCTCGGCCATCTCCTCCGGGGTCGGTTCGCGGCCCTGCTCGTGCAGGAACTGGCGGCTGGTGCGCACCAGCTTGTTGATCGTCTCGATCATATGGACCGGGATGCGGATCGTGCGCGCCTGATCCGCGATCGAGCGCGTGATCGCCTGCCGGATCCACCACGTCGCATAGGTCGAGAACTTGTAGCCGCGGCGGTACTCGAACTTGTCGACCGCCTTCATCAGCCCGATGTTGCCCTCCTGGATCAGATCCAGAAACTGCAATCCGCGGTTGGTGTATTTCTTGGCGATCGAGATCACGAGCCGCAGGTTCGCCTCGACCATCTCCTTCTTGGCGATGCGCGCCTCGCGCTCCGCCTTCTGAACCATATTGACGATGCGGCGGAACTCGCTGAGCGCCATGCCGGTCTGCTGCGAGATTTCGCTGATCTCGGTACGGATGCGATCGACCGCCGCGACCTCGTTGGTCGCGAACGCCGTCCACTTCTTGTCGAGCCCGGTCACCGAGGCGAGGAAGCCCTCGTCCAGCTCATGCCCCATGTAGCGCTCGAGGAAATCCTTGCGGTTGACCTTGTGGCGCTCCGCCAGCCGCAGCATCTGCCCGCCCAGCGTCGTCAGCCGGCGGTTGTAGCTGTAGAGCTGGTCGACCAGATATTCGATCTTCGTCTGGTGGAATTGGACGCTCTCGACCTCCGCGGTGAGGTCCTCGCGCAGCTTCTGGTACTTGCGCTCCTCGGCGGCCGACAGCTCGATCCCGCCGCTCATCGCCTCCAGCCGGCTCTCCTGCATCTTGGAGAACTTGCGGTAGATGGCGGTGATGTTGGCGAACTTCTCCAGCGCCTGCGGCTTGAGCGTCTCCTCCATCTGCGCGAGGCTGAGGGTATTGTCCTCCTCTTCCTCGTCGGACGGCCGCGGCGCACGACGCTCGGTCATGTCGTCATCGTCGTCGGCGGGCGCTTCCTCGGGCTCGTCCTCTTCCTTGAACTGCGGTCCGGCGTTCGAGGCGCTGATCTCGCCCGTATCGTCCTCGGCCCCCTCGACCTGCTCGGCCGACGGACCCTTGGAGAGCATCGCGTCGAGATCGACGATCTCGCGCAGCTGCATCGTGCCTTCGTTGAGCGCGGTCGACCAGTCGATGATCGCGTTGAAGGTGATCGGGCTTTCGCACAGCCCGAGGATCATCGTGTCGCGGCCGGCCTCGATGCGCTTGGCGATCGCGATCTCGCCCTCGCGCGACAGCAGCTCGACCGCCCCCATCTCGCGCAGGTACATCCGCACCGGATCGTCGGTGCGATCGATCGTCTCTTTCTTCTTTTCGACCGCAGGCGCAGAGCCATCGGCCTCGCCGTCGACGGCTTCCTGCTCGTCGTCGTCGGCACGCTCCTCGGTCTCGCCGTCCTCGCCCGCTTCCTCGTTCTCGACGATATTGACGCCCATCTCGTTGAGCGCCGACATCACGTCCTCGAGCTGGTCGGAGGACATCTGATCCTGCGGGAGCGCTTCGTTGAGCTGGTCGTAGGTGATGTAGCCGCGCTTCTTGGCGCGGGCGATCAGCTTCTTGATGTTCGCGTCGTTCAGGTCGATCAGCGGAGCATCGGCCACTTCCGCGCCTTCGTCAGCACCGCCACCGTTCATCTTCGCCATCAATCGTCCTCGGGTCCAAGCGCGCGGGCGTCTTCGTTTGCCTGCACCAGATTTGCAAGCCGCTCGTCGAGCGCGCGCTGTTCGTTCACCAATGCCACCTGCCGTTCGAACGCCTCGGCGGTGAAATGCGTCTGCATCGCGGAGGTTGCCTCCGCGAGCGCCGCATCTACCTCCGGCCGCGCGATCAGCACCGCGATCGCCTCGTCGAGGTCCTCGCGTGCCTGTTTCTCGTCGCCACCGGCACGGGTGAACGAATAGGGCATCGTATCGGCTCTCAGAAGATCGTGGGCGATCGCTTCGAAACCGGATCGCGCCAATATGGTGACGAGCCCGCCGCTATCAAGCGGCGCGGCGCGGTGGTCCTCCAGTGCGACATCGACCACCGCCTCAAACAGCCGTCCGAGCGCGCCGTCGGCGAGCTTGAGGCTGCCCAGCACCTCCATGTGCCGCGCGATCTCCGCGGGGTGGCGGATCAACCCGGCGAGCACCGCCTTGGCCAGCACGCGGTCGATATTGCCGGCGGCACCGACCTTCTTGGCGTCTTCGGTGACGGGCGGCGGGGGCGGCGACCATTTCTGGCCCGGCTTGCGCTGCCCCATCGGGTAGAAGGGTTGGCGCTGCTGGAACGGCTGCCGCTGGCGCGCGAAGCGCTCGTCGAAGCGGTTGCGGAATTCCGCCTTGTATTCGGACTTCACCGACGGGTCGGCGATCGTCTCGGCGAGATCGTTCAGCCGCTTCTTCAGGCCGGCGCGCTGCTCCGGCGTGTCGAGCGGTTCGGCGGCGAGTTCGTGCTTCCACAGGCGATCGACCAGCGGCTCCGCCTCACGGACCAGCGCCTCGAAGCCCTGCGCGCCCTTGGCACGCATCAGATCGTCCGGGTCCTGCCCCTCGGGCAAGGTCGCGAAGCCGAGGCTGCGGCCGGGCGCCAGCATCGGCAGCGCGCGATGCGCGGCGCGGATCGCGGCCTTCTGTCCGGGTTTATCACCATCGAAGCACAGCATCGGCACGTCGACGACGCGCCACAGCCGCTCGAGCTGCTGCTCGGTCAGCGCGGTGCCGAGCGGGGCGACGGTCTCGCCGATCCCGCCCTGCGCCAGCGCGATCGCGTCCATATAGCCTTCGACCACGAACAGCCGCGCGGTCTTGCGCGCGGCGGGCAAGGCACGATCGAGGTTGTAGAGCGTGCGGCCCTTGTCGAAGAGCGGGGTGTCGGGCGAGTTGAGGTATTTCGGCTCGCCTTCGCCGATGATCCGCCCGCCGAACGCAATCACCCGCCCGCGCGGATCGCGGATCGGGATCATCAGCCGGCCGCGGAACCGATCATAGGGCTCCTTGCCCTCGACCTGGATCAGCAGCCCGGTCTCGACGAGCATCTCGTCGCCGAAATCCTTGAGCGCGGTGCGCAGCCGGCCGCGTGCGTCGGGGGCGTAGCCGAAGCCGAACGCCTTGCGCGTCGCGTCCTTGATCCCGCGCCGGTCGAGCAACGCGCGCGCCTCGGCGCCGTCGATGCCGCCGAGTTGCTGGGTGAACCAGTCGGCGGCGGCCTGCATCACGTCATGGAGCGACTTCGCCTTTTCAGCGCGCTGCGCGGCGCGGGCGTCGGGGGCGGGGACCTCCATCCCGGCGGCGGCGGCGAGTTCCTTCACCGCATCCATGAACGGCAGGCCCTGATGATCGGTCAGCCAGCGAATCGCGTCGCCATGCGCCGAGCAGCCGAAGCAATGGTAGAAGCCCTTGTCGTCGTTGACGTAGAAGCTGGGGGTCTTTTCGTTGTGAAACGGGCAGCAGCCCTTCGACTCGCGGCCGGCGCGGGTGAGCTTCACCGTTTTGCCGACGAGCGCGGTCAGCGAGGTGCGCGCGCGAAGCTCGTCGAGGAAGGCGGGGGTCAAACTCACCTTCGCATTATACCGGCGCTTATGGCCGATTTACCGTGAACCGGCAATGACCGTTCACGGACCGTCGCCGATCGCCCGTCAGGGTGCCGTTACGCGCGCCCTGATGGGCGATCGGCGCAGATCATGCCAACGCCGCCTTCACCAGCCCGCTTGCCTTGCTCATGTCGAGCGTCGTGGCGTGGCGCGCCTTTAGTTCGGCCATCACGCGGCCCATGTCCTTCATGCCCGACGCGCCCAGATCGGCCTTGATCGTCTCGATCGCCGCCTTCGTCTCGTCCTCGCTCATCTGCGCGGGGAGGAAGCGCTCGATCACCGCGACCTCGGCGGCCTCGGCGGCGGCGAGCTCGGCCCGGCCGCCCTGTTCGTACATCGCGATCGATTCGCGGCGCTGCTTCACCATTTTCTGCAGCACCTCGATTACCAATGCGTCATCGTCGGTCGGGGCCGTGCCGGTGCGCGCCTCGATGTCGCGATTCTTGATCGCCGCCTGAATCAAGCCGATAGCGCCGCGCGCTTCCTTGTCGCCGGCCTTCATCGCCGCGATCTGCGCTGCCTTGATGTCGTCGCGAATCATCTACTCGTCCTTAACAGATTGACGCATCGCCGATGCGTCTCTAGCGGGCGGGGCTTAGCGACATTGCCGACCCTTTCAAGGAGTGCCCGCCCATCATGGCCGAGCCAGAGTTTCCGCACGCCCCCATGCCCGAAGGCGCCACCGGCGTCCTCGTTCTGGCCAATGGAGAGGTCGCGTGGGGGCGCGGCTTCGGGGCGGAGGGCGCGGCGGTCGGCGAGGTGTGCTTCCACACCGCGATGACCGGCTATCAGGAGATCATGACCGATCCGTCCTTTGCCGGGCAGATCATCACCTTCACCTTCCCGCATATCGGCAACGTCGGCGCGAACCCCGACGACGTCGAGGCGGACAACCCGCACGCTTTGGGCATGATCGTCCGCGAAGACCCGACCGCGCCCAGCAATTTCCGCGCGATGGAGAATCTCGACGGCTGGATGAAGCGCCACACGCGCATCGGGCTGGCCGGGATCGACACGCGCGCGCTGACGCGGCGCATCCGCTCGGGCGGCGCGCCGAACGGCGTGGTCGCGCACTCGCCGACCGGGGCGTTCGATCTCGACGCCTTGCTCCAGATGGCGCGCGGCTGGCCGGGGCTGGAGGGGATGGACCTCGCCAAGGACGTCACCCGCGAGACGCACGGGACGTGGGCGGGCGGCATCTGGAAGCTCGGCTTCGGGTTCGATGTTGGCGAAGGTGCCGCAGACGGGGCCCAAAGCGCGGCGCGGCCGCATGTCGTCGCGATCGACTATGGCAGCAAGTTTAACATCTTCCGGAACATTGTTCAGGCGGGTGCGAAGGTATCGGTCGTACCGGCGAATGCGACGTTCGACGAGATCATGGCCCTGGGCCCGGACGGCATCTTCCTGTCGAACGGCCCCGGCGATCCTGCGGCGACCGGGGAATATGCGGTGCCGGTGATCCGGCAATTGCTCGACACCGGCAAGCCGCTGTTCGGCATCTGCCTCGGGCACCAGTTGTTGGCGCTGGCGGTGGGGGCGCGGACGACGAAGATGTTCCAGGGGCATCGCGGCGCGAATCATCCGGTCAAGCGCGTCGACGACGGCGCGGTCGAGATCACCAGCATGAACCACGGCTTCGCGGTCGAGCGCGACTCGCTGCCCGCGAATGCACGCGAGACGCATGTGTCGCTGTTCGACGGGTCGAACGCGGGGATCGAGCTGACCGATCGGCCGGCATTCTCGGTGCAGTATCACCCCGAGGCGAGCCCGGGACCGCAGGATAGCTTCTATCTGTTCGAGCGGTTTGTGGGTGCATTACGTGAGTCTATCTAGATGACTGGCTTGCTGCTTTCAGTCCTTTTGGCTGGAACAAGTGCGCACTATCGCAGCAACGGATGGGTTGTTGCTGATAACGATGGTGCTTGCTTGCTCGCTAGAGAGTATGAGAGTGCAAGTACATTGTTCGTCAATTATGACTATGGCTTAGATAATGTTCGTATTATCTACACTGACCCCGCTTTTAGATCGGCGGATCGTGGAAAATCGTACAAGATTAGCCTGTCGTTTGTAAGGGGTGGAGCAATTGACGATGGGTGGGGAGTTCTTACAGCCCTCGGGACAAAAATCGATGGTGTCGGTGGGATTTCCATGTCTCTGAAGGGCTGGGAGGCGCTTAAAGATTTATCATCATCGTCAGTCATGGCATTTGTATTGGATGACAAAGTTCTGGCGTCTCTAAAGCTCGACGGCTCGAGCGAAGCTGTTGAAGCGCTACGCAAATGTGCAAAAGAGCAGCAACGTTTAAATCCGAGTGATCCACTTGCCGGCGCTGAACAGAAGAAGGCGGATACGAACTAAGATGCCCAAACGCACCGACATCTCCTCCATCCTTGTCATCGGCGCGGGCCCGATCATCATCGGGCAGGCGTGCGAGTTCGATTATTCGGGCACGCAGGCGATCAAGGCGCTCAAGGAAGAGGGCTATCGAATCGTCCTGGTCAATTCGAACCCGGCGACGATCATGACCGATCCCGAGCTGGCCGACGCGACCTATGTCGAGCCGATCACCCCGGAAGTCGTCGCCCGCATCATCGAACGTGAACGCCCCGATGCCGTTCTCCCCACCATGGGGGGACAGACCGCGCTCAACACCGCGCTGGCGCTGTTCCGCGACGGCACGCTGGAGAAGTTTGGCGTGACGATGATCGGCGCCGATGCCGATGCGATCGACAAGGCCGAGGACCGGCTGAAGTTTCGCGACGCGATGGACAAGATCGGGCTGGAAAGCGCTCGCAGCCATATCGCGCATACCGAAAAGGAAGCGCTGGACGGGCTCGAGAAGGTCGGGCTGCCCGCGATCATCCGCCCGAGCTTCACTTTGGGCGGCACCGGCGGCGGGATCGCGTACAATCGCGAGGAATTCATCGAGATCGTCCGCAAGGGGCTCGACGCCTCGCCGACCACCGAGGTGTTGATCGAGGAATCGCTGCTCGGCTGGAAGGAATATGAGATGGAGGTGGTCCGCGACCGCGCGGACAATTGCATCATCATCTGCTCGATCGAGAACGTCGATCCGATGGGCGTCCACACGGGCGACTCGATCACGGTCGCGCCGGCGCTGACGCTGACCGACAAGGAATATCAGATCATGCGCAACGCCAGCATCGCGGTGCTGCGCGAGATCGGCGTCGAGACCGGCGGGTCGAACGTGCAGTTCGCGGTCAATCCGAAGGACGGCCGCCTGATCGTGATCGAGATGAACCCGCGCGTGTCGCGCTCGTCGGCGCTGGCGTCGAAGGCGACCGGCTTCCCGATCGCCAAGGTCGCCGCCAAGCTGGCGGTCGGCTATACGCTCGACGAGATCGAGAACGACATCACCGGCGCGACCCCGGCGAGCTTCGAGCCGACGATCGACTATGTCGTCACCAAGATCCCGCGCTTCGCGTTCGAGAAGTTCAAGGGCGCCGAGGCGGTGCTGGGCACCGCGATGAAGTCGGTCGGCGAGGTGATGGCGATCGGCCGCAACATCCACGAATCGATGCAGAAGGCGCTGCGCGGGCTGGAGACCGGCCTGTCGGGCTTCAACCATGTCGAGCGGCTGGTCGGCGCGCCGCGTGCCGAGATCGAGGCGGCGCTCGCCTCGCCGACCCCCGACCGGTTGCTGGTCGCGGCGCAGGCGCTGCGCGAGGGCTTCACCGTCGCCGAAGTGAATGCGATCGCCAAATACGATCCGTGGTTCCTCGAGCGGATGGCGGAGATCGTCGCCGCCGAGAACGAGGTGATGAAGGACGGGCTGCCGATCGAGGCGGCGGGGATGCGCCGGCTGAAGGCGATGGGCTTCTCCGACAAGCGTCTCGCGTGGCTGGCGCTGCAATCGGCGAATCTGCGCGGGATGGAGCGCGGCATCGCGCGCGGCTCGGGGCTGATCCACGAGGCGGTCAAGGCGATGACCGGCGGCGTCACCGAGGACGAGGTGCGCGAGCATCGCCTGAAGTTGGGCGTGCGCCCGGTCTTCAAGCGGATCGACACCTGCGCCGCCGAGTTCGACGCCAAGACGCCGTACATGTACTCGACCTATGAGGCGCCGTCGTTCGGCGAGCCCGAGAACGAGG
Organism: Sphingomonas endophytica; assembly: GCF_014199415.1. Classification (GTDB taxonomy): domain Bacteria; phylum Pseudomonadota; class Alphaproteobacteria; order Sphingomonadales; family Sphingomonadaceae; genus Sphingomonas; species Sphingomonas endophytica. The sequence continues at coordinate 370,090 of NZ_JACIJN010000002.1, forward strand.
CGCAGCCGTCGGATCGCCGCAAGATCGTGATCCTGGGCGGCGGGCCGAACCGGATCGGGCAGGGGATCGAGTTCGATTATTGCTGCTGCCACGCCTGCTTCGCGCTGGCGGACGCGGGCTATGAGACGATCATGGTCAATTGCAATCCGGAGACGGTGAGTACCGACTATGACACGTCGGATCGCCTCTATTTCGAGCCGCTGACCGCCGAGGACGTGCTGGAGATCCTGCACGTCGAACAGTCCAAGGGCGAGCTGGTCGGGGTGATCGTGCAGTTCGGCGGGCAGACGCCGCTGAACCTCGCGCGGGCGCTGGAGAAGGCGGGGATCCCGATCCTCGGCACCTCGCCCGACGCGATCGATCTGGCCGAGGACCGCGAGCGGTTCGCGGCGTTGGTCAACCGGCTCAAGCTGCTTCAGCCGTCGAACGGCATCGCGCGCAGCCGCGCCGAGGCGCTCAACGTCGCCAATCGCATCGGCTATCCGGTGCTGATGCGCCCGAGCTATGTGCTCGGCGGGCGCGCGATGGAGATCGTCGACAGCGACCAGCAGCTCGAGGATTACATCCAGACCGCAGTGCAGGTGTCGGGCGACGCGCCGGTGCTGATCGACCAGTATCTGCGCGACGCGATCGAGGTCGATGTCGACGCGATCTGCGACGGCGAGGATGTGGTCGTCGCGGGCGTGCTCCAGCATATCGAGGAAGCCGGGGTCCATTCGGGCGACAGCGCCTGCTCGATCCCGCCCTATTCGTTGCCGGCCGAGATCATCGCCGAGATCGAGCGCCAGACCGAGGCGCTGGCGCGCGGGCTGAGCGTCGTCGGGCTGATGAACATCCAGTTCGCGGTCAAGGACGGGCAAGTCTATCTCATCGAGGTCAATCCGCGCGCCAGCCGGACTGTGCCGTTCGTCGCCAAGGCGATCGGCGCACCGATCGCCAAGATCGCCAGCCGCGTGATGGCGGGCGAGAAATTGCGCGACCTGCCGAAGATCGACCGCGACATCGATTATTTCGCGGTCAAGGAAGCGGTGTTCCCGTTCGCGCGCTTCCCCGGCATCGATCCGGTGCTGTCGCCGGAGATGAAGAGCACCGGCGAGGTGATGGGCATCTCGCCCGATTTCACCACCGCCTTCGCCAAGTCGCAGCTCGGCGCGGGCACCGTCCTGCCGACCAGCGGCGCGGTGTTCGTCAGCGTCAAGTCGGGCGACAAGGACCTGATCGTCCCGGCGGTGCGCGCTTTGGTCGACGCGGGCTTCACGATCGTCGCGACGACCGGGACCGCCGATCACCTGTCGCGCGCCGGGCTGCCGGTCGAGACGGTCAACAAGGTCGCGCAGGGCCGGCCGCATATCGTCGACCGGATCAAGGACGGGGCGATCGCGTTGATCTTCAACACCACCGAGGGCTGGCAGAGCCTGAAGGACTCGCAGCCGATCCGCGCCTCGGCGGTGAACGGCAAGGTGCCGTATTTCACCACCGCCTCGGCGGCGGTGCAGGCGGCGCAGGCGATCCATGCCGCGGTCAAGGGCGATGGCGCAAGCAACCTTGAAGTACGGCCGCTGCAATCCTATTATTCGCAGCCGCACAACTGATCCCCGGACATATGTGCTGATGTAGGGAGCGGCCTTCGCAGGGAGAGGGCCGCTTCCGGGGACGCGTTTTTACGAAGGACAAGGGCGATGGCGACGGTCGAAAAGATGCCGATGTTGCAGGAAGGCTATGAAAAGCTGACTGCGGACCTGAAGCGGCTGAAGACCGAGCGCCCGCTGATCGTCGATGCGATCGAGGAAGCGCGCGCGCACGGCGACCTTTCGGAAAACGCCGAATATCATGCCGCCAAGGAGCGGCAGGGGCAGGTCGAGGCGACGATCGCCGACATCGAGGACAAGTTGAGCCGCGCGCAGATTATCGATCCGCGCGACCTGTCGGGTGACAAGATCGTGTTCGGCGCGACCGTCACCTTGCTCGACGAGGACGAGAAGCCGGTCAAATATCAGATCGTCGGCCAGACCGAGGCCGATGCGAAGACCGGGCGGATCAGCTACAATTCGCCGCTGGGCCGCGCGCTGATCGGGCGCAGCCTCGACGACGAGGTCGAGGTGTCGGTGCCGGCGGGCGATCGCTATTATCTGGTATCGAAGATCGAGTTCATCTGATGCCGATCCCGCTCCCTCCATCATGGCGGGAGCGGTTGTCGGGCGCGACATGGGAGCGCGAGCCGGAAGGCGAATCGGGTGGCCTGATCTACCGCATCGTTGCTGGCACCGGCGAGCGACTGTTCCTGAAGTATGGCGAAGGCGCGATTGCGGATGCGGTAGCCGATGAGGCCATTCGGCTGCGCTGGTTGCAGGGGCGGGTGGCGACGGTGCGGCTTGTCTCCACCGCCATCGAAGCGGACGCTGCGTGGCTGCTTACCAGCGCCGCGCCGGGCAAGACCGGCGATGCATGGATCGAGGAACGTCCTGAGTTCCTGCCACAGGTCATCAGCGGTTTCGCGACCTTCCTGCGGACGCTTCACGCCCTTCCAGTCGACGATTGCGCCTTCGATGCGTCGGCATCGGTGCGGCTTTCCGCGGCGCGCAAGCTTGTCTCGGCAGGCGTGGTCGACGAGACAGATTTCGGGGACGATTTTCGCGGGATGAGCGCTGCCGCCGTGTTGGCGAAAGCCGAGGCGTTGGCGAGCCATGCCAGCGGTCGCGTCGTCACGCATGGTGACTTTTCGCTCGGCAACCTCCTGCTCGATTCGGCCGGCGAGGTGATCGGGTGCATCGACGTCGGTCGGCTCGGGATTGCAGACCCGTATCAGGATGTTGCGATCCTGTGGGAAAACCTCGGTGAGTTCGGCGACGCGGCGCAGCGCATGCTGCTCGCCAAGCTTGATCTTGAGTCGCTCGATGAGAACCGGCTTCTTTTTCACCGCACGTTGGACGAATTGTTCTGATGCGACGACCGTGTTGGCCAGAGCGCCGGCATGGCTCGTCGAACCTGTCGCGCCGGCCGTGATCCGGGGGCGATAACGTTACGCGAACGGCGGACGCGGGCCAACCCGCCCCCCTCACTTCAGCGGCACGATCACCTCGTCCGGGTGCGCGACGTTGAGTTCCTTGCGCACCAGCTCGTCGACCATGTCCGGATTGGCGTGGCGCGGGTCGAGCAGGGTCACGCGATTCTGCAACATTGTCCGCCGCTGATCGAGCGCGGCATATTGCTTCTCGCGCGCGACCAGCTGCCGCTTGTAATCACCCAGCGCGATCAGCCCGTTCGGCCCCAGCACCGCATAGGCACCGAAAAACGCCATCACCGCCACCGCGAGGGCGGGGGCGGCGGCACGCCGGAGCGTTTGCGAGAGGCGGTTCGACGGACGGGGCATAGCGCTAACGATTCTCGCGAGTCGCTACGCCCTTTGCAAGCCCCTATCAGCGGGTCCGCACCACGTCCCGGCCCGCATAGCGCGCCATCGTGCCCAGTTCCTCCTCGATGCGGATCAGCTGGTTGTACTTCGCCAACCGATCCGACCGCGCGAGGCTGCCGGTCTTGATCTGACCGCAGTTGGTCGCGACCGCCAGATCGGCGATCGTCGCATCCTCGGTCTCGCCCGACCGGTGCGACATCACCGCGGTATAGCCGGCGCGCTCGGCGATGCGAATCGCCTCCAGCGTCTCGGACAAGGTGCCGATCTGGTTGACCTTCACCAGCAACGAGTTGGCGAGCCCCTGCCCGATGCCGTCACGCAGCCGCTTGGGATTGGTGACGAACAGGTCGTCGCCGACCAGCTGCACCTTCTTGCCGATCGCATCGGTCAGCGCCTTCCAGCCCTCGAAATCGTCCTCGGCCATGCCGTCCTCGATCGAGAAGATCGGATAGCGCGCGGCGAGATCGGCGAGATAGTCGGCCATCGCGCCCGGCTCGAGCGTCAGATTCTCGCCCGAGATGACGTACTTGCCGTCCTTGAAGAATTCGGTCGCGGCGCAGTCGAGCGCCAGCATCACGTCGTCGCCCGGCGTGTAGCCGGCGCGCTCGATCGAGGTCATGATGAAGTCGAGCGCATCGGTGGTGCTCGCGAGATTGGGCGCGAACCCGCCCTCGTCGCCGACCGCGGTCGCCAAGCCCTTCTCGCTCAGCCCCTTCTTGAGCGTGTGGAAGATCTCCGAGCCACAGCGCACCGCCTCGGCCAGCGATTCCGCGCCGACCGGCACGATCATGAATTCCTGGAAGTCGATCGGGTTGTCGGCATGTTCACCGCCGTTGATGATGTTCATCATCGGCACCGGCAGCACATGCGCCGCGACGCCGCCGACATAGCGGTACAGCGGCAGCCCGCGCGCATCCGCCGCCGCCTTCGCCACCGCGAGGCTGACGCCGAGGATCGCGTTTGCGCCCAGCCGACCCTTGTTCTCGGTGCCGTCCAGCTCGATCATCGTCTGGTCGATCTCGAGCTGATCCTCGGCGTCGAGCCCGATGATTGCGTCGGCGATCTCGTCGTTGACCGCCTCGACCGCGTCGTCGACGCCCTTCCCGCCCCAGCGCGCCTTGTCGCCGTCGCGCTTCTCGACCGCCTCATGCGCGCCGGTCGACGCTCCCGACGGGACCGCGGCGCGACCGAAGCTGCCGTCGTCGAGCAGCACGTCGACCTCGACGGTCGGGTTGCCGCGGCTGTCGATGATCTGGCGTCCGTGCAGGTCGATGATTGCGGTCACGAAACGATCCTCCTATTTTCTGCCGGCGCGGCAGGGCATGGCGCCTCCTAGCGGTCGCCCGGCGATGCTGCAACGCGATGGAACCGGCGGCCCGGCCACCGGGTTGTCAGACCTCGACCAGGGAAGGATGAATCATGGCCGACGAGCAGGATCGCGACACGCTCCAGCATTCCACTCCGGCGGACGCCTCGCCGCCGCCCGCCGACGCGTCATTCACGCCGGCAGAGCCGCTGAAGAATGCCGGCGTCGATTTCACGCCGGAAGACACAAGCGCAACCGGCAACGGCAGCGGCACTGGCAGCACGCTGGCCGACGCCAAACAGTCCGCGCGCGACTATGTCGCCAAGGGCCGCGAGCAGGCCGCCGACAAGGCGCGCGGCTTCGCCGAGGACGGCAAGGCAAAGGCCACCGACGCACTGACGCAGCTCTCGCAGATGCTCACCGATGCCGCCGGGCAGGTCGATGAGAAGCTCGGCGGCCAATATGGGCAATATGCGCGCTCGGCGGCGGATCGCGTGCAGGGTTTCTCCAGCGCGATCGACCAGAAGAGCGTCGAGGATCTGCTCGACGACGCGCGCGAACTCGTCCGCAAGAGCCCCGAAGTGGCGGTCGGTCTAGCGGCCGGCGTCGGCTTCGTGCTGGCGCGGCTGATCGGTGCTGCCGTCGACCAGCGCGATGCCTGACGACATGGATGTGCGTGACCGCATAGCGCCGGACAGCATACCGCAACTGGTCACCCAGCTTGCGACCGATGCGCGCGATGTCGCGAAGGCGGAAATCGCGCTGGCCAAGACCAAGGCGCTCTTTGCAGTCACCCGTTACAAAGCGGCGGCGATCCGCTTCGCGATCGCCGGCGTGCTCGGGCTGGCGGCGCTGATCGCGCTGCTGGTCGGGGCGATCCTGTCGCTGGCGACGCTGATCGGACCGGGCTGGGCAACGCTCGCGGTCGTCGGCGTGGTGCTAGTGATCGCGGCGCTGCTCGCGCTGACGGGCAAGTCGGCGCTGCGCGCGGGGCCGGGCGCATGACCGGCGCCGACGTGACATTGGCCGAGGCGCGGGTCGCCGCGGCCCGGCAGCGGCTCGACGGCACGGTCGACCGGCTGCATACCGAGCTGGAGCCGCGCCGCCTCGCCCGCGTCGCACTTGCCGAGGTGACCGGGAGCGGCGAGCGCGCCGTGCGCGTCGGCACCGAGGCCGCGCGCCGCAACCCCGGCGTGTTCGCCGGCGGCGCGACCTTGCTGCTGGCGTTCGTCACCGGGCGACAGCTCGTGCGTCTCTTCGGCAAGAAGAAGCGCCAGAAGTGTCTGCCCTCCCCAGAAGATACCGCCACACCCGCCGAAAGGATCGGATCATGACCGAACATACCCACGATCAGGAGCAGCACGGCCGGTTGCGCGACGGCGTCGACCACGCCCGCGAGGCCGCCTCGAACGCACTCGACACCGCCCGCCACCGCGCCAGCGACGCCGCGCATGCCACCGCCGAAACGCTTGAGTCGAACCCGCTCGGCGTGCTGGTCGGCGGACTGGTGCTGGGCGCGGCGGTCGCCGCGGCGCTGCCGCGCAGCCAGCGCGAGAAGGAACTGCTGGCCGGCGTCGGTCGCAGGATCAACACTGCCGCGGTTGCGGCACTCGCGGCGGCCAAGGACGCCGGGCGCGCGGAACTCGACCAGCTCGGCCTGACCCCGAATGCCGCGCGCGATCAGGCGCGCTCGCTGTTCCAGGGCGTGCTGAAGGCGGCGGGCACCGCCGGCTCCGCGGCGGCACAGGCTGGCAAGGAACGGGTCAAGAGCACGTCCTGACCCCTTCAAACCGTCTGCGCGCCGCGCTAGGGGAGGCTCAGACCGATCGCCCTACTTCGGTGCCGATCCGGTGACATGGGGAGCCGCGGGGGCGCGTTGTCGCGCTGCCCGCGGCTTTTCCTTGTTCCGGCGGTGACGCGAACGGGGTGCGCGGTGATGGTTCAATCCCAAGCGGGAGCGCGTGCATGAGCAAGCTTCACCTGGTGTTCGGCGGTCGCGTCAGCGATCCGCGCACCCTTGAATTCAGCGACCTGTCGTCGATCGACATCGTCGGCGTCTTTCCGGACTATGCCAGCGCCGAAAAGGCGTGGCGGGCCGCCGCGCAGCGCACCGTCGACGATGCCGAGATGAAATATGTGGTGGTCCACCTCCACCGCCTGCTCGAGCCCGACCTGCTCGCCAAACCGACGGCGTAAGCGCCGGCTGGCGGCGGAACCGCTCCCGGAACCCCGCTTCGTTGCCGCCGGTCGGCGGCAGGAGCGGGATTCCGGTTGCGCGGGGTCAGCGCCCCAGGAAGGTCAGCAGATCCCCGGTCAGCCGGTCGCCCTCGGTGGCGAACAGCCCGTGCGGCGCGCCGTCATATTCGACCAGTTGCGCATTCGCGATCCCGGCCGCGGCGGCGCGGCCGCTGCTGTCGATCGGCACCGTCTTGTCGGCGGTGCCGTGCAGCACCAGCGTCGGCACACGGAAGGCGGGGAGGTCGGGGCGGAAATCGGTGTGGCCGAAGCTTTCGGCGCATTTCAGCGTCGGCTGCAATCCGGCCTGCATTGCCAGCCGCCACGCCCAGTCGAGCGTCGCCTCGCTGACCGGGCTGGTGACGTAGCCGACCCCGAAAAAGTCCTTGAAGAAGGTCCGGAAGAAGTTCGGCCGGTCCTTCAGGATACCATCGGCGATCTGTTGCAGCGTCTCTTCGGGTACGCCATCGGGATTGTCGTCGGTCTTGAGCATGTACGGCACGACCGAACTGACCAGCGCGGCCGAGATCACGCCCTTGCCGTCGTAGCGGCTCTGGTAGCGCGCGACCTCGCCGCCGCCCATCGAGAAGCCGACCAGCGTGATGTCCTGCGTCGCGCCGGCGGCTTCCAGCACGTCGTGGAGGTCGTCGGTGAGCGTGTCGTAGTCATAGCCCGACCATGGCTGGCCCGAGCGGCCGAACCCGCGGCGGTCATAGGCGATGGCGCGGAAGCCGGCATCGGCGAGCGCCTTCATCTGCGGGTCCCAGCTGTCCGAGGACAGCGGCCAGCCGTGGATCAGAACGACCGGGCGACCCTCGCCCCAATCCTTGACGTAGATGTCGGTCCCGTCGCGCGTCTTCACATACGGCATGTGGCTCTCCTTGGCAGAGCAGGCGTAACGGGCGGTTCGGAGGGGCGTTCCGCTGTGGGTCAGTGGTGGACACTCACGCCGTCATTCCCGCCTGCGCGGGAATGACGTGGGAGGTGATCTCGCGGGAATGACGAGGTGGCTTACCGCCCCGGCTCGCCGATAAACGCCTCGACCTGATCGAGCGCCACGGTCTTGTCGAGGTAGGTCCGCCCGATGCCGTGTGCGAGCAGGAAGGGCAGCGTGCCGGCCGCCATCTTCTTGTCGTGGCGCATATGCTCGACCAGCCGCGCGGGCGGGGCGGTGATGCCCGAGGCAGCGAGGCCATCGGGCAGGCCGCTGTCGCGCCAGTGCGCGGCGACGCGCGCCGCGTCGTCCGCCGAACAGCGTCCGGTCGCGGCGGAGAAGGCGAAGGCGAGGCCGCAGCCGGCCGCGACCGCCTCGCCGTGGAGCAGCCGGTCCGAGAAGCCCGCCTCCGCCTCCAGCGCATGGCCGAAGGTGTGACCGAGGTTGAGCAAGGCGCGGCGGCCGGTTGTCTCGAACTCGTCCTCGCCGACGATCCGCGCCTTGGCGGCGACCGCGTGCGCGATTGCGTGGACCCGCGCGTCGGGATCGCCCGCGAGCAGCGCCGCGCCGTTCGCCTCGCACCACGCGAAGAAACCGGCATCGTCGATCAGCCCGTATTTGACGACCTCGGCATAGCCGGCGCGCACCTGCCGCGCGGGCAGGGTGTCGAGCACGTCGGGATCGATCAGCACGATCTTGGGCTGGTGGAAGGCGCCGATCAGGTTCTTGCCGGCGCGCGCATTGATCCCGGTCTTGCCGCCGACCGACGAATCGACCTGCGACAACAGGGTGGTGGGGATCTGCACGAAGCCGCAGCCGCGCTTGAGGATCGCGGTGGCGAAGCCGACCAGATCGCCGATCACCCCGCCGCCCAGCGCCACGACATGATCGCCGCGCTCGACGCCGAGCGCGAGCAGCTCGTCGGTGAGCCGTTCGAGCGTCGCCCAGCTCTTCGAGCCTTCGCCGGCCGGCAGGACGATCTCCGCGTGACGAATACCGGCGGCGTCGAGCGCGGCGGTCAATGTGCCGAGGTGGGCGACGACATTGGCGTCCGCGACGATCACCACCGGGCGCGTGCCGACGATCGGCGCGAGCGCCTCGCCCGCGCGCGCCAGCAGCCCCGGCTCGATCCGCACGTCATAGCTGCGGTCGCCGAGCGCCACGGTCACGGTCGTCATTTGCTCAGGGCCTCCATGATCGCGCGCACGGTCATGTCGTGCGGGGTATTGGCGCTGGGGATGCGCAGATGCGCGAGCGCGTAGAGCGGATTGCGGACCGCGGCCAGCTCGCGCAGCACGGTCGCCGGGTCCTTGCCGCGCAGCAGCGGGCGCGTGTCGCGGCGCTTGACGCGTTCGGCGAGCACCTCGACCGGCGCGTCGAGCCAGATCGCGAGCGCATCGGACAGGATCAGCGCGCGCGTCTCGTCGTTGACGAACGCGCCGCCGCCGGTCGCGATCACTTTGGGGCGGCCGTCGATCAGCCGCTGGATCACGCGGCGCTCGCCATCGCGGAAATAGGCCTCGCCATAGCGCGCGAAGATGTCGGGGATCGACATGCCGGCCGCGGTTTCGATCTCGGTATCGGCGTCGACGAACGGCAGCGCGAGCCGCAGCGCCAGCCGGCGTCCGACCGTCGATTTGCCCGCGCCCATCAGCCCGACCAGCACGATCGGGCGGCCGGTCCAGCGGGGCGGACGGCGGGGCGAGCGGCGGGACGGGACGGGCGGGCTTTGCAACATCGTCCCTGCGGCTATACAGCGCGTTCCGTCCCCGGCAACAGCAGGCACGCAGCCCGCTGGGGCGCAAGTGACAGGTCGCGTGTGCAGGTTGGGAATTTCATGACCCGGTTGATTGTCTCCGTCGTCGTGCTGCTGGTGATCGTGGTGGGCGCATTGTTCTTCTTTGCGGGCCGCGCGACCGAGCAGCCGGTCACGCGTGTCGAGAAGGCGGTCGAGCTTGGCAATCTCGCCGGCTAAACGCGCCGCGCTGGCCGGCGTCGCGGCGCTCGGCCTCGCGGCGGCGGCGATCGCCCAGGACCGCCCCGAGTCGCTGTTGCCGCCCGGCTTCGGCGACGCAGCGCCCGCGCAGCCGCCGGCCGCGCAGCCGAGCCCGGCCGCGACAGCGCCGCCGGCTGCGCCGCGCGTGCAGGCGACGACCCCGGCCGGGCCGCTGCCGCCGCTGCCACCCTTGCCGTTCCCGTCGCCGACCGTGAGCCCGACGCCAGTGGCGACGCCGCGCTATGTGCTGCCGTCGTTCGCGCGCCGCTCGCTGGCGGCGGTCGGGGCCGATCAGGGCTTTGCGCGCGACGCGTTCGGCAGCGCGGACGGGCGCTATGTCGAACGACTGATGCGCTATCTGTCGGCACCGCTGCCGTCGCGCTGGCTGTCGATCAGCCTGCGGCGGTTGCTGGTGGCGCAGGTCGAGACCCCGGCCCGCGTCAACGGCGCCGACTTCGCCGCCGAGCGCGCGTGGCTGTTGCTGAGGATGGGCGAATCGGTGTCGGCGCGCGCGGTCGCCCAGGCGGTCGACAGCGACCGCGTGACGCCGAAGCTGCGCGAGGTGTGGATGCAGGCGGCGCTCGCCACCGCCGATCCCGCCGGACTGTGCCCGCTTGCCGAAACGGCGGGCGACAGCGAGCGCGCGTGGATCGTCGCGCGCGCGATCTGCGCGGGGCTGACGGGAGCGGGGAAGACCCAACCGCTGGTCGCCGACATCCGTCGCCGCCGCGTCGCGAGCGGGATCGACCTGGCGCTGGCGCAGAAGGTGATGGGCGCGGGGCTCAACAGCCGGCAGGCGGTGACGGTCGAATGGGCGCCGGTGGTGCAACTGACCGCGTGGCGGTTCGGGCTGGCGACCGCGACCGGGGTCGCGGTGCCCGACGAGCTTTACGCGACGGTCGGCCCGCAAGTGCGCGGCTGGCAGGCGCTGGCCCCCGCCGTGCCGCTCGCCGAGCGCGCCGCGGTGTCGGATCGCGCCGCGGCGCTGGGCGTGCTGTCGAGCGCGGCGATGGTCGATCTCTATGCGGCGGTCGCGGAGGGCAATGATGCGCCCGCCGCGCTGTCGAACACCGCCGCGACGCTGCGCGACGCCTATGTCGGCAACGATCGCGCGACGCGGATCGCGGCGATGGTCAAGCTGTGGGACGCCGCGGAGACGCCTGCGACCCGCTATGCGCGGCTGGTGCTGACCGCCCGCGCCGCCGCCCGGCTGCCGGCCGCAGCCAATGAGGCGCAGGCCGACCGGCTGATCGCGTCGATGCTGTCCGCCGGGCTCGATCGCACCGCGCAGCGCTGGCAGGGCGCAGTGCCGGCGGGCAGCGACGGCTGGGCGATGCTGTTGCTCGCCGATCCGGACGCGATCACGCAGCTGTCGGCATCGACGATCACCGATTACGCACCGCCGGGCGCATTCGCCGAACGCAAACGGCAATTGTTCTTCGCGGGCATGGCCGGGCTCGGGCGGCTGCCCGCGGCGGCGGTCGACGATCTCGCCGAACGGCTGGCGGTGCCGGTCGCGCAGCGCAACGCCTGGACCAGCGCGCTCGAGCGTGCCGCCGGCGAGGGGCAGGCGGGAACGGTGTTGCTGCTCGCGGCGGTCGGGATGCAGGCCGATGGCTGGGCGCATGTCTCGCCCGCGGCCCTGTTCCACATCGTCCGGGCGTTGCGAGCGGTCGGGCTGGACGGCGAGGCGCGGATGATCGCGGCGGAGGCAATCGCGCGGCTGTGAGCGACGCCGCCGCGATCGACCGCTTTCTCGAGATGATGGCGGCACAGGCGGGCGCGGCGCAGAACACGCTCGCCGCCTATCGCCGCGACCTGATGCTGGCGTCGGCCGCGCTCGACGGCGGGCTGGCGGTGGCGGACGGCGCGGCGCTGGAGCGGCTGGCGGATGGCTGGACGGCGCTTTCCAAGGCGACGGTGGCGCGCAAAGCGGCGGCGCTGCGGCGTTTCTTCGGCTTCCTGATCGACGAGGGCGATCGCGCCGACGATCCCTCGCCGGCCTTGCCGCGGCCGGGAATGCAGCGGCGGCTGCCGCGCACGCTCGATCACGGCGACGTCGACCGGCTGTTCGCGGCGATCGACGCGCGGCTGGCGCGCGATCCGGTGATCCCGACCGACCTGCGGCTGTCGGCGCTGTTCGAGCTGCTCTACGGATCGGGGCTGCGCGCGACCGAACTCGTCTCGCTGCCGCGCGGCGCGATCCATCCTGACCGGCCGTTCCTGATCCTGAAAGGCAAGGGCGGGCGCGAGCGGCTGGTGCCGATCTCGGATCGCGCGCGCGCGGCGGTGGCGGCGTGGCGCGCGCATGTCGCGACCGACCGTCCGTTTTTGTTTCCGTCGGGGGCGACGCATATCTCGCGCGTGCGCCTGTTCCAGCTGGTGCGCACGCTCGCCGCCGAAGCCGGGATCGCGCCCGAGCGGATCAGCCCGCACGTCCTGCGCCACGCTTTCGCGACGCACCTGCTGGAAGGCGGCGCGGACCTGCGCGCGCTGCAGACGATGCTCGGCCATGCCGATATCGCGACCACCGAAATCTACACCCATGTCGACAGCAGCCGGCTGGTCGAGCTGGTCAACGAGCGTCACCCGCTCGTTGACGCGTTGCGAAAGCGCGCCTAGCTGCGCCCGATGCGTATTTTCCTCGACTTCGAGAAGCCCATCGCCGAGCTGCAGGCGCGTATCGACGAACTGCGCGAGACCGGCGCCGAAGGCACCGTCGACATCTCCGCCGAGATCGCCAAGCTGCAGGCGAAGTCGGACAAGCTGCTGAAGGACACGTTCGGCAAGCTGTCGCCGTGGCAGAAGACGCAGGTCGCGCGCCATCCGGAGCGGCCGCACTTCAAGCATTTCGTCGCCGGGCTGTTCGACGAGTTCGTGCCGCTGGCGGGCGATCGCGCGTTCGGCGACGATCAGGCGATCCTCGGCGGCTTCGCAACCTTCCGTGGGCAGCGCGTGATGGTGCTGGGGCATGAGAAGGGCGACGATACCGCCAGCCGGCTGCGCCACAATTTCGGGATGGGCAAGCCGGAGGGTTACCGCAAGGCGATCCGGCTGCTCGAAATGGCCGATCGGTTCGGGCTGCCGGTAGTGACCTTGGTCGACACCTCGGGCGCGTTCCCGGGCATCCAGGCCGAGGAGCGCGGGCAGGCCGAGGCGATCGCGCGCTCGACCGAGGCGTGCCTCGCGCTCGGCGTGCCGATGGTGGCGGCGGTGGTCGGCGAGGGCGGCTCGGGCGGCGCGATCGCGCTGGCGAGCGGCAATCGCGTGCTGATGTTCGAACATGCGGTCTATTCGGTGATCTCGCCGGAAGGCTGCGCGTCGATCCTGTGGCGTACTGCCGACAAGGCGCCCGACGCTGCGGAAGCGATGAAGGTGACCGCGCAGGACCTCAAGGCGCTGGGGGTGATCGACGCGATCGTGCCCGAGCCGCTGGGCGGCGCGCACCGCGACCGCGATGGCGCGATCCGCGCGCTGGGCGATTGCGTCGAACGGATGCTGCGCGATCTGGCACCGCTGACGCCGGATGCGCTGCGGCAGGATCGTCGGGCGAAGTTCCTGAAGATGGGTCGCGTCGGCTAGGCACTCGCGCCGTCATCGCGAGCGTAGCGAGGCAGGCCAAGGCGTCCTGGTCCGGCACTGGATTGCTTCGCGGCGCTCGCAATGGGGCGACAAAGAAAAGGGCGGCGGGACCATTGTCCCGCCGCCCTGCCAGTGGCCGCCGTTCAAAGCTTAGCCCGGATTGTTCGCCATCTTCGTCTGAACGTTGGAGAAGGTGGTGTTGAGCTGCGTGCCGATGCCGCGCATTGCGGCGATCGCGGCCACCGCGATCAGGGCAGCGATGAGCCCGTATTCGATAGCGGTCGCGCCCTTGCTGTTCTTCAGGAACGAGCGAATCTTCTGCATGTCGATCTCCACTAGGAACCTAATTTCTGTACCCGCCGACGTCCCGTTCAGGTCCATCAAAGGTCGTTCTAGAAGCGCAGGGTTGATAAAGGTTTAAGTGCAAAGCTTTCTTTTATTGAGCAACTTGGGGCAGCGTCGCCCGGTCGCGATGCGTTACCGAGCGGTGGTGAGATAGCTGTTGATCGATCCGAACAGCCCGGAGATCGGATGGCCGACAGCCGACATCCCGCCGACCGCGGTTAACGCGATCATGGCAACGATCAGTCCATATTCGACCGCCGTCGCGCCCCGGGTCTGCCGCAGGACGGCACGGAGGAGGGCGCGGAGCGAGCGGGGCGCGGCTGGACGTGGCATGACCGGCATTATAGCCCGAGACGGGTTAAGGAAGGATCGAAGCCGATGCTGGTGGTCGCCGCGGCGTTGATCGACGGGGAAGGGCGCTGCCTCATGCAGCAACGCCCGCAGGGCAAGCGGCATGGCGGGCTTTGGGAATTTCCCGGCGGCAAGGTCGAGCCCGGCGAGCATCCCGCCGCTGCGCTGGTGCGTGAGCTGGCGGAAGAGCTGGCGATCGATGTCGCCGCCGACGCGCTGGCGCCGGTCGGCTTCGCCACCGACATGCCGGTGACGATGCTCCTCTATCGCTGCGCCGTCTGGCGCGGCACGCCGCAGCCGCTCGCCGCCGACGGGTTCTGCTGGGAGCGGCCGGCGGCGCTGGCGCGGCTGCCGATGCCGCCGGTCGACGTGCCGTTGCTGGCGGCGCTTGCCCGCGTGCTGGCGGGCGGCTAGGCCGGCCGTGCGATCAGGAAAGGGAATCCGGTAGGCAACGATCCGGAGCTGCCCCCGCAACTGTGACCGGCGAGCCGCTCGCCCCCCGTGTGCCACTGGACCGTTCGCGAGTCCGGGAAGGCCGGGCGACCGGCGACGACCCGGGAGCCAGGAGACCTGCCCGGTCGCGGTTGTCCTTCGCGCGGACGGGGTGTGCCGGGCGATCGGGAATTTTCCCGCGCGACGACGAACGGGTCGGGTCGGCGTGGGGATGACGGAGTGGACGGTAGCAACTTTCGCAAAGTGCGCGTGGCCGCGGCGGTGCTGGCCGCGCCGCTGCTGCTCGGCGCCGCGCCCGCGCGCGCACCGCGCGTGGTGTCGATCAATCCGTGCCTCGACGCGATGCTGATGCAGGTCGCCGATCCGGCGCAGATCGCGGCGGTCAGCCATTATTCGCACGATCCGCGCGCCACCTCGGTCCCGCTGGCGTGGGCGATGCGCTTCCCGGCGACCTCGGGCACCGCCGAGGAGGTGGTCGCGCTGCGCCCCGATTTGGTGGTGGCGAGCGGGCATGTCGCGCCCGCCACGGTCGCGGCGCTGACGCGGATGCACATCCGGTTGCAGCAATTCACCTTGCCCGACTCGATCGCGGAAAGCGCGCAGCAGGTGCGCGACCTTGCGGCGATCGTCGGGCATCCGGCGCGCGGCGCGGCGCTGGCCGGGCGGATCACCGCCGCCGCGCGGCCCGACGGCGCGCCGCCGGTGCCGGCGCTGATCTTCGGGCCGGGCGGGCTGGTGCCGGGCGCGGGAACGCTGCCCGACGAGATGCTGCGGCGTGCCGGGTTCCGCAACGCCAGCGCCGGCTACGGGCTGAAGCGCTGGGACGTGCTGCCGCTCGAATATCTGCTCGCGGATCCGCCGCGCGTCGTGCTGTCGGTCGCGGCGGCGCAGGGCGCGGGCGAGCGGATGGAGCGGCACCGTGCGCTGCGGCGGCTGGGCACGCGCATCACGATTGCGCCGTTTGCGGGCCGGCTGATGAATTGCGGCGGGCCGACGATCATCGACGCACTGGCGCGGTTGCGCGCGGTGCGCGCGCAGGTGGCGGCACGATGACGCGTGCGACGACCTTGCTGGCGCTGGGCGTGCTGATCGCCGCGATCCTGTCGGTCGCGGCGGGGAAGGTGTGGGTGCCGCTCGACGCCTGGACTGCCGCCGATCCGCGCTCGATCATCATCGTCGAGTTGCGGCTGCCGCGCACGATCCTCGCGCTCGCGGTCGGCGCGGCGCTAGGGATGTCGGGGGCCGCGATGCAGGGCTATCTGCGCAATCCGCTCGCCGATCCGGGGCTATTCGGCGTGTCGTCGGGCGCGGCGTTCGGGGCGGTGTGCTCGCTGTATTTCGGTTATGCGGCGCAGACGTGGCTGCTGCCCGGCTTCGCGCTGTTCGGCGCCGCTGCCACGATGGCGGCGCTGGCCTTGATCGCGGGGCGATCGGGCAGCCTGATCCTGTTCACGCTGGCGGGGATGATCCTGACCAGCATTACCGGCTCGCTGACCGCGCTGGCGCTCAGCCTCGCGCCAACGCCGTTCGCGGCGTCGGAGATCATGACGTGGCTGATGGGGGCGCTGACCGACCGGAGCTGGAACGAGGTGGTGGTGTCGGTGCCGCTGATCGTGCTGGGGATGGCGGTGCTGGCGCGCACCGCGCGGTCGCTGGATGCGCTGACGCTCGGCGAGCAGGCGGCGCGGTCGATGGGCGTCGATCCGCACCGGCTGCAGCTGGCGGTGATCGTCGGGGTGGCGCTGACGGTCGGCGCGTCGGTGGCGGCGGCGGGAGTGATCGGGTTCGTCGGGCTGATCGTCCCGCATCTGGTCCGCCCGTTTGCGGGGCACCGGCCGTCCGCGACCTTGCTGCCCGCAGCGCTCGGCGGGGCGTTGCTGTTGACGGTCGCCGACAGCCTGGTGCGGCTGGCCCCGACCGTCAGCGAGCTGCGACTCGGGATCGCGATGTCGATGCTGGGCGGGCCGTTCTTTCTCTACCTGTTGATTTCGATGCGGAGGCGGCTGGCATGAGCGTGCTGGCGGCCGAGGGTATCTCGCTGGTGCTGGGCGGGAAGCGCGTGCTCGAGTCGGTCGACGCCGTCTTTTCGGGCGGGCGGGTGACCGCGCTGCTCGGCTCCAACGGCGCGGGCAAGAGCAGCCTGCTGGCGTGCCTCGCCGGGCTGCACGCACCGGAGGCGGGACGCGCCACGCTCGGCGGGGCGGAAGTGCGCGCGATGCCCGCGCCGGCGCGCGCGCGGCGGATCGGCTTCCTGCCGCAAGCCGCCGACGTACATTGGAACATCGACGTCGCCACGCTGGTCGCGCTCGGGCGGCTGCCGTGGCGCGGACGCTGGGGCGAGACCGCCGCGGATCGCGCGGCGGCGGAGGCGGCGCTGGCGGCGACCGGCATGACCGCATTCGCGCGGCGCGGGGTCGAGCACCTGTCGGGCGGCGAGCGCGCGCGCGCGCTGCTGGCGCGGGTGCTGGCCGGGGAGCCCGAGTGGCTGCTCGCCGACGAGCCGCTCGCCAGCCTCGACCCCGCGCACCAGCTGGAGGTCGGCGCGCAGCTGCGCGCGGTGGCGGCGGGCGGCAGCGGGGTGGTGCTGGTGGTCCACGACCTGAACCTGGCGGCGCGACTGGCCGACGATGTCGTGCTGCTGCGCGACGGGCGTGTCGTGGCGGCCGGGGCGGCGGAGGATGTGCTGACCGCCGCACTGGTCGGCGCGACCTATGGCCTGACGGTGGAGACCGGCGTCACGGCGACGGGGCAGCGCTATATCGTTCCGGTGGGGCGGCCCGGTTGAAACGGGCCGCTGGAGGCGCGACCGGGAATCGAACCCGGGTGCAAGGATTTGCAGTCCTCTGCGTCACCACTCCGCCATCGCGCCTCGAGGCCGGTGAGGGCGCGCAAATGCTGGGGTTTTCGGTCGGCGTCAACCCCTGCTGTTGACGAGTTAGCAGTACAATCCGCGCCGGTTAGCAATGGACGCTATTTGTTCCTGTTTTCAGATATCGGCTTGACCCTCCTGTTGGCTCTTGGGAAGGTCAGGTAGGAGAAGCCGATGTCTGTTGAACCTGCCGCGCGTGTTCGCGCTTTCATCTCATATTCGTGGTCGACGCCGGCACATGAAGATTGGGTGTTATCTCTGGCAACCCGACTGCGTGAGGATGGGATCGACGCGATCCTTGATAAATGGGAGCTTCAGCCGGGTCGTGATCCCATCGTGTTTATGGAGCAGATGGTCACAAGGCCGGACGTCACGAAGGTTTTAATGATCTGCGATCGTTTATACAAAGAGAAGGCCGACGGGCGAGAAGGTGGAGTAGGTAAAGAGACTCAGATTCTTACAGCTCAAATCTACGATAAAGCGTCCGAAGACAAATTTGCCGCGCTTATCACCGAAAAAGATGCCGATGGAAAGGCTTTTACTCCAGCGTACTATCATAGTCGCCAATATATCGACTTCTCAGATCCGGTAAGACATGAAGAGCGGTATCAGGAGCTGCTGAGATGGCTCTACAACTGGCCCCAACATAAAAAGCCTGCGATCGGATCAACGCCCTCGTTCATCAACGAGCCTGAGTCATTTAGTACTGCCACTACATCGAAAATGAAACAAGCCGAGCAGTTTATAAAGGCGGACTTACCACAAGCCGGCGGCTCCATCGCTGATTTTAGCGACAGCCTATTAGATGAATTAGTTGGCTTACGGCCCGATACCGCAAGTGACGGGCAATGGGACCAAATAGTCATTGACTCGGCGGAAAAAATGCGGCCGGCTTTGCGGAATCTGGTGCAACTGGTTGCAGCTGAGGCGCGATATGCCGGAAAAAACTTTGCTAGGTTCATTAAGTTGTTCGAGCGCATGGGCAGCTTAATGTACCGGCCGCCGGAGGTAATGGCTTGGAGTGAGACTGATTACGATTCCTATCGCGTGATATGCTACGAGGGATTCCTTTCACTTTCTGCGGTCCTCATTGAGGAAGGTCGATTTGACCTTCTCGGTATGGCTTTGTCACACCCTTACCTTATTGATTGGCGGCCTAAGGGCGACGGTCCTGCTACAGTAACTTACCGGGTATTTTGTCAGGATATTGAAAGTTTTCGTCGCAGGAAGGATCGTCTTAATGTAAAAAGGCTAGACCTTTTTGCTGATTTGCTAGCTGAGACATATCTGAGCAGTTACCCGGATTTGACCTCATTAAACCAAGCTGACTTGGTACTCTTCCTGAGGGGGCAGGTCGTGCAAGACTCAAACGGCTGGGAAAATTGGTGGCCCACAACCTTTGCAAATAAAGGGCGGAGTGGTGTCGCAGAGCTTTTTGCGAGGTCTGAGTCTGTTTCCTTCTTCAACAGCTGGGCTCCAAAAGTCTTTGGACCAATAACTGTCGACGAGTTTAAGGACAGGGTGGCAAAGCTGGATCAGGAGTTTCGCGGGTCTTGGGGAGGTTTAATGGGGCCGAGTATCTACAACTTAGCGAATATCAAGAATTTGGGTTCCCGGCCGTGAGTGCTGATATCCTGGCCATAGCGGCCTGACTATTGCGACGGGCGGTCAGGTACTTCATTGCCATCTGATAAGTCCGGTGACCGATCACCGAGGTGATCTCACCCACGGTGCAGCCCGCTTCCTCCAGCATGCCGGCAGCCGCGTAGCGCAGCCCGTGGGATGATCGCGCGGGCATGCCGTCGATCGCGGCGCATTGGTCGCTGATCGCCTTGCGAAGCGCGTTGGCGGTGTAGGGGCGACCCTTCGCCGACTTGCAGATCCGACCGCGGCGTATTTTGACCGGGTCGAGCAGCGCGGCGAGGTTCGGGTGCACCGCCACCTCCAGCATCTCGTCGGTCTTCGACTGGCGAACGCGCACGAAGCGGCCTTGATATTGCGTCCACTCCATCGAAGCGACGTCCTCCACCCGCTGGCCAGTGTAGAGCATCAGCGTCACGGCCATGCGAAGATGTGCCGGCGCATGGGCGAGGAACAGCGCGATCTCGCTGTCCGACCATGGCGTGATCGTTTTGGCGCGCACCTTGAGTCGCTTGATTTTCGCGGCCGGGTTGTGGCCTTCCTTGACGAGGTTTTCCTCGCCCGCCCAACTGTAGAGCCGGCTGACCATCTGCTTGACCTTATGCGCCTTGCGCGGTGTTGCGGCGAGATCGTCGCGTATCGCCTTCACCATCGCCTGCGTCACCAGCCGATAAGGCGCGTCGCCCAGCTCGTCCTTGAGCAGGTCGAGCGTGTACTCATAGTCCTTCTGCGTCGTCGGTCGCAGCGCCTTGAACTCGGCGCTGAGACGATAGGCGGCGATCAGCGAGGCGAAGGAGCCCTCCGCCGCCTTGCTGGGCGCTGGTGCCTGTGACAGCTCCAGCAGCCGCGCATATTCCTTCTGGAACGCCACCTCGCCGGGCTTGCCGGGAAGCGCGGTGTGCAACTGACCCCGGCGGAAGCGCCAGTATTCGCGGCCGCTCGGTTTGCGGATCACGTAGGTGTAGGGAACGTCAGCCACGGGCACGTCTCTTGTCCATCCACCGCTTCTCGAAAGCAGCAGCTTCTTCTTCTTCTTCGCGCTCGTCCAGAGGCTGGCCGTCGAGGCGATCCGCCCAGCGATCGAGATCGCGGATATCGTAAAGTACGCGGCGACCATGGCGCTTCGGCTCCGGCCCGGCCGCCCGAAGCGTGGACATGCTGAGCGACAGATATTGTGCGGCAAGCTCGACCGACAGCAGCCGCGGCCATGCGGTCACGATCGAGCGGTGTGGCAGGCTTTCGCCTGATGTGTGCGACGCATGCCTCATATCGGGTCGAAGCCCAGCGCGTAGCGGCGGTCGACATAGGCAACGGTCGCCATGCGGCGGGCGTCCTGATCCTCTTGCCGCCAGCGGCGAATGAGCGTGTCGAGGTCGACGCTGGCGCGATAGCCGCTCGTCGATCCCCCACGCGTCCCGTTACGCGTGAGGCGCGCCGCGATCATCAGCGGCGTCGCGACTCGACCGCGCACCGTCATCCGGTTGTTCCACGCGGCGCGATGCTGAGAGCAGCAGAACAGCTGTGTGTTCTGCTGAGGCACGAACGCTGCCTGACACTCCGGGCATATGCCGACAGCTGAGGCTTGTAACACGCCCATCAGCCGACCCGCGCCAGTGGCGGAAGCGAGAGGCCGAGCGCCTGATAGAAGGGCTCATCCTCAGGATCGGGAACGTAGCGCTGCGAGGGCGTGCGGCGGGCGATAAGCCCATAGTGGATGATCGGCGGCCAGCAGGCGTCTGGCGCATCCTGATGCCACAGCAACGCCTCTGCCAGTAGCTTGCGTTCGCGGTGCTCGGCGTCGGCCGGCGCAGCGGCGGCGCGGCGCTGCTCCCACGCGACCGTGTCACGCAGTTGTCGGAGCAGTTCCGCTTGAAGTGCGCCGAATGGGCGGGTGTGCGGAACGCTGGCAGGAAAGGGCGGGACGAGCGGGTCGATTGCCCAGCGCCACTGGGCGACCAGCGCCGAGGCGATGGCGACCTGGTGCGAAGCCTCGACCTTCGTCATCTGCCCGGCGGCGACGCGGCGGCTGTAACCCTGCTCGCGTTCGCGCAGCAGCCGAAGCGCTGCCCAGCCGCAGTAGGGCAAGTCGTTGGTGAAGGGCAGGTCAGGCATCGGACCTCGTTCCGCTGCCCGCGCTTTGCTGGCGCGGCTTGGTGAGGAGCGCGCGGATGCGAGCCGCAGTGTCGCGCTTGATGTTGTCCCAAACAGAACGGTTCAGCCAGTCGCGGTTAGGGTCGTTGAAGCCTTCCGCCATTTGCGCGCACCGCTCGACCGTAACCGCGTCCAGCCCCTGCGGAGAGAGGGCGGCAATAGCGTGACGCTCGATCGTGCGTGCTGCCGCGCCGCTGGCGGTGCGGCAATCGTCTTTTCCGTCAGGATCGCCCATGTGCTGCGCGTATGCCTCCTGCGCCGCGCGCTCGGCTGCAACGGCCCATGCGGCCGGTTTGTCATCGTCCCGTTCCACTTTCTCGGGCGCGCGTGGTGGGGCAACGAACGCATCGAGCATCTCGGCCGCTCGATCGAGGTAGCCCGCGTCCCGGAGTGCTTGGGCCGGCGTGTTGCGGAGCGCCTCGGCCATTTGCCGCGGGTTCACCACAACAGTCCCCGCGCAGCGGCAACGACGAAGTGCGCTACGAAATAGACGACTCCGACCGCGACGTGGATGAGGCAGGCGCCCTCAGTCCAGTCCCTCTGTTCATCCGCTTGGGGCAGCAGGACCGGCGGAATGATTGGATTGTCGTCTTGAGGCATGCGCAGCTCCCTTCGAGCTGCAAATGCCATAATGGCATATTTTGTCGCAAGCACAAAAATGCCATTGCGGCATCTTCAATGTCGCTTGCGTTCTTGTTCTATGTATGTTTCACCCCCGCAACGATGTTCGTGAGAGGTAGAATGTCCATCGTCGTTCATTGGTGTCGTGCAACGTGCCTCGGCGTTCCATGCGGACCGTGGCGATTTGGATACGGCGGGGCTCGCCGCGACCTTATTGCGCGGGACTTAGGCTCGTACGACGAATATGGCTGCTTTTACACCACCGTACCCGGCGGCATGGAGGTCCGCAGCGAGCGGGTAAGTCTGGAGGAAGCAGCGGCGTTAGCGCGAACGGTGAAGGGCAATCACGCGGCCGAGCACCGTAAACGGCTGGCCGTCGCCAATGGCGATCGTGGTATGCACAGGATTCGAGGATCGCGGCTCAAGTCGCGCGGGGTCAGCCTCGAACTGCTTGAACGTGGCTTCTCCGTCGCCATTCAACACGACGAACAAGCGTCCGGGGAATAATGCCTTGTCGTCAACGTCCACTAGGACGATGCCGCCATCTTCGATTTCCAGATCCATCGAGTCGCCCTGAACCCGAAGGGCAATCGTGTTCTGGGGCATGTCGTCCGGCACCGGCAATCGCCCGAGCGGGCGCTCAATCGCTTCGCGCCATGCACCCGCCGCAACCTGCCCGATGATCGGAAGGAATCGCACGGGGTCACCCGTCAACGGCGGTGCGCTCGGCATGCCCAGCCATGCTTCGACCTTGAGCATCTCGTCGTGCTTGAACGGGCGTTTGCCGGTTAGCCGCTTGGATACAGCAGTGGGATCGATGCCGAGCAACTCGGCGAGGTCAGCCTGATTAAGGCCGCGTTCCTTCATGGCCTGACGGATGGCGCTGATTTCCATGACCACGCGTAAGGCCCGATCTCTGCCATAATGGCAAATGCCGTTGCGGCACTTTTGAGCTTGCGATCTACATGCCATCTTGGCATCTGAGCGCTTATGTCCACTTTTGCATCTGCTCTTATCGACGCGCTGGGGGGCACGGCCAAGGTCGCCAGTTTGGCTGAGACGCCCATGTCCACGGTGCACAACATGCGCCGACGGCTGACGGAGTCGCGTCTCAATCACCTGCGCCGCATCGCTGAGGACGCAGGTCTGGGCAGCCAAGTCATGGCACTCGCGGCTGATCATGGCGTTATGCTCAAGCCCCTACGATCTGACGTCGGACACCAGGCAGGTGGTACATGTAACGGGGGCGAAGCGTCATCCGGAACTCCAGCGGAGATTTCCAGCGGAGGGGCGGCATGACGCCTCGCGAGCATCACCTCAAGCAATCTTTCGAGGCGCTGATCGAAGCGGTCGGCGGGGTCGAGGCAGCGGCCTTATTCTGTCGTGTCGGCAAATCGACTCTCCAGACCTACTATTCCAAGGTGCACCCGAAGGCGTTCCCGCCGCTCGACGTGATCGTCGCGCTGGAGCCGTTGGCGCGTGATCGCGTCGGTTACCCGACGATCACCAGCATCCTCTGTCGTCTGAACGGAGGCGTGTTCGTGCCGATCCCGGAAGTGCGCGCGACCGGCGCGGACTTGTGGGCGCTGCTGGCGCGCAAGGCAAAGGAGGGTGCGGAGGTCTCGGCGGCGATGTGTGAGGCGCTGAAAGACGGGCGCGTCGACGCCGGGGAAGCGCGCCGGGTGCGCGGTGAAATCGCCAAGCTCTTCGAGCTGCTGGCGCTGATGGATGCCGAGATGGCGATGATCGAGGGAGAAGCAGCGTGAAGATGCACCTTGGCGCGCGTGTGCCGAACGAAGGGGCGCGCAAGATCGCGCGGTCGATCGCTCGTGACTTCGGCGGTGATCTGGACCGGGCGGCGGCGCGGATGCGCACGTCGGCGACGTTCCTTCAGCGCATGATCGATGGGACGATGGAGCCGGGGTTCGCGACGGGCAATTTGCTGGCGCGTCTCTGCGGCGTCCGGGCGGGCGACTTCAATCGCCCTGCCGAGGCGGGCTGGTTCGACGGCGATGCCGCCCGGATGGCGGCCTGACATGATGGTTTTCAAGATCACGGCGCAGGGTTTCCTCCCCTTCCTTGCGTCGTGCCGGCGGGGCGGCGGGGTTTTTCCCTGTTCCCCTATGTCGCCCCGCCGGGTTTTTCTGCGATGACGGCCGCGGCTCAGGCGGTCGCCGGTGCGCGCACCGTTGCCGAGTTCGAGCAGTGGCTCGACACGTCGACGTTAGGGGCGTGCCTCGTCTACGCATGGGGGCCGTCGACGCAGCGTCGACAGGCGGTGTGGGCACATGCCGCAGAGGCCGGTCGCGAGGGAGTGGTGCGCCTGCATCATCGTCGCGCGGCCGATGGCGGGTGGGAATATGTGGCCGTGCGTACCAACCCGCCGATCACGGCACCGCGTGCGCCGGCCAGTCCTGCGGCCGGCGACGACGATCATCCGGCGCAGCGCATCCTGCGCGCGCTGCGGCGCGCGGCGAACTTCTCGCGTCCGTGCCCCAGCAATGCCGAACTGGCGCGCCAATGCGGGCTGCCCGACGCTGCTTCGGCGAGCTACCGCGTTCGACAGCTACGTGATCTCGGCCTGATTATCGTCAGCGAGCAGGGGCCGGGGCTGCCCCGCGTCGTCAGGATCGTGGCGAGCGGCAAGGTCACCGTCGGAGGGGTCGCATGAGCCGTCTGCTCGGAAGTGAACTCGCCGCGCTGCTGGACGAATATTGCGGGCGGCATGGTATCACGCGCGCCGACTTCGCTGCGGCGTCGGGGATGGGCCTGCCTGCGGTGATGGAGATCGGCGCACGCGCGTTCCCAACGAAGCGGATCGCCACGCTGGTGCGCGACTTCATCGACGCGCATCCGGCCGGGATCGACGAAGCGCCCGGCGTGCTGGGTGGCGGGGTTTATGGCGGTGCGGCGGCGGTCGCGAAGGCGAGGGCGCGCACGCAGCAGACACCGGTGGTTCCTGCCAGCCCGGCGGCAAAGCGCGAGCCAGCACCTGTCCGGCGGATCAGCCCGGAATATCGCGCACGTCTTCGCGACGCATCACCATCGGAAACGATCGCGACCGCACTGGTGGAAACGCCCGCCGATCTGATCGCGACGGTGCGGCGGCGCTGGCCGGATCAGTGGCACCAGATTGTTGAGCGTGCGCGGAAGGCGGGAACGCTGCCCGGTGCAATGCTCGCGCAAGTCATCGAGCGCGGACTTGAGGCTGGCAGGTGAGCAAGGTGCCGTCCAGCGCCGCTGGCCGTGCCTTCTC
This sequence comes from Sphingomonas endophytica, assembly GCF_014199415.1. Lineage (GTDB taxonomy): Bacteria > Pseudomonadota > Alphaproteobacteria > Sphingomonadales > Sphingomonadaceae > Sphingomonas > Sphingomonas endophytica. The sequence goes on from NZ_JACIJN010000002.1 coordinate 395,242, forward strand.
GCGCGCGCAGACGGATGATCCTGCCAACCGGGAGGCGCACGATTTTTATCCAACGCATCCGGCGGCAACGCGGGCGCTATTAACCGTCGAACAGTTTGATGGCCCGATCTGGGAGCCTGCCTGCGGTGACGGTGCCATGTCGCGCGTGCTGATTGATGCGGGTCACGATGTCGTGTCGACGGACCTGATCGATCGCGGCTATGGGGAGGGCGGACGCGATTTCCTGATGGAGTGGTCGCCGCGGGCACCGCACATCGTGACAAACCCGCCGTTCCGCTGGGCGCGAGAGTTCGGGGACCGGGCGTTGCTGCTGACCCGTTCGCCGGGCGGCAAGGTGGCGCTATTCCTGCGGCTGGCCTTTCTTGAGGGCATCGAACGGCAGCGGTGGTTTGCGAATACGCCGCTGGCACGGGTGTGGGTCATGTCGCGACGCGTGCCCTTCGCGCGAGGGCGGGCGGTTGAGGCAGGTGAAGGTGCGGGCGTCATTGCCTTCGCATGGTTCGTCTGGGAACATGGCCATCAAGGTTCGCCGCAGCTGGGCTGGCTCGATTGGAAAGCGGCCTGATCCGTGCCGCTGTACCAGTCTCGAATCGACGCAATCCGCGCAAGGGTCGACATCGCCGACGTGATCGGCGCGGTCGTGAAGCTCGGTCGTGGAGCCAAGCCGCGCGGCACGTGCCCGTTTCATGGCTCGAAGTCGGACAGCTTCGCGGTCGATCCCGCGCATGGCCGCGCACGTTGCTGGGGCTGCCAATGGTCGGGGGACGCCATCAAGTTCGTCTGCGACTTCTACGGACTGACGTTCCGCGAGGCGGTCGAGCGGCTGGAGGGCGAGCATGGCCTGAACGGCCTAAATGGCCTGACCGCCGCGCCGTTGCGGCGTCGCAAGGTCGAGCGCGTCCGGTCCGACGCGCCGACGGTCGACTCGACCACCTTTGGTCGCTTCCTGTGGGATCACGCGCGACCCGACTGCGACGCGGTGCGCACCTATTTGCTCGCCCGTGGCGTGCCGGCTCCCGTGCTGACCGATGATCGGCTGCGCGACCTGCGCTTCCTCGGCATGGCGCCGATCGCGGCGTGGCGCACCGATCGTCCGCCGTCGTCGATGCCGCAGGCACCCGCAATCGTCGCGCTGGTGCGCCGGGTCGGCTGCTGGACGCCGATCGGGGTGCATGTGACGTTCCTGCGGCCGGACCTCGGCGGCAAGATGGTGCGCCAGCGCGGCGACGGCACCGCCTATCCCGACCGCAAGATGCTCGGCGAAGTGCGCGGCGGCGCGGTGGTGCTGGGGCGCCCGCGCGACGTCGTGCCGTTGTTCGAGGGCGAGGGGCTGGAAACCACGCTGTCGGGGATGGCGCTCGGCGAAGCGACGGCCGATGCGTGCGGGCTGGCGGCGCTGAGCCTCGACAACATGCAGGGGCAGCTCGTGCTGGGCCGTAACAGCGCGTGGCCGCTGTACGATCCGCGCGTCAATCCTGCTGCGCCGGGGGTCGCCTTCACACGCACTGGGCCGGTCACGGCGCTGATCGATGCCGACATGAAGCCGCTGCGTGGTCCGCGTGATCCGCGCACCGGGCAATTCCGCGGGGTGCCGGTGATCGAACGGCGACGCGGACCGATCGTCTGGCGCGCGGTGACGCAGGCGGAGCGGGCTGCGGTGTGCAGCGCGCTGGTCGTGCAATCGTGGCGCGCCGCGGGCTGCCATGCGCGTGCCGTGCGACCGCGCATGGGGCAGGATTTCAACGATGCGGTGCGGGAGGCCGGCACGTGAGCGGCGACGGCCAGTCCAAGCTGCTGCTGGTCGGCTTTATCCGGCGCGTGAAGGCGCACATGGATGAGGTCGCCGAGATCAACGAGGTTATTGCCGCCGAGTGCAAAGAAGCCAAGTCGCGCGGCTTCGACGGGACGAAGATCCGTGAGGTGGCGCGGTGGCTGCGCAAGATCGACAAGCACGGTCGTGAGAAGGTCGACGAAGCGGAGGCGATCTTCGACCTGTACCGCAGTGTCGTCGGGGGCGGCGAGGACGGGTTCGACGCGATGATGGACAGCGCGCGTGACCGGGCGCTGCTCGCGATGTTCGCGCCTGACGATCAGGTCGAGAAGAAGCTCGATGCCTCGCGCAAGAGCATGCAGCGCGCGCTCGCCCTCGCGGCTGGCGCGAAAGCCGCGCGCAACCAGACATGACGAATAAGGGGGGAACATGATTCCGATGACGCCGCCGGACCCGTTGGGGATGGCGTGGCTGGACGCGTCCGATCTGGGCAACGCGAAACGGCTGGTGGCGATTTCCATGGGGCGGCTGCTGTGGGTCGAGGACGTTCAGGCGTTCGTTCATTTCGACGGCCGGCGCTGGTCGCTGGAGCGCGGCGCGATCGAGGCGCAGCGGATGGCGCATTCGGTGGTCGAGCATATCGACCTGGAGGCCGAGGCGCTGGGCGAGATCGCGAACGATGCGGTCAGGCTGAAGAAGCGCTTTGGCGCGTGGTGCGTGCCCGAGATCGCGGTGGAACGTGTCAAAACCCTCCGTACCCATGCCGTGCGCTCGGGCAGCGCCAACATGACCGCCGGAATGCTGAAACAGGCGCGCGCGCTCATCATGGCGATGCTGGCAGACTTCGATACCGAACCTTTGGCCTACAACACGCTGAACAAGACGCTGCGCTTCCGCCAGCGCGACGACGGTACGTGGCATGTCGTCGCCTCCGACCACGATCAGGCCGATATGCTGATGCAGCTGGCCAACGTCGAATATAATCCGGCGGCGACCTGCGCGTTCTGGGATGCGCGGCTGGCCATGCTGACGCCCGATCCGGAGCAGCTCGCCGGCTTTCAGGTGCTGTACGGGTACAGCCTGACCGGGCTCACCTCCGATCAGGCCTTCTATGTTCATCAGGGCAAGGGTGGCGACGGCAAATCGGTGACGCATATGGCGCTCGCCGATCTGCACGGCGACTACTACCGGCACGCGGGCATCAAGACCTTCCTGCAAGCAACCAGCCAGAAGGGCGGGTCCGAGCATCGTTCCGATCTGGTCCGGCTGAAGGGTGACGTGCGCTTCGTCACCAGCGACGAGCCGGAAGGGCGGTCGGTCTGGGACGGGGGCACGATCAAGCAGATCACGGGCAGTCTGGTGACTGCGCGCGGGGCGCATGCTACGACCGAGGACACGTTCGCGCCGCGGTTTAAGCTGCACGTCGAGTGCAACGTCATTCCGCGCGCACCCAGCGACGACAAGGGTTTTCGCCGCCGCTTCAAGCTGTATCAGTGGCGTGTCGCGGTCGAGGATACGCCGGCCGGCACGATGCCGATCGATATCGTGCTGGCGAAACTTCGTGCGGAGAAGCCGGGCATCCTGAACTGGATGATCGCGGGTGCGCTGCAATGGCTGTCGACGCGCGTCGTGCCGCAGCCGACGGCGATGGCGGCGGTGCTGGCCGACTTCTGGGCCGACAGCTCGCCGTTGCTCGAATGGATGAGCGAGTGGTGCGACACCACCGATCCCGACGCGCAGACGCCGGCGACGGCGCTCTACAACAACTTCAAGGCGTGGTGCGAGGCGCGCGGCGACGAGAAGATCATGACCGCGACCGCGTTCGGCCGGGCGCTGCGCGACAAGCAGCATGCCGCGGTGAAGGACAGCAAGGGCAACCGCTGGCGCAAGGGCATCAAGCTGCGCCAGCACGGACAGTTCGGGTTGGTGACCGCAGCCGCGGCCCCCGCACCCCCTGCTGAGAGATTAACCGAGCAACCCTCCGTAGCGCCATGGGAGGATGACGATATGCCACCGTGATGCCGGACGGCGGGTCTACGGACAGTTGATCTAACCCTCCGTAATGAGGGATGGCGCGCGCCGCTGGCGTGCGAGCGGGGGCGGCTGGCCGATCGATCCCGCATAGCGGGGCGTGCAGCAGGGCGTTCGACGGCGGGTTGAGGGGTTGCGAACGGCGGGACTGCTCGCAACCGTCCGGCCCCGAAAAGCGCGCATTTCTGCCGGGTACGGCGGGTCACGGACAGTTCGGCGGGTTATCCGGGGTTTGCTGGCTAAGGCGTGCGCCTGCACACATGTGTGAGGTTACCCCCTCTAACTCTCCGTCTATCCGTTCTTGGATGGTTGATATGACGATCAGGGACAGGGTGGAGGCGGAAGGCGGCGTGACTTTCGCCGCGGTGGAAGAGCGACTGCTGGAGGCATGGGGCTTCCTGCGCCGCCTGCCCGATCGCGAGGCGGGCTGGGTCAAGGTCAAGGCGTTGTGGCCGGCGATGCGGCGGCACTCCATGTTCGGCGACTATGGCGACATGGAGCCGGACGCGCCGCGGTCGCTGCCCGGTCTGACCGTCGCGGAGTTACGACGAATGGATGAGGCGTTGCTGTGGATCGAGCAGGTTGCGCCGCGCGAGCGCAAGCTGATCGGGCTTGTGCTGCAACGGATGGATCGCGAGCGCGCGGCGCGCCCTCACTGGATCGATGCGGCGCACGACTGGCGGCGTGACACGGGCGAAGCGGTCCAGCCCGACACGCTGCGGATGCGCTACGGACGGGCGCTGCACGCGATCTGCGTTTTCGTGGAGGGGCGCAAATCGGCAGAAATGCGCGCCTAGAACGGGTCAAGCCCTAGAATGTGCGCCGGGGCAAATATCGGGTGTTCGTCTCTAGGGGTCTGTGGGCGTATTCACCGCTATGTTCGGCGGAACGTGTGACCGGCGAGCATCCTCTCCTGACCTACGCGAAGGGCGCTCGGCATCGGCTTGAGCGCCCTTCGTGCTTTCGGGCTCGCGCTGTTTGCGACGGGTCTGACCACCCCCAAACGGGTCCTTCCCGGAGCCTCACGGCTTGCGCGGTGGGGCTGAGCGCAGGATCTCGGGGTTCAGGGGCGGTTTTGGATTATGAACCCCGTGAACTGAACTGTTCACGCCAGTGCACGAGGGAGCCTGTGGCAGATCTGGTGACCCAAGCCGAGTTCGCGAAGCGGCGCGGCGTGGGCAAGTCGGCGGTGAGCAACTGGAAGAAGGCCGGGCTGCTGATCTTCGCCGAGGATGACGCCGGTCGCCTGATGGTCGACGCGGCGCGGACCGAGGCGCGATTGAACGCGCGGCTAGATCCGATGCGCGGCCGCCCGGCGACGGCCCCGGATGTCGCCCCGGCGTTGCCGCTTGGTAGTGAGATCGACGAAGGCTCACCGCTTCAGCAGCGAAATCTTGCGCAGGTGCGTGCCGAGGTCGCCGAGGAAGACCTCGTCGGCAAGCGTATAAAAAACGCCGAGCTGGCGCGCGAATTGGTGCCGGCGGTCGAGGCGGAACGCCGCCTCGGTCACTTGGGCCGTATGGCGCGCGAGCGGGTGCAGGCGGAGTTGCGGGCACGCGCCGAGCGGCTGGCGGCGGAGCGCGAGCCCCGCGCCATCATGACGTTGCTCGACGAGGCGACCGACAAGGCATTCGCCGCACTGGCGAGCGCCATCGCGGGCGGCTCGCTCGACGACGATGAAGAAGAGGAGGTGACGGCGGAGGCGGCGTGATGGGGTTCGATTACGGACGTTTCGGCACGGTCGGCGGCAATGCCCTGCGCCGTAACGTCCGCCGCCTCAACAAGGCGCTGGCGGATGCACTGCGACCGCCGCCACGCATGACCGTGTCGGAATGGGCGGCCGAGTTCCGCAAGTTTCCCGAAGATGCACCGATCCCCGGCGACTGGAGCCACGACACGGCCCCGGAGCTGGTCGAGATCATGGACGCAATGTCCCCGCACGACCCGTGCGAGGAGATCACGGTCATGAAGTGCGCCCAGTCGGGCGGGTCCGCCTCGGCGGAAAACTGGCTGGGCTTCATCAGCGATCTCGCGCCGGGGCCGGTGCTGTTCGTACAGGCGACCTTTCAGGCCGCGCTCGACTGGGCAGCCGAGAAGTTCTGGCCGATGGTCGAGGCCACGCCAAAGCTGAACCCCGAACGGCGCGGCACGATCCGCGCGCAGGGGCTGGCGAACGGCGACGGGTCGACGTCGAAGAAGGTGCTGTTCAGCCGGTCGAGCGGGTACATCCTGCTGGCGGGCGCCAACTCGGCGGCCGGCCTTCGCCAGCGCACGGTGCGGTATGCGGTCGAGGACGATCTCGATCAGTTTCCCGCCGATCTGGACGGGCAGGGCAGCCCGGAAGGTATGATCGACGAGCGCCTGAAGGTGTGGCGCTCGCGCGGCTTGTCCAAACGGCTCAAGATTTCGACCCCGACCATTGAGGGGTCGAGCAAGATCGCGGCGGCGTATGAGAAGAGCGACCGTCGCCACTACTATCTGCGCTGTCCCGAGTGCACGGACCGCTTCCTGATCGATTGGGGCGACGTGCAATGGGTGGACGGCGACCACGAGCATGCGCACGTGGTCGCGCCGTGCTGCGGCGTTCAGATCGAGCATTGGCGAAAGCCGGAGATGAAGCGGCCGGACGGGTGGCTGTCCGACCGGATCGACGGCAAGCCGGTGCCGCGCGTGCTGACCGAGGACGCCTTTCAGGCGTTCCGCGCCCGCATGCAGCCCAGCCGCAAGCGGGGCTTCCATCTCGCAGGGGAGATTTCGACCTTCCAGTCATGGGGCGAAATGGCGGTCGGCTTCCGCGATGCGCAGGGCGACGTCTCGAAGCTGAAGACGTGGACCAACCTGAAGCGCGGCATCGCCTTCAAGGTCGCAACCGACACGCCCGATTACGAGCAGCTCATGAAGCTGCGCGAACAGCATTGGGGCGTCGGGCAGATGCCGATCGGCCCGCTGGTCGTGACGCTGGGCGGCGACGTGCAAGGCGACGGCATCTACGTCGAGAAGGTCGGCCATGGCCCGCGCAAGGAGACGTGGCAGCTTGATGCGCGCTTCCTGCCCGGCGCGACCGACGTGCCCGGCGAGGGGGCGTGGAAGGCGCTCGACGAATATGCGCAGCGCGGCACCGCCTTCCCCGGCGGAAAGGTGTTGCCGATCGACTGGGAATGTATCGACGCTGGCTACCACACACCGGCCGCGCAGGCCTATTGCGCCAAGCGGCCCCGGCGTCTCGCCGTGTTCGGCCGTGCTGGTTGGGGCCGCCCGATCCTCGGGCGCGGCGAGACGATCGGGTACGAGCAGCAGGGCCGGCGCGCCGGTCGCGCCGGATCGAAGGCCGAGGACAAGGCGCACATTGTCGGCGTCAGCAATGTCAAGCTGAGCTGGTACGGCTATCTGCGCACCACGATGCAGGCATTCGCCGCGGTGGAGGAGTCTGGCGTCGCAGAGGTGACGCCGGTCGGGCGTGTCCATCTGTCGCGCGATACGCCCGCCGACTGGTTCGAGCAGGCGACCGCCGAGACGATCGAGGTCCGGATGGTCAACGGCTTTCCGGACCGGCGGTGGATGGTGATGCCGGGCCGGCAAAACCACTATCTCGATTGCAGGGTCTACAATCTCGCGGCGGCCGAGAAGCTGATGCTCGACACGCTGACCGAGATGGACTGGGCGGCGCTTCGTGCCGACCGCTACGCACCGCGTGAGGACGGGCTACGCGACCTGTTCGCACCGGACCTGACACAATCACAGGCGCCCCCCGCGCCGCAGCCGTCGCCGATGCCGCCCCAGCCGCGGCACGGCTATGTCGAGAAAAGAGAAGGATGGCTCTGATGCCCGCACCGGATTTCGCGACGGAGATTGCCGAACTGGAGCGTGGCCTCGGTTCCGGCGTCGCGCGGGTCGAGAGCGAGGGCGAAAGCGTCACCTATCGCGGGGTTCGCGACATCACCAAAGCGCTGGCCTATTTCCGCCAGCGGGTGACCGAGGCACCCGTGGCCTATCCGCGCTCGTCCACGACACTCGCCGCCTTCGATCCGGACTGACCATGGCGCTGGGCGATTTCATCGACGGCCTGATCGAGCCATGGGCACCGCGCTGGGCGACACAACGACAGGCGGCGCGGATCGGGTTCGCAGCGGTGCGCCAGTATGACGCGGCGGGGAGGGGACGGCGGACCAAAGGCTGGCGGCGACCGAGCAGTTCAGCCGACACCGAAAACGCCAACGGCATCGTCATGCTGCGCAACAGCGCGCACGATCTGGTCCGCAACAACAAATATGCCGCGGCGGGCGTCCGCCAGATCGTCGCGAACATGATCGGTGACGGGATCGCCGTGCAACTGACGCACGATGATCCCGTCGTGCAGCGGACGGCGCAGGACGAGTGGAAGCGCTGGGCCGAAAGCAAGGTCGACGGCAACGGCGATTTCTACGAACATCAGAAGCTGACCGCGCGCGGCATTGTCGTGGGCGGCGAGACGCTAACCGCCTGGCATGCCGATGCGGATGGCCCGGATGGCCGCATCGAGGGGCTGGAAGGCGATTACCTCGATCATTCCCGCACCGGCACGACGACGGCTGGTGGCAGGATCGTCCAAGGCGTCCAATACGATAAGGATCGGATGCCCTCGGCCTATTGGCTGTTTACCGATCATCCCGGCGACCTGTCGTTCGGCGGGGCTGCGATGTCGGCACCGATCGCCGCGCAGCACGTCGATCATGTTTTCGAGCGGCTGCGTTTCGGTCAGACGCGCGGCGTCTCATGGCTGTCGGCGGTCGCGATGACGCTGCGCGACATCGGCGACATCGAAGATGCGGTTCGGATGCAGCAAAAGGTGCAGGCGTGTCTCGGGCTTGTACTTACGCGCGATGCGGACGATCTAGGTGCCGGCTCGCCGCTGGCGGCACAGCGCGACGGCGAGCAGCGCGACGAGCGGGGTATCGAGACGCTGGCACCGGGTATGATCGTGCGGGCGCGGCCGGGCGAGACGGTGACGACGATCGAGCCCAGCCAGTCGGGCGGCGCGGTCGAGTTCATCCGCCAGCAAATGGCGGCCGTGTCCGCCAACATGGCTCCTTATCACCTGATGACGGGCGACGTTAGTCAGGCGAATTATTCCAGCCTGCGCGCGGCGATGCTCGGCCATTGGGCGCTGCTCGACGACTGGCAGCAGAACGTTATCATTCCGCACGCCGTGCGCCCCGCGGTGGATCGTCGGATGGCGCGGCTGGCGCTGCGAACCGGCGACAAGCGCTACCTGTCGATGAAGGTCGGCTATGCGCTGCCCGTCCGGCGCTTCGTCGACCCGATCAAGGATCTGATGGGCGAGCTGATCGAGATCCGTGCGGGGCTCAAGACGCTGAGCCGGTCGCTCGCCGAGCGCGGGATCAACACGGAGGATCAACTCCGCGAGATCAAGCGGCTGAACGACATCATCGACGATCTCGGCCTAGCGCTCGACAGCGATCCGCGCCGCCTGACCGACAGCGGGGTGCTTCAGATCGCTGCCGGCTATCTCGCCCCAAAGGGCGACGCACAGGGCTCCAAGAGCGCCTGATTTTAAAGGAGCATGGTGATGAACGACGATCGCCCGGCGCAGCCGGAGCGGGGGGAGCCCGCACGCGTGAAGAAGGGCAAGCGCGTGGCGGGCAACGACCGCCACGCCCCGCAGCCGGAGGGTCCGGCGCGGCATATGACCCGCGAGGCGCCCGAACCCGGCCCGCGCGAGCGCGGCGCGCCGCCGCCCGCGCGCGGCGTCCGCGAAGCCACGTTCACCGGCTCATCGTACAATGCCGAGGCGCGAACCGTCGAAGCCGTCTTCTCGGCCGGCTCGCCGGTGTCGCGCTGGTTCGGAACCGAGCAGCTGGAGGTTTCGGTCGACGCCATCGACCTGACCCGCGTCGGTGCCAACCTCTGTCCGTTTCTCAACGCGCACAATTCCTATGATGTCGCGGGCGTGCTGGGTCGCGTGATCGACGCACGGATCGAGGGTGACCGGCTCGTCGGGACGATCGCCTTCGCCGACACTGATGCCGGCCGCGCCGCCGAGGGGCAGGTGTCGCGCGGCGAACTGACCGGCATCTCGATCGGGTACAACGTCCGTACGTGGACGCTCACCGAGCAGACCGACACCGCCGACACGTGGACCGCCACGCGCTGGGAGTTGCTGGAGGTCAGCCTCGTCCCCGTTCCCGCAGACCCGCTCGCCGGGGTCCGGTCTGCCCCGCACGGAAATCCCCCGGTCACCGGCGACAAAGCCACCAACGAGGAAGATACTATGTTTCGCGACCTTCCGGGCGGCGCGGGCACGCCGACCCCAGCCCCAACGCCGACGCCGAGCCCCACCGTCACCCGCTTCGCCGCGACCGAAGCGGTCGACTTCATGGAGCAGGCCCGCAGCTTCGGGGTCGAAACTCGCGCACGCGAGCTGGTCGAGCAGAATGGCCGCGGCGAGATCGGCACCGAAGCGGCACGCGCGGCGATCATGCAGGCCGCAGCCGAGGCGCAGCGCGCCCAGACCGGCGGGCTCCGCGGCACGCCCGGCTTCGGCGCCAATGGCCGACAGGAAGAGGGTGCTTGCGACGCCATCGCCGAGGCTCTGGCCGCGCGCACGCTGCGCGAGCAGCCGAGCGACGCGGCTCGCGAGTTCATGGGAATGCGGCTGCTGGAGATCGCCGCCAGCCGCGCCGGCCTGTCGCCACGCGAGCGTGACCCGATCACGATCCTTCGCGCGGCGCACACCAGTTCGGACTTCCCGCTGCTGATGGAGAGCGCCGGCAATCGCGTGCTGCTGGCGCGCTACAATGCCGCCGCGCCGACTTATCGCGACATTGCGGCGCGCCGCGACCTGACCGACTTCCGGCCGACCAAGCTGCTGCGGGCGGGCGATTTCCCGACGCTGCTGCCCTATGCCGAAGACGGGGAGATCAAGGCCGGCACGATCGGCGAGGGCAAGGAAGAGGTGATCCTCGGCTCCTACGGTCGCATCCTGCGGCTGTCGCGTCAGGCTATCGTCAACGACGATCTGGGGGCCTTCGATCAGGTGTTCGGCTCCATCGGCCGCATGATCGCTCGATTCGAGAACAACACCTTCTACGCCATGAAGGCGGTGAACGGTGGGCTTGGTCCGAAAATGTCGGATGGGAAAACCTTCTTCCACAAGGATCACGGCAATCTCGTCGATGGGGCGGCCGGTTCCGATCCCAGCATCGAGAGCTTGGGGGCAGGCCGCGCGGCGATCCGGCAGCAGAAGGACGCCGACAAGAATATCCTCAATATCGCGCCGACCCGCATCCTTGTCGGGCCGCAACTGGAAACCCGCACCGAGCAGTTGATCATGCCGCTCCAGCCGCTCCAGCCAGCGCTGGTTGGTGACGTGAATCCCTTCGCCGGACGCCTGACGCCGACGGTGGACGGCACGATCGATGGCGGTGCGTGGGAACTCTATGCCGATCCCGCCGATCTGCCCGCCTTCGTCTACGGCTATCTCGCCGATGCGCCGGGGCCGCGCGTCATCTCGGAGGAGACATTCAACGTCGACGGCATGGCATGGCGCGTTACCGAGGACTTCTATGCCGGCGCGGCTGACTACCGTGGCGCGTTCCGGAACACCGGCAAGGCCTGATCCAACCATTCCGACCTCTGACGACCGGCCGGGCGAGCTCGCCCGGCGCGGATGGAGACGTATGTCATGAAGATTTTCGTACAGGAGGGGCGTACCCTCGACTTCGTTGCCGACGGAGCGGTGAAGGCGGGCGTGCCTGTCTTGGTCGGCGTCATTCTCGTGATCCCGGCGACCAACGCCGCCGCAGGGCAGACCTACTCGGGCTGGATTGAAGGCGTCTTCGTCCTTCCGTGTCAGGGGCAGGCTTGGGCAACCAATTGCATCGCGCTCTACTGGGACGCGGCGAACGCGCGGGTTACCACCAGCGCGAACGGCAATACCAAGATCGGCATGACCGCTGCTCCGAAGGTCGCGGCCGACATCGTCGGCAACGTCAAGCTGCTGCCCTCGGTGTGACCATGAGCGGGTTCTCCGGGCAGCGATGCGCGATCGTCGATCTCGCCTTCGCGACGTTCGGGAAGCCTGCGGCATGGAGCGGCCAGCCGTCCACGGTTACGATCCGCATCCGCAGCGCCGATCAGGACGATCGTTTCGGCACGGTGAGCCTGAAGCGCCGGTCGACGATCCTGCGCGTGCGCAGCTGGGAGATTGCTGCCCCGCAGCCCGGTGACGAGGTCACGCTCGGGCCGGACGTCGGCAACGTCAGTTATGTCGTTGGCGACGGCGTCATGCTCGACCGGAAGGGCGTCTGGGACTGCCCGGCAAGGCAGACGCCGTGAGTGTGATGACGTTCCGCAGTAGCGGGTTCCGCGATCTCGATCGCAAGCTCGCTGCGCTCGCCACGGGCGTGCCCGAAACGAGAAAGCGGGCTGCGCTGCATGCCGGTGCCGAGTTGATCGCGGAGGAAGCGCGACGGCTCGCGCCCTTCCTCACCGGCCGGCTGCGCGACAGCATCACGGTCGCCGACGCCAGCGACGCGCGCGTCTACGGCACGCTCGGCAGCCGGATCGATGATGGGACCGTGCAGGTCTATATCGGGCCGGTCGGATCGACCGACGAAGGCGACGTATATTACGCGCGCTTTCAGGAGTTCGGGACGCGCACGATGCGCGCCCATCCGTTCATGCGCCCGGCCATCGCCGCTCGGCGTCCGGCGGCGGAGCGGCTGGTCACCAGCCTGCTGCTCGCCGATGTGCTGACGCTGGCCCGATGACGTTCGAGGCGGCGCTGACGGCGCGCGCGCGGGGTGACGCGCAGCTTGGAGCGGCGACCGGGGAGAAAGGCGGCTGGACGCGGATACTGAGCGGCCTTCCCGAACTGACGTTCCAGACGATCACCGACGTGCGCGCGGAGCATTTCAAAGGTTTTCAGCCGCGCCAGACGACGGTGCAGATCGATATTTGGGCGGAGACGGCGACCGAGGCGGCGGCGCTGCGCGAGCGCTGCATCACCGTCTTCGTGGCGGCGGACGTGATCGGCGGCGTGCGGTTCCAACGCGCCGTGATCGCCAACGTGCGCGGTGGCCCGGAGCCCGAGCAGCCCGGCGAGCCGCAACGGTTCCGCGACGAGATCGCGCGCGAGTCGATCGACATCATCTTCACTCACACCCCTGCCTGAGAGGAGGCGCAACATGGACGCAAACGGCAACAGCGAAGCCCAGTCGGGCTACGGCACTGGCTTCTTCCTGAAGGTCGCGAACAAGTGGCTGGAGATCGACGAGGTCACGCAGGTGCCGATTGCCGAACAGTCGGCGGACGAATATGAGGTGACGCACTTCAAGTCACCGAAGAGGAAAAAGGAATGGCGCAGCGGCCTGACCGATGACGGCGAAGGCACGCTGGAAGTCAATTACATCCCCGGCTCGCCGAGCGACGTGGCGCTGCGCACCGCGCGCGACAGCGGCGAGGTCTGTGCTTATGAGACGTTCCTGCCCGCACCCGGCGGCAAGTGGCTCCGCATCAGCGGCTTCCTGATCGTCAAGAAGCGCGGTCGCGCCGTGCCGATCAATGATCGGATGAAGCAGACCGTCACCGTCCGCTTCACCGGCGACGACACCGAGGATGCGGTGGCCAACCAGCGCGTCATCGCGGCGGCCGCCTGATGCTGGGCGCGCAGGTGTTCGATGCCGGGGGGCAGCGCTGGACGCTATTCCTCGGCAACGCCGCGCAATGCGCGGTGGAGGAGCAATACGGCAAAGGGTTCTTCGCGGTCGTCGCCGACGCGGTGCCGGATGTCGACGCCGAGACGGCGCTGGCGATCGCCTCGGCGATGTCGGGCGACGCCATGCCCAGCCTGTCAGTCGCGACGATGGAGAAGATGGCCAGCGCGATGCGTCGCGTCCGGCTGTCGGTGCTGCGCGATCTGGCGTGGCACGGGCTCCAGCGCCACCATCCCGGCGTGACGCTCGACGAGGTCAGCGACGTCGCCGATCAACTCGGCCAACATCGCTTCGGCGAAGTCATCGGCAATGCGATCCGCGCCGCGCAGGGGCGGGGCGAGGGGCAGAAGGAGGATGACCGGCCGGTCGCCCCGGGAAAGCCGTCGACCCGCAGGCGCGCACCGACTGGGAAGGGCTCGTCGCGCAATGGACCCGCGCCGGGTTCGACGAGTCCGCCTTCTGGCTGACGACCCCGGCCGGCTTCGGCGCGGCGATGCGCGGGTGGATGCAGCGCCGCCGCGACGATCACGATCTCGCCACCTATGGCGCATGGCGTGGCGAGTTCTTCGCCCGTCAGGACAAGCTCAAGCCTGTCGGGCAGTATCTCGCGGCCGATAAGCCGGGCGCGAGGTCCGGCGGTTCGCAAACGCCCGCCGAACGGGCTCTGGTGTTCCGCGCGCTTCAGGCGGCGGGCGCTCCCATCAAAATCGAGGTGCTGGATGGTCCACCACCTCTCCGCCGGAAGGAGTGACGCGCGATGCAGGCATTGCTGGCCTCGCTCGTCATTTCGATGGACGTGAAGGACGCTGCATTTCAGGCCGGCATGCGCACGGCGCGGGCCGAGGCGAAGCGGACCGAGCAGGACCTCGACCGCTCCGGCAAGGGCATGGTGGCGTCATTCGAGAAGGTGGCGCACCAGATCGACGCGGCGGTGATCCGGATCGTCGACAGCGTCCAGAACGTCGGTCGCGAAGTGAAGAATGCCGGGCTGCTGCTGACCGCCGGACTGACACTGCCTTCCGTCGCGATGGCCAAGGCGTCCACGGACGCGGCGTCCGACTTTCAGGCCGCAATGAACAACGTCCACGCGGCGATGCTCGACGCCAGCCCCGAACAGCTGGACAAGCTGCGCGCGGCGGCGCTGTCGCTCGGCCCGGCGATGGGCAAGAGCGCGACCGAGGCGGCCGGCGCGATCGAGTCACTGGCCAAGAACGGCATGAGTGCCGCCAACATCCTTGGCGGCGGGCTGGAAGCGGCGTTGAAGCTGAGCGTGGCGGGCCAGACCGAACTCGGCAACGCCGCGGATGTCACGACCGACATTCTCCAGCAATTCCACCTTGCCGCCAGTGATCTCCCGAAGATCGTCGACAAGGTCAGCGGCGCGCTCGACGCCTCCAAGCTGTCGTTCGACGGCTATAAGGACGCGATCGGACAGGTCGGCGGGATTGCGGGCGGGCTCGGCTATCAGTTCGAGGATATGAATGCCGCGCTGGCGGCGGTCATCCCGCTGATGACCGGCGGATCGGACGCCGGCACGTCGTTCAAGACATTCCTGCTGTCGCTGGTGCCGACCTCAAAGGATGCCGAGCGGACGATGACGCAGCTCGGCATCAGCTTCTTCAACGCCGATGGCAGCATGAAGTCGCTGGGCGAGGTCGCGGAGGTGCTGAAGACGCGGCTTGCCGGGCTGAGCGACCGCAGCCGGCAAGATGCGCTAACGCGCATGTTCGGCACTGACGGGATGCGTGTCGCCATCGCGCTGATGCAGGCCGGGACCAAGGGGATCGACAGCGTCAAGGCGTCGATCGAGAAGGCGTCGGTCGACCAGAAGCTGGGCGTGCTGCTGGACGGTGAGGCCGCCTCCACCCGGCGGCTCGCCGCCGCCTGGGAGAAGCTGAAGATCGCGATCGGCGAGGCCGGCCTCATTCAGGTGTTGACGTGGGTGAAGGACAGCGTGGCCGCGGTCGTTGAGCGGGTTGCGTCGGCACCGCCCGCGTTCTTCTATCTGGTGACCGCGGCGGGGCTGGCGGCGGCCGCGCTCGGCCCGCTGGTGTTGATCGGGACGAAGCTGGTGCCGCTGCTGGTGGTGTTGATCCTGCGCGGAACGGCGCTGGGCGCGTCGTTCGGCGTGATCGGTACCGCGGCCGGCGCGCTGCTGAACCCGGTCGGGTTTCTCGTGACGATGTTTGGGCGGCTGCTACTCGCGTTGAGCGCGCGGACGGCGATCGGCGCGCTCGGTATCGCGATGCTGCGTTTCGCGGGACCGATCGGTCTGGCGGTATCTGCGCTGTCGATCCTCGTTCCGCTTATGTTCCAGCAGCGCGAGGCCTCGGCGAAGTACGTCAGCGCAATGGAAGCGGCGAGCACCGCAACGGCAAACAGTGCCGACATCGTGCAGAAGCTGGCCTTTGCGCAAGGTGAGGCCCGCAAGGAAGCGATGGCGCTGGCGCGCGCTGACCGGGTCCGCGCGATCGAGTCGGTCAAGGCGGCGCGTGCCGACCTGCAAGCCGCGCGCGCGGCGAGCATGCGCGCGCGGGCAGCCTCCACCAGCGTGAGGCAGAAAGCGTACGAAGCGGTATCGTTCGGGAGCAACGACTGGGAGCGCTCGATTGACCGAAAGGTGTTGGGCTTTTTTGGCTTCAGCCCTTCGCCGAACCGCGATCAGGCAGCGGCCGACTATGCCAAGGCCGCGCAGGTGCAGGCTGAGGCGCTCAAGCGTTTCGACTTGCTCGACAAGGCCATCACTGCTGCGGAAAAGGACACCGGGCCGACCCGCGACGTCAAGTTCGATGCCGATGACAAGCCCAAGAGGGGCGGACGCGAGGCCGCGGATCGCAGCCCTCAGTATGAAGCGCAATACTTCGACGAGCTGGGCCGCGTGCGGGTGGCGCAATTGCAGGCGCAGGCTGATCTGACCGGCGGGATCGAGGCGCGCTACCGTGCGGACATGGCGGCGCTCGACGAAGAGCGTGCCTCTACGATCCGCCAGAACGCTCTTGACGAGGGCCTGAACGACGCACGCCGCGCCGAACTGCTCGCCGCCAAGGATGCCGAACTGGCGATCCGGCGCGGGATCGTCGAGCGGGATCGTTCGAGCGCGCTTGCGCAGCAGCAATATGATTTGGCGGCGGCGGATAACCAGCGTGAGCAGGATCGTGTCCGTACGGAGATCGACCTCGCCGACAGCATCGCTGAACGCCGCGATGGCGAGTTGCGGCTCCTTGAGCTGCAACGTCAGCAAGAGGAGGCTGAACTCGATCTGATCCTCGCCACCAAGAACACCGCGTCGGCGGAGTGGGACAATGCGCGCCGCCGCAAAGAAGCGCTCACCCAGATCTATGGCGACCGCCGTCAAACGGTGGAGCGGCAAAACGAAGGACCGACCGATCGCTATCGGCGCGAACTGAACCGCCCGGACGCGGCAATCGCGGACGACGTGGAAGCGCTCGAGGTCGACTCGCTGAAAGATCTCAATCGCGAACTCGCCGACGCGATCGTGAACTCGAAATCGCTGGGGGACGTCTTTGTCCAGACCGCCAAGCGGATCGTGGCGGCGCTGCTCGAAATTGCCTTGCAGCAGGCGCTCATCAAGCCCTTGGCGGGGTTGTTGCTCGGGGTCGGTGGACAGGCGGGTGAGGCGGCGAGCGATGCTGCGTTAGGAACCACGATCACACATCAGGCGAATGATGCGCTGAACGGCGCATTGTCCTCGTCCTTTGGCGGCTTCCGCAAGAATGGTGGCTCGATCACGCCGAACGACTGGTTCGTCGTCGGCGAACAAGGCCCGGAGATCTTCGCGCCGGGCACCAGCGGCACCATCATTCCGAACGGTGGGCTGCGCGCCTCGCGAGAAAAGCCGGTGGTGCAGCTGGTGGTCGGCGAGGGGCAGATGTTCGAGCCGCGCGTGGTCGGCATCGCGGGCGGGGTGTCGGTGCAGACGGTGCGTGAGGGCAACCGGGCAGGGGCGCTGCGTCAGCGCCAGCAACTCGCGTGATCGAGCTGCCTGAATGGGCAGTGCCGAATGCCGCCACCCCGGCGCTGGTCGATGCCGGCGGTGTGATGCGGTCGCCGCTCAACACGGCGGCACTGAGAGTCAATCGCCTCGGCTCGCACTATCTCGCCGCACTCGCCTTTCCGCCCTTCGAGCCCGAGCAGGGC
The DNA here is from genome assembly GCF_014199415.1 of Sphingomonas endophytica. Lineage (GTDB taxonomy): Bacteria > Pseudomonadota > Alphaproteobacteria > Sphingomonadales > Sphingomonadaceae > Sphingomonas > Sphingomonas endophytica. Next base: position 412,915 of record NZ_JACIJN010000002.1, read on the forward strand.
CGGATCGTGGTGTCGCGGCTGATTCGCGCGCAACGTCTCGGGCTGCGCGTGCCCTATCCGCTGTTTGTGGATCAGGGTCAGCCGGGTGCGCCGCTGGTCGACGGTGCGGGCCAGTCCGGGCTGTCGTTGACCCTGCGCGGCTTGAGCCCCGGCTACACCGCGCGTGAGGGCTACTGGCTATCGATCGTCGACCCGACCGGGCAGCATTATCTGCACAACGTCGCCGGGGACGCTGTGGCTGATGCGGATGGGCGCATGATCCTCTCCCTCTCGGAAATGCTGCGCGTGCCGTTTGAGAACGGCGCTGCGGTGCACCTCGCCGCGCCGATGATCGAAGGGTTGGTCGATGGCGACAAGCGCGCGTGGAACCTCGCGGTCAATCGCACGACGTCCATAGAATTTACGGTCGAGGAAACGCGCTGAAATGGAGCGGGTTCTGTTGTCCGGCCTGATGAAGCTGGAATTGCCGGGGCGTACGATCACGCTGTGCGACGGCGGCTTCGTCCAGTGGAACGGCGATCTTTATCAGGCCAAGGATGACGAATTCGGCATCCTCAGCGGCTTCAACGCGCTGACCGAAGGCGTCGGTGACGAAGCGCCGGCCGGCGTGCTGACCATGACGCCGCCGTCCACGACGGCCGCCACCACCTTGGCCGCGCCCGGCCATCAGGGATCGCGCCTGCGCCTGTGGGTCGCCGAGCTCGACGAGCGCAACGGCGGTGTCATCGGGCAGCCGGATCAGATGGTCGACTGGCAGGTCGACAGCATGCGGCTGCGGATCGGACGCGGCTCCCGCCTGCTGGAGATCGGCTGCGTCACGCATGGGCAGCGGCTGATGCTGCGCAACGAGGGCAACACGCTGTCGCCGTCCTTTCATCGCCTGATTTATCCGGGAGAAGCTGGCTTGGACAATGCGACCGGTCTGACCACCGACGTGGCATGGGGCGCGGCGGCTGGCCCCCGCGGAGCGTCGGCGCGTGCTTAATCTGGAGGAACGGCGCGCGCGAACGGAGCGCGTTGTGGCGCGCTTTCGCCGCCGGCCCTTTTCGTGGACGGGGCGTCGGACCTGCCTGCATCTCGCGCGCGCGCAGATGGTGGCGTTTGGACACAAGCCGCCGAAGATGCCCGACTTGCGGTCGATGCTGGCTGCCAAACGCGCGCTGACCGCGACCGGTCACGCCGGGATTATGGAGCTGCTCGACAGCCTTTTGCCCCGGATCGCGCCCGCCGGGATGCTGATCGGCGATCTGGCGCTGATGCAAGGTGATGACGCGTTCGACGCGGTCGTGATCGCAGCCGGCGGGAAAGTGCTGGGCTACCACGCCGACGATCTCGCGCGGGGGCTGGTGCCGATCGCGCCGGTGGTGTCGCAGCCGTTCAAGGCGGCGTGGCGGATATGAGCGGTGTTTCGTCCACGGTCGCCAAGATCGCCGGCGTCGTTGCGGTCGCGGCGCTGGCATTGTCGACGGCGGGAGTTGGAGCCGTTGCGGGTGTGTCGCTGAAGGCGGTAGCGAGCTATGCGGCGCTCACGGCGTCGGCTGCGAGCGTCGCCGCGCAGGTCACTGCCAAGATCCCGCCGCGACAGGGGTCCGTCTCGCAGACGACGATCGGCTCGGATCAGGATAGCCCATGGCTTGTCGGTCGCACCTATTACGGCGGCGCGCGCGTCCATCTGGTCGGCTACGGGGCCACGCTGAAGAAGGTGAAGAACCCCTATCTGCTCGCCGCCGACGTGCACTCGGTCGGCGGACCGGTCGATGGGCTGGAGGGTATCTACGCCGATCTCGCGCCCGTTGTGATGCGGAATGAAGTCCCGGTCGCCGGAACGAACGGGTATTTTTACGAGCATCTCTGGCGGTCGTTCCAGCTGGGGGAGCAGGCGGAGCGAACGGCCTTGCCGCTCCGCTTCCCCGGCGCGCCGGGCTGGGGAGCGGATGCGCGGCTTTCGGGCAAGGCGGCCATCGCGTACAATGCGCTGTTCGACCGCGAAGGGCAGGTGTTCGCCTCCGGTCTGGCGCAGATGGGCGCGGTATGGCGCGGTGCGCGTTGCTGGAACCCGGTCGAGGACAGCACCTATCCCGGTGGGAACGGGGCCAGCCGATGGGCACCGCCCGCCGACACCGCGGGGCACGATGCGGCACGCGTGACATGGACGTTCACGCGGTCGCCGGGGTTGCTGGCGTTGCGCTACGCGCTCGGCATCTACGAGCGCGATCCCCGCGTCGCCGGGTCGACCTATCGCAAGACCTTTGGAGTCGGCATCCCGCTCGATGGACTGATCGTCGAACAATTCGTCCATCTGCACAATGTCTGCGCCGCCAACAATTGGAACTGCGATGGCGTCCTGTTCGAACCGTCGAGCAGCAAATGGGACAATCTTAAGCGCATCCTTGCGGCCGGCGGGGCAGAGCCGTGCTGGATCGGGGGCAGGTTGGGCGTTCGCGTCAACGCGCCACGCGTCGCCGTCGACACCATCACCGCGAGCGATCTCGCGGACGGTGAGATCGTGGTCGGGGTGATGCAGGGATGGGAACAGCGGCTCAACACCATTGTTCCGAAATATCGTTCCGAGACGCACCGCTGGGAATATGTCGCCACCGATCCGGTGCAAATCGCAACCTACCTCGCGGAGGACGGCGAGGAGAAGCGCGAGGAGCGTCAATACGACCTCGTGCAGGACCCGACGCAGGCCCGCCAGCTCGCCGCCTACGAACTGCTCGATCGCCGCGAGCTGGGCGAGATCGAGCTGCCCTGCAAACCGCGCCTGCGGCGGTATGGGCCGGGCGATTTGCTCACGATCAACCTGCCCGACGCCGGGCTGGTCGAGCAGCCGGCAGTCGTCCTGCGCCGCACGCTCGATCCGGCGACGATGGGCGTGACGCTGGTGCTGCGCGGGGAGACGATGGCGAAGCACGATTTCGCGCTCGGGCGCACCGGCACGCCGCCCCCGACCCCGGCGCTGGTCGCGACGCCGTCGCTCGACGGGATCGCGCTGGAGCGGCCGACATCATGGGACGCGATCACCGATCCCGCCGGCACCAAGCCGCAGGACGGGGCCGATGTTACCGCCGACGCGATCGACCATGCCCGCTTCGCGCTGGTGACGCATGCGGCGCGGATCGGCACCGAACGCCGTGCGCGCTTCGACCCGCTGTTCTGGACCTGCAATTTCCCAAACACGATGATGGCGAGCCTGCGCGCCAAGGGCGACGAACTGCGCGTCGACGCCGTCTTTCACGAGCGGGATCATCTCGTCGGCGTCATCTGGGAATCGGAGGATCGCTTCGACCATCCGGCCACCGGCTATGACACCGATCGCGATTATCGCGGCTGCGTGCTGCGCTTCCGGCTGCGGCTGCGCGGCGACGTGCTCCCGATCGACGATGTCGACGGGCCGGTGCTGACGATCGAGGGGCGCGACGCCGCCGGCACGCCGCGCACCTGGTACGTTCGCCTCGTCAATGCGCAGCGCGGCGGCTCGGCCACCGACGCGCAGATTGAGCTGGATTTCGATCGCTTGAAGGCGGGTTTCTACGGCACCGACGACGTCTACGCCGGGGACATCGATCGGCTGTTCCTCTCGTTCGTCCCGACCGGCTACCGGCGCGACGGCGGCCGGCTGGCGACGCGGGTCGAGGGGGGGATGATCTTGTCTGAGGTGAGCGCGACCGGCGCGGCAGCGACGCTCGTCTGCGGATCGGGGCCGGGCGGTACGCACGAAGTCCGCATGACCAACGGCTACGACGACACGTACAATGTCGCACCTGCGCGCATCCTGCGGAACCTCCGGCTGCTCGGCTACCGCCGCACGCTCAGCCACTATGTCGGGATGAGCCATTATTTCAGCTGGACGTGGAGCGAGGCCGAGGCGCGCTACGTCGCCGATGACGTCGCGCAGCCGCTCAACACGCCGTGCATCATGTGGCATCAGGATTTCGCCGAGCAGCTTCACGCCGCGGGCATCCGGCTGATCATTTCGGTCAGCTACGAGATGCTCGACGCCTTCGCGCCACGCGCATTTCGTCAGCTCGATGAAGACGGCGCGCCCGCGCTGACCGGCTGGACCCCGCCGTCGACGCTCTTCTCGCCCTGCCATGCCGGCGCGATGACGTACCTCCAGCGGGTCGCGCGGCAATTCTGCGGGATCGCCGCGGCCGCCGGGCATGACGTCCACTTTCAGGTCGGTGAGCCGTGGTACTGGATCGCCCCGGGCACGCTGACGCCATCCTTCTACGATGCGGCGACGGTCGCCCGCTTCCAGTCGGAAACGGGCAACCCGCCGCCGGTGATCGCGTCCATGGCGGGCGCGAAGAGCGAGGCGGAGCGGCGCTATCTCGACTGGCTGGGCACCCAGCTCGCGCAGTCGATCCTCGCGCTGGCCGCGGCCGTCCGCGCCGATCATCCGGACATGACCAACTACGCGCTGCTGTACCTTCCGCAGCTGCTCGGCGACGACGCGCCCGAGGCGCGGCGGGTCAACATGCCGTCGGCGCTGGCGTGGCCGGCGCTCGATGTCCTCCAGCTGGAGGACTATGATTTCGTGATCGAGGACCGCCCCGATCGCTCGGCGACCGCGCGCGCGATCGTCGAGGAGCGGCTTGGCTATCCGCGGTCGCGTCAGCACTATTTCGCGGGCTTCGCGCTGGTCGGCGACAGCGGGCCGGTCTGGCGGAGCACCAGCGCTGCGCTTCAGGCCGCGTATGACGAGGGCGTCGCCGAGGTCTTCGTCTGGGCCTACACGCAGGTGCTCCGCGACGGTTACGTTCCGACGATGGCGATGGCGCCGCGCTGGACGCTTGCGGACGTGCTCGACGTCGATCTGACCAGCGGCGTGCAGGGCGGCGACGTCCTGATCTTCGACGCCGCGCGTCGCAAATGGTTGCCGCACCGCCCGCCGGTCACCTGACCCCGCCTGATTTGGAGAAAGTCGATGGACGTGATGACCGTCGCGGCCCGTGGGGCCGCGCGATGACGCCGGCTGGCCATATCGTCAGCGTCGTCTCAATCTGGACGATGATGCTCTACGGGATCCGCTTCGCGGTCGCGGCCGGGCACTGGCTGGTGCCCGCCGCCGCGGCGCTGTGGCATCTCGCACGGTGCCGGGGAGACCGGCGATCGTGCCGGGCGCGGTTCCGCGCGACGATCGACCAGCTGCACGCCGATCTCGTCAGCGCGATCAAGACGCCGTGGAGCGCCACCTTGTTCTTCCTTGGGTGCACGCTGATCGGCGGGGCGTATGCGTTCGGCGCGGTGGGCGACGCGGTGCGGCTGGTCAGCGTGCGCCCGGACGCGTGGAGCGGCTTCGACATCGCGACCGATCGCCTCGCGGCGATCCTGTCGGTGACCGGGATGGCGTTCGTGATGGCGGCGTTTTCGCAGCATCGTACCGCCAGCTTCCTCGTCTCGGGCGTGCTCGTCGCGACGGGGCTCGGGATCGCGGTGGTGACGCTGTGAAGGACTGGCAGGCGTATGCGCTCGCGGTGTTCGCCGTGGCGGCCGGGCAGGTGCTGAGGATCGGCCGCAAGATCGAGGCCGGGAAGCCGGTCACGTGGCGCGACCTCGCGGTATTGTGCACGTTGCTGCCCGCCTTCGGGGCGCTGGGCGGCGCGGCGGCGCTGCATTTCCAGTGGCCGGCGTGGACGATCCTGCTTGCCGGCATCTGCGCCGGTTGGACCGGCATCGGGACGATCCGGGTGATCCTGCGCGTGGTGCCGACGCTGCTGCCCGCGCCGCTCGCCCGGCTCTTCCGCGGTGCGGACGACGTGAACCCCTGACACGGAAAGGAAGGACGATGGACGTGGCGACGCTTCAGCGGCGCGTAATGGCGCTTGGCTGCGATCCGGGGCTGGTCAACGGCCAGTTCACCGCGCAAACGCGCGCGGCGGTGCTGAAGGCGCTGACCAATGGCCCCGACGCGCCGATCGATAATCACGATATCGACCGCGCGGCCGATCGATTGGGCGCGCCGTCGGCCGCGGTCCGGTCGGTCATCGACGTCGAAAGTACCGGGACGCCTTTCGTCGATGGACGTCCGACGATCCTGTTCGAGCCGCATCGCTTCTCGCGCGCGACCGGGCACCGCTTCGACGAAACGCATCCGGCGCTCAGTTCGCGGGCGTGGAACCCCCGGCTGTACCCGGCCGCACAGGCGGCGCGCTGGGCGCAACTGCTCGACGCGGTCGCGCTCGATGTCGATGCCGGCTTTGCCAGCGCCAGCTACGGCGCGTTCCAGATACTCGGCGAGAACCACGATTGGTGCGGCGCGGCGACCGCGTGGGCGTTTGCATGGCAGCAGTCACGCAGCGCGGGCGCGCAGCTCGATGCGTTCGTGATGTTTGTCGAGGCGCGCGGGCTCAGGCGGGCGCTCCAGAACCGCGACTGGCCGGCGTTCGCGCGCGGCTACAATGGCACGGCCTTTCGCGAGAACCGCTATGATGTGCGGCTGGCGGCTGCCTATGCGCGACGTGCGGCATGATCCGGCTCGCTCGTTTGACAGTGCCGCTGCTGCTGGCCGCGCTGGCAGTCTTCGCGCTGATCTTCGCGCTTCGCGCGTGTCACCGTGGCCCCAATTGGAGCGCCGTCGCGCAGGTCGACGTCGCGCGGGCGGATGCCGTCGTCGGCGCGGCGATCGATGCATCGGCCGCTTTGGCTAGGGCGCTCACCGAGGCGTCGGCGATCGACGCCACCACCAAGGAGAATGACCGTGCGATCCGATCGACGCCCGGCGCGAACGCGCCGGTCCCTGTTGCCGTCAACGATGCTGGCCTGCGCGCTTTGTGCCTGCGCGCCGCGTACCGCGATCATCCGCGCTGCCTTGCCCTGCTCGGACCTCGTGCAGGGAACGCTGTCCGATGATGTTTCGCCCGCCGATCTACCGCCGGTGGACGCATCGTTGGCGGACTGGATCGCCTTCGGCGACGCCCAGACCGGTCAGCTCGACAAGGCCAACAGCTATCGGCGCGCCAGCCTCGACGTGATCCGCCGCTGCGAGGCGCGCGATCGTGCGCTGGACCAGCGCCTGAAGGCGCGCTGACCCTTCCTTCCCAAGCCAAAGAAAGGATTCTGACATGATGAAGTTCTTACGTGGAGCGGTCGGGCTGGTGGTCGCTCTCCATCTGATGCCGCTGGCCGCGTCGCCGGCCGCTGCACAGATCACTGGAAGCGAGAATATCAGGGTAATCCAGAACGGTGCGACGAAGGTCGTGACGACCGCCGATCTGACCGCCGCCGGGGTGAACACCCTCAATCGGAGCACGGCAAACACCGTCCGGTGGCGTGCGGCGCTCGCCCGTTACTTCACCTCGGGCTACCGGCCCAAGTTGCTGTTCATCGGTGACAGCAAGGATGTCGGGATCGGTGCCGGCACCGCCTCCGATGGCACCTTCCAGTCCGTCGGCGCGGCCTCCCGCAACAAGACGGCGTATGTCGCGCAAATGCTGGCAGCACGCGGCTTCAACGTGAATCGACAGAGCTGGGCAGGCGCGGCCGGGCTATCGAGTACCGCTGCGGTGAATGGCTACGATCCGCGTCGCACGATCCCGTCTTCGTGGGGATATGGATCTTTCAGTCTGGGCGGAGGCCGGCTCAACTCGGCAAACCCGAACACGGACGCAATGACCATCGTGCCGGACGCGGGCGTGATCACTGACCGGGTGGACATCCTTGCGGTCACCTCGGCGGGTCTGGGGACGATCTCGGTTTCGGACGGCACCACCACCGCCACGCAAAGCACCAACGCCGCCGATGGCATCCAGCGGCTGACCTTCACGGGTTTCAGCCGTGGGGCGGGTAAGACGTACAGCATCGCGCGGACCTCGGTGAACACGGGTTCGATCCGGATTATCGCAACGATCGCACTGGACAGCACACGGCCAGAAATCGAGATCCTCAATGCCGGCGCGTCCGGCTCGACGACCGCCAATTGGAACAGCGGGGCCAATCCGGAAAGCCCGCTCAATGCCATCCCGGCCTATGCACCGGATATGTCGGTCATTCAGCTGGGAACGAACGACATGGGACCTTCGGCCAACATCAGCGTCGGTGCCTTCTCGGCAAATCTCGCCGCGATCGTCGCGGCGGCGAAAACCACAGGCGATTGTGTCGTCGAGCTTCCGACGCAGCCGCCGGTCGGTGCTGCCAGCTATCAAGTCTATCCATCGTATATCGCGGCGGCCCGTGGCGTGGCTTTCTCCGCCGGCTGCATCGTGATCGATCATGGTGCGCGGTTGGGTAGTTGGGCGACCGCCAGCGCGGCGGGCTTCATGTTCGATCCGCTTCACGAAACGGCCAGCGGTTACGCGGACGAGGCACGCCCGGTAGCGGATGCACTCATTTTTTGACCGTCGGAGTCAAGGCTTTGAAGGCGTTGGCGACCGACGATCTGACGCCTTCGCTCGCACCTCCGGGGGGAACTACGATGCGGCGAGCAACGCGCGCGCCGCATCGCTGAGAAAGCGCGATCGGTTGGGCGCGACCCGATCGATCCGCGCGAGCAATCCCTCCTCGATCGAGACTTGAACGCGGACGGCACGACCGGGCCGCTCGCCGCGCACGAGGATGCGCGCCACTTCGTTGACGTCGGGATCGCGTTCGATCGCATCGATGTCGCTGGGAGTGGGGATGGCGTCGCCCCCTTCGGCAAGCAGCGCGAGATGGCCGTTGAGTGCTTCCTCCGCACCAAGGGCGGCTTCCTGCATCGTATCCGCCGCCGACACGCACCCGGGCAGGTCGGGAAAGAAGACGCCGAACCCATCGGGATCGCGTTCGATAACGGCGGGAAAATAGACGGTGGCCATCGGTTCGTTCCTTCGATCGCTGGGCGGGTGGCTTCTCCCTTACGGGAGGGGGACCCCTGTTTGTTTGCTGATGCTCTTCAGTGTTCCGGTGGGCAGATGCCGCTTCGGGTGCGGGACGGTCGCGAGGCCGGGCTTTTCAGGGTGGCGAAAGTGACGATGGCTTCCCGTCTGACGGACGAAATACCAGCCGTCCGCTTCGATCTTACGGATAACATCGCTGCTGCGCATCGCCCCTCGCTCCCTGTTGTGTAGGATATACACAACTACAGATCAGCATGCAAGCGAGAATACACAAGAGCTACACAATAATTGTCACAAGTGCGGGCTCCAAGGGTCTCGTGCGCCAAGCAATCGTTCGTCCACGTTCAACGCCATCGCGAGATGCAGCCGCTCTTCTTCGGGAAGCCGCCGCGGTGATCCCCGCGTCACATACTGCGAGAGATAGGCCTGATTGCGCCCGAGCTTGCGTGAGAGATCGGACAAGCTCGCCCCTTTCTCGGTGGCGATCCGAATCAGATTGGCGCGTGCGATCATGTCCTATTGATGCCGGTTTGCAGCGCCGCTTTCCAGTCTTTGTTCTCTTCATGTTCTGATCCATAAACCAGCCATGGTTGGCCAGCCGAAGACCCTCTATGATCTCCGCAAGGTGGAGGGTGCCGTCAACGTCACCTGCAAAGCGTGTGGTAAGGCACGGCTGTACGATCTCGAGGAACTGATCAGCGTGCGGCTGTTCCATCGTCAATCGGTGGACTGGGACGTCGTGTTGCACGAGATGCCGTGCTGGCACTGCCCCGATCGCACCGAAACGCGCGTTGCGATCGTCCCCTATGCCGCCAATGATCGCACGTTGCGCGCGCGCCGCGCCGAGACGCTGGTCATCAACCTGGCGCTGACGGTGCTGAAGCAGGCCGCCTCACGCGCGAATAGGGATGGAATCGACACACCTGCGGTGCGGCTGGCGCTCCGTGTGCTGCGGCAGTTCCTCCCCGACCGGGCGCTGCTGGTGCGGTTCTGGGAAGAGGGGCAGGCTGCCAAAAGCACCGCGACGAACGAGAGCCACTTCGCGCACGGCTGGATCGTGCAGGCGTTGCTAAGAGGCGGGCATTCGGTTTGGGCCGAATTCCGGCGGCCGGGCGACAGGGTCTGAATTTTTCGTCCGATCGGCGCAGGCCAGCTTGATCGTCCGCCATAGAAACAGCATCGGCCGTTTCGGTGATGAAACGAGTCGTTGTGTCCATCGAGGATCTTTCCAAGCGCGAACGCGAGTGTCTCGAACGGGTAGCAAAGCTGCAGGATTCGAAGACGATCGCGCGCGAACTCGGCCTCTCGAGCAAGACGGTAGATGGCCATATCGAGCGCGCAATTCGAAAAGTCGGGGCACGCGACCGTCGAGACGCTGCGCGGCAATTGCTTGATACGCTGCGGGAACCATTCCCTGAGGGATCATTCCCGGTGGCGCATCCTGCTTCCGGGAGCGAGATGGCACCCGTCGACCGGGTTCGGGAACCAAAAGCGGATTTCGTAGCCGGGCCGGCGGTTTCATCAACTGGCGATGAAGGTATCAGGAGGACGTCGCAAACTTCGAACTTGGCCACCATCGCGCTGGTCGTTGGTTCCGCTCTGGGCTTCGCCATGCTGATGCTCACGATGTCTGCGCTGACCCGTGAAGTTGAGAAGCTTGCACGCTTTATCCTGTCCCTACGTCGCCCATGACCCGCAACCTTGCGGGCAAGAGGCTTCTCAAAATGTCAGCAACACGGTTGAATGTCGTCGCGCGCCGGGATCTTGTTCAGGCGGTTCGCAGTGCGTTCGTACCTGTCGAACACGCAACGATGAAGGGTGCCGCCGATGCGCAGCGCCTCGTCGGCTTCCTGATCGATCAACACCGCGAAGCCGCGCTTCCGCTGGACGTGGGCGGCGAGGTGCTGGCTTCGATCAATGAGGCGGCGCAGCTTCTGTTTGCGAGCCGGGAAAAGATGGTGAGCGCGCATCTTGCGCTGCAAGCGGTCGCCGCGGAGCTGGGGCTGAACGAAGTGGGCTTCTCCCCGGATTGTCCGGCCTATGCCGCGCATGAGCGCCCGCCCCTGACAGCCGCAGCCTGATCCCGCAGTCGGTTTGCTCCATCGAGGAGCGAACCGACATGCCATGGTACATTACCTTATACGTCTACGGCTTCTGGCCCGTCCTTATCGCCACTGTCGCTCTGGCATGGCGAAAAGGAGACGTGCCACTCAGAGCCGCCGGCCTTCTTTATGTCGTGGCAACCGTCTCAGAGGCGGTTGCCCGTCGATCGAAAGCAATGCCGTGGAAAGAATTCGACTTGTCATTCGCAACTATCGATACTGCTCTGCTGATTGGTCTGTCGATATTGGCTTTGCGCTTCAATCGCCTTTGGCTGATATTTTCGGCCTCACTACAGCTCATTTCAGTTGTCGGCCATATCATGCGTATTGCGCACCCGCACATTCTCCCCCTAACGTACGCGATACTTACTGGCAGCAGTGGTTATATCTGTCTCGCTATGATGTTCATGGCGTCGCTGTTCGCGAAAAGAGAGTGAAGCTTGCGCGCGTCATCGAACGCGAACTCCCGCCGCTTTGTCGGATGGCGCGTCGCTACGACCGGCGTCAACTCTGGAACGCAATCAATGTGTATCATGATTCGTTTCGCCGACCTTTGAGGTACATACCAGACGTTGAGGAGATGATCGGAGACATCGCGCACGCGCTTGGCCTGTGGCGCTCGCCGAAGTGACCGCTTCACCGTCCTACTCAGGCCGGCGAAGTTGCTTTCAGCCCAGTATGCTGCGCACGGTGTGCGCGAGTGCCGACAAGATGCCGGCAAAGAGGAGGGCGGCGGCGAAGACGTACTCGAAGATTGCGACGGCCCTACGCAGCTGTTGCATGATCCTGCCTCGCCTCTCGGGCGTGCCAAGTTCTCGGTGTTCCATCCCGGTCCCCTTCGGGTCTTTGCCTTTATCCTGTTCAATCGCGCATCATGCGGCCGAGGCGACTCGCGGCTCTACGAAGTCTTGTACAAGACTAGAACGGCTGGATGGAACAATCCTTGAGGCTCGGGCATGGTCGGGTCGTGTGCGATCGGTTGCACATAGCTGCATCGTGGCGGCCGTATGGGCCGAGTCAACGGCGGCTGAGCCGCGGCCGAATTGGAAAGCGCCGCCAACCGTGAGGTTGACGGCGCCTGTTCTCGCAAGGGCGAAGCCCTAAGCGAAGCGGACCTTAGCGGCGACCGACTGACGGCGGCGCAACGCACCGCCGACCGCGCCGAAGCCCAAGATCATGAGAGCCCACGTCGCAGGTTCGGGCACCGCGCCGCCGGATGAGAAAGTGAAGTTGTCGCCGTAAACGCTCGACTCGCCCAAGTACCCTACGCCGCCGAATTCCACGTAAGAAATGCCCGCGGCGGAGAGCGACAGAGTTCGCATACCCACGAAGGTCGACGGAATGAAGTCCGTAGCCGACATCAGCAGTCCGCCATTCGCGTCGAAGGCGCGTAGGAAGAGGCTGTCGTCGTCGGAACTATAGTCACCGAGATCGACGCTCACCGCGTTTGCGAGACTGCTGAAGGTTGCACGTATTGGCACGAATCTGGAGCTGGTATCGACGGCAAGAATGCCTCGGGTGCCGTTAGGAGTTTCGCCGTAATCGAGACCGACCACCGCGCCAGTGGTGGTCGGCCGGAAGGTGACGCCCGACTCAGTGTAGCTAGAGCCGTTCGGCACACCGTCGTTGAAATTGATCGTGGTGGCTGCCTGCGCGGCACTGGCGCTGCCGGCAATCACCATCGCACCTGCGATAAAAGTCTTCATCGTTAGGCCCCTCAATGACCGACCTAATCGCCGGCTAAGCTCTTCTTCCTTCAGATTAAGGGCGCTCTCAACAGAGCTTCCTTACAAGACGATGCCTCGTCCCAGGTCGGCACAACGCGGAGCGTGGAAACCCCGCCGACGCTAAGAGAATGACGCGAGCGGCTTAGGCGCAATAGTAGCTTTTAGAGGCGCGGGAGAAGGCGGCTCGACCAAGAATGCCGCGGCTTTTGTACGGAAGGCGATTCAACGAACAGCTCACGCGAGCGTGGAGCCAGCCTTGTCAAGTGAAAGAGTACGCGCATGAGGTTTCTGATCCGACGCTCTGCTTTTTCATGCCACTTCCATGCGTTAGCAAGCCATCCTGCTTGTTTACAGTAGTGCAACGAGCGTTTAGCGGACGTAGCGTGGTATGGCAGCATGCCAAGGCGGCGGGGCGGGCATGACAAGAAATCCTAATACTTACGTCCGCATGAAGCGCATCGAGCTAAGGCAGCTCGCGAATACTATTGGGAATGAAGCGTTGCAGCGTTCAAGGCTGTGGCCCGCTGATGGTAGTGGACGTGAAGTTAAGGCGTTGACAGAGGCTATCGTTCGCCGCCTATCGGACAGCATAGCAATTGGTGACGTTCATGATGCCTTTTCTGATTTGCAAGCTTCGATCGGAGAATTCCGTAGCATACTGAGTAATTACTTTTTCCGAGCGGAGCTATCGAGCGTTCGTACGTGGATCGGAGAAGAGTCGTGGCGACCTCTCAGTATGCTGTTAATTGCCACGATCAGGGATACTGAAACGGGGATAGCGGAGCAGCTGTCCGCTTTGCAGAAGGAGCCAAGTCCGATTGAGAGGCTTGCCTCCCTTGTTCCAGACCAATCGCCTGCGCCGCTCAAATTTGAGGTTGCTGACGGTGTTCTCCGGGCGAAAGAGGTGCCTTTTTCTGTCGCCAAGCAAGAACAGGTAATCGCTGAAGCGGCTCGGTTGGAGCTTCTGTCAGAAGCGCAGACGATCTCTGATTATCTCACCTCGTCGAATCAAGATCCATCCTTCGTAGATGTGGTTGTCCGTATGAGGGATCTTTTAGGTGCAGAGATAAACATAATCCAGATAGGTATTTTCAATTTAACCTTGTCCAAAGTTGTCGACAAGATTGAGCAAGAGTTACCAGATTCTTGGCATGGAAGGCTTCAAGGTTTCTCTATTGGCATAGGCATGCTCGTGTCTCAGCACAAGGATTGGTTGCAATTTGCTGAAAACAGCGCGCGAGCGAACTTCCAGCAGGAAGATGCGAGGGCGCTGCAAGCCATTGGAAGAGAAATTGTTGATAAACTAGAACTTAATAAGCGTTTAGTTGATCCCGGCGTTCCTCGTGATCTTCGGCATGTCATGGGTTCGATGGGGAGTGGGCGTCAGTCGAACCAGCGCGCGCTATTTGCCTCATTAATGAGCTTTAGTAATTTACTTGCTGTAATTGCGAAAAGCGTCAGCAGTTTGAGTAAGAAATACAGTAGTGATGCGAGTGATGGCATAGGCGAGGGCGTAAAATCGGCGGCGAGTACCGCAACCAAGATCACTCTACTTTCTTTGTTCGGCACGGTTTTCATTAGTTTGGGCGCGGTTGCCGCGCGTGTGCTGAACGTCGAGTGGATAGGTGCGGTCGGCAAATTACTAGTCGAGGCCGGAAAAAAGGGCGCGGGCTAACAGCTATGTGCTTTTGACTCGACCACGCGGTGTCTGGCTACCGCACTGACGAAATTAGCAGTACACCGGTCAAGTTGTTGAGATTGGGTGGCGTGAACGAAGACTGAACTTCGCTAACAATCCTAGATTTCCGCATCTTCAAGGTGGATTTGCAGTCCTCTGCGTCACCACTCCGCCATCGCGCCTCGAGGCCGGTGAGGGCGCGCAGATGCGGGCAGGGCGGCATGATGTCAAGCCGCCGATTGCAAAGTGTGTTCCGCGCGCGATACAAGCCCGGTGACGCAACGTGTGTTGCATCGATAAAACAGCTATGCCACAGGACGGCTCATGACCCTCTCCGCCCCCGCTCTCCGGAATGACGATTTCACCGCGATGCGCCAGGCGATGGTCGCCAGCCAGTTGCGCACCACGCAGGTCAACGATCCGCGCATCGTCGCGGCGATGGCCGAGGTGCCGCGCGAGCGCTTCGTGCCCGCCCATGCCGCGGCGCTCGCCTATGTCGACCGTGCGGTCGATCTCGGGCAGGGGCGCGCGCTCAACACGCCGCTCGCCACCGCGCGGCTGCTGGTGCAGGCGCGGCTCCAGCCGTCCGACCGCGTGCTGCTGATCGGTGCGGCGGCGGGCTATACCGCCGCGGTGCTGGCGTCGCTGGTCGCCGAGGTGGTCGCGGTGGAGTCGCTCCCCGCGCTGGCGGCGCATGCCCGCGACGCGTTGGCAGGGACCCCGAACGTCACCTTGGTCGAGGGGCCGCTGGAGCACGGCCATCCGGCCGGCGCGCCCTATGACGTGCTGATCGTCGATGGCGCGATCGAGGAACTGCCGTCGACGCTGGCGTCGCAGGTCGTCGACGGCGGGCGGATCGTCAGCGGGATCGTCGATCGCGGCGTGTTCCGGCTCGCGGCGGGGACGCATCGCGGTGTAGCTACCGCCTTGACGCCGTTCGCGGATATCGATTCGGTCAGACTTCCCGGTTTCGCGCGCCCGCGCAGCTTCACCTTCTGAGGATCACTCCTTTGCGCCTTCGCTCGCCGTCGCTGCTGTCATCGGTTGCCATCACATTGGTGCTGGCCGGGGCGATCCCGGCGGCGGCCACGGCGGAGACGCTGCGCGAGGCGCTGGTGCGCGCCTATCGCGACAATCCGACGCTCAACGCGCAACGTGCGGCACAGCGCGCCAATGACGAGAACGTGCCGATCGCGCGGTCGCAGGGGCGGCCGACCGCCTCGGCGCAGACCGGGCTGACCGACAATTTCCTGCGCGGCGGCAACAGCTTCACCACGCCCGAGCGCCGGCTGGACGCGCAATTGGGCGTCACCGTCCCGCTTTATCAGGGCGGGCGGGTGCGCAACGGCGTGCTGGCGGCGGAGACGCGCGTCGAGGCCGGGCAGGCGAACCTGCGCGGCACCGAGGCGACGACGTTCACCGACGTGGTCAGCGCGTACAACAACGTCATCCGGGACGAGGCGATCGTCGGGCTCAACACGCAGAACGTCCGCGTGCTGGAAACCAATCTGCGCGCCAGCCGCGACCGATTCGAGGTCGGCGACCTGACGCGCACCGACGTCGCGCAGTCCGAGGCGCGGCTGAGCCTCGCGCGCGCGCAGCTGCAATCGGCGCAGGCGACGCTGATCTCCAGCCGCGAAAATTACGTGCGGCTGGTCGGGTCGCCGCCGGGCGTGCTCGAAACGCCGCCGGCGCTGCCGGCCTTTCCGCCGTCCGCCGACGGCGCAGTCGACATCGCGATGCAGGACAACCCGAACCTGATCGCGGCGCGGCGGGTGCGCGACGCCACCGACTACGACATCCGCGTCGCGCGCGCCAATCGCCGCCCGCAGGTCAGCGCGACGCTCGGGCAGAATTACTTCAACTTCCTCGGCTCGCTCGGGCAGGGCAGCGCTGCCGGCCTCGGCAGCGTGCAGACCGGCAATGCGACGAGCGCCGGGGTCACGCTCAGCCTGCCGCTCTATCAGGGCGGGCGTCCCGGCGCGCTGGTGCGGCAGGCGCAGGAATTGCGCGGGCAGGCGATCGAACAGGCGACCGCAGCCGAGCGGCAGGTGATCGCCTCGGCGCGCTCGGCCTATGCGGTGTGGCGCTCCTCGCTGGAGGTGATCGCGTCGAGCGAGGCGGCGGTGAATGCCAACAAGCTGAGCCTCGAGGGCGTGCGCGCCGAGAACAGCGTCGGCACGCGCACCGTGCTCGACATCCTCAACGCCGAGCAGGAATTGCTCAACAGCCAGGTGACGCTCGTCTCGGCGCGGCGCGACGCCTATGTCGCGGGCTTCGCGCTGCTGGCGGCGATGGGCCATGCCGAGGCGGAGGATCTGGGGCTCGACGGCGGACCGCTGTATGATCCGACGGTTCATTACGCCAAGGTGCGGGGCAAGCTGAACGATTTCGATGACGGTCAACGCGCCGTCCCGGTGTCGCGCAGCACCGCCGATACGCCGGCGCAGAGCGCGGTGGTTACCCGCCCGCTCGATCCGCTGCTCGAAAGCAATGTTGACAGGACGCCCGCATTGACGACAGGTGTCGACACACCACGCCCGTAATGTATCGGGCAGCGTTGTGAGGTTGACCCGATGGGGGATTTGAGCGGCGAGCCGTCGATGGAAGACATCCTCGCCTCGATCAAGCGGGTCATCAAGGAAGGCGACGCGCCCGCGCCGCGCCGCGCGCCGATCCCTGCGCCGGCGGCGCGCGACGAGGATGAGCCGACCCGCGACCAGATCCTCGAGCTGAACGAGCCGCTGGCCGCGCCGGAGCCGCCGGTCGCACCGCCGCCGGCTTCGTTCGCGCCGCCGCGGCTTGCGGAGGCGTTCGAGGAGCAAGTCTCGCCGCCGATCGCGGCTGCGCCGACCCCGCCGGTTGCGACGCCTGCTCCGGCTCCGGTGCCCGAGCCTGCACCAGTGGCGGCGGCTCCTACGCCGACGCCTGCGCCCGCGCCGACCTCTTCGCCGATATTAGACGAGCCGCCGGTCGTCTCGGCGGCGACGGTGCAGGCGACCCGCGGCGCACTGGGAGCGCTGTCGAAGCTGATCGTCAAGCCCGAGCCCGACAGCGACGGGACGCTGGAGGGTTTGGTGCGCGAGATGCTGCGTCCGATGCTGAGCGACTGGCTCGACCAAAATCTGCCGCATCTGGTCGAACAGATGGTGGCGCGCGAGATCGCCAAGATCACCAAGCAGGGGTGATTGTCACTCGCCGGATGAAGTTTCCCACGTCGTCCCGGAGTTGATCCGGGATCCCGCTTCTTCTCACAGCTGGCGAGAGAAGCGGGACCCGGATCAAGCCCGGGGCGACTTGGAAGCGCGATCATTGCCACCTTTGCGGGCAGCGCCGCGCGCGATTGTCTCGCGCGCAACCTTCTGCTTTATCATCGCTGGCATGAAAATCCTGATCTCCGCGACTCTGCTCGCGCTTGCCGCCACCACTGCCGCGCCGGCCATCGCCCGGCAGCTCACCATCGACGATGTCACCACGCTCAGCCGTATCGGCGCGCCGACGATGTCGAAGGACGGGCGCTGGCTGGTCTGGGCGCAGCGCGAAACCGATGTCGCTGCCGATCGCGGGCGCTACGATCTGTGGAAGCTCGATCTGACCCGCAAGGGCGCGCCGCCGGTCAAGCTCGCCGCCGATCCGCAGCGCGACGAGAACGACCCGCAGCTGATCGGCAACACCGTCTATTTCAGCGCCGACGATGCGCTCTGGTCGGTGCCGGTGGCGGGCGGCACGCCGCGGCGGCTGACCGACTTCAAGGGCGGCTTCAACGGCTTCAAGGTCGCGCCGACCGGTGATCGTGTCCTGATCTGGGCGGATCGCCGCCCCGGCGCGCCGTCGCTGGAGCTGCCCGTCGAGAAGAAGGCGGCGAACGCCGGCAGCGGCCGCACCTATGACCAGTTGTTCGTGCGGCATTGGGATACGTGGGCGGACGGCAATCGCTCGCAATTGTTCGTGCTGCCGCTGACCGCGGCGGGCGCGCGCGGCAACGGGCAGGCGCTGGCGCCGACGCTGCTCGGCGACACGCCGTCCAAGCCGTTCGGCGGCGCGGAGGAAGTGAACTGGAGCCCGGACGGCCGCACCGTCTATTTCGCGCTGCGCGAGCCGGGACGGATCGAGCCGCTCTCGACCAATCTCGACATCTTTTCGGTCCCCGCCGACGCCAGCGCGGCGCCGACCAACCTGACCGCCGCCAATCAGGCCACCGACACGCAACCGGCAGTATCCCCCGACGGGCGCAAGCTGGCGTGGCTGGCGATGCGGCGCGCGGGCTATGAGGCGGATCGGTTCGTGGTGATGGTGCGCGATCTGGCGTCGGGGCAGACGGTCTCGCTGACCGAGCGCTGGGATCGCTCGCCGGGGGCGCTGCAATGGGCGCCCGACTCGCGCTCGCTGTACGTCACCGCCGACGACACGCAGGAAACCCCGCTGTTTCAGGTCGATGTCGCGCATGGGCAGGTGACGCGGCTGACCGGCGAGGGGCATGTCTCGGGCGTCGCGGTCGGCGCGCAGGGCGTGGTGGTGGCGATGAACAGCCTGACCGCGCCCGACGATTTCTACCGGGTCGGCCCGCAGCGCAGCACGCTGCGGCTGACGCAGGTCAACGCCGCGCGGCTGGCCGGGATCGACATGCCGACGGTCGAGCGGTTCAGCTTCAAGGGCGCGAACGGGGACACCGTCTGGGGCTATGCGGTGCATCCCTACGGCGTGGCGGGCAAGGTTCCGGTCGCTTTCATGGTGCATGGCGGGCCGCAGGGATCGAGCAACAACAGTTGGTCGTACCGCTGGAACCCCGCGGTGTTCGCGGGTGCCGGTTACGGGCTGGTCGCGGTCGATTTCCACGGCTCGACCGGTTACGGGCAGGCGTTCACCGATGCGATCCGCAACAATTGGGGCGGCTGGCCGCTCGAGGACCTGCAAAAGGGGCTCGTCGCCGCGACGACGAAGTTCGCGTGGCTCGATGGCGACAATGCCTGTGCGCTCGGCGCGAGCTATGGCGGCTATATGATGAACTGGATTGAGGGGCGCTGGCCCGACCGCTTCAAGTGCATCGTCCAGCACGACGGCGTCTTCGATGCGCGCGCGATGGCCTATGAGACCGAGGAACTCTGGTTCGACGAGTGGGAGCACGGCGGGAAGGCGTACTTCCAGGACCCGCAGGCATTCGAAAAGTGGAACCCGGTGAATTACGTCGACAAGTGGAAGACGCCACAACTCGTCATCACCGGCGAGAAGGACTTCCGTATCCCCTATACGCAGGGGCTGGCGGCGTTCACCGCGCTCCAGCGGCGCGACATTCCGTCGCGGTTGGTGGTGTTCCCCAACGAGAACCATTGGGTGCTGAAGCCCGCCAACTCGCGGCAATGGTATCGCGAGGTGCTGGGCTGGATGGACCGCTGGACGAAGGGCGCGCGATAGGACCGATCAACGTTTTAGCGAGCGCCCGCCCTCTTTCCGTCATCCCGGACTTGATCCGGGACCCCGCTTCTACCGCGGTTGCCGAAAAAGCGGGGCCCCGGATCAAGTCCGGGGCGACGAAGGAGGGTGCCGCTTCCTCGTAAGTGGAGCAAACTCTAAGCCGCCGACAGGTGCGGGAAGAGTTCACGCTCCTCCCACGCCAGCCGCATCCGCATTCGCTGCTGCAGTTTGAGTACCGCCTTTGAATAATCGTCCCATTCGCCGGGGATGCGCGACGGCGGCCAGGTCCGGACATGCGCGCTATATTCGGCGAGCAGCGCCTGCATGTCCGCGGCCAGCGCGGCGGCAAGCGGCGTACCCGGCAGCAGCCGCCCGGTTTCGTGATCCTCGTCGATGCGGTGACGGTGCAGCAGCTGCGAGAACAGCACCCGCTCGCGCAGCATCTCCGCCGCCACCGCATCGTGGCCGCGCGTCAGCAGCGTGGAAAACCGCTGCATCGCTGCGCGGATTTCGTCGTGATCGTTCTGGAATCGCCCCATTCTTTGCCCGCCCCCTGCACGGGTGCCGGGTAAGGCGCGGGAGTTAAGCAAGTGTTGGCCGGCGGCTTCTCAGCGCGGGAAGCTGTGGCTACAGACACGGACATGACCGAGCTTCCCAAGACCTTCGACCCCGCCGCCATCGAGTCCAAATGGTATGCCCATTGGGAGGACAAGGGCCTGTTCCGCCCCGACCGCCCCAATGCCGAGCCGTGGACGATCGTCAACCCGCCGCCCAACGTGACGGGCTCGCTGCACATCGGCCATGCGCTCGACAATACGCTGCAGGACATATTGACGCGTCACGCGCGGCTGAAGGGCAAGGATGCGTTGTGGGTGGTCGGCACCGACCATGCCGGGATCGCGACGCAGATGGTGGTCGAGCGGCAGATGGCCGCGGCGGGCGAGAAGCGCACCGACCTGACTCGCGAGGCGTTCGTCGACAAGGTATGGGAGTGGAAGGCGGAGAGCGGCGGGCAGATCACGCGCCAGCTCCGCCGGCTCGGCTGTTCGATGGACTGGGCCAACGAACGGTTCACGATGGACCCCGGCTTCAGCAAGGCGGTGCTGAAGGTGTTCGTCGAACTTCACGCGCGCGGGCTGCTGTATCGCGACAAGCGACTGGTCAATTGGGACCCGGGCCTCGGCACCGCGATCAGCGACCTCGAGGTCGAGACGCGCGAGGTGCGCGGCAGCTTCTGGCACCTGCGCTATCCGCTCGCGGACGGATCGGGGCATATCGATGTCGCGACGACGCGGCCCGAGACGATGCTCGCCGATATGGCGGTGGCGGTGCACCCCGAGGACGAGCGCTATCGTGCCTTGGTCGGGCGGCAGGTGCGGCTGCCGATCACCGGTCGGCTGATTCCGATCGTGCCCGACGTACATGCCGATCCGGCGCTCGGCTCGGGCGCGGTGAAGATCACGCCGGGGCATGATTTCAACGACTTCGAGGTCGGTCGCCGCGCCGGGATCGAGGCGCGCGACATGCTCAACATGCTCGATGCGCAGGCGCGGGTGGTGCAGACCGTCGACGGGAAGATTCCCGTCGAGTTCCTAGTCCTCCCAGCGAATGACCCGAAGGCAGAGCAGGATGCACGCCGACTGGTGATCCAGCGACTCAAAGAGGCCGGAGCGCTGATCCCGCATGTCGACAAGGACGGTGTCGAACATGATGCCGAGGCGCGGACGATCCAGACGCCTTACGGCGATCGCTCGGGGGTGGTGATCGAGCCGTGGCTGACCGACCAATGGTATGTCGATGCCGCGACCTTGGCGAAGCCGGCGATCGAGGCGGTGCGTTCGGGGAAGATCAGGATTGTGCCCAAGACGTGGGAGAAGACCTTCTTCAACTGGATGGAGAATATCCAGCCGTGGTGCGTGTCGCGGCAATTGTGGTGGGGGCATCGGATTCCGGCATGGTTTGGTTTTGGCATTCAGCCGAATGGCAGGTTGTCCATTCATCTTCCGGACGATGACAGTCGGCGGGACGCCGGAACGGGTGAAGATAAAGCATTTGTTGCAGTTGATGAAGCGGCTGCCATCGCAAGCGCCGCCGAAACTTATCGGGGTCGCAAAATTATCGTAGTAGAAGGCCGGGCAGAAGCCGTGGCGTTCTTTATGGAGAACCCAGACGCATTCGCGACGACTGCTCCTATTTGGCAAGACCCTGACGTCCTCGACACGTGGTTTTCGAGCGCGCTGTGGCCGTTCGCGACCTTGGGTTGGCCGGGCTCGGACAGCCCCTCCCCTTCAGGGGAGGGGTCGGGGGTGGGGGACGTCTCACCGCGACCATCGCCCAAGACTGCCCCACCCCAAACCCCTCCCCTGAAGGGGAGGGGCTTAGAGGGCGCACAACTCCACGGCCGCTACCCGAACGACGTGCTGATCTCCGGCTTCGACATCCTGTTCTTCTGGGATGCGCGGATGATGATGCAGGGCATCGAGTTCATGGGCGACGTGCCGTTCAGGACGCTCTACCTGCACGGCCTCGTCCGCGCGGCGGACGGCGCGAAGATGTCGAAGTCGAAGGGCAATACCGTCGATCCGCTCGGGCTGATCGACGCCTATGGCGCCGACGCGCTGCGCTTCTTCATGGCGGCGATGGAGAGCCAGGGCCGCGACATCAAGATGGATGAGAAGCGCGTCGAGGGCTATCGCAACTTCGCGACCAAGCTGTGGAACGCCAGCCGCTTCGCACAGGCGAACGGCATCGGCGGGTCGACGACGATCGAGCCGCCGGTCGCGACCTTGGCGGTCAACAAGTGGATCATCGCCGAGACGGTGGCGGCGGTGCAGGCGGTCGACCTCGCGCTGGCCGACTATCGCTTCGATGCGGCGGCTAACGCGATCTATCAGTTCGTGTGGAGCCGGTTCTGCGACTGGTATCTCGAACTCATTAAAGGCGCGATTGACGACGAGACCAAGGCGGTCGCGGGCTGGGTGCTCGATCAGATCCTGATCCTGCTCCACCCGTTCATGCCGTTCATCACCGAGGAATTGTGGCACGCGCTTGCCCCGCGCACGCATGAGCTGATCGTCGCGCACTGGCCGATGGCGGATGCGCGCGCGCTCGACCCGGCGGCCACGGCGCAGATCGGGCGTGCGATCGGATTGATCGAGGCGGTGCGCGGCGCGCGCGCCGAACTCAACGTTCCGCCGGGGGCGAAGATCGCGCTGCACACCGGCGCCGGCGAGGTGCCGGCGGAGATCGCGCCCTATGTCGAGCGGCTGGCGCGGGTGACGCTGACCGCGGGCGAGGCGCAGGGCGCGCGCGCGCCGATCCTGTGGGGCGCGGAGACGTTCGCGTTGGCGCTGGACGGGGTGATCGACCTCGATGCCGAGCGGCAGCGGTTGCAGAAGTCGCTGGCGGCGGCGGAGAAGGAGCGCGATGCGCTGGCCGGCCGGCTGGGCAATGCGAGCTTCGTCGAACGCGCCAAGCCGGAAGCGGTCGAGAAGGCGCGTGCCGACCACGCCGAGAAGAGCGCCGATGCCGAGCGGTTCGCGGCGGCGCTGGCGCGGTTGGGGTAGAGCCGACGGCGTCGCCCCGGGCTTGACCCGGGGTGCCGCTAATTATGGTTGGCGGCGACAGCAAGCGGGACCCCGGATCAAGTCCGGGGCGACGGATTGTGGGTGAAGGTTGCGCCTTTGCCGTGACGTCCGCCGAGCCCTCCCTCGTCATTGCGAGCGAAGCGAAGCAATCCAGGGCCGGATCAGGACGCCCTGGATTGCTTCGCTACGCTCGCAATGACGGACGTGGGGGAGCCTTACGCCTGTACCGCGCCGAAATCGGAGCGGGTACGGCGTTTGCCGCCTTCGCCGTTGCGGTTGAGCGCCAGCCGGACGCGGTCGAGCAGTTCGGAACGGCGATAGGGTTTGCTCAGCACGTCGGTGGCGCGCGCGCGCGGACCGCCGACGACCAGTTCCTCGTTATAGCCGGTGGTCATCAGCACCGACACCGCAGCATCGCGTTCGACGATCGCGTCGGCGAGCATCAGCCCGTTCATGCCGCCCGGCATCACCAGATCGGTAAACAGCAGGTCGAAGCGGTCTTTCGAATGAACCGCATCGAACACCTTCAGCCCCGCCTCGGCGCTGATCGCGGTCGAGACGCGATAGCCGGCGCTTTCGAGTATCTCGCGCGCGATCGCCAGCACTTCGTCATTGTCCTCGACGACGAGGATATGCTCGGCACCATCGCGCGGCGCGCTGGTGGCGGCCTCCGCCTCGGCCTGTTCGGTCACGGGCTTGCGATCCGGCTGCATGACCGGGAACAGCATCCGCACGATCGTGCCCTTGCCCGGCGTGCTCTCGATCTCCAGCCGCCCGCCCGACTGGCGGACGAAGCCGCTGG
This sequence comes from Sphingomonas endophytica, assembly GCF_014199415.1. Classification (GTDB taxonomy): domain Bacteria; phylum Pseudomonadota; class Alphaproteobacteria; order Sphingomonadales; family Sphingomonadaceae; genus Sphingomonas; species Sphingomonas endophytica. The sequence goes on from NZ_JACIJN010000002.1 coordinate 437,039, forward strand.
CCATTGCCAGCCCCAGTCCGGTGCCCTTGCCGGCGCCCTTGGTGGTGAAGAACGGTTCGGTGGCGCGCTCCATCACCTCGGGGCTCATCCCCTCGCCATTGTCCTCGACCTGCAACACGACGTAATCGCCCGACGGGAGGTCGTGCGCGGCGGCATCGCCGTTGAGGTGGCGGGGCAGGGTGGAGATCGTCACCAGCCCGCCGTTTGGCATCGCGTCACGCGCGTTGTTGACGATGTTGAGCAGCGCCATCTCGAGCTGGTCGGGGTCGACCACAACATGCTGCAACCCGCGGCGCAGGCTGAGGTGGATGTCGACCTGCTTGTTGACCGAGCTTTCGATCAGCTCGCTGAATTCGGACACCAGATGCGTGAGGTTGAGCGGGCGCGGCTCGAGCCGGGTCTTGCGCGCGAAGGCGAGCAATTGCCGCGTCAGCTTCGCGCCGCGTTCGGCGGCGGATTGCGCTGCTGCAACATAGCGCTTCACCCGCTCGGGATCCTGCGTGTGCGTGACCAGTTCGAGATTGCCGTTCACGACCTGCAGCAAATTGTTGAAATCGTGCGCCAGTCCGGCGGTGAGCTGGCCGATCGACTCCATCTTCTGCGCCTGCCGGTAGGATTGCTCCGAATTGCGGCGGCGCGTGACGTCGAGCTGGCTGGCGAAGAAATATTGCAGCTTGCCCTGCGTGTCATAGACCGGGCCGATGAACACCGCATTCCAGAACGGCGTCCCGTCGCGCCGATAGTTGAGCAATTCGAGCGCCACCGACGAGCGGGTGCGGACCGCGTCGCGCATCTCGGCGACCGCGTTGCGGTCGGTCTGCGCACCTTGCAGGAAGCGGCAATTGCGCCCCAGCACCTCGTCTTCCTCATAGCCGGTAAGGTCGAGGAACGCCTTGTTGGCGAAGACGATCGGATTGTCGTCCTTGCTCGGATCGGTGAGCAGCATCGGCATCCGCGTCATCTCGATCGCGGCGAAGAACACCCCGCCGCGATCCTGGAGATTCGGGTCGGTGATCGTGCTTTCGCGCCAATGGTGCAGCCCGGGCCGTTCGATCGGCTCGCTGGCGCCGACGTCCATCGTGCCCTGCGCGGGGCGGCCCGCGGCGAGTCCGGTGGGATCAGTGTCGTCGTGCTTGTTCGGATCGGACGGCTGCACGTTGTCGCTCATTTCCCGGCTGTTACGCAGCCCAACCCTCCGGCGCAAGAAAGGACGCGCCGGAGGGGACAGCGCCGATAAAATTCGGTCGTCAGCGGGTCGGTACCGGCTCGGGTCCCGAATAGTCGTAGAAGCCGCGGCCGCTCTTCTTGCCGTACCAGCCCGCCTCGACATATTTGACCAGTAACGGCGCGGGGCGGAACTTGGGGTCGCCGGTGCCCTCGAAGAGGACGCGGATGATCTCCAGACAGGTGTCGAGCCCGATGAAGTCGGCGAGCGTCAGCGGCCCCATCGGATGATTGAGCCCGAGCTGACAGGCGAGGTCGATGTCGCGGATCGTCGCCACGCCCTCGCCGAGCGCGAAGATCGCCTCGTTGAGCATCGGCATCAGCACGCGGTTGACGATGAACCCGGGCGCATCGTTCGCGCGCACCACCGCCTTGCCGAGCCGCTCGGCATATTGCTCGATCGCGGTGACGGTCGCGTCGGCGGTGGCGAGGCCGCGGATCACCTCGATCAGCCCCATGACCGGGACCGGATTGAAGAAGTGGACGCCGATGAAGCGCGCCGGGTCGGGCGCGGCCTGCGCCAGCCGCGTGATCGGGATCGACGAGGTGTTCGAGGCGAGCATCGCATCGGCGCGCAGCACCGCACCGACATCGGCGAAGATGCGGCGCTTGATCTCCTCGCGCTCGGTCGCGGCCTCGATCACCAGATCGCACGGCGCGAAGTCGGCGGCACCGGCGACCGGCTCGATCCGCGCCAGCGTCGCGTCGCGTGCGGCGGCGTCGATCTGTCCTTTGTCGACCGCGCGTGCCAGCCGCTTGGCGATCCCCGCCTTGCCCGCCGCGGCGCGCGCCGCATCGACGTCGCTGAGCAACACGCGATAGCCCGCGGCGGCGGACACCTGCGCGATCCCCGCGCCCATCTGCCCCGCGCCGATTACGCCGACCACCTGCATCTGCCATCTCCTATTCATGTTGATGCGCCTTTAACCCGCCGCGGCGACGATGCGCCAGCAGCAGGGGGCAGGGCGATGAAAAGAGTGGCATTGGCGGCCGTGCTGGGGCTCGCCGCCTGTTCGCAGCAGCCCGCCGACGCGCCGCCGGCCGCGACGCCGACCCCGGCCACGACGGCAAGCGCGAGTCCGGCCGTGGCGGCGGTCGGCGATGATCATGCCGTGCCGAAGCCGGGCGACCCGAAGACGTTCCGCGACTGGACGGTGGCGTGTGACAATGTCGCGCGCTGCGCGATGGCGTCGCTCGGCACCGATGCCGACTTCCCGGCGGTGACGCTGCAGGTGGCGCGCGCCGCCGGGCCGGACGGCTTGGTCGAGGTGGCGCTGGCGATGCCGCAGGGCGACAACGGCGCGCCGGCAACGCTGCGGATCGATGGCCGCGCGTTCGCGGTCAGCGGCGACGGGCTGAGCGGTGCGTCGGCCGAGGCGATCGCGCGGGCGCTGGCCAACGCCACGACGATCGAGGCGCTCGACAAAAAAGGCAAGCGGCTCGGCACGATCTCGGCCGCGGGGGCGTCGGCGGGGTTGCGCTACATCGACGCGCAGCAGGGGCGCGCGGGGACGGTGACCGCATTGGTCGCGCGCGGCGACAAGCCGGCGGCGACGGTGCTGGCCGCGCGCGCCGCGCCGCGGGTGCGCGCGGTGGCGTTCGCGGGCACCCCGGCGGCGCTGAGCCCTGGGTTGCTGGCGGGGATGCGCCGGACTGCGGAATGCGACCCGTCCTTCAGCGGCCCGGAGCCGCGCGCGCATGGGCTCGCCGATGGCGCGACGTTGGTGCTGCTGCCCTGTTCGGCGGGTGCCTATAACGAGATCGATGCCTTGTTCATCGTGCGCGACGGCAAAGCCACGCCGGCGAGGGTCGACGCGCCGGCCGGGTTCGAGGAAACCGGCGCGGACTCGCAGACGCCGGTGCACAGCGTCATCAACGGCGACGTGGATGGCGGGGTGTTGCGCAGCTATGCCAAGGGGCGCGGGCTCGGTGATTGCGGGGTCATGCAGTCGTTCGTGTGGGACGGCACGCAGCTGCGGCTGACCGAGCAGCGCAGCATGGGCGAGTGCCGCGGCAATCCCGATTACCTGCCGGTGTGGCAGGCGCGGGTGGTGCGCGAATGAGCGTCGCGCTGCTGCTGGCGGGGCAGGTCGCGGTCGCGATCGCGCCGGTCGACGCGGGCGACTGGCGGGTGTTCTGCGATCATCGCCAGCGCTGCGTCGCCTTGTCGCAGGTGCCGGAGGGCGGCGAACCCGACGCCTATCCGCTGGTGGTGCTGCGCCGCGATGGCGCGGTCGCGGCGGTCGACCTGCCGATCCCGACGACCGTGGCGGCGGGAACGCGGATGACCGTGGCGGTCGACACGCGGACGATCGCGGAACTGATCGCCCCCGGGCGCGGTGCCGGGCTGTCGCTGCCGTTTTCGGGCAAGCTGGCCGGTGCGCTGCGTCGGGGGCGGATGCTGACGCTGGCGGAGCCGGGCGGGCGGGTGCGCGCGCGGGTCTCCCTCACCGGGTTGACTGCGGCGATGTCCGCGCTTGCCGACGCGCGCCCGGTGCCGCCGGCGGAAACCGTGATCGACATGCCGCCGGTCGGGGCGGGCGCGCCGCGCAGCCTGTCGCGCAAGCAGCTGGAGAAACTGGTCGGCAAGCCCGCCAAGGGGTGCGCGACGATCTATGCGCGCGGTTACCGGCTGGATGCGGCGCACACGCTGCTGGAAGTGGTGTCGCCGTGTCGCGGGGCGGGCGCGCTGCCCTATGTCGCGCCGGACAAGGGCGACCCCGAGCCCGCCGTCGACCTGCCCGCCACCGGCGCGTGGGAGCCGGCGCGGCGACGCTATGCGGTGCTGTTGCCGGCGACGCCGGGGCGGGATTGCGGGGTTCGACGCGACTTCATCTGGGATGGCGCGCGCTTCCGGCTGGCCGAGGAGCGCGTGATCGCTGAGTGCCGGAGAGCGACCTATGAGGTGACGACCTATCGCGCCGTGGTGCGGGGCGGCTAGGGCGGCCTCATCCCTTCTTCGTCATCCCGGCCTCGTCCACAAGCTCAGGAGAGCCTTGATCGGGGATTCCGCTTCTGCGTCAGTCGCCCGGAAGAAGCGGCCCCCGGCTCAAGGCCGGGGCGACGACTGGAAAAAACACCCGTATCGATCCGGGTCATGCGCGGATTGCGCGCGGCTGGCGAGGGTGTAGCATGGCGAAATCAGGCACCGGCAATCCGCCGCGCCGTCACCTTCCGGATGTCACCCCGCCGATGATCGTTCGCACATTGTCCCTCGCCGCTTTGCTGCTCGCCACCACCGCCCCCGCGCTGGCGCAGACCGACAAGACCACCACCACCGTCGAAAAGAAGCAGGAGGACGACAAGCAGCAGCAGCCGCCGCTGCCCGCCGACAAGACGGTGACGCAGACCGCGCGGATCGGCGGCCGTACGATCAGCTACAAGGCGACGGTCGGCACGATCGCGGTGCGCGACGAGAAGGGCAAGGAGATCGGACAGGTGGTCTATACCGCCTATACCGTCCCCGGCAGCGATGCGTCGCGCCCCGTCACCTTCGCGTTCAACGGCGGGCCGGGCGCGGCGTCGGTCTATCTCAACATGGGTGCGGTTGGGCCGAAGCGCGTGCAGTTCGGCGCGCAGGGCGACTCGCCCTCCGACGCGCCGATCGCACGCGACAATCCGAACAGCTGGCTCGACATGACCGATCTGGTCTTCATCGATCCGATCGGCACCGGTTTCAGCCGCAGCCTCGTCGATGCTGACGCGACCAAGAAGGCGTTCTACGCCAACGATCCCGACATCAAATATCTGTCCAAGGTCGTCTATGACTGGCTGGTCAAGGAAGGCCGGCTGCGCTCGCCCAAATATGTGATGGGCGAAAGCTACGGCGGCTATCGCGCGCCGCGCATCGCCTATGAGCTGCAGTCGCAGATCGGCGTTGGGCTGAGCGGGCTGATCATGGTCTCGCCCTATCTCGACCCGGCGGCCGGCAATGACGCCACCGCCTTGTCGCCGCTGCCGTGGATGATCGGCCTGCCGTCGATGGCGGCCGCCAATCTGGAGCGCAAGGGGCAGCTCACCCCGGCGGCAATGGCCGAGGTCGAGGCCTATACGCGCGGCGACTTCACGCGCGACCTGCTGCTGGGCCGGGCGAACACCGAGGCGGTGCAGCGCGTCGTCAGCAACGTGACGCGGCTGACCGGGCTCGACCCGGCACTGGTGCAGCGGATGGGGGGGCGCGTCGACATCCGCACCTTCCTGCGCGAAGTGCATCGCAACGATGCGACGATCGGCAGCATCTATGATTCGAACGTCACCGCCTTCGATCCCTTCCCGTGGTCGCCGCAGCAGGAATCGAACGATCCGCTGCTCGACTCGCTGATCGCGCCGACCACCAGCGCGATGGTCGATTTCGTGACGCGCGAGGTCGGCTGGAAGACCGACGCCCGGTACAATGCCTTGTCCTATGCGGTGAACGCGGCGTGGGATCGCGGGCAGCCGGCCGACACGCCGGTCAGCGACCTGCGCAAGGCGATCGCCAACGATCCGAAGATGCGCGTGATGATCGTGCATGGCTGGGACGACCTGTCGTGCCCGTTCTTCGCGTCGCGGCTGATCGTCGACCAGATGCCGGCGTTCGGCGTGCCCGAGCGCGTGCAGCTGCGCGTCTATCCGGGCGGCCACATGTTCTACAGCCGCACCGACAGCGGCGCGTCGTTCAAGGCCGATGCGGCGGCGATGTATCGGTGAGATAGGTTCGGAGCGTCTGCCGCCGGCCGTGCTGACCATCGACCGGCGCGTGGGGCACGTGCTTCGACAAGCTCAGCACGAACGGCAGGGATGGTCAGTGCCAGTTATACCTCGATCGTCGCCCCGGACTTGATCCGGGGCCCCGCTTTCTCCCGCCGTCATTGCGAGCGTAGCGAAGCAATCCAGGGCGACCTGATCCGGCCCTGGATTGCTTCGCTGCGCTCGCAATGACGGGCTGAAGTCCGGAGCGACAGCGAGGTGAGGGGGCGACGGCGAAGCCGCCGCCTTCACGTCGGACGCGCGGCTTGGCCGCGCGCCGGCCGATCCCGGCCTTGCGCGGGCTGTTTGCCCGCGCACCGCCGCGCGGGCGCGGCTAGGCCGGGATTTGCTGGCTAATGCAGTGGAAGCTGCCGCCGCCGGTCAGGATCGCGTCGGCGCGCAGCCCGACCACCTCGCGACCGGGGAACAGCGCGCGGATCGCCGCAACCCCGGCGTCGTCATATTCGGTGCCATAGACCGGCACGACCACCGCGGCATTGCCGATGTAGAAGTTCATATAGCTGGCCGGCACGACCTGTTCGTCGCGCAGCACGCGGCCGGGCGAGGGCACTTCGACCACCTCGACGCCCATCGCGCGCGCGCGGATCGCGGCGTCCTGGAAGACCTGCCAGTTCGGATCGTTCTCTTCCGCGCGCGGCAGCGCGAGCCGGTTCGGCGCAACGAACCGCGCCAGATTGTCGACATGGCCGTCGGTATGATCGTTGAGCAGCCCGTTGCCGAGCCACAGCACGCGCGTCAGCCCGAGGTCCTCGGCAAGGCGTTGCTCGATCTGCGTCTTGCCCAGCCGCGGGTTGCGGTTGGGGTTGAGCAGACACTGCTCGGTCGTCACCACCAGCCCGGTGCCGTCGCCGTCGATCGCGCCGCCTTCGAGGATCCAGTCGCACGGCACCACCGTCATTCCGCGCGCACGCCCGAGCCGCGCGCCGATGTCGTCGTCACCGTCCAGCTCGTACTTGCCGCCCCAGCCGTTGAACCCGAAGTCGCGCGCCTTGCCGTCGCCGTCGAGGATCGGGGCGGTGTCGCGCAGCCAGATATCGCCGAACGGCTCGACGATCACTTCCGCGAACGGCGCGCGCCCACGCGCGTCGCGGGCGGCTTCCTCGTCGGCGGCGACCAGCAACACCTGCTCGCCACGGCCATCGGCATGGACGGCGCGCGCGAAGGCGGTCACTTCGTCGCGCGCCTCGTCGAGATCCTCCTGCCACAATTCGGGATGGCTGGGATAGCCGATCCAGACGGCGGCGTGCGGAGCCCATTCGGGCGGCGGAGTCCTGGTCATCGTCGTCCCTCTTACTTGGCAGCCGCGGTCGCGCGGCTCTTGTCGCGGATCGCGCGGAATTCGTCACCCGCGACCCAATTGGGCCAGGCGCTGCTTTCCGCCAGCGCGCGGCCGATCCCGTAATAGAGCTGCACGTCCTTCACCGTGCCCGCCCAGTTCCAGTTCGGGTCATATTCGTCCTTCGGGCCGTGGTAGCGATGTTCCTCATAGTCTTTCGCCGCCGCGGCACCGGCCGCCTTGCCGCCCGCGACCAGATCGTCGCCGGCGTCGAAATAGATCATCGGCACGCCGCGCTTGGCGAGGCTGAAGTGATCGGAGCGATAATAGAAGCCCTTCTCGGGGGTCGGCTCGGCACTCGCGACGCGGTTCTGAGTCTTGAGCGCGGCGGTCAGATAGGCATCAAGCTCCGACTTGCCCTTGCCGACCACCACGACGTTCTTCGCCGGACCGGCCAACGACAGCGCGTCCATGTTGACCCCGCCGACCGTCTGGCTGAGCGGATAGACCGGGTTGGCGGCGTAATATTCGGAGCCGAGCAACCCGCTCTCCTCCCCCGTCACCGCGACGAACACCTGGCTGCGCGGGGTCGGGCCGGCCTTCACGTTGGCTTCGGCGAGCGCGACCAGCGCGGCGGTGCCAGTGGCATTGTCGATCGCGCCGTTGCAGATGTCATCGCCGTCGGGCGCCGCCTCGCAATGGCCGAGGTGATCCCAATGTGCGGAATACAGCACGTAATCGTTCGGCCGCGTCGTGCCGGGCAGGATGCCGATCACGTTGCGCGACTGGTGGCGGCGGACGTTCTCGTCGAATGACACCGAAGCGCGGGCGCCGTTCAGCGGGCGGGCGCGAAAGCCCTTGCGCCCGGCCGCGGCGGTAAGCGCATCGAAGTCCAGCCCCTCGCGCTCGAACAATTTGCGCGCCTGCGCCTCCTGCATCCACCCGATCGCCGCGCTGTCGCCGGCATGGTTGTCGGCGGCGTCGGCGACCTGCTGCGCGCCGGTCCAGCTCGATTGCACGACGTTCCAGCCGTAGGCGGCGGGCTCGGTCTGGTGGACGATGATCGCTGCCGCCGCGCCCTGCCGCGCGGCTTCCTCATATTTGTAGGTCCAACGGCCGTAATAGGTCATCGCGCGCCCACCGAACGGCCCGACCAGATCGGGGGTGCGCCAGTCGGGATCGTTGACGAGGATCAACACCGTCTTGCCGCGCACGTCGACGCCGGCATAGTCGTTCCAGCCCTTTTCGGGCGCGTTGATGCCGTAACCGACGAAGACGACGGGCGAGTCCTTCACCTCGACGCGCGGGGTGATCCGCCACGTGCCGACCACCATGTCGGGGCCGTACTTGAGGCTGAGCGGCGCGCCCGCGCCGGTGAACACCAAGGGCGAGACGTTCTTCGCGGTCAGCTCGACCAGCGGCACGTCCTGATACCAGCTGCCCTTGTTGCCCGGCTTGAGCCCGGCGGCGGCGAACCGCTTCGCGAGATAGGCGACGGTCTTCTCTTCGCCCGCGGTGCCCGGCGCGCGGCCCTCATAGGCGTCCGACGACAGCTCCTTCGTCACGTCCTTGAGCGTCTGTTCGGAGATCGGCGCGACCGGCGCGACGATCGTCTGCGCCGGAGCGGTGGCGGCGAGCGCGAGAAGGGGCAGGGCGGCGAGACGCAAACGCATGACAAAGACTCCGCGGGAACGAGGCCCGCGCCTTCTGCCAAGCGGCGCGCGCGCTGTCCACGCGTCGCTTACCCGCTGGTCAGCACGCAATAGAGCAGCAGCGGAATGCCGAAGAAGAGGATGGTGAGGAGCAACCCGACCGACAGCGCCCGGTCGGGGCGCGGCACGGGCAAATCGGCGACCTGGATGTCGCGATCGGCGACGGCGAGGGGGCGTTGCTGGGGTAACGGCGCGACGTCACGCGGCAGGAGCTTGCTGGTCATGGCAGGGTTCCGCTGGCTCGAGGGCGCGGACGACGAGATCGCGGCCGCGCGGTTGCTGGCGAGAGAGTCCCGAGCCCGCGCGGCGAACCGCCGGACCCGGGCTAGTCGCGTGCGGCGAGCTGGCCTGCGTGGTCGCGATAGCGCTGATGGAAGACAGCGGCGTTCATGAGAGAAATATGGGGTTTTTTCCCGCCAAGTCAATCTGGCGGCGAGCGTTCCGGCGGGTCTGCCACGGAAATGTCCTACAGGATCGCCCCGCCGCCCATCCCGAACCACGTATCGTCCAGCGCCTTCTGGACGAGCGTTTTCATCCGCTCGCTGGCGGTTTCGCCATCGGCGGCGCGGATCGCCTCATAGACGAGGCGATGTTCGGGCACCGGATCGCGCGGCAGCGCGCGCTTGCGCTGCTTGAAGCGCGTCGACCATTCGACCCCCGCCGCAATCCCCGAACTTAGCGCGATCAGCGCGTCATTGTCGGAGGCGGTGAGGATCGTCTCGTGGAAGCGCCGGTCGGCGGCCAGCCCCTGCTCGTCGGCGAGCGTCAGCCGGTCCATGTCGAGCAGCGCGGCATCCATGATCGCCAGATCCTCGTCGGTGCGCCGCTCCGCCGCCAGCCGCGCCGCGAACGGCTCGATCACCGCGCGCAGCTCGAACAGGCTGCGCAGCAGCCGCATGTCGGGCGTCCCCGAAAAAGCCCAGGCGAGCACGTCCGGGTCGAGCATGTTCCAGCGCCCGCGCGGCAGGATGCGCGTGCCGGTCTTGGGCTTGCTCTCGACCAGCCCCTTGGCGATCAACGCCTGCACCGCCTCGCGATAGGCGCCGCGCGACACCCCCAGCTCGCTGGCATGCGCGACCTCGCCGGGCAGGATCTCGCCCGGACGGTAATCGCCGGCCAGCACCGCGCGCCCGAGCGCCTGCAACACCGCGCCACGGATGCGCCGGCCCGAGCCGCGCGGCGCCTGCGCCGGGGCGAGCCCGGCCGGGGAGATACGCGACGTCATGCGGTCAGGCGATAGAGGCCCGCCCCGTGCGCGGGCAGCCGCTGCGCGAGGCGTCCGGTGACGCGCCCCAGCGCCGCGTCGCTCCACAGATCGGTGACGCGCGCGGCGTCGCCGAGCTCGAGCTGGCGCAGCGCGATCGCGACCTCTTTCGGCTTGTCGGTGGTGTTAAACAGCGCGACGTAGCGATCCGCGGGCGCATCCTCGGGCCGCGCCGACCAGATGCGCGTTCCGTCCGCGACGAAATGCGGCTGGTTGTCGGTCGAGGCCTGATTGACCGCCAGCACCGCGCGGTTGGTCAGCAACGCCAGCGTGGGCGCGTCGAGATGGCGGAGGTCGCCACCCATGATGAGCGGCGAGCGCGCGATCGACCACAAGGTCATCAGCGTGCGCTGTTCGTCGGGGGTGAATTTCGTGTCACGCTGACCGAGCGCGAGCCGGCCGAGCGGCAGCATGTCGGCATCGGGCCACGCGCCGGGACGTCGCCACGGGTTCCAGTTTTCGAGCCGGGTGAACTGCGCTTCCAGCATCCCCCAGTCGTCCCAGAAATCGTCGGAGATGCGCCACATTTGCGCATATTCGCGGACATGCCCGCCGCGCACCACGGGCGTTTCGCCGGGCGACAGGCTCAACACCATCGGGCGGCCGCTGGCGACGATCGCCTTGTGCGCGCCTTCGATCTCCGGGGCGTGCGCGTCATAGGGGCGGCTCATGTCGTCCATCTTGACGAAATCGACCCCCCAGCCGGCGTAGAGCGCGAAGACGCTGTCGTAATAGGCCTGAGCACCCGGCCTGGTCATGTCGACGCCGTACATGTCGGGGTTCCACGCGCAGATGCTGGACTTGTCCGCGATGTCGGCGGCGCGATAGCGCGTGCCGAGGATCGGCAGGTTCCGCTCGACCGCCAGCCGCGGGATGCCGCGCATCAGGTGGATGCCGAACTTCATCCCCATCGCGTGCACGTCGCGCGCGAGCGTGGTGAAGCCCGCGCCGCCGACACTCGAAGGAAAGCGGTTGGGGGCAGGGATCAGCCGTCCATAGCCGTCCAGCGCCGGGGTCGGCTTGGCATTGTAGGTGTAGCTCGACGCCTCGGGCTCGTACCATTGGATGTCGACAGTGAAGACGTCATAGCCGAACGGCAGCAGCTTCGCCTGCATGATCGCGGCGGTTTCGCGCGCCTGCGCCTCGGTGATCGTGGTCGCGAAGCTGTTCCAGCTGTTCCAGCCCATGGGCGGGCGCGGGGCCATCACTCCGGCGGCGGCATCGCCGGCGGCCGTAGTGCGCGGTGCCGCGGCGGCGGTGTTCGTCGTCGCCAGCGCCGCCACACCAGCGGCGGTCGCGCCGACCAGCGCCTGCCGCCGGTTCATCCGTGTGATGGTCACGTTTTACGCTCTCCCCTGCAACCCTGTCCTGCCGTCCTAATTGCCCTGCCGTCCCGCGTGAAGCCAATAGCGACCCGTTACGCTCGTCTGGCGCGCCTTCGGAAACCCGAGCAGTTGCGGTATGTTGCAACATCTCATATTTGGCGGCGTCCGTTTCGTTGGAGCGCCATTTCTTGCACCCTCAATTCGCCCTTCTCGCTGCCTTTCTCGCCTCGGGGGCCACCGCGCAGTCACCTGCGCCCCTCCCGCCGCCGCTCGCCTGGTCGGGGAAGAGCGAGGCGCTGATCGCCAGCGCCGGCGATCCGTGGATCACCCCGGCCGAGGCATCGGGCTTCGCAACGACGCCGCGCGATGTCGAGGTCAAGGCGTGGCTGGCGCGGCTCGCCGCCGCCTCGCCGCTCGTGACGGTGCAACCCTTCGGGCGGACGACCGAGGGGCGCGAGCTGATCTATGTCCGCGCGAGCAAAGGCGGCAAGGATCGCCCGGTAGTGTTGGTGCAGGCGGGAATCCATGCCGGCGAGATCGACGGCAAGGATGCCGGGCTGATGCTGCTGCGCGACATCGCGCTGCGCGGAAAGAGCGATCTGCTCGACACGGTCGACCTGGTGTTCGTGCCGGTCTACAATCTCGACGGCCACGAACAGCGCAGCGCCTATAATTTCGTGCATATCCGCGGCCCGGCGGAAAAGGGGCGCGACGCCAATGCGCGCAACATCGACCTCAACCGCGACTATGCGAAGGTCGATGCGCCCGAAACGCGCGCGATGATCGCGCTGCTCCGCACGCTCGACCCGATCCTCTACGTCGATTGCCATGTCAGCGAAGGCTTCGACATGCAGTATGACGTCACCTACACCTATGCCGGCTGGGGCCGCTATGCGCGGCATCGCGCCACCGCGGCTTGGCTGGAGCAGGGGTTCGGCCCTGCCGTCTCGCAGGCGCTGACCGCCGCCGGGCACCTCCCGGCCATCTACCCGAGCCCGATCGACACGCGTCAGCCGGACAAGGGCATCCGCTACAGCCCGGAAGGGCCGCGTTATTCGACCGGCTATGGCGACTTCATCGCGGTGCCGACCGTGCTGGTCGAAAACCATATGCTCAAGCCGTACCGGCAACGCGTACTCGGCACCTATGTGCTGCTGGAGGCGGCGCTGAAGATCGCCGCGCGCGACGCACAGCGGATCGCCGCCGCCAAGGCCGAGGATCGCGCGAGCCGCCCGCGCGCGTTGCTGACCCGCTGGACGCCGGCCGCGCAGCCGATCGGCTGGATCGAGCGGTTCAAGGGCGTCGCGTTCGATACCTATCTGTCAACCGCCTCCGGGCGACGGGAGCAACGCTGGCTGGGAAGGCCGGTGACGTTCCGGATGCCGATTATCGGGCAGACCCCGACCGAGACGGTGCAGCTGCCGCGCGCCTGGTGGGTGCCCGCCGCGCAGACCGAGGTGCTCGACCGGCTGCGCGTCCATGGCATCGCCGTCGAGACGATCGACGCGCCGCGCACGCTGCGGCTGGACCGCGTGCGGCTGGTCGATCCGAAGGTCTCGCAGCCGAACGAGGGGCGCTATCCGATCACTGCGCGCTTCATGCACGAGCCGGTGGAGACGGTCATGCCCGCCGGCAGCGTGCGCGTGTCCGCCGACCAGCCGCTCGGGCTGCTCGCCGCCGCGCTGCTCGAACCCGAGAGCCAGGATTCGTTTCTTTCCTGGGGGTTCTTCCCGGAGATGCTGGCGCCGGCGCCCAGCACCGACGCTTTCGTGCTCGCCGCACTCGGCGACCGGATGCTGGCGACCGACGCCGCGCTCAAGGCGCGGTTCGATGCCAAGCTGCGCGCCGAGCCGGCGTTCGCCGCCGATCCGGACGCGCGGTTGAGATGGCTTTATGCGCAGGCGGGGCCGGGGCATCCCTATCCGCTGCGCTATCCGATCGCACGCGAGCTGTAGCCCGGGTCAGGGCACCAGCTTCTTCACCAAAGCGACCAGCTTGGCGGCGTCGAACGGTTTGACGAGCCAGCCGGTCGCGCCGGCCGCCTTGGCGGTCTGGCGCAGGTCTTCCTGCGACTCGGTGGTCAGCAGCACGATCGGGGTGAAGGACATGCCGGGCAATTGACGGACCGCCTTCACCAGCTCGATGCCGCTCATCCCGTCCATGTTCAGGTCGGTCAGGATCATCCGCGGCGACAGGCCGCCGTTGAGCAATTCAAGCGCGGCTTCGGCGCTGGAGGCTTCCTTGATGTCGAGCCCGGTGGGGCGCAGCGCGATCGAGACGCTCATCAACATGGAGGGGGAATCGTCTACGATCAGGATCGTATCAGGCACGGTCAGTCCTTCGAGGTGTCAGGCAGGGATAAGGTCGGCGGTGGCGGCGGCGCCGATCAGCGCGGCGAGCAACGGATCGGCGGGCAGCTGGGTGACCGGCGGGCGCATCGCCAGGATCACCTGCAGCAGCGCGGCGTGCATGCTGGTGCAGGTCGCGAGCGAGATCTTGCCCTTGGGATGCGCGCGCAGGAATTCGACCAGCGCCAGCGCCTCTTCGACGGCGCATCGCTCCTCGAAATGCGCGAGGCTGCGCGCGTAGCGGATCGCCATCAGAACAGCTCCTTCAGATCGAGCACGAGCAGCACCCGGCCATCGCCGAGCAGCGTCGTGCCGCAATAGCCGCTGACTTCTGCCAGCAGCCCGGTCATCGGCTTGAGGATGACGTCCATCCCCTCTCGGAAATCGTCAATGACCAGCCCGACGGTGCGTCCCTCGACGCGGCACACCAGCACCGCCTCGCCGCGGCCTGCGTCTACCGCCGACGGGCGTCCGCCGAGCAGCGCCGTCATGCGGATCAGCGGCACGACCTCGTCGCGCAGCACGAACACTTCGCGATGCTTGATACGCTTGATGACCCCGGGATCGAGCCGCGTGGTTTGCACGACATGGTCGATCGGGATTCCGTACAGGCTGCCGCCGATATCCACGACCATGATGCGCGTCACCGCCATGCTGAGCGGGAGCGACAGCCGCGTCACGGTGCCCTGACCGAGCTGCGAGGTGACCGAGACGCGCCCGCCCAGCCGCTGCACGGTGCTGAGCACCACATCCATGCCGACGCCGCGCCCCGACAGGTCGGAAACTTCTGCCGCGGTCGAGAAGCCGGGGCGGTAGATGAGGTTGATCGCTTCCTGGTCGGACAGCGCATCGGCCTGCTCGCGGGTCACCATGCCCTTGTCGACCGCGACGCCGCGGATGCGCGCCGGGTCGATCCCGCGTCCGTCGTCGGCGATCTCGATCACCACGCAATCATTGTCCTGCCACGCGCGCAGCCGCAGCGTGGCGACCGGCGGCTTGCCCGCTGCGACCCGCGTCGCCGGCTCTTCGATGCCATGGTCGAGCGAGTTGCGGACGATATGGAGCAGCGGATCGCCCAACGCCTCGACGATCGTCTTGTCGGCGGCGGTGTCGGTGCCTTTCAGCACCAGATCGACCTGCTTGTCGAGCCGCCGCGCGATGTCCCGCACCAGCCGCGGAAAGCGGTCGAAGACCTCGGCGACCGGGAGCATGCGGATTTGCATGATCGCGCCCTGCATCTCCTGCGTCAGCCGGTCGAGCGTCGCGAACTGCTCCTTGATCTCGCGTCCCATCTCGCGCGAGCCGTGGATCTCCTCGGCACGGCGCGCGAGGAAGGGGAGCGCGTTCTTCTGGACGACCAGCTCGCCGATCAGGTTCATCAGCAGGTCGATCTTGCCCTGATCGACCTTCAGCGTCTTGCTCGCGGGGCGCGGCTCGCCAGGCGGGGCGGCGGCGGGTAACGTGGCGGCGGACGGGGTGTCGGCGGTGGCGGACGCGGGCAGCTCGGCAGGCAGCAACGGCACCGCCGGCGCTGGCGGCGCCTCGGCGGCGGGGGCGGGGCCCTCCTCGAGCGCGGCGAGGAAGGCGGCGACCGGCGCGAGGTCTTCTGCCGCGATCGCCTCGGCCAGCGCAATTTCCCAGCGCTCGCGCAACGCGTCCTGACGCAGGCTGCGCAGCAGGTTGCCGATCAGCGTGCCGGTCGAGCGCAGCCGGATCGCGTCATAGCCGCCGGCGATCACGCGCAGTTGCGTGCGCACGATATGGCGACCGGCCTCGCCGAGCAGTGCCGAGGATTCGGGCTCGGGCGCAACGTCGGGAGCGGGAGTCGGCGCGGCGATGGCGTCGACCGCGACCAGCGTGCGCAGCTCGACCGCGTCCAACTCATAGGTCATCGCCTGTTCGACCGCGTCACGCGACGCGGCAGTGAGCGCGGTGAAGACGAGATTGCAGCGATAGGGGTCGAAGTCGGCGACGGGATCGCCCCATGGCTCGCGCGCCGCGACCGTCACCGCGAGCAGATCGGGGACGTCGCGGATCGCCGCCAGCGGATCGGTGCCGGTGTAGAAACACCCTTCATCGGGGGTGTAGCGCACCGCCAGCAACGCCTCGCCGGCACGCGCGCGGGCGAGCAGCGCATCGCGCTCCGCCGCGGGAAAGCCTGCGAGCCACTCAGGCGGCGCAACGGGCAGCGTCGTGTCGGCGATCACGACCACCGCCGTCTCCGCGCCGCCCAGCCGGGCGCGCAGCGCGCCGGCATGCTGTGCGGCGATCCGGTCGGCATCGCCCGCCAGCGTGCCGTCGCGATCGAGCTGGTCGATGAACGCACCGACCTGATCGAGGCCGTCGAGCAGCAGATCGACGACGTTGGAGTCGAGCGTCATCGCGCCGGTGCGGACCTGCTGGAGCACGTCCTCCCCGGCATGGACGAGCCGCGTCAGCGGCGGCGTATCGAACAGCCCGGACGAGCCCTTGAGCGTGTGGACCGCGCGGAACACCTCGTTGATCGCGGTCGCGTCGCCCGGCTCGCGCTCGAGCGTCAGCAGGCCGCTGGCCGCGGTCTGCAACAATTCGCGCGCCTCCTGCACGAAGCGTTCGAGCAGGACCGTTTTCATCGCGCCATTTCCACGCCGGTCAGCATCTGCGCGGTCTCGGTGAGCAGCGCGGGGTCCGCCGGCTTGACCATGTAGAGGTTGGCGCCCGCCGCATAGGCGCGATCCGCGTCGCGCTCGCCCGCCTCGGTGCTGATGGTGATGATCGGGATCTCGTGCAGCGCGGGATCGACGCGGACCTGCGCGATCATCTCATAGCCGTCCATCTTGGGCATGTTGACGTCGACGATCAGCAGGTCGAAGTCGCCCATCAGCGCGCGCTCCAGCCCCTCGACGCCGTTCACCGCCTCCTCGACGCCGAAGCCGGCGGTTTCGAGCACGTCGCGATAATAGAGGCGCGTGGTCATGCCGTCGTCGACCACGAGGACGCGCTTGCCGTTCACATGGGGCTTAGTCATTGTCCACGGGCCTTTGATAGAGGATGGTGGCGCCGAACTTGCGGGGCCGGAACATCGAGGACATGCGGCTCATGCTCTCGGAATGGCCGAGGCAGATGTAGCCGCCGGGGCGGAGGCTTTCGTAGAGCGCCTCAACCGCCCGGCGCCGCGAGTTGTCGTCGAAGTAGATCAGCATGTTGCGGCAGAAGATCACGTCGAGATTGCGGAACCGGCGCATCGCCAGTCCCTCGGTGATGTTGACCACCGAAAAGTCGATCGAGCCGCGCAGCTCCTGACAGATGCGGAAATTTTCGCCGACCGCGGTGAAATAGCGGCTCTTGAGCGACGGCGTCAGCCGGTGCAGCGCGCGGGCGGTGTAGAGGCCCTGCCGGGCCTCGGCGATGACGCGGCTGTCGATGTCGGATGCGAGGATCTCGACCGAAAACGCGTCCGCCTGCGGCCAGTTCTCGAGGATCTGCATCGCGATCGAATAGGGCTCCTCGCCGGTCGAGCACGGCATCGACCACAACCGGATCGGATCATTCGGCGCGCGGGTGCGCGCAATCTCCGGAAGCAGGTGGCGCACCAGCGCGTCGAATTGATAGTCCTCGCGGTAGAAATAGGTTTCGTTCACCGTCATGGCATTGACGAGGCTCTGCATTTCCTCGCCCGACGCCTGGAAGCGGACCATGGTGAAATAGTCGCGGAAGGTCGCGCTCCTGGTCGCCGCCATCCGCTCCTGAAGACGGCGCTCGACGAAATAGGTCTTGTTCGCGCCGAACATGATCCCAGTCTTGCGATAGAAGAAATCGCAGAAGCGGGCGTAATCCTCGGCGGGGATCGTCAGCGCGGGCGCGGCGTCGCGCGGGGTCGCGGTGGCGCTCAGCATCCGCCAATCCTGCGCACCGCGACGCGCACCGCGAAGTCGATGAAGCTGTTGCCCGGAAAGCGCGCCGGCACCGCCTCCAGCGCGGCGGCGGTGGCCGGGTCGCCGATCTCCGCCAGCCCGTCGATCGCGGCGGCGCAGACGTTGACATGCTCGTCGGCCAAGGCGGTGAGCAGCCACCCGGCGGCGCGCGGATGCGGGAGCACGCCGAGCATGTTGCCCGCGAAGATCCGCACGTCGCTGTCCGGATCGGCGAGCAGCGCCTCGACATGCGGCGCGACCTCGTCGGGCATCTCGGCGAGCGCCTCGATCGCGGCGTTGCGCAGCGGCGCCTCCTCGGCGCGCAGCAGCGGGAGCAGCGCGGCGGCGATCGCGGGCGAGCGCTGGCGGATCAGCGCGGCGAGGATCGCCTCGCGCACGCTGGCCGAGGGCTCGATCGCGAGCCGGCGGCACAGCGCGGCCTGCCCGTCGACGCTGTCCTCCAGCGCATGGACCGCGGCGCGGCGCTCGCTGGCGGTCGCGGCAGCGAGCAGCGTGTCGGCGTCCGCCGGACCGGCGGTGTCGGGCGCGACCGGATCGTCGTCGGCATCATGGGAGCGGGCCTTGATGAGCGGCATGGAAGTCCCTTTCGTGTCAGCCGGCGCGCCGGAGCGATGCCGTGTTGAGCCATCGTGCGATCTGGCCGGCGATGGCGTGGGTCGGCAGCACCGCCGTCGCGCCGCCGCGGCGGATGAGTTCGTGCGGCATCCCGAAGACGGCGCAGCTGTCCTCGTCCTGCGCGATCGTGCGCGCGCCCTGCCGCTTGAGCGTCGCCATCGCCTCGGCACCGTCGTCGCCCATGCCGGTGAGCTGGACGCACAGCAGCCGCTCGGCCGGAACATGTTCGGCGGCGCTCTCGACCATCCGCGTCACGCTCGGATGCCAGGCGTGCGTCTCGCTGGCCGGCACCGCGGTCAGGAACAGCCGCCCGGCGCGGCGCACGACCAGCACGTCGCTGTCGCCGCGCGCGATATAGATGTTGCCGGGCAGCATGTCGGTCTGCGTCGCGACCTCCGACACACGGAGCGGGCACAATTTGTCGAGCCGGCGCGCGAACACGCCGGTGAAGCTGCGCGGCATATGCTGCGCCACGATCACCGGCCACGGCAGCTGCGCGGGCAGCGCGGGCAGGATCTGCTCCAGCGACAGCGGACCGCCGGTCGAGACGCCGATCAGCACCAGCCCCGGCGGATCCTCCGGCGCCGCGCGCGCGATGGGGCGCGGCAGGCGGGTCGGCACATCGCTTGCCGCTGCCGCCGTCGGCCGGGAAGCGGCAAGCGGACGCGCGCTGGACAGCGCGCCGCGCGCGGTCCGCCGACCCGATTTCACCGCCATGCGGATCTTGCGGATCAGTTCGTCGGCGACCTGTTCGAGCGACAGCGAGATCGTGCCGCCCGGTTTCTGCACATAGTCGAGTGCGCCAAGGCTCAGCGCCTGCAGCGTCGCCTCCGCGCCTGACTCGGTGATCGACGACACCATGATGACCGGGCGCGGACTGCCGACCATGATCCGCGCCAGACAGGTGATGCCGTCCATCTGCGGCATGTTGACGTCGAGGGTGACGACATGCGGATCGAACTGCTCGATCAGCGTCAACGCCTCCTCGCCGTTGCGTGCCGACTGGACTTCCAGTCCCTTCTCGTTCTCAAGAAGCTGGACGAGATGCCGGCGCATCAGCGCGGAATCATCGACCACCAAAACACGTACCGCAGACATCGTCGTCGTTCCTTCAGGCCGCCAGTCGCTCTTCGAAATGCGACAGCGCCTCGTCTTCTTCGGGCTCGACCAGGCACGCCATGTCGAGCAGCAGGATCATGCGGCGCTGGTCGTGGAGGTTGGCGACCCCCTGCACCACGCGCCCGCGCTCGCCCGACAGTTCGGGCGCGGGGGAGATGACCGCGGTGGCGATGCGCCGGACTTCCGACACGCTGTCGACGATGAAGCCGGTGTCGCGGCCCTCGATCGTGAAGACCATGATCCGCTGGCGGTCCGACCGCTCGACCTCGTCGAGGCCGAAGCGCCGACGCTGGTCGATGACCGGCAGCACCGTCCCGCGCAGGTTGATGACGCCCTCGACGAAATCGGGCGAGCGCGGCACGCGGGTGAGCTGGTCGGGCACGCGCACGATCTCGCGCACCGCCTCGACCGGCACGCCATATTCCTCGTCCATCAACCGGAACACGACGAATTGCGCGTCGTCCGCAATCTCGATCGCCATTACGCCTTCCTCCTGTGTCGTTTCGGTGGTCGCCGCGTCGTCGCCACGCAGGCCGCGCAGCACATCGAGATCGAACATGCCCTCCGCCCCCAGCACCGAGACGAGCCGCCGCCCGTCCTCCAGCCGGCAGATCGCGCGGATGTCGCCATGCCCGCCCGACTGGCCGAGCGTGAACGGCACCGGCTCGACCAGCGCGCGGTTCACGCGCAGCACCGCCTTCACCATGTCCATCACCACGCCGACCGACACGCGCTCGCGCTCGCCGTCGGCGACGGACACCACCACCACCTTGTTGGCGTCGGACAGCGCCTGATCGTGCATCCCGAACAGCGCGCGCAGTGAGACGAGCGGCAGGATGCGGCTGCGCAGCGTGGTGACGCCCAGCACATGCCCCGGCGCGTTCGGCACCGGCGTGATCGCCTCGGGCAGCTGGACGATCTCCTGCACGTCGCCGATCGGAAAGGCATATTCCTGCCCGTCGACCATGAAGCTGACGAGCTGTTCCTCGTCCGCCACGTCCGGCTGGCCGGTGGCGTCGCCGCTCGTGGCGACCGGCACCACGTCGTTCTGGCGCATCGAACCGGCGCCGGTCGCGAGCAGCTCGAAATTGCGGCCGATCGTGCGCGCCACGTCGATGATCATTACGATCGTCTTGCCGTCGCCATCCTTGATCATGCCGGTCAGCAGATCGGTGTCGATCGTTGCCCGCACGCGGTCGACCGGCTCGACCCGCTCGGCATCGACGGTCACGACGTTCGCCATCCGGTCGACCATCAGCCCGACCGGCTGCCCTTGGTCGAGCACCACGACGCGGCTGGCATCGTCGACCGCGACCTCGGGCAGGTTGAACAAACGGCGCAAGTCGAGGACCGGCAGCACCGTCCCGCGCAGGTTCGCCAGCCCGAGCAAAGCCGGGGGGCTGAGCGGCATCCGGACGACATCGGGGACGCGGATGATTTCCTTGACCTCCGCGAGCGGCACCGCAAACATCTCGCCCGCGCTGTGGAAGATCACGAACTGGCGACCGGTGTCGTTTTCGTGAGCGTCCGGGGTCCGGGCGGCGGCCGGTGGATCGGTCGCCGCGACGGATGGGTTGGTCTTGACCATGCGCGCACTCCTCGGCGCTGGAGAAAAAGGATCAGGCGGCCTGCAATTCGTCGGCGAGCGAGGCGATCTCCTCGATCGCCGCCGCCAGTTGCTCGGCCCCCTGCGCCTGCTCGCGTGCCGCGCCGCTCGCCTCGTTCGACGAGTGGGTGGCCTGCTGCGCCGCCGACGAGATCTGTTCGATCGCGACCTGCGTTTCCTGGAGCAGCCGCGCGATGTCCTCCGCGGCGCTGGCGATCGCGCCGTTGCCGCCGACGACCTCGGCGACGTCCTTGACGATCTGGTCGAGCCCGGCGGCGATCGCACGGTTCTTCTCGACCTCGCTCGCGGCGGAATCGGCGATCTCCTGAAGGTCGCCGCGGACGCGCGCGATCGTGTCCTGGATCTCCTTGACCGTATCCTTGATGCGATCGGCATTTTCGGCCGAGTCCCGCGCCAGATTGCGGATGTCGGTCGACACGACCGCGAAGCCCTTGCCGAACTCGCCGGCGCGCGCGGCCTCGACCGAGCCGCTGACCGCCAGCATGTTGGTCTGGATCGAAACGGTGGTGATCGCGTCGACGATCTTGTCGATGCGGCGGCTGACCTGCTCCAGCGCCGCAATCTGGTCGCGGCTGGCGCGGCCGGCGTCGACCGACTGTGCGACGCCGGTCATCAGCGCCTCGACCAACGCCTTGTTGTCGACCAACTGGGCAGCGATCGCGTTGCCCTTTTCGACCGCGGCATTGGCGAGCCGCGCGGCGCTCTGCGCATTGTTCTCGATCTGGCCGATCGCGGCCGCGGATTGCTGCGTGGCGGCGGACGCCTGTTGCGCGCCGCGGTTGATCTGCTCCAGCGCGGTAGAAATCTGCATCGAAGCGCGGTTGATCTCCTCGACCGCGCTCGACAGTTCCTCGGCCGCCGACGCCACTTCCTCGGCGCTCTTGCCGATGTTGGTGCTGTTCTTCAGCTCCTCGGACAGCTCGGACAGCTCCTGCGCGGCCTGCTCGCACTGCTGAAGCGCGGCGGACTGCTGCTCGATCGTGGTGTTCGATTCCTGACAGGCGGCGCCCTGCTCCTCGGCGGCGGTGGCGATCACCTCCGCGCCTTTCAGCGCTTCGCCGGCGGCAACGGACGCGGTTTCCGCGCCGAGCGCGATCTCCTCGCACCCCTTCATAATCTCAAGCATGTCGTTCCGGATCACTTCGAGCCCGCGGGTCACCGCCGCGCCCTTTTCGACCTCGGTGCGCGCGGAAACGGCCGACTGGTCGATCCCCTGCGCGACTTCCTTTACGTCCTGCTGGACCTGGACGATCAGTTCCTGGATGTCGCGCGCCGACTTCTCGCTGGTCTCCGCCAGCGTGCGGACTTCGTCGGCGACGACCGCGAAACCCTTGCCGTGCTGGCCGGCCCGCGCCGCCTCGATCGCGGCGTTGAGCGCGAGCAGGTTGGTCTGGTCGGCGATCCGCGCCACCGCCTTGACGACCTCGCCGATCCCGGCGGCCTGGCGATCGAGATCCTCGACCATCTTGACCGAGCTTTCCTGCCGCTCCGAGGCGCGCGAGATCGCGTTAACCGAGTTGGCGATATCGGCGCCGGTATTGCCGATCAGGTCCGACAGCATCTGCGTCAGCCTGAGCGAGGAGTCGGCGCGTTCCTTGGCGTCGCGCAACAGTCCGTCGGCCTGGCTGATCGACTTCATCGTCTGCTGCGCGGCGCTCGATGTCTGTTCGGCGCCGACGCTGATCTGTTCCGAGGCCTTGCGCAGCTCCTCTGCGGCGGACGTTGCTTCGGTGATCCCGCTCGACAGTTGCGTCGTGGCGGAGGCGATCCGCTCTGCTGCCTTCTGCTGCCGCGCAAAGGTACGCGCCTTACGCTTCTCGGCCTCCGCCGTTACGCGAACCGCCCGGGTAGTTGTAGCGATTTCAAGGCTTTGGTCGTTTTGCGTGCGGCCAACAGATGTCCGCTTAGCCAGTGCCATAATGTATGTCCCATCACGCCATCGTGGATTTGTAAGCCATGATGTAGGTTGGTGACGGTTGATGAATACTTAATCGACCCGTCCAGTTGATTATCAGGGAGCATGTGACAGTTTCAGGACTAAGCGAAATCCTTGTTAATCATGGATTTGCTGTAAGGTGACGTAGGGGAAACATTGTCCGCCGCGCTTTTGGGTCAAGTGAAATAGCGGTAATGTCGTGAAGCTTCATCGGCTTATCTTGACTGTAGATAGTAAATACGAAAAATCCTGTCGATCGATGTTAAGACGAGTGGCGCGTGTAAGGTGTCCCCTTCGAGGACCGCCCTCCATCGCAGTGACTTGGCCGCAGCCACGCGGGACGGGAGTGTAACGCGCCCATGACGATGACGCGCATCAGAAAGCGAGGCTCATCGTGCCGACTGCGCGGCGCGGATCTCCGATCGCCACGCCATAGGAGTTCACCGCCGAGGCATAATAAGTCCGGTCGAAGACGTTTTTGAGGTTGAACTGGAACGTCACCCGCCGCCCGGCGAGGCGCGTGTCGTAGGTGACGAAGGCGTCGGCCACGACATAGGCCGCCAGCCAGAAGCTGTTGGCGCTGTCTCCCGGGCGGCGCGCGACATAGCGTCCACCTGCGCCGAGCCGCAGCCGGTCGTCGCCCGCGATCGTGCCCATGTCGTAGGTGGTGGTGAGCGCCGCGCTGTGCCGCGCGACATTGGCGAGGCGCTTGCCGGCGAGCAGCGGGTCCTCCGTAGTACGCGCGTCGATATAGGCATAGCTGCCGATCAGGCTCAGCGCGCGCGTCACCTGTCCCGCGATATCGAGTTCGACGCCGCGCGCGCCCGCGCGACCCGCGGTGCGATAGTCGGTCAGGGCAGTGGCCGGGTTGAACTGCGATACCAGCACGTTGCGCTTGTCGATGTCGTAGAGCGCCAGCGTGCCGGTGAGACGCTCGGGCAGGTCGAGTTTCACGCCCAGCTCGAACGAGCGCCCGCGTTCGGGCGCGACCGCGGAGGTGATCGTCGCACCGCCCGCCAGCGGCGCGATCGTCGACGTGGGTTTGAGCGAGCGGCTGTAATTGCCGTAGAGGGAGACGGTGTCGGTGGCCCGCCAGACCAGCCCCGCCTGCGGGACGAACGCCCAGCCGTTCAGGTCGGTATTGGCGACGAACGGTCGCCCGCGCCCGGCGCGCTGGTCGAAGCCGATCAGCCGCCCGCCGGCGACGACGATCCAGCGCGCGCCGAGGTGGATCGCATCCTGCCCGAACAACGAGTAATTGTAGAGCCGGTCGGTCTGGTCGCTGTCGCTTGGCGAGACGTTGGTCGGCAACGGTTCGCGGCCATAGACCGGCGCGAGATAGCTGAACGGGCTTCGCACCGCCTGCCGGATCAGGTCGCGGCGATAATAGCGCCGATCTTCGCCCTCCGCGCCGAAGAGGACGTTGTGACGCGTACCCGCCAGATCGAAACCGCCGTCGACATAGGTCTGGAGATAGGCGTCGGTGCTCAGCGCGCCGATCGTCGCGTCGTTGCTACGCGCCAGCGTGCCGCGCTGGACGTTGACCCCGGTGACGCGGAGCTGTCCGGCGTCATAGCGTTCGCTGTTGAAGCTGCCGGCCAGATGCACCGCCCAGCCGCCGCCGAGCCGGTGGTCGAGCGCGAACTGGACGAGGTGGCTGTCGCCCGCCATGCGGTTGTTGAGGTCGTCGAGCCGGCGGCGGCGCGGCACCGCCAGCGGCTGCATCGTGCGCGGGTCGAGCGCGGTTCCACGGTCGAACGGATCGTCGAAGCGGCGATATTCGTACCACAGCACCGCCTGCGTCGCGCCGCCGTACCAGCCGAGCGACGGCGCGATCAGCGTGTCGCGGCGCGTGCCGGAATTGCGCCAATAGTCCTCGTCCTGATGATCGAGCACCAGCCGCACGGCCAGATCGCTTGCGATCGGGCCGGTCAGATCGGCCGTCGCCTCCAGCCCGCTGCGCGCCGCCGCATAGCTGGAGCCGGTCAGCGCCACCGTCAGCTGCGGATCGAGCAACGGCTTCCTCGAAACGATGTTGATGACCCCGCCTGGGTCCATGATGCCGTACAGCAGCGAGGCGGGACCTTTGAGCACCTCGACGCTCTGCGCGGCGGCGTTGAACCCGCGGCCCTGCACCAGCGGCATCCCGTTGTGCATCACCGACCCGTCGCGGTTGCCGCCGAAGCCGCGCTTCATCACCGTGTCCTGCGTGCCGGCCAGCGTATTGCCCTGCGTGATCCCGCTCACGTTGGTCAGCACGTCGTCGAGGTAGCGCGGACGCTGGTCGCGAAGCACCTGCGCGGCGACGATGTTGACTGTCTGCGGCGTTTCCAGGGGACTGGCCGCGGAGCGCAGCGTCGAGGCGTCGGCGGCCGGCTTGTAGCGGTCGTCCGCTGCGCGAGGCGCGGGAGAGGCGCGGCCGGTGACGACGACTTCCTGTCCGACCGGCTCGGTCGACGCCGGCTTTTCGATCCCGCTTGCTGCATGGGCAGCGGAGGCCAGCGCCAGGCCCGCCGCGAGCAGCCCGCCGGTAAAGGTCTTCATGGTCATTCCCCCTTTTGCGGCGGGGCATAGGGCGGTGCTATGTATTCGCAATAGCCGAGTGCGATGCTGGGCTTCGTTGGGTCAGCTCGTCAGCTGGACGCTGTTGAGCGACCGTTTCCGCCTGCCACGCAATACGCGCGCTATTCGCGTGATCCCGCGGCATATTTGCGTATGCTTCTCCCACAGGCATCGGTCGGGCATGCCGTCAATACAAGAGAGGATCCCCGATGCGCCCCTATCGCCATCTGCTCGCCGCGTTGCTGTTGGCAGGCACGTTGCTCGCCGCGCCGGCCCATGCGCAGGCGTCTGCCGCCGCGCGCCCGGTGCGGATCACGGTCGACACCACGCAGACCGCCGGCAAGCTGCCGCCGATCTGGCGCTTCTTCGGCGCCGACGAGCCCAATTACGCGACGATGAAGGACGGCAAAAAGCTGATCGCCGAACTCGGCAAGCTGAAGCGCGGCGACATCTATTTCCGCGCGCACAACCTGCTCAACACCGGCGACGGCACCGCCGCGTTCAAATGGGGCAGCACCGACATCTACAACGAGACCCCGGACGGCAAGCCGATCTACAACTGGACCAACGTCGACCGGATCATCGACACCTATCGCGCGGCGGGGATCCATCCGTATCTGCAGATCGGCTTCATGCCCGAGGCGCTGTCGTCCGCGCCCGCCGGCACGCCCTATCGGCACGACTGGCGGCCGGGACTCGACTACAAAAGGATCATGTCCGGCTGGGCCTATCCGCCCAAGGACTATGACAAGTGGCGCGAGCTGATCTTCCAGTGGACCAGGCATAATGTCGAGCGCTACGGCCGCGCCGAGGTCGAGCGCTGGTATTTCGAGATCTGGAACGAGGCCAACGGCTTTTACTGGAAGGCCAGCCCCGACGAATTCTACAAGATGCACGATTATGCGGTCGACGGCACCCGCCGCGCGCTGCCGACCGCACGGGTCGGCGGGCCCGATGCCGCGGGGGCGGGGGGTGCGTTCATGGACGGCTTCCTCAAGCACGTCACCGCCGGCCGTAACCATGCGACCGGGCAGATCGGGACGCCGACCGATTTTCTCGCCTTTCACGCCAAGGGACAGCCGACCTTCGCCGACGGCCATGTGCGGATGGGGCTCGCCACGCAACTGAAGGAAGTCGACAAGGGCTTCACCAAGACGCTGTCGATCCCGGCGCTGGCGGACAAGCCGGTGGTGATCGGCGAGAGCGACCCGGAGGGCTGCGCTGCCTGTCCGGGACCGGAGAACGCCTATCGCAACGGCACGATGTATTCGAGCTACACCGCCGCCAGTTTCGCGCGGATCTGGGAGCTGGCGGCGCGGCGCAAGGTCAATCTCGACGGCGCGCTGACCTGGGCGTTCGAGTTCGAGGACCAGCCGTGGTTCGCCGGTTACCGGCAGCTGTCCTCGAACGGCGTCGATCTGCCGGTGCTCAACGTCTTCCGGATGTTCGCGCGGCTCGGCGCCGAGCGGCTGGCGGCGACGAGCGATGCGCAGCTGCCGCTTGATACCGTGATGCGCGACGGCGTGCGCGGGGCGGCCGACGTCGGCACGATCGCGACCCGCACCGCCGACGGCAAGGTCGCGGTGCTCGTCTGGCATTATCATGACGACGACGTGCCGGGCGCGAGCGCGGCGGTGACGCTGGCGCTGCGTGGCGTGAAGGGCGGGGCAGCGGCGCGCGCGACGCTGTGGCGCGTCGACGGCGACCATGCCAATGCCTTCACCGCCTGGAAGAGGATGGGGTCGCCGATCGCGCCCGACGATGCGCAATATGTGCAGCTCGAACAGGCGTCGGTGATGCAGCCGCAGCCGCTGGCGCTGACCGGCGCGGCGGGCGGCACCGCCACCGCGACGCTGGAGGTGCCGCGGCAGGGCGTCGCGCTGGTCGTAATCGATGCGGAGTAGCGGTCAGGTCGCTGGCCACGCAGGCTCGGCCTGCTGGCGAAACGCGACCAGTTTGCGGCAGGTTGCCGTCGAAGGTCGTTTCCTGGTGCGGGGTCGGGAACGGAGGCTGACATGATCGGGACGATGACACGGCGACAGGGGCTGACGGCGATCGCCGCCGCGCCGTTCGCGACGCTGGCGACGGTCGCGCCGCACGGCGAGGGGCTCGACGCGGTGGCGCGACGCAGCGGATTGCGCTTCGGGTCGGCCTTGTCGGCGCGGACGAACGGCGCGTCGGCGGATAATCCTGCCTATGCCGCGCCGCTGCGCGCCGAATGCGGGCTGCTCGTTGCCGAAAATGAGATGAAATGGCAGCATCTTCGCCCGGCGCCGGGAGCGTTCGACTTTGCGGCATTCGACCGGATCATGGCATGGGCGGGGCAGCACCGCATGGCGGTGCGTGGTCACAATCTGCTCTGGCAACGCCGCAAATGGATGCCGGCGTGGCTGGAAAAGTACGATTTCGGCGCGCGTCCGGCACGGTCCGCGAGCGAGATTCTCATCGACCATATCACGACGGTGACACGACGCTATGGCGAACGGATCGCCAGTTACGACGTGGTCAACGAAGCGGTGACGCCGGAGACGGGCGCGCTCGAGGAAACCGCGCTGAGCCGCGCGCTGGGGGGCACGGAAGCGACGCTCGACCTCGCCTTCCGCACTGCGCACGCCGAGGCGCCGCACGCCGAGCTGGTCTATAACGATTATATGAGCTGGGAGCCCGGCAACGCCGCGCACCGCGCCGGGGTGCTGCGCTTGCTGAAGGGATTTCGGCGGCGCGGCGTGCCGGTCCATGCGCTGGGCGTCCAGTCGCATCTCGTGACCGCCGGACCCGATACGGGCGGCAGTGCGCGCGCCTATGAGCGCGACTGGCGACACTTTCTCGATGCGGTGACCGGCATGGGATACCGCCTGCTCATCACCGAGCTGGACGTCCGCGACAACGGCCTGCCGGTGGACCCCGCCGCGCGTGACCGCGGGGTCGCGGATTATGCGCGACGCTACCTGGACGTCATGTTCGACTATCCGCAGCTGCGCGACGTAATCGCCTGGGGCATGTGCGATCGCTTCAGCTGGATCGGCCCGTTCGAGCCGCGCCCCGACAAGGCGGCGCGCCGCCCTTGTCCCTATGATGCCGATTACCGTGCCAAGCCGCTGCGCACCGCGATCGCGCAGGCGCTGGCGGCGGCGCCGCGTCGACCGGCGTAGGGAAGCGCGGCGCGCCGCGGCTCCGGCGCGTCACGCCACCCCCGCGATCCGCAACGGGCCGGCGCCGCCGGCGGCCGGATCGGACCATGACGGCTTGCCGTCTTCCAGATGGCCGGCGATCCGCCATGTCTGACCGGATCCTGCGAACTGGCGATCGTACCAGCCGTGGCTCGCGGAGAGGTCCAGCGCGATCTGGCGCGTCTCGCCGGGCGCGAGGTCGAGCATGGCGGCGGCTGCGCCGTAGGCGCAGTCGGTCATGGCGATCGATCGCCGCACCGCGGAGAGGTTCGTGATCGTGAGGACGCCCGGCGCCGCGATGCCGGCCGAGAAGATGTCCGCCCGGCCGCGCAGCCGCCGGTGGAACCCGTTCGGCCCGAGGATGAAAAGGTCCAGCGCTTCGCGGGGCTGGGGCAGGGGATGGGTGAGGTCGCGTCCGGCGCCGACCGTGTAGCGGGCCGGGACGTCGTCGCGGCGCGTGACGTCGTAGACGTGAAACACGGCGGCGCGCGCCGTCGAGTGGTTGACGAGCGACAGGCCGCCCGCACCCCCGACATGATGCACTTGCGCGTCGAGCGCATAAGGCGTCGCGCGGCGTCGCCGCCGGCCCGTTTCCTGCACCGGCGCGGCGGGTTGCGCGGGCACCGGTGGGCGGACTTCCTTCAACTGCGCCGCCTGGCCAGACAGGGCGGCGGTGGCCGGGAGCGGCGGGAGAAAATCGATCTTTTCGGTCGTGGTGAAATCGAAGCAGGACGTGAGATCGCCGCACACCGCGCGCCGCCACGCGCTGATGTTCGGTTCGTGGACGCCGAACCGCGCTTCGAGAAAGCGCAGGATGCTGGTGTGGTCGAAAACCTCCGATGCGACATGCCCGCCGCGGCTCCATGGCGAGACGACGTAGAGCGGCACGCGCGGGCCGAGGCCATAGGGCCGATCCAGATAGGCGGCGTCGGCGGGATCCTGCGACCGGCGGTGATATTCGTCGTCGGCGGCGATGGTGGTCGCGCCGATCGTGCGTCCGGCGCTGCGGGCCGGCGGCGCGGGCGGCGGGACGTGATCGAACAGGCCGTCATTCTCGTCGAAGTTGATGAGCAGCACGGTGCGTGCCCAGACGGCCGGATCGGCGGTGAGCGCGTCGAGCACCTGCGCGATATAGTCCGCGCCCTGCAGCGGGGTCGAGGCGCTGGGATGTTCCGACTGCGCGGCGGGCGCGACGATCCACGATACGTCGGGCAGGCGTCGCCCCAGCACGTCCTGCCGCAGCCCGTCGAGCGCGCGCGTGGTCATCGTCCGCTGCTTCAGCAATGCGCCGGCCGCGCCCTGCACGGTGCGGTAGCGGTGGAAACCGACCAGCGGATTGTCGGTGAAATTGTCCGCCATGTCCTGATAGATCTGGAAATCGATCCCCGCCGCCATCAACCGCTCGGGATAGGTGGTCCACAGATAGCCGCCGTGGTGCCGCGGATCGGCGTCCGCCGTGTCATAGCCGTTGTCGATCGCCGGGCCGTTGCCCTTGCCGAGCGGATCGTGCGTCCCGGTCCAGATGTAGAGCCGGTTGGGATTGGTGCAGAGATGCATCGCGCTGTGATAGGCGTCGCACAGCGTGAACGCCTCGGCGAGCGCATATTGGAACGGCAGATCGGCGCGCGTGAAATGCGCCATCGCATGGTTCTGCTTGTGGCGCGGCCACGCGCCCATCCGTCCGTTGTCCCACGCGGCCTGGCTGTCGGTAAAGCCGTGCGGCGTGCCGAGCGGGCGATAGAGGCCGAAGTCGCGCGCGGTGTCGAGCCGGAACGGCGCGATCAACGCCGGCTGAGCGCCGGGATGCTCGTTCGGCTGGAGAAGCACGGTGCGGTCGGGCGCCTCCGGCAGGGGAGGAGCGGGGATCGCGAAGCGATCACCATAGCCCCTCACGCCGCGCATCGTGCCGAAATAGTGATCGAACGAGCGGTTTTCCTGCGTCAGGATCACGACATGCGCGACGTCCTGCAGCGTTCCGGTCCGACGATCGGCCGGCACCGCCAGCGCGCGTGCGATCGCCGGCGTAAACGCCGCCGCCGCGCCTGCCGATGCCATCATCGCCCGGATGAAGCTGCGCCGGTCCTGCATTCGTCATCTCCACGTCGTGCCGCGCGGGTCTGCTCGCTCCGGGTGTCGATATGATGACGTGGACGCGGGGTCTTCAAGGCCCAGCACGGAAGCGGCCAGCGACGCGCGGACCGCTGGCAGCGTCCATCGGCTTGGCGCCGGTTGTGAAGTGGTGAGGGTCGGGGCGTGGCAGATCGCGGCCCTGTCGCCGCGGCTCACTGATGGCGGAGGGTCTTGTCGAAGCCGTCGTTCGCCTTGGTCATCTTGGCCAGCTTCCGCAGATAGGTGCGGACATGGCGTTCGAACCGAAGATCGTCATGGATGCCGGTCACGGGATAATCATCCTGCCCGATCAGCTCCTTGAGCCGGGCGGCCAGCGTCGCTTGTTCGTCGGTCCAGTCGGCGCCCGTCGCCGCGCGGCACGCCCATTCCTCGGCGGCGGCCTTGTCGTAATCGTCCCGCGCCTCATAGCCGCCGCGATCCGCCGCCGCCTGGTCCAGCCGCGCCGCCGCGATGCGCCGCTCCAGCCATTTGCGGACCTGCGGCGCGTCCCACGGCTTCGGCGAGTCGGTCATCGTTCTTTCCCGGTCGGTCCGCGACGATGGGACCGTTGTTCGCAGCTTTCCATAGGAGGCAGCGGATCGTTCGGCTACAGGCGCGGAACAATCAAGACAGTCAGATCGAGCCATGGCCAGACGTTCGAAACACGATCCCTACGATCACCTTCCGCCGGAAGACGAGGCGCCGCCCGCGCCGGTGCCATGCTGGCTGTGCGGGCGGCCGACCGGCAAGACGATCGTCTGGCACCATCCCGTCCCCAAGAGCCGTGGCGGGCGTGACGTCGTGCCGATGCACTCGATCTGCCAGCAGACGCTGACCGCCAATTTCACCAATTCCGAATTGCAGCGGCACGGCCTGGAGGTGGACGGTCTGCTCGCGAACCCGAACGTGCGCAAGTTCGTGGACTGGGTGGCGAAGAAGGATCCCGATTTCACCGCGACGGTCACCAGGAAGCAGCGCTGATCGCAGCCGACGGCGCGCGCGGCGGGTGTGCGCGTCGGCGGATCCGTACCGCCGCGATGATCCGGAACGTCGCGCCGCGCTGGTCGCTGTAGCGGCACGGGCGCTCACGTCCGGGGAGACCTTCAATGTCAGCGAACGGAACGGCGACCCTCTACCGCATGGTGTTGCCCGAACATACCTGCCCGTTCGGCGTCCGCGCCAAGCAGATGCTGGAGCAAGCGGGGTTCGCGGTCGACGACCGCATCCTGCAATCTCGCGACGAGGTCGACGCCTTTAAGGCGGAGCATGGCGTCGCCACCACCCCGCAGATCTTCATCGACGGCGAGCGGATCGGCGGCAGCGACGAGCTCGAACGCTATCTCGAACAGGCCTGATCGCATGGCGCATCAGGATAACGGTACGCCGCGCCTTGCGGCGCTCGCGTTCGTCGGGGCGGTGCTCGGGGCGAGTGCGCTCGTCGGGCGGCGCAATGCGCCCGACCGGTCGCACCCCGGCATCCGCCGCTGGTACGCGCGGCTGGACAAGCCCGGCTACACGCCGCCCGACGCGGCGTTCGGCGCGGTCTGGTCGGTGCTGGAAACCGGCCTCGCGGTCGGTGGATATCGTTTGTTGCGCCGACCGGCCGGGGACGCGCGCAACGTCGCTGTCGGGCTGTGGCTGGCCAACAGCGCCATGGTGGGCGGTTGGACGCAGCTTTTCTTCCGCGAGCGGCGGCTCGGCGCCAGCGCGGCGACCTCGGCGGCGATGGTCGCGTCGGGGGCGGCCCTTGTCTGGACGGCCGCAAAGGTGGACCGGCCAGCCGCGGTCTTGGCGGCTCCGTTCGTCGGCTGGCTCGGCTTCGCCACGTTGCTCGCCGGGCGCATCTGGCGCGACAATGCGGCGTCCGGACCAGCGCCGGATCAATAGGTTCGTGGCGGGCGGGTAGCCTGAAGCCACCCGCCGCAAGCGCTCGATCCACTTACGTGGAGAGCGGGCCGGTGCCGCCGCTGATCCAGCTTTGCTGGATTAGGCTCTAGAATTTCGCGCCGGCGCGGATGCCAATCGTTCGTGGCGCGATCGGCACCACATACGGACGCTGGTCGCATGCGCCGCATTGCTGGAAGCGTGAGATCTGGCCGCGCTCGTCCCAGAGATTGCGCACGAACAGCTCGAACGTGTAGTTCGCCACCTCGCCGCCGACCGACAGACTGGCGCTGGTATAGGGCTCCAACCGGCCCAGCGCCGTGGCCTTGTCGATGCGCAGGTCCGAGGACGCGGAGCTCTGGTGCGCGATCAACCCCTGTACGTAGGCGCGCACCGTGCCGATCGGCACCGCGTAGCGCGCCGTACCGCTGATCTTGAAGCGCGGCGTGATCGGCAGGCGGGTGCCGGCGGGGGCGAGCACCTTCGCGCCCTCCGCGGTGCAATCGACGGAATCGCACAGCTCGGTGCGCGTTCTGGCGTCGGTATACGCGCCGGCCGCGGTCAGCGACAGACCGCCCAGGGTGACGCTGGTGTCCATTTCGACGCCGCGAATGCGCGCGTCGGGACCATTCTGGATCACGGTGAAGCTGTTCGCGCCAAGGAAGGAGAATTGAAACTGGTCCCAATTCTGCTGATAGACCGCACCGTTGAAGCGCACCGCGCCGCCCGGGAGCGTCGTTTTCCATCCCAGTTCGTAATTGGTCAGGAAGTCGGCGGCGTAATCGGCGACATCGCCGCGACGGTTGATCCCGCCGGGGCGGAAGCCGCGCGAGGCAGTGGCGTAGAGCAGGACCGCGTCGGTCGGCTTCCACGTCGCGTTGAAGCGATAGGTAACGCCCTGACCGTCGGCGTGCTTGGGCAGCACGCGGTTGCCGTCCGGGACGCCGAGATTGACGCACGGGATTGCGCCGACATCGGGGCTCGTCAGGAAATTGCCCGTGTCGCCGCCGTTCAGATAGGCGTCGCGCAACGTGCCCCCGCCGGCCATGTAGCAACTCGCCACCCCGGTGCGCGAACTGCCCGCGGCGTTGAACGGGCTGGCGGTGTACGGTCGGCCGTCCGCGGGATCGACGCCCGGATTGCGACCGAAGCCGAAGAAACCGACCAGCGAGTTGTCGTAGATGAACACGCGCCCACCGGCGGTGAGCGTCAGCTTGGGCGTCAGGTCGTAGCTCGCCTCGCCGAACACGGCATAATCCTTGTCGACGCGGTGCTGGCGCGTGAGCCACAGCGTACCGGGATAGCCGTTGGCCGAGACCTGCGATCCAAGGTTCGGGATCTGGTAATCCTGAAAGATCAGGTTGCTCTGCCGCTGGTAGAAGGCACCTGCGACCAGCCGGAACGGCTGGTCGACCGGCGAAGCGACGCGCACCTCCTGACTGAGCTTCTTGAAATGATCGCGGCCGATCACGCGCTGGCGCGGGTCGATCGTGTTGCCGTCATTGTCCTGATAGTAGAAATAGCCGGCCAGCCCGCCGACCGCCGAGTAGAGCGAGTCATAGGCCTCGGCATAATCGGTATAATCGCTCGACTGCACCGCGCGGCGATCGAGCAACGCGCCGGCATAGGTGACGTCCCAGTTGCCGAGCTGGCCCTCGATCGTCAGCGCCGCCTGCGCGAAGCGGTCGCGGCGATATTCGGGGTAGAAGCGCTGCACCTCGAGGTCGCCGACCTTGGGATCGTAACCGTAGCTGCCGTGGCTGTTCTGCTCCTGATAGAGCAGGGTCGGCGTCGCGGTCCAATTGTCATCGAGGTCGATCTTGAGCGCGGCGCGGCCGCCATAGGTCTCGGTATCGTTATAGTCCTTCTTGACGTACGCGGCATTGTCGACGCTGATCCCGCCCGCTTCCGGCAGGAAGCGCCGCGTGCCGGGGACGTTGTCGATGAAGCCGGCGTCCTTCTGGTAGAAGCCCACCATCCGCAGCGCGACCCGCTCACCGAACGGTATGTTGAGCATCCCCTCGCTGGTGTAGCCGATCCCGCCGGAGCGCAGCATGTTCACCTCGCCATCGACGCGACCGTAGAGGCCGGCGGTGTCGGGCTTGTTGGTGATGATGCGGATCGTGCCCGCCTCGCTCGATGCGCCGTACAACGTGCCCTGCGGCCCGGCGAGGCTTTCGATCCGCGCGATATCGTAGATGTGGATGTCGAGCGTGCCGCCGATCGTCGTGACCGGTTGCTCGTCGAGATAGACGCCGACCGAGGGCAGCGAGCCCGAATGGTTGCCGTCGCCGCCCGAGGCGACGCCGCGCATATAGACGGTGGTCACGCCCGGCTGCGACGACTGGAAGGCGACCGACGGCAGCAGCTGGGTGTAATCGTTGAAGTTCGAGACGTTCAGCTGGTCGAGCCGGCGGGTGCCGATCGCCTGGATGCTGATCGGGACGTTCTGGATGCTCTCGTCACGCTTTTGCGCGGTGACGATGATGTCGCCGTCGGCGGTGGTGGCGGTCGCTTGCTGCGACGGGGTGTCGGCGGCACTGGCCTGTGCCGACCCGGTCTGCGCGCCCGCAGGAGCGGCGAACGCCGCCGAGGCCAGCAACGGAACGAGCACGCGACGACGGAAGCTGGCCACCACAACAATCCCCTTTGTTGCGACTATGTGACGTCATGCTGCAGCGCGGCAGCAGCGCGGTCAATCCGGCCGAGAAACATTTTATCTTAATTCCCGGCCGTGATGAAATTGTCACGCAGACGGGGTGAAGCCTGGCGCAAGAGGATAACAGGCGATGACGTCGCCGAGCGCCTGCTCCAGCGGCTGGAGGTGTGCGGCGAACGGCCGCCACGCGCGATCGCCGCCACGGAAGATCGGCTGGCGCACCTGCTCCGACGAGGCGGTGCGGACCGCGCGCTCGGTGCGATGCGAGGTCAGGCAGGCGGGATCGAAGGGGAGACCGCAGGCGCCGAGGAGCGCGCGGATCCGCGGCTCCGGCGCATCGACCAGCTCTTCGTGGATGACACGATGCACGCGGCCGGGCTGCACCGTGTCGATGTGCGCCATCATCCGCACATAGTCGCGGTAATAATGCCCCATGTCGTCGAGCGCGTAGCTGAAGCCCTGACCACGCGCGAAATGCTGTTTGAAGTTCGAGAAGCAACAGGCGCGCGGATCGCGGCGCGCGTCGATGATCGTGGCGTTGGGCAGGATCAGCCGGATCAGCGCGACATGCGCCCAGTTGTTCGGCAGCTTGTCGACGAAATACGGACGATCGGTGCGGCGCTGGACCGCGGCACGGCGAAGATATTCCTCACCCAGCGTGCGCGCGCGCTCGGCGGTGATGCTTGCGAGCCCGGCGGGATAGCCTGCGATGCGGCGGGCGAGCGCGGGCAGGTCGGGCAGCTCGGTCGTACCCTCGACCAGCGGGTGGCTGGCGAGGATTTGCTCGATCAGCGTCGATCCGGCGCGCGGCATCCCGAGCACGAAGATCGGGTCGGGCGCGAGGCAGCCCCAGCCTTCACGCACCGCAAAGAAGCTGGGGGTGGCGGTGGCGACGATCGTGTCGACGAACTGCGTCGTCTCGCCGGCATCATAGGCGATCTGCGTCCGGCGCAGCGCATTGCCCGCGGCGTAATGCGCGAAGGCGCGGTCGGCGTCGCCGCGCTCCTCGCATGCCTTGCCGAGCGCGAAGTCGAGATGGAACCGGTCCTCGGTGGTGATCGCGGGGTCGGCGAGCGCCGCGGTCATCGCCGCGACATCGGCGTCGTCGAAGCGCACGGTCTTGAGGTTGGCGAGGCTCCACCAGGCTTCGCCGAGCGCCGGGCGCAAGGCGATGGCGCGGCGATAAGCGGCGACACCATCCGCCTGCCGCCCGACCGTCTTCAGCATATGGCCGTAGCTCATCCACACCTTCGGCTGTGCGGGCGCGGCGGCGAGCACGCGTTCGTAGAGCGCGATCGCTTCCTCGAACCCGCCGAGCCGCCCGAGCGCGGCGGCCTTGAGGTTGGCGTGGCCGAGATGCTCGGGCTCGGCGGCGAGCAGCGTGTCGAGCTCGGCGAGCGCGTCGACCGCGCGGTTCCGGCGGTACAGCACGATCGCCAGATTGGCGCGCGCGGCGGTGAAGCCGGGTGCCAGTTCGAGCGCGCGGCGCAGCAACGTCTCGGCATCGCGGTTGCGCCCGATCCGCCCGGCCAACTCCGCGAGCATCCGGATCGCGCGCGCGTCGAACGGGTCGCGCTTCAGATAGGTGCGCAGCAACGGTTCGGCGACGTCGAGCCGATTGTCGTGGAGCGCCAGCGCGGCGTCGACTAGCAGGGCAGGGAAACGGGCAGGGTTGGGCATGGACGGACGAGCAGACCACGGCGGGACGGGCGGATCAAGCGCGAGGCCCCTGAAAGACAAGGGCGCGCTCGGCTTCTGGGGTGCGCTGGCGCTGGTGATGGGCAATCTGATCGGATCGGGGATCTACCTGCTGCCCGCGACGCTGGCGCCGTTCGGGGCGAATGCGACCTGGGGCTGGGTGGTGACGATCGCGGGCGCGATGGCGCTGGCGTTCGTCTTCGCGCGGCTCGCGGCGGCGGTGCCGCAGGCGGGCGGACCTTACGCCTATGCCGATGCGGCGTTCGGGCCGGCGGTCGGCTTCGCGACGGCGTGGAGCTACTGGACGCTGATCTGGGCCGGCAATGGCGCGGTGGCGGTCGCGGCGGTGAGTGCGCTGAGCGTCGCCATCCCCGCGCTCGCGCCCCATGCGGCGGTCGCGGCGGTGGTGATGGTGTGGGTATTCGTCGGCGTCAACGTCCGCGGAGTGGCGGCGGCGGCGCGGGTGCAGATGGTGACGATGGTGCTGAAGCTGATGCCGCTCGCCGCGGTGGCGCTGCTCGCCGGCTGGCTGCTGCTGGGCAAGGGCGGCGCGGCGGTGGTGCAGGACGCGCCGGTGCCGCTCGCCGCGGGCACGATCGCCGGCGCGGCGGCGCTGACCTTCTGGGGGTTCCTCGGCGTCGAGTCCGCGACGGTGCCCGCCGACCGGATGCAGAACCCGGCGCGGACGGTGCCGCGCGCGACGCTGATTGGGACCGCGGCGGTGGGAGTAATCTACCTGATCGTCTCGGGCGCGATCACCGCGCTGATGCCGCGCGCCGCAGTCGCCGCGTCGCCCGCGCCGATCGCCGACTTTCTCGGGAGCGCGCTGGGCGGCGCGACGACGCAGGTGGTGGCGCTGTTCGCGACGGTGAGCGCACTGGGGACGTTGAACGGCTTCGTGCTGCTGCAAGGCGAGGTGCCACGCGCGATGGCGCGCGGCGGCGTGTTCCCGCGCTGGTTCGGGCACGAGAATGGCGCCGGGGTGCCGGTGCGCGCGCATGTGCTGGCGGGCGTGCTGGTGACGGGGGTGACGCTCGCCAATTACACGCGTGGGATGGGCGATTTGTTCGCGTTCGTCGCGGCGGTGTCGCTCGCGGCGGGGATGCTCGCCTATTTCGCGAGCGCGCTGGCGGGGGTGGCGCTGCTGCGCGGCGACACCGCTGGGCGCGCGGCGGGGATCGCCTCCGCCGGGTTCGTCGCGTGGCTGTCCTACGGGCTCGGGTTCGAGGCCAATGGCTGGGCGCTGGTGCTGCTGCTCGCGGGGGTGCCGGTCTTCTGGTGGGTCAGGCGCGGCGCCGCCAGCGGCCGATGAGGCGGCGGTCGGCGAGGATCGCCTGCGCAGCATTGTGCCCCGGCGCGCCGGTCACGCCGCCGCCGGGATGCGTGCCCGACCCGCACATGTAGAGCCCGCGGACCGGCGCGCGATAGTCGCCATGGCCGAGCACCGGCCGCGCCGACCAGAGCTGGTCGAGGCTCATCCGCCCGTGGAAGATGTCGCCATCGATCAGCCCGAACTTGCGCTCCAGATCGAGCGGCGAGTGGATCTGCCGCGCGATCACCGACTTTTTGAAATTGGGCGCGTGGCGGTCGACGGTGTCGATGATGAGGTCGGCGACCTCCTCGCGGGCGTCGTCCCAGCTGCGCCCGTCGGGCAGGCGCGGCGCGAATTGCTGGCAGAACAGGCTGGCGATGTGCATGCCCGGCGGCGCGAGGCTGTCGTCGACCGTCGTCGGCAGCTTCATCTCGACGATCGGCTCGCGCGACCAGCCATGTACCTTCGCATCGTCGAACGCGCGATCCATATAGTCGAGGCCGGGCGCGATGATGATGCCGGCGGTATGGTGCTCGGCGCGTTCCTTGCCGGGCAGCACCGTGAAGTCGGGCAGCTCGCTGAGCGCAACGTTCATGCGGAACGTGCCCGACCCGGTCCTGAACCCGGCGATGCGGCGGCGGAAGTCCGCCGGCAGGTCGCTGGCGTCGACCATCTGCCGGTAGAGCATTGCCGGGCCGACATTGGCGGCGACGATCGGCGCGGCGATCTCCTCCCCGCTGTCAAGCACCACGCCTGCCGCCTTGCCGCCGTCGACCAGCACGCGCGCGACCGGCGCGTCGAGGCTGATCTCGACCCCGGCGTCGAGGCATGCCGCCTGCATCGCCTGCGTGATCGCGCCCATCCCGCCGACCGAATGGCCCCAAGCGCCGAACTTGCCGTTCACCTCGCCGAAGACGTGGTGGAGCAGCACATAGGCCGAGCCGGGCGTCGACACCCCCGCGAAATTGCCGACCACCGCGTCGAAGGCGAACGCCGAGCGGACGTGATCGTCCTCGAACCAGCCTTCGAGGAACTCGCGCGCCGACTTGGTGAAGACGTCGAGCAGGTCGCGCTGTGCAGCGATGTCGAGCCTGGCGAGCGGCCAGCCCTGCCGCGCCGCGGCGACCACCTCGGCCAGCCCGCCGCCGGCATTGGGCGGGATCCGGAGCGCGAGATCGCGCAACACCTGCGCGACGCGTTCCAGTGCGGCGTCGTAGCGTGGATAGGCCTCGGCATCGCGGCGGCTGAAGCGCGCGAACTGTTCCTGCGTCCGCTGCATCCCGCCGCCGAGCGTCAGATAGGTATCGGGGAAGGGGAAGAAGTTGCTGATCGTCCGCTCGATGATCCGGAAGCCGCGGTCGTGCAGCTTCATGTCGGCGATCACCTTGGGGCGGAGCAGGCTGACGGTGTAGCTGGCGGTGGAGTTGCGGAAGCCGGGATGGAATTCCTCGGTGACCGCCGCGCCGCCGACGACATGGCGGCGTTCGAGCACGCGCACCTTCAGCCCGGCGCGGGCGAGATAGAAAGCGCAGACCAGCCCGTTATGGCCGCCACCGATGATGAGTGCGTCGTACTTTGCCGTCATCTGCCCCCCGTCGCCCCTGCGCAGGCAGCGGGCCATGTCTGGTTCGTCCGTCGCGCCGTTTCGCCACAGAAGCGGCGCGGCTGTGTCCAACCTTCCTCGTTCATTCGACAGCCATGGGCCCCTGCCTGCGCAGCGGCGACGGGGAGGTGCGCGACCAGCCCGGCGGCGGGGCGCGGTGCAGCCGTGCTTCCGGGATGCGCGCGCGGATCTTGGCGGCGAAGCTGCGCAGGCACACCTCGCTCGCGCCGATCGGGCCGGCGGTGTAGCTCGACGACGCCATGCCCTGCTGCACGCGCTCGATCAGCCACGTGTCCTCGGCGTTGACGGTGCGGTTGATCCGCCAGTTGGCGTAGCGGACCAGCTTCATCTCGCGTCGCGGGTCGGGCAGCGCGAAGGTCATCTCGCGCAGCACGCAGGTCGTCGGCGTCAACGGCAGCCATTGCATGAAGTCGATCTGGTCGGCGTAAATGTCGAACGCCATGTTCGGCCACAGCTTGTAATAGCGCCACAGCCGCTGGTTCGCCGCGGGCAAATGATCGACACGCGGCAGATGCGTCTGGTAGAAGCGCTCCCACGGATCGTCGGACGGCCGGTCGTCCAGCTGCCCGGACATCTTGTCGACCCAGCCCGCCGCCTCGATCGCATAGCTCTTGCCGAACAGCCGGGTGAGCCCGTCGTGCGCCACCGGGATGTGAAGATTGTCCGAATAATTGTCGCCGACGTTCTTCCAGTTCACGGCGCGCTCGCGCTGACGTACGTCGCCGATCCGGCGCATGTCGATGAAGCGATAGGGCGCGATCTCGTGATCGTAGGGCGCCATCATCGCCGCGACGCCCGGCCCGCCGTCATCCTCGAGCCGGACGAACACGAAGCCGCGCCACTGGTCGACCTCGACAGGGACGAGCCCGCTGGCGTCCATATCGAGCGCGGGATAGTCGCGACGCATCGGCACGCCGCTCAGCCGGCCGTCGAGCTCATAAGCCCAGGCGTGATATGGGCACACCAGCTTGCGCGCGCAGCCGGCATCGCCCTCGACCAGCCGCATCGCCCGGTGGCGGCAGACGTTGTGGAAGGCGCGGATCGCATCGTCGGCACCGCGGACCACGACGATATTCTCGCCCAGATACGACAAGGTCCGCCACGCGCCGGCCCGGTCGAGATCGCTTTCATGACAAACGATCTGCCACGACGGACGGATGACGCGCGCGCATTCGAGCGCAAAATATTCGGGATCGGTGTAGAGCCAGCCGGGCAGGCTCCAGTCCGCATCGGGATCATGGTCGGGCAGCTCGGCCGGGCGCAGCATAGGAGGGTCTCGCGTGCTTGTTGCACGAACGTATAACGAGGTGGTGCGTTGAGCAAGCGGGCAAGTCCCGACGACCGTCGCCGCGACCTGATCGCGGCGACGGTGCGCGTGTTGGCCGAACGCGGCGCGGCGGGCGCGTCGGTGCGGACGATCGCGGCGGCGGCGGGTGTGTCACCGGGGCTGGTCACGCACCATTTCGGCGGAGTCGACCGGCTGGTGGCGGCCTCCTACGACCATATCGCGGCCCAGGTCGCGGCGGCGCTGGAGACGGCGGTGGCGGGGGCGGGGCCGGCGCCGCGCGCGCGGCTGGGCGCCTATGTCGCCGCCAATTTTACCGCGCCGATCGCCGACCCGGCGTTGCTCGCGACATGGCTGGCGTTATGGAGCCTCGCCCGCGGCGATGCCGCGATGCTCGCGCGGCACGAGCAGCATTATGCGGCGTTCCGCGCACGGCTCGAGGATTTGCTAGGCGCGTGCGGCGTGGCGGCGGAGCGGCTGCGACTGACGGCGATCGGGGTCACCGCGCTGGTCGACGGGCTCTGGCTGGAATTGTGCCTGTCGCCGGACAGCTTCTCCGCCGACGAGGCGCGCCGGATTGCGGCGGACTATCTGGCGGGGCTGTGAGGGGTAGGTGTCTCGCCGAGGCCGACCTCTCTGCGAGACACCTACCCGTCACCCCTACCCTCTCCCCGGAGGGGAGAGGGAGAAGTGCTACTTCGACAGATCGGTGAACAGCGACTCGTAATAAGCGATGCCGGGCGCGATATTGTCGATCGGCGTCCGCTCGTTGAGCCCGTGGCTGAAATCGTCCGACTCCTTGATGAACGTCGGGCTCGCGCCATAGCTGGGAACGTGGTGGTAGCGAAACCACATGCTGTCGCTGGCACCCGCCGACATGCTGGGGAACACCGGCACGCCCGGGCGGGTCTTGCCGATCGCCTTGGTCACCGCCGCCACGAAATCGGCGCGCATCGGCGACGCGTCGTTGGCGACCGAGCCCTCGCTGACGTCGCGGATCGTCAGCTTCGGCTCGGCGGCGACCTGCTTGAGCGTCGCCATGACGTCGGCCGGTTTCACGCCCGGGAAAATCCGGCAATTGATGTTCGCGGTCGCGCGCTGCGGCAGCGCGTTGAGCGCATGGCCGCCATTGACCATCGTCGCGACGCAGGTGGTGCCGATCTGCCCGACATAGGCCGGGTCGGCGGCGAGCGTGGCGATCGCCTTTTCGTCCCTGGGGTTGGCGGCGAAGGCGCGCATCGCGGCGGCGAGGTCGCCGGTCTTCTGCTTGGCGGCTTCCTCGAAGAACTTCTTCGTGAGATCGGAGAGCTGCGGCGTAAAGCGGTAGTTGCCGATCCGCACCAGCGCCGCCGACAGCTGGTTGATCGCGTTTTCCGGCCGCGGCGCGGAGCTGTGCCCGCCAGGGTTGGTGACGGTCAGCTCGAAATCGGCATAGGTCTTCTCGGCGCCGTTCCAGGTGAAGAATTGCGGGCGCCCGTCCTCGCCCAGCCGGCCGCCGCCGCCGTCGATGTTGATGACCAGCTCGGCGTTCTTGAGCTGCTCGGCGATCAGCGCGCTGGTCTTCATGCGCGTCTCCTCGTCGCCGGAGAATTCGAGCACGATGTCGCGGCGCGGGCGATAACCGGCGCGCTTCATCTGCAACAACGCGGCGATTGTCACCGCGGCGTCGAGCTTCATGTCGGTCGCGCCGCGGCCGTAGAGATAGCCGTTCTCGATCACCGGGGTGAACGGATCGCGCTGCCAGTCGGCGGGCTTGGCCTCGACGACGTCGATATGGCCGGAGATCACCAGCGGCTTGGCGGCACGGTCGCTGCCCGGCCAGCGCGCGACCAGATAGGCGGTGTCGTCGACCGGGGTGACCGTCACGTCGGTGATCCCGCCCGCCACCAGCACCGACTTCAAGTATGCGGCGAGCTGCGGGGTCTGGTTGCCGGGGCCGGCGACGCTGCGGAACGCGATCGCGCGCTTGGCGATGTCGAGCGCCTGCGCCTCTGCCGCCGGCTCGGCATGGAGCGTGGTCAGCGGCGTGACGCAGAGCAGCGCCGCGCCGAAGGCCGAACGAATGATGGTACGCGTCATGGTCTTTCCCCGCCCGCTTTTTCGTGACGCTAGGCCGCTGAAGCAAAAAGGCAATGGACTTGGAAGGCGGCCGGCTTGCCGCGGGTCCGGCTCACCCGCCGATCGGCATCCCCGGCGGGATCGCCGGCACCGCCCGCTTGGCCGGGGCGAGCGCACGGTCGAGCGACGCGCTGTCGCCGAGCAGGCGTGCCACGCCGCGTGCCCATGCGTCGCCGTTGTCGCGGGCGAACCGCTCGCGCAGCCCGTCGAGAGCCGCGTCGAGCCGCAGCGCGACGTCGGGCCCGGTGGCGGGCGCACGCGCGGCGGCGGCGATCGCGAGCACCGTGCGCAGCGCGATCCGCTGCGTCACGGCCGCGTCGTGCCGCATCACCACCTCGCGCACCAGTCGATCGACCAGGGTCTCCACGCCGGGCAGCGCGGCGTCGGCGGCATGCTGGAGGTGAAGCCGGGTGAGGCGGGACGGCGCGAGCAGCGTTTCCAGCGTCACCTGCGCCGCAACGTCGGTCGCGACCAGCGGATCGAACACCGCGCCGCCGGCAGTGTCGAGCACTTCGGTATCGAA
Organism: Sphingomonas endophytica; assembly: GCF_014199415.1. Taxonomy (GTDB): domain Bacteria; phylum Pseudomonadota; class Alphaproteobacteria; order Sphingomonadales; family Sphingomonadaceae; genus Sphingomonas; species Sphingomonas endophytica. Next base: position 481,092 of record NZ_JACIJN010000002.1, read on the forward strand.
TTGCGGATCGGCGTTGCCGTTGATTCCCGCGGATAATGTCAGGGCAAGCGCGGGCGGCACCGTCAGCGCCGCGGGCGACAGGGTCGCGAGCAATGCGTCGAGCGCTTCGGTCTGCTCCGCGGCGCTGGCGCGGGTCGGCGGCGGGGCGCTGTCGCCGACGGTGGCGTAGCTATAATGTACGCCGCCCAAGGTCTTGCCGATCGCGGCGACGGCGTAGCGGTGGAACAGCCACACCGGCACGAAGCTGCGGCGCAGATCGGCGAGCGGCGCACCGGCGTGGAGCACGCCGGGGCCGAAGCGCGCCAGTGCGACGCGGCGCACCGCCATGACATGCGCAAGATCCGCTGGCTTGTCATCACCTTCGGTCCACATGCTGTCGCCGGGAACGGCGAGGCTGGCGTCGCGGCCGTCGATATCGGTCAGGTAGCGCATGCCCGCGCGCTGCGCCGCGTCGGCCTTGGCCGCGGCGGCGACCTCCGGATCGGTCCCGGCGGCGGGCTGGCCGTAGAGCCAGTCGACCGTGAACTTGTCCCACGTTCCGATTCCGGTCGCGTAAGCATCGGAAAGATCGATCATCTCACCGTTGAGCGCGATCTTGGCGAAGGGATAGTCCATCACCGAGGCGCGCCCTTGCGTGCTCGCCGCGAAGTTGTGCGAGAAGCCCAGCGCGTGGCCGACCTCATGGGCGCCGAGCTGCCGGATCCGCGCCAGCGCGACGCGGACCGGGTCGTTGGCGGTGCCCTTGTTTTCGTCCGCGGTGCCGACGAGTGCCTCGAAAATAACGATGTCCTGGCGCAGGCGGAGTCCTTCCAGGACAACATTGCCCTTGATGATTTCGCCGGTGCGCGGATCGGTGACACCGCCGCCATAGGACCAGCTGCGCGTTTGGCGCTCGTTCCAGTTGACGACATTGTAGCGCACGTCCTGTGGATCGGCGTCGGCGGGCAGCACGCGGGCCTGGAAGGCATCGATATAACCGGCCGCGTCGAACGCCTGGTTCCACCACGCCACGCCCTCGATCAGCGCGGTCCGGATCGGCTCGGGGGCCTTGTTGTCGATGTAGAAGACGATCGGCTTGCGGACCCGCGACCGCGCTGCGCCGGGGTCGAGCTTCTCGATCCGGAAATGATTGGCATATTGCTGTAACACCGGCGCGCCGAGCGGGGTGTTGAACTCGTAGACCGGGGTGGCGAACGTGCCCGACCGGATGTCGAACTTGCGCGGGACGAAGCCGGGCGCGGGCAAGCGGACCAGCGAATGGTGGACGGTGAAGCTCACCTGCCGCCCGTCGGGCGCGATCGTGTCGACCTCCTTGCCCGGCGTGTCCGAACCATAGGTCTGCACCGCCTCGACCTCGATATTGTCGGGGAAGGCCTTCACCGATCCGGGATCGACCGCGCTCAGCGCGTCGATCAGCTTGAAGCCCTTGGCTTCGGCGTTGAGCCGGTCGGCAAGCCGCATCGTATCGCGGACCAGGAACGGTGCGAGATCGATCGTGACCGCGCCGTCCGCTGCCGTCGACGCGACGTCGAGCATCGCCACGGTGCTGAACGGGAAATCGGCGCTTGCGCCGCGCCGCGCGAGCGCATCGCCGGACGAACGATAGCGCGGATTCTCGAACACCACCGCGACCTTCTTGCCGAGCCGCCGGAACGCCAGCAGCTGCGTCTCGCCGACCATGCCACGATCGATGCGGATCGGCGCCGAGCCGAGCCCGGTCTTGAGCGCGGTGGCATAGAGGAAGCGCCCCGACACCCCGTCGGCATCGGGGCGGGGCAGGGTGACGAGCACCTTGCCGCTCTCCCGCTCGACGGTCACCGGCAGCAGCGTCGGCGCAACGGGCGCGCGTTGCTGCGCGGCGGCGTCGACCGCGCCCGTTCCGGCGGTGACGAGGAGCGACACGCCGAGCGCGCGCCGAAGTCGGTCGATGGTGGTCATGCGGCCCCTTTGTTCTGCGAATTTGCTGAACGCTAACACAGATGGCGGTGCACATGCTCGACCTGATGACCTCGCCCAAGCTGCTGGCGCAGGCCAAGAGCTATTTCAACGATGTGCAATTGAAGACCGACAGCCATGCGCCGCTGATCACCGCGCAGGACAAGCCGCAACTATCCCGATCTGCCTGCGCCGGTCGCTCCAGCGTCGCAATGATCGCGGACGCGGTCGGGCTATGGAGTCGGGACGGGCGACGTGGCGTGCGCCGCCTTGATCTTCCGGCCGGGATCGGCTTGCTGCGGTGGATGATGCGCGATCGATTCTGGCTGCTGACGGCGGCGCTGTGCCTCGCGTCTCCGGCCGCCGCCGACCCGGCGCAGGACCGCGCCGCGATCCTGACCCTGGTGGCGCAGATGGAGCAGGCCTGGAACCGCGGCGACTTCCGCGGTTACATGGCCGGGTTCAGCAATCCCGATGTCGTGTTCGTTTCCAGCGGCAGATTCCAGGACGGCTGGCAGGGAACGCTCGACCATTATGTGCGCGACTATGGCGGCTCGCCGCGGACGCGGGGGACGTTGCACTTCTACGACATGAAGATCGAGCTGCTCGCCGATGACGCGGCGATGCTGGTGGGTCGCTACCATCTCGAACGTCCGGTGCGCGCGGCGGAGGGGGTGAACACGCGGCTGTTCCGCAAGATCGCCGGGCGCTGGGTCATCACGCTCAACCACGTCTCCGCGCATGACGTCCCCAGCCGCCCGGCCGCGCCGGTCAGCGAGCGGGTGCCGTCCGCGCCAGCAGCCCGGCAAGATCCGCCTTCCAGTTGACGGCCCAGGTGTGGGTGCCGTGGCCATGCGTATCGGCGGTCTCGGGAATCAGGCGGAAGCGGGCGTTCTTCATCCGGCGTACCGCCTGCGCAGGATAGTCGAGGTTGCGCGGGTTGATGAAGTCGTCGGCCGAATTGATCCAGACCAGCGGCGCGGTGATGGCCGCGAGCTTGGCCGAGGGATCGTAGGTCCGCGACGCGTCGACCTGATAGATCAGGTCGTTGGCGTCGAGCCGCGACAGCGCCGTGGCGACACGCTCCTGCGCGAAGTCCGCCGCCGCGTCGCGATCGGGATAGAGGGTCTGCAGGTTGAGCGGGGCGGCGCCGGCGATGAACAGCGCGGTCTGCGCGGTCCGCAGGCCTTGCAGCGGCTGCTCCCGGTAATCGCCGCCGGCCCAGGCCGGGTCGGCCTTGATCCCGTCGATCAGCAATTGCCGCCATATGCGGTTCAACCCGGCGATCGGCACCGGCTCGCACGCCAGCGGCATCAGCGCGCGCGCGAAATCGGGATGCGTCTCTCCCCACATCAGGCTGTGCATACAGCCCATCGACGTGCCCATGATCAGCCGCATCCGGTTGATGCCGAGGCCGTCGTGGAGCAGCCGGTATTGCGCGTCGACCATGTCGGCATAGTCGTAGCGCGGAAAGTGCATCCGCTGTCCGTCGGACGGTTTGGAAGAGCCGCCGTGGCCGATGCCGTCGGGCAGGATGATCCAGTAACGGCGGATGTCGAGCGGCTGTCCCGGGCCATAGAGTTCGTCGGCGAATTGCGGGACAAGGAATTGCTTGCCGGTCCCGCCGGTGCCGTGGAGCACCATGACGGCATTGTCGATCTCGCCGCGGGCATTGCGATGCGGCTGGCCGAGCATGCTGTAGTGGATCCGCAACTCGGGCAGGGTTTCGCCGGACGCGAAGCGGAAATCCTTGATGACGAAATCCGCTTCGCGGACCGGCCATCGCGCGGCCGGCGCGGCCGGAGGGCTCGCCGCGGCGAGCGGGGGAACGGCAGGGCCGGCGGTCGTGGCGGCCTGAAGCGCCAGCAGCGAGAGCAAGTGCAGCATCCGGCTGGTTTGCCCGGCCAGGTCGCGAATGCCAAGCCGTTCAGATCCGCGCGTTTATCCGCCGACGATGTCGATACGCGCTGCCGCGGCGTCGCCCGACGGCCGTGCGGCGACGGCGATTACGCCGCCGCCCTCGAAGCGCCATGCACCCGCCGCACTGTCGATCAGAAGATCCAGCGCCAGCTCGACGCAGCGTACGTCGGGCAGATGGAACGCCACGCCTGTCGGCATCGAGCCGGTGGCGATGGTGAAGTGCGGGGCATCCGTCGTTCGCCTGGCGTCGGCGCGAAGCTCGAATACCGCCCATGGCGCGATCGCGGCGCGGTCCGGCGCTGCGGTTTCGTCGATGACATGCCGGAGCGCGCGGCGCGCGCAGACGTCCGCGACGAGAGCGCACGACGCATGATCGCCGACGATGAGCAGCGGGCGCCCCGTGACCGGCATCGTTTCCGCTTCCGCTGCCCGTCCGCCGTAGAGCAGCCGGTCGGGGCGTCGCCACCAGCCGGGCGTCGCGGTGACGGGATGGCGTGGCGCTGCGCGCGGCAAGGCGCGCCACAACGAAGCAAGCGCGGTCGGCCGCGGCGTGCCCGAAGAAAGGTCGAACACGCCCGGCTCGTACGTCTCGCCCTCGGTCAGCAGCGTGTTCCAGCCATAGCTGCCCAGCAGCGACCAGGCGGTGACGGCGCGCACGTCGATCCCGGCGTCGCGCGCCGCCACCGCCACGTCCCATGCCTCGGCCGCCCAGCGTAGCTGTTCCTCGCGCGTCGAGCCGTTATGCACTTCGGTGATCGCGATCGGTATCGCATAGCGCGCCCATGCGTCGCGCAACGCATTGGCGAAACCGTCCGGGGGCGGGTCCAGCACGCGCACCGCTTCGGTGTCGGCATAAGCGAGATGCCCGTTTCCGCCGTGCAGATGCGCGGGGTAGCGCGCGAGCCGATGATCGAGGAAGCGGTCGCTCGTCAGATAATGGTTCAGGCCGAGGATGTCGGGCGGGCAGGGATCGTCGGCGATGCGGCGGGCGCGCTCGCCCAGCCCGAGGCGAACCAGCGTTTCCCAGAGCGGGTGATGCCGGTCGACGCGACCGGCGAGCAGGTCCCAGCTCGCCCACCGCCGCAGATTGTCATGCTCGGCCTGCGCCATGACGGGGGCGGTGGCGTAGGTGCGGCCGAGATCCTCGGTCTGGATCAACCGCGCCGTTGGCGTGACGCGCCGGATCGCGCGCATCGCGGCGCGTGTCGCATCGATCTGGTTGAGCAGCGCCCGCCAGAACGCGTGTTCGCTGCGTTGGTGCGGATACCAGTGACCGTAGAGCGCCGAGAAGCGCGCGGTGGTCAGCGGTTCGTTGACCGGGGTCCAGTCCTCCACCCAGTCATAGCGTTCGGCGACCCGCCCGGCGAACTGGCCGAGCCCCTCAGCGAACCCGTCGTCCAGCAGGTCGGTGTGCGGCGGCCCGCTGCCGTGGTGGACGAGGCCGACGATCGGGCGGATGCCCAGCGTCCGCAGGCGGGCGAGGCGCGCGTCCGGCCACGACCAGTCGGGGGTGGCGCCGGGCGCGCGGAGCGTCCGTTCCCACAACACCGGGTGGCGGATCGCGCTCAGCCCGAGCGCCGCGAACAGGTCGAGGTCGCCGATGCGCTGTTGATGGCCGCTGAGGATCGTCTGGTCGCGGTATTCGTCGCGCGTCCGGTTGACGGTGCATTCGGCGCCGCCCCATGTTTCGAGCGGCGGCAGCGGCGTGGCGCGCGTCCGGGTCATGCGCGCAGCCGTTGGTCGTGCCGGTGCCCGAGCATGTCGCGGATCGCCTCCACCACCTGGAACGCGGCATAGGGCACCGCAAGACTGCGGAGCAGGCCAACCGCCGGCAACGGCAAGGCGGAGGCGGAATGGACCACCAACACCGCCAGCGCGCCGCGCGCGGCGGCGTCGATCAGGCGGTGGCCGTCGGTCGCCTGCACGATCTGGCTCACCACCGCCGCATCGAGCGGTGGCGGGCCGGTCAGCGCAGCGTCGCCGGCGGCCGACGGATCGACGAGGATCGCGCCGGCGGCGGCCAGCACCGCCGACAGATAGGCTTTCTGGAAGCCGTCCTCATGCGCGACAAGGACGCGGACCCCGGCAAGCTCATGGGCGATCAGCATCGCGCGCGCCCTTCATTCGGCGGCCGTCGCCATTGTCGCTTCGTCCTGACGCGCCTGCCAGCGCCGCCAGCTTGCCAGCGCCTGACCGACGACCTGGTCCATATTGTAATAGCGATAGGTGGCGAGCCGTCCGACGAACAGGACGTCGGGCTCGGCGAGCGTCAGCGCTTCGTAGCGCTTGAACAGCGCCTGGTTCTCCGGGCGCGGGATCGGGTAATAAGGATCACCGGTCGGCGAGGGGTATTCGTAGGTGACGCTGGTCACCGGCGATTGTTGGCCGGTCAGATGCTTGTACTCGGTCACTCTCGTGTACGGCACGGCCTCGTCCGGATAATTGACGACGGCGACCTGCTGATGCTGCGCGACCGGCAGCGTGCGATGCTCGAAGCGCAGCGATCGATACGGCAGCGGGCCGTAGCGCTGACCGAAATATTCGTCGATCGGCCCGGTGAAGACGAGCAGGTCGTAGGTGACCGCATCCTTGATCGTCGCGAAATCGGTGCCGAGCCGCAGCGTGATGTTCGGATGGTCGAGCATCGCCGCGAACATCGCGGTATAGCCCTTGTCCGGCATCGCCTGATAGGTGTCGGTGAAATAGCGATCGTCGGTGCAGGTTCGCGTCGGGACGCGCGCCGTGACCGCCTTGTCCAGCTCCGACGGGTCGAGCCCCCATTGCTTGCGCGTATAGCCGCGGAAGAACAGGCGGTAGAGTTCCTGCCCGACCGACGAGACGACGACGTCTTCAGAGGTGCGGATCGTCTCCACCGGCTCGGCGCGCGCCGCCAGGAAGGCGGCGGCGTCGGCCTCGGTCTCCAGCCCCGCATCGAACAGCGTGTTGAGCGTGGTGCGATTGATCGGAACGGGAACCTGATGCCCGCGCACGTCGGCGAGGACGCGGTGCTCGTACGGGCGCCATCCGGTGAACCGCGACAGATACTCGAACACGTCGGCGGAGTTGGTGTGGAAGATGTGCGGGCCGTATTGGTGGATCAGGATTCCGGCGGCGTCCGCGACGTCATAGGCATTCCCTGCGATATGCGGTCGCCGGTCGACAACGAGGACGCGCCGGCCGCTCCCGGCGGCCAGCCGCTCCGCCATCACCGCCCCGGCAAAGCCGGCGCCGACCACCAGACAGTCGTAATGTTCGGAGGTGGCGGCAGGCAGATACGGCGCGATCGCCGCCAGCATCGCGGCGGCGGTGTCGTCCCACGACGTCGCGGCGAGCAAGGCATCGGCAGCGTCGCGCCACGCACGATCCGGGCCGCGGGCGAGCGCCAGCGCCGCGTCGCAGGCCGCGACGAAGTCCGGTCCGGCAGGTGCGATCCGGACGGCGGCGACCTCGCCATAGTGGCGGACGACATCGGTGACCGGCGTCGAGACGACCGGGCGACCGGCGGCGAGATATTCCGGCGTCTTGGTCGGGCTGATGAAGCGCGTCGCCTCGTTGATCGCGAAGGGCATCAACGCCACGTCCCACCGCGCGATCGTGGCGGGCAACGCGTCATAGGAACGTGCGCCGGGATAATGGAGGTTCGCGCGGCGCGGCAGGTCGGCGGGATCGATCTTCACCACCGGGCCGACGACCTCGATCGTCCAGCCGGGGCGTGCATCGGCAAGCGTGGCGAGCAGCGCCAGATCCATCCGTTCGTCGATCACGCCGAAGAAGCCGAACACGGGCGCGGCGTGATCGTCACGATCACCGGTACGCGCCGCGGCGAAGTGGGGAACGTCGACGCTCGACGGAAAGGCGTGGACGCTGGCGTGCCGGCCGCGTTTCGCCTCGTACAGGCTCCAGCCGCCGGTGAACACGAGATCGGCCGCCGCCAGCAGCTCGTCTTCGAGTTGCAGCAAGTGCGGCGGCGCGAACCGGAAGGCGGAAAGCTCGTCCATGCAATCGTAGACGGTGCATGCCGCGACGACATCGCGCGAGAACGCCAGCATCATCGGCGTATAATACCAGCGCACGCTCACCGGCGGCTCCTCGGCAAGGAAGCCGTCGAGCAGGCTTGCGAGCGTCAGCCGGGTGGCCTCCTCATCCAGCCCGTCCGGCACGTGCGGCGTGACGACCCGGATACCGCCCGATCGGGTCTGTACCCGAAGGCATGGCGCGGCGGTGGCACCGACCTCCGCTTCCTCCCACACCACGACAGCGAAACGGCGTGCCAGGCGTGTCAGCAGATGTTGCGGTCGCTGGAAGACGAAGTCCCACCGCAAGTGGGAAAAGCAGAGCAGAAGCTCGCCATTGCCGATGGTCGAAGAGGGGGTAGTTTGTGCCACGGCAGACATCCGTATCTCCCAGCCGCCATTCGGCTCTCACCGGGCTAGCAGATCCTGAAGACGTCGCTGGATGATCCGGATTAACAGTTTGGAATTCTTACTGTAACACTGATTAGATGTTCAGCAACATTTGCGGCAAACCAGACATGTTCCGAAAGGGTCTTCGAAGATCGCCCTAAGCGCACCGCGCCGATCGTGGTTCCGGCGGACGGCGCTGATATTACGTTGTCCTGGATCAATGCCGGTGCTTGCCGGCTGGGGCCGTCGACTTCATCGAGTGATGATGGGGACGGCGGCGACCGATAAAGGACGTGCGCCGCTCAGAGCGCGATGGCCGCGGCGTGGAGGCGCTCGATATCGGTGCGCGGCGGCGCGCCGAACAGCCGCCGATACTCGCGGCTGAATTGCGACGGGCTCTCATAGCCGACCGCAAAGCCGGCCGTGCTCGCCGTGGCGCCACCCACCAGCATCAGCCGCCTCGCTTCCTGCAGCCGCAATTGTTTCTGATATTCCAGCGGCGTCATGCGGGTGATCGCCTTGAAGTGCGCGTGAAGCGAGGAGGCGCTCATGCCGGCCTCCGCGGCGACGTCGTCGATGCGGATCGGCGCGTCGAAGCGGCGGCGGATCGCGGCGATCGCGCGGCTGACCTGATTGAGATGGCTGCCGGCGGTCGCGACGTGGCGGAGCATCGCGCCATGCGGCCCGGTGAGCAGTCGGTACAGGATCTCGCGTTCGATCAGCGGCGCCAGCGCGCGGATCGTCGCGGGCCGGTCGAGCAGCGCGACCAGCCGGCACGCCGCGTCGATCAGGTCGGGGTCGCTCGGGTAGACGCCGAGCACCGGCAGGTCGGTGCGGGGCAGCGCACCGCCCTCGCTCACCATCAGGTCGGCGAGCATCGCAGGATCGAGGTCGATCTTGCAGCAGAGATAGGGTCGTTCGGGGCTGGCGTCGAGGACATGGCCGACCAGCGGCAGGTCGACCGAGACGAGCAGGTAATGCGCGGCATCATAGACGACGCTGTGCTCGCCGATCGACACGCGCTTCGATCCTTGCGCGATCAGGCAAAGCGACGCCTCGTAGACGGCGGGGGTGGGCGTGCTCGGCGCGTCGGCGCGGATCAGCGACAGCCGCGGCATCGCCGTGGTGCAGATGCCCGTGCCCACGACATGCCGATCGATGACGGTGGCGAGTGCGGCGATCCGGTCCATGTCGATCATCCTTCCTCACCCGAGCGGCGCGAGCAAGCGCGCGGCCTGATTTCCGGAGGATCGTGCAAGCCGTTCGGACGATCGCGCTACCGCCCGACGCGGGTGCCGGACCATCTGTCTGCCGTCACGGCAATCAAAGGATAGCATCATGGCAGGAAGCATCGACAAGGTCGTCCTCATCACGGGAGCGTCGAGCGGGATCGGTGAGGCAACCGCCCGCGAGCTGGCGAGCGCGGGTGCGCGGCTGTTCATCGGCGCGCGGCGCGGCGCGCGCCTGAAGGCACTGGCGGAAGAACTGGGCGAGACCGTCGCTTGGCGCGAACTCGACGTCACCGACGCCGCCGATGTCGAGGCGTTCGTCACGGCCGCCGACGCGCGGTTCGGGCGCGTCGACGTGCTGGTCAACAATGCGGGGGTGATGCCGCTGTCGCCGCTCGCCGCGCTCAAGCGTGACGAGTGGAAGCGGATGATCGACGTCAACATCCATGGCGTCCTCAACGGGATCGCCGCGGTGCTGCCGCGGTTCGTGGCGCAGCAGCGCGGCCATGTCGTCAACGTCGCTTCGGTCGCGGCGCACATGGTGATGCCCACCGCTGCGGTCTATTGCGGCACCAAACATGCGGTGCGCGCGATCACCGAGGGGCTGCGGCAGGAGCATGACGAAATCCGCGCGACGTTGATCTCGCCGGGCGTGGTCGCCACCGACCTGGGGCACGACATCACCGATCCCGACGTGGCCGCGGCGCTGACCGGCTGGCGGAAGAAGTCGCTGACCCCGGACGCGATCGCACGCGCGGTCCGCTATGCGCTGGAGCAGCCCGAGGGCGTCGACATCAACGAGGTGATCGTCCGCCCGGTCGCCGCGGACATGTGAGGCCATGGGGCGTGCCGGTGGTCGCGCCGGCACGCCCGCGCTCCCTTTGAACGCGGCGACGCTCAATATGGCGGTGCGACCCGTGCCCGTTGCGCGCGCGCGGCGGCCGTCCACCAGGCGAGGTCGTCAGCGAAGCGCGGAAAGGCGCGGGTCAACGACCCCCCGCCGTCGCCGGTCGGGTTGGCGTCGGCATCGAGCGTATGGCCGATGCTGCCGACGGTGAGCGTGCTCGGGATCACGACCATCCCCATCTCGGTCAACGTGCCGTGCCATGCGACGCTGGCATGCGCGCCCGCGAGCCGCCCCGCCGAATAGCTGGCGATCGCCGCGGGGCGCCAGAACCATTCCTCCAGAAAGTGGTCGGTGAGGTTCTTGAGACCGGGCTGCTGGCCCCAGTTATATTCGCCGGCGACGAAGACGAAGGCATCGGCGGCGCGGATCTTGCCCGCAAGCGCCTCCAGCGCGGGCGGCGCTTCGCCTGGGGGATATTCCTTGTACATACGGTCGAGCATCGGAAGTCCGATCGCCCTCGCGTCGATCAGCTCGGGCGCCGCGCCGCGCACGGCGAAGGCGCGCACCAGATAGTCGGCGAGCCGGATGCCCTGCCGGTCCGAACGATAGGAACCGTAAAAGATCAGAATGCGGTCGGCCATCGCGCGCTCTCCTGGAGACGCGGGCGGACCATCGGCACGCCCGCAGTGTCGCTCACCCCTGAGTGAACGCGAGCAGATCGGCGTTGATCCGGTCGGCATGTTTGGTCGGCAATCCGTGCGGATAGCGGGTGTAGGATTTCAGCACCGCGCCCGCGACGATGCCGGCGGACAGCTTGCCGGTGGTCGGAAGCGGCACGACCTGAGCGTCCTCGCCGTGCATGATCTGTGTCGGCACCTTGATCGCCTTCAGATCGTCGGTGTATCGGTTTCCGAGAACGCCTTGATGCCGGGCGTATGCGCCAGCACGCTGCCCGGTATCCCCTGCCGCCACCAGTTGCGGCGCACGCCTTCCTTCACCTCGGCGCCACCGCGGCTGTAGCCGAAAGACAGGCGGGTGACGTCGTGGAAGAAGTGCGCGCGGTTGGTCGCGGTCTGCTGGCGGACTGCGCGAGGGGCGCGCTGGAGGCGGTGATGCCAGACTGGGCGGCCCCGGTGCTGGTGCTGCATCTGGTGATGCCGCCCTCCACGCTGCGCGCGTGGCGCGTGCAGGCGGTGATCGATCATCTCCCGCGCGCCCGACCGCGGCGCTGTGCGCGTTACGGGTCCAGAGGGTCGATGGGATCGTAGCGCAACGAGGCGGCGAGCGGACGGAAGACGGCCTCGTTCGGCGACGGCCGCCGCGTGATCGTACCGGGCTGATAGCCCAGTTCGGCCTGATTGCGCGCGGCGAACGCCGGGCTCACGATCGCGTCGATGTGGCCGACGTTGCTGACGACCAGCACGTCCTGCGACAGCGGCGCGCCGAGCGCGTGCAGGCGCCGCGTCGCGTTGCGGAGGTTCGTGGTGGTGTGCCGCGCATAGGGTTCGACGACGATCGCCGCCGCGGGCACGCCGAAGCGGTCGATCAGCGCGCGCTGCATCTCGAACGCCTCGACATGGCGGGTGTCGCGGGGGTGGACCGCACTGCCGCTGACGATGATGAACGGGGCCAGCCCCTGCGCGAAACGTTCCGCCGCGAGCCGGACGTTGACCTTCCCGCGCGCGCTCAGCGGCGTGACCAGGTCGTCGGGGCCGACGCCGAGCGCGACGATCGCCGCGTAGCGGAAGCGCGACCAATCGACCCCGCGCGCCTTCGCCAGCGCCGCCGCGTTGAAGCGCGCGTCGAGCGGCTCGAACGCCACCGCGGCATCCTTGTCATTGGCGTCGAGCAGCGCGAGCGCCAGCGACAGGCTGTAATCGCCGGCCACGGCCGGATCGTCGCGTTGCACGTCGGCCAGCATCGCTGCATCGGCAACCTTCGCGGCGAACGCAGGGCTGCCGAACGGCTCGTCCGACCCGTCGACGAGCGGATAGCGCGGCAGCTTGCCGACACCGTAGACGCGCAGCACCTCGTTGAGCCCGTCGATCTCGCGGCGGACCGCCTCCGCATCGTCCGGCGCGCGACGTGCCATGCTTTCGCGCTCGTCGTCGCGCCAGACCGCTGCCTCGACCAGACACGCCGCGCGGCCGGCGCAGGCGTCGCGGCGGCGCTGGCGCGCGGGGCTGGTCGGCAGCCCGCGCAGATGGGGGAACAGGCGTGCCGCGAGCGTGGCGAGATGCACGTCGCGGGCCGGTGCCGCCGGTGCCGGTGCCGCCAGCAGCAGCAGCAGCGCACCGACCGCACCGGCGCGTGCGTTCACCACGCCTTGCTCACGATGAACCGCACGCTGCGACCGAAGATCGGCCGGCCGTAGATCGCGTCGCTGGAGGCCTGTCCGTCGAGCTGGTCGGTGCGGGGATTGCCCTCGGTCAACCCCTTGTTGTTGAAGATGTTGTCGCCGACGACCTGGAACTGGAAGCCGTTGTGGGTCAGCGTACCGCCCAGCCCGAAGGTGTTGTACGACGGCAGCCCGGTGCGGTTGAGCAGATCGACATAGCGGCGGCCGATATATTCGTAGCGGCCATAGACCTCGACCTGATCGCCGCCGGCGTCGAACGAGAAGGTCGGGCGGACGTTGCCGAACACCTTCGGCTCGCGGATGATCTGGTTGCCATTGACCGCCGACGGATCGGCACCCGAGCTGTTCTGCAGATTCTTGTACTGCGGGTCCTGATAGGTGAACGATCCCGAGACGAAGAACCACCGCGCCGGCGCGAGCGTGCCGTCGACCTCGACGCCCTTGACCTCCGCCTGACCGATGAACGGCACCGCCTGATCGTTGCGCCCGGTGGCGGGATTGAACGCGACGAACGAGGCATTGAACGGATCGAACTTCGTGTAGAAGCCGGTCAGGTACAAGTAATTGCGCCCGAAGGATGCCTTGAGCCCGGCCTCGTACTGGTCGGCCTGCGTCTTCACCAGCACCGGATTGATGTTGTAATAGCTCGACGATTGCGGCGGCACTTCGAGGTGCGAGGCCCGGACATAGCCGCCGAAATGGTCGCTGACGTCGTAATTGACGCCGAGCGTCCAGTTGGTCGCGGTCGGATTGTCCTTGCGCGACTGCCGCCCGCCGTCGAACGTGCGCACCGCATTGTCGGCCAGCGTGGCCGGATCGCCGAGGTTGACGCCGTTGGTGGCGGTGGTCAGGCCGTACCCGTCGATATGGTACCATTCCTGCCGGATGCCGCCATCGACGCGCAGCCCGGGCACCACTTCCCAGGTGTCGTTGGCGTACAGCGAATAAACGGTCGAATCGACATCGCCCTGGTTGAGCGTGGTGCCGTAGCGCAGCACGCCCTTGTCGGTGACATAGCCGAGCACGTTGTTGTTCGCGTCATAGGCGACCAGATCGAGCGTGCGCGGCTGGCCACGCACTTCCATCAGGTAATCCTGATAGACCGCCTTGTTGGTCAGCCCATAGGCCGAGGCATAGCCGCCGAGGCGCAGATCGTGCGTGCCGAACCCGGTCTCGAACTTGCGCGTGACGCTGACGTCGCCCTGACCCGAATAGAAGCTGGAGCCGACGCCGCGATATTGCGCCTGCACCACCAGACCCGAGGCGCCGTAAGGGTCGTAAGCGGTCGCGCCGTTGCTGCCCGACAGCGCATAGCCCAGCCGCGCGACCGGGGTGACGGCGGTGCCGAACGCGGTGTTGGCCGCGGCGCGGAAGCCGTTGGCGAAGGTGGTGGCGTCGACCGGGTTCGACGTCGAATAGAGCGCGTCGAAATTCAGCCGCCCCTTGGTATAGCCCGCCCGCACCGCGAGCTGCCAGCCGCTGAACTCGGCATCATATTGAAGGCCGACATTGCCATATTCCATATGGCGGCCATCGGCGAGATCGCGGGTCTCGCTCTGCGTCACGCCCGCCGCGTCGCGGTACTTGAGCGTCACGCCGCGGAACGCCGGCGAGTTGAGCGTGCCATGGAAGAAGTCGATGAACGGATCGAGCGACACCGAAGGGTTGCGCGGATCGGCGACCGGGATCGGCAGGTAGAAGGTGTTGTGGTCGTTGAGATAATTGACGCTCAGCCGCACCGAGCCATTGTCGAGGTCGTGCTTGATATTGGCGCGGATCTGCCCGCCGCGGTCGTTGGGAAAGCCATTGTCGCGCTGCCCGCCGTCGCGGCGTAGGAAGCCGCCGATCGCATAATAGGTGCGCTCACCGAGCGGGCCGGACTGCATTGCGTCGAGCCGGTAGAGATCGGTGGTGCCGACCGTCATCTGCACCTTGCCGCGCGGCGTTTCGGAGCCGGTGACGGTGATGTTGTTGACGATCGCCGCCGCCTGGCTGGCGAAGATCGGCGCCGGGCCGCCACGCACCACCTCGACCCGCTCGGTCATCAGGTCGTAGCGGTTGAGGCTGTCGCCGCGAAAGAAATTGCCGTTGATGTCGTGGAACAGCGGCAGGCCGTCCTGCTGGAACACGGCATAGCCGTCGTCGGTCGGGATGCCGCGGATCCGGGTGACGTTCTGCACCTCGCCACCGGTCGCCTCGACCTGGATGCCGGGCAGCTTGCCGAGCAGGTCGGCGAAATTGAGCGGCGCGAGCCGCTTCACGTCGTCCTGACCGAGCGAATTGACGGCATAGGACACGTCGAAGCGACGTTGCCGCCGCGCCGAGCCGGTGACGATGATGTCGGAGCCGGTAGTCTCGTCGGCGGTGGTCGTCGCGGGCGCGTCCGCCTGTGCGGTGTCCGACGCGGGCGCCGTGTTGTCGGCCTGCGTCGAAACGGCCTGCGCTTCGACGGCGAACGGCGTCATCAACAGGCACGTCGCGGTGGCGAAGGCGGTCAGGTGGGTATTCCGCAGCAGCATGGACTTCGCGATCACGATCATCATTCCCCCTTCGGGCCATCAATGCCGCAGCCCGTTGCGGCTGATTGCGACAGCATGATGAAAGCTCAAGTTTTTCTTGGATGTCGCGCCGCGATCGCAGCATGAGTGTTGCCCGAAAGTCGCGGCGGATCGATCGCTTGCGCCACGACGCCGTCGCAGGCGCGCCCTCGCGCTTTCGACGTTGCGCATCGCGGCGGCGGACGCCGATCGGACCCGCTTTCTCACACGGGAGGTCCTTTCGATCCTTGAGGCACGCGCGCATCCGCCGCGCGACGACCCCACCGACCGGCTCGCCATCGATCTGGCGATCCGACCGGGGCGGGCAAGGCGCATGACGCCCGCTGGGATGTGACCGCGATCGAGCAGGGCCGGGCGGCCCATCAGGCCGCGTCGACGCTCGAGCTGGCGAGCACCGAAGAGCGGATCTGCATCGACGTCGATCTGCTCGGCCCGCTTCTCTGACGCGAGACTCCGGCCGGATCAACGAGCGCGGGCGAGCCTCGCCTCCTGCTCGGGCGATCCCGGATCAGGGTCGATCCACCCTCACACCACCAGCGACAGCGAAAGGGTCAGCAACAGCGCGACCACCGAGATCAAGGTCTCGCACGCCGTCCAGCTGCGGATCGTGTCCGCGACGCTCAGCCCGAAATATTCCTTCACCAGCCAGAAGCCGCCGTCGTTGACATGGCTGAGCACCACCGATCCCGCGCCGGTGGCAAGCACCAGCAATTCCGGCCGGACCAGCGGCTGGGCAGCGGCGAGCGGCGCCACGATCCCGGCCGCCGTCGCCATCGCGACGGTCGCCGATCCGGTCGCGACCCGCATCAACGCCGCGATCAACCATGCCAGCAGCAGCACCGGGACGTGCCATTGCGCGGCCAGCGCGACCAGCGCGCCGGACACGCCGCCTTCGGTCAGCATCCGCCCGAACCCCGCGCCGACGCCGACGACCAGCGTGATGAGCGCGGTCGGCGCGAGGCAATCGTTGGTGTAGCGCTGGATCGTCTCCATCGAGAGCCCGCGCGCCAGCCCGAGCGTCCAGTAGCTCGCCAGCACCGCCGCCAGCAGCGCCACCACCGGCGTGCCGACAAAGCGGATGATCTGGTCCGCGCCCGATCCCGGCGCGGTGATCGTCGCGCCGACGCTGCCGAGCAGCATCAGCACCACCGGCAGCAGCAGCGTCGCGAGCGTGATGCCGAAGCCCGGCAACGCGCCGTCGGGCACATCCTCGACCAGCGTCTTCACCGGCGCGGCGGGGGCGAGGCGCGGCACGATGAAACGGCCATAAAGCGGCCCGGCGATCACGGCGGTCGGCACGCCCACGATCAGCGCGAACAGGACGGTGAGGCCGACATCGGCACCGAACGCCTGCGTCGCGAGCATCGCGGCGGGGTGGGGCGGCACCATCGCATGAACCACCGAGAGCCCCGCCGCCATCGGCAGGCCGAGCCGCATCGGATGCTGGCGCAGCCGTCCCGCCACCGCGAAGACGATCGGCACCAGCAGGACGAAGCCGACCTCGAAGAACACCGGCAGACCGACGATCAGCGCCACCGTCATCATCGCCCAGTCGGCGCGGCGCGCACCGAAAAAGCCGATCACCGTCCGCGCGATGCGGTCCGCGCCGCCCGACTCGACCATCATCTTGCCGAGGATCGTCCCCAGCCCGACGACGAGCGCGATATGGCCCAGCGCGCTGCCGACCCCGGCCTCGAACGCCTTGACGATCGAGGCGGGCGGGAGCCCGGTCACGAGCGCAAGGCCGAGCGAGACCAGCACCAGCGCGATGAACGGGCTGAGCCGGACGCGGACGATCAGCGCGATGAGGACGGCGACCGCCGCTGCCCCTTCGAGCAGCAGCAGGGCAGACGGTGCCACTTACGGCTTCTTCCAGGCGATGCAGTCCACCTCAACCTTGCAGTCGACCACCATCTGCGACACCACGCAGGCGCGCGCCGGCGGATTCGCGCCGAAATATTCCTTGAAGATGCGGTTGAACGACATGAAGTCGCGCGCATCGTCCAGCCATACGCCGCAGCGCACGACATGCTCGGGGCCGTAGCCCGCCTCCTCCAGGATCTTCAGCACGTTGCGGATCGCCTGATGCGTCTGCGGGATGATGCCGCCGTCGATCACCTCGCCATCGACCATCGGCACCTGCCCGGAAACGTACAGCCACCCATCGGCCTGTACCGCGCGGGCGAACGGCAGATGCTGCCCGCCGGTGCCGCTGCCGCCCTCGACGCCGTAGCGCTTGATCCCGTCACTCATTCATCGATCCTCTTCGTTGAAAACAGTCTGGCTTTCCGGGCGGCGCAGCATCCGCCCGCCGCGCGCGCCCGTCACGCCGTTGCGGTCGAGCGCCGCGACGCCGTTGACCCACACCCCGAGCACGCCCGCGGCGGGCTGTTCGGGATCGTCGTAGCGGGCGCGGTCCGCGATCCGTGCGGGATCGAACAACACGAGGTCCGCCGCCGACCCGGCGCGCACGTAGCCGCGATCGGCCAATCCGAGGCGGTCGGCGGTCAACCCGGTCATCTTCCGGATCGCCGCGGGGAGCGACAGCAATCCACGCTCCCGGACATAATGCGCGATCACGCGCGGAAAGCTGCCCCACAGCCGCGGGTGCGGGCGCGGATCGCACGGTAGACCGTCCGATCCGACCATCGTCAGCGGATGCGCAAGGATGCGATCGACGTCGTCCTCCGCCATGCAATGGTAGACCGCGCCGGCCGGCTGCAACCGCCGCGCCGCGTCGCGCGGCGCGACGCCCCAGTCGGCGGCGATGGCGTCGAGCATCCGGCCGGCCTGTGTCGGTTCCGCGTCGGACCAGGTGATCATGATCGGCGTTTCCGGGACGACCTGCCCGAGATCGAGCGTCGAGGAACTGGCGGTATAAGGATAACAATCGCAGCCGACCGGATGCGTGGCTGCGGCCTGTTGCAACTGGTCGAGGATCGCGCCGCTGCGGCCATGCTGCGGCGCACCGGCGCATTTCAGGTGCGAAACCACGAGCGGCGCGGCGGCGTGACGCGCGATTGCGACCGCTTCATCGATCGCCGCGCCGATCCCGGCGCCCTCGCTGCGCAGGTGGGTGCAATAGACGCCGCTGGTCCCCTGCAACGCCGCGGCGACCGCCATCACTTCCTCGGTCGAGGCGTGGATCGCATTGGCATAGGCGAGCCCGGTCGAGAAGCCGAACGCGCCCGCCGCGAGCGCGTCGGCGAGGTCGGCGCGCATCGCCTCGCGCTCGGCCACGCTGGCGTCACGGTCGAGCCGGTCGAGATGCCGGGCGCGCAGCGCCGTGTGGCCGACCAGCGCGGCGACGTTGGTCGCGGGCGCGGCCGCGTCGACCGCGGCGGCATAAGCGGCGAAGCTATCGTAGCGAAAGGCGTCCGGCGCCCCGAGCAGCACCATCGGATCGGGCAATGCGTCGCCGTCCGCGCCGCCGGCGCCGGCGCTGATCCCGCAATTGCCGACCACGACCGTCGTGACCCCCTGCGTGATCTTCGGCGTCATCGCCGGGCGGGTGATCGCGACGAGATCGTCATGGGTATGCGCGTCGATGAAGCCGGGCGCGAGCGCCAGCCCGCGTGCGTCGATCGCGCCGGCCGGCGGAATGTCGCTCGCCGGGGTGACGGCCGCGATCCGCGCGCCGCAGATCGTCACGTCGGCATGCCAGCCCGCACTGCCGCTCCCGTCATAGAGCATCGCTCCCGCGATCATCGTGTCGGTCATGCTGCGTTCCTCACCGCTCGATCCGCATTGTCACCGGCCCGTGCAATTAAGTAAACGTCTTGAATTATCAGGAGACCGGCGGTGACGATGATCGAGTTGAACAAGGGCGTCGGGTCGGGTGACGGGCCGTGGAACCTGCTTGCCGGCGACGTGCCGTTTCCCGCCGCGGTGCTGAGCGAGACGCGCATGGCGCACAATCTCGCGTGGATGCGGTCGTTCATCGACGCTTACGGCATGGCGCTCGCACCGCATGGCAAGACCACGATGGCACCCGCGCTGTTCCGGCGGCAGCTCGACGCCGGCGCATGGGGCATGACGGTCGCGACCAGCCAGCAGGCGCGGGCGGCGGCGGCGCATGGCGTGGCGCGCATTCTGATCGCCAATCAGGTGGTCGGTGCCGCGAACCTCGCCGAAATAGCCGAGCTCGCGGCGCGTCCGGAACTCGAATTGCTGTGTCTGGTCGACAGTCCGGCGGGGGTGGCGATGCTGGGGGCAGCATGTCGCGCGCGCGGGGTGACGCTCGACGTGCTGATCGAGCTGGCGCCCGAACGCGATCAGCCGGGTTTTCGCACCGGCATCCGTGACGAGGCGCAACTCGCGGCGGTGCTCGACGCGCTGGCCGGGTGGCGCGACGCGTTGCGGCTCGCGGGGGTCGAATTCTACGAAGGCGTGCTGCCCGACGAGGCCGAGGTGCGTCGCTTCGTGCGGCGGGCGGTCGAGACGACCGCGCGGCTGGTGGAGGCGGGGACGATCGCGCGCGCGCCCGCGATCCTGACCGGCGCGGGGTCGGCCTGGTATGACGTCGTGGCCGAGGAGAGCGCGGCGGCGACCCGCGACGGCGCGGTGCAGGTGCTGCTGCGGCCGGGCTGTTACCTGAGCCATGACGACGGGCTGTACCGCGCCGCACAGGAACGGATCCTCCAGCGCAACCCGGTCGCCCCGACGCTGGGCGAGGCGTTGTTGCCGGCGCTGCGGATCTGGGCGGTGGTGCAGTCGCTCCCCGATCCGGCGCGCGCGGTGGTGGCGATGGGCAAGCGCGACGTCGCCTTCGACGCCGGGCTGCCGCGCCCCGCGACGCTGTTCCGCCCCGGCCGCGACACCGCCCCGGCGACCGCACCCGCGCATTGGGAGGTCACCGGGCTGATGGACCAGCACGCCTATCTCGCGATCGCGCCCGGCGACGATCTGGCGGTCGGCGACGTGCTGGCCTTCGATATCTCGCATCCGTGCCTGACCTTCGACAAATGGCGGCGCGTGCTGGTCGCCGATGACGCGCATCGCGTGGTGGAGGTGGTGGAGACGTTCTTCTGAGCATCGCCACCCGGGGCCGCGTGGCTCAGCGCGTCAGGATGCCGATCTCCGCGACCGCCAGCCGCTGCTCGCCCTTGGCGGTGCGGGTGAAGGCGATCTCGATGTAGCGACCGCGATGCGGGCGCGCGAAGGCGAGCCGCTGCGGGGACTGATTGGCGGCGATGTTGCTGAACTCGCCGCGCTCCTGCGGCGGCCCGGTCAAGGCCGGATCGTCGCCGACCCGCACCGTCCAGGCGGCGGGATCGCCCGCACCCTGCGGGGCGTGCCAGCCGGGCTTGAGCACGAAGCCACGCACGTCGACGCTGCGGCCGAGATCGATCGTCACCGAGCAGGGCTTGCCGTCGGGGCCGGTCAGCGGCGCGATCCAGTCGGTGCGGTTCAGCTCGTCGATCAGCCGTTCGGCACCGGGCGCGCTGGCGCGGACGATCTTCCAGTCGCTCTTGCGGATGTCGAAGCTCTGCCGGCCGACCGTGCTGAGCGCGCTTGTGGCGCGGTGGATGCCGATCGCCTGCACCACGCCGCCGTCCGGAAGCGCGAAGGGCGCGGAGTAGCGCGGCGAGGCGAGCGTCGGTGCGCTGCCGTCGGTGGTGAACGCAATCTCCTGACCCGGTGCATCGCTGGTCAGCGTCACCATGCCGTCGCGCGCCCGCACGATATGCGGCGGTTCGAGCAGCACCGGGGCCAGATACAGGCCGAACTCGGTGATCGCGGGCGCGGCACGGGTCGCGACGATCCGCAACCGCACGCCGCCGGTGGTGACCGGCGCATCGAGCCGGATCACGCGCTGCGACCCGATCCCTTCCTTGCTGACCACCTCGACCCATGCGCCGGCACGCTGGACGTCGATCGCGAACCGGTCGACGCGCAGCCCGAGCGGCAGATGCTCGGCGAGCCGCACCACGTCGAAGGTCCGCGCGACGCCGAGGTCGAGCGTCAGCGTCGGCACCGCCGCACCGTCGCGGCCCGCCCAGAAGCTGGCGGGATCGCCGTCGAGCACGTTCGCCGCCGGATGACCGGGCCGCGCGCTGCTGGCGACCGGATGCGCACCGCCGGCAAGGTTGGTGGCGTACATGCGGCGCAGCGCCGCGCCGAAGGCGGTGAGGTTGCCGACATCCTCGTCGGTGACCAGCCCGCGCGTATCGGGCGCGAGGTTGAGCAACAGCCCGGCGCTGCGCCCGACCGTCTCGAAATAGATCTTCATCAGATTGGCGGGGCTGCGGCTCTGCCCGTCCTCATAGGCGTGCCAGAACCAGCCGTAGCGGGTCGAGACATCGGCTTCGGCGGGCCACCAGACCGAGCCGCCGCGCACCCCCGTATTGCCCTTTTCGGGGGTGAAGCCCCTGTCGTCCATCGTCGCCCAGCACGGGTCGCCGGCCTCGCCCTCCTCGTTGCCGACCCAGCGCAGATCGGCGCCGACCGGATCGAAGGTGCAGGCCATCGGCTGGAGTTCGTGGACATAGTCGATGATCGACGGCCAGTCGTAATAAGGCACGGCGTCGATCTTCCGCGTCTCGCGCGCGCCGCCATAATAACCGTCGCCGCCGTTCGCCCCGTCGAAGAACACCTCGTAGATCGGGCCGTAGTTGGTCAGCAGCTCGCGAAGCTGGTTGCGGAAGAAGGTGATATATTCGGGTCGTCCGTAGCCGGCGTGATTGCGGTCCCATGGCGACAGATAGATGCCGAACTTCAGTCCGTGGCGGCGACAGGCGGCGGACAGCTCGCCGACGATGTCACCCTTGCCATTTTTGTACGGGCTGTTCTTGAGGCTGTGCTCTGTATAGGCGCTGGGCCACAGGCAGAAGCCGTCGTGATGCTTGGCGGTGATGATGACGCCGCGCAGCTCGGCGGCCTTGGCCGCGCCGACGATCTGGTCGGCGTCGAACTGTTTGGGGTCGAAGATCGCCGGGTCCTCGTCGCCATAGCCCCATTCGCGATCGGTGAAGGTGTTGATCGTGAAGTGGACGAAGGCATTCTGCTCCAGCCGGTGCCATGCGAGCTGTCGTGCCGAGGGCGTCGCGCCATACGGGACCAGCTTCGGGGCGGACGGCGCGGCGAGCGCCGACATGGGAAAGGACAGGCCGGCGGCGGCACCGGCGATCACGCCGCGCCGCGACAGAGGGGGGAGAGAGGTCACCGTGGCTCCTTCGGGGTCAGTCGCACCGTATCGATGCCGTAGAGCGGCCCGCCGACCGGCGGCGCGATCGTCAGGCACAGGTCCGCCTGCGCGGTCGTCGATGCCAGCGGCGCGTCGAGCGTGAAGCGGTTCGGCGCGCTGGCGGGGTCGGGCAGCGGCAGCGCGGCGAGCACCGCGCCGGCACAGTCACCGGCATGGACCAGCAATGTGCCGAAGCTGGTCGGGTTATAGCGCCACACCACCTGCTCGCGCTGCGGCTGGCGGAGCGCGAAATTGCGCGGGAGCCGCCCGACCGTCACGCTGATCGCGCTGAGCTGATCGAGCGGAGCGTCGGGGTAACGCCAGCAGCTGTCGAAGATGTTCATGCTGTGCGCCGGCCCGGCGGTCGCGTCGGGGGAGAGCGGGAGGCGCAGCAGGATGCCGGGGGTGGTGGTGCACGGCGGCAGCGCGGCGCTGGTGCGGGTCAGCAGCGCCGGAGGGGCGGTGTCGAAGCGGCGCGGCGCGGCCAGCGCGCGGCCGTCGGGGGCGATCGTCGTCGCACGGATCACGCTGCCCGCCGCGACCGTCAGCGGCGTGGCATAAGCGGGGGAGGTGGCGGTGGGCGCGCTGCCGTCGGTCGTGTAGCGGATCGTGCCATAGGCCACCTGCCGGGTCAGGGCGACCGTGACGCGCCTGGCGCGCAACGCCGCACCGACCCCGCCGGGCACCGCGAAGTCGACCGCGAAGGCGGAGTCCGCGGCGGCGATTCCTTGCCGGCGATAGCGGTCGAGCTGCGGATCGAGCCGGGTGAGGAACGCCGGCCAGTCGCGCGCCGCCTTCGGCGACCACGCCATCTCCGCCAGCGCGGCGAGGCGCGGGAACAGCGCATGTTCGCGCTGTTCGGGGGTGACCATATATTCGGCCCAGAGATTGGCCTGTGCACCGAGCACATGCTGCGCGCGGGCGGGCGCGATCGCGGCGGGTAGCGGATCATAGGCATAGACGTCGGCGAGCGTCTGGATCTTCAGCCGGCCGGGCGGCTCGTCGTCGCGCGCGCTTTGCAGATTGTCGAGATAGAGCACCGGGCCGGGCGACAGCACCACGTCATGCCCCATGTTCGCCGCCTCGATCGCGCCGGCCTCGCCGCGCCACGACATCACCGAGGCGGAGGCGGGCAGTCCGCCCTCGAGGATCTCGTCCCAGCCGATCAGCCGGCGGCCGTGGCGGGCGAGATGGTCCCCCAATTGCCCGATGAACCAGCTTTGCAGCCGTTGTTCGTCGGCGATGCCGAGCGCGCGCCTCTGCGCCTGCACCGCCGCCGATGCCTGCCACTGGTCCTTGAGCGCCTCGTCGCCGCCGACATGGATATAGGGCGAGGGGAAGATCGCCATCACCTCGTCGAGGACGTTGCGGACGAAGGTCAGGTTGCGCGTGTCGGTGCCGAACAGATAGGGGTTGATCCCCCAGTCACCTGACACCGGCGGACGATCTCCGAGCACGCCGATCTCGGGATAGGCGGCGATCGCGGCCTGTGCATGGCCGGGCAGGTCGATCTCGGGGACGATCGTCACCGCGCGCGCCGCGGCATAGGCGACCAAGGCACGCAGCTGCTCCTGCGTGTAGAAGCCGCCATATCGGCCGGGCGGTGCGCCGTCGTTGGGCGTCGTCGACGCGCGCCACGCGCCTTTCCGGGTCAGTTCGGGATAGCGTTTGATCTCGATCCGCCAGCCCTGATCGTCGGTCAGATGCAGTTGCAGCTTGTTGAGCTTGTGCTGCGCCATCATGTCGATGACGCGCTCGATCGCGGCGACCGGCTGCATGTGGCGCGCGACGTCGAGCATTACCCCGCGCCACGCGAAGCGCGGGCGGTCGTCGATCGCCAGCGCGGGGACGGCGACTGCGTCGCCGAGGCGCGCGTCGGGCGCGAGCAATTGCGCGAGCGTCATCGCGCCGTAGAAGAGCCCGGCGTCACTGGCCGCGGTGATGCGGATTCCGGCGGGGGTGACGTCGAGCCGGTAATGTTCGTCGCCGGCGGTCGCCTTGCCGGCGCGGACGAAGCGGATCGCACCCGCGCCGCCTTCGGCGACGCGCAGGCGCAGGCCGCGGGTGCGGGCGACGATCTCGATCGCGCGCGCGGCGGCGTTGCGCGCGGCGGCGTCGCGGCCCGGCACGACGATCGTCGCGCCATTCTCGACCCGGAACGTGCCGGTGCCGAACGTGACCGCGGCCGGGACCGGCAACACCGCTGCCAGCGGCGCGGCGGCGGCGGGGGCGGCGACCAGCAGCGTCGCCGCAAGTGCCGCGCGCCCCAAGAGATGGCCGGTCATCATTCGCTCTCCCGATCGTGGCGCCGCCGCCCGCGCGGGCATCAGAACCGCGTCGTCGCCGACACGGAGATCATCCGCCCCAGCGTGTCGTACCGCTGCGGGATCGTATTGCCGCGCGACAGCGCATAGTCATAGGTGTTGCTCAGGATCGGCTGCTGCCGGTCGAACAGATTGTTGACCGCCGCGGTCAGCGTCAGCCCGTCGGCGATGTTGAACGCCAGCGCGAGGTCGAAGTAATTGTACGCCGGGATGCGCGTGAAGTCGGTGACCGCGGTCTCCGGCTTCGAATTCGGTCCACCGTTCTGCCCGGCGGTGGTGCCGGCGATATAGCGCCACGCCAGCGAGGCGCTGAACACCTCGTCCTGCGTCGTATAGGTGGCGCGGGCATTGTGGACCCAGCGCGGCGCGGGCTGCGGGCACGAGCCGCCGAAATAGCCGACGCAATTAAGGCGCGGCTGGTTGACCGCCGCCTGTCCGCCCTGATCGGTGGTCAGCGTGCCGTTCATCAGCAGGTCGAGCTTGCCCGCCTTCTCGCCGAAGCGCAGCGAATATTGCGCCTGGAAGTCGTAACCCTCGGCATAGAGGCGATAGGCGTTGAGGTTGCCCCCCTGGATATAGCCGCCTGCGGTGCCGGTGCTGGTCAGCTGATAGGTGGTCGGATCGCGCACCAGCCGCGTGCAATAATAGGGATCGCCGGTGATGACGCAGCCGTCGACCGCGAAGCTGGCGCCGAGATAGCTGATCACGTCGTTGACCTGAATTTTATAGCGATCGACCGAGAGGCTGAAGCGCGGCAGGAAGCGCGGCGTCAGCACGAAGCCATAGGTGGTGGTGCGCGCGTCCTCGGGGACGATCGGGGTGCCGTTGTTGCGCTGGCGGCAGACGTCGTCGACGCAGCGGATGCTGCCCGGCACGCCGGCGGCAAGGCCGTTGCCGTAGAGATTGTCGGGCAGCCCGGTCAGCCGGCACGCCTCGCGGCTGGCGAGCGGCGCGACGCCGTTGACGCTGGCGCACGGGTCGACGATCGTCGCATTCTGGTAGCTGATCGTCTGGTTGGCCTCGCGCAGCCCCGGCGCGCGCGCGGCGCGGTTGCGGCCGAAGCGGAAAGTGATGTCCTCGCTCGGCGAATAGACCGCCTCGATCTTCCACGTGTTGAACGTCTCGGGATTGGTGCTGTACTTGGACAGGCGATAGCCGCCGTTCACCTGCAACAGCTTGATGAGCGACACGTCCTGCACCAGCGGCAGCTGCGCCTCGACATTGCCCTCGACCACGTCCTGTTCCGCGAACCGGTCGGCGACGCCGCCATAGACCTCGATGAAGCGCGCGTTCTGGAGCCCGCGTTCCTGCTGCTTGCGATATTCGGCGCCGATCGCGATCGCAAGCCCCTGCTCCGCGAAAGGCGAGCGGATGCCGTAGCGGGTCAAGTCGGTGGTGAGGTTGGCGGTGACGTCGTAGAATTTGGCGCGCAGGTCGCTGTTGCCCAGCCCCTCGTTAAACAGATAGTTGCTCAGCGCGGCGCTGCCGGGATTGTTGGCGACGAAGACGTTGAGCGGGACGCAGGCCGGATCGCTGCCGTCGAGGACCGAGCGGCAGGTCGGCACGCCACCGACGTTGACGACGTCGAGCGCGCGGTTGACGTGCGCGGCGACCGGGTTGCCGCCCGGCTGCCACAATTGCCGGCTCTCGTCGTAGACGCCGCCGATATCGTAGCGCCAGCCTTCGGCGATCTCGCCGCGCACCGAGGCGTTGATGCGCGTCTGCGTGTTGGTGAACGTCTCCTTGTCGCGGTCGCCGGCCAACCCGGGGAAGCCATATTGCACGCCGAGCGGCGCGAAGGCCGTCGTCCCGGCGGCGGTGCCGCAGATCGTCTGCGCCTGCGAGGGGGACAGGAAGGGGTTGTCGCAATTCACGCGGTAGCTGCCCTGCACATACGGGCCGTAGAGCAGGTTGGCGGATTTATCGCGCAGGTACATGACGCCAAGCGAGAATTCGGCGGCGGACGATGCCTTGAAGTTGATGAACCCGCCGGCGTTGTAGCGCTCATAGCCGCGCGCGGCGAGCCGGTCGCCCTGATTGGCGTAGCCGGGGATCGTCGCGGCCGGCGCGAAGGCGCCGGGGCTGCCGGTGACGTTCGAGTAATTGGCGCCGTTGGCGGTCAGCGTGCCGTTGGGCGAGGCGGCGGTGACGCCGCAGATCAGGTTGTTGACGCGCAGCGGATTGCCCGTGTCGCGGCGCAACTGGCAGCCCGAGGCGTCGCGGTCGCGGAACAGGATGCCGTCGGCGGTGCGATAGGTGCCGTAGACCGAGACGTTGAGCCGGTCGTCGAGGAAATTGTGCCCCCAGGTCGCGCTGAGATCGGCGCGCCCGCCGTCGCTGGTCATGCCGGTCGGGGTGGTGATCCCGTAGCGCGCGGCAACCGGGGTCGAGACGTTGGTGCGGTTGTTATGGTTGTAGAAGCTGTAGTTGGCCGACAGCTGCAGCCCGGTGAAATTGCGCTTGATGACATAATTGACGACGCCCGCGATCGCATCGGAGCCATAGACCGACGACGCGCCGCCGGTCAGCACGTCGACGCGCTCGACCAGCGACACGGGGATCAGGTTGGTGTCGACCGACTCCGTCCCCGCGATCCGCTGCCCGTTGATGAGCGACAGCGTGCGGTTGAAGTCGAGCCCGCGCAGCTTGACGCCGCGCTGCTGGCCGTTGCTCTGCTGGTAGTTCTGCTGCGCATCGGGCTGCACCTGCCCGAGCCGGTTGGTCACTTCCTCGAGATTGACCGCGCCCTGCGCCCTGATCTCCGAGGCGGTGACGGTGGTGATCGGGCTGGCGGACTTCAGGTTCGGACGAACGATGCGCGTACCGGTGACGACGATGTCGACCGCGCCGGCCGGTTCCTGCGCGGCCGGCTCGCCAGCGATCGCCGCGGCGCGCGCCGGTTCGCCCTGGTCGATCTGCCCGAGCGTGCTGAGCCCGGCGGGGGAGGGCGCGGCCGGCTGCGCGCTGACCACGAACACGCCCTGCTGGGTGCGCGACGCGGCGAAGCCGCTGTTGCGGAGCATCTGGGTGAGCGCGGCGCCGACCGGCATCGTGCCGGAGACGGCCGGGGCGCGGCGCGACGCGAGCCGTGCCTCGTCGAAGACGATCTGGATATGCGCCTGCTGCGCGAGCGTGCGCAGCGCCTGCGCCAGCGGTTGCGGGCGAACGTCGATCGACACCGCGGCCTGCTGCGCCTGTGCCGGCGTCGCCGCGAGCGTCGCGGTCAGCAGCGCCGCTGCCAGTGCCAGCGTGCTTGATCGCGCGCCGATGATACCAAATCCACTCCTGCCGGTCATACCGCCCCCATCTTATTTGGTTACCGGAATATGACGTGTGACGATGCAAAACCCTCAGCGCAGGGCGGAACTTTTTTGCGATCCTGTCGCGAGCGGCGCATTTTGCGCGGAATTGGTATGGTCGTCGCGGCGCAGCGTCAGCAGGATGTCGCGGTCCGTCGCGACCGCCTTCACCGGAAAGGCCGCGACCACGCCCTGCACGAACGCGTCGGTGTCGCCGGTGTTGAACACGCCGCTGATCCGCACGTCGGCGGCCTGTGGCGCGACGGCGATCGGCTTGCCGACATTGTAGCGGTTCACGCGCTGGACCGCGACGGTCAGCGGCTCGCTGGCGAACGACAATTGCCCGCCGCCCGGTCGATCGCCGCTCGCGGCGGCGCGCAGCACCGCATCCGGGGCGTCGTCGGAGAGGATCAGCTCGCGACCGGGGGTCAACGCCTGTTCCGCCGGCTGGCGCGCGCCGGCGACCCGCGCCAGCTGCGCCGCCGGACCGCCACCGCGATCGCGCAGCACCGCGACATGCCCCTCGTACAACGCGACGCGCACCTCGCGCGACAGCCGCTCGACCGAGAAAGCGGTGCCGACCGCCACCACCACGCTGCTGCCGCTGGTCACCGCGAACGGGCGCAGCGGATTCCTCGCGACCTTGAAACTGGCGCGCCCGCGTTCGAGCGTCAGGTCGCGCCGATCGTCGCTAAACCGCACGCGCACCGCGCTGTCGGCATCCAGCACCATCGTCGATCCGTCGGCGAGCACCACGGCGCGCTGTTCGCCGACGCGGGTTTCGTACAGCGTCGCGCGATCGCGCAACAGCAGCGTGACGCCGATCGCCAGCAGCAACGCCGCCGCGACCGCCAGCCATGGCGCGACGCGCCCGCGCGGCGGGGTCCAGCGCCGCCGGCCCGCCGCCTGCACCGCCGCCAGCGCCTGTTGCCGCAGCGGCAGCAGCTCGGGCGCATGCGCGTCGAGCGCGATCCCGTCCCACAGCCGCCGCACGCGGGTAAAGCGTTCGCGATGCACCGGGTCCTGTGCCAGCCACGCGTCGAGCGCCTGCTGCTCGGCGGGGGTCGGCTCGCCCTCGTGGAGCCGCAGGCACCAGGCGATGGCCCGATCCTCGATCTCCTGTTTGCGCTCGGTGCTCATCGTTCGCCTCCCGCATCGCGCAGCAAGGTTCGCATCGCGGTGGCGATATGCTTCTCCACCGCGCTGACGGAGATGCCGAACGTCTCGGCGATCCCCTTCCGCGGCATTCCTTCGAGGCGGTACAGGATGAAGATGTGGCGGGTCCGTTCGGGAAGGGTGTTGAGCACCGCGGCGACGCGGCCGACGCTCTCGCGCGCCTCGAGCAGCCGCGCGGCGTCGAGCTGGTCGACGTCGGCCTCGCGCGCCGGATCGTCGTGGCGGTGGAAGCGCGAGCGGACCGTTTCGCGACGGTAATGGTCGTTGACCAGATTGGCGGCGATGCGGAAGATATAGGCTTCGGGATTGTCGACGACATGCGGCGGTCCGGCGGCGAGCCGGCAGAACAGGTCCTGCGTCAGATCCTCGGCCTGGGACGGATCGCGCAGCCGCCGCTGGAAGAACGCGAGCAACGCCGGGCGCAGCCGGCCGGACAGCGCCAGCAGGTCGCCGGACAAGGCATTCGGTTGGTGTTGCTCCATTCCCACCCTGCGTAGACGGGCGAGCGGCCGAAAGACACAGTCCCGTTCGTGCGATTTTCTTGCGCATGAAGCAGGTTAAGCGTGCGGGGAGCGGAAAGGCCCGGGCGAGATGGACCCGCGGCACGGCCCGCCGCGGCGACCGCAGATGTCTCGCAACGGGTCCGGGCAACCAAGTCACCGCCACTCAGCTTGCCGGGCTGACGCTGCGCCATCCGCTGCCGACCGCCGCGGGCTCGCGCCGGAGAACGCCCGACCCGCGCCGCGGTTACGACCCGGAAGCCGGCGTCGGCGCGGGGTCGGGCGCGGCATTCTCCCCGGGCACGGTGCTCACGGGGGGTGTGATCGCAGGAGGTTCGATCGCGGGCGGCGCGACCGTAGGGGGCGGGACCGCCACGACGGGGATGGCCGGCGCGACCGCTGTCGGGGCGGGGTGATAATGCGCCCGCCAGGTTTCGAACGCCGCGTAGAAGTCGACGAACGGCCGGTCGAGCCGAAGCAGCGCCGCGCGCGCGAAGGCCGGCAGCGCGTCGTCGGCGACCTGACCGACCTGCGCTATCTCCGCGCGCGCGGCCGCGCAAAAGCCTGCGCGCATCGCCGGCTGCGCGTAGAAATTGTAGATACGCGTCTGATCGTCGTCATACACGCGCTGCCAGTCGATCCAGCCGGGCGCCTGCCATTCCACGAGGTAGGTCTGATAATAGCGGTCGATCGCGGCGGCGTGAGTCTTGATCCACGCGTTATAGCCATCGACGATCCCGCCGCCCTCCAGATCGCAGCCGAGCGCCGCCACGTTCAGCGCGTTGCGCAGATGCCAGACCGCGGCGGCATCGGTGTTGTTGAGATTGGGCGTGAAATAATTGCCGTCCTCGAGCTTCGCCGGGATCTTCATGCCGACATAGCCACCCGCCGGCATCGCCGGGGGCGGCGGCGCGACCGGGACGACCGGGGGCGGAGGCGGGGGCGGCGCGGGTGGCGTGGCGCAGCCGGGCAGCGTGAGCGCCAAACCTCCTAACAAGCCCCAGCCCAGTTTCGTGCGTATCGTCATCATTCGCCCAGGTCCGTCGTCGCTACGCCTTTAACCCGTAGCGGCCGCGTATGAAAAGACCGGCGCGCCTTGCCGTTCCGCGCGCGGTCGGTCGATCGTGGCGCCGGGCGTCCGGGCGCGATCCGCGCCGCAGCTGCCACTCAGCCCGGATGGAAGGCCATCTGCATGCCCGCCGAATGCGCGACGTGCATCAGCACCGGGTTGGTGGATGCCGCCGCCCATTGCGCGGCGGTGAGCTCATCAGGTGAGCGTGTCGCCGGCGGCGCTGCGGCGCGGCGCAGCGGTCACATCGCGTGCTGCGCTGTCCATGACGGGCGCGCATCCGCGCCGTCTCGCGCTTGCGATCAGCCGGCCCGACGGCGCGAAGGCGCGATGCAAGCGGTGCGTATCTCCACCATGAAGGGGTGATCGGTGGAGCAGCGCTTGGCTCCGCCGACCGCGCAGACAGATTGGCGGCAGCGCCGGGTTCATCACTTCCGCCTCGGTTGCCGAACGTGGTGCCCCCAGAAATTATAATATCTTTCAAATCGTTATTAACACAGGAAAGTGGCGGGGCAGCACCTAGCTTGTAGAGGCACGTCTCAAAGATCGACTGGTTTCCAGGGAGAGTGACGTGAGGCAGTGGCTTATTGCGACCGTGTCGGCGGGCGCGTTCTTCGCCGCGACGAACGCGGCGGCGCAGAGCGAGGCACCGAAGCCCGAGACGGCGGCGGACACCGCTGCCAACCCCGCCACGCCCGGCGACGCGATCCAAGACGACGCGCCCACCGACGATGTCGTGGTCACGGGCTTGCGTCGTAGTCTGCAATCGGCGCAGAACATCAAGCGCAATGCCGAGGGGATCGTCGACTCGATCGTCGCGGAGGACATCGGCAAGCTGCCTGACGTCACGGCCTCCGCCGCACTGGCGCGGGTGACCGGCGTGCAGGTGACCCGCGCCGCCGGTGAGGCGGCCGGCGTGCAGATCCGCGGGCTCCCGGATATCTCCACAACCTACAACGGGCGGGAGATTTTCACCGCCGAGAACCGCTTTGTTGCGATCCAGGATTTCCCGGCTGGCGCCGTTCAGGCGCTTGAGGTCTACAAATCGTCGACGGCCAATCTGATCGAGGGCGGGATCGGCGGGCAGGTGAATGTCCGGTCGCGGCGACCGTTCGACTTCGACGGTTTCCAGCTTTCCGGTTCGCTGAACGGCGTGCATTGGGAGCAGAGCCAGCGGCTCGACTATAACGGCAACCTTCTCGTCACCGACCGCTGGGATACCGGCATCGGCGAGATCGGCGTGCTCGTCAACGCCGCGATCTCGAACATCGACTATCTCGACGCCACGCGCGAGGTCGACCGCTTCGTCACCCCGGAGCCCGGCGCGCCCGCCGACGCGGCAGGGTTCACACGGCCGAACGGCCAGGGCATCTTCTATGGCAGCGGCAACCGCTGGCGCCCGTCGGTCAATGCGGCGGTGCAGTGGCGTCCCGCGAGCAATCTCGAATTCTATGTGGATGGTCTGTTTCAGGGCTATCGCGCCGAGGATCGCAACCACTGGCTGTTCGTGCCCACGTTCGGCGACGGTGCGCAATACAGCAACGTGGTGCTGCGCAACGGCAGCAATTCGGTGCAGAGCATGACCGTTACCGGCGCCTCGACGCCGGACGGCTATGACGCCTTCACGAAGGCGCGTACCGATACCTATCAACTCGCCGGCGGTGCGATCTGGACGGCGGGCCGGCTGAAGCTGACCGGCGATGTCGCCTATACCGACAGCACGTATACGCAGCAGAGCGCGAACATCGATTACGCCTTCACCAGATCGCCGACGCGCAACGTCGATTTCGACATCGCGCGCGGGCAGGGCGGCGGCGTGTTCGACTTCGTGGATTTCGACGCGTCCGATCCCAACAATTATGCGCTCCGCGGGCTGTTCGACGCCAATTTCCGCGCCACCGGCAAGGACTGGCAGGCGCGGCTCGACGCCGAATACGACATGGGTCTCGATTTCCTGCCCAAGCTGCAGGCCGGCGTCCGTTTCAACACGCGCGACGCGGCTCGCTACAACGGGCAGCGCTATGCCGGGTTGATCCAGACCGGGCTGACCTATCCCGACCTGCCGGTCCAGATCGGTCCGATCACACGCGGCTTCCGGTTCGACAACGACCAGCCGGTCACCGTCTTTCCGGGTGCGACCTTCGACAGCGTGTACGACAATCGCGACGCGCTGCGCGCGATCGCCGGTTTCGGGGCGGGCAACCCGGCGTTCAACGATCAGGAGACGTTTACCGCGTCCGAACGCTCGTGGGCGGGCTATGCGCAGGCGAAATACGCCTTCGACATCGGTCTTCCGATCGAAGGCAATCTGGGCCTGCGCGTCATCAACACGCGCACGCAGGTACAAGGCAATTCCTACGACGCGACCAGCGACACGTTCACGCCGGTCGCGCAGACGAACCGCTACACCGACTATCTGCCCAATGCCAACCTGCGGGCGACGCTTGCCAACAACCTTCAACTGCGGCTTGCCTTCACGCAGACCCGCACGCGGCCGAACTTCATCGATCTGAACCCGTCCAGCAACGTCGGGACGGTGCCGACCGCCTGTTCGACCGAGGGCGTCGATACGGTCAATTGCTTCGTGCCGGTGACGTCGGGCAACCCGAACCTGAGTCCGCTGCGTTCCAACAACTACGATCTGTCGCTGGAATATTATTACGCTACCACGGGATCACTGACCGCGGGCGTGTTCCGTCGCGACGTCAACAACTTCATCTTCCGCAGCACCACCAACATCGAGATCGCCGACGCGCCGGACCGCCGCGTCAACTCGCCGAGCAACGGCGGCAAGGGGCGGGTGCAGGGCGCGGAGGTTGCGTTCACCGGCTTCCTCGACATCGGCAGCCTGCCCGAATGGGCGCGCGGTTTCGGCATGCAGGCCAATTACACCTATCTCGACGCCGCGACGGAACTGGCACCGGAGTTCCGCGACCGGCTGCCGGGCCAGCAGCCGTTCCCCGGCGTGTCGAAACACTC
Source organism: Sphingomonas endophytica (assembly GCF_014199415.1). Classification (GTDB taxonomy): domain Bacteria; phylum Pseudomonadota; class Alphaproteobacteria; order Sphingomonadales; family Sphingomonadaceae; genus Sphingomonas; species Sphingomonas endophytica. Next base: position 514,876 of record NZ_JACIJN010000002.1, read on the forward strand.
CTTCAACCTGGTCGGGCTGTACGAGCGCCCGGTGTTCTCGGCACGGCTGGCGTATAACTGGCGCTCGCGCTTCGCGACCGAATATCAGGACCTGCAAGCCGGCTTCCTCTCCCCGCTGTACCAGAAGTCGCTGGGCGTCATGGACTTCTCGACCACCGTCACGCCGGTCCCCAACGTGACGATCGCCTTCGACCTGCTGAACGTGCTGGGCACACCCGTTCGCAACGAGCGGGCTTATAATTCCGCCGGGGACAGCTATCCGTTCCAGGTCCGGTACATCGAGCGTACCTACTCGCTCGGCGTGCGCTTCCGCTTCTGAGCCGGGCGCCGGTGGCGGCGCTTGCCGCCACCCCGCAGCGCCGGGGTGCCGATCCGCACGCCCCGACGATCAACGGCGCGCCGGCGGTGTCGAGCGTCGGCTGGTAAGCGCCACCGCAGTCCTGCAAATCCTAGCAGGTGGAGACGTCGACATCCGCCCCGTTGTCGACCTTGGTCAGGTCGCGCTCTACCCGCGCCGGCATGGCGGCGATCTCGATGATCAGCGGCGCGGAGATCACGCGCAGGAAGGTGAGCGGCTCTCTCCGGTACGCGACCTCCACAAACATCGCGGGCCGGTTGGCGGCGGCCTGGACCGGAGCACCCGCCGGACCCATGCCGGGGAAGAAGGTATTCTCGGCACCAGCTCCTTCGAACCCGTATGACGACCCATGCTCGAGCCCACCGCGACAGCGCTGCCAGTGGATCCACTGGCCCTTCTTGGCATTCTGTTCCAGGCTGGACAGGATGATGCGGCCGCGGCGGGTGAAGTCGAGACCGTTGCTCATCACCGTGCCCCCGAGCAACACGTCATTGATCTGCGCCTCGGTCAGCCGTTGCGGCCCTGACAGATTGACGCTGCCCAGCCGCCCGGCATTGTCGGCGACCTGAAGCGCGATCTGGCTCAGGCGCTGCTTCTGCAGTGCATAGTCGCAAAGCTCGGCCAGTCCGAGGACCATCAGCAGGAACAGCGGCAACGCCAGCGCCAGCTCGATCATCGCGATGGCGGTGCGGTCGGCGAGCAGCTGCCGGGGGTTCGTCCGGAGACCCGTCACGGGCACGTCCGTTCGATCACCGACGCCTGCTGGTCGAAGGGCTGGTTGCGAAACGCCGTCCTCGCGGTGATCGGACGCTCCTGCCGGAGCGGATTGATGGCGATCGGCAGCAGGCGCGCATGGTGGACGATCGCGGTGTACACCACCACGTCGCGGGCGTTGCCGTCGCTGTCGGCGGAGACGCCCTGTTCGTCCCAGCGGCCGTTGTTGTTCAGATCTTCGTAGGTTTCGGGGAAGTCGCACCGCCCATTGGCGTTGATGTCGTGGAACGGTTCGAAGGGCGCCTCCACCTCGGCGTAATCACGGAAGGCACGTCGGGTGAAATCCACCGTTGCGGCCGGTGCCAGCTGGTGCACCATGTCACGCACGCGATTTTCGATCAGCGCCCGCTGCGTCAGGTCGCTGGCCGTCTCCAGCGTGCGGCTGCGGCTGGCGCGTTGCATTTCGCCCTCGATAACCGCGCGCAGATAGGCGGCATAGCCCAGTTCGAGACCGCTGCAGATGAGGATCAGCAACACCGGAGCAGCGAGCGCGAATTCGACGGCGATCGCGCCGGTCCGGTCGAGAAGCAGGCGCCGCATCAGCGCACCAGCCGCAAATGCGAGATACGCTTGGCGATGTCGGAGAATGCCGTTTCCAGCTCGAGCGCGCTTTTTGCCTCGAAGGCATGACCTTGCGCCGCGCACCCGTCGAGCAGCGGGGTGAGCGACGTTCCGAAGGCAATGACCCACACGGTGATGCCCTTCGCCTTGGCGACGAGGCACAGACTGGCAAGCCGCTTCTCCACCAGCGTATTCTGCTCGGCCGCGGTTGGCAGACGACCCGACGGCGTGCGCCGGCGATCCAGCGCGGAGAGGCCATAGGCATCATAGTCCGCCACATGGGTCTCGGTCTGGCCGTCGGTCATGAAGATCAGGTGCCGCGCCAGCTTGCTGCCGAGCGGTGGCTGATTTTCGCTGGCGAACAGTCCCTGCGGCGACAGGAGGCGCAATCCCCACAGGAAGCCCACGTCATGGTAGGTCAGTCCGGCCGGCTTCAGCGAAACCAGGTAGTTGCTCAACGTCGTCGCATCGATCGTGGCAAGCTTGCGCGCGTAGGTCGGACAGGCCGCGCGGACGGCGGCGTCGCTGCTCGGCGTGATGTAATTGTCGTAGGTGTGCAGAACCTCGGTCGGCGACCCCCAGCGGTCGCTCTGGATATCGTTCATGTTCCATTGTTTGCGCGAGTAGACCAGCCCCGGCAGCGCGGGGCGCCATTGCGTGCGCGCATCACCGGCGATGGGGATCGTGTCGACGTCGAGATCGTAGCCGGGTTCGGCGGTCATCGCGTCATGGTTGAGCGAGGACTGACGCTCCTCGATACAGGCATTGTCGCGCTTCCATCGAATGGTGCGCGACTGGTGATCGTTGGCGACCTGTGCGGTGAATTCGCCGCCCGCGACGTTGCCGATCCCATCCGCGCCTTTCAGGGTGGCGACGGAATATTCGATCGGCGCGTAATCCCACCAATAGCGATTTTCGTAGGTCGTCGTGCCAGCGTCGGGGTTCTTGATCTTTTTCTCTTTGCGCTTTTTGACATAGTCCTTGTAGGTGGTTTCCGTCACCGTGCAGATCCCGCCGCTCAGCCTTGCGCTCCGCTCGATATTGTTCACGATATGAACGATGACCCAGCTGGCGGTGCCATCCGCATTCTTTACCAGATCCTCCTGGCGGGTCGTATAGTTCAGCACGGTGGTGGCCGTGCATTTTTCCGAGGCGATGACCGACTGCGTCGTCGTGCTGGTGCCGCCGGTCGTGTACCAGTCACCATCGGCAACGGTGACGAACTCGGGCGCTTCCTTCGGCATCTGTTCGATTTCCCGCGCCACGCGCGACTGATATGTCCAGCGGCTGACCAGCCAGTCCGGCTTCAGCAGCGTGCCGACATTCACCGTCGACGAATAGGGGACGAAGCCGTAGCGGAGCCGTGTCTCGGACCCTTTCGACTTTTGCATGACGTCATAGAATTTCTGGACCGACGAACGCAGCGCCGCGATCCTGCTGACGGAATCGCCGGGGTTGGATTCCGCCATCGACAAGGTCGTATCCAGAACGAACATGATGTCGGCGTTGGGCAATTCCATCTGCGCGTCGCACGTCGCCTGCATGGTCATCGCCCGGAAACCGAACAGCTTCATGATGAGCAACGGTACATTGGCGGACGCGATGGCGTGGATCGTCGACGTCCCGCGCGGCTCATAGACGATCTGCGAACCGTTCGAGCCATATTGTCCCGGTCGGAAGTTCGAGAGGAAATACTGATCGGCGTCTTGCCGTGCGGCCGTGCCCCAGGATTGCGCCCCCATGCTGAGACGCCCGGCCAGCACCGCTGCGTCACACGCCTGTTGCAGCCGCGTCCGGACGAGATAGGCGCGCGCCATGTCGAACGCGCCCCCGACCATGCCGAGAAGCGGCAGCATGCTCGCGGCGCCGATCAGCAGGACATTGCCCCGCCGATCGTGCCGCAACCTGCGCACGAAAGTGAAGAAGGATGGCATCGACGTCACTTACATCACCCTTGTCGCACTCGCCGGCGGACGCCCGGCTTTCACCCCTCCGATGCGACGAGGATAATTAAATTCACGTATAACCGGGGCCTTACGGGCTGCTGGTGTAAAGAATTGCAGGGTGTCGCCGCTGGCCGGTTCACGCGTGGGCTTGCGATACACGACGATCGGCATGACGAGGTGGCCGACCGTGCATCGCTGCCCTTCTCGTGTCGAACCTCGCAGCGGAGCGTCGCCGTGGCGAACGAGCGTCCGCTTCGCGCGCCCGAACCGGAACCGGACCGGACGACCTGTCCGGACGCGGCTACCGGTTCCTAGCGGCGAAGTGGCCGTGATACATATGCTCGATGACGCTGCGATCCCGCTCGCTCGCCAGCCCCGCCTTTGCGCGCTCTGCCGCATCGAACGCCGCCTGTTCGATGAGCGGTCGGAACGGCTCGGCGTGTCGCGCCACGGCAGCAAGCGCCTTTTGAAGCCTGATGCCGACCTCGACGATCGCCGCGCCGTCGCGCGCGATCGGACGGCACCAGTCGTCGAGCAACTCGGCCATGCCGATCGCCGGGACATGTACACGGGCGGGCAAGGGCGCGTCCTCGCTTGTCCGGTGGTCGGCCAGACGCAGCATCACGCGCGCGCTCGCCTCGATCACCGCGATGGCCGTTCCGGGATCGTTGACGGCCGGCGACAGTGCGCGTGACGCGATCTCGGACAAGACCACCAGGCCGAAGCGCGGATCGTGGTCGAAGGTGCGATGGTGCGACAGGGTGAACGCCTGCCGGACCTTGTCGACCGCCGCCTTGTCGCACCCACCCGCGATCAGCGCGATCGGCCGCTCGGGCTCGACGAGCTTGCCCGGCAACGCAAGGACATGGATGTCCACGTCGATCGCCTGCGCCAGCCGCCCGAGCACCGCGACATCGACGTGCGTGACCCGCGCCATCGTCTTCGGCAGGACCGGCGTTATGCCGCGCGCATCAGGTAGCGGCGGCGCGGTGGAGAGCGTCAGCGGCACCGCGATGGTGTCGACCGCCGCCATCGCCGCCCGCTCGACCCGGTCGATCGTGTCGGACACGCGGCCGAACCGCGCGATATGCTCGATCCAGCGCAGCAGAGTGATGACGATGAAGAGGATGACGGCGATCGTGCCGACCAGAAGGATGACGCGCCCGGTTTCGCCGTACAGCCCGGTCGACAGCGCGATGATGCCGACGATGGCGAACAAAAAGCTGCCGAGGAAGGTCGCGAGCGTGTTCTGCGCCGTGCTGTCGTCGATCAGCAGCTGAACCGCGCGGGGCGTGATCGTGCTGGTCGCGCCCGAATAGGCGGACACCATCGTGGTCAGCGAGAAGGTGGTCACCGCCAGCATGCTCGACGCGAGGATCGTCAGGATGCCATCGACGGACTTCGCGCCGATCGTCGCCGCGAACTGATAGGAGATGGTGTGTCCCACCAGCGCACTTGCGAGTGCCAGTGCGACGCCGAACGCGCTGACCAGCGCCGCCCTGAACCACATCCTGCGTGTGAGCAGGCGGATGAGCCACTGCCACCGCGTCAAGACCGTTCCCCTTCGAGCGTCCAAGCATCGGCGGGCGGCGTCGGTTCCGGAGGAGGCGATCGCTCCGCGCCGGCCCGTCAGTGGCCGTCTGATTCCAGCGGCGGAGTGCGCGCTGTTCGGGCAGCAACCGGCAATCTTCAGCCCGGTATGGCGGTGCATCGGCATAGACGTGCTGCCAGCCGCCGCCCGACGCCTCGGCAAGCGCGATGGTCCTGCCGAGCTGGTCGGTGCGGCTGACAGCGATCGCATCGTCGGCGGCGTAAAGCGAAGTCCATTCGCAAAAGGTGCATCCGGCCTCGGTCAGGTGTCGACTGCTACGCTTCGACGCTCGATGCCTGCTGTCATCTGCACGACCGGTGAGGATCGCAATGCCATCGATGCAGATCCGCATTCCGTGCCACCACGTCGCGCGGCACCATCGCGAGGATGATCGCGGCCAGCGGCGTTGACGCGATCTTCGGTCCGATACGAAGCGGCTGCGCGGTCGGGCGTCAGACCAACAATGTGCCGCATCCAGGCCGCCGTGCGCAGCTCTCCTCGCTACGCCTCAGGGGGCATAACACGCGATCCACCGCGTCAGGGATCGAGTGACGCCAGATAGGCGCTGACGTTGACGATGTCCGCATCGGTGAGCCGCGCGACCACCGGCTTCATCGCCACTGCATTCTTGCCGTTGCGGGTGCCACTTTTGAAATCATACAGCTGGCGCGCCATGGCGGTGGGCGATCGGCCGGCGATACCCGGAAATTCGGCGCCGGATCCCCGCATGTCCTGGCCGTGGCACGAGGCGCAGGGAAGGGTCCGCCCGCCACCCCCGCTCGTCACCAACGCCTTGCCTTTCCTGATGCTGCCAGCGGGCACATAGGCGATGAAGCCCGACGACGGATCGCGCAACAAGGTACGCGCGAAGCTTTGCGGCACTTCGATGATCCTGGTGCCGATCGGCTCCGTCGCCCCGCTTGGGTCGACCTTCTGTACGGCATGCGCGGCGGGGTGGGTGACGGGCACGACGTTGCCCTCGACGATGCGGAGCCTCTTAACGGGTTTGATCGAATGGAAATACTCGGAGGCTTGCCGCGCATCGTCGAGCGGCAGCGCTTTCGCGATCGCCACCATCTTGGCGAGTGGCGCACCGTTGATCGATGCATGCCGATCGTCATCTCTCATGTCGGCGAGCTGCTGCATCATATACTCGACCGGCAGCCCGCGAAGGTCGCTGGTGTCGGGCTTGCCCCCGCCATCGATGAGGTGGCACTGGCCGCAGGCATTATAGGCGCCCTCCTTTCCGGCGATGACCGGCGGCGGCGGCGTTGGGTGGCGCTCCGGGAACCAGTCGATCGTCGTCCGCTGCTTGTTGATCTGGGTGAAGGTGAATGCCTGCTTGCTCCCGGGGACGGTGAACAACTTGCCCTCTTCCTTCTCGTCGTCCGGAACGCCGCTTGGGTACGGCCAGGCCGGGAAGTCCGTTCGCGCGAGCGCTGGCGGAGGGTCGAAGGTCGCCTGCTCGGCGGCGAAGGCCTGATAGGCGCGGCAGCCGATGACGCCGCAGGCGAGCGCCGCGACGACCGTGCCGTTCAGCAGGGCGGATCTGAACGAGAACATAGTGTCTGGCTTTCGCTGGATGATCGCTTGTCAGGTGCCGGAGGCGTTCGACCGCGTTGCTTTTCCTCGGCCTAGCACCCTCTTCCCGGCGCGCCTAGCATGGCTTGCCGCCTTCTACGTCGACGCTGAAGCGCTCGTCGCTTTCGGCCCTTGCGCTTCTGTTCGTCCACCGCGCCAGGGATCGCAGCCATGTCGGGCAGCCAGTGGCCCGCGGCGTCCGCTCTTGCGGAGCGCGGCTGGTCGGTATCGGGCCGTTCGCAAAGGAGACCGGCGCTTGCCCTCCCGGCGTGCAGGGGTTTGTTGTCGGTCGTGATATCGGGCAGGTATCGCGAAAACAGTGGCGCGCTGTCGGCCGGATGGCACCTGCAGGCTGCGCGACAGACAGTCAGGAGGCCATGGATGCTGCTCACGATGATCGCCTTGCAAGCCGCTGCGATCGCCCCCGGGACATCCCGGCGATACGTAGAAGCCGCACGATCGGCCTGCGCCGCGCCGGTCGGTGAGCGTCCCACCCTTCGATCAATCAAAGTCGATCGGCTTACGGCATCGCCGGGAGATCTGCCCGCGCTCCGCGTGACCGACCAGCGGAGTGGGGGCTGGCTGCTCGTCTACTACGACGCCGGAGGCGAAGGGGCGGCGTATGCGCGTGCCGCCTGCCTCGGTGTTCAGATGAGGCTCCTCGCGCGCGCGCTTGGCGCACCCAGGCTGCCCCGGCAGTGGTTCTCGACCGTCTTCACGACCGATCCCGACTATGTCGCGCCGGCGCAGCAGGTCGTCACGCGCTGGAAGATACCGCTGGAAGCGGATGGACGCTTTGCGGCCCAGACCCAGCCGATGCTCCTGCTGACCCTGCCGCACGAGCAGGTGCATAGTTTCCAGAGCCGTGCCGGAGCGCACCTGCCACGCTGGCTGGAGGAAGGACATGCCGAGTGGATCGGTCACAAGGTCGCGGCGCTTCTGTCGCCGCCGGCAGAGGAGGCGGAGGAGCAACGGTCCCGTCGGTCGCTGATGGCTCACCCGCTGCCCGTACATCTGGGAAGCTGGGGCGCCATCCGCGTCCGGCGCGAGGCGATCATGCGGCAAGTACCGGAAGAGGAGCGCCGCAAGATGGAAGCGGACCCTGCGTACACCGCACCGCTCTCCGGCCGCAGCTTTTCCTTCGGTCCCGCCGATATGACCAGCGACGAAAGCAATCTGGACCTGCGGTACGCAGCCGCCTGGCAGCTGTTCCGGGACCTTGAGGCGGAGCACGGCAAGAGCGCCGTGCAGAGCTGGGTCGACGATCTGACCAAAACCTCGGGCAGCATCGATAATGCGATGGCCGTACGCACGGCGGACGCGGTTCTGCACGAGCAGCTAAGCCAGCGCCTCGACTGAACCACGCCGCCGTGCGGCTCACTTCGCGGCGCGTGCCGCCCATTTGCCCCACAGCGCCGGGTCGTCGAGCATCTTGATGTACACGCCACCGACCACCGCCCGCGCCTGGAAGCCGACCTGCGCGCCGTCGGTGGTCTCGTACCAGTCGCTCAGCGGCACCCGTGTCGGCGTCTCCTGCATGTAGCGGTGGAGCGGCGCGACCAGCGCCGCGAACGTGGCGCGATCGTCGGCGAGCGTGGCGCTCCACGTGATCCAGTCGAGCTTGGTGTACGTCTTGCGGCTGTCGAGCGGCAGGCCGTACTTGCCCTGGTGACGCTGGTAAAAAGCCAGTTCGCTGCGCCGGAGCGACGCCGGAAACAGCCCGCGGCCTAGCACCTTGTCCCAGACGAGATTGTATTTCTGGCTCCACGTGCCCGGCTGGTCGAACGCGAGCCTGGTATGGTCGCCATCGGCCGCCATCACCTGCCAGCGCGCGGCCATCTGCCGGGCGGTGGTGCGATAGCGCGTGGCCTCCTGCTTCTTGCCGAGCAGCCGTGCCAGCTCGGCATAGGCATCGAGCGCGCTAATCGCCTTGATCGAAAGGTTGGTATTGTGCGCGAGGTGTCCGGCGAAATCGTCGGTGCTGAGCTGGTTCTCGGGGTCGAGCCCCTTGTCGCGCAGGAACTCGGCCCATTTCGTCAGCAGCGGCCAGTAGCGCTGGGCGAAGTCGGCGTTCCCCTGCACCTTGGCGAGCGCGCCGATCATCAGCAGCATGTTGCCGCTCTCCTCGACCGGCATCTGGTCGTCCTCGCTGCGCTCCCCGCCGCCATAGACCTGCCCGTTGGCCTGCGGATAGGTGCCGATATCGTGCGGCGCGAACGGGAAGCGCCAGCGCGGCATGGTCGCGTAATCGAGGATCGGGCGGAGCTGCGCCTCGAGCAGGCGCGGGTTGAGGAGCAGGTAGAAGGGCGAGGTAGGGTAGGTGATGTCGACCGTCGCGATGCAGCCGTTGCTGAAATTTTCCTTGGAAAAATAGAGCGGGGTGCCGTCGATGTCGGCGACCAGCTTGTGCGCGGCGAGCGTCTGGCGATAGGCCAGCACCGCCAGCTCGGCATAGGCGCGGCCGCCGGCGCGCTCGAGGTCGGCGGTCAGCTCGCGGTCGAAGGCGGCGGCGCGCGCGCGCAGCGCCGGCTCGTCGCGTTCGGCGCGCTCGAGCAGCTGCGCCATCGTCATGCCGTCGCGGCGCCAGTAAGCGGGCAGGCGGCGCTTGAAATATTCGATCGAGTCGATGTCGTCATAGGCGAGCATCGCGCGGCGCGTCACCGGCGCGGCGCCGACGTTGCCGAGATCGAAGCGCGCCGCCAGCAGCGGGCGATTCTGATGCGCCAGCCGCGGCATGGCGAGATCGTCGGGCACCGGCGCGGTGCCGTCGCGGAAGGCGACGCGCTCGCCCTCGCCGATCGTCGCGCTGGTCGTGCCGGGCTGCTGCGGCACCGCGAGCTGTGCCCAGCCCCAGTCGATCCGCACATTGTCGCCGACCTTCTGCAACACCTGCTGCGACGTGGTGCCGACGCGCAGCACCGCCATGTCGCCGACACGGCTGCTGCCCCACACCACCTGTTGCTGGTCGTCGTTGACCGCAAGCTGCGCGCTGGCGTCGACATAGACCTGCACCGCATGCGCGCGCCCGTCGGTCGTGCGCACCGTCCAGCTGAGATAGGTGATCGGGCGCGAGACGAGATCGAGGTCGTCGGGCAGCGCGGGCGAGAGGAAGGTGGCGGTGAGGTGCACGCCGCCGCCCTCGAACTCGTAGCTGGTGCGGGTCGGGGTGAGCGCGCGCGACAGTTGGGTCATCGTGTCGCCGCGGCCACCGCCCATGAAGCGCAGCGCCTTGCCGTCGACGCGAACCCAGCCGCTGATCTGCTGCTCGCTGCCGGTCCAGTGCCGGGTCGGCGCATCGTTGAGCTTGTCGGTGAGGCTCCACAGGCTGAAATAAGGGTCGTGCGCGACCAGCGGGGTGGCGGGGGTGCGCACGGTGACCGGCGCCTGCGCGCACAGCGGCGCGGCCGCCGACGCGGCGAGCAGGCACGCAAGCGCGCGCACGGCGGCGCGGGGAGACCGCGCGACCGGCCTGTCGAGATGCACTGCCGAGAGCTGACGCGCGCCTGAACGCTTGCCGGCCGGACAGAAGGACCGCGCCATCTGCATTTCCCCTCCACATTCTTATCGACAACCAAATTGGCATATTAATACAGTGTGTTACAAGGCCGCGATAATAAACGTCCGGCAGCGCAGGAGAGTAGGGATGCGGCGGCTCGCAACGAAGTGCATGGGCGCGGTGGCGCTCGCGGCCCTGAGCGGGAGCGGCGGCTATGGTCAGCAGACCAGCCCGTCCGGCGTCGACCTCGCCGATCCGCGCGTCGGCACCGCGCCGCTCGACCGCCCCGTGCTCATCGGCAACGCACCGCCGCCGGGCGAGCCGACCTATTCGGGCATCACCTCGCCCGGCGCGCGATTGCCGCACAGCGCGGTCGAGGCGGCGCCGGTCAACGTCAACGTGCCGCTCACCTATCCCACCGGCGTGGCGACGCCTTATTACTACAGCAACCCGACGATGATCGGCTTCACCGCGGGCGGCGGGCCGACCTATGGCGGGCGCGCGCAGCCTTTCGTCATGCCCGTGGTGGGCGACTGGACGATCCCGCCGGCCTCGACCCAGGCCTATTACGACAAGGCGAAGGAGGTGGCGTCGCCGGGCTATTACGCCGCCGACCTCACCAGCATCGGCGTCAAGGCCGAGCTGACCGCGACGCGCGCCACCGGGCTGATGCGCTTCACCTTCCCGGCCACCGAGCGCGCGCACCTGATCCTCAACCTCAACCGCCGCGGCGGCGCGATCGAGGTGGTCGACGACCGGACCGTGCGCGGCGCCGCGAGCGCCAACGACGATCACGACGCGCGCGACGGCCGCTATTTCGTCGCGGTCTTCTCCAAGCCGTTCAAGCGTTTCGGCACGTTCCGCAAGTCACCCGGCGATCATCAGGGCTATGGCATCGGCGGCGCGGACGTGATGCCCGACGCGCGCGCGATCGAGGGCGGGTTCGCCGGGGCCTATGCCGATTTCACCACCCGCGACGGCGAGCAGGTGCTTGTCAAGATCGCGCACGGCGCCAGCTATGCCGACGCCGAGGCGCGGCTGCGCGCCGAGAGCCCGGGCTGGGACTTCGACGCGATGCGCGGCGCGGCGCGGACGGCGTGGTCGGCGCTGCTCGACCGCGTCCAGGTGAGCGGCGGCAGCGAGAAGCAGCGACGGCTGTTTTATTCCACCCTGTTCCAGTCCTTCGCGAGCCCGCGGCTGATCGCGCGCAAGGGCGAGCGGTTCGCGGACAGCAACGGTACCGTCCAGACCGCGACGCACGACCGTTACGGTCCGGTGCCGTTCTGGGATACCGGGCGTAACCAGATCGTGCTGCTCGAACTGCTCGAACCCACGGTCGTGCAGGACATCATGGCCTCCGAGCTCGACATGGCGCGCGAGCGCGGCTTCATGAACACCTCTTTCCACGGCGACAATGCGGTGTTCCTGTATCTCGGCGCGCTGCGGCGCGGCATTCCGTTCGATTATGCGGCAGCCTATGCGTTCATGCGCAAGAACGCGACCGATCCCGCCGGGCCGCGCGGCTATCTCGCCGAGTACATGCGGCGCGGGTGGATCTCGGACGAGGTGCCGGCGGGCAATCCCAGCCCGCCCTATGCGGGCGGCAAGGCCGGGGCGGCGACCACGCTTGAATATGCCTGGGACGACCACGCCATGGCCGAGCTGGCCGAGCGGCTCGGGCATCGCGACGACGCCGCGCTGTTCCGCCGCCGCGCCGCCAACTGGCGCAACGTGTTCGACAAGCGTGCCGGCTTCATCCGCGGACGTTCCGAAGACGGCGCGTGGATCGCGCCCTTCGACCCGCAGGAGCCCTATTACAATTTCATGATGAAGGAGGCGTCGGGCTGGTCGACGCTGTGGCTGGTGCCGCATGACGTCGGCGGGCTTGCCGGCGCGCTCGGCGGCCGCGCCGCGTTCAACGCCAAGCTCGACCGCTTCTTTGCCACTCCCTATACGCCGAAGGGCATCTGCCGTGACTGTACCGGCATGATCGGCCAATATGTCCAAGGCAACCAGCCCGACCAGCACGCGCCCTTCCTCTATGCGTGGGGCGGGCAGCCGTGGAAGACGCAGGCGCTGAGCCGCCGCATCCTCGATACGCTCTACGGCAGCGACGCTTCGGGCTTCGGCTATCCCGGCATGGACGACCAGGGGGCGACCTCGTCGTGGTACGCGCTGGCGGCGCTCGGCTTCTACCCGGTCGATCCGTCGAGCGACGTCTATATGCTGGCGAGCCCGGTGTTCGATCGCGCCGCCATCACGCTCGGCAACGGCAAGGTGCTGGAGATCGTGGCGAAGGGCAACGGCGCGGCGAACCCGTACATTCAATCGGCCATGCTCAACGGTCGACCTTGGACCAAGGCATGGTTCCGGCACGACGACATCAAGGATGGCGCACGGCTCGAGCTGGTGATGGGCGCGACGCCCAACAAGGCGTGGGGAAGCGCCCCCGCGGACGCCCCGCCGACGCTCACGCCGATGCCGCGGTAGCGCGTAGGGGGCGTGAGCGGGGCGGACGTCCCGCCCGGTGCTCCGCTTGCGGCGCACTGGGCAGGGGGCGTGCCGGCCCGTCCGACGCCGTCAAAGCGGGGCGGCGAGCAGTGCGGGGCGACGCCGTTCGAGGTCGAGGATCAGGTCGCCGAACAGCCCGTTGGCCCAGGCGAACCACGGCCGGGTAAACGTCGCCGGATCGTTCTTGTGGAAGCTTTCGTGCATGAAGCCGGTTCCGGCGTGCGTCGCCTTCAGCCAGCGCAGGCACTGGCGGATCTGCGCGTCGTCGTCGCTGTCGAGCGCGCGGCTGACGATCGACATCGGCCAGATCATGTCCATGCCGACGTGCGGCCCGCCGATCCCCTCCGCGGCGCTGCCCTTGAAGAAATACGGATTGCGCTCGCTCCACGCCAGCGCCTGCGTGCGGCGGTAGAGCGGATCGTCGCGCCGCGCCGCGCCGAGCAGCGGCAGCGCCGAGAGGCTCGGCACGTTGGCGTCGTCCATGAAGATCGCATTGCCATAGCCGTCGACCTCATAGGCCCAGACGGCGCCGCCCTGACCATCGGGCATCGTGCCGTGCGCGGCGAGCGCGGCCTCGACCTCGCTCGCCAGCGCCTCGGCGTCGGCGGCGCTGGTGGCGTCGCCGGCGGCCTCGCGCTGGACGGTGGCGAGCATGCGCAGCGCGCTCACCGCGAATAGGTTGGACGGGATCAGGAAAGGATAGAGGCACGCGTCGTCGGACGGGCGGAACATCGAGTGGATCAGCCCGAGCTTGCGCGTCGGCGCGCCGCGCCCCGCGAACATCAGCGTCTCGGTCGGCGACAGGTTGAGCCGCTGGAAGCGGTACGGCCCGTCGTCGCTCTTGCGCTGCTGCTGGCGCAGCGTCGCCACCGCGAGCGCCATCGCGCGCTGCCAGGTGGCGTCGAACGGCGCCTTGTCGCGCGTCGCGGTCCAATAGCCGTGCGCCAGCCGCATCGGATAGCAGAGCGAGTCGATCTCCCACTTCCGCTCGGCGACGCCCGGCTTCATCTCGGTCTTGTCGTCGCGCGCGCCCAGGTTGGAGCGCGCGGTCGGGTCCTCCATGAAGGCGTTGGCATAGGGATCGATCAGGATGCAGCGCGCCTGACGCTGGATCAGCCCGTGAAAGAGCCGGCGGAGCGGCGCATCCTTCGGGGTGAGGTGCACATAGGTCTGCAACTGCGCCGAGCTGTCGCGCAGCCACAGCGCCTCGATGTCGCCGGTGATGACGAAGGCGTCGGGCTTGCCGTCGACCGTGCCGACCTTGGTGACGGTGGTGTCGAGCGTGCTCGGATAGCAATTCTCGAACAGCCAGGCGAGCTCGGGGTCGGCGATGCGGCGCTTGACCCGCGCGATCTCGGCCTCGACCGCGGCGCTCGTGAACCTGCGCTGCGCCTTGGGTGGGCGCTTGCTCGCGAACGCCTGCGCCGCGGCGGCGCGCGGCAGCGCCGCCGTGACCACCGCCGCTCCCGCGCCTGCCATCAACTCCCGCCGCGCGATCACTTCACGGCCCCGGGCGCGCTCATCGAGAAGGGCCGGTCCGCCGTGGCGGTGCCCCATTGTTTGTTGGGGGTCGAGCCCATCACGAAGCGGAGCGTCCCGCCGGCCTGCAGCGCCTCGCGCGACAGCCACGGCCTGGCATAAGGCGTGCCGTTGAGCGTCGCCGACTGGATGTAGACATTGTCGCGGCTGTTGTTCTCGGCCTCGATTGTCAGCACCTTGCCGCCGGGCATGGTGACGCTGGTGCGGCGGAACAGCGGGCTGCCGATCGCATATTGCCCCACCGTCGGCGTGACGGGGTAGAAACCGAGCGCGGAGAAGACGTACCACGCAGAGGTCTGGCCATTGTCCTCGTCGCCCGGATAGCCGTCGGGCGCCGACGAGTAGAGCTTCCGCATCACCTCGCGCGCATGGAATTGCGCCTTCCACGGCGCGCCGGCCCAGTCGTACAGATAGATCATGTGCTGGATCGGCTGGTTGCCGTGCGCATATTGGCCCATGTCGACGATCTGCATCTCGCGGATCTCGTGGATGACCTGCCCGTAATAGCTGTCGTCGAAGACCGGCGGGGTCGAGAACACCGAGTCGAGCCTGGCCACGAACTTCCGGTCGCCGCCCATCAGGTCGATCAGGCCCTGCACGTCCTGCATCACCGACCAGCTGTAATGGATCGAATTGCCCTCGGTGAAGGCGTCACCCCAT
>NZ_JACIJN010000003.1 GCF_014199415.1 Sphingomonas endophytica
CCCCCCCCCCGCCCGCCCCCCCCCCCCCCCCCCCCCCCCCCCCCCCCCCGCCCCCCCGCCCCCCCCCCCCCCGGCGGTGCCTTCGGGGGGCCTTGAAACGATGAATTCAGGGAACGTTCCACACCGCGCCGACCACGGCGACCAACGGAAGGAGCGCAAGAGCGAGGGGGGTGAACGTCTTCAACATGGCGACCTTTGCGAGCCGTTATCGTCGATGGCTGCACAATCGCTGCCGCCGGCAAAGGTTGCGCTGCGCTGAACAAATTCGATCCGTCGACCGGCATCGTCAACACGACGAGCCGAGCGTGCGGCGACGGAACACGGCGGCCGCGGGCAGGTTCTTCCATCACTCGCCGCTCCGACAGCGGCACCATCGCAAGATTGTAGGAACAAGGTCGTGCAGGCGAAGGAGCGGGAGCGTCAGGAGCGGTTGAGCGACATGGGCCGGGCGCTTCGCTCCACGCTGCGGGTTCCTACCGACACCTATATCACCGGCGATATCCCGACGCTGCTTACCTTGCTCGGGCAGGTTCCCGCCGTCCCCGAACGCAAGCAGACGACCGGCCGCGACTAACTCCGGAAACGCGCCGGCGCGTAGCGGCCGGGATCGATGCCGTCCGGTGACGCCCCGCCCAGCAGCAAGGCCGCGCCGATCCGGGCAGCGGCGGGCGCGGTCTGGATCCCGAACCCGCCCTGCCCCGCGAACCAGAAAAAGCCCGGCTCGGCCATGCCATAGACCGGCAGCCGGTCTGGCGCGAACGACCGCAATCCCGCCCAGCGCCGCTCGACGCGCACCACCCGCCAGTCGACCGCCTGCTCGAACCGGTCGATGGCGATCGCCACGTCGAGCTCCTCGGCCGCGACGTCATGCGCGACGACCGGATGCTCGTCATGCGGGCTCAGCCACAATCGCCCGCCCGCCTCGGGCTTGAAATAAAAGCCGCCGTTCACGTCGATCACGAACGGCAGCGTCGCCGGCACCAGTGGATCGGTCTGCAATTGCACCATCGTCCGCCGATAGGGCGTGATCCCGATCGGCCGGACGCCGCTGCGCACCGCCACCTCGTCCGCCCATGCGCCTGCCGCGTCGACGAGGATCGTCGCGCTGAACGCACGGCCGTCCTCGATCTCGATCCGCCACGCCCGGTCGCGCCGCGTCGCTGCCGCGAGCCGCGCGCCGCTCACCAGCGTCGTCCCGCTGCGCGCCGCCTGCGCCAGACCATCGCCGTGAAGCCGCGCCACGTCGATATAGGCGCAGGTCGGCTCGCTGACGCCCAGCGTCCACGCCGGCAGCAGCCCGGGGATCAGCGGCTGCGGGTCGATCGCCGCGAGCGCGACCGGGCTCGCGGCAAACTCGTCGAGCAACGCCGCAATCGCCGGCGCGTCCTCGCCGCGCCCGATGTGCACCGCGCCCAGCGGATCGAGATAGCCGCCCGCCTGTAATGCCGCGCCGGAAGCGGTGGTCAGCGGCTGGATGTCCGGACCACCATAAGTCTCGGACCAGAACGCCGCCGAGCGCCCGGTGGCATGGTACCCCGGCCGCTCCTCGCCCTCGAGCAACAGCACGCGCGCGCGGTCGCCGATCGCCGCTGCGAGACTGGCCCCGGCGATTCCGGCCCCGACGATCGCGATGTCGTAGCTCATGCCGCGTGCCGATCGAGAAAGGCGTCGATCGCCGCCATCGCCCGCTGCCGAACCGGGTCGGCCTCGCGCAGCAATTCATGCGCCGCGCCGCGCCCGAACCGCACCAGCGTCGCGTTCGGCAGCCGCGCCGCGACCTGCGCGGCCGGGCGCGGGTCGACCAGCCGATCGTGTTCGGCGATCAGCATCAGCACCGGCGTCGTCAGCCGCGGCAGGGCCGGATCGGTGCGCAGCCGCGTCGTCGCCGCGAACGCCTCGGCAAGCCACGCCCAGCTCGGCGGCCCAAGTCGCAGATCGGGCTGCTCGGTCAGCCACCATTCCTCATCGCCATAGCGCGCCTTATCGGCGGTGAGCAGCCGCCGGCGCGGTAGCATGCCCGGCCGTTCATGGCTCTTCCACGCCGGACGCGCCGGATCGCCGACCCTCGCCATCGCCTGCGCCACGCGCCTCCCCAGCCACGACCCGATCGGTGAGCGCAGCCCGAGCATCGGTGCGACCAGCACCACCGCGTCGGCGCGCACTACATCGTCGAGCAGCGCGCGCAGCGCCATATAGCCGCCCATTGAGTGGCCGACGAGCACGTGCGGCCCGTGCTGCTGCGCGCGCCAGTTGCGCCACACCACCGCCAGATCGTCGATCAACGGCGAAAAGTCGTCGCAATGCCCGACATGCGGGTTGGCGCAGAGTCGTCCTGACCCGCCCTGCCCGCGCCAGTCGAACGCCGTGACCGCCCAGCCGCGCTCATGCCAGTCGGAGAATGCCTCGAGATATTTTTCGATCATGTCGCCGCGCCCGCCCTGGAACATCAGCGCGCCGCGCCCGCGCCCGGCGCGCGAGAAACGTCGCAGCCGCCACCCGTCCGCCGCGCTATCGAATGTCAGGCGCGCGTCGCTCGGCAAGGCACGGCGTACCGCAGCGGGATCGGTCGTCATCGACATTTCGCGGCATGGTTACGGTTTCTCAAACCATTCCGTCTAGCGCCAAGCAGCATGAACTGGGGATTTCTCGTCTGGCTGTTGCCCGCGCTGATGGGCGCGCTGCTGCTGTCGGCAGGAATCCAGGATGTGCGCTCGCGTGAAATCGCCAATTGGAAAAACGTCATCATCGCCCTGCTTGCACCGCTCTGGTGGCTGGCAATCGGGCTCGATCCATGGCCGGGCATGGCGGTGCAGACCGGTGTTGCCTTGCTCGTCTTCGCGCTGTTCGTCGGCGCGTTCGCGCTCGGTCAGATGGGCGGCGGCGACGTCAAGCTGATCGGTGCCTTGTCGCTTTGGCTGACGCCGCTGCACCTGCTCGACATGCTGCTGGCCATGTCGGTGATCGGCGGTGCGCTGACGCTGGCGATGCTGATCGAGCAGCGCGTCCGGCGCGGCGCGGGTTCGATCGAGGTTCCGTATGGCGTGGCAATCGCGCTGGCCGGTCTTCTCGCGCTTCGCGAACCGCTCCTTAACCAATTTACCCAATAATTGCAGTCACACAGGCGCTGCCAGGGCGGCGCGGGGACAGGGTCACTGATGGACAGTCGCAAGCTCATTCTGCTGGTCGGAGCCTTGATGGTCGCCGCGATCACCGCGTTTGCCGCACGCTCGATGCTGGTCGGCTCGCCCGCCCCGGAAGCCGCGGCGATGGGCGTCGTCGCGCCGAAGATCGACGGGCCGGAGGTGCTGGTCGCAACCCGCGCGCTGCCGGTCGGCACGATCCTCGACGCCGGCGCGCTGAAGTTCCAGCCGTGGCCCAAGGAACTCGTCGAAAATGCTTACTACCTGCGTAGCGGCACCGATCTGGGCAAGCTGATCGGCACGGTCGTCCGGCTTCCGATCACGGCCGGGCAGCCGGTGACGCAAGGGCAGTTGGTCAAGCCCGGCGACCGCGGCTTCCTCGCCGCCGCCCTCGGGGCGGGGATGCGCGCGGTGACGGTGCCGGTATCGGCGCAAACCAGCGTCGCGGGCTTCGTCTTCCCGGGCGATCACATCGACCTCATCCTCACCCAGTCGGTCGAGGGCGACGGGCCGCCGCTGCGCGCCAGCGAGACGGTGATGCGCAACCTGCGCGTCCTCGCCACCGATCAGCGCACTACCGACCAGAAGGACGATCAGGGCAATACCGTGGTTCAGACCTTCTCGACCGTTACCGTCGAGGCGACTCCGAAGATCGCCGAGCAGATCGCGGTCGCGCAGACGATCGGTACGCTGTCGCTGTCGCTGCGCTCGCTCGCCGACAATGCCTCGGAACTCGATCGCGCGATCGCCTCGGGCAACGTGAGCGTCGGCGACGCGAAGGATGCCACCGCCGAGGAAGCGGTGCTCGACCGGCTGGCGAACACCCCGCAGACCGGCAACACCACTTACGCGGTCGGCGCCGACGTCTCGCGCTTTCAGCGGCGTACCATGCCGGCGCGCAGCACCCCGGCGGCACCGGGACCGTCGATGCCTGGCGCGCCCGTTGCGGCCGCCGCCGCCGGCACCGCCCCCACCGGCCCGCTGGTCCGGATCGCCCGCGGCAATGCCGTGACCGAAGTCTCCGTCGCAGGAAAGAACTGAGATGCGCGCTCCCCTGTTTCATGGCGCGGCGCTGGCCATGGCGCTGACGGCGGCACTCTCGCCGGCCATCACCGCCGCCGCTCCGCGCGCCGCGCAACGCCCGGCGGCTCCGGCCCGGCCGGTGGTGCGCAGCGGCCTGCCGCCGGTCGGCGTCACCAAGCCGAGCGTCGAGAAGTGGCTGTCGATCGGCGAGGGTGAGCTTATCACCCTGCCCGCCGCGGTCAGCGAGGTATGGACCTCCAATGCCGCCGCCGCCGACGTCTATGTCGCCAATCCGCGCCAGATCCATCTATTTGGCAAGGCCGATGGCGAGGCGACGATCTTCGCCACCGATCGCGCCGGTGCGGTGATCTATTCGGCCTCGGTCCGCGTCGCACAGAATGCGACGCAGATCGACCGGATGCTTCAGGCGGCGTTGCCGGGCAGCGACTTCCACGTAACCCTCGTCGGACAGATCGCAGTCATCAACGGCAATGCCGTCGCGCCTGCCGACGCCGAACAGGCACAGCGGTTGGTGACGAGCCTGCTCAACCCGGGCGTCGATCCGAGTGCCGACAATGCAGCGCTCAAGATGGCGGTCATCAATCGCATCAAGGTCGCGACGCCGCTGCAAGTCAATCTGCAGGTCAAGTTCGCCGAAGTGAGCCGCTCGTTCCTCAAGAACATCGCCAACAACATCACCACGCGCACGCTCGGCAACAAGAACCCGCTGCTAGGGCTTGGCTTCGGTCGGCAGGGTTCGATCACCAACGTGCTGCCCGGCACCGATCCGAACCTGCCGAACGGCGGCACCAGCTTCACGTTGCCGGGGGTGGTCAACGGCAGTGGCACGTTCAGCCTCTTCGGCCGGCTGCTCGGCACGGACTTCATCAATGCGCTCGACCTCGGCGAGACGCTGGGTCAGGTGACGACGCTCGCCAATCCAAACCTGACCGCCTTGTCCGGCGAGACCGGGACCTTCCTCGCCGGCGGCGAGATCCCGATCCCGATCGCGCAGGCGCTCGGCACCAACTCGATCGAATACAAGCAATTCGGGGTCAGCCTCGCCTATACGCCGACCGTGCTGTCCGACGGGCGCATCTCCCTACGCGTCAAGCCCGAGGTGTCGCAGCTCGATTACGGCAATGCGGTTTCGGTCGGCAGCGCGCGTGTCCCGGCGCTGACCACGCGTCGTGCGGAGACCACCGTCGAGCTCGGCTCCGGCCAGAGCTTCATGATCGCCGGGCTGATGCAGAACACGCACAACAACAGCTATACCAAGACGCCCGGCGTCGGCGATCTGCCGATCCTCGGCGCGCTGTTCCGCTCGAACGGCTTTCAGCGCAACGAGACCGAGCTGGTGATCGTCATCACCCCGTATCTGGTCCGCCCGGTCGACGCCGCGGCCGTCAAGCTGCCGACCGACGGCTACAAGGCGCCGACCGATCTGGAGCGTGCGTTCCTCGGCAAGCTCGACAGCGGCAATCGCGCCGTCGAGCGGCCGAAGCCGAAGCTCGACACCCCCGCTGCGCCGCCGGCGCCCGGCTTTTCGATCAAGTGAGGATGCTCTCCATGACTCCGCGTCCGCTCCTCCTCGTCCTGACGCTCGCTGCAGCGCTGCCGCTCGCCGGATGCGGCGGCTATCGTGGGCTTGAGACGATCCACCAGCCGGTCGTCACGCAGACCGACTATACACTGGACCTGCTGGCCGGGCCCGACCGTCTGGGCGGCGGCGAGGCGCAGCGGCTGCGCGGCTGGCTCGACACGCTCGCTCCGCCGCACGGCGCCACGATCGCGATCGACGATCCCGCCGCCCCGCCGGGCGCGCGCGCCGAGATCGCGGCGGTAGCGGCCGACCACGGGCTGCGGCTGGCCACACGCGCCGCACCGCAGGGCGATGCGCCGCCCCCCGGCACGCTGCGCGTGGTCGTGACGCGCAGCAGCGCATCGGTGCCGAGCTGCACCGCCCCCGCGCCGGCCGCGACGCTGGTCAATTTCGACGCCCATGCCAGCGGCTCTTTCGGCTGCGCGATCAACGGCACGCTGGCGGCGATGGTCGCCGATCCGAACGATCTGCTGCACGGCAAGAGCGACGACGGGGCGACGACCGCGACCACGGCCGCCAAGGCAATCGGCGTCTGGCGCAAGGCGGCCCCGACCGGAGCCGGCGGAACCGCGCTGAAGAGCGAATCGACCACCATGGGGGGCCGCTGACATGAACGCACCGTGGAAAGTCGCGGGCGGAGCAGCCCGCGCGCCCTTCCTCGCCTTCTGCTGCGACGACAATGCCAGCATGACGCTGCGCGCGGTCGTCGACGAGCTCGGCTGGCCGCAGGAGAACGTGTACAAGGGCGGCCTTCGTCAGGCGGTGCAGACGCTGGCCGTCTCCTCCAGCCCGCAATTGCTTTTCGTCGACCTGAGCGAGACCAGCGATCCGCTCGCCGACATCAACAGCCTGGCCGAGGTCTGCGAGCCGGGTACGATCGTGATCGCCGCCGGGCAGGTCAACGACGTCCGGCTCTATCGCGACCTGCTGGCGAGCGGCATCCACGACTATCTGCTCAAGCCGCTCGGCGTGGATGCGGTGCGCGACGCCTTCGCGTCCGCGCAGGCGATGCTCAACACCCCGCGGTACGCCGATACCGCCGCCGAGCGCGTCCATTCGGCGCTGGCGGTGGTCGGGTGCCGCGGCGGCGTCGGTGCCTCGACGATCGCGACCTCGCTGGCGTGGCAGCTGAGCGAGGCCGGCAAGCGCTCAACCGCGCTGCTCGACCTCGACGTGCATTTCGGCACGAATGCGCTGGCGATGGACCTCGAGCCGGGGCGCGGGCTGATCGACGCGATCGACAATCCCAGCCGTATCGACGGCCTGTTCCTCGAACGCGCACTCGTCCGCGCCTCGGACAAATTGTCGGTGCTGTCGGCGGAAGCGCCGATCAGCAATCCGATCGTCACCGACGGCACGGCCTATTACCAGCTTCAGGACGAGCTGCGCAGCGCGTTCGACATCAGTGTCATGGACCTGCCGCGCGCGATGCTGATCCAGCATCCGCATCTGATGGCCGAAGTGCAGGCGGTGGTGCTCGTCACCGACCTGACGCTCGCCGCGGCGCGCGACACGATCCGCTTGCTGTCGTGGCTGCGCACCAACGCCCCGCAGGCGCAGGTCTGCGTCCTCGCCAACCGCGTCCATCCCGGCGCACAGCAGGAAGTGCTCCGCAAGGATTTCGAGGGATCGATCGAGCGCAAGATCGACGTGGCGATCCCTTATGACCACAAGCTGGCGTCGCAGGCGGCCAAGCTCGGCAAGCCGATGGCGGCGGCGGGCAAAGGCTCCAAGACCCTCGCCCCACTCGCCCAGCTCGCCGAGCGGTTGCTGGCCGCGTCCGGCGACGATGCGGTGCCGCTGACCAAAAGCGCGGCACGCGGCGGTTCCTTGCTCGCGCGGATCACCGAACTGGTCGCCAAGAAGCCGGCGCGGACGTGATCGCCCCCGCCCCCCTCGCCGCGGAGCCGTCATGTCGCCGCTGATCCTGCTGTTGCTGGCCAGCGCGATCACGCTCGGACTGCTCGCCTTCGCGCTCGCCACGCCATCGACGCAGAAGGCTGGTGCGCGCCGGCTCGCGGGGTTGCGCGCGCGACACGTTCCGGTCCCGACCAACACGATCGAGGCGCAGATGCGCCGGATCACCGGACGCAGCGCCACGCGCGCCGATCTGGCGATGACGCGCATTCTGCCCAATGCCGCCGAGTTGCGGAAACGGCTGTCGATGACCGGCAAGGCATGGACCGTCGGCCAATATGGTATCGCCGCCGGGACGATCGGTGTCGTCACGCTGCTGTTGTTGCTGCTGCAGGGCGTGCCGGTGCTGATCGCGCTGCCGGTCGGCATGATGCTCGGCGTCCTGGCCCCGCACCTCGCGGTGGCGTTCCTTATCAAGCGCCGGATCGGCGCGTTCATCGCCAAATTCCCGGACGCGATCGAGCTGCTGGTCCGCGGCCTGCGCTCGGGCCTGCCGATCTCGGAGACGATGCAGGTCGTCGCCGCCGAGGTGCCCGGCCCGGTCGGCGAGGAATTCCGCTCGGTGTCCGACAAGATGCGGATCGGCCGCTCGATGGACGTCGCGCTTCAGGAGACCGCCGACCGTTTGATGACCGCCGAATTCCAGTTCTTCGTCATCACGATCTCGATTCAGCGCGAGACCGGCGGCAACTTGGCGGAAACGTTGCAGAATCTCGCGACGGTTCTGCGTCAGCGCGGGCAGATGAAGCTCAAGATCAAGGCGATGTCGTCGGAATCGAAGGCATCCGCCTATATCATCGGCTCGTTGCCGTTCATCGTCTTCGGTCTGATCTACACCATCAACCCACCGTACATGCAGACGTTCTTCAGCGATATCCGGCTGACGGTCACCGCGGTCGGCGGGCTCGTCTGGATGGCCATCGGCGCCTTCATCATGGCCCGTATGGTAAGCTTCGAGATCTGACATGCCCATGTTCTTCGGCCTCGACCTGTTGATGCTCGCCACCTTGCTGCCCGCCTTGGGTGCGGCGCTGCTGATCGGCAGTTACGCCACCCGTGCGTGGCGCGATCCGATGACGCGGCGGGTCCGCGCGCTCAACGATCGGCGCGAACAGCTCAAGGCGGGCATCACCGCCTCGACCGCGAAGCGCCGCACCAAGCTCGTCCACCAGAGCAACGCCGCCGATCGGGTCCGCGCGTTGCTGTCGTCGCTGCGCGTGTTGCAGGACGAGCAGGTCAAGGAGGCGCAGCGCAAGCTGATCCAGGCCGGCATCCGCAACAAGGAATGGGCGGTCGCCGTGATCTTTGGCCGGCTGGTGCTCCCGATCGTGTTCGGCGGGCTGATGGTGATCTGGGTCTATCTGCTCGACGCCTTTCCCGACTGGGGGGCGCTCAAGCGCTACGGGCTGGTCGCGGGCACGTTCGTGCTCGCCTACAAGGCGCCCGACATCTTCCTGAAGAACAAGATCACCAAGCGGACCGACGCGATCCGCAAGGGCTTGCCCGACGCGCTCGACCTGCTGGTGATCTGCGCGGAGGCCGGGTTGACGGTCGACGCCGCCTTCCACCGCGTGTCGCGCGAACTGGGCAAGGCCTATGCCGAACTCGGCGAGGAATTCGCGCTTACCGCGATCGAGCTGGGCTTCCTCACGGACCGGCGGCAGGCGTTCGAGAACCTCGCCAATCGCGTCGACCTCGACGCGGTGCGCGGCGTGGTCACGACGATGATCCAGACCGAGAAATACGGCACCCCGCTCGCCAGCGCGCTGCGCGTGCTGTCGGCGGAATTCCGTCACGAACGGATGATGCGCGCCGAGGAGAAAGCGGCGCGGCTGCCGGCGATCATGACGGTGCCGCTGATCATGTTCATCCTGCCGGTGCTGTTCATCGTCATCCTCGGCCCGGCGGCCTGCTCGCTCAACGACTCGTTCATCAACGCCAAGCCGTAGGAACAGCCAACCCGCTGCGTCGTTGAGCCACGACCAGAAGCGGAGGTCCGTCATGCTGTTCACCACGACGACGCAATATATCGCACTGGCGATCGCGCTGGTCGCCGGATGGCTGTTCGGGTTGGCCAGCCATCCCGGCGGGCGCAAGTGGAAGGCGCGCTACGTCGCCGAGCGCGACGCGCACGCCGTGACCAGCAAGCGTGTTTCCGAGCTGGAACGCGACCATGATACCGCCACCAAGCGCGCCGCCGAGCTGGAGCGCGACCACGGCACCGTCGGGACGCGCGTCACCGAGCTGGAGCGCGAGCGCGATCTCGCCAACGAGCGCGTCGCGGAGTTGAAGCGCGAGAACGACGAACTGGAGCGCGAGAACAGCCGCCTGTCGGCGGCGCCGCCGCTCGCCGGCGACCGATTCGTCCGTGACGACCGACCATTCGACGATGACCGGTATGACGGCGACCGCCTTTCGCCCGGGCACCCGCGCGACCGCGGCTTTATCTGACGGATATCGCTCCCGTCGCTTCGGACGTGGTACGAAGCAACGACGATGCGGTAGCTCGGCGGCGCCGTCGCGCCGCCACCCCGATCATGCCGAAGCCGATCAACATCAGCGCCCATGTTCCCGGCTCCGGCACCGCGCGCAGCGTGAAGCTGTATTGGCTCGACAAACCGCTGCTCCGCCCGGCTGCCGCGACCGGACCGAACGCATCTTCGATGCGCAATTCATAGCTGCCGGGTGCGAGCAACACTTGCCGCGTGCCGTTCGCACCATCGCCCAGCGCGCCGAGCTGCAACAGCGGCGCGGCGCCACTACGCGCCGCGAGCGACAGCGCCTGCCCCGGCAGCTGCCCGTCCGCGCTGTCGCCATAAGCCCCGACCCCCCAATCCACGTCGAACAATGTCTGTTCGTCGGTGGTGAAGAAATAGCGGTAATTGGCGCTGCTTGCCGCTACCGCATTGCCGCTGTCGCCCGCGCCCGGCGTCAGCGACCGCTGAAAGGTGATCCGTCCCCGCTCGGCGCTGCCAAGCTCGGCGGCGACCGTCGACCGTCCGCGAACCATCGGAAAACCGGTCGTGCCGCGCTCGACCAGTTGCGCCGTCGCGCTCACCCGGCCCGTCCCCGTCGCGGCGTCGCTGCCCGACGAGTCCGCCGGCATTCCCGCGATCGTGCCGCTCAACCGCGTGTCGACGATCTGCGTGCCGATCGTCACCGCAGCGTGTGCGGGAATTGGCGCCAGCGCACCCGCGACGATCGCGGGAGCGGTGATCCGCACGCTCATGACGCCGCCTTCAGCGCGGCCTGCGCCGCCGCCAGCCGTGCGATCGGCACGCGATACGGCGAGGCCGAGACGTAATCGAGCCCGACCTGTTCGCAGAAGGCGATCGACGCCGGGTCGCCGCCGTGTTCGCCGCAGATGCCGAGTTTGATGCCGGGGCGCGTCTTCCGCCCGCGCTCGGCAGCGATCTCGACCAGTTCGCCGACGCCCTCGACGTCGAGGCTGACGAACGGGTCGCGCGCGTAAATGCCCTTTTCGACATAGGCGCCGAGAAAGCGGCTCGCGTCGTCGCGGCTGACCCCCAGCGTCGTCTGCGTCAGGTCGTTGGTGCCGAACGAGAAGAACTCGCCCGCCTCGGCAATCTCGCCCGCGCGCAGCGCGGCGCGCGGCAGCTCGATCATCGTGCCGACGAGGTAATCGACCGTTCGCCCACGCTCGGCGAACACCGCCTTCGCCGCAGTATCGACGACGGTCTTCATCAACTCGAGCTCGCGCTTCGTCCCGACCAGCGGGATCATCACCTCGGGGATCGGGGCCTCGCCCGACTTCTCGGCGACGTCGATCGCCGCCTCGAAGATCGCACGCGCCTGCATCTCGTAGATTTCGGGATAGGTAACGCCCAGCCGGCAACCGCGATGCCCGAGCATCGGGTTGAACTCGTGCAGTTCGGCCGCGCGGCGCTTCAACTGCTCGACCGACAGCCCGGTCGCCCGCCCGACTTCGGCGAACTCGTTTTCCTCGTGCGGCAGGAATTCATGAAGCGGCGGGTCGAGCAACCGCACTGTCACCGGCAGACCCGCCATCACCTCGAAAATGGACGTGAAATCGGCGCGCTGTTCGGGGAGCAGTTTCTCCAGCGCCGCGCGCCGCCCCGCCTCGTCCTCGGCGAGGATCATCTGGCGCACCGCGGTGATCCGCGCCGCGTCGAAGAACATATGCTCGGTACGGCACAGCCCGACGCCCTCCGCACCGAAATCGCGTGCGGTGCGGCAATCGAGCGGCGTCTCGGCATTGGCGCGGACCTTGAGGCGACGCACGCCGTCGGCCCATTCCATCAACGTCCCGAAATCGCCGGCCAGTTCGGGCTGGATCGTCGCGACCTCGCCGACCATCACTTCGCCGGTCGCGCCGTCGATCGTCAGCGTCTCGCCTTCACGCACCTCGCGGCCGCCGACGCGCAACACCTTGTCCTTGGCCGAGATCGCCAGCGACCCCGCGCCGGATACGCACGGCCGCCCCATCCCGCGCGCCACCACCGCGGCGTGGCTGGTCATCCCGCCGCGCGCGGTGAGGATGCCCTTGGCGGCGTGCATGCCGTGGATGTCTTCGGGGCTGGTTTCAGTGCGGACAAGGATCACCGCCTTGCCGTCCGCCGCCATCCGCTCGGCGGTGTCGGCGTCGAACACGACCAGCCCGCTCGCCGCGCCCGGCGAGGCGGGCAGCCCCTTGGTCAGCACGTCGCGCGGCGCGTTCGGATCGAGCGTCGGGTGGAGCAACTGGTCGAGCGCCTGCGGGTCGACGCGCGCGATCGCTTCCTCGCGGGTGATCAGCCCCTCGCTCGCCATTTCGACCGCGATCTTGAGCGCGGCCTTGGCGGTACGCTTCCCCGAACGGGTCTGGAGCATCCACAGCTTGCCGCGCTCGACCGTGAACTCGATGTCCTGCATGTCGCGATAGTGGGTTTCGAGCGTGTCGAAGACCGCCGCCAGCTCGGTATAGACCTCCGGCAGCGCCTCTTCCATCGACAGCGGCTTGGCGCCCGCTTCCTCGCGCGCCGCCTTCGTCAGATATTGCGGGGTGCGGATGCCGGCGACGACGTCCTCACCCTGCGCATTGATGAGGAATTCGCCGTAATAGGCGCGGTCGCCCTTGGCGGGATCGCGGGTGAAGGCGACGCCGGTGGCGCTGGTGTCGCCCATGTTGCCGAACACCATCGCCTGCACGTTGACCGCAGTGCCCCAGTCGCCGGGGATGTGGTTGAGGCGGCGATAGACCTTGGCGCGCTCCGACTGCCACGAGCCGAACACCGCGCCGACCGCGCCCCAGAGCTGGTCGTGCACGTCCTGCGGGAACGGCTTGCCCCATTCCTTTTCGACGACGCCCTTGTATTCGGCGACCAGTTCGCGCCAGTCCGCCGCCGACAGCTCGGTATCGAGCGTATAGCCGCGGTCTTCCTTGGCGATCTCCAGCGCTTCCTCGAACGCGCCGTGATCGAGTTCGAGCACCACGTCCGAATACATCTGGATGAAGCGGCGATAGCTGTCCCAGGCGAACCGCTCGTCGCCGCTGGTCGCGGCCAGCCCCTCGACCGTCGCATCGTTGAGCCCGAGGTTGAGGACGGTGTCCATCATCCCCGGCATCGAGACGCGCGCGCCGGAACGCACCGACACCAGCAACGGATCGGCGGCGTCGCCGAACGTCTTGCCGGTGATCCGCTCGATATGCGCGATCCCTTCGGCGACCTCGGCCTTGAGCGAGTCGGGGAAGCGCTCGCCTTCCTCGTAATAGCGCGTGCACATCGCGGTCGAGATCGTGAACCCCGGCGGCACCGGCAGATCGATCGACGCCATCTCGGCCAGGTTCGCGCCCTTGCCGCCGAGCAAATTCCTGTCGCCCTTGCCCCCGTCGGAGACGCCGCCACCGAAGCGATAGACGTAACGCTGGGTCATCTGCCAAGTCCTTGATCTTGCGTCGGCGGGCGGCGCGAATGTTGCGAAAGTTGAGACGCTGGCGGGTTTGCTCGTCAGCCCTCGATTCTCGAAAAATCGGCCACCTTGTGCACTGCGGCGCGAACGCGCGCCAGCAGGATTAAACGTGTTGAACGCTTTTCCGGATCGCTGTCATTTACGGTAACGCTATCAAAGAACGCGTCGATCGGCGCGCGGAGCGACGCGAGCGCCGCCATCGCACCCTCGAAATCCTCGCGCTCGATCGCCTGTGCGGCGGCGGGCTCGGCGGCGTCGAGCGCGGCGATCAGCGCAGCTTCGTCCTTTTCGGGCGTGTAGGACAGTCCCCCGTCGTTCCCGCGCAGGCGGGAACCCATGTCTGCTTCCTCGGGCGAGGCCGCCTGATCGACAGAGACATGGGCCCCTGCCTGCGCAGGGGCGACGGGGAAGTTCTCTTTCTTCAGGATGTTGGCGGCGCGCTTGTAGCCGGCGAGCAGGTTCGCGCCGTCGTCGGTGCCGACGAACGACTGGAGTGCGCGGACGCGGGCGAGCAGGCGGACGAGATCGTCCTCGCCGCCGAGCGCGAAGACAGCATCGATCAGGTCGTGGCGGACGCCGGCCTCGCGTTGCTGGACCTTGAGGCGGTCGGCGAAGAAGTCGAGGAGCGCACGCAAGCGAGGACCAAAAGTTGCAAACTCCTCGTCGCTCGACGAAGATCGCCGGTGTTGAAGGGAGCTAAAGATATGAGTCATCAATCTTCCCCGCGGCTCGGAAGGCAGCCCCGAAGAAGCTTTGGAGAACTCGGCAAACTTTTCTTCATGTAGCCGTGTCGTGATAGTATCGCGAACGAGACCCCAAGCTTCGACGACAGCCGACGCCAACTCTAGACGAAGTCCGTTTGCTAAGAGCAGACGTGACACGGACAACGCTGCACGACGCAGAGCGTAAGGGTCCTTTGAGCCGGTGGGGGCATGATCGATTACGAAGAACGCTACAAGCGTATCCAGCTTGTCCGCCAACGACACCGCCACCGTCACCGGATCGGTCGGCACCTCGTCGCCCTGCCCGACCGGCTTGTAATGGTCGCGGATCGCGTTCGTGACGGCTTCGTCCTCGCCTTGGGCGGCGGCGTAATAGCCGCCCATCAGGCCTTGCAGCTCGGGGAACTCGCCGACCATGCCGGTGACGAGATCGGCCTTCGCCAGTCGCGCTGCCCGTTCGGCTTGAGCGGCAAGCTGCTCCCTCTCCCCTCCGGGGAGAGGGTCGGGGTGAGGGGTCGGGGTCTCGCAGAGAGGGCGGTCTCGGTGAGACACCTGCCCCTCACCCAAACCCTCTCCCCTGAGGGGAGAGGGCTTAACCACGCCCTCCTCCACCAGCCAGCGCGCCAGCTTGGCGACGCGTTCGACCTTGTCGGCGACCGTGCCGAGCTTCTCGTGAAAGACGATCCGGTCGAGCTTCTTGGCCTGTTCCTCCAACGGCACCTTCAGATCGGTGTCGTAGAAGAAGCGCGCATCGCTCAGCCGGGCGGCGAGGACCTTGCGGTTGCCCTCGACGATCTTCGCGCCGCCGTCATGCGCGTCGATGTTAGCGGTACAGACAAACGCGTTCGCGAGCTTGCCCGTCCCGTCACGGCACACGAAATATTTCTGATTTACCCGCGCGGTCAACTGGATGACCTCGGGCGGCACCGACAGGAAGTCGGCGTCGAAGCGGCCGAGCAGCGGCACCGGCCATTCGGTCAGCCCGGCATTCTCGGCGACCAGCCCCTCGTCCTCGACCAGCACCAGCCCGGCCTCGGCGGCGAGCGCGGTGGCGCGGTCGCGGATCAGCGCGGCGCGCTCGTCCTGGTCGACGATGACGTGGCAGGCGCGCAGCTTCTCGACGTAATCCGCTGCCGAGCCGATCGTGATCGCCCCAGGATGATGGAAGCGATGCCCGAGCGTCGCCGCGCCGCTCTCGACCCCTGCAATCGTGACCGGCACAACCTGCTCGCCGAACAACGCGATGATGCCTTGAAGCGGGCGGACCCAGCGCAGGCTCTCGGTCGACAGCGAGGCGTCGCCCCAGCGCATCGACTTGGGCCACGGGAAGGCGCGGATGACGGCGGGGATCGCCTCGGCGAGCACGTCCGCAGTCGCGCGGCCGGGCTTTTCGGTGATCGCGTAGAGCACGCCGTCACGCTCGGTAAGCTGCTCGCGGGTCAGGCCGGTCTTGCGGAGGAAGCCCTCCAGCGCCTGCGGCGGGGCCGAGGCGCGCGGTCCCTTCACTTCCTCGCTGACCGCCTGCGTGGCGTCAGGCAGATCACGCAGGATCAGCGCGAGGCGGCGCGGGGTCGCATAGGTAACGGTCGCGGCGGCGGTGAGCCCGGCCTTCGCCAGCTCGGCCGCGAACAGCCGCGCGAGATCCTCGCGCGCCTTGGCCTGCATCCGCGCCGGGATTTCCTCCGAGCGGAGTTCGAGAAGAAAATCGCTCACGCCGCCCACCCGTTCTTTTCCATATAGGCCGCACACGCCGCCTTCGCGAGATCGCGGACCCGGCCGATATACGCCTGCCGCTCGGCGACCGAGATCACGCCGCGCGCCTGCAACAGGTTGAACGTGTGGCTGGCCTTGATCGCCTGTTCATAGGCGGGGATCGGCAGCTTGGCGACGAGGCTACGCTCGCACTCCGCCGCAGACTTCTTGAACAGATCGAACAGCGCGTCGGTGTCCGCGACCTCGAAATTCCACGTCGACATCTGCCGCTCGTTTTCGAGGAACACGTCGCCATAGGAGACGCCGGCATCGTTGAACGCCAGATCGTAGACGTTGTCGACGTTCTGGATATACATCGCCAGTCGTTCGAGTCCGTAGGTCAGCTCGCCCGCGACCGGCTTCATGTCGAAGCCGCCCATCTGCTGGAAATAGGTGAATTGCGTCACCTCCATCCCGTCGCACCAGACCTCCCAGCCCAGCCCCCAAGCGCCAAGCGTCGGGCTTTCCCAATCGTCCTCGACGAAGCGGATGTCGTGCAGCCCGGTGTCGACGCCGATCGCGGCGAGGCTGCCGAGGTAGAGTTCCTGCAAATCGGGCGGGCTCGGCTTCAGGATCACCTGATATTGGTAATAATGCTGGAGCCGGTTTGGGTTCTCGCCATAGCGCCCGTCGGTCGGGCGGCGGCACGGCTGGACATAGGCGGCGTTCCACGTGTCCGGCCCCAGCGCGCGCAGCGTGGTGGCGGGATGGAAGGTGCCGGCCCCCATTTCCATGTCATAGGGCTGGAGGATCGCACAGCCGCGCTCCGACCAATATTGGTGGAGCCGCAGGATCATCGCCTGGAAGCTGAGCGGGCGGGGAGCGCTGATGTCGGTCATGTTGTCGGTCACGGGGCCGAGCCTGTGGCGCAAGGGCGGCGCGGAATCAACAAAACGGTGACGCTTCACTTTCGCCGTGCGGCTCGCCATGGAGGGTGGCATGAAGATTGCCGCTCCGCTGCTCGCGCTGTTGCTCGCCCTGCCGCTGCCCGCCTGTGCGCAGCCGGCCCCCGCGCCCGCCGCGACCGCGCAGGATGCCGATCCCGCCTTGTGGGTGGTCAGGGACAAGGACACGACCATCTATCTGTTCGGGACGATCCACGTCCTGAAGCCGGGGCTTTCGTGGTTCGACGAGGCGGTGAAGACCGCGTTCGATCGCTCGCAGACGTTGGTGCTGGAAATGGTCGAGCCCGATGCCGCCACGCAGCAGCGCGTGGTGAGCGCCGCCGCCTTCGACCCGAACGGCACGCCGCTGACGCAGCAGCTCTCGCCCAATTACCGCGCCGCCTTCGCCAAGGCGATGGGCGACGGGCAGGTCCAGCCGGCGGTCTACGAGAAGATGCGCCCGTGGTTCGCGGCGGTGACGCTGTCGCTGCTGCCGGTGCGCCAGCTCGGCTATGATCCGGCGAACGGGCCCGAGAAGGTGCTGACCGACGCGGCGAAGGCGGCGGGCAAGCCGGTCGTCGGTCTGGAGACGTTCGAGGGGCAGCTGGGCGTGTTTGGCAAGCTGTCGAAGCCCGCGCAGGTGCAGTTGCTGGAGAGCACGCTCGACGAGCTGCCCAAGGTCGATGCGACCTTCACGACATTGGTCGATGCCTGGGCGAGCGGCAGGCCCGAGGGTGTGGCCAAGGAGATGAACGAGTCGCTGAAGGACTCGCCCGAGGTCGCCAGGGTGCTGCTCACCGACCGCAACAAGCAATGGGCGGCGTGGATCGCCGAGCGGATGAAGCGGCCGGGGACGGTGTTCATCGCGGTCGGCGCGGGGCATCTGGCCGGCGCGGGCAGCGTGCAGGACCAGCTGGGGGTGTACAAGCTGAAGGCGGTGCGGGTAAAGTATTGAGCCGTCGCCTCCAGCGGAGGTAGACAGGCGGCGACATCAATCGCCGTCGCCCCTGCGGAGGCAGGGGCCTATGGCTGTGTCGTGCTCGCGGAACCGGGACACACAGCCCGCCGCTTCCGTGTCAGACCTTTTACAACGACGACACAGACATGGGCCCCTGCCTGCGCAGGGGCGACGGTGTATATTGCAAATCCCGCCTCGCCCCGCTAAGCGCGCGGGCTTCCGGTCATGGTCATCCCTGGAGGCGTGGTCCGGAAGGCATATCACCGTATTTCGGAGCATTTGAGATGAGCGACACCATTACGCTCGCAGCCGAGACGCGTGACCGGGTTGGCAAGGGAGCCTCCCGTGCACTCCGTCGCGACGGCCGCGTCCCCGCCGTGATCTATGGCCAGAACAAGGAGCCGACCTCGATCCACCTCGAGGAGAAGGCGCTCGTCAAGGCGCTGATGACCGGCCACTTCATGAACTCGGTCATCATGGTCGACGGCACGCGCACGCTGGCCAAGGACGTGGCGTTCCACCCGGTCACCGACCGTCCGACGCACGTCGACTTCCTGCGCATCGGCGAACACGAGACCGTGACGATCGCGGTGCCGGTCGTGTTCACCGACGAGGACGACGCGCCGGGCATCAAGAAGGGCAATGGCGTGCTCAACATCGTCCAGCATGACGTCGAGCTGGTCGTCGACGCCGCCGACATCCCCAGCGAGATCACCGTCTCGCTCAAGGGTCTGGAGATCGGCGACACGATCCACATCGCCGATCTGAAGCTGCCGAAGGGCGCGAAGCCGGCCGCCGAGGGCGAGGTCGCGGTCGCCACGCTGGTGGCGCCGACCGTGCCGACCGCCGCGGACGAGCAGGCCGACGCCGAAGTGGCCGAGGCGCAGGCGGCCGAGTCCGAGGCGGCTGCCGCCGAGGGCGAAGGCGAGGACAAGGGCGAGTAATCGCCGGTCCGCCGATCGCGTGCGGACCAATGTTCGGGGGCAGGGCAGCGGCGACGCTCCCCTGCCCTTTGCTTTTGGAGAGAAGGATCAGCGATGCAATTGTGGGTGGGGCTCGGCAATCCGGGCGCGCAATATGCGATGCACCGCCACAATGTCGGCTTCATGGCGATCGACGCGATCGCCGCGGTCCATGGCTTCGCCGCGCCGGCCAAGAAGTTCCAAGGCTGGTTGCAGGAAGGCCGGATCGGGACGACCAGAGTGCTGCTGCTCAAGCCCGCGACCTTCATGAACGACAGCGGCCGCTCGGTCGGCGAGGCGCTGCGCTTCTACAAGCTCGGCACCGACGCGCTGACCGTCTTCCACGACGAACTCGACCTCGCGCCGATGAAGATCAAGGTGAAGCAGGGCGGCGGCACCGCCGGGCATAACGGGCTGCGCTCGATCGACCAGCATCTCGGTGCAGACTTCCGCCGCGTGCGGATCGGGATCGGGCACCCCGGGCACAAGGACCGCGTGACCGGGCACGTGCTCGGCAATTACGCCAAGAGCGAGATCGATGCGCTGAGTGACCTGCTCGGCGCGCTGGCGGCGGAGGCGGAGTGGCTCGCGCAGGGTGACGACGTGCGGTTCATGAACGACGTGGCGCTGCGGCTGGGGTGAGCGGGCCCTCCCTGCCGTCATTGTGAGCGTAGCGAAGCAATCCAGTGACGGACCAAGACGCCCTGGATTGCTTCGCTACGCTCGCAATGACGAGTGGACGGACCTAAGGACCCTCACCATGCCGACCCGCCAGCTGTTCCCAACCCTGTTCTACGACGCCGATGTCGCCGATGCCGCGCTGCTCGCCGACCTCGACGCCTCGTGCCGCGCGCTGGCCGAGGAGGATGTCGCGGGAAAGCGCTGGTCGAAGGCGCATGGCTATCGCGGCTATACCAGCTACGCCTCGCTCAACGACCTGCCGCTGCGCGATCCGGTGTTCGCCGATCTCAAGAAGCTGCTTGACCGCCATGTCGCGGCGTTCGCGAAGGAAGCCGGGTTCGATCTCGGCGGGCGCAAGCTCAAGCTCGACAGCCTGTGGGTCAACGTCATGAAACCGGGTGGCACGCATTCCGGGCATCTCCACCCGCACAGCGTCGTCTCCGGCACCTTCTATGTCGCGGTACCCGAAGGGTCGGGGGCGCTCAAGCTGGAGGACCCGCGGCTGCCGATGCTGATGGCCGCGCCGCCGCGCGACGGCACGTTCGTCTATGCCGAGCCGCGCGACGGCGCGTTGTTCCTGTGGGAGAGCTGGCTGCGGCACGAGGTGATGACCAGCACCGCCAGGGCCGAACGGATCAGCGTCAGCTTCAACTACCGCTGGTAGCGTCGGGGAAATCCGCGCCAAGCGCTTCGTCGCGCAGCCCCTCGATCTCCGCGACGCGCGCGCGCAACCGTTCGGTCACTGCGTCATAGCCCCATTTGCCGAGCACCAGATGCCGCGGTGGCGCCTCGCGCGTGACCGCGGCGATCATCGCCTCCCCCGCGCGCACCGGATCGCCGGGCTGGTTGCCCGAATAGCCCTTGGTGATCGCCATCCGTGCCGCCGCGGTCTCGGCATAATCGGCGATGTGGCTTTCGGTCTGGCGCAGCGAGCGCCCCGCCCAGTCGGTGCGGAACGGCCCCGGCTCGACGCAGGTCACCGCGATGCCGAGCGGTGCGACCTCGGCGGCGAGCGCGTCGGAGAAGCCCTCTACCGCGTGTTTCGACGCAGCATAATAGCCCGAGGACGGGAAGCCGACGAGCCCGGCGACCGAAGTGATGTTGACGATTGCGCCCTCTCGGCGCGCCCGCATCCCCGGCAGCACCGCGCGGGTCATGGCGAACAGGCCGAAGACGTTCGCGTCGAATTGCGCGCGGATCTCGTGCTCCTCGCCTTCCTCGATGCTCGACTGATAGCCGTAGCCGGCGTTGTTGACGAGCACGTCGATGCGGCCGAACCGCTCCTCGGCGGCGGCGACCGCGGCGGTGATTGCCGCCGCGTCGGTGACATCGAGCGCGAGCGGGAGCAGCCTGTCGTCCTGCCCTTGGCCGAGATCGGAAACGCGCGCCACGTCGCGCGCGGTCGCCACCGCGCGCCAGCCTTTCGCCAGCACCAGCGTCGCCAGTTCGCGACCGAAGCCGGTCGAGCAACCGGTGATGAACCAGACCGGATCGGCAGGGAGCGTCATGGCGGGAATTCCGTGATTGTCGGGGAAGGTGCCCAACGCGGCGGGTTCATGCTGCGTTCCCACTGGCATTTGTCGAGCAAAAGGCCCATGTGGAAGCCTTCATGGACTTCCCGAATCTCCCCCCCGCGCTCGCCAGCGCGCTCGCCACGCGTGGTTACACCGCGCTCACCCCCGTTCAGTCCGAGGTGACCGCCGAGGTCGCGCACGGTCGCGACCTGCTCGTCTCCGCGCAGACCGGCTCCGGCAAGACCGTCGCCTTCGGCCTCGCGATGGCCGAGCAGTTGCTTGGCGAGGACGGCAATCTGCCCGTCGCCGGTCCGCCGCTCGCGCTGGTGATCGCGCCGACGCGCGAACTGGCGTTGCAGGTCGCCAAGGAATTGACGTGGCTCTACGAGGGCGCGCGGATCGCGACCTGCGTCGGCGGCATGGACGCCAGCCGCGAGCGCCGCGCGCTCAACCACGGCGCGCATATCGTCGTCGGCACGCCGGGCCGCCTGCGCGACCATGCCGAGCGCGGCGCGCTCAACCTGTCGCAGATCCGCGCCGCAGTGCTCGACGAGGCGGACGAGATGCTCGACATGGGCTTCCGCGACGACCTCCAGGCGCTGCTCGACCAGACGCCGACCGAGCGCCGCACCCTGCTGTTCTCCGCGACGCTGCCGCGCCCGATCGTGGCGCTCGCCAAGGCCTATCAACGCGACGCGCTCCGCATCTCGACGGTCAGCGAGCAGCGCGGGCACGGCGACATCACCTATCGCGCGGTGACCGTCTCGCCGTCCGAGATCGAGCATGCGGTCATCAACCTGCTGCGCTTCTACGAGGCCGAGACCGCGATCCTGTTCTGCGCGACGCGCGACAACGTCCGGCATCTCCACGCCGGGCTGGTCGAGCGCGGCTTCGCGGCGGTGGCGCTGTCGGGCGAGCATTCGCAAAACGAGCGCAATCATGCGTTGCAGGCGCTGCGCGACCGCCGCGCGCGGGTGTGCGTCGCGACCGACGTCGCCGCGCGCGGGATCGACCTGCCGACGCTCAGCCTCGTCATCCACGTGGAAATGCCGCGCGATGCCGAGGTGTTGCAGCATCGCTCGGGCCGCACCGGGCGCGCGGGGAAAAAGGGCACCGCGGTGCTGATCGTCCCCTATCCGCGTCGTCGCCGCGTCGAGATGATGCTGCGCGGTGCGCGCATCGCCGCCGAATGGGGCGAGGTGCCGAGCGCCGAGGCGATCCGCGCCAAGGATCGCGAGCGGTTGCTCGAACGGCTGCTCGCGCCGGTCGAGGTCGATGACGACGATCAGGCGCTGGCGGCGGAACTGCTCAAGCAGCGCACGCCCGAGGAGATCGCCGCGGCGCTGGTCGCCGCACAGCGCGCCGCGCTGCCCGCGCCCGAGGAACTCGCCGACCGCAGCGAGATGACCGAGCGCCAGCAAAAGGGCCATCGCGACGGCTTCGACGACGTGGTGTGGTTCCACATGAACGTCGGTCGCCGCCAGAACGCCGATCCGCGCTGGGTGCTGCCGCTGCTGTGTCGTCGCGGGCATGTCACCAAGGCCGAGATCGGCGCGATCCGTATCGGCGCGACCGAGACGCAATTCCAGGTGCCGCGCGCGCTGGCGGCGCGTTTCGCGGCGGCGGTCAAGGCGTCCGCCAACGCGGACGGCGAGGACGAGAGCGGCGTGCGGATCGAACCGATGCCGAGCGGTGCGGTGCCGATCCGCAACGCCGGCGGCCCGCCGCAGCGGCGCCACGGCGGCGGCGGCGCGCCGCGCGGCGGTCCGCGCCCGCGGCGGTAATCCGACCCGATTTCATCATCGCGAGCGTAGCGAAGCAATCCAGAGCCGGATCAGGATGCCCTGGATTTCTTGGCTACGCTGGCGATGACGAGTGTAAGCGGAACCGGCGGTATGAATTAACGGCGACCGTAGCCCGTGCTACGGTCGCCGTTTCCGTTTTACCGCCTGCCCCGCCAGCCAACCGGGCAGGCGGGTGAAACCGGCCGGGGCAACTTACAGCCCGACCACGCCGCCATCGTTCTTGGTGATGACCACCGTTGCCGAGCGCGGACGACCCGTGCCGGTGCCGGTCGCCTGGGTCTGCGGCCAATGCGAGGTGATGTTGTCGTAGCCGCCTTCCTCGCCCGGATGCTGGATGTTGATGAAGATCGAGCGGCCGTCGGCGGTCGAGGTGATGCCGGTGATCTCACACTCCTTCGGTCCGACGAGGAAGCGCTTCAGCTTGGCGCCGGGCGCCGCACCGATCCGGGCAGTGGTGGTGGCGGTGCCGCCATAAGAGCTGGTTACGCTCTTGGTCGTGCCGTCGCCGACGCGGCCCGGCATTCCGATCAGCAACATGCAGTTGGTGACGTCCGTATAGGCATCGTCGTCGGTTTCGATGAACAGTAACGGCGACGCCTGCCCACCCGCATTGGTCGGCAGACCGAACCACAGGCCGTCGGGCGAGGAGAAGTCGTTGGTGTCGTCGAGGCCGGAGAGATTAACGTTCGCCGCATCGGCCCCGGCGCGCGCGCCAAAGGCATAGACGTCCCAGGTGAAGGTGAGCGACTCGGTCGAGTCATTGGCCTCGCGCAGGCGCAGGACGTGGCCGTTGGCGTTGCCCGAATTGACCTTGCCGTCGTTGCGGGTGTTGACATAGGCGCGCGGGTTGGCCGGGTCGATCGCGCGCTCGCTGCTCTTGCTCGCGATCCCGACGCGCCCCGAGTTGTTGGTGAGCGTGCAATACATTTCGCCGTTGACCGGGTTCACGGCGGTCCATTCCGGACGATCCATCGGCGTCGCCCCCAAAGCGTCGCCGGCCAGTCGCGCATTGGCGAGCACGTCGGCCTGGTCCGCGAACGGATAGAGCGCGTTGTTCGCATCCAGCCCGTTCTGCCCGAAGATCAGCGGCAGCCACTGGCCGGTGCCGTCGGCGTTGAACTTCGCGGCATAAAGCGTGCCAGCGTCGAGATATTTGTCGCCGGCGGCAAGGCGGTTGGACGGGGCGGCGTCAGCAGCCGACCAGGCGGTGGCCGAGACGAACTTGTAGATATATTCGTTACGTGAATCGTCACCCATGTAGAAGGCCGGCTTCACGCCCGCGATCACCCGGCCCGCCATGACGCCCTCATGCGCCATGCGGCCCAGCGCGGTGCGCTTGCGCGGGGTCGAGGCCGGATCGTACGGATCGATCTCGACCACCCAGCCGAACGTGAACGGCTCGTTGCGGAAATCGCCGGTGCCGTCCGCGGGGAGCGACGCCGAGGCCGAGGCGTTCCAGCGACGGTAGACGGTGCTGCTCGCATCGGCCGGGGTAACGGTCGACCAGAGATGATTGCCTTTCGCGCCCTCGCCGATCCCGTAGCGCGCGAACGAGACGTTCTGCTTCGCAAGGCCGGCGGCGGTGCGGATCGCCGCATCGCCGGTCGCGCGCCTGAAATAGCCCGCCCAATTTTCCTCGCAGGTCGCGTAGGTGCCCCACGGCATCGCGCCGTTCGCGCAATTGGCGATCGTGCCACGGCCGGTGGTGCCGTCCTTGGCATAGACGGTGCGCAGCATCGGATCGCCTTTCACCGGCCCGCTGAACGCGACCGGCGTGTTAGGGGTGACGCGACGATTGAGGCTGCTGCCCTGCACATAGCTCCAGGCGCCCGTGTTGCCGGCGCGCGTCACCTCGACCACCGAGACGCCATGCGCCTCGATCTCCTTGACGACCTCGGCCTCGACGGTCCGGGTGGTCTTGTCGGCGATGGTCTGCCCGGTGACGTGCATGTAGCGCGGATTGATATATTCGTGATTGAGCACGAGCAGCCCGCGCGTGCTGTTGCTCGCATCGGGGCTCGTGCCGGTCGCAGCGAGCCCGAAGAAGCTCATCCCGTCGTGATTGTCGCCGGCGCGCTGCGCGAAATTGCCGTCGGTGCCGTCATTGGCATAGGCCGCCACGCCGGCCGCGAGCGGGTCGCCGCAGCGATAGAGGATCGACGCGGTATAGCCGGTCGGTACGGTGACGATGTCGCTCTTGTTCTTGGCGACGGCGGTGAAGTCGAGCGTCGCCGGGCTGATGACGACCGTCGAATTGGCCTTGCTGATCGTGCTGCCGTTGCTCGCCGTGAACTGCAGGACGACGTTGGTCGCGGTGGTGACGTTGGGCGCGACGAAGCTGACCGAGGTGCCGGTGGTGCTCAGCGCCACGGTCGGCCCGCTCGCCTGCGACCAGCCGGTGTTGGTGGCATTGGCGCTGGCCGTGGCGGTCAGCGTCACGACGCGGCCGCCCTGCGTCTGGACGGTCGTGCCGTCCGAGACGGTGATCGCGTCGCTTCTCTTGTCATCGGAGTCGCAGCCGCCGAGCAGCGCGGTGCCGAACGCGGCGCTGGTCATCGCGGTCATCCCGCCCATCATCTGCCGGCGCGAGTAACGCTGGTCGACCAACTCGCCAAGCGTGGTGGTCGTGGACGGGTTGGAGTCGACATCGCCATCGGTGAATTCGATGACGTCGTCGTGGCGCAGGCTGGTCATGAGCGTTCCCCGGATTTGCTGTCCGGCGGGGCTATTGCGGGCTACAAAGGCAGGGGTGTGAAAGTTTGGCGACGCGCGCACGACAGTTAGGCGACAGCCCCGTGACATTCCCTTGGCGCTTGACCAGCCGGCGCGATCCGCTATAGGCCGCCGCGTCGCCGGTCCGCTTGCGGGCATGGCACACCGTCCGAGACAGCGGGTGGCCCCTCGGGCCTTAATTCCCCGCCGAGACGGGGACAGGATCGACGCTCCCCGCGCCGCCACGATCATCGTGCGGCCGGTCGCCGGTCATTTTCCCCATCGCTGGACTATGCCGCCGCTCGCGCATCCGCGCGGTCGGCGGTTCGTACCCGGAAGGGCTGCGTGTTTCGGCACGTCCCTTCCCAATGTGGAGAATGGCATGGATCGTAGTCAGAAGACCGCGGCCGTCGCCGAGCTCAACCGTACCTTCTCCGAGGTTGCCGTGGTGGTCGTCACCCGCAACCTGGGGATGTCGGTGGCGCAGTCGACCGACTTGCGCAACCGGATGCGGGACGCCGGCGCGACCTACAAGGTCTCGAAGAACAAGCTTGCCAGAATCGCCCTCGACGGCACCGATTATGGTTCGATCAGCGACATGCTGACCGGTCCGGTCGGGCTGGCGACCTCGACCGATCCGGTCGCGGCCGCCAAGGTCGCCGCCGAGTTCGCCAAGACGACCGACAAGTTCGAGATCGTCGGCGGTGCGATGGGCGCGACCCCGCTCGACGTGGCGGGCGTGCAGGCACTGGCCACGCTGCCGTCGCTGGACGAGCTGCGTGCGAAGATCGTCGGCCTCATCGTGGCGCCTGCCACGAAGCTGGCGACCATCACCCAGGCCCCGGCCGCGCAGATCGCGCGCGTGCTTGCAGCTTATTCGGAGAAGGAGGCAGCCTGATTTCAGGCCGCATCCGGTTGATGTTTGGAATTGGGGCCTGTCCCCGTTTAGTTAGGAAATATTATCATGGCAGACCTGAACGCGCTCGTTGAGAGCCTGAGCGAACTGACCGTCCTGGAAGCAGCCGAGCTGTCGAAGCTGCTCGAAGAGAAGTGGGGCGTTTCGGCCGCTGCAGCGGTTGCGGCTCCGGCAGCTGGCGGCGGCGCTGCTGCTCCGGCCGCTGAAGAGAAGACCGAGTTCGACGTGATCCTGACCGGCGACGGTGGCAAGAAGATCAACGTCATCAAGGAAGTCCGCGCGATCACCGGCCTGGGCCTGACCGAAGCCAAGGCGCTCGTCGAAGGCGCGCCGAAGCCCGTCAAGGAAGGCGTGAGCAAGGACGAGGCCGAGAAGGTCAAGAAGCAGCTGGAAGAAGCCGGCGCGACCGTCGAGCTGAAGTAAGCCGAAGTGCGGGAGGACGGCCAACGCCGTCCCCCTCGCACGAGGCCGGCCGACGAGCGGCCCAAGCCCGCTCGTTCGACGTCATGGAATTCACTTCCATGACGTGGCCGCCAGCAGAAAAGGGGCGACACCCACGCGGGTGCCGCCCCTTTTTCGTGCGCCGTCGTTCGTCGCCCCGGACTTGATCCGGGGCCCCGCTTCTTCTCGGGTTCGGTGCAAGAAGTAAGAAGCGGGATCCCGGATCAAGTCCGGGATGACGGAGGCGAGCCCGCCCGGTTTGACACGCCCCCTCCCCGCTCCTATATCCGCCCCATCACCACAGCTTCCGGGAAACGGCGCGCCTTGCGCAGCGTGTCGATCGGATTGGGAAGCCGCGGTTCAGGACGCTGAAAGCCGACGCATCTTTGCGATCGGCTTTTCTTCGTTCCACCCTGCGCCTGCATTTTGACGGCTGACGAGGCACGAGCTTTTATGGCGACCAATCCGATCGACGCGGGCTCCGCGCGGACCGACAAGGCGGGGACGCGCAAGCGTCGCATCCGCAAGGTATTCGGCAACATCCACGAAGTGGTGCAGATGCCGAACCTGATCGAGGTCCAGCGCGAGAGCTATGAGCAGTTCCTGCGGTCCGACGCGTCGATCGGCTATGTCTCCGGGCTCGAGAAGACGCTGCGCAGCGTGTTCCCGATCCGCGACTTCGCCGGCACCGCCGAGCTGGACTTCGTCAATTACGAGCTGGAGCCGCCGAAGTTCGACGTCGAGGA
Organism: Sphingomonas endophytica; assembly: GCF_014199415.1. Lineage (GTDB taxonomy): Bacteria > Pseudomonadota > Alphaproteobacteria > Sphingomonadales > Sphingomonadaceae > Sphingomonas > Sphingomonas endophytica. The sequence continues at coordinate 27,708 of NZ_JACIJN010000003.1, forward strand.
ATGCCGTCAGCGCGGCATCACCTATGCGGCGCCGATGCGCGTTACCCTTCGCCTGATCGTGTTCGAGGTGGATCCGGATACGGAAACCCGCTCGGTGCTCGATATCAAGGAGCAGGACGTCTACATGGGCGACATGCCGCTCATGACCGAGAACGGCACCTTCTTCATCAACGGTACCGAGCGCGTCATCGTCAGCCAGATGCACCGCTCGCCGGGCGTGCTGTTCGATCACGATCGCGGCAAGACCCATGCCTCGGGCAAGTATCTGTTCGCGGCGCGCGTGATCCCGTATCGCGGCTCGTGGCTCGATTTCGAGTTCGACGCCAAGGACATCGTCAACGTCCGTATCGACCGCAAGCGCAAGCTGCCGGTCACCGCGCTGCTGTACGCGCTGGGGATGAACGGCGAGGAAATCCTCAACCACTTCTATAACCGCCTGACCTTCGTGCGCGGCGACGGCGGCTGGCAGATCCCGTTCCAGGTCGAGAGCTGGCGCGGCGTGAAGCCGACCTTCGACATCGTCGACGCCAAGTCGGGCGAGGTGATCTTCGCCGCCGGCACCAAGATCACGCCGCGCGCCGCCAACAAGGCGGGCAAGGACGGTCTGGAGACGCTGCTGATTCCGACCGAGGAAATCTACGGCCGCTACAGCGCCTATGACCTGATCAACGAGGGCACCGGCGAAATCTACGTCGAGGCCGGTGACGAGATCGGTCCGGAGAATCTCGAAAAGCTCGACAAGGCGGGGATCGACCGCATCGAGCTGCTCGACATCGACCATGTCGCGACCGGTCCGTGGATCCGCAACACGCTCAAGGCCGACAAGGCCGAGGAGCGCGAGCAAGCGCTGTCGGACATCTATCGCGTGATGCGCCCCGGGGAGCCGCCGACGCTGGAGACCGCGGAATCGCTGTTCGCGGGGCTGTTCTTCGATCCGGACCGCTACGACCTGTCGGCGGTGGGCCGCGTCAAGCTGAACATGCGCCTCGACCTCGATGCCGAGGACACGGTGACGACGCTGCGCACCGAGGACATCCTCGCGGTGGTCAAGACGCTGGTCGACCTGAAGGACGGCAAGGGCGAGATCGACGACATCGACAACCTCGGCAACCGCCGCGTGCGTTCAGTGGGCGAGCTGTTGGAGAACCAGTATCGCGTCGGCCTGCTCCGCATGGAGCGCGCCGTGAAGGAGCGCATGTCGTCGGTCGACGTCTCGACGGTGATGCCGAACGACCTGATCAACGCCAAGCCCGCGGTCGCCGCGGTGCGCGAGTTCTTCGGCTCGTCGCAGCTGTCGCAGTTCATGGACCAGACCAACCCGCTGTCCGAAGTGACGCACAAGCGGCGTGTTTCGGCGCTCGGGCCGGGCGGCCTGACGCGTGAGCGTGCGGGCTTCGAGGTTCGCGACGTTCACCCGACGCATTATGGCCGCATCTGCCCGATCGAAACGCCGGAAGGCCCGAACATCGGTCTGATCAACTCGCTGTCGACCTTCGCGCGCGTCAACAAGTACGGCTTCATCGAGACGCCGTACCGCAAGATCATCGACGGCAAGGTGACGGGCGACGTCGTCTATCTGTCGGCGATGGAAGAGCAGAAGCACACCGTCGCGCAGGCGTCGGCGGAGCTGAACGAGGACGGCTCGTTCGCCGAGGAGCTGGTCTCCGCGCGGCAGGCGGGCGAATTCCTGATGGCGCTGCCGGAAACGGTGACGCTGATGGACGTCAGTCCCAAGCAGCTCGTGTCGGTCGCGGCGTCGCTGATCCCGTTCCTCGAGAACGACGACGCCAACCGCGCGCTGATGGGCTCGAACATGCAGCGTCAGGCCGTGCCGCTGGTGCGCGCCGAGGCGCCGTTCGTCGGCACCGGCATGGAAGAGACCGTGGCGCGCGACTCGGGCGCGGCGATCTCGGCCAAGCGGGCGGGCATCGTCGACCAGGTCGACGCGGCGCGTATCGTGGTGCGTGCGACGGGTGAGGTCGATGCCGGCAAGTCGGGCGTCGACATCTACACGCTGATGAAGTTCCAGCGATCGAACCAGTCGACCTGCATCAACCAGCGTCCGCTGGTGAAGGTCGGCGACGTGGTCAACGCCGGTGACGTGATCGCCGACGGCCCGTCGACCGAATTCGGCGAGCTGGCACTGGGCCGCAACGCGCTCGTCGCGTTCATGCCCTGGAACGGCTACAACTACGAGGACTCGATCCTCATCAGCGAGCGGATCGTGAAGGACGACGTGTTCACGTCGATCCACATCGACGAGTTCGAGGTGATGGCCCGCGACACGAAGCTCGGGCCGGAGGACATCACCCGCGACATCCCGAACGTCGGCGAGGAAGCGCTGCGCAACCTCGACGAGGCGGGGATCGTCTATGTCGGCGCCGAAGTGGAGCCGGGCGACATCCTGGTCGGCAAGATCACGCCGAAGGGCGAAAGCCCGATGACGCCGGAAGAGAAATTGCTCCGTGCAATCTTCGGTGAAAAGGCATCGGACGTGCGCGACACGTCGCTGCGCCTGCCGCCGGGCGTCGCCGGGACGATCGTCGACGTGCGCGTCTTCAATCGCCACGGCATCGACAAGGACGAGCGCGCGATGGCGATCGAGCGCGAGGAGATCGAACGCCTGAAGAAGGACTCGGACGACGAGCGCACGATCCTCAACCGCGCGACCTGGTCGCGTCTGCGGGAAATGCTGCTGGGTCAGGTCGCGACCGCGGCGCCGAAGGGCGTCAAGAAGGGCGTGACCATCGACATGGACGTGCTGGACAGCGTCGAGCGCCACGAATGGTGGAAGTTCGCGGTGGCCGACGACGCGGTCCAGTCGAACCTCGAGGCCGTGAAGGGTCAGTATGACGAGGCGGCCAAGCGCATCCGCGACAAGTTCGAGGATCGCCGCGAGAAGCTGGAGCGTGGCGACGAGCTGCCGCCGGGCGTTCTGAAGATGGTCAAGGTGTTCGTCGCGGTGAAGCGCAAGCTGCAGCCGGGCGACAAGATGGCCGGCCGTCACGGCAACAAGGGCGTCATCAGCCGCATCCTGCCGGCAGAGGACATGCCGTTCCTCGCCGACGGGACGCCGGTCGATCTCGTGCTCAACCCGCTGGGCGTGCCGTCGCGCATGAACGTCGGGCAGATCTTCGAGACGCACCTCGGCTGGGCGGCGCGTGGCCTTGGTCAGCAGATCAAGCACGCGCTGGAAGACTGGCGCGAGGCCAACCCGGACGCCAAGGCGGGCGACATGCCCGACGCGGTCAAGGACCGGCTGCGCACCGTCTATGGCGAGCATTATCTCGACGACATCGACTCGCGTGACGCGGGCGAGATCATCGAGCTGGCGCAGAACCTGACGCCCGGCGTCCCGATGGGCACCCCGGTGTTCGACGGCGCGGTCGAGAAGGACGTGTCGGACATGCTCGAGCTGGCGGGGCTCGACACCTCGGGTCAGTCGGACCTGTTCGACGGGCGCACCGGCGACAAGTTCGACCGCAAGGTGACGGTGGGCATCATCTACATGCTCAAGCTGCACCACCTCGTGGACGACAAGATCCACGCCCGGTCGATTGGGCCGTACTCGCTCGTCACCCAGCAGCCGCTGGGCGGCAAGGCGCAGTTCGGTGGCCAGCGTTTCGGCGAAATGGAAGTCTGGGCGCTCCAGGCCTATGGCGCGGCGTACACGCTCCAGGAAATGCTGACGGTGAAGTCCGACGACGTGGTCGGCCGCACCAAGGTCTATGAGGCGATCGTCAAGGGCGACGACACGTTCGAGGCCGGCATCCCGGAGAGCTTCAACGTGCTCGTCAAGGAAATGCGCTCGCTGGGTCTCAACGTCGACCTCAAGTCGATGGAAGAGGCGCAGGACGACGACGGCATCGCCATCGCGGCCGAGTAACGACCCTTCTCTGGCCCTTTCCTTCAGGGGGAGGGGTTGGGGTGGGGAACGCGCCTCCGACACTTTCCGGGGTGGTCCGCTCATGCGGCCCCCACCCCAACCCCTCCCCTGAAAGGGAGGGGCTAAGGAGTTCAAGATGAACGAACTGACCAATTTCGCCAATCCGCTCGCGAAGCCGGAAACCTTCGACCAGATCCAGATTGGGATCGCGTCGCCGGACAAGATCCGCTCGTGGTCGTTCGGCGAGATCAAGAAGCCCGAGACGATCAACTATCGCACGTTCAAGCCCGAGCGTGACGGCCTGTTCTGCGCGCGCATCTTCGGTCCGATCAAGGATTACGAATGCCTGTGCGGCAAGTACAAGCGCATGAAGTACAAGGGCATCGTCTGCGAGAAGTGCGGTGTCGAGGTCACGGTGTCGAAGGTTCGCCGTGAGCGGATGGGCCATATCGAGCTCGCCGCCCCCGTCGCGCACATCTGGTTCCTGAAGTCGCTGCCGAGCCGCATCGGCCTGCTGCTCGACATGCAGCTCAAGCAGCTCGAGCGCGTGCTGTACTTCGAGGCGTATATCGTCATCGAGCCGGGCCTGACCCCGCTCGAAAAGTATCAGCTGCTCACCGAGGATGAGCTGCTCGAGGCGCAGGACGAATATGGCGAGGACGCCTTCTCGGCCGGGATCGGTGCGGAAGCGGTCCGCATCATGCTCGAAAGCCTCGACCTCGAAGGCGAGAAGGTCACGCTGCTCGAAGAGCTGGCGACGACCAAATCGGAGCTGAAGCCCAAGAAGATCATCAAGCGCCTCAAGGTCGTCGAGAGCTTCCTGGAGTCGGGCAACCGTCCGGAGTGGATGATCCTCGAGGTCGTGCCGGTGATCCCGCCCGAGCTGCGCCCGCTGGTGCCGCTGGACGGCGGCCGGTTCGCGACGTCGGATCTCAACGATCTGTATCGCCGCGTCATCAACCGCAACAACCGCCTCAAGCGGCTGATGGAGCTGCGTGCGCCGGACATCATCGTCCGCAACGAAAAGCGCATGTTGCAGGAAGCGGTCGACGCGCTGTTCGACAACGGCCGGCGCGGCCGGACGATCACCGGCGCCAACAAGCGTCCGCTCAAGTCGCTGTCCGACATGCTCAAGGGCAAGCAGGGCCGCTTCCGTCAGAATCTGCTCGGCAAGCGCGTCGACTATTCGGGCCGTTCGGTCATCGTGACCGGGCCGGAGCTGAAGCTGCACCAGTGCGGCCTGCCGAAGAAGATGGCGCTCGAGCTGTTCAAGCCGTTCATCTACGCACGCCTTGACGCCAAGGGCCTCAGCATGACGCTGAAGCAGGCGAAGAAGTGGGTCGAGAAGGAGCGCAAGGAAGTCTGGGACATCCTCGACGAGGTGATCCGCGAGCATCCGGTGCTGCTGAACCGCGCGCCGACGCTCCACCGCCTCGGCATCCAGGCGTTCGAACCGGTGCTGATCGAGGGCAAGGCGATCCAGCTTCACCCGCTGGTCTGCTCGGCATTCAACGCCGACTTCGACGGCGACCAGATGGCCGTGCACGTCCCGCTGTCGCTCGAAGCGCAGCTGGAAGCGCGCGTCCTGATGATGTCGACCAACAACATCCTGAGCCCCGCGAACGGCAAGCCGATCATCGTGCCGTCGCAGGACATGGTGCTGGGTCTCTATTACCTCTCGCTCGAAAAGCAGAACGAGCCGGGCGAAGGCATGTTGCTGGGCGACATGGCCGAGGTGCACCAGGCGCTGTTCGCGGGCGCCGTGACGCTCCACACCAAGATCGTCAGCCGCGTTCCGCAGACCGACGAGCAGGGCAACCAGTATCTCAAGCGCTATGAGACGACCCCGGGTCGCATGTTGCTGGGCGAGTGCCTGCCCAAGAGCCACAAGGTGCCGTTCGACGTCGTCAACCGAGTTCTGACCAAGAAGGACGTCGGCGAGGTGATCGACGAGGTCTATCGTCACACCGGCCAGAAGGAGACCGTGCTGTTCGCCGACGCGATCATGTCGCTGGGCTTCCGTCACGCGTTCCGCGCCGGCATCTCGTTCGGCAAGGACGACATGCTGATCGCGCCGGACAAGGACAAGCTGGTCGACGAGACGCGCGATCTCGTGAAGGACTTCGAGCAGCAGTATCAGGACGGCCTGATCACGCAGCAGGAGAAGTACAACAAGGTCATCGACGCCTGGAGCCGGTGCGGCGATCAGGTCGCGAACTCGATGATGAACGAGATCAAGGCGGTGCGCCATTACGAGGACGGCCCGCTGGCCGGCCGCGAGCGCGACATCAACTCGATCTACATGATGGCGCACTCCGGTGCGCGTGGTAGCCCCGCGCAGATCAAGCAGCTGGCGGGGATGCGCGGGCTGATGGCCAAGCCGTCGGGCGAGATCATCGAGACGCCGATCATCTCGAACTTCAAGGAAGGCCTGACCGTCCTCGAATATTTCAACTCCACCCACGGCGCGCGCAAGGGCCTCGCGGATACGGCGTTGAAGACCGCCAACTCGGGGTATCTTACCCGCCGTCTGGTCGACGTGTCGCAGGACTGCACGATCGTCGAGCTGGATTGCGGCACCGAGCGCGCGCTGGAGATGAAGGCGATCGTGCAGGGCGGTTCGACGATCGCCTCGCTCGGCGAGCGTATCCTCGGTCGTACCACCGCCGAGGACGTCGTGGATGCCAAGACCGGCAAGGTCGTCATCCCCGTCGGCACGTTGCTCGACGAGCCGATGGTCGCGCAGATCGAGGCGCTGGGTGTTCCGGCGATGAAGATCCGCTCGCCGCTGGTCTGCGAGAGCAAGGTCGGCGTGTGCGGCAAGTGCTACGGGCGTGACCTCGCCCGCGGTACGCCGGTCAACATCGGCGAGGCGGTCGGCGTGATCGCGGCGCAGTCGATCGGCGAGCCGGGCACGCAGCTGACGATGCGGACCTTCCACATCGGCGGCGCGGCGCAGCTCAACGAGCAGTCGAACCTCGAATCGCCGGTCGACGGTACGGTCGAGTTCCGCGACCTGCGCCTGATCGAGGACCAGCGCGGCCGTCGCGTGGTGCTCAGCCGTTCGGGCGAGATCGCGATCGTCGACATGGACGGCCGCGAGCTGGCGGTGCACAAGATTCCGTACGGCGCGTACGTCATGTTCGATGATGGCCACATCATCAGCAAGGGCGACCGGATGGCGGAATGGGATCCGTTCACCATGCCGGTGATCACGGAAACCGGCGGCACCGTGAAGTTCCAGGACCTGATCGAGGGCAAGACGCTCACCGAGCAGGTCGACGAGGCGACCGGTATCGCGCAGCGCGTGGTGATCGAATATCGTGCGACCACCAAGTCGAAGGAGGATCTGCGTCCGCGCATGACCCTGCTCGACGAGGGTTCGGGCGAGGCCGCCCGCTACCTGCTGGCGCCGGGCGCGGTGCTGTCGGTCGAGGACAATGGCACCGTCCATGCCGGCGACGTGCTGGCGCGTGTGGCGCGCGAGAGCGCCAAGACCCGCGACATCACCGGCGGTCTACCGCGCGTCGCCGAGCTGTTCGAGGCGCGCATCCCGAAGGAGGCGGCGATCATCGCCAAGGTCTCGGGCCGCGTCGTGTTCGGCAAGGACTATAAGGCGAAGCGCAAGATCGGCATCCAGCCCGAGGATGGCGGCGAGGTCGTCGAGTATCTGGTGCCGAAGTCGAAGGTGATCGACGTTCAGGAAGGCGACTACGTCAAGCGTGGCGACAACCTGATCGGCGGTTCGCCGAACCCGCACGACATTCTGGAGACGATGGGGATCGAGCCGCTGGCCGAATATCTCGTCAGCGAAATCCAGGAAGTCTATCGACTGCAGGGCGTGAAGATCAACGACAAGCACATCGAGACGATCGTTCGTCAGATGCTGCAGAAGGTCGAGATCATCGAGTCCGGCGAAACCACCTTGCTGGTGGGCGAGCAGGTCGATCGCGAGGAGATGGACGCGATCAACGAGAAGCTGGAGGACGGTCAGGCGCGCGCGGCGGGCAAGCCGGTCCTGCTCGGCATCACCAAGGCGTCGCTGCAAACGCGCAGCTTCATCTCGGCGGCGTCGTTCCAGGAGACCACCCGCGTCCTCACCGAGGCGGCGGTCCAGGGCAAGCAGGACACGCTGATGGGCCTCAAGGAGAATGTGATCGTCGGTCGCCTGATCCCGGCGGGCACCGGCGCGGGCATGAACCGCCTGCGCGTGGCGGCCTCGTCGCGCGATGCGGCGCTGCGCGTCCAGCAGCGCAAGCTGCAGGAGGCGATGGTCGCGGCCGGCTCGGCCGGCACCGCGGCGCAGACCCGCGCCGCCGAGGAGAAGCGCAGCCCCCGCGAGGACGTCGGCACCGGCAGCGATCCGCTCGCCGAGGTCGTCCCCTCGGGCACCGGCACCGATGCCGATGCCGGCGAGTATCTGAACAAGGAGTGATCCTTGCTTCGGGCACGCGCCTGACGTGAAAGAGCCGCCGTCCGGGATGCCGGGCGGCGGCTTTTTTGGTGAGATGGACTGGGGTCAGCGATGCCGGCGGAGCAGGCCTGACCTGCGCTTCGTTGCTTTGTTCGCTGATCTTCACCATCGTCATCCCGGGCCCGCCCCGGGATCCCGCTTCTTCGGTGTGCCTCGGTGAAAGGCAGAGGTCCGCGTCAAGCCAAGCGCGGAGGGAATGATCGGCCGACCACCATACCGCACGCGCCCGTCATCCGCGCCAAGGCGGAGATCCAGAACCTTCGACGATGCACCTTGACCGAAAACCTGCGCGTCTGGATTCCCGCCTGCGTGCGAAGGACGAAGCGGGCGCAGTCGCGCTCGCCGCACCGACCGTCGTTGCGAGCGTAGCGGAGCAATCCAGAGAGAGACCAGGACGCCCTGGCATGCTTCGCTACGCTCGCAACGACGACGTTCGGCGACTGCCCCGTCGCTCAGCTCACCGCAGCGACGTGATCGTGATCCGAGCCGCGGGATCGAGCCCGCCCTGATGCGCGGGACAGCGCGTATAACGGAAGCTTTTGTCGGTGCAGAGCCACACCTCGTCGAGCGCCCCGCTCTTCGTGCCGGTGACGCGCATCATGTCGGCGCGCAGCCCCGGATTGGCGGCGGCGATCGCCTCGGCCAGCCGCCCGGCGGTCAGCGGCGTCTGCGCCAGCCGCGCCATGTCGGGGAAGCGCAGCGCATGGAACATCGCGTTCGACTTGGCGAAATAGCGCTCAGGCGTGTAGCCGGCCATGCAGGTGCCGTGCTTGGCCCATTCATGCTGGAGCAGTTGCGGCGACGGCGTGGTGCAGACGTGGCGGCGGATCACCTGTCGCGACAGGATCGGCGTCGCGCGGCAATATTGCGGCCAGTCCTTCCCCACGCCGTCCGGCCATAGACCATGCAGCACGAAGCCGAAGCGGTTGCTGCCGCCGCACTGGAAACGCGCGTTCGGGCGGTCGCCGCTGCTCCGGCAATATTCGGGGCTCCAGCTGATCGCGAGCGTGTAGCTGCCAATCGGCAGCCGTCGCGCCGGCTGGCTGGCCGACGGCAGATCGGGGCGCGGGCGCGGCAGCTCGGCTGGGATCGCGCACGACAGTGCCTGTGCCGCCGCCACGCCGGGCGTCGCCACGGCGGCCAGCGCGCCGATCATCATCATCCGCGTCGTCACCATCGTCATGCCTCTTCTTCCTCCGGCTCCAGCCCTTCGCCGAACCACAGCCGCGCGTCCGGCCTGAACAAATGCACCACCGCCGCGACGCCGAGCACGAGGATCGCCGCCGACAGCAACAGCGCCAGCACCGGAACCTTGCCGCGCGCCACGACCAGCAGGTTGATCGCGAAGCGCACCGCCGCCAGCCCGGTCAGGATCGTCACCACCCATTTGGCGGCGAGGCTGGCGCGGCGCGCGACGAGATACCACAAGGTCAGCGTGATCGCGCAGCTCAGCAGCAACGCCGCCGGCAACAGCCATGTATAACTGGCGGTCTTCGGGTCGATCGCGAGCCGGTCGGCGGTCTGCTGCCAGCTGAACGCCCAGCCGATCAGCGATGCGGCGAACGAGGCGAGGTACAACCGCTCGAACCGCACGATCGACGGCGGCCGGCCGTTCGCGCCGAAATAGGCCAGCGGCGCTTTTCTCTCCACCGACGTGATCGTCTTTTTCCCGTGCTCGCTCATAGCTCTGCAAAGTCCAGCCCGATGTCGGCGGCGGGAGCCGACTGGGTGATCCGCCCGACGCTGACGTAGCGCACGCCGCTGCGTGCGATCGCGCCGATCGTCTCCAGCGTGACCCCGCCCGACGCCTCGGTCGGCACCCGACCCGCGACGATTGCCACTGCCGCGCGCAGCATGTCGGGGGCCATGTTGTCGAGCAAGAGATGAGTGGCGCCCGCGGTGATCGCTGGCTCAATCTGGTCGAGGCGGTCGACCTCGACGATGATCGTCGCGATCCCGGCGGCCTTCGCCAGCGCCGCCGCCGGGCCGACCCCGCTGGCGACCGCGACGTGATTGTCCTTGATCATCGCCGCGTCCCACAGCCCCATGCGATGGTTCCGCGCGCCGCCGGTGCGCGTCGCATATTTCTCGAGCCGCCGGAGGCCGGGGATGGTCTTGCGCGTGTCGAGCAAGGTCGCGCCGCTTCCCGCCATCGCATCGACATAGGCGGCGGTCAGCGTCGCGATGCCCGAGAGATGCTGGACGGTGTTGAGCGCGGACCGCTCGGCGGTCAGCAGCGCGCGGGCATTGCCGGTGATGCGCATCAGCGCGGTGCCCGGTGCGACGCGGTCGCCGTCGACGACCAGCATCGTGATCGCCGCCGCCGCATCGAGATGCCGGAAGAACGCCGCGGCGATGTCCAGCCCGCAGACCGTGATCGCGTCGCGGCTGTCCATCACCGCCTCGAAGCGCGCCTCGGCCGGAATCACCGCCGCGGAGGTGACGTCGCCGCCCGCCCCCAGATCCTCGGCGAGCGTCGCGGCGACGAACGCGTCGAGGTCGAATCCTTCGAGCGTGAAGGTCATGGCAGTTGCTCCGTCGCCTCGACACCCCAGATCCGGTCGGTCTGGATGAACCCCGCCTGCCCCTTGACGTCGAAGCGGCACCAGCCGTTGCCGCACCGCGTGATGCGCCCGACCACCCCCGGCTGGACGCGCCACACGATCGTCGGTCCGCCTGGCCGGTCGCGCAGCTCGGCAGGCTCGGTCCCGCGCACGATCGCGGTGCGGCGGCTGCTGAGCAATGCGTTGAGCATCCACCCCTGGGTGCCGTCGGGATCCTCGACGCGGCGCCATTCCTTGAACGCCTCGAGCACGCGCACTGGCAGATCGGCGCGGACATAGACCCAGCTCGCCGGGAAGTTGCGCCCCGGCCCGGTGCGCATCCGCGCGCGCGACGCGGCGATCGAACCGATGAAGGGCGGCTGCTTCGGCGCGGTGTCCGCCGCGGCCGGCACCGGGACGGGCAGCAGGAGTGCCGCCGCCGCCGCCACGATCGTGAGATGGTCCCTGTTCACTTCCGCCCTCTGGTTATTGTCGCCCTGTAGCCATGCGGACCCTGCCGCATCAACCGTTGACGCATCGGCACGGCTTCGCCAATCCCGGCGCATGGCCGATACGCGACGCTGCGCCCATCCCAAGGTGATCGTGACGCGGGCGCTCCCCGACGTGGTGATGCGGCGACTGGACGAATTATTCGACGTGACCGGCAACGCCGACGACGTGCCCCTGTCGCGCGACGCGCTCGCCGCCGCGATGGCCCATTGCGACGTGCTGGTGCCCGCGGTCACCGACACGATCGACGCCGCGCTGATCGCGGATGCCGGGCCGCGGCTGCGGCTGATCGCCAATTTCGGCGCGGGCGTGAACCACATCGACCTGAAGGCGGCGCGCGCGCGCGGCGTCATCGTCACCAACACCCCCGGCGTGCTGACCGAGGATACCGCCGACATGACGATGGCGCTGATCGTCTCGGTGCCCCGGCGGCTGGCGGAAGGCGAGAAACTGGTGCGCGCCGGTGCGTGGAAGGGGTGGAGCCCCGGCGGGATGCTCGGCTACCGGATCGGCGGCAAGGCGCTGGGAATTGTCGGCATGGGGCGGATCGGCCAGGCGGTGGCGCGGCGCGCGCGCGCCTTCGGGCTGTCGATCCATTACCACAATCGTCACCGGCTGCCGAAGGTGGTCGAGGGGGAGCTGAACGCGGTCTGGCACCCCAACCTCGACGAGCTGCTCGGCGCGATCGACATCCTGACGCTCCACACCCCGCTCAACGCCGACAGCCGCGACCTGATCGACGCGCGCCGGATCGCGCTGCTGCGCCCGCACGTCTATGTCATCAACGCCAGCCGTGGCGGAATCCTCGACGAGGATGCGTTGGTCGCGGCGCTGGAGAACGGCCGGCTCGCCGGGGCCGGGCTCGACGTGTGGCGGCACGAACCCGAGATCGATCCGCGGCTGCTCGCGCTGCCCAACGTCGTGATGACCCCGCATATGGGCTCGGCGACGTGGGAGGGCCGCGTCGCGTCGGGCGAGAAGGTGATCGCCAACATCCGCATGTGGGCCGACGGCCACCGCCCGCCCGATCAGGTGCTCGAAGGCTGGGCCTAACGCTCGTGCTCACTCTGCCGCAGTGGAGCGAATCCGAGGCGGCGAGGGGTTAATCCATCCCCTTCCCCGCCGCGCCGAGGATCAGCGCGGCGATGACGCGCCCGCTGTAGCGCAGGCAGAGTTCCTGATGGATCGCCGCCGCGTCCGCGCTGGCGGCGCTGATCGCGCGAACGGCTTCGCCGCGGGCGCGGTCGGCGTGATAGGCGGCGTGGCGATCATGTGGCATCGGGCTCTCCGTCATGGCCCGTCCGTCATCGACGCCCGACGTTGCCCCTGCATGTCGAGCGCGTTGCCGCCGTGCAATCTGTGTCGCGGCGCGGCGATGCGTGACGAAGCATGTCTGGTCGGAACCGTCGCTCCTTGCTCCGCATTAAGCCGCCATTCATTGTAAAAACCGGAGCCTATCCATGAAGAAGATCGCATTGTCCGCCCTGCTCGTCGCCGCTGCGGTGTCGACGTCGGCCTGTTCGACGCTGCGCGGTGCGGCGATCGGCGGCGCGGGTGGCGCCGGTGTCGCGGCCGCGACCGGCGGCAGCGTCGAGAAGGGCGCGGCGGTCGGCGGCGTCGGCGGCGCGGTGGTGGGTACCGTCGTCGACTGACGCAGCGAGCCGGGTCGCTGACCTTGACGGCGCGTCACCCGGCGGGTGGCGCGCCGTTCTGCTTTGGAGCGGAAAAGGGGTGGCCCGCCGACCGCTCCCGGACCAATCGAGCTTAACATACCCTCACGCAGTTCGTCATCCCGGACTTGATCCGGAATCCCGCTTTTCGCTGCTGCCGGCAGCTAGCGAGGCGCCAGATCATGATGACACGAAGTCGACCATCCCGCTCAATGACGGATCAAGTTGACGTCGACCCGCGCTACTTCGCACTCCCCGCCGCGATCCGCCCCACTGCTGCCAGCACCGCCTCGGCCTCCGCCGACGCCATCGCGGCAGGCGACTCGAAATAGGCCGTCACGATCAGCGGGGCGCGGCCGGGCGGCGCACCGAAGGCGAGGTCGACGAAGATCGGGTGTCCCGCCGCGCCGCCGGTGCCGGTCTTGTCGCCCGCCCGCCAGTCGTTCGGGAAGCCGGCGCGAAGCCGCTGTCGTCCGGTATCCGCGGCGATCATCCAGTCGCCAAGCACGGTGCGGCTCGCCGGCTGCAACACCTTGCCGCGGAGCAGCCGGCCGACGGTCGCCGCCATCGCCGCCGGCGTTGTCGTGTCGAGGCTCGTTCCCGGCGGCGTGACGTTCAACGCCGGCTCGTAGCGGTCGAGCCGGCTGATGCGGTCGCCGGTCGATCGCCAGAAGGCGGTCAGCCGTGCCGGGCCGCCGATCCGGCGCAGCAGCACGTTGGCCGCGGTATTGTCGCTGGTGACCACGGCGGCGCGCGCCAGGTCGCGGATCGGCAGTGATCCGGCGATGGCGGCTGCGGTGACCGGGCTATGCGGGAGGAGATCGTCACGCGGCCAGCGCAGCACGTCGGTCAAGGCGAGCCGTCCGCGCTCCGCCTCGGCGAGGATCATCGCCGCCAGCGACAGCTTGAACGAGCTGGCCTGCGTGAAACGCTCGTGCTGTCGCCAGCCTGCGGACGTACCGCGCGCGGTGTCGACGATGCCGACGCCGAGCCGCCCGCCGGACCGGCGTTCTAGCGTGCGCAGCGCCTCCGTTACGGGCTCCTGCCCCGGCGCGGCGCCGATCAGCGCGACCGCGCCGCCCACGAGAAGATGACGCCGATGAATGGGGCTGCTCATGGAAACGTCATAACGTCGGGCCGATCAGAAGGAACGGCATCATTCGCTTGCTGGCCCGCACCCCATCTCAGCCATCGATTAGTCGCGCGTCGGGTAGGTCGAGCAGCGCCGCGCGTGCCCGATCCTTCTCGCGCCCGAACGCACGCAGGATCGCCCGCAACTCGTCACGGTCCGGTATGAAAACATCCCCGTGCGCCACGCGCGTCAGCGGCCGCACCGGCTGCCAGCCGTTCGCGGTGCAAAGTTCGAGATCGCCCATCACCTCGACCGGCAAGGCCGCGCCGTCCAGCCGCGCGAACGGGTGCGAGCGGAAGCGGTCACTCGCGCCGCAGATCGTCGCCACGCCGGGCCAGTCGGCGAGCAACCGCTCCGCGTCTCGGGCACTCGTCAGCACGTCGATGTCGGCGACCGACGTTTCGGCCCCATGCAGCCGCACCGCCGCGCTGCCGATCACCCACCACGGGTCGCGCGCCGGACGCAGCGCTGCCGCGACCTGCGCCAGCGCCGCGCCGAACATCAGTCGCCGGTCAGGATGCGGTCGACGAGCTGCTTGACCGTCGGCACGAAGCCGTTGGAGTAGAAGGGATCGCGTTTGAAGTTATACGCCGCGTGGCCCGCGAACATCAGGTTCGCATCGGTGTCGCCGCCATGCGCGATGTCCTGCAACGTCTTCTGAATGCAGAAGCTGCGCGGATCGGCGAGCCGCCCGGTCGAATTGGTCTCGGTATCCGCCCAGCTCGAGAACAGGCACTGGCTGAGGCAGCCCATGCAATCGGCCTGATCCTTGCGGATCTCGCCCTTTTCCTGCGGCGTCACGAAGACGAGCGTATTGTCCGGGGTCTTGAGCGCATCGGTGAAGCCCGCGCCGAACCATTCGCGTGCGCGCAGCAGGTCGTTGCGCGTCACCCAGAAATTCTTGCCCTTCACCCCGACGTCGAGCTGGAAGACATGGTCGCCGGCTTCCTGCGTCGAAAAGGCGATCTGCCGCTCCGACCGCGCTTCGAGCGCGCGCAGGAACGGGTTGCGCACCGCCGACGAATAGAAGCCGGTCGGCGAGAAACGGTGCAGCAGCACCTCGCCCTCCTCGATCTGCGTCAGCTTGGCCTTCCACCCTTCGGGGATCGGGCTTTCCTGCGTCAGCAGCGGGCGCGTACCGTATTGGAAGGCGATCTGGCCGAGTTCGGGATTGTCGATCCAGTCGTTCCAGTCACGCAGATACCAGACGCCGCCCGCCATCACGATCGGCGTGGTGTCGGGAATGCCGCCCTCGCGCATCGTCTCGCGCAGCGCCTTGACGCGCGGATAGGGGTCCTCGGGCTTCAGCGGGTCCTCGGCATTCGACAGGCCGTTGTGCCCGCCGGCCAGCCACGGATCCTCGTAGACCACCGCCGCCAGCCACTCGCTCGCCTTGGAATAGGCGCGCTTCCACAGCGCACGGAACGCGCGGCCGGAGCTGACGATCGGCAGATAGCTGACGTTGTACGACGCCGCGATCTCGCTCAGCTTGTACGGCATCCCCGCGCCGCAGGTGACGCCCGACACCAGCCCGCGCGTCCGCTCCAGCACGCCGTGCAACACGCGCGGCGCGCCGCCCATCTCCCACAGCACGTTGATGTTGATCGCGCCCTTGCCGCCCGCGATCTCCCACGCACGCTGCACCTGCTGCACCGCGCCCTCGATCGCATAGGCGATCAGTTCCTCGTGGCGTTCACGCCGGGTCAGCGCGCGATAGATCTGCGGGATGATCTTGCCCTCGGGATCATAGCTGTCCGCGTTGACCGCCGAAACCGTGCCGATGCCGCCCGCCGCCGCCCAGGCGCCCGCCGAGGCGTGATTGGTGGCGGCAACCCCCTTGCCCCCTTCCACCAGCGGCCAGACCTCGCGGCCTCCATAGACGATCGGCTTCAGCCCCTTGAACACGCGAATTCCCGTTTTCACCAATGATGCAGCGGCCCCATATAAAGCAATCGGGCCGCAACGCGACCGAAATGCGACTCACCCGAGCAAAGCCGGCCCCCCGATCGCATCCGAATAGACCGCGGCCGAGCGCGCGATCATCGCCGCGACATCGTGCACCGCCAGCGCCTGCGCGCGATTGGCCGCGCCGGTCGCCGCCCGCAGCGTCGCGTCGCTCGCCAGCGGTTGCAGCGCGTCGCGCAACGACACCTCCGCGGCGTGCGCCGACAGCAATGCGCGATTGTCCGGCGCGAGCAGCACCTCGACCGCGCCGCCCCGCAGCGCCATCACCGGCACGCCCGCCGCCATCGCCTCGATCACGATCGCAGGCGCCCGGGCCAGCCGCAGCGGCAGCAGCAGCACGTCGAGCCCGCCGAGCCATGCCGCGCCCGGCGACAGCGCGCCGGGCAGCACCAGCCGGTCGTCGATCCCCATCGCCAGCGCGGTGCGCTCGACCGCCGCCCGCCCTTCGCCTTCGCCGACCACGATGAGCCGGAAGCGCGCCGCCAACCCCGCGACCGCGCGCACCAGCAACGCCAGTTCGTCGTCGCTCGCGCCGTCGAGCATGATCCCGATCGCGACCTCGCCGGGCTTGCGGCGGAAGCCGGCCACCGTCTTCGTGTCCGGCCCGCGCGCGAAGGCCGACAGGTCGACGCCGTCGGCGATCGTATGCAGCCGCGCGGCCGCGACCTTCCAGCACCCCGCGGCAGCCTCCGCCGCACCCTTGCCGGTGACGACCAGCCCCGCCGCCGCGCCCAGCGCGATGCGGCGGTACAGCCGCGCGCTGCCGCCGCTCGTCATCGCGGCGGGGTCCTCATGATGGACGATCGGCGGCGCACCGCGCGGAAAGGCGCGCCGCGCCATCACCGCGTCGATCGCCCCCGCGCCGAAGCTGAGCACCAGATCATATCCGCGCATCGCGCGCGCGATCGCCTCGTAGCGCGCAACCGACACCGCGCCGGAGAGCGGCGGCGGGTTCTGCGCCAGCGTCGCCGGCACGCCATTCGGCAGCTTATCGACAGCGGCGACCTGCCGCGCGCGACCGCCGAAGGCGGTCATCAACTGCACCGCGCGCCGACGCCACGGATCGGCGTCGCGTTCGGCACTTTCGCCGAAAAGATAAAGAAGGGACAGCGACTGTGACATACCCGCCACATACTACGGCAAATGTTGCCGCGCACCATGTTCTGCTTCCCTGCCGCAGCGGAACAGGACAAGAGCTGACCTGTTATCCGCGACTAACAGGAGACGCACCATGAAGATCGCTTCCATGTTCGCCGCTGCCGCTTCGCTCACGCTGGCTGCCGCCCCCGCCCTCGCCGCCCCGGCCGCCAGCCCGGCGGCCTCGCTGTCGGTCGCGAAGTCGGCGCGCGCCGCCACCGCGACCAGCGGCAAGAGCAAGCTGGCCGCGCCGGGCGCGATCGTCGGTCTGGTGCTCGCCGCTGCGGTTGTCGCCGCCGGTGTCGTGATCGCCGTCGACGACAACGACGATTCGGACAGCAACTGATCCGAGACGTCGCGCCGCTTCGGCGGCGTGATGATGAAAGGCCCGGGGCGCACGCGCGCTCCGGGCCTTTTTCGTGCACGAAAACTCCCCATTCGTCGTTGCGAGCGTGGCGAAGCAATCCAGAGCCGGAAGAGGACGCCCTGGATTGCTTCGCTCCGCTCGCAATGACGAGCGGCTACCCGATCCGATCCTTCGGCACATGCGTGATCCGGCACGCCAGATCGGCCTCGCCGCTCGCCACCACCCAATGGTCGCCGCCGTCCGCGATCCCGGTCGTGAACACGACATCGGTGACGTACAGCAGATTCTCCAGCGGCTTGAGCAATTCGGGTGCCGGCTCGAGCAGCGGGGCATGATCGGTCGCCAACGCGCGCGATGGATCGTCGCGGTCGAGCAGCGTCCAGTACGTCCGATAGATGCCGACGACGCCAGACGGCTCGACGCCGTGCCACAGCGACAGCCACCCCTGCTGCCCGCCGACCTCCGCCAGCACCGGCGGCGCACCGCCGCCCATCCGCGCGGTCGCCATCGTCTGCGCATGCGGCCGGATGCCGGGCTTGTCGTACGGCTTCCAGTGCAAGGCGTCGGGTGATGTCGCGAGATTGATCGACGGCCCCGCGCGCCATTCGGACTCGGGCGGGTAGGCGAAATACAGATCGCCGAGCGGCCGCGTCTGCGCGCAGAACTTGCCCCCGACCTTGCCCTCGAAGATCAGCATGTCCTTGTTCTGGTGATCGAGGACGATTCCCTCCAGCGTCCAGTCGAGCGCATCGTCGCTGGTGTAGAGCGTGGTCGAATGCCGCTCGGGGCTGACCGAGCAGGTCGTCATGTAATAGCGCCCGTCGACCTGCGTGATCCGCGCATCCTCAACGCCATAGCATTGGTAATCGGTGCGCGGCGCGATCGCGCGGTCGTAATGGATTGCCTTCACCGCGCGCCCTTCGGCATCCAGCTCGACCGGCAACAGCCATGACAGCGAGGTCAGCGCCATCACCTTCCACCCGCCGCCGCGCATCATGAACTTGCGCGGATCGGACGTGTCGACCAGCGACAGCGGCCAGGCGTCGAGCACATAGCCGCCGTCGTGCCAGCGGATCGCATGGACCTGCTGCTCGCGGACCGGGGTGCGCAGCGCCTCGGCGACGCGCACCATCAGCAGCAGATTGCCATTCGGCAGCCGCGTCATGCCGGGATTGAACGCACCCAGCACATAGGTCTCGGCGTCGATCTTCCCCGCCAGCGGCGAGCGCGACAGGTCGATATCGTGCGGGGTCAGCACCAGCGCGTCATGCGGCCAGTCGGCCATCACTCCTCCTCCTGCACGCGCGGGCTGATCGTCAGCCGCTGGATCACGGTGCGGCGCGGCTGGGTGAGCAGATACTGGACGCCGACCGCAATGTCCTCGGCGCGCAGCATCGTCCCAGCCTCGATCTGTTCGCGCTGCTCGTCGGGGCTGACGTCGGGCATCTGCATGTCGGAGCCGGTCTTGCCCGGCTCGACCAAAGCAACGCGGATGTCCCTGCCACCCAGCTCGCGGCGCAGCGCGATCGAAAAGCCCTGCAACCCGTGCTTGATCGCCGCATAGACGGTCGAATGCGGCCCGAGCACATAGGCGCTGGTCGAACCGATCATCACGATATCGCCGCCCGCTGCCATCGTCGTCGCGGCGCGGTGTGCGAGCAGCAGATAGTGGGTGAAGTTGAGCGAGATCGCGTGGCGCACCGCCGCTTCGTCCATCTCGATCAGCCCAGAGGCTGCCTCGGCGGCATTGGCGACGACGATGTCATAGCCGCCCAGCGCCGCATCGGCGGCGGACAGGAACGCGCCGACATTGTCGGGATCGGACAGGTCGTGGAGCGCGCCCTCGCCCGTTCCCACCTTGCGGATATCCGCCAGCGCCTCGTCGAGATGCGCCTGATCGGTGCCGCCGATGAACACCGACGCGCCCTCGGCGGCGAGCAACCGCGCGATTGCGCGCCCGATCCCGGTCGTCCCGCCGGTGATCGCGGCGCGGCGTCCCTTGAGGGGCAACACGGCGGTATGAGCGTCCCGAACGCCGGTCATGCGAGCGTCCCACGATCAGGCCGCTCGACCTCCACGTAAGACGTCGCCCCGGACCTGATCCGGGGCCCCGCTCCTTCGTCTCGGTCGAGGCAAAAGCGGGATCCCGGATCGCGTCCGGGATGACGGGGAAGACTGATCATGCGGGCTCTCCAAACGTCCGTCGTAAAGCCCCGCGACAGCGCCTCAGTCCGCCGGGCGGTTCCCGATCCGCGCCAGCCAGTGCCGCAACGCAGGTTGCACCGCCGGCTCGTCGAGCATCGGCGCGTGGCCGATCTCCGGCACCGTCACCAGCGTGGCGTCGGGGAGCGTCGCGACCATCCGCTCGGCGGTGCGCGCGGACAGGATATCGCTCAGCGCACCGCGCACCACCAGCACCGGCACCCCGGCCAGCGCCGCCAGCGCGCGCCACATGTCCGGCCCCGCCTCGTTGCCGGGCAGGCGGAACGGCTCGGCGATCTTCATGTCGTAATCGAGCACGATCCGCCCCGCGGAATTGACGCGGTACAGCCGCTTGGCCATAGCCAGCCATTGCTCGATCCCCCAGTCGGGATAGGCGGCGGCATTGCCCTCCTGCACCCCGCGCGCCGCGTGCATCCACGTCGGCCAGGTGCTCGGCTTGCCGACATAGCCGCGGATGCGCGCGAGCCCGGCCGGTTCGATCTCCGGCCCGACATCGTTGAGCAGCGCCCCCGCCAGTCGCCCCGGCACCAGCCCGGCAAGCAGCATCGTCACGATCCCGCCGAGCGAGGTGCCGATCGTGACGAAACGGTCGATCTTCTGGTCGTCGAGCAACGCGACCACGTCCTGCGCATAGGTGAGCGGGACATAGCTCATCGGGTCCTTGGCATAGCCGCTCTCGCCGCGCCCGCGGAATTCGACCGCGATCACGCGGCGCGCGGGCGCGATCGACCGCGCCACATCGGCGAAATCGCGCGCGTTGCGCGTCAGTCCGGGCAGGCACAGCACCGGCGGCGTGTCATCGGCACCCGGATAGTCGCGCGCATGGAGCCGCAGCCCGTCGCTCGACCACCAATAGATGTCCCGAAACTCCGCCATCGCTTGCGCCCCCTGCCGACCGCCCCCCATATCGCGGCATGGCCGTCGACCCGCAAGCATATCGCCCCGAGCGCACCCTCACCGCACTCGGCGACCCCTTTTACGACGAGGTCGCCGCGGCGCGCTCCCCGCAAGCGACCTTACGCTTCCGCAACGATCGCGCCGCCGCGCAGGTCGGGCTCGACACGCTCGACGACGCCGAATGGGTCGCGCATTTTGGTCGCTTTACGCCGCTGCCCGGCACGCTCGAACGGCCGCTCGCGCTGCGCTACCACGGGCATCAGTTCCGCGTGTACAATCCCGACATCGGCGACGGACGCGGCTTCACCTTCGCGCAGCTTCGCGATGACCGCGGGCGGTTGCTCGACCTCGGCACCAAGGGCTCGGGGCAGACGCCGTGGAGCCGCTTCGGCGACGGCCGCCTGACGCTGAAGGGCGGCGTCCGCGAGGTGCTGGCGACCGAGATGCTCGAGGCGCTGAACGTCCCGACCTCGCGCAGCTTCTCGCTGATCGAGACCGGCGAGGCGCTGGAGCGCAACGACGAACCCTCGCCGACGCGCGGCAGCGTGCTGGTGCGGCTCAGCCATTCGCACATCCGCATCGGCACGTTCCAGCGGCTCGCCTACCATCGCGACGAGGACGCGCTGCGCCGCCTGACCGGCTATGTGCTGCGCGAACTCTACGGCGAGGACAGCGACGATCCCGTCCGGCTGCTGGAACTGGTCGTCGCGCGCACCGCGACGCTCGCGGCGCGCTACATGGCGGCGGGGTTCGTCCACGGCGTGCTCAATTCCGACAATATCAACGTCACCGGCGAGAGCTTCGACTATGGACCGTGGCGGTTCGCGCCGGTCTGGGACCCGGGGTTCGTCGCGGCCTATTTCGACCATGCCGGGCTCTACGCCTTCGGTCGCCAGCCCGAGGCGATCCTGTGGGACGTGATGCAGCTCGCCTCCTCGCTCGCGCAGATCGCCGAGTCCGAGCCACTGATCGCCGCGCTCGACGGCTTCGCCGGCCTTTATCAGCCCGCGATTGCCGAGGCCGTGTTGTGGCGGCTCGGCCGGGTGCCGCGCGCACCGGAGGAGAACCGCGCACTGGTACAGGCGGTCGAACGGGCGTTGCGCGCGACGCTCACGCCGGTCGACCAGTTCTTCTTCGATGCCTTTGCGCAACCGCTACCGCAAACTTACGGGAACGCGTGGGACGAGGTCCGCCAACATCTAGCGGCCTTTTCGCCCCGCCGCGCGCGCGATCACGCTTATTGGCAGGGCGAGCCGTGCTCGATGCTGATCGACCGGGTCGAGGCGATCTGGTCGCCGATCGCCGACGCCGACGATTGGGGGCCGTTTGGCGCAACCATCGCCAATATCCGCGCGATGGGTGACGCGTTGCGCTGACGATCCCCTCTTCCGCCCTGATGAAAGTTACGGCTAAGACCAGCGGCATGGCTGAGCTGATCTCCTTTGAACCCGCCACCGGTGCGGAATTGTGGCGTGCGGAGACGAGCGACGTCGATGCCGAGGTCGCGGCGGCGCGTGCCGGCTTCGTGCCGTGGGCGGCCAAGTCCTTGTCGTTCCGCATCGAAACGCTGCGCCGCTTCGCCAATGTCGTCCGCCAGCGCGCCGACGCCTTCACCGATCTGATCGCCCGCGAAACCGGCAAGCCGTTGTGGGAGGCGCGCACCGAGGTCGACACCGTCGCCGCCAAGGTGGACATTTCCGTCAGCGCCTATGCCGAGCGCACCGCGCAGCGCCGGCTCGACGCCCCGATGAACACCCGCATGGCGCTCCGCCACAAGCCGCACGGCGTGCTGGCGGTGCTGGGGCCGTACAATTTCCCCGCGCATCTGCCCAACGGCCATATCGTGCCCGCGCTGATCGCGGGCAACGCCATCGTCTTCAAACCCTCGGAGAAAACCCCGGCGACCGGCGCATTTCTGGTCGACTGTTTCCACGCCGCCGGGGTGCCCGCCGAGACGTTGCGGCTGGTGATCGGCGGTCCAGACGAAGGTCGCGCACTGGCGGCGCATGACGGGATCGACGGACTGCTGTTCACCGGCTCGGCGCGCACCGGGATCGCGCTCAACCGCGCCTTCGCGGAGAAGCCCGAGAAGATCCTCGCGCTGGAGATGGGCGGCAACAACCCGATCCTCGTGTGGGACACCCCCGACCTGCACGCCGCCGCGGTGCTGATCGTCCAGTCCGCCTTCACCACCGCCGGGCAGCGCTGCACCGCCGCGCGGCGGCTGATCGTGCAGGAATCCTTGGCCGAACCGCTGCTTGCGGAGTTGGCCTCGCTCACCCGCCGGCTGATCGTCGGCGCGCCGCACGACGATCCCGCGCCGTTCATGGGGCCGGTGATCGACAACGAGGTAGCCGACGGCCTGACCGAGAGCTTCCTCGCGCTGATGATGAAGGGCGGGCGTCCGGTCCAGCATATGGCGCGCCCGGTCGAGGATCGGCCGTTCGTCACCCCGGGCATCATCGACGTCACCGATGTTGGCGACCGCCCGGACATCGAGCTGTTCGGCCCCTTGCTGCAGGTGATCCGCGCCGACGATTTCGACGGCGCGATCGCCGAGGCCAACAACACGCGCTACGGCCTGTCCGCGTCGCTGATCAGCCAGACGCCCGCGCTGTTCGACCGCTTCTGGGCGGGCGCGCGCGCCGGGATCGTCAACTGGAACCGCCCGACCAACGGTGCGTCGTCGGCGGCGCCGTTCGGCGGCGTCGGCTGGTCGGGCAATCACCGCCCAAGCGCCTATTACGCCGCCGATTATTGCGCCTATCCGGTCGTCTCGAACGAGGCCGAGGCAGCGCGCGCGACGATCGGCATCGGCCTCGCCGACGCCTGACCCCGAACAAGGATCGACAGACAATGGCAAGCGGACTGGTCGCGCTGCTCGACGATATCGCCGGACTGACGCGGCTGGCGGCGGCATCGCTCGACGATGTCGGGGCCGCCGCCACCAAGGCGGGGACGAAGGCGGCGGGGGTGGTGATCGACGATACCGCGGTCACCCCGCGCTATGTCGTCGGGCTGTCGCCGAAGCGCGAACTTCCGATCATCGGCAAGATCGCGCTGGGATCGATCCGCAACAAGTTGCTGTTCCTGCTGCCCGCCGCGCTGATCCTCAGCGCGATTGCGCCCTGGGCGCTCGCGCCGCTGCTGATGCTGGGCGGCGCGTTCCTGTGCTTCGAGGGCGCGGAGAAGGTGATCGAGGCGGTGTCCGGCGGGCACGGCGCGGACGAGGAAGCCGTGACCACTGATCCGGTCGCGCTGGAGAAGCAGAAGGTGTCGGGCGCGATCCGCACCGATTTCATCCTGTCGGCCGAGATCATGGTGATCGCGCTGCGCGAGGTCTCGGACCAGCCGCTGCTGACGCAGGCGGTGACGCTGGCGATCGTCGCGGTGGCGATCACCGCGGGCGTTTACGGCGTCGTCGCGCTGATCGTGAAGGCGGACGACGTCGGCCTGTATCTGGCGCAGCGGCCCTCGGCAGCGGCGCAGGCGATCGGACGCGGGCTGGTGAAGGGCGTGCCGGTGCTGATGCAGGTGCTGACCATTGTTGGCACCGCGGCGATGCTGTGGGTCGGCGGCGACCTGCTGATCCACAACGCCGCCGACGTCGGCATGCCGGCGCCGGCCGCGTTCGTCCACCATCTCGCCGAGGGTGCAGGCGGCGGGGCACTCGGCTGGCTCGTCAGCGCGGGGATCGCGGGGGTGTTCGGGCTGATCGTCGGCGGGGTGATCGCCTTGGTGATGCACAAGGTTCATGCGGCGCGGCATTGAGGTTCGACACAGGCTTGTCGCCTTCGTGACGGTGTCGCGCTTGAACTCGACAGACATGGGCCCCTGCCTTCGCAGGGGCGACGGCGCTTGTTGATTGGGCGCTCGCCACTTCCACCGTCGCCCCTGCGAAGGCAGGGGCCCATGTCTGTCGAGTTGACACGACCGGCCGCCCCAGACGGCACGCCGCTGTGTCCGCAGCAACAACCACCACCAAACCAATCCTACGCCGCCGCCAAGCATCGCTCGATTGCACCCCCTGCCGCCCTGCCCCATGTGCGATGGCATCATGGCGACGCTTCTTGATCCCGACGCGCGCGGCCGCGTCATCCTCGTCGGTGCCGGCCCCGGCGATCCCGGCCTGCTCACCGTCCGTGCGGTGGAGGCGCTGCGCTCAGCCGACGTCGTCGTCCACGACGGGTTGATCGACCCGCGCGTCCTCGATCTCGCCCCGCCCGAAGCGCATCGCATCTCGGTCGCCAAGCGCCGCGCGCGTCACACGCTGCCGCAGGAAGCGATCAACGCGCTGATCGTCGCACATGTGAAGGCCGGCAGCGTCGTCGTGCGGTTGAAGGGCGGCGATCCGTTCATCTTCGGGCGCGGCGGCGAAGAGGTCGAGGCGGTGCGCGCCGCCGGGCTGGCGGTCGAGGTGATCCCGGGCGTGTCGGCCGCGCTCGGCTGCGCCGCCGAGGCGATGCTGCCGCTCACCCACCGCGACCACAGCTCGGCGGTCACCTTCGTCGCCGGCCAGTGCAAGGGGCTGACCGATCAGGACTGGTCGGGACTCGCCGGGCAGGGCCGCACGCTGGTGATCTACATGGGCGTCGCGACCGCCGAGGCGATTGCCGACAAGCTGATCGCCGACGGCGTCGCGCCCGACATGCCGGTCGCGGTGCTGGAAAAGGGCACGTTGCCCGGTCACCGCGCGCTGCGAACACTGCTTGCTGACCTCGGCGCGATGGTGTCGCGCGAGCAGGTTGCGAGCCCGGCGATCATCGTCGTCGGCGAGGTGGTGGAACTGTCCGACGCCGAAGACCGGCTGGCGGGCTATGCGAAGGTGGCGGAGACGATGGCATGAGGCTGGTGACCGGCAACGATCTGGCGACCGGCGACGTGGTGTGGTGGACCGGCCGCGACTGGTCGCGCCATATCGCCGACGCCAGCGACGCCGGTGAACGCGCCGAGGCGATCGCGCGCGAGGAAGAGGCCGCGCGGCGCGTCAACGTCCCTTATGTGATTGAGGCGAGCGAGACCCCCGACGGTCCCCGCCCCGCGCATATCAAGGACCGGATTCGCGCGCTCGGCCCGACCGTCCGCCCCGATCTGACGCTCAAGCCCGCCGATGCCCTCGCGGGCGACTGGGTGATCTGAACCCCTCCCCGCCGCCTGTGCGGGGATCGAGGAAGCAACGATGTACAAGTACGACGAATATGACCAGTCGATCGTCGATGCGCGGGTCGAGGAGTTTCGCGACCAATGCCAGCGGCGGCTGTCGGGCGAGCTGAGCGAGGATCAGTTCAAGCCGCTGCGGCTGATGAATGGTCTCTACCTGCAGCTGCACGCCTATATGCTGCGTGTGGCGGTGCCCTATGGCACGCTGAACGCGCGGCAGATGCGGATGCTGGCGCATGTCGCGCGCAAATACGACCGCGGCTACGGCCACTTCACCACCCGCCAGAACATCCAGTATAATTGGATCAAGCTGGAGGACGCCGCCGACATCCTCGCCGAGCTGGCGACGGTCGAGATGCACGCGATCCAGACCAGCGGCAATTGCATTCGCAACATCAGCTCGGACCAGTTCGCGGGCGCTGCCGCCGACGAGGTCACCGACCCGCGTCCGTTCGCGGAGTTGCTGCGGCAGTGGAGCACCTTCCACCCCGAATTCACCTACCTGCCGCGCAAGTTCAAGATCGCGGTCATCGCGGCGGACGAGGATCGCGCGGCGATGCGGCTCCACGACATCGGGCTGCAATTGCTCGAGCGTGACGGCGTGCTGGGCGCGAAGGTGTTCGTCGGCGGCGGCATGGGGCGCACGCCGATGATCGCGCCGGAGATCAAGGACTTCATCCCGGCCGACCAGCTGATGAGCTATCTGGAGGCGTGCCTGCGCGTCTACAATCGCTATGGCCGGCGCGACAATATCTACAAGGCGCGGATCAAGATCCTGATCCACGAACTGGGCGCGGACAAGTATCGCGCCGAGGTCGAGGAGGAATTTGAGCAAGTTCGCCAGCTCGGCATCGACCCGCCCGCCGCCGAACTGGCGCGGATCAGCGCGATGTTCGCCGCGCCCGCCTTCGCCGCCTCTGACGGCGCGGTCGCCGACCGCAGCGACCCGGGCTTCGCGGTGTGGCTCGACCAGAACGTCCGCGCGCACAAGCAGCCCGGCCATGCGATCGTCACCATCTCGCTCAAGCCGATCGGCGGCATCCCCGGTGACGCCTCCGCCGAGCAGATCGACGTGATGGCCGATCTCGCCGAACGCTACAGCTTCGACGAGCTGCGCGTGACGCACGCACAGAACATCGTCCTGCCGCACGTCCGCGTTGCCGATTTGAAGGCGGTCTGGGAGGCGCTCAGCGAGGCCGGGCTGGCCGACGCCAACCTCGACCTGATCAGCGACATCATCGCCTGCCCGGGGCTCGACTATTGCGCGCTCGCCAATGCACGCTCGATCCCGCTCGCGCAGAAGATCGGGCAGCGCTTTGCCGACCTCGACCGGCAGCGCGATCTGGGTGAGCTGAAACTCAAGATCAGCGGCTGCATCAACGCCTGCGGCCACCACCATGCCGGGCACATCGGCATCCTCGGCGTCGACCGGAAGGGCACCGAAAATTACCAGCTGCTGCTCGGCGGTTCGGGCGCGGAGGACGTGTCGCTCGGCAAGATCACCGGCCCCGGCTTCGACGAGGACGGCGTGGTCGATGCGATCGAGCGCGTCACCGACACTTATGTCCGCATCCGGGAGACCGGCGAGCGCTTCGTCGACACCTATCGCCGCGTGGGCATGCAGCCGTTCAAGGAGGCGATCTATGGTTGAGGCGTTCGAGGTCGACGTGATCGACGACCGCGCGCATCTGCGCTTCCGCGACGGCGCGGCGCATGAAGAGCCGGCGGTGACGCTCGACGCCTTTCTCGCCGGCCAGTCGAACGCAACTGCGGTGCGGATCGAACCCGGCGACGATGCGCGCGCGCTGATCCCGCACCTCGACCGGCTGGCGCTGGTCGAGGTGTCGTTCCCGACGTTCCGGGACGGGCGTGGCTATTCGGTCGCGCGGATCCTGCGCGAGGCGGGCTATGCCGGCGAGCTGCGCGCCGAGGGTGACGTGCTGGTCGATCAGATCCCGCTGATGCGCCGCTGCGGCTTCGACGCCTTCGCGCCGCATGCTGCGGTCGACCCGGTCGTGCTCAAGCGCTCGCTGGAGCGCTACGACCATGTCTATCAAAAGGCCGCCGATGCGGCGGTCCCGGTCTGGAAATTGCGCCATGGGTGAGCCTGCCCACGATCTCCCGCTCCACAACCTTGACGTCATCGACGTCCGCCCCGCCTTTACCGCCACCGATGCCGCGGCAATGCAGGAGCGGTTCGAGGGTGTGTCCGCGCCCGACATGCTGCGTGAATTGCTGACCGGCGAGCTGGCCGGCCGGATCGCGGCAGTATCGTCGTTCGGGGCCGAGTCGGCGGTGCTGCTGCACATGATCGCGTCGGTCGACCGCGACGTGCCGGTGATCTTTACCAATACGCAGAAGATGTTCGGCGAGACCCTGGCCTATCGCGACGAATTGTCCGAGCGGCTGGGGCTGACCGACCTGCGCGTGTTCCGCCCCGACCCGCGCCTGTTGCGGCTGAAGGATGAAAAGGGGCTGCGCTGGTCCTACGATCCCGACGGCTGCTGCGACTTGCGCAAGGTCGAGCCGCTGCGCCGCGCGCTCCTGCCGTTCCAGTCGTGGATTTCGGGGCGCAAGGGCTTTCAGGCGAGCACGCGCAAGGCGCTGCCGCGCTTCGAGGAGGATGAGGGCCGGTTGAAGATCAACCCGCTCGCCGACTGGTCCAAGGACAAGCTCGATGGCTATTTCGCCGAGCACGACCTGCCGCGCCACCCGCTTGAGGCGCAGGGCTATCTGTCGATCGGCTGCGCGCCGTGCACGTCTAAGGTGCGGCCGGGCGAGGACCCGCGCGCCGGGCGCTGGCGCGGCTGGGACAAGGTCGAATGCGGCATCCATGTCGCGGAAAAGCCGGGCGAAGAACCGGCGTTTTAACGGCGGCCGCCCGCGTTGCCCTATCGCTCACCATAAGCCGGCAGCGCCAGCTTGAAGCGGATCGCGGCCGCGCGCAGCACGAAGCCGGCAAGCGCCGCGATCACCGCGGCGTGCCACGGCACCATTCCCATCTCGCGCAGCCCCACGTAGCACCCGGCCGCCAGCGCGGCAGCGGTGACGTACAATTCGGGGCGCATCAGGATCGAGGGCTCGCCGGCCAGCACGTCGCGGATGATCCCGCCGACGCAGCCGGTCACCACCCCCATCAGTGCGGCAGGCAGCGGCGGCACGCCATAGCCGAGCGCCTTGGCCGCACCATAGACGGCATAAGCGGCGAGCCCGACCGCGTCGAACCAGTCGAGCGCCGCCCCGCGCCACCAGCGCTCGGGCGTGATCCAGATCACCCCGGCCACCAGCAGGCACACCGCCGCGACGCGCGAATCATGCACCCAGAACACCGGCGCGCCGATCAGCAGGTCGCGCACCGTCCCGCCGCCGACCCCGGTGATGAGCGCGAAAAAGGCCAGCGTCACCGGCGTCTGCGCGCGTCGCGCCGCCGCCAGCGCGCCCGAGGCGGCGAATACCGCCAGCCCAGCGACGTCGAGCCACGGCGCGAATGCGGGCAGCAACACCTCCGGGTCGAGCGGCGGAGTCATCCGGTCGCGCGCTCGATCAGATAGTTCATCCGCGCAGTGGCGATCGGGCGCGTGCGGTTGTCCTGCCACGCCACCGCGGTGACGGTTGCGATCCGCGCGCCGAGCCGGGTGATCTCGCCCGCCGCGCGCGTGACGTGATCGCGCCCGCCGCGCATGAAGTCGACCGTGGCGTTGATCGGCTTGATCCGCGCCGTCTCCGCCGCCAGCGCGTGGCGCACCGCCGCGACCGCCGCGACCTCCAGCAACCCGGCGATCGCGCCGCCCTGCAAATAGCCGGGCCGTCCGACGACATGATGGCCGAACGGCATCACGATCTCGGGAACGCCGTCGACCAGCTCCAGCGTCACGCCGAGCAGCCCCGCATAGGGGGGCAGCGTCACGCCGCCACCCGCGGATAATTGCCAGCGGTCGCCATGAAGGTGGCGGCGACCTGCGCGATCGGATCGGCGGGATCGCCGTCGTGCGCGATGCCGCGCGTGAAGGCGATCGAGCGCGTGACGCGCAGACATTCGCCGCGCCCGATCACGATCTGCCGCGGGCGGGCGGGGCGCAGATAGTCGATGCGCAGGTCGAGCGTGGCATGCGCGACGAACGTGGCGCAGCGGTGCCAGACCGCGAGGCTGGTCGCGACATCCATCAGCGCGATGATCGGGCCGGAGGCGATGATGCCGGTCTCTTCATCCCCGACCAGATCCTCGTGCCACGGCTGTGCGACCTCGATCCAGCCGACGCCGTGCGCGTGGTAGCGCTGGCCGAGCCGTCCGCCGTGCCCGGCGACCGACGGGGTCTCCAGCAGGTAGCGCGCCATCGCGGTCGGGTCCCAATCCATCGCTCGCCCTCTACACACCCGCCGGGCGCGCGCAACGCCGCATCGGATCGTGGTCCGCTCCGGTGCGGTTCGGGGGCGACGCCGGGATGTCCCATGATGAACGCGACGTTGTTACAGGTTCATGCAACTGCGCTAAAAGAAACACGTTTCGGTCGCATCACGATTGAATGAACGGGAGATTGTTTCATGCGTAAGCTCATGCTCGCCTTCGGCGCGGTCGCCATGGTCGCACCGACGCTGGTCGCCACCACGGTCGATGCCGATGCGCAGCGCCGCCACAAATATCGCGAATGGCGCGGTAATGACGGTCGCCTGCGCTGCCGCAAGCCCGACGGCACCACCGGGCTGGTGGTCGGCGCCGTCGCCGGCGGTCTGCTCGGCCGCACCATCGACTCGCGCGGCGACCGGACGCTCGGCACGGTGCTGGGCGGCGTCGGCGGGGCGCTGGCCGGTCGCGAGATCGAGCGGAGCGGCAAGCGCCAGTGCCGCTGAGGCACGAAAAATAACCCGTCGATGCGCCTTTCGGGAGCAAGCGACGTTTGAGGAGGCGCGATCCGTGACGGCACGGGTCGCGCCTTTTACGTGTGACGACAAGGAGAGCAGAACATGCCTACCCGCAGCGGATCGGCACGGTACGAAGGTTTCGGCAAGGACGGTCATGGCTGGACATCGACCCAGTCGGGCGTGCTCAACGACACGCGGTACGGCTTCGGCTCGCGGTTCGAGGACGGGCCGGGCACCAACCCGGAGGAACTGATCGCCGCGGCGCACGCCAGTTGCTTCACGATGGCGTTGAGCTTCGCGCTGGCGGGTGCGGGCTATAACGATGGCACGCTGGAGACCGACGCACGCGTGACGGTCGAAAAGGACGGCGACGGCTTCACCATCACCGCGTCCAAGCTGAACCTGAAGGCGAAGGTCCCGGGGATTGATGCCGATGAATTCGCGCGCATCGCCGAAGAGGCCAAGGCGAACTGCCCGGTCTCCAAGTTGCTCAAGGCCGACATCAGCCTTACGCATGAGCTGGAACAATAATGTCCTGAAAATGAACGCAAGGTAGTATTGCGTTCACGCAACCCACGCCCCGCCGTCCACGTTCTCGCCTAACTCTGGTTAGCAGAAGGGAGCGAGTTATGCGTATCATCATGGCGGCGGTGCTCGGGGCGACCGCCTTGACCTCATTGTCGGTCGCGCCCGCGCAGGCGCAGCGTCCGCGCGAGGCGAACCGCGAGTATCGCGAGGACGTGCGCGACGCGCGCAAGGAATATCGCG
Organism: Sphingomonas endophytica; assembly: GCF_014199415.1. GTDB lineage: Bacteria > Pseudomonadota > Alphaproteobacteria > Sphingomonadales > Sphingomonadaceae > Sphingomonas > Sphingomonas endophytica. The sequence goes on from NZ_JACIJN010000003.1 coordinate 59,300, forward strand.
AGGATCTGCGCGATGCGGACTCGCGGCGCGACGTGCGTGAGGCCCGCCGCGAATATCGCGACAATGTTCGCGACGCGCAGCGCGATCGCAACGACCGTGTGCGCGACTGGCGGCAGTCGCGACGCTACGACTACAACCAGCTCGAGCCCGGCCAGCGCCGCTATTACGCCGACCGTTACTATCGCGACGGTGGCAATTACCGGCAGCGCGCGCTGACCCGCAACGACCGCGTCTATCGCGGCGGCGACGGTCGCTATTATTGCCGGCGGAACGACGGCACGACCGGCTTGATCGTCGGCGGGCTGGCCGGCGGTGCGCTCGGCAACGTCATCGCCGGTGGCGGATCGCGGCTGCTCGGGACGCTGGTCGGTGCGGGCGGCGGCGCGTTGCTCGGCCGGCAGGTCGATCGCGGCCAGGTGGTCTGCCGCTGAAGAACGGGCGCCCGGTGACACGCCGGGCGCTTCGTTGTGGGCGGCACGCGTGGCGGAGCAGCCCTCCCCCGCTCATGCCACGGGCGTGCGTCAGATCAGCCCACCACCCAGCATCAGACGCAGACCAAAGATCAGGATCAGCACGAGGTTGAGGTTGCGCCCGCCATTGCGCGACGACAGCGCGCCGATCGCCGCGCCGACCACCGCGATCGGGATCACGAACCAATAGCCCCAGGCGAAGAACGGCAGGAACGGCACGATCCCGAGCAGGAGCGCGACGAGGCCGATGGCGATCGAGAACAGGTTCAGCATGCGCCGAACATGGCCCCTCCACCGGTGTCCTGCAAGAGCAAGACACGTCTGACGGCTCGCCAAGCCGACACCAACGCGCGACAAGGGGCGCATGGCCTATCTGCTGCTGCTGATCGCGATCGTCGCCGAAGTCACCGCCACCTCCGCGCTGAAACAGTCGGACGGGTTCACGCGACCATGGCCGACGCTGGTGACGGTGGCGGGCTATGCGATCGCCTTTTACTTCCTGTCGCTTACCCTGCGGACGCTGCCGACCGGCATCGCCTATGCGATCTGGTCGGGCGTCGGGATCGTGCTGATCACCGCCGTGGCCTGGCTGTGGCACGGGCAGCGGCTCGACGTCGCGGCGATCGCCGGCATGACGCTCATCATCGCGGGCGTGCTGGTCATGAACCTGTTCTCGAACAGCGCGCACGGCTGATTTCCCTTGGACGCGGAAACACGATAGGGCGCGGCGATGAACTCCCTCTTTCTTGTCATGGCGGGCGGCGCGGTCGGCGCCGGCGCACGCCATCTGACCGGGCGCGCGATGACGCAGGCGCTCGGGACCGGCTGGCCGTGGGGCACGCTGACCGTCAATCTCGTCGGCGGCCTGCTGATGGGGCTGCTGGTCGGCGTGCTCGCGCGGTCAGCGTATGCGAGCGGCGAGACGTGGCGGCTGCTGCTCGGCGTCGGCGTGCTCGGCGGCTTCACGACCTTTTCGTCGTTCGCACTCGACGTGGTCGGGATGATCGAGCGCGGCGCGCTGGTCGCCGCGCTCGGTTACGTGCTGCTGTCGGTGGTCGGTGCGGTGGTCGCGCTGTTCGCCGGGCTCGCGCTCGCACGGGTGCCGGCATGAGCGACGCCGTCCGCCAGTTCACCGTCGGCTATGACGATGACGGAATCCGCGTCGACCGCTGGTTCAAACGGCATCTGCCCGACACCAGCTTCACCACCGTCGCCAAATGGGCGCGCACCGGACAGTTGCGCGTCGACGGTGCGCGGGTCGGTCCCGGCGACCGGATCCAGGCCGGGCAGGTGCTGCGCGTCCCGCCGCCCGAGCCCGAGCGTGCCGAGGAACGCCCGAAGCGCGAGCGTCCGCCGCTCAGCGACGATGAGGCCGCGTTCGCGCGCGAGCTGGTGATCCACAAGGACTCCGCCGCGCTGGTGCTCAACAAGCCGCCGGGCCTCGCAACGCAGGGCGGCACCAAGACCGTCCAGCACGTCGACGGGCTGCTCGATGCGCTCCAATATGAGGCGGAGGGACGGCCGAAGCTGGTCCACCGGCTCGACAAGGACACGTCGGGGGCGCTGCTGGTGGCGCGCAACGCGCGCGCGGCCGCGGCCTTTGCCAAGAGCTTCTCCAGCCGCACCGCCAAGAAGGTCTATTGGGCGCTGGTGGTGGACGTGCCGTCGATCGACGACGGGATGATCGAGCTGCCGATCGCCAAGCAGCCCGGCACCGGCGGCGAGAAGATGCACGTCGACGAGGAGAACGGCCAGCCGGCGCGCACCCGCTACCGCGTGATCGAGCGTGCCGGCAACCGTGCCTGCTGGGTGGAGCTGCAACCGTTCACCGGGCGTACGCATCAATTGCGCGTGCACATGGCGGCGATCGGGCATCCGATCGTCGGCGATGGCAAGTACGGCGGCCCGGCGGCGTTCCTGACCGGCAACATCAGCCGCAAGATGCACCTTCACGCGCGCCGCATCCGCGTCGACCATCCCGATGGCGGCGAGATCGACGTCACCGCGGAGCTGCCGACGCACTTCAGCGAGAGCCTCGCGAGTCTGGGGTTCGAGGTGATGGCGGGCGACATGATGCCGCTCGACGTCAAGCTCCCGCCGACCCGCGAGGAGAAGAAGGCGCGTGCGCGCGCGCATGCCAAGACGGTGCGCAAGGAGCGCCGCGGCGAGCGACGCGGCCGCGGCGCGGCGAAGTAGCTGCCGTCGCCCCGGACCCTTCGACACGCTCAGGAGAGCCTTGATCCGGGGCCCCGTTTCCCGGCGACCGGGGTAAGAAGCGGGATCCCGGATCAAGTCCGGGATGACGGAGGGTATGATGTAAGAACCTCATCGACCCACGCCGGCACCAGTATGCCTGCCGGTCCGCGCCGTGTTTCGTCAAACCACCCGCTGCCCTCCGACCGATCGAGGTTCAACTCCAGCGTCGCTGCGCCATGTTCCCGCGCCAGCCGGACGAACCCCGCTGCCGGATAGACCGCGCCCGACGTACCGACCGACACGAACAGATTAGCGCGCGACAAAGCGTCCGCGATCCGCTCCATTTGATACGGCATCTCACCGAAGAACACGATGTCGGGTCGCAACGCCGGAGCGCCGCACGCCGGGCAGCCGGTTCGCGGCGGCAACGCCGCCTCCCACACGCGCCGCGCCCCGCACGCCGCGCACAGAGCGGAGCGCAGCTCGCCATGCATGTGCAGCAGCCGCACCGCCCCGGCCCGCTCGTGGAGATCGTCGACGTTCTGCGTGACGATCAGCAACGCGCCGCGCCATTCGCGATCGAGCCGCGCCAGCGCGTCATGCGTCACATTGGGCGCGACCGAAGCCAACGCCGCGCGCCGCAGATCGTAGAAGCGGTGCACCAGCGCGGGATCGCGCACCAACGCCTCGAGCGTGCACACATCCTCGACCCGGTGCCCCTCCCACAACCCGCCCGGCGCGCGAAAGGTAGCGATCCCGCTTTCCGCCGAGATGCCGGCGCCGGTGAGAACGACGATCGTTGGCAGCTGAATCACCGCCGCATGCTAGGACACATAGGCAGCCGCGAAAAGGTGGCCTGGCCGCGATCGAGGTCCCGGGCGAATACGGCACCTCTAGGGGCATGCGGGTATTTCTTACAAGAAAGCGACGTACACCGTATGCCCGTATCGTAACGTTCTTGATGCACGATCTATATCTCAATGCCTTAATGGCGATGTGTATAAATAGCATCGACGCATAGTCTCAATTCAGAACAGCAATCGCCAAAGTCTCCCGCTCCTCTGTTCAAAAGGGCGGCGTTAAGGCCGCTGCGTAAAGGAGCGGGGTCGTGCCTGTTGCTCGCACATTCCACTCCTTCAACGCAGGGAGACTGTCATGATACGAGCACTCGCAACCGCATTAGTGGCAACAAGCGTCGTTGCCATGCCGGTACAGGCGGCTGTCACCTTGGCTGGAACCGACAAATTTCAGTCGATCCAGATATTCAATCGAAGTGGTGCCCACGCGACCTCGGACACGACGCGAAACACCCCGCTGCGTGATGACGTGAAAACGGTGGAGACGAACACGCTGCCCAGCTCCGCGATTTCGCTGTCCACCCAAATCAGCACGTCGGATGCGAGTGGGGACACGACTGCTTCGGCCAGCGCCACCGGCAGCGCGACAGCCGCGTTCGAGTCGGCAGCCAAAGGGACGATTACCTTTGCCGGGACATTCGCCTCCGACGTATCTGGAACCCAGAAAGCTTTTGGGGAGTCGTTTACCGAGAATCACTTCATTTATCTGTTCTCGTCCGATCAGGATGCGACGTTCACGATCGACTATTTGTTATCGGGTCCGGTTTGCGCGTGCTTCAAAAACAACTTCCAGTTCTTTGATCGGACCGAATATTCGCCCGACTCGGGTCTGTTGCGCTGGATGGGCGGAACAGATCTGGCGGATAGGGTGTCCGCCCAAGTCCGAGCCGGTCATATCTATGAGCTGAAGATCGACCGGTCAGACTCGCCCGGACGTAACGAAATACCATATCAGGCGGGCGCGGGATCGACGCGTTTCTCGAACTCCAGCGTGTTCAGCTTCGCGATCTCCACGGCCAGCGCGGTGCCCGAACCGACGAGTTGGGCGTTGATGATCTGCGGCTTCGGCTTGACGGGAGCAGCTTTGCGCCTGCGGCGACGGACCGCGCTCCGCCCGCCTGAAGGTCAGGTAGCACCTGCGCCGCTCGAGGCGCAGGTCTCGCTTGCGCCCGCCACGTGAGCGAATAAGCCAGCGCCATGCATCTCGCGCCCGACATCTTCGCGTTCCTCGTCCTCGTCGCGTTCGTCGCGGGCGCGATCGATGCGTTGGCGGGTGGCGGCGGGTTGCTGACGATCCCGGCGCTGCTCGCGGCCGGCGTGCCGCCGGTCGCGGCGCTGGCCACCAACAAGTTGCAGAGCGCGGTCGGGACGGGCTCGGCGTTTCTGACCTTCTGGCGCGCCGGGCATGTCGACCTGCGCCGCTTCGCGCTGCCTGCCGCGGGGGCATTCGGCGGGTCGGTCGTCGGAGCCGTCGCGGTGCAGCATGTCGATCCGCGCTTTCTCGCGGCGTTCGTTCCGGTGCTGCTGATCGCGATGGCGTTCTATTTCCTGCTCGCCCCGCCGATGAGCGAGGCGGATCGCCATGCCCGGCTCGGGCGTGCCGGATTGACCGGCGTGACCACCCTGCTCGGCTTCTACGACGGCTTCTTCGGACCGGGAACCGGCTCGTTCCTGACCACCGCGCTGGTCGCGCTCGGCGGGCTCGGGCTGGTGCGCGCGATCGCCAATACCAAGTTCCTGAACCTCGCCACCAACGTCGCCGCGCTGAGCGCGATGATCGCGGGCGGCAAGGTTCTGTGGCTGCTCGGCGGGGCGATGGCGGCGGCGAACGTCGCCGGCAATCAATGCGGCGCGTGGGCGGCGCTGCGCTTCGGCGGTAAGGGCGTACGGCTGCTGCTGGTCGTGATGTCGATCGCGCTGACGATCAAGCTGCTGTCCGACCCGGCCAATCCGTTATGGGCGTGGCTGGGCCGCTGACGGCTCAGCGGCTGGCATAGTCGTTGGCGTGCGCCGTGTCCTCGGCATCGCCGCTCGGGAGGAACGCGCCCGCGACATAGGCTTCGTCGGTGACCTCGACGGTCGCACCGAGCTGCGTCGCGTCGAACAGCTTCTTGGCGAATTGCGACGGCAGGCGGATGCAGCCGTGCGATGCCGGAAAGCCGGGATTGCGCCCGGCGTGGAGCGCGACGCCGTCCCACGTCAGCCGCTGCATGAACGGCATCGGTGCGTCGTCATAAAGGTTCGAGCGGTGCTGCGCCTTCTTCTGCAGGATCGTGAAGGTGCCGGTCGGGGTCGGGCGGTCGTCCGATCCGGTCGATACCGAGGAGGCCGCGACCAGTTGCTGCCCGCGGAAGACGTAGGCGCGCTGGTCGGGGATCGAGATCAGCACGCTGACCCGCCCGGGACGATCGGCCGCGGGGGTCCAGACGAAGCGGTTGGGGGGCAGCGTCGCCGCCGCCTCGGTGATCGCCAGCGCTTCGCTTCCCGCCGCGGACGCCGGCATCGCGACACCCGTCGTCAGCAGGGCGGCGAGCAGGAAAGGAGCGATTCGGCGCATGGCGATGGCTTTCCGACTTTCGTTACGAAGGCCGGCCCGTCCGGCTGTCGTGGATCAGTCAACGCGCGGCGGCCCTTTCGGTGCCGGCGACGAAGCGTTCAGCATCTGCGGCAAATGCGCCGGGATCAGGCGCAAACAGGAGTTAACGTTGACGATAATTAACCCGTTCCATGCTACATCATCGGCATTGGAGCGGGGATTAACGTTACTCATGATGCACTCGCAGGATACGGTGTCGTCACGCCGTGCTTTGCTGAAGACCGGCGGATTGTTCGTCGGCGCCTTGATGATCCCGGGCGCGGTGTCGGCCGGCATGCGCGACCGCGCGCGCCGCGGCACGCCGGAGTCGCTGATCCCGGATGACTTCTTCCATCCGTCCGCCACGCCGGTCGCCCAGCCCGCGGTTGCCAGCGCGACCGTGCCGCCGGCGCTCGACGCGCCGGGCGTCAATCCGCAATTGCTGAAGCGCGCCCTGGCGGCGCTCGATCGGCATGGCAGCCGGATCGCCAAGCGCGACCGGATCGCGGTGGCGGACTTTTCGGCGGGATCGAGCGCGCCGCGCTTCCACCTCATCAATCTCGAGGACGGACGCACCGTGTCGAAGCTCGTCGCACACGGCAGCGGCTCGGATCCGGGGCACACCGGCTATCTGCAGCGCTTCTCGAACCAGAACGGCTCGAACGCCTCGTGCGAGGGCGCGTTCGCGACGTCGGATTACTACGTCGGCAAGCATGGCCGCTCGCAGCGGCTGATCGGGCTGGACGCGACCAACAACAATGCGCTCGACCGCGCGATCGTGGTCCATGCAGCATGGTATGCCAACCCCGACATGATCCGCGAGCGCGGGATGCTGGGCCGCAGCCAGGGCTGTTTCGCGGTCGGCGAGAACGAGCTGACCGAAGTGTTCGAGCGGCTCGGGCCGGGGCGGATGATCTACGCCGCGAAGGTGTGAGCTCGCCGAGACTCGCATCACCCCGGAGGTGATCCGGGGCCGCGCGGCTCTCTTTATTCTCGGTCCCGCTGTCCTGCGCGGGCCCCGGATCACGTTCGGGGCGACGTTTCGCAGCTATGCCTGGCGGCTATCGCGCGTCGAACGCCGCCAGCTCATAGGCGATCGACGCCTCGACCAGCGTCTCCCACATCGCGGCGACCGCGTCGCCGGGCAGGCCGAGCCGCTCCGCCTCGTCGCGGGCCTGCGCGATCACCTGCGCCTTGCGCGCTTCGTCGCGCACCGCGCCGCGCGTGGGCTTGATGCGCGCGGCGGCGTCCATATAGTCGAAGCGGCGCCGCAGCAGCGCCACCAGCTCGCGGTCGAGCGCGTCGACGCCGGTACGGACGTCGCTCATCGTGGTGCAATGCTGGCCGGGCAGGATCTCGCTCATGCCGCGTTGCTTGGCGACCGGCGCGGCGTCTGTCCAGCTTGACTTGAGCGCGCTGCCCGGCTAGGCGCGCCGCTTCGCAATCGCCCCCGCATCCCGGTGAAGCGGCGGGCCTGCACCTCGATCCGGGGTGCGGCGCGAGACCGGGACCTACGTTGTTCGCTTATTGCAAAAGGTTATTTCATGTCGAAGCGCCATAGCGCCAAGTACAAGCTCGACCGTCGTCTCGGCGAGAACATCTGGGGCCGTCCGAAGAGCCCGGTCAACAAGCGCGAGTACGGCCCCGGCCAGCACGGTCAGCGCCGCAAGGGCAAGGTGTCGGACTTCGGCATCCAGCTGCGCGCCAAGCAGAAGCTCAAGGGCTATTACGGCGACGTGACCGAGAAGCAGTTCCGTCACGCCTATGACGAAGCGTCGCGCATGAAGGGCGATACCTCGCAGAACCTGATCGGCCTGCTCGAGCGTCGTCTCGACGCGATCGTATATCGCGCCAAGTTCGCGCCGACGATCTGGGCGGCGCGTCAGCTGGTCAGCCACGGCCACATCCGCGTCAACGGCGTGAAGTGCAACGTCGCGTCGCGCCGCTGCTCGATCAACGACGAGATCTCGCTGGGCAGCAAGGCGCAGGAAATGGCGCTCGTCATGGAAGCGCAGAACCTCGCTGAGCGCGAAGTGCCGGATTACGTGGCGCAGGACGGCAATACCAAGGTGACGCTGGTCCGCGTGCCGACGCTGGACGAAGTGCCCTATCCGGTGAAGATGGAGCCGAACCTGGTCGTCGAGTTCTACTCGCGCTGATCGTCTCCGCCCGGCGGCAGCGCTTGCCGCCGACGGATCGGACAGGAAAAAGGCGGTCCCTTCGGGGCCGCCTTTTTTCGTGCCGGGCGCGGGCGCTGCGCATCCCGGCACCGCGAAGCCGTTCACAAGCACGCAGCAGTCGAGGCACGGCGAATTGGCGGAACGCCTGACCGCGACGGCGCCTTCAGGGACGCCTTCGCAGCGGTGCGGGGTCGCGGATCAGGAGCGGGCCGGTGCAATGAAGCAGATGGCCCCAGAAGATTGCCGATCCCCCCCAAGCTCCGGCAGGCGGACCGTCAACAACCCGGCAAGGCACGCCGGAAGGACGCCAGCAACGCCGCTGCCGTCACGGGTTTTTGCAGCACCTCCGCTCGTCCGACATCGCCGCACGCCTGCGGCCACGCCGTGACAAAGGTGACCGGCACGACCGCGAACATCGCGCGGATCGCCTTGATGGCGGACGGCCCCGTCCCGTCCGACAATCGAACGTCCGACGTGATGAAATCGGGACGACGCGCTTGCGCCGCGGCGATGGCGTCGGTTTCGGTGGTGGCGATCGTGACCGAGCGCGCCCCGCCTGCGCGGAGCACGTCCTCGATCTGCATCGCGATGTACGGCTCGTCTTCGATGATCAGGACGTGGCACATATCGCGGACCCTCCGGTGAGAGATACGTGACCGGATGGTTTTTGGATGCCCGCGCGGCGACCGGACGGGTCGGTCTACGGCTGCGCACAAGCCAGCGATCGCCGGCATCAATGCGATGGTGATCGTGCCCGCCCCCCGGATCGGCACCGAGGGTGCGAACACTACGGAGCGCGCGTGCCCGGCAGGACCAGCCATGGTCCGCGCCCGCCAACGTCCTGGCCTCGACACGGTGGCCAATCAGCGGCGGGAAGCGACTGACGCGAAAAAGGATGATTATCCGGCCGCAGCGATTGGCTGCACACGATTACCCGCAACCGGCGAGCAGCGCGGGACGGACTGTCGGCAAAGTAAGGATGATGCCGCTAGCGCGATACGCCAACGCGGGACGGGAATGGTGGAGCCGAGGGGGATCGAACCCCTGACCTTCGCAATGCCATTGCGACGCTCTCCCAGCTGAGCTACGGCCCCATTCCGTCCGGGAGGCAGCCCACTAACCGGGGGCTGCCGGCTTGGCAAGCGGCAATTTCACCGCTCGCCAAGCTTTTTGGAAGGTCAGTTGTTTTCGTCGTCTTCGTTGCTGGTTTCGACGCCCAGATCGTCGTCGCCGCCGAGATCGACCTCGTCGTCGGGCGAGGGCTCCTCGTCTTCACCGGTGTCCAGATCCTCGTCGTCACCGGCCAGATCGGCGTCGACCTTCTCCTTGTCGGGCTTGGCGGCCTCGAACGGCAGCGGCTGCTTGGACTTGAGGATCGGCTCCGGCTGCCATGCATAACCGCAGTTGATGCAGGTGACGGGCTCGTCCTTCTGGAGGTCGTAGAAACGCGTCGCGCATTTCGGGCACGTACGCTTCGTGCCCCATTCCGGCTGGATCATGCCGTGAAAAGCCTTTCGGATGGGTGGATCAAACAGGTTGCCCTGTGAAGTGGCGCGTGCCTTGCCATAGCGCAAGGCGGCTGGCAAGGCGCGGCGCGCATGGCGCATTCCTCCTCCCCCGCTCCGTTCACCGTCCCCTCGCCCGCGCGGCTGGCAGGACGGATCCGCGTTCCCGGCGACAAGTCGATCAGCCATCGCTCGCTGATGCTGTCCGCGCTGGCGGTCGGCGAAAGCCGCGTCGAGGGGCTGCTGGAGGGCGAGGACGTGCTCGCCACCGCCGCGGCGATGCGCGCGATGGGCGCGACGATCGAGCGTGGCGACGACGCGATCTGGCGTATCCACGGCGTCGGGGTCGGCGGGCTGCTCCAGCCGAGGCAGGCGCTGGAGATGGGCAATTCGGGCACCTCGACGCGGCTGCTGATGGGCTTGGTCGCGAGCCATCCGATCACCGCGACCTTCACCGGCGACGCCTCGCTGTCGTCGCGCCCGATGGCGCGCGTGACGGTGCCGCTGGCGCAGATGGGCGCGTCGATCGAGGCGTCGCCGGGGACGAAGCTGCCGCTGATGGTGCGCGGGGCGTGCCCCGCGGTGCCGATCGAATATGAGCTGCCGGTCGCCTCGGCGCAGGTGAAGTCGGCGGTGCTGCTCGCCGCACTCAACACGCCGGGGATCACGCGCGTCATCGAGCCGGTGCCGACGCGCGATCACAGCGAGCGAATGCTGGCCGGGTTCGGCGCACAGCTGACCGTCGAACAGGGGCCGCGCGGGCGGGTGATCTCGCTGACCGGCGAGGCGGAACTGAAGCCGCAGTCGATCGTGGTGCCGGGCGACCCCTCCTCCGCCGCCTTCTGGATGGTCGGCGCCTCGATCGTGCCGGGCAGCGACGTGCTGATCGAGAATGTCGGGCTCAACCCGACGCGCGCCGGGCTGCTCACCGCGCTGCGCATGATGGGGGCGGACATCACCGAGCTCGACGCGCGCGTGGTCGGCGGTGAGCCGGTCGCCGATCTTCGCGTCCGCCATGCAACGCTCGCCGGGATCGTCGTGCCGCACGATCTCGCACCGTCGATGATCGACGAATATCCGGCGCTGTTCGTCGCCGCTGCCTTCGCCGAGGGCGCGACGGTCGCGCGCGGGGCGGAGGAGCTGCGCGTCAAGGAGAGCGACCGGATCGCAGCGATGCGCGCCGCGCTGTCGGCCAACGGGGTCGCGACCGACGAACATGAGGACGGGCTGACCGTATATGGCTCTGGCGGCGAGAAGATCGCGGGCGGCGGCACGGTCGCGACCAAGCTGGATCACCGGATCGCGATGAGCATGACCGTCGCGGGGCTGCACGCGCGCGATGCGGTGACGATCGACGATGTCGCGCCGGTCGCGACCAGCTATCCGGCCTTTTATCAGCAGCTCGCGCAATTGTCGGAGGACGGCGCATGATCATCGCGGTCGATGGCCCCGCCGCATCGGGCAAGGGCACGATCGCCCGCGCGCTCGCCCGCCACTATGGCATTCCGCATCTCGATACGGGGCTGTTGTATCGCGCGGTGGCGACGCAGGTGACGCGGCTCGATCTCGATCCCGCGATCGAGGCGGATGCGGTCGCTGCGTGCGACTTCGACGATCAGTTGCTCGCGGAGCCGATGCTGCGCGACGATGCCACCGGGCAGGCCGCCTCGATCGTCTCGGCGCATCCGCTGGTACGCGCCGCGCTGCTCCAGCGGCAGCGGCGGTTCGCACACCAGCCCGGCGGCGCGGTGCTCGACGGCCGCGACATCGGCACGGTGATCGCGCCAGACGCCGACGCCAAATTGTTCATACGCGCCACCCCGACCATCCGCGCGCGGCGGCGCCATGACGAGCTCCAGAAGCGGGGCAGTGCGATCAATTACGACCAGGTGCTGGCCGATATTCGGACGCGCGATGATCGCGACAGCTCCCGCTCCACCGCGCCGCTGGTGGCGGCGGACGATGCGATGGAGCTGGATACGAGCTTTCTGTCGATCGACGCCGCCGTGTCGCGCGCGATCGCGCTGGTGGAGGCGAGGGTGCAAGGCTGATTAGGCGTTGTGCTGCCAGTCCTCTCGGGCGTGGCGGATGCGGAGAACCTCAATGCCGTTATCACGAACGCCATAGACGATTAAATGCGCGCGATATGGGTAAGCTCTAACCGGCGGCTCGAGTTCATGTCGCAATCGAGCGGCGTGCGGAAACTGGCTCAGAAACTCTACCGTTCGCCAGAATCCCGCTGCATAATTATCCGCCTGTTCGGCACCATATCGCTCCACCCCGCTAAGATAGATCGCCTCGAAATCGAGTGATGCCCTACGCCTAAGTCTGAACCGAGACAGCGGCCGCCTCCATTGCCTTGGCGCGTACGTCCGCCATAATCTCGTCCACTGACCGTGGATCGATCCCACTCGCCCGCGCTTCATCCACCAACCGCTGCATGTTCGCGATCTTCTCCGCACGCACCTGTTCGCGGCGGATCAGGTCGCGCACGACGTCGCTGGAATTGCTGTAGCGGCCGGTCGCCGCCTGCTGCTCGACCCAGTCCTTCATGGCATCGGGGAGCGAGATGTTCATCGTGGCCATATCGCCAAGATGCCGGTGGTTGGCAAAGATTGTCAACGCTTGCTTGCCGGGCGCTTTTCGGCTAGGGCGCGGCGGTCCGGCGGGCTGTGGCTCGCGGAGGCGCGGCGCGATGGCTTGCCCCTCGCGCCTTTTCGCACATCCGCGAATAGCCCCCGCCGCTCCCCAGATCGAACGGATGTCGCGCACGGCACGGGGCCGGTGCGACAGTGATGGCCAAGACCGGCGGAACCAACCGCCTGGCCGGAAAACGACATAGGACAGTTTCTTTTATGGCCTCAGTGGCAACTCCCTCGCGTGACGAATTCGCGGCGATGCTCGATGACATGTTCGGCGGCGCCGACAGCTTCGAGGGCCGCGTGGTGCTGGGCACCGTTACCGCCATCGAGAACGACCTGGTCGTCATCGACGTCGGCCTGAAGAGCGAAGGCCGCGTGCCGCTGCGCGAGTTCGCGCCCGCGCCTGGCCAGAAGGCCGACCTGAAGGTCGGTGACGAAGTCGAAGTCTATGTCGACCGCGTCGAGAACATGCACGGCGAAGCGATGCTGTCGCGCGACCGCGCCCGCCGCGAAGCCGCCTGGGACAAGCTGGAGCTGGAATTCGCCAAGACCGCGCGCGTCGAGGGCGTGATCTTCGGCCGCGTGAAGGGTGGCTTCACCGTCGACCTGAACGGCGCCGTGGCGTTCCTGCCGGGTTCGCAGGTCGACATCCGCCCGGTGCGCGACGTCACCCCGCTGATGGACATCCCGCAGCCGTTCCAGATCCTGAAGATGGACCGCAAGCGCGGCAACATCGTCGTGTCGCGTCGCGCCGTTCTGGAAGAGACCCGCGCCGAGCAGCGTTCGGGCCTGATCCAGTCGCTGCATGAAGGCCAGATCATCGACGGCGTCGTCAAGAACATCACCGATTACGGTGCGTTCGTCGACCTGGGCGGCATCGACGGCCTGCTGCACGTCACCGATCTCAGCTACAAGCGCGTCGGCCACCCGAGCGAGATGATCAACATCGGCGACACCGTGAAGGTGCAGATCATCCGCATCAACAAGGACACGCAGCGCATCTCGCTGGGCATGAAGCAGCTCGAGAGCGATCCGTGGGATGGCGCCGCCGCCAAGTATCCGGTCGGCGCGAAGCTGTCGGGCCGCGTCACGAACATCACCGAATATGGTGCGTTCGTCGAGCTGGAAGCCGGCATCGAGGGTCTGGTCCACGTCAGCGAAATGTCCTGGACCAAGAAGAACGTCCATCCGGGCAAGATCGTCTCGACCTCGCAGGAAGTCGAAGTGGTGGTGCTCGAGGTCGACGAGGACAAGCGTCGCATCTCGCTGGGCCTGAAGCAGGCTCAGAACAACCCGTGGGAGGCGTTCGCCGCCGCGCACCCGATCGGCTCGACCGTCGAGGGCGAAGTCAAGAACGCCACCGAGTTCGGCCTGTTCATCGGCCTGGACAACGACGTCGACGGCATGGTCCACATGTCCGACATCGCATGGGGTGTCTCGGGTGAGGACGCGCTGAACCTGCACCGCAAGGGTGAGATGGTGCAGGCCGTGGTGCTCGACATCGATCCGGAGAAGGAGCGCATCTCGCTCGGCATGAAGCAGCTCGAGCGCGGCGGTCCGATCGCGGCGGGCGCGGGCGATCGCCTGGGCAAGAACCAGGTCGTCACCGTTACCGTTCTCGAGGTTCGCGACGCGGGTCTCGAAGTGCAGGCGGGCGACGATGGCGCGACCGGCTTCATCAAGCGCACCGATCTCGGCCGCGACCGCGACGAGCAGCGTCCGGAGCGCTTCCAGGTCGGGCAGAAGTTCGACGCGATGGTGACCGGCTTCGACCGCTCCAAGAAGCCGACCTTCTCGGTCAAGGCGATGCAGATCGCCGAGGAGAAGCAGGCCGTGGCGCAATATGGTTCGTCGGACTCGGGTGCGTCGCTGGGCGACATCCTCGGCGAGGCGCTCAAGGCGCGCGAGACCAAGAAGTAAGCAGACCGCCTTCTGGCGAACATGGGGGGATCGGCCGCTGGCCGGTCCCCCTTTTTCTTTGACTGACAATAAGGTGACCCACTTTGCGCAATCGATGCCAGATCGGTGCTACCGATGGGTCAAACTTACATGTATCAGGCCGCGGTGACGTTAATCCCAGCCCGAAGGAACCGCGGACGATGATACGGTCGGAGTTGGTGCAGGCATTGTTGAAGGACAATCCCAGCCTGTCCCAGCGCGATGTCGAGGCGATTGTCTCGACCTTCTTTGATGAAATCACCCAGCGCCTCGCGGCGAACGGCCGGGTCGAATTGCGCGGTTTCGGAGCATTCTCCACGCGCGCGCGCGACGCGCGCGTCGGCCGCAATCCGCGCACCGGCGAAACCGTCGAGGTCGACGCCAAGCGCGTGCCGTTCTTCAAACCCGGCAAGGAAATGCGCCAGCGCCTCAACGTCGCCTGACGCCGCGTGCTGCAACGGCTTGACGCGGCGCGCCGCAACGGCTTCGTGGCCGCTGATGCGCGGGCGTGGCGGAATCGGTAGACGCTGGGGACTTAAAATCCTCTGCCATTGGCGTGCGGGTTCGAGTCCCGCCGCCCGCACCAGCATCGTCCGGCTGGCGATCGGCACCCTTCTCGCCTTGTCCGCGATGGCGTGCGGACGACGCGCCGATGTCGGACCGGTGGTGGTCAGCGTCATCGGTAGCGAGCCGCACGTCGCAGAACGTGACCGCACCGACCTGTCCACCCCCGACCGCTTGCTGACCGACTCACTTGCCGAAGGGCTGGTCCGCTTCGATGCGGTCGGGCAGATCGAGGCGGGGATCGCCGAGCGCTGGATCGTCATCGACGACGGGCGCAGCTACATATTCCGTCTGCGCAATGCCGTGTGGGCCGATGGTGCGCCGGTGCGCGCGCGCGAGATCGTCCCGCTGCTCCGTCGCCAGCTCGCCCGCACCGCCAGAAACCGCATCGAACCGTATCTGACCGCGGTCGCCTCGGTGGTCGAGATGACACCCGAGGTGATCGAGATCGAACTCGCGCGACCGCGTCCCGATCTGCTCAAATTGTTCGCACAGCCGGAACTGGCGCTGGTGCGCGGCGGCGCGGCGGGCGGTGCCGGGCCGTTCCGGCGCCGCGACGGCGCGCGCGACGGCATCCTGCTGACCCCGGCGCTCGACCCCGATCGCGACCCCGAGGAAGAGCGCCCGACCCCCGAGCAGAACGTGCTGTTGCGCGGCGAGCGAGCGGCGACGGCGATCCTGCGCTTCGTCGAACGCCATTCCGATCTCGTCACCGGCGGCACGCTCGACGACTGGCCGGTGCTGCAAGCCGCCAACCCGGCGCCCGCGAACGTCCGCATCGATCCCGCCGCCGGGCTGTTCGGGCTGGCGATCGTCCGCCGCGACGGTTTTCTGTCCGATCCCGACAATCGCGGCGCGATCGCGCAGGCGGTGGACCGTGCCGACCTGACCGGCAGCATCGCGGCCGACTGGCCGGCGCGCGAGACGATCCTGCCCGAACAGCTCGACTCGGGGGCGCCGCCGATGGTCCCGACCTGGGCGACCCTGCCCCCCGAGCAACGTCCCGCCGCCGCCCGCGCGCGCGTGGCCGCCTGGCGTGCGACGCATGGCAGCGCGCCGGTGCTAAGGCTGGCGCTGCCCGGCGGTCCCGGCGGCACGCTGCTGTGGGGACATCTGGCGCGCGATCTCTACGCGATCGGCGTCCGGCCGGTGCGGGTCGCGCAGGACGACGCCGACGCCGATCTGCGGCTGGTCGATCTGGTCGCACCCTATGACAATGCGCGCTGGTATCTCGCCGAGGCGTGCGTCGCCTGCTCGGTGGAGGCGCGGGGCGCGATCGAGGCGGCACGGCTGGCCGACACGCTGCCGCAGCGCGCCGCGGCAGCGGCGCTCGCCGACCGCTTGCTGACGCAGGACGTCGCGTTCGTCCCGCTCTCGCGGCCGTTCCGCTGGTCGCTGGTCGCGCTGCGGTTGCGGCAATGGCAGCCGAACCCCCGCGCCTGGCACCCATTGAACCGGCTGCGCACCGACCCCAATTGATTGTCCATGAACGCGCGTCCCACGCCGCTGAACGCCGGCCTCTTCGCCGGCCTGCCCGTCGGCACCGATCCCGCCGCGGTACGCCGCCGCGTCGAGGCGGTCGAGCGCTTGCTGGAAGGGCTGTATGTCATTCCCGGGCTCAACCGGCGGGTCGGGCTGGATGCGATCGTCGGCCTCGTGCCCGTGGTCGGCGACCTGCTGGCCGGCGCGATGGGAATGTGGCTGGTCTGGGAGGCGCGCAACCTCGGCATGGGGCGGCTGGCGCTGTTCGGGATGACCGCGCGGGTCGGATTCGACACGGTCCTGGGCATGGTGCCGCTCGTCGGCGATGCCGCCGACTTCTTCTATCGATCGAACACCCGCAACCTCAAGCGGATCAAGAAGCATCTCGATCGCCACCATCCCGCGACGGTGACGCTGGAACGCTAGAGCCTGATCCAGCAAGGCTGGATCAGCGGCGGCGCCGGCCCGTGCCCACGTAAGTGGATCGAACCCTAGCGAAGGGAGGTGTCAACCGGTTGTGGGCGTGAACACCGTTCCGCCCGGCAGCGCCCGCGACACGCCGGTGGTGCCGGGAAAGCTGATCGGCAGTCCGGCCAGCGTCCGCACCGCCATATAGGCGAACCCCTCCGCCTCCAGACCGTCGCCGTGCCAGCCGAGCGCGTCCACCGGCTCGGGCAGCAGGCCGGTTCGGTCTGCGATCATGCACACCATCGTCGGATTGTGGCGCCCGCCGCCTGCCACCAGCAAGCGCCGGGGTGCGACCGGCAGCAGCGTCAGCGCCTGTGCGACGCTTGCCGCGGTGAAGGCGGTCAGCGTCGCCGCGCCATCCGCCGCCGACAGGCCGCGCGCGGGCTGGACGGTAAAGTCGTTGCGATCGAGCGACTTGGGGTAAGGCGCATCGAAGAACGGATGGTCGAGCATCGCGGTGAGCACCGTCTCGTCGACCCGGCCCGCCGCGGCGAGCGCGCCATCCTTGTCAAAACGTGCGCCGCTCTCCTGCTCCACCCAGCTGTCGATCAGTCCATTGGCCGGGCCGGTGTCGAAGGCGGCGATCGCCTCGCCGTTCTCGATCAGCGTGATATTGGCGACGCCGCCGAGGTTGAGGATCGCCACGGCGCCGTCCAGCACGGCGGCGAGCGCCGCATGATAGATCGGGAGCAATGGCGCGCCCTGCCCGCCCGCCGCGACATCGGCGCTCCGGAAATCGGCGACCGTGCGGATCCCGGTGACATCGGCGAGCACCTGCCCGTCGCCGATCTGCCACGTCCAGCGCCGGTCGGGGCGATGCGCGACCGTCTGGCCATGAAAGCCGATCACGCCGATCTCGTCCGGCGTCGCGCCGGCATCGCGCAACAGCTTCTGCACCGCCATCGCATGGGTGCGCGTGATCAGCGCCGCGGCCTCGACGAGCGGCGGGCTGGCGCGCGGGCGCGGATAGGTGAGCGCGAGCGCGGTCGCCGCCGCGAGTTGCGCACGCGCGACGTCCGAATAAGGCTCGCCGCGAAAGGCGACGTGGCGGACCGCGCGCTGGCCATCGGTCTCGATCAGCGCCGCGTCGATCCCGTCGAGCGACGTTCCCGACATCAATCCGATCGCCAGCATATACGCGCCCTTTCCGTCCTCTACCCCGACGTTGCTATCGCGCGCGTCGCCGCCACTGGCAAATCGCGTCGTCCCGCATTATGTGCGGACAATCCCATGGCAACGCAAATCCCCTCACCGCCCCGCGTGGGCATGGTCTCGCTCGGCTGTCCCAAGAATCTGGTCGACAGCGAACGGATCCTGACGCAGCTCCGCGCCGACGGCTATCAGATGTCGGCCGATTATGCAGGCGCCGACGTGGTGCTGGTCAACACCTGCGGGTTTCTCGACTCGGCGAAGGAAGAATCGCTGGAGGCGATCGGCGAGGCGATCGCCGAGAACGGCCGCGTCATCGTCACCGGCTGCATGGGGAAGGAAGCCGAGGCGATCCGCTCGCGCTTCCCCGACGTGCTGGCGATCACCGGGGCGCATGAATATGAGCAGGTGGTCGAGGCGGTTCACGCCGCCGCCCCCGCATCGCTGAGCCCGTTCGTCGACCTGATCCCCGATGCCGGGCTGAAGCTGACCCCGCGTCACTACAGCTATCTGAAGATCTCGGAGGGCTGCAACCACCGTTGCTCCTTCTGCATCATCCCGAGCCTGCGCGGCGATCTGGTCAGCCGTCGCCCCGACGCGATCCTGCGCGAGGCCGAGAAGCTGGTCGCGGCGGGCACCAGGGAATTGCTGGTGATCAGCCAGGACACGTCGGCATACGGCATCGACATTCGTGACCAGTCGCGCCTGTGGAAAGGCGCGGAGGTCCGCCCGCACATGACCGATCTCGCGCGCGAGCTGGGCAAAATCGCGCCGTGGGTGCGGCTGCATTACGTCTATCCCTATCCGCACGTCGATCAGGTGATCCCGCTAATGGCGGAGGGCCTGGTGCTGCCCTATCTCGACATTCCGTTCCAGCACGCCGCGCCCGCGGTGCTGCGCCGGATGAAGCGCCCTGCCAACGATGCCAAGGTGCTCGGGCGGATCAAGGGGTGGCGGGAAATCTGCCCCGATATCGCGATCCGCTCGACCTTCGTGGTCGGCTTCCCCGGCGAGACCGAGCAGGACTTCCAGTATTTGCTCGATTGGCTCGATGAGGCGCAGCTCGACCGGGTCGGCGCGTTCCGGTTCGAGCCGGTCGAGGGGGCGTCGGCCAACGCGCTGCCCGATCCGGTGCCTGAGGCGGTCAAGGAAGAACGCTACGCCCGGATTATGGAGAAGACCGCCGCGATCTCCGCCGCGAAGCTCGCCGCCAAGGTCGGGCGGACGCTGGCGGTGATCGTCGACGCGGTCGACACCGTGAGCGGTGGCGCATCCGGACGGTCGATGGCCGACGCACCGGAAATCGACGGCGAGGTCCACCTCCGTGACGCCGGGCATCTCGCGCCCGGCGATATCCTCCCGGTCGTGATCGAGGACGCCGACGAACACGATCTGTTCGGCGTGCCCGCAGCGCGCGTCTGACCGGGATCCTGCCGAAATAAGCGGTTTTCATACCGTTAGTTAACCTGGCGCTTCTACATCGGACCGACCATCGATGGAGACGTCATGCCGCGCCGAATCCGGTCCTTGCTGTCATTGCTGAGCACCGAGGTGGCGGCGCATGCTGATCGCTCCGAGGCGATCGCCGGGCAGACCCGGCTGCTCGCGCTCAACGCCGCGATCGAGGCGGCGCGCTCCGGCGAGGCAGGCCGCGGGTTCGGCGTGGTGGCTCAGGAAGTGAAGACGCTCGCCGCGCAGGCCAGCCTGTCCTCCCGCGCCTTTCGCGAGGATCTGCTCGGGCGACTGCACCAGGGAAGCGAGATCGCCGCCGATCTGGTCCGCGATCTGGAAGGTGGACGGCTGGGCGAGCTGGCGCAGTCGATCGCCGACGCCTTGTCGCGCACCCTGTTCGACCGGACCATCGACGTGCGCGTGCTGGCGAGCGACCATGCGGTGCGCGAAAGCCTGTTGCTGCCCGGCGACGCGCGTGCCGAGGCGCGCGCGCTGGAGCGGATGCGGTCGCTACTGGGCTTCTCGCCCTATTTCCTCAACGCTTTCGTTGTCGCCGCTGACGGGCAGGTCGGTGTCTGCGCGCACGACAATGCCACGATCCGTACCGTCCGCTTCGATAACTACACGCAATTCCGCAACGTCATGGACGGGTCGCTGCCGAATGGCTGGGCGACCGACGAGGTTTGGGCCAATCCATGGTCGCACGACCGCAAGGTGTTGATCTTCGTCGCGCCGGTGGTGGTCGAGGGCGTGAGGGTTGGGGTCTGCTATCTCGAATATGATTTCGAGGGCCAGGTGGCGCAGTTGATCGGCATCATGAACCGCTCCTCGCAGCGCGCGACGATCTCGATCGTCGACCCGCACGGCCGGGTGGTCGCGACGACGGGAACGCGTCGCTTCCACGAGCAGCACCCGCATGTCGTCGACGCGCCAGGCGGGCGGGTACAATCGCTCGACCGGCTGGTGGTGGCGCAGGCCTCGGTGCCGAGCGACCATGGCGTCGCGGGGCTGAACTTCCGGTGCGTCATCGAGGATCATCTCGCCTCGGACAGCGACATCCTCGCCGCGATGGCCGCCTGACCGGCCGATCGTCACACGCGCCCGACGGGCCTCCTCAGGTCGCGGGCGGCGGATCGAGCACCCGCGCCGCCAGCGATCGCAGCACGCGCGCCTCGCCTTCATCGAGCGCCGCGCGCGGGTTCCGACTCGACGCACATACCACGCCGAGCACGTGACCCGCGGCGTCGACGATCGGTGCCGCGACGAAAAACCGGATCAGGCCGACCCGCACGAACGGATTCGACCGGAACGTCCCATCGGCGATCGTGTCGGGAACGCAAAACACGCGGTCGGGCGTGACGATCGCATGCGCCGACATCGACCGCGCGCGCTCGTATCGACCGAGCTGTCCGCCCGACGAAGCGATCACGATCTGCAAATCGTCGACGATCAGCGCCACCCCGGCCCAGTCGGCCCGCACCGCCTTCCGCGCCGCCTGCGCCAGCGCCGTCAGCGCGGGATCGTTGGTGCGGTCGAGCAGCCCGGATGCGCGCACCGCCAGATTTCGGGCATATTCGTCGTTGGGAATGGGCGCCGGAGCATAAAAAGTCACCGACACCTAGAACATCCCCTTCACCGCAACGCCCGCTTGCTATCGGGCCGCCGGTGACTCGCGCCTGAATTTGTCACCGAGATTATCTAGTATTTGAAATGACCTGCTTAACAGTTCGATCCTGCACCGTTTCGGAGGATCGTGCCAAATCGGGACGACGCGAACGCGAGCGGTCGCATTGTGCGTCATCATCTTCGAATGAAGGGAAACACGAACGCTTGGTAGCGGAGGAGGGACTTGAACCCCCGACACGCGGATTATGATTCCGCTGCTCTAACCAGCTGAGCTACTCCGCCCCGTTTTCCGAGGGAACCAGCGCTCGTGAGGCGCGGGCTATACCAGCCGAATCTCAGCGGTCAAGCCGAGAACATGTGTCTCGACAGCATTTCCCACGGCCCGCCACGATACCAATAGGCCGCCAGCCCGGCGATCGCGACCGGGCGCGGTCGAAAGCCGTCACGCAGCGCCGTCAGCAGCGCCTTGGCGGCCGCCGGCTCGACCTTGTTCTGCACCGTGACATGCGCGCGCCAGCCGCCGGCATCCTGCGGCGTCAACAGCCCCGCAAACGCCGCGGCGAGGCGCGCCCGGATCGCCGCCAATTCCTCGCTGTCGATCCGGTAGGCGACTCCGCGGCCGAGGGAGAAGACGTCGGCGAGCCGCGCGCGCGGCATCGGATGGCCTCGCGTCTCGGCGACCAGCCGCCGGCGCAGCTCCGGCGCCAACGAAGGGGGCAGATGGTGGAACATCGTTAGATGCGCCGCCAGGTGGTTGCGCTCGGGCGGAAAATACGCGCTGCGCTCGCCATCGAAGAACGCCTGATCGGCCGGCCCGAACAAGGCGGTGACGATGATCGGCGCAGGTTCGAAGGGCGCGGTCAAATCTCGATCTGACTGCCCAGCTCGACCACGCGGTTGGTGGGCAGGCGGAAGAATTCCATCGCGCTTTCGGCGTTGCGCAACATCCAGCTGAACAGTTTCTCGCGCCAGATCGCCATCCCGGGCCGCTCCGACGCCAGCAGGGTCTGACGGCTGAGGAAGAAGCTCGTGTCCATCATCCGGAACGCCGCGCCGCAGCCGTCGAAGGTCTTGAGATGCGCGGGTACGTCGGGCTCCTCCATGAAGCCGTAGCGCAGGATGACGCGGTGGAAGCCTTGCCCCAGATCCTCGTGAAGGAACCGGTCCTCCTCGGGGAAGTAGGGCATATCGGTGACGCGCACCGTCAGCAGGATCACACGCTCGTGCAGGACGCGATTGTGCTTGAGGTTGTGGAGCAACGCGTGCGGTACGCCCTCCGGAGTCGAGGTCATGAACACCGCGGTACCCGAGACGCGCGTCGCGGAACTTGCTGCCGAATCGATGAAGATCCTGATCGGCATCGCCGCCTCGCGCATCCGCTCGATCATCAGCTTGCGCCCCTCCGACCAGGTGGTGAGCAGCACGAAGACGATCACCGCGACCAGCAGCGGGAACCAGCCGCCATCGGGCACCTTGGTGAGGTTCGACGCGAAATACAGGCCGTCGATCGACAGGAACACGATCTCGAACAGCGCGGTCGCCCACAGCGGCCAGTGCCAGACGCGGCGGATCAGCACGCCGATCATGCAGGTCGAGATGAACATCGTCCCCGTCACCGCAATGCCATAGGCCGCGGCGAGGTTCGACGACTCGCCGAATCCGAAGATGAGCAGCAGCACCATCACCATCAGCGCCCAGTTGGCAGCCGGGATGTAGATCTGCCCCGCCTCCGACGCGCTGGTATGGGTGATGCGGATGCGCGGCATCAACCCGAGCTGCACCGCCTGCTGGACGACCGAATAAGCGCCGGTGATGACGGCCTGGCTCGCGATCACGGTCGCCATGGTCGCGAGGATCACGAGTGGCAGTCGCCAGTTCTCGGGCGCCATCAGGAAGAACGGATTCTCCGCTGCGGCCGGCTGTTCGAGCAGCAACGCACCCTGCCCGAGATAATTGAGCATCAGCGCCGGGAGGACGAACGCCAGCCACGCCAGTTCGATCGGGCGGCGACCGAAATGCCCCATGTCCGCGTACAATGCCTCGGCCCCGGTGACGGCCAGCACGACCGAACCGAGCGCAAGGAACGCCAGCCCGCCGTCGTTCATCGCGAAGCGCACCGCGTACAGCGGGTTGAGCGCGAACAGGATGTCGGGGCGCTGGATGATGTGCGAGACGCCCATTACCGCCAGCACCACGAAATAGACCGCCATGATCGGGCCGAACAGCCGCCCGACCTTCTCGGTGCCGATCGACTGCATGTAGAAGAGCGCGATCAGGATCGTCACCGCGATCGGCAGCACGAACGAGTCGAAGCCCTGCTCGACCGTTGCCAGCCCCTCGACCGCCGACAGCACCGAGATCGCCGGGGTGATCATGCAATCGCCGAAGAACAGCGCCGTGGCGAGCACGCCGAGGATGACGAGGCTCGACCCCCATTTCTTTCCCGCGCCCGAGCGCCGCTGGATCAACGCGAGCAGCGCGAGGCTGCCGCCCTCGCCGTTGTTGTCGGCACGCAGCACAATCAGCACATATTTCAACGTTACGATCAGCATCAGCGACCAGAAGACGAGGCTGATGACGCCGAAGACGTGCAGCGGATCGACCGCGAGCGGATGGTGCCCGACGAACACCTCCTTCATCGCGTAAAGCGGGCTGGTGCCGATGTCGCCATAGACGACGCCGATCGCGCCCAGCGCCAGTTTCGCGAGACTGCCGCTGTGCTGGTGATGCACGGCGCCGGCCTGGGCGCGGACGGCAGGGTCGACGGTGCTGACGCTCACGCGCTGGCCACCGCTATCGAGAGGTCGTCCGCATGTGTGGCCATAAGGTGGCGCGCCTAGCACGCGCCCGATGCGCCCGCAACGCGGAACAGCTAGCGAACATAAATGTTCTGTTCAGTGAAAGGACCTTGCGATCATGAGCGATACCCACAACCCGAAGAGCGAGCCCTTCTCCAATGCCGAGAAGGACCCTGACGACTGGACGACCGGCGACGAACCGATGACCGGCGCTCAGGCAAGTTATCTCAAGACGCTGAGCGAAGAGGCCGGCGAGCCATTCGACGAGTCGCTGACCAAAGGTGACGCCTCGAAGCGGATCGACGCGCTTCAGGAACAGACCGGCCGCGGCAAATAGCCGCGCCGGTCAGCGCGCCGCGCCGGCCGCGATGAGGCGGTCGAGCAATGCCAGCCGGCGCGCGATTTCGGTACGATAGGGTGTGCCGTCCGGCGAAAGCTGGACGGCACGCGCCCATAAGGTCCGGGTCTTGGCGACATCCCCGGCCTCCAGATAGGCAAAGCCGAGATAATAAGGCGGGGCCGGATGTTCCGGGGCGAGCCGCGCCGCCTGCTGGAAGGCGAGCAGCGCCGGCGGAGAGACGCGATGTCCGGCCTCCGCCGCCAACGTCACCCCGGCCCATGTCCACAGAATGAAGCTTTGCGGCAATTTGGACAGCCCGCCCAGCACCACCCGTGCCGCCGCATTGTCATTGCCGCTGCGTGTCATCGCATCGGCAGCGACCAGATAGGCGGTGTCGCCGCTGAAGCGACCGAACATGCTGTCGCGCAATTGCGTCTCTTCGACGTCGATCGGCGGGGTCGTGGTGGTGCGTTGCGGCGCGGCCGCGTCGAGCATCGGCCGCCCCTGCCATGCATAGCCGACGCCGCCCAGACACAGCGCCGCGCCGAGCATCGACCACAACAATCGATCGACACGCAGCCAGAAGGCCATGGCGGCAAAGGCGGCGGCCGCGAGCAGCAGCAATGCGACGAAGCCCATCAGTGCTGATCCTCCAGCGTGCGGGTCTCATGCATCTTGCCCGCCATTTGCGGCGGCATGTATTTCTCGTCGTGCTTTGCGAGCAGGTTGGTCGCGACGAACGACGCATCGGGGCGGAAGTGGCCTTCCGCCACCACGCCCGAACCTTCGCGGAAGAGATCGGGGGCGATCCCGCTGAACCGCACCGGCGTGGTCGCCTTGCCGTCGGTCACGACGAAGTCGATCGACACGCCGTCGGCGGCGCGCTTGAGCGAGCCGCGCTCGACCATCCCGCCCAGCCGCACCGCCTTGTCGGGTGGCGGCAGATTGCCCGCGACGTCGGCGGGCGCGTAGAAGAACGCCGCCTGGTCGCGCAGCCCGGAGAGCGCCAGCAGCGCCGCCGCGGCGATCGCGCCGAGCCCGAGCAGCACGAGCATCAGCCGCTGATTCTTGCGGGTCACTTCTCGGCGTCCCGCATCTGGCGCCAGCTCCACCACGCCAGTGCCGCGGCGGCGAGCAGGGTCAGCGCATAGGCGCCAGTGACGAACGGCCACGGGTTCATGCGCGCGCCCGCCGCCGCAGCCGCGCCTCGGCCTTTTCGCGCGCCAGCATCGTGCGCATCCGCATCAGCACCACCGCTCCGAAGAAAAAGGAAAAGCCCGCCAGCATGATCGGGAGCGGCCAGAGCAACGAACGGTCGATGCTGGAGCCGGTCAGCCCGATGCTCGGCCCCTGATGCAGCGTGTTCCACCACACGACCGAATAGCGGATGACGGGAAGCAGCACCGTCCCCGCAATCCCGTACAGCGCGGGGATGCGTCCGTCGCCGTCACGTTCGCGATCGGCCTGCGCCAGCGCGATGAAGCCGAGATAGACGAAGAACAACAGCAGCATCGAGGTCAGCCGCCCGTCCCACTGCCACCACGTCCCCCAGGTCGGCCGTCCCCAGATCGCGCCGGTGACGAGGCAGAGTGCGGCGAAGATCGCGCCGGGCGCGGCGATCGCGCGCGCGGCGATCATCGCCAGCGGGTGCCGCCAGACGAGAAAGACGATGCTGGCGATCGCGATGCTGCTCCAGCCGCCCATCCCGAGCCAGGCGGCGGGAACGTGGATGTACAGGATGCGGACGGTTTCGCCCTGCAGATAATCGGCCGGGGTCTGGGTCAGCCCCGCCCAACAGCCGATCGCGATCAAGGCGACCCCCGCCCACCACAGAATCGGGGTGAGCGGACGCGCGATCTTCAGGAAACGCGCCGGATTGGCAAAGGCATGGAGCGCAGGCACGGCGCCGGGATAGGCGAACCGGGGGCGGTCGTCACCCCCGGCGTTGGGGTGATCGGTGACACAGGGACACAATGGCGGCGCAGGGACCCAATTGCGTCGGCTTGTCCGGCACGCGTGTCGGTGGAGGCGACAGACATGGGCCCCTGCCTCGCCAGGAGCGACGGCGTTTGAGGCGCTGTCGCTTCTGCGGAGGCAGGGGCCATGTCTGCTTCGTCTAGCGTATCGCCGCCGCTAGATGCGACGGCGATGTGTCAGATCACCGTCACGCCGCCCTGCCGATCAGCCGGCGGGCGATCCGGTCGGCGACCTCGGCGGTCGGATCGCCCGACGTCGCGGCCTCGTCCCACACCTGATCGAGCCGGCCGGGAATCTGCGCGATCCGCGCCATCACCTCGGCCTCGTCGCCGTGGCCGAGATATTCAAGCCCGACGTTGATGATCCCGCCGGCGTTGATCACGTAATCGGGCGCATAGACGATCCCCGCGTCGTGCAGCCGCTGCCCGTCGGCGCGCGTCTCGAGCTGGTTGTTCGCGCCGCCCGCGACGATCTTCGCCTTGAGCGTCGGGATCGAGCGTTCGGTGAGGATCGCGCCCAACGCGTTGGGGCTAACGATATCGACATCCGCCGACAGGATCGCGTCCGGCGCGACAATGGTCGCGCCCAGTTCCGCCGCCATCCGCTCGGCGCGCGCCTGATCGACATCGGCGAGCGTCAGCACCGCGCCGTCCTTCGCCAGCAGCCGCGCAAGTCCGCCGCCGACCGAGCCGAGCCCCTGGATCGCGACACGCACGCCCTTCATGTCATCGCTGCCGAGCCCGCGCTTCGCGGCGGCGCGTACGCCGAGATAGACGCCGCGCGCCGTGTACGGCCCGGGATCGCCGCCCGCCGCGCCCTGCGCGACCGGCAGGCCCGAGACGTAGCGCGTCTCGCCCGCGATCACCTTCATCCGCGCTTCGGACATGCCGACGTCCTCGGCGGTGACGTAGCGCCCGCCCAGCGACTCGACCGCGCGGCCGAACGCCACCAGTTGTTCGTCGCTGATCGTCGCGCCCGGCCGGTCCGCGAGCACGACGCCCTTGCCGCCGCCCAGCTCGAGCCCGGCCATCGCATTCTTGTAGCTCATGCCGCGCGAGAGCCGCAGCGCATCGGTAATCGCCCGGGAATCATCGGCATAATGCCAGAAGCGCACCCCGCCTGCCGCCGGTCCGAGCGTGGTCGAGTGGACGGCGATCACCGCCTTGAGCCCCGACGTCGGGTCGGTGAACAGATGCAGCCCCTCATGGCTGTCGAAATCGGGATAGTCCCAGACCGAGGTCATCGTCTCTCCAGTGCGCACGACGTTAAATTACCGCCGGACGCAATAATCTTGTCGGCCGAAAAACGCCAGCAAGAAACAGAAATGGAGGGATGGGGCGATCGACGGGACTTGAACCCGCGACCCTCGGTACCACAAACCGATGCTCTAACCAACTGAGCTACGATCGCCGCGAAGGCCGTGCCCCTAGCGGCACCGCAGCGGGTTCGTCAAGCGGTTCAGAAGCGTCCATCGATCGAGAAGGTCCGCGCCGCGCCATTGGCCGCGAAGCCCGCGCCATCCAGCCGCGCCGCGATCACCGGATCGGTCGGGACGAGGGTAAGGTCGGCGCGATAGCGGCCATCAGGCCAGAGCCGGAGATTGACGCCCTCCCCGGCGCCGCTGGCGAGCGGCAGCAGCAGCGCACCCGCGTCGCAGCGCGCGCTGCCGCTCAGCGCGCCGGGCAGCGGCTGGCTGAGGAACGCGCCGGCGAGGCTGGCGCGGACACGGCCCTCGGCGGCCTGGCAGGCGCCATCCACGAACCGTACGGTGACGCCGTCGAGGTTGAGCGCGGATACGGGGAGCGGCGCAAAGGCGTTGCCGGGCGAGAGCGGGCCGCTGGCGTCGAGCACCGCGGCGCGATTGCGCCCGATCTCGACCACGCCCGCCAGTCGCTGCGCCGGATCGTTCGACTCGCTCGCCAGCGCGATCCGGGCGCGACCGATCAGCAGCGCGAACGGCGACAGACCGGCGTCGAGATCGCCGAGCGCGATATCCCCGAACCGCGCCTCGACCAGCCGCCCCGACCACAGGCTGCCAGTCACTTCGCGCGCGGCGAACCCTTGCCCGTCGAGCCCGCTCCAGCCGAGCGCGAGCCGCAGCGGGAGAAAGGCGAGCATCGCCGCCGCGAAGAGCGCAAGGAACAACGTGCGGCGACCAGTGGTGAGCGGGATACGCATCAGATCCCCCGTGCGCGCAGCGTCATCGTCGCGGTGACACTCCCCGCGCCATTGCCGGAGACACTCAGCGAGTCGACCAGAATCCCCTCCGCTTCCAGTCCGCTGATCCATTGCATCAGCGCGCCGGCGCGCGCGGTCGCGATCGCGGCGCGGAGGCGGTCGGGCGCCTCGACGTCGAGGCTGGCGAGCGTGAAGCCCGCGGCGTCGGCGCGCGCGCGGACGATGTCGGCGAGCGGTGCCGACAGCGGGGTCGCGCGGCGCTGCAACGCCTTGACCTGCCGGAGCCCGGCCTGCGCCGCGCCGAGCCGGATCACCGCATCGGTATAGCGCTCGCGCGACGAGGACAGGCCATCGCGGACCGGGCGGATCACCGCGCCCCACACCAGCGTCACCGCCGCCAGCGCGACCATCACCAGCAACAATCGCCGCTCGCGTAGCGAGCGTCCGTCGAACCACGCCTTCAACGCCGTCATGACCGCACCGTCATGTCGCCGGTCAGGCGACCGGCCGATTGCTGGAAGACACTCGACTCGACCGTGAACCCGGCGTCGGCGAGCCGCGACTTGACCGTATTCGCCTGCGCCTCGCCCGCCAGCGACAGCGACACGCGCAGCGCGCCGTTCGGCTCGAATTGCAGGGCAGTGATTTCGGTGTCGGGCACCGCCTCGACGATCGCGTACACCGCCGCAGCGGTGCGGGTGAAGCCCTGCCCCGGCCCGCGCAGCGCCGACAGGCGCTCGCCGAGCATCCGGCTCGCATCGCCGTCGCCGGTCCCGCGCGGCAACCCCTGTCGCGCGATCGTCGCGGCGCGCTGCTCGATCGCGTCGGCGCCGAACGAATAACGCATGATCCGCACGACATCGATCGCCAGCGTCGCCAGCGCCGTCAGCCCGACGAGCACCGCTAGCCGCCGCACCAGCACCCAGTCGATCGCGGTTCGCCTGCGACGCCGCGCGAACGCGCCTTGCCGCAGATCGATCACCGGCTCGGCGACCGCCCCGATCGCCGCGGCGCGCAGCGCGTCGCGATCAACCAGCCGCGGGGTCTCGCCGCGCGTCACCAGCCCGGTCAGCACCGGTTCGTCCGCCCAGCCGGTCGTGCGGCCGCGCGCCACCACCTGCCCGCCGAGGTCGGCGCGGACATAGCCCTCTTCGGGTTCGGGCAGCAGCAGCGGCGCAGGCACGACCGCGGCCGGATCGACCCCGCCGCGCGCCAGCGCCGCCAGCCACCCCGCCATTCGCGCCGGGGCGACGACAGCGATCGCGCGCTCGCCATCGCGTTCGCGCCCGACCGCGACATGCAGGTCATGCGCCGGCTCGGCAGTGGCGTCGCTGACCACGACGCGCGCCGCCGCCAGCGCCTGCGCCGGGGAACGCGCGGGCAGCGACGCCCAGTGCAGCGTCACCGCATCGGCGGGCGCGACCGCGACGACGCGGTCCTCCGCCGTGACCTCGGGCAATCCCTCACCTTCACGCTCGACCATATCGTCGCGGATCCGCCACCAGCGCCACGGCTGCGAATCGTCGGGGGGCAGGAAAAGGAGCGTCGCAACGGTCATGGTACATCCCCCCATTGCCGCGTCACGAGCCGGACGGGAAGAGTCCGCGCGTCGATCAGCCCTTCCTCATGCAATTCCGCGCCGCCATTGACCACGTCGATGCGCAGCGCGAACCATTTGGTCGTCACGCCGGTCTGCGATTGCGCGCCGATATCGGTCGCCCCGCCCGCGCTCGCCAGTTGCGCCCAGAACTGCCCGGCCTGCGCATAGCCCCCCGGCGGGCGGCGGAGCAGCAGCCCCTGCGCCTGTGCGACGCCCATCGTATCGGGCAGCAGCATCGCGAGCAACGGCGCCTGTTCCGGGAGCAGGGTGTTGACGTTGAGCACCGATTGCCGCGCGACCGGCAGGGTGCAGACCCAGGGCTGGATCAGCTTGTACGCCTCGGGGGTGACACCCTTCACCGCGCGCAACTCGCTGACATCGGCCATCAGCGTGCCGGCGGTGCGATAGCCGCGGTAGGCGCTGTTCTCCGCGCCGCCGGGCAGCGGATCGTCGTCGCTGTCGAGCCAGTCGGCGGTCGCCACCGCGATCGCATCGCCATCGGGTACGCGCAGCAACCGCAACAGCCGCTGGAAGCGCGTCAGCGCCTGCGGGTTGACGAGATAGGCGTCGCCGAAGCCGAAGGTGACCAACCCGTTGAGGTTGAAGCAATTGCCGCCATCGGTGACCCGCGCGGTCGCGGTGCCGCCCGGGATCGGCAAGCCGAACGGCCGCCCGCTCCACCCGCCGGTCAGCGCAACGCGGTCGCGGCTCTGTTGCAGCAGCGTCGAGACGCGGCGCGTCGCCAGCGTCTCCGCGGCATAGGCGTAACCACGCGCGGCATCGAGCGCGACCGCATTGGCGGCGAGCCGCGTCGACAGCCGCAACCGCTCCAGCGCGCTCGCAGCCATCACCGCGATCACCGCGACGAGCAGCAGCACGGTGAGCAGCGCGGCGCCGCGCTCGCCCGGCCTAGCGCGGCGCATCGATCGCGCCGGCCGGGGTGCCGGGACCGGACCCCTGCTGGCCGTTGTTGGTGTCGTCGGTGGTGCGCGGGGCGCCGGTGCCGACGAGGAACAGCAACCGGTAGGATTGCCCGCCGGCACGCACGAGGAACAGCTCCATCGCCTGCGGCAGCGACGCGCGTTCGTCGCCCTGCCACGTATCGCTCCACGCACCGGCGTAGCGGAAGCGAACGCGCACCTCCTGCACGCGGTCGACCAGCAAGGCCGCGGGCAGCGGCGCGGCGCCGTCGAGCGCGGGATAGGCGACGCGCTCGATCCCGTCGGCGGACAGGCGATATTCGACCTTTTGCACCGTCGCGCGCGGGGCCTGATCGGGGTTGGCCCAGCCGCCGCGCACGAAGCGCAGGATCGGTTGGGCGCTGCGGTCGCCCGAGAAGGCGGGGAACAGCGTGCCCGCGGCGTCGCGGGTCGGGCGATCCTGCGCCTGCGCCATATCGGCGGTCATGATCGACACCAGCCGGTTGAGCGCGGCATTGTCGTCGAGCGCCGCACCGGTCGCCCCCTGCGCACGGACGCTGAACGCGAGCAGAGCGACACCCGCCGCGGCGATCATCCCGAAGATCATCAGCGCGATCATCACCTCGACCAAGGTGAAGCCAGCGTCATGCGTCCTACGGCGGGTCACGGCCCGGTCCTGACTTGTGCGACCGGCGCGGGCGGGGGACGGACCATCGTCGCGCGACCCATCACCGCGCCGCCCGCGTCGCTGACCGCGACGTCGATCCGCTGCACATCGCCATCGCCGAGCGGCTGCGTATCGCGCACCCACGTCCAGGTGCGCCCGCCGGCCTGCTCGACGCCGGTGGCGCGCCCGCGCGTCGGCGGCTGCGCGTCGGTGACCGCCTCGATCGCGACGTTGCGCGCGACGATCTGCGCGAGCAGCGCCGACGATACGAATCCGGTCGAGCGGATCGTCTGTCCCTCCAGCCGGATCAGCGCCAAGGCGGCGAGGCTGAACACGACGAGCGCGACCATGATCTCGACCAACGTGAAGCCGCGCGTGCGCGGGTCAGCCCGCGACACGGACGGTCCCGTCGGCATCGATCACCACGTCGGTCCGCATCCCCTCGCGCGTCAGCGTCACGGTCATCGCGCGATCGGCGAGCCCGGTGGTGTCGAAGGTAAGCCGGTCGCGCGCCGGGCCGGTGGTCGCGGTGCCCGGCTTCCAGCGCTCGACGCCGAGCGCGCCGTCGAGCGGGGTCCATGCCCCGCCGCGCCACTGGTCGAAGCCATAGCCGCCCGGCGTCACCCACAGGCTGACCGGACGCGCCTCGACGATCGCGGCATCGTGCGCGGCGCGGGTGCGCACCGCGAAGCGCGCCGCCTCGTCCATCAGCCGGCCGCGCGTGTCGGGCATCATCAGCACCGCCGCCGCCGACGCGAGCCCGATGACGGTGATGACCGCCATCAGCTCGATCAGCGTGAAGCCGCGCTGGCGCGCCGGTAGCGCGTTACTGCCAGGACCCGATATCGGCATCGATCCCCTGCCCGCCGTCCTTGCCGTCGGCCCCCAGCGTCCAGACGTCCGCCGCGCCGTGCTGACCGGGCGAGGCGTAGAGGTACGGGCGGTTCCACGGGTCCTGCGGCAAGCGCTTGATGTAGCCGCCGGCCTGATAGCGCGCGGCGTCGGCACCCGCCGGCGGGGTGACCAGCGCCTGCAAGCCCTGCGTCGTCGTCGGGTAATTGCCCATTTGCAGCCGGTAGAGTTCGAGGCCCTGCTCGATCGTCGCGATGTCGGCCTTGGCCTTCTGGATGCGCGCGGTGTCGCCCGAGGGCAGCACGTTGAGCGCGACGATCGTCGCGAGCAGGCCGATGATGACGATCACCACCATCAGTTCGACGAGGGTGAAGCCGTTGCGCTTCCGGCGGCGGTTCTTCTGTTCGGTCGACATAGGCAATCTCATTGTCCGGCCAGCGTGTTGAGCTGAAGAATGGGGAGCAGGATCGATAGCACGATCGTCGCGACGATCGCGCCCATGATGACGATGATGAACGGTTCGAGCAGCGACATCGCGGTCGCGGTGAAGCGGTCGAACTCGCGCTCCAGATAATCGGCGGCGCGCTCCAGCATCTCGTCGAGCCGCCCCGCCGCCTCGCCGCTCGCCGCGAGATAGACGAGCAGCGGCGGGAAGACCCCGGCGCGGCGCATCGCCGCCGAGAGGCTGCCGCCGCCGCGGATCGATTCGGTGATCTCGTCCGACGCCGCCTTCAGCCGGCGGTTGCGGATCGTGCCCGCGGTGAGGCTAAGCCCTTCCAGCAGCGGGAGACGGCTGGCGACCATCGTCGACAGGGTTCGCGCCATTCGCGCCGCATGGAGATCGCGGAACAGCCGCCCGAGCAGCGGTACGCGGAGCAGCCACGTATCGAACGCCAGCCGGATCGGCGGCTGACGGAGCGCCGCCCATGCGCCGAACCCCAGCGCGACGAGCACCAGCAGCATGAGCCACCACCAGCCGACCAGCACGTCGGACAGGCCGATCACGAGCCGGGTGAGCAGCGGGAGTTCCTGACCGACCGTGTCGAATTGCTCAACCACCTGCGGGACGACGAAGGTCATCAGCGCCAGCACGACACCGAGCGCCACGGCGGCGAGCACCGAGGGATAGGCCATGGCGGTCAGCAACTTGCCGCGGATTTCGGCCTGGCGTTCGAGGAGCGTCGACAGGCGCTCCATGATTTCGGGCAGGCTGCCCGAACTTTCGCCCGCCGCGACCATCGCGCGGTAGAGCGGCGGGAAGCTCTTCGGCTCGCGCGCCATCGCATCGGCGAGCCGGCGGCCCTCGACGACCGCGCTGTGGACGGTCTGGACGATCGCGCGGACGCTCTCCTGCTCGGTCTGGCGGGTGATCGTGCGGAGCGATTCCTCCAGCGGCGAGACGCGGTTGAGCGTCGCCAACTGACGGGTGAACAAGGTCAATTGCTTGCCCGACATCTTCGCGCGGCCGAGGTCGAGGCCGAACAACGGGCGGCTGCGCGCCTGCGGGGTACTGCCGGGTTCGAGGCGGACGACGTACAGCCGCTTGCGGTCGAGCGCGGCGCGCGCGGCGTCCATGTCGGTGGCGCTGACGTGCCCGCGCGTCTCGTTCCCGCGCGTGTCGATCGCCAGATAGTCGAAGTCAGCCATGACCTTACCCGCCCCTCCCTGAAAGGGAGGGGTCGGGGGTGGGTAGCGGCCGGGTGGTGCGGAGCCGCCAGCGCGCGTCGGAACGTACCGCGGACACGCTACCCTCCCCCAGCCCCTCCCTGAGAGGGAGGGGGGCACGTTGAGGCTTAGTGCGCATCGACGATCGCCACCTCGGCGGCGTCGGCATTTTCACTGCGCGAGACGCGAATCGCTTCTTCCGCAGTGGTTTGGCCGCTCTCCACCAGCCGCCGCGCCGCCGTGGCGAGCGTGTCGTTGTTGGCGAAGGTGTGGCGCGCGATGGCATCTTCGTCGCCGCCCTCGTTGATCAGGCGGCGGACGGTCGCATCGACGCGGACCGCTTCGTAGACGCCGATCCGGCCGCGGAAGCCGGTTCTGTTGCAATTCTCGCAGCCTACCGCCTCGTAGACGGTCGTCGCCGGATCGATGCCGAGCAGCGGCGCGACCGTCTTCGATGCTGCCACCGGGCGCGCGCAATGTTTGCACAAGCGTCGCACAAGGCGCTGCGCGATCACCGCGCGCAACGTCGAGGCGAGCAGGAACGACTCGACCTTCATGTCGCGCATCCGCGTGATCGCGCCGACCGCGTCGTTGGTGTGGACGGTCGACAGCACGAGATGGCCGGTCAGCGACGCCTGCACCGCGATCTCGGCGGTTTCGCGGTCGCGGATTTCGCCGATCATCACCACGTCGGGGTCCTGCCGCAGGATCGCGCGCAGCCCGGCGGCGAAGGTCAGCCCGACCTTGGCGTTGACCTGCGTCTGACCGACGCCCTCGACCGCATATTCGACCGGGTCCTCGACGGTCAGGATGTTGCGGCTGCCGTCGTTCAGCAACCGCAGCGCGGCGTAGAGCGTCGTCGTCTTGCCGCTGCCGGTCGGCCCGGTCACCAGCACGATGCCGTTCGGCTCGGCGATCGCCTCGCGCAGCAGCGCGTACATCGGCGCGCTCATCCCGAGCGCGTCGAGGTCGATGCCGGCATTCTCCTTGTCGAGAATACGCAGCACGACGCGCTCGCCCGCACGGCTCGGCAGCGTCGAGACGCGGACGTCGAGCAACTTGCCGCCGAGCGTCAGCCCCATGCGGCCGTCCTGCGGCACGCGCCGCTCGGCGATGTCGAGCCGCGCCATCACCTTGATACGGCTGACCACCACCGGCGCGACATGCGGCGGCATCCGCAGCGTCTCGCGCAACACGCCATCGATGCGCATCCGCACGACGAGGCCGGTCTCATAGGGCTCGATATGGATGTCCGACACGCCGTTGCGCGCGGCATCGGCGATGATCCCGTTGATGAGCCGGATCGCGGGCGCATCGTCGGCGGTGTCGAGCAGATCCTCGGCGGTCGGCAAGCCCTCGGCGAGCAGATCGAGTTCGTCGCCCATGCCGACCGCGGCGGCGGCGGTCGCCTGCCCGTCCATCGCGTAATTTTCGCCGAGCAGCCGGTCGAACGCGGCGGGTGCGACCACCGCGACATCGAAGGCGCGACCGAGCACGCGCCGCACCTCGATCAACGCGCGCGGGTCGCTGCCCTCGCGCAGCGCGACGCCGTCCCCATCGAGGACGACGCCGAATTTACGCGCGAACGCATAAGGCAAGGCGAGTGGCGGGACGACCGGCACCGAGTCGCTCAGCACCGTCGCGCCGTCCGGTGCGGGCGGCAGCGGCGCGGCAGCCGCATCGATCTCCGCGCCGGTGCGCAGGATCATTTGCGCTTGCTCCCAGTGATGACGCTGGTCGAGTTGCGGTAGACGGGCACGCCGACGCGCGGGTCCTCGATGCTGCCCGGTTCGCCCGGCGCGGGCAGCGGCGGGGTCGCGCCCATGTAATCGCGCACCAGCTCGTCGATCGACGGTTCGGCCGTCGGGTCCTGCAAGCCCTGCTGGAGGCGCAGATAGCCGTAGCGGCGTTCGGTGACGCGGCGGTTCTCTTCCGCGGAGCGGATCACGGTCGGGCGGATGAAGATCATCAGGTTCGACTTGGCGCGCGTCTTTGCACGGCTCTTGAAGAGGTTGCCGAGCACCGGAATGTCGCCGAGGAACGGGATCTTCTCGATCGTGCGCCGCTCCTCGTCGGAGAGCAGCCCGCCGATGACGCCGATCGCGCCGTCGTCGACGGTCAGCACCGTCTCGACCTCGCGCTTGTTGAGGATCAGGTCGGAATTGTTGCTGCTGACCGGGCCGGCGATCGAGCTGACCTCCAGATGGAGGTTCATCTTGATCGTGCCCGACGAATTGACCTGCGGGCGGACGTCGAGCCCGATGCCGACGTTCTGGCGCTGCGTGGTGCGGAAGGCATTGTCGAAATTGTTCGACAGCGCCTCGCCGGTGGTGATCGGAATCTCCTGCCCGACCAGCGTATGCGCTTCCTGATTGTCGAGCGTCATGATCTGCGGGACTTGCAGCAGGTTGGACTGCGTATCGCTCTT
The DNA here is from genome assembly GCF_014199415.1 of Sphingomonas endophytica. Taxonomy (GTDB): domain Bacteria; phylum Pseudomonadota; class Alphaproteobacteria; order Sphingomonadales; family Sphingomonadaceae; genus Sphingomonas; species Sphingomonas endophytica. The sequence continues at coordinate 95,829 of NZ_JACIJN010000003.1, forward strand.
CACCGCGTTGATGATCGCGCCGAAGATCGTGCTGCCGACCTGCCCGCCGAACCCGCCGAACCCGCCCTGCGAGCCGATGATCGAGCTGATCGCGGATTGCGTGAGTTGGTTCGACGCGCTGTTGTTGACGTTGGTGGTGGTGCGGGTGCCGTCCGGCGCGACCACCGTCGTCTGCGTGCTGCCGAGCCGCTGCGCGCCGACCGCGCCCGCGATCTGGAGGATGTTCGGCGCGGAATTGCTGAACGTCGAGGCGGCGAACGCGCCGCCGTCGATGTTGCCGAGCAGGAATTGCGCACCGAGCCGGTTGACGGTGCTGTCCGACACTTCGGCGACGATCGCCTCGACCAGCACCTGCTGACGGCGCTGGTCGAGCTTGCGGATCACCTCGGCGAGCTGGCGCTGGACGTCGGCGGGGGCGGCGACGACGATCGCATTCGCGCCGGCATAGCGCGTCACCACCGCCGCGGTGCGCGCGCCCTCGCCGCGGATCGCGGCCTGTTGCGGCTGGCTGCCCGATTGCTGGGTCGCGGTCTGCTGCGACTGGCTGCGCGTCGCGGGCTGCGGGGTCGCGCCGACGCCGGTCGAACCGGTGCTCGACGTGCTGAGCCCGGTGCGGCTGAGCCCCTGTTCCTGCACCGCGTCGGGCGCCTGGCCGACGAGTTGCTGAAGCACCGGCAGTAATTGATTGGCGTCGGCGTTTTCGAGAAAGACGACGCGGATCTCGGTCGCGTTGCGCGCGCTCTGGTCGAGTTCGCGCGCTAGCCCGGCAAGCCGCGCGACGGTCTGCGGGTCGCCGCGCAGCGCCACCGCGTTGCTGCTCTCGATCGCGACCGCCGAGGCACCGCCGGTCGCCGCCGCCGCGCCGCCCTGCGCGCCGCCGCCGAGCAGGCCGGTCAGCGCGGTCGCGACCTCGCTGGCGCGTGCGTTCTTGAGCGCGATGATCCGCGTCGCCGACGTGTCGGCGTCGATCCGCCGCACCACTTCGCGGACGCGGCGGACGTTGTCGGCGAAGTCGACGACGACGAGGCTGTTCCCGCCGCGGTTGGCGGTGACCGAACCCTGCGCGCTGACCAGCGGCCGGACGGTGTCGACCGCCTGCGCGGCATCGACCGAACGCAACCGGATGATCTCGGTGACGAGTTGGTTGCGCTGTGACCCGGCGAGCCCGATCCGGCCCGGCTGACTGGCGGCATTGTCGATCGGCTGGACGCGGAACGCGCCATTGGCGGTCGGCACCGCGATGAGCGCGTTGGCGCGCAGCGTAGAGAGGAACACCTCCAGATATTCGCTGCGCGACAGCGGGCGATCGGTGACGACGGTCACTTTGCCCTGCACGCGATTGTCGATGATGAAGGTGCGCCCGGTCACCTTGGCGGCATCGGCGATGAACGCGCGGATGTCGGCATCGCGCACGTTGAGCGTGGTCTGCGCCAGCGCGGGCTGCACGGCGGCGACGAGCGCGAGCGGAGACAGGAGAATAGCGGTGCGGTTCATCGTGTTACCGGAATGGTGAGCGGCAGCGGCTGGCCGCCGCGTTCCACCGTGAGGGACAGGGTGCCGCCCGACGCGCGCGCGCGGGTGAGCATGTCGAGATCGGACGGGCCGCTGATCGGGCGACCCGCGACCGTGGTGATGACGTCGCCGTCGCGCAGCCCGGCGGCGCGGAAGGCGGTGCCACCCTGCCCGCGGACGGTGACGCCGGTGACCTTGCCGCCCTCGATCCGCGGGATCGCGTTGATCTCGGTACGGAGTTGCTGCGGCGAGACGTTGGCGGCGCCCGGCGCGACCGGCCCGCCGCCCGGCGTGTCGAGCGGCGCGACCGGGCCGGGCGCGGCCGGCGGGCGCGCCGCTGGCGGGGGGTTCTGCGCGGCCTCGCCGGACGGCGCGGTGACGATCCCGCTGCTGCCCGACTGATCGAGGAACAGATCCTCGCTGCGCCCGCCGCGGTCGAGCGTGACGTGATCGAACGCGACCGCCTTGAGCGTGACGCCGGGCGCAACCTCCTCACCCACCGCGATGCTCTTCTGCACGCCGTCCGGGCCGGCGATGATCGCCGCGCCGCGTGCCTGCGCATTGTCCATGCGGGTGCCGTACAGCGTGAGCTGGAGCGAGGTGACCGCGCTCGGCCCCTGCGCCTGCGCCGCGCCGCTGACGCGGTAGAAGGGATCGAAGCCGGCCAGCACCCCGGCAGCATCGGCGGGGATGGTCGGTCCGGCCGGCACCCACGCGCCCAGCGGCGCAACGGGCGTGAGCAACACCCACGCCAGCCGCGCGCATTGCACCGCCAGCACCGCGAGCAGCGCCAATTCGGCCGCGGAATAGACGTTTACCACGGGCAGCCGCCGCAGGATCGCCCGCGCACGGGCATCGAACTTCAATCGCATCGGCCAGGCCAACTCCCCGCGAACGGCCGCTAGGTAAACCATATTACGTGGCTATTGCAGCTTTGTGTAATATTTCTGCGCTTGGGCCCGCGCCTTTACCTGTGGCACTAACCCGCAATGGCCACCGACCCGATCGCCGCCCGGCTCGCCACCCTGCCCGGCTTCCAGCGCCTGCCCAGTCCGAAGCTGACGCTGTTCGTCAGGCGGGCGTTCCTCGACCCGGCGGATTGCGCGCATCTAGTGGATCTGATCGACCTCGGCCGTCGTCCATCGACGATCGCCGACCCGAACGGCGACACCGCGTTCCGCACCAGTGAGACCTGCGACCTGCCCGCAACCGATCGGGTGGTGGCGGCAGTCGACGCGGCGCTGGCAGCGGCGACCGGGCTCGACCCGCGCCACGGCGAGCCGATCCAGGGGCAGCGTTACGCGGTCGGGCAGGAGTTCAAGGCGCATACCGACTATTTCGAGCCCGACGGCGCGGACTTCGCGCGTTATTGCAGCGTCGCGGGCAACCGCACCTGGACCGCGATGATCTATCTCAACGAACCCGAGGCGGGCGGCGCGACGCGCTTCAAGGCGGTCGACAAGACGATCCAGCCCGAGCTGGGCAAGCTGGTCTGCTGGAACAATTGCCGCGCCGACGGCACGCTCAACCCGGCGACGATCCACCACGGGATGAAGGTGCGCGCCGGGACGAAGTACATCATCACCAAATGGTATCGCGAGCGGGCGTGGGGGTGGTAAGCGCTTTCGTCATTGCGAGCGCAGCGAAGCAGTCCAGGGCGTCCTGATCCGGCCCTGGATTGCTTCGCTGCGCTCGCAATGACGTAGCGATTTGTGCTCCGGTCAGAACGTCACGCTCGCCCCCAGCGTAAACAGCCGGCCGAGCCGGTAGTTGTTGATGTCGACGCGATTGCCGCCCTCGAAGGTCTGGAACTCCTGGTAGCGCGTGCCGGTGAGATTGCGCATCTCGGCCTTGATCTCGACCTTCTTGGTCAGGAAATCGACCGTCTGGCGGGCGACGAAGTCGAGGCGGATGCCCGGCTTCTCGATGATGTCGGGCTGGAAGCCGGCACCGCCGAGCAACGACGGGCCGCGGTTGGTCACGCGCTCGCTGGCGTAGTTGAACAGCAGGGTCGCCTGCGTGCCATTGTCCTTGTCCTCGAACCCGAGTTGCAGGTTGACGAGGTGGTCGGACTGGCCGGTGAGCGGTGCGCCGTCACGGAACAGGCTGGCGGCTGGCGCGAAGTTGGTCTGGCAGCCGCCGAGCGTCGTCCCCTCCAGCACGCCGGGGACGCAGGTGCGGTCGGCGGTGAGCGCCGAATGCGTCCAGGTGTAATTGGCGATCACCACCGCGCGCTTGCCCGCCATGCCGGCGGAGATGAAGTCGAGCGGGATATATTTCTGCGCCTCGATCTCGGCGCCGTACAATCTGGCGCGCGGCAGGTTGGTGAAGCCGGTCTGGAGCCGCGCATCGGGAGTCGGGAAGAAGCCGACCTGCTCGATCGGATTGTCGATGCGCTTGTAGAAGCCCGCCAGCGTGATCCGCTGGTCACGCGCGAAGAACCACTCGTAGCGCGCCTCGAGATTGTACAACTCGGAGTCCTTGAGGCGCGGGTTGCCGAAGAACAGGCGATCCGATTCGAAGTCGCGGAACGCCTGCGGCGCCAGCTCGCGGAACTGCGGACGCGCAATCGTCTTCGACGCGGCGAGGCGCAACTGCATGTCCTGCGCGAAATTCCACGTCAGCGTCGCGCCGGGCAGGAAATAGTCGTTCTTGAGCCGCGTGCCGGTGGCGTTGACGGGCGTCACGGTTTGCGTTGCGGTCTCGTAGCGGACGCCGACGATCGCGCGGACGCCATCGAACGCTTCGGCCTCGGCCTGCACATAGCCGGCGTGGACGCGCAGCAGCGCGTCATAGGCGTAGGAGCCGTTCTGCCCGGCGTCGAAGCGCATCTGCACCGCGGTGTCGGACGGATTGCCCGCGCCCGGCACCGGGCAGCCGTTCACCACGTCGGGCGACAGCAGGTAATCGGGGCGGAACAGGTTGCACGGGAACGGGATCGCTCCGCCCGCCACCGTCTGATAGGTAAACGGCAGGCGCGTCGAGCTGCGCTCGTTCTCCGAATAATAATAGCCCGCCGACAGCGTCATCGGGCGCTCGCCCTGGAACTTGTAGGCGACGTCCGCCTGACCCGAATAGAGGTTCTCGTTCAGCTCGCTGAACACCACCGTCGCGAAACGGTCGAAGGCGTTGGTCGCCTGCCACACACCCGGGCAGCTCACCCCGGTGTCCGACACCGGCGCGTTGCTCAGATCGGTGTTGAGTGAGGTGTTGCAGAGATAGATGAACTGCCGCTCATAGGGCGAGTTGCGCTGCGAATTGGCATAGGCGCCGCGCAGGTCGATCGACAGATCCTGCACCGGCTTGAACTCGCCGACCAATTGCGTCTCGATCAGCTTGCGCTCGAACCAGCTCGTGTTCTGCTGGAACAGCGGGTTGCCGCTCGAATTATTGTAGACGGTCGCCGCCGAGGCACGCCCCTGCTTGAGCGTGTCGTGGATATAGACGTTGGTCCAGCGGATCTTGTTCTCGCCGAACTCCGCACCGAAGCCGAGCAGCCCGTTCACCACCGCGCGATTGTCGGTGATGACGGTTCGGAAATCGTTGCGGATCGTGCCGTCGTCGCTGACCGTGTCCTGCTGCACCGCATCGCGGGTGCGCCAATTGTTCGACACGCCGACGCTGCCGATCAATCCGACGCGGGTGCCGCCGAGATCGCCGGTGACGCCGAGGTCGAGGCTGCCGGAATAATTGGCGGGGGTGTCGCTGTTGCGCTGGAGCAAGGTCGTGCGCGCGTTCGACAATTGCAGTACCTGCGCGCTGGGGATCACGCCGTTGCCGGCCGGTGCCTGCTTGATGAAATCAGGAACGTTGCGCTCGCCGCCGTCATAGCCGAGCCAGTCGGTCTTCGACCCGAAATAGGTATAGCCGAGCCGCCCGGTCGTCTCGGTGTCGATCCCGCCCGACGCGCCGACCGTGAAGAAATTCTCGTCGGGGATCGCCTTGGTGGTCAGGTTGATGACGCCGCCGCCGAACTCGCCGGGATAATTGACCGAATAGGTCTTCTGGACCAGCGCCGAGCCGACGACTGTCGTCGGGAAGATGTCGAGCGGAACGGTGCGGCGCAGCGGCTCGGGGCTCGGCAGCGGCGAGCCGTTGAGCAATGCCGACGAATAGCGATCGCCGAGCCCGCGCACGAAGACATAGCCGTTGCCGACCACCGACAGGCCGGTGACGCGGGTCAGCGCGCCGGCGATGTCGCCCTCGCCGGTCCGCGCGATATCGGCGCTCGACAGCACGTTGACGACCTGCGCGGTGGCGCGGACCGCATTGGGGATGTTGCGCCCGACCACGACGATGTCGCCGGCGGTGCTGGCGTCGACGCCGGGCGCGGAGATTTCCGCCTGATCGTCGGCGCCGCCCGGGACGGCATCCTGCGTCGCCTCGGCCTGGCGGTCGGCGGAGGTCGCCGGGCCCGGCGAGGTGGTGCTGGTCGGCGGCGGGCCGGCCGGCGTCGACGGGGCCGGAGCGACCTGTGCGAGCGCCGCGGGGGCGACCAGCGTGGTCGTCAGGAGAAGGAGCGTGGCGAGGGTGCGCTGGCGCATGGTCGGGTGTTCCGATCGAAGGTAATAAAAGCGTGCCCGGGGCGGCGCGATCAGGCGCTCCCCGGGCTCCGCCCTTTCACGAGGGACTAAGCGCGGCGGCTCAGCGGCCCTGGCACTGGAAGTAGATCGAGTTGAAGGTCGGCGGGCCGACGTCCTGCAACGCGCTGTCGGCCGGGCGGATCGTCGTGCGCGTGTCGCCCGAACCGGCGCCCGCGATCACGTTGAGGCACGCCGCGCCCGACTGAGTCTTCACGATGCCGTTGACGAACGCGAAGTCCGCACCGCCGCGCAGCCGGATCGCGGCCGGGGCCGAGTTCGTCTGGATGAAGGTGAAGTTGGCGTAGCGGCCGTAGGTGCGCGGCAGCAGGTCTTCGGCATTGTTCGAGTCGATCTCGGTCGCGAACGAGTCGGCGGTCGAGCCGCCGGCCTTTTGCGCGGCGATGATGAACTGCATGAACCCGCGCCAGCCGTTGTCGACGTCGAAGCCGTCGTCGTCGGCGCCGGTGACGACGAAATATCTGAGGTTGGTCGCGCCACCGAAGATTTCGATCCCGTCATCGGCCGAATTGTGGCTCTGGACGTGGTCGATCGTCGTGCCCGAGCCGGTGCCGCCCAGCGTCAGGCCCTGCAGCTCGTTGCCCTCGCTGATCGCGATCCCGGTGTAGCGGATCTGGACGTACTGCATCGTCCCCGAACTGTCGGCCGCATCGGTGCCGCCGTAGAGGCGACCGCTGACGCCCTCGATCTGCTGCTGGCACGGCGCAGCCGCACCCGCCGAGGTGCCGTCGGCGGTGTTCGGACCGGTGCCGGTGGCGCAGACCGCGGTCGGCGCCTTGCCGAGCAGGATCACCCCGCCCCACAGCCCTTGCGATGAATCCGACACGCCGTTGCTGGCGAGGTTCTGTTGCGCGGTGAAGATGATCGGCGCGTCGGCGGTGCCGACCGCGTTGATCTTGCTGCCGCGGTTGACGAGCACGACGTCGTTCGAGGTCTCGGTCGAGTCCGCCGCGAGCACGACGCCCGGCTGGATCGTCAGCGTCGCCGCCGCGCCGCCGTCGACGCCAACCTCGGTCAGGCCGCGGAAGCGGTACAACACGCCGGCAATCTTCGGCAGCGTCAGGTCGGCAGAAATCACGGCCGGCAGGCGGCACGCACGGAAGGTCTGCACCAGACCGTCATCGATCGTCCCGGTCGGGCAGGCCGCAGCCGAACCGCCGCTGCCGACGGACGGCACCGCGGTGCACGCGCTGCTGTTGAGGAACGTCGCGCTCGACGAATTGCAGGTCCAGCCCGAAAAGGCATTGTCGTTCGGGCCGCTGAGCGCGCCGACGAAGCTGGTGTTCTGGAGGAAGCTGCTGTTGCCCAGCACCGTCTGCGGGTTGCTGGCGGTGGCGAGCGAGGTGCCGCTCACCGGGTAGACGCCGTTCAGCGTCGTACCGAACCCCTGAAGGTTGTTGTTCTGGCCGGCGTTGACCAGCGCGACCTGCTCATCGGCGGTGATGCTGACGCCGTTGACGGCGGTCGCCAGCGCGAACTGCGCGGCGGTCAGCGGGGTCGGCGTTGCGGGGCCGGTCGGGGTCGGCGTCGGGGCCGGCTGATTGATCGTGATCGGAATGCTGCCAGCGCCCGGCGACGCCACATCGTCCGCGCCGCACGACGCCAGCAACAATGCGGCACTGGATGTCAGCAGCATCTTGCTGCGGCGGCTGAAGCTGACCATGAACTCACTCCCTTCGAAATACAGGCCGGTTTACAAGGCCCTGATCCGAGTCGGGCCTGATGCCCGCCCGATCGTCGAGAGCGCCGCTAGGCGGTAAAAATGACGGCTGAATGCGATTTGGAAGACGGTTGCGTGACGTGGTCGTTACGGTTGCATGACATGTCCGGAGACGGGACTTCATTCCGGCTTCACGTATCGCGCTGCCGCGGTCTTCCCGGACGTGATTCCGGATCCCGCTTCCATTCCGAACGTGGATAAAAGGCGGGACGCCGGATCAAGTCCGGGCTGACGAGCACCTGGGGCGCCGCCCCTTCGCCCGGACGCGAAAAGCCCCGCCGGTCGCTGACCCGCGGGGCTTTTCGTGAACCGGATGGTGGGCGCGACAGGGATTGAACCTGTGACCCCACCCGTGTGAAGGGTGTGCTCTACCGCTGAGCTACGCGCCCATCCGTTGGCGGAGCGGCGCAATTACGCAAGCCCCTCCGCCCTGTCCAGAGCAAATTCGCGTCAGTTGAGCGAATCCTTGAGCACCTTGCCGGCCTTGAACTTCGGCTGGCTCGACGCCTTGATCGTCATCGGCTCCCCGGTGCGCGGGTTGCGACCGGTCGAGGCCTTGCGCTTGCTGACCGCGAAGGTGCCGAAACCGACCAGCCGCACCTCGTCCCCCTTCTTGAGGCACGCCGAAATGGTGTCGAACACCGCCTCGACCGCGCGGCTCGCCTCATTCTTCCCCAATCCGGCGGCCGTCGCGACCTGCGCGATCAGTTCCTGCTTGTTCATCCCGCAAAACCCCACTTTCAAAAAATATTACGTAGATGGAATGGATTCGCGGATTGGCACCCGCACCCGGCCATTAACGCGTCCGCCTATGGCGGAGTCAAACAAAACCGCCGCACCGGAATCCCGGTACGGCGGTCTCAATCGCCTGACAATCGATGTGATTTAGTGGTGCAGCTCGCCCCCGACCGGCGCGATCGGCGCCGGGGGCAGCGCGGCGAGCTCGTCGGCCTCGGTCCAGTCGATCGCCTCGAGCGGACGCACCAGCGCAAGCCGCAGCACCTCGTCGACATGCGCAACCGGCACGATCTTCAGCCCCTCGCGGATGTTCTGCGGAATCTCGGCGAGATCCTTCTCATTCTCCTTGGGGATCAGCACCGTCTCGATCCCGCCGCGCAGCGCTGCGAGCAGCTTCTCCTTGAGCCCGCCGATCGGCAGCACGCGTCCGCGCAGCGTCACCTCGCCGGTCATCGCCACTTCCTTGCGGACAGGGGTGCCGGTCAGCGTCGATACGATCGACGTGACCAGCCCGATCCCGGCCGACGGACCGTCCTTGGGCACCGCGCCCTCGGGCAAGTGGATATGGATGTCCTTGCGGTGGAACAGGCTGGGCTTGATCCCGAACGACGGCGCGCGCGCCTGCACGAACGAATAGGCGGCCTGCACCGATTCCTTCATCACGTCACCCAGCTTGCCGGTGACCTTCGCCTGCCCCTTCCCGGGGACGGTGACGCTCTCGATCGTCAGCAATTCGCCGCCGACCTCGGTCCAGGCGAGCCCGGTGACCGCGCCGATCTGATCCTCGGTTTCCGACAAACCGTGCCGGAACTTCAGCACTCCCGCATAGTCGGAGAGATTGTCCGGCGTGATCGTGACGCTCTCGGTCTTGCCCTCCAAGATCTGCCGCAGCGCCTTGCGGCACAGCTTCGCCACCTCGCGCTCCAGCGTACGGACGCCGGCCTCGCGGGTATAACGCTGGATCAGCGCGCGCAGCCCCTCGTTGGTGAGCGTGAACTCGCCCGGCTTGAGCCCGTGCGCCTCGATCTGCTTGTCGACCAGATGGCGCTCGGCGATCTCGACCTTCTCGTCCTCCGTATAGCCTTCCAGCCGGATGATCTCCATCCGGTCGAGCAACGGCTGCGGGAGATTGAGCGAGTTGGCGGTGCAGACGAACATCACGTCCGAGAGGTCGATGTCGATCTCGAGATAATGGTCGTTGAACTTCGCGTTCTGCTCCGGATCGAGCACCTCGAGCAGCGCCGAGGCGGGATCGCCGCGGAAATCCTGCCCCAGCTTGTCGATCTCGTCGAGCAGGAACAGCGGGTTGCTGGTGCCGGCCTTCTTGAGGTTGGTCACCACCTTGCCGGGCAGCGAGCCGATGTACGTCCGGCGGTGGCCGCGGATCTCGGCCTCGTCGCGCACGCCGCCCAGCGACTGGCGGATGAACTCGCGCCCGGTCGCCTTGGCGATCGACTTGCCCAGCGAGGTCTTGCCCACGCCCGGCGGGCCGACGAGGCACAGGATCGGTCCCTTCAGCTTGTTGGTGCGCGCCTGCACCGCCAGATATTCGACGATCCGGTCCTTGACCTTCTCCAGCGCGTAATGGTCCTCGTTGAGGATCGCCTCGGCGGCGGGGATGTCCTTCTTGATCTTGCTCTTCTTGCCCCATGGCAGCCCGAGCAGCACGTCGAGATAGTTGCGCACGACCGTCGCCTCGGCGCTCATCGGCGCCATGGTCTTGAGCTTCTTCAGCTCGGCGGTGGCCTTGGCGCGCGCTTCCTTCGACAGCTTGAGCGTGGCGATCTTCTGGGTCAGCTCGGCGATCTCGTCGCCCTCGCCTTCCTCGCCCTCATTGCCCAGCTCGCGCTGGATCGCCTTCAGCTGCTCGTTGAGATAATATTCGCGCTGCGTCTTCTCCATCTGACGCTTGACGCGGCTCTTGATCTTCTTCTCGACCTGCAGGACGCCGAGCTCGCCCTCCATCAGCGCGTAAGCCATCTCGAGGCGCTTGAGCGGATCGGCCTGCATCAGCAGCGCCTGCCGCTCGGCGACCTTGACCTGGATATTGCCCGCGACCGTGTCCGACAACCGGCCGGCATCGTCGATCTCGGCGAGCTGCGCGGCCAGCTCGGCGGGGAGCTTGCGGTTGAGCTTCGCGTAATTCTCGAACTGGTCGACGACCGAGCGCATCAGCGCCGCCGCCTCTGGCCCCTCGGCCACGGCATCGGCGACCGGCGCAACCGTCGCGGTCAGAAACTCGCCGCTTTCCTCCAGCGTTTCCAGCGTCGCGCGCGCCTTGCCCTCGACCAGCACGCGCACGGTGCCGTCGGGCAGCTTGAGCAATTGCAGGACGGTGGCCGTAACCCCCATCGAATAGAGATCGTCACGTGCCGGATCGTCCTCGGCCGGATCGAGCTGCGCGACGAGGAAAATCTCCTTGTCGGCGGCCATCGCGGCTTCCAGCGCGGCGACCGACTTGTCGCGCCCGACGAACAGCGGCACGATCATGTGCGGGAAGACGACGATGTCGCGAAGCGGCAGAACGGGGAAAGCAGACGTCATGGATACTCCGGTGCCGCCGGTCGGGGGCGGCCTACCTTCTTTATATGGTGCGTTCGCCCGCGGCATCAATCTTCTGCTCGCGCTCGCCGTTTCCACGACCCCTGGCGCGGCGCAATTGCCGGGCAAGGGCGAGCCGCCGATCAGCGAACAGACGCAGCTTTCCGGGGGCGTGCGGCCCGCCGGACAGGCCGATCTGATGCTGCGCTCCGCCGATCTGTCGTTCGCCCCCGACCCGGCGACGCGCCGGATGATGGCGCGCGCCGCGCTGGTCGTCGCCGCCCGGCGCGACGTGGCGGCGATCACGCTCGACCTCGACTCCAACTACAAGGTGGAGTCGGTGACGGTCGACGGCAAGCCGGTGCGCGCGGCGCGTCCCGACGGACGGATCGTCGTGCCGCACGCGCTGACCCGCACGACGCAGGCGACGGTCGTGATTGTCTATGAAGGCACGCCGCATGTCGCGATCAACGCGCCGTGGGACGACGGCATGGTCTGGGCGCAGACGCCCGATGGCCGGCCATGGATCGCGAGCACGACCGAGGGCTATGGCTGCGACCTGCTGTGGCCGTGCCTCGACTTCCCGACCGGCGAACCGGAGGTGGCGACGCTCCACATCGTCGCGCCCAAGGGCCTGAAAGCGCCGTCGAACGGGCGGCTGCTCAGGGTCGAGACGCTGCCCGATGGACGCACCGTCTGGCACTGGCGCGCGCGCCAGCCCAACACCTATGCGATCGCGATCAACATCGGGCCGTATGAGGTGATCGAGGGCAGCTACAAGAGCCGCTACGGCAACACCATTCCGCTCTATTACTGGCACCTGCCCGGCGAGGGTGCGCAGGCCAAGAAGCTGTTCGACGAATTCGCGCCGACGCTCGACTTCTTCGAAAGCGTGATCGGTCCCTACCCATTCGGCGACGAGAAGCTCGGCGTAGTCGAGACGCCGCACAAGGGCATGGAGCATCAGACGATCAATGCCTACGGCAACGGCTATGCCAAGGCGCCCGAAGGGTTCGACTGGCTGTTCCACCACGAATTCAGCCACGAATGGTTCGCCAACCAGCTGACCGCCGCCAATTGGGACGATTACTGGCTGCACGAGGGCTTCGGCAGCTACATGCAGCCGCTCTACGGCCAGTGGCGCGAGGGCGACGCGCGCTATGCGGTGATGCTGGAGGCGCAGCGCAACCAGGTCACCAACCGCGCCCCGATCGTCCGTGACCGCGTACTGACCGAGGAAGAGGTCTATGAGCCGAGCAAGGGCGGCGCGGGCACCGACATCTATTACAAGGGATCGTGGACGCTCCACACCTTGCGCTGGCTGATCGGCAACCGCGCCTTCTTCGATTCGGTGCGGCGGCTCGTCTATGGCCGGCGCGATCCGAAACCGGGCAATTTCACGCCACGCTACGGCTCGACCCGCGAGTTCGAGACGATCGTCCGCGAGGAAAGCGGGCGCGATTTATCGTGGTTCTTCGACACCTATCTGCGCGATCGCGCGTTGCCCGAGCTGGTGACGACGCGCGACGGCGACACGCTGCGGCTCGCCTGGCGGACGGAGCGCGCGCGCGTCTTCGCGATGCCGGTCGAGCTGACGGTCGATGGCGTGATGCGGCGGGTCCAGCTGCCCGACGGCTCCGCGACGGTCACGGTGCCGCCCGGGGCGCATGTGGTGATCGATCCGGCGGCGCGCATCCTGCGCCGCTCGGTGGCGGTGGAGGAATATCAGCAATGGCGACAGCAGCAACAAAAGCCCCGCTGACCGGACGCGTGGTCGAGATGGCCGCGATCTTCATGATCGGCGACGGGCTGCTCGGGCTGACGCAGACCGCGCGGCATACCGATCTGTGGAAAGAACGTGCGCTGGGCGCGGAGCGGACGGTGCGGCCGTTCGTCGGGCGACCGGGGCGGCGACGGCTCTATGCGCTGGTGCAGATTGGCGCGGGGCTGGCGCTCGCGGCGCGGCAGCGGGGGTGAACCTTTGAGGGCTCGTCATTGCGAGCGTAGCGACGCAATGACGAGTCAGGGCACCACCGTGGTGAACAGATAGACGGCGAAGATCACCAGATGCACCGCGCCTTGCAGCACGGTGGTCCGCCCCGTGCCGAGCGAGATCGTCGCGATGAACAGCGACAGCGCGAGCAGGATGATCTTCATCGCGCTGAGCCCGAGCGCGAGCGGCAGATCAAGCACGAGGCTGACGATCGCGACCGCCGGGATCGTCAGCCCGATCGTCGCCAGTGCCGAGCCGAGCGCGAGGTTGAGGCTGGTCTGGATGCGGTTGCGCGCCGCGGCGCGATAGGCGGCGAGGCTCTCGGGGGCGAGCACCAACGCCGCGATCACAACGCCGACCACGGCCAGCGGCAGCCCCGCGCCGAGCACCGCTTCCTCGACGGTCTGCGACAGCGCCTTGGCGAGCAGCACCACCGCGACCAGCGCGACCAGCAACGTGCCGAAGGCGACCGCGGTGGTCGCGCGACTCGGCATCGCGGCATGGCCGTCTTCGTCGCCCTGTTCGGGAAGAAAATATTCGCGGTGGCGCAAGGTCTGCACCATCACGAAGACGCCGTAGAGGAACAGGCTGACCACCGCGACCAGCACCAGTTGCGAGGTGGCATAATAGGGTCCCGGCGTGGTGAGCGTATAATTGGGGAGCACCAAGGTCAGCACCGCCAGCGCGGCCAGCGTGCAGAGCGCGGCACTGACCCCGCGCAAGGTAAAGCGCTGTTCGCCATGTTGCAGCCCGCCGACCAGCAGGCACAGCCCGATGATGCCGTTGAGGATGATCATGATCGCCGCGAACACGGTATCGCGCGCCAGCGCCGACGCGTCGCCGGCGTCGGAAAGCATCAGCGAGACGATCAGCGACACCTCGATGACGGTCACCGCGATCGCGAGCACGAGCGTGCCGAACGGCTCGCCGACGCGGTGTGCGACCACCTCGGCGTGGTGGACCGCGGCGAGCACGCAGCCGAACAGCACGACCGTCGCACCGATCGTCCCGGCCGCACCAAATTTGTAGAGCGACAGCAGCACGGTCAGCAGTCCGAGCGGCGGCATCGCCAGTGTCCACAACGGCAGGTCGAGCCGGTGGAGCAGCGAGCGGCGCACATCGGCGGGCGGCAGGGCGTCGTCTTCGAGGGTCATGCGATCGGTGGGCTCCCTTCTCCCGACCAATGCATGAGGCGCGGACATGATCCGCGGGTGAAACGATCTGGGACAGTCTGCAATGGGGGCAGGCCATCGCGGGTGGCAGCGATCTACGACAAAGCTCGACCAAACCTTCGAGCACTTCGTCACCCCTGACTTGTTCCGGGGTCCACGGCTACACATAGTCGACGGGTGTGGCGGTCACCGCACGGTGGAGGCCGGAACACGTCGCCATGCGGTAGGGGCTAGGGTGTGATAACGCCAAATCGTCAGTCATTGCGAGCGTAGCGAAGCAATCCAGAGCCGGATCAGGACGCCGTGGATTGCCTCGCTACGCTCGCAATGACGGTCGGCTCATTCGACCAGACGTCATCATGATCTAGACAGCGCGCACCACTCGGTCGAGCGGCGCACTGGCAGCAGAAGAAGCGGGGTCCCGGGTCAAGCCCGGAACGACGGGGCGAAGGGAGCCCAGCTCCCTTCGCCCCGCGCCTTAAGATCAGGCGACCTCGCCGGCCTTCTTGCTCTTCTCGGCATAGACGCGGACCGGGTCCTTGCGGCCCTCGACCACGTCCTTGTCGATCATCACCTCGTCGACCGAGTCCATCCCCGGCAGGTCGAACATCGTGTCGAGCAGGATCGCCTCGAGGATCGAACGCAACCCGCGCGCACCGGTCTTCCGCTCGATCGCCTTCTTGGCGACCGTGGTCAGCGCATCGTCGGTGAAGCCGAGCTTGACCTCCTCCATCTCGAACAGCTTCTGATACTGTTTCACCAGCGCGTTCTTCGGCTCGGCGAGGATCTTGACCAGCGCCGGGATATCGAGATCCTCCAACGTCGCGATCACCGGCAGACGGCCGACGAACTCGGGGATCAGCCCGAACTTGAGCAGATCCTCCGGCTCGGTCTGGCGCAGCACCTCGCCGGTGCGGCGTTCTTCCGGAGTCGCGACATAGGCGCCGAAGCCGATCGACTTGCCCTGCAAGCGATCGCCGATGATCTTCTCGAGCCCCGAGAAGGCGCCGCCGCAGATGAACAGGATGTTCGTCGTGTCGACCTGCAGGAACTCCTGCTGCGGATGCTTGCGCCCGCCCTGCGGCGGCACGCTGGCGGTGGTGCCTTCCATCAGCTTGAGCAGCGCCTGCTGGACGCCCTCGCCCGACACGTCGCGGGTGATCGACGGGTTCTCGGCCTTGCGGCTGATCTTGTCGATCTCGTCGATATAGACGATGCCGCGCTGCGCGCGCTCGACGTTGTAATCCGACGCCTGGAGCAGCTTGAGGATGATGTTCTCGACATCTTCACCGACATAGCCGGCCTCGGTCAGCGTCGTGGCATCGGCCATCGTGAACGGCACGTCGAGGATGCGCGCGAGCGTCTGCGCCAGCAGCGTCTTGCCGCAGCCGGTAGGACCGACGAGCAGGATGTTGCTCTTGGCCAGCTCGACATCGGCACCCTTGGCACCGTGGTTCAGCCGCTTGTAGTGATTGTGGACCGCCACCGACAGCACGCGCTTGGCCTGCTTCTGCCCGATGACGTAATCGTCGAGCACATCGCAGATTTCCTGCGGCGTCGGCACCCCGCCGTCCTTCTTGGCGACCAGCGCGGACTTCGTCTCCTCGCGAATGATGTCGTTGCACAGCTCGACGCATTCGTCACAGATGAAGACGGTGGGTCCGGCGATCAGCTTGCGCACTTCGTGCTGCGACTTGCCGCAGAACGAGCAGTAGAGGGTGCTCTTGCTATCGCCGCCACTAAGTTTCGTCATTCAGTCCATCCTTCGTCGCGGATCGTCGACCCGCTCTGTGCGCGGCGCAGGCTAACGCACCGCTCCTTAAGCAACAACGTACAAAGCGTCGTTGGCCGCCGCGCGGCGCGAAGGTCCCGCTTCGCGCCGGCGCAACGTCCTATATCGAACGTACCGCGACGGGCTTCAAGGGCGAGCCCGGCGCGGTTCGTCGCGAACCGGTTATAGCAAGTCAGGGTAAGCAATTGGTATCGACGCGCGCCGGTCGCGCGCGCCGCTGCCCCGGATCACGCCGCCGCCGCGTCCTCGGCCGGCTGCGGGCGCTTGTCGAACACCTGATCGATCAAACCGAATTCCTTCGCCTCCTCGGCGCTCATGAACTTGTCGCGGTCCATCGCGCGCTCGATCTCCTCGAGCGGCTTGCCGGTGTACTTGGCATAGAGCGTGTTGAGGAAATGGCGCATCCGCAGGATCTCGCGCGCCTGGATCTCGATGTCCGCGGCCATGCCCTGCGCCCCGCCTGACGGCTGGTGGATCATGATGCGGCTGTTGGTCAGCGCGACGCGCATCCCCGGCTCACCACTGGCGAGCAGGAAGCTGCCCATCGACGCGGCCTGACCGATGCAGACCGTGCCGACGCGCGGGCGGATATATTGCATCGTGTCATGGATCGCCATGCCCGCCGTGACGACACCGCCCGGCGAGTTGATGTACATGTAGATGTCCTTCTTCGGATTTTCCGACTCGAGGAACAGCAGCTGCGCGGTGATGAGGCTGGCCATGCCGTCCTCGACCCCGCCGGTCACGAACACGATCCGCTCACGCAGCAACCGCGAGAAGATGTCGAACGAGCGCTCGCCGCGGTTCGACTGCTCGATCACGATCGGCACCAGCCCGGCCTGGGTCTGATGCAGCCCGAGCCCGGCGCTCGCCAGCTTGCCCGCGAAATCGCCGGTGTCGAACGGATTGTGCATGGAAACTCTCTTTTCGCTTAGGAAGAGCCGCAACATCGGTGCTTCCGCGAAACGGTTCAAGCCCCTTCGCTTACCCGTCTCGGCGCCGGCAGTTGCAGATAGGCGAGCCGCCGCACCTCGCGCCGCCCGCGCACCACCGTGTCGAGGATCAGCCCGGCGAAAAAGCAAAGCGCCGCCAGGATGATGAGCCCGGTGGTCAGGATCGCGGTCGGGAAGCGCGGGACCAGCCCCGTGTGCATGTAGGTGACGACCAGAGGTGCCGCGAGGATCACCGCCAGCACCGCAAGCAGCCCGCCGATCCCGCCGAAGAACCACAAGGGCCGTTCGATCCGGTAGAGGGTCGCGATCGTGCCGAGGATTCGCCAGCCGTCGCGATAGGTGCTCAGCTTCGACACCGACCCTTCCGGGCGCGCGAAATAGGGCGTCTCGACCTCGCCGACCGGCATCTTGAGTTCGAGCGCGTGGACACTGATTTCGGTCTCGATCTCGAAGCCGACCGACAGCACCGGGAAGCTCTTGACGAAGCGACGCGAAAAGACGCGATAGCCGGTCAGGATGTCGGTGAAGCTGCGCCCGAACAGCCGGGTCAGCATGCCCGTCAGCAGCGCGTTGCCGAGCCGGTGCCCGCGGCGATAGGCAGCCGCCGCCTCGCCGACGCGGCAGCCGACCACCATGTCGAGCTGCTCGTCGAGCATTCGCGCGACCAGGGCGGGCGCGGCGCTGGCGTCATAGGTCGCGTCGCCGTCGGCCATCACATAGACATCGGCATCGACGTCGGCGAACATGCGACGGACGACCGCGCCCTTGCCCTGGATCCGCTCGGTACGGACGATCGCGCCCGCCGCCGCGGCGCGCTCGCAGGTCCGATCGCGGCTGTTGTTGTCGTAGACGTAGATCGTCGCCTCGGGCAGCGCGGCGCGGAACGACGCCACGGTCTGCGCGATCGCGGCTTCTTCGTTATAGCAGGGCAACAGCACCGCGACCCGCGACGTCGACTTCACCGCAGCACGTCCTCCATCGACCGCGCCTGCCGCGTGCGCAGCACCGCCACCAGCGCGAAGAACACCGGCAGCCAGATCAGCCGGCCCTGATAACGATATTGCGGATCGGCGACCGCGCCGCCGAAGAAGCAGCAGACCAGCATCCCGACCCCGGTGATGACCAGCAGGTTGCGCATCTGCACGAACGCCGTGCGGTCGCGACGTGCGAGCATCGGCAGCGTCACGGCCAGCGCGAGCAGCGAGGCGATCACCGCGGCGTAGAGGATCGCGTTCATCAGGTCGCGCGGCCAAGCGTTGCGGCCCGACGGAGTGCGCATGAAGCGCGCGCGCACCGACGGCGGCAGGCTCTCCCAGCAGGTCGGCACAGTGCCGCAACCCTGATTGAGCGCGTCATAGTCGATCCACAGCAATTGCTGGAGCGTGTTGCGCGCCGAGGCGGTGACCTGCTCGACCGGATAGGCGCGCAGCACCGCCATGGCGAAGGCGACATCCTCCTCGCCCATGATCCGGCGCTGCTCGGGCGAGGCGAGCATATAGGCGCCATATTGCGGCTCGACCGAGAACAGCCATGCGGCGTTGTTGTACGGCTTGCCCATGGGAATGCGGCAGGCCTCGAAACGATTGCCCTCGCAGCCGGCCTCGATGAACTTCTGCCCGGGCCCGTCGGCGTAGAAACGCGAGGTGAGCAGCGGCAGCAATTGCGGCGCGCGTCCGATCGCCATGCGCGTGGCGAAGGTGGTCGCCTGCAGCGCCAGCACCGCCACGACGATCGTCCCGATCGCGGCACACCAGGCGCGCGGCGGCGGTCGCAGCCAGCCGAGCAACCGCAACAGCACCAGCGTGCCGGTCATGCCGATCAACATGGTCAGATGCGTGAGATGGGCGATCGCCGACATCACCATGACCGCGACGAGGAACGCGATCTGCCAGCGCGACAATCGCCCCGGCAGCGCGAGCAGCGCCACCGCCAGCATCCCGAACGACGCAAAGCCGTCCGCGAGCAACATGCTGTTGTAGGTCGGCAGGCTGGTGGTGAGCGCCAGGACCAGCGTCACCAGCGTCACGAGGCGCGGAGTCGCCACGTCGAAGCGCCGCAGCACCATGATGATGAGCAGATAGGCGATCACCGCCTGAAGCAGCACGAACGGCCAGAACCAGCCCAGCACCCAGCCGGCGTAGATCAGCGCGCCGATGTACGGCGAGCGGCCGCTCATGACGAGCCCGCTCTTCAGGTCGTTGGCGCTGGTGCGGTGATCGGCTTCGGCGGTGGCGGGACGGTCGGGCAAGGGTGCGCGCGCGGCCGGCGGACCGGCGGGCAGTTGCTCGGCATAACGCGCGGTCCACGCGGTCGACAGCGTCCGGCCCGAGGCGAGATGCACCGCCAGATCGGCGGCACGAATGTAATTGGTGCTGTCCGGAAAGAAGAACGGCTGGCCGTTGACGAGCCCCGTCCACATCAATGCGAGCACGCAGACGAGATGACGGAGGAGGTCGAGCAAGCGAGTGCGACCGTTCCGCGCGGCGGTGTCCCGCCGCTCGTTTTCGCCGCCCAACGCCATGTCCATCGCAGGCCCCCTTTGCCAACGCCCCTGAACGGCCGCGTCTAACAGCCGGAAAGAGGGGCGTCATCCGCCTTCATGTGCGACAATGGGACAGTCGGGGGCGCATGGCGCCCGGCAGCATCACCGCCGCCGGGCGCCATGCGAACCGCGCTTACTGGGTCTTCTTGGCGCGCGGCTTCTTGGCCGGTGCGGCGTCGGCCGCCTGCGCCCCCTCGGCAGCTTCGGCTGCCTCCGGCGACGATTCCGTCACCTGGGTTTCCGTCTCGACCGGCGCAGCCGCCTTCTTGGCACGCGGCTTCTTGGCGGGCGCCGCTTCGGCGTCGGCGTCGGCAGCCGGCTCGATCACCGCACCGGCGTCCTCGCCCTTGGCGACCGGCTTCTTGGCGGCAGCCTTCTTGGCGGACTTCGCCTCGGACGCCTCGCCCTCGTCCGCAGCCTCGGCCTTCTTCTTGCCGCGGGCCTGCGTCGGCTTGTGATTGTCGTGATCGTGGCTGTGCGTGCCGGTCGCGAAACCGTCCTCGCTCTCGATTGCGGCTTCCAGCTCTTCCTTGGTCGTCTCGCGCTCGGTGATCTCGGCCTTGTCGAACAGGAGGTCGACGACCTTGTCCTCGTACAGCGGGGCGCGGAGCTGCGCGGCGGCCATCGGGTCCTGCTGGACGTATTGCATGAAGCGCTGACGATCCTCGGGACCGTATTGCTGCGCCGCCTGCATCAGCAGCCGCTGCATTTCCTGCTGCGTTACCTCGACGCCGTTGGCCTGACCGATCTCGCTCAGCAGCAGGCCGAGACGAACGCGGCGCTCGGCGATCTTGCGGTAATCGTCGCGCTCCTTCTCCATCTCGTCGAGCGCGGCCTGCGGATCGGGCTCGTGCGTCGCTTCGTGCTGGAGCTGCTGCCAGATCTGGTTGAACTCGGCCTCGACCATTGACGGCGGCACGTCGAAGTCATGCCCCTCTGCCAGCTGGTCGAGCAACTTGCGCTTCATATAGGTGCGCGTCAGGCCGTTGTTCTCCTGCTCGAACTGGCCCTTCACCAGCCCGCGCAGCTGCTCGAGGCTTTCCAGCCCGAGGCTCTTGGCCATCTCGTCGTCGATCTGGCTCTCGCCCGCGGTCTTCACCGACTTGATCGTCAGGACGAAGGTCGCGTCCTGGCCGGCCAGTTCCTTCGCGCCGTAATCCTCGGGGAAGGTGACCTTGATCTGGCGCTCCTCGCCGGCCTTCGCGCCGATGACCTGCTCCTCGAAGCCGGGGATCAGACGACCCGCGCCGATCTCGACCGCCATGTCGGTCCCGGTGCCACCGTCGAACGCCACGCCGTCCAGCGTCTTGCCGACGAAATCCATGACGACCTGATCGCCGGTCTCGGCGGCCTTGTCGCCGGCGTCTTCCCAACGCTTGGCACCGTCGGCGAAGCGCTTGAGCTGCTCGTCGATCGCCGATTCGTCGACCGGCACGGTCAGCCGCTCGAGCTTCAGGCCCTCAATGGCGGGCGCCGGCACCTGCGGGAGCACTTCCAGCTCGACCTTCAGCTCGGCGTCCTTACCCGACTCATAGCCCTCGGCCAGCTCGACGGTCGGCTGCATCGCGGGGCGAAGCTGCTTCTCGGCGATCAGCGCCTGGATGCCTTCCTGGATCGAGGTGTTCAGCGCGTCCTGCTCGATCGCAGGGCCGTGCATCTTCTTGACCAGATTGGTCGGCACCTTGCCCGGACGGAAGCCCGGCATCTTGATCTGCGGCGCAACGCGCTTCAGCTCGGCATCGACCCGCTTGGCGATGTCGCCGGCGGGGATCGTCAGGGTGAAGGCGCGCTTCAGGCCCTCGTTCAGCGTCTCGACAGTCTGCATTGGCCGCTTTCGTCAGAAGAATTTCGTTAGTGGTGGCCAACCCCGCTGGCGCGGGGACTGGTGCGGGCGAAGGGAATCGAACCCCCACATCTTGCGATACCAGAACCTAAATCTGGCGCGTCTACCAGTTCCGCCACGCCCGCTAGTCGGACACCGCCGGTCGGCGGCATCTATACCGACGCGCGCGATGGGGCAAGCGGGCAACCCGCGCTTCGACTACGCGTTGAGGGTGCGAAGGAGAAAAATGCCATGGCGACCAATCCCGGAGATCTTCCCGCGGACGTGCCGCAGCCCACGCAGCCGGGCACGCCGGACACCCCGCCGCCCGAAATCACCCCGCCCGGTCCGGACATCGACGTCCCCGCGCCCGGTAATCCGGCCGGCACGCCCCCGACCAATCCGAGCATTTGAGGAAGCTGAGGCCATGACCGAGAAGACGATCGATCCGATCCCGAACCGCGACGACGAGCGCCCCGACATCCAGCAGGCGGTCGAGGCGCGCAGCGACGCGGTGGCGCGCGGCGAAGGCGGCGAGGAGCCGGCCCGTTTCACCGATACCGGCGAGTTCGACGGCAACAGCGGCACCGGCGGCGAAGTGAAGAACCAGGACCTGACGCAGCAATAGATTTTGTGGCGCCGCCGGTGCTGTCCGCCTGACTCAGCCGCCTATGGCAAAGTCATAGACGCGGGCGCTCATCACACCGCCGGCATAGAGCCCAGAACCTGAACCAGCCGACATCGAGTAAAGGAAACCGTATTCGCCCGGCGTCAGATCGGCGTCGGGGCGTACCCGGAAGACGCCGGGCGCGACGCGGTCATAGCTGAACGCGATGCGATCCTTGTCCATGATGCCCGTCTTCGAGCCGGCGATGTTGAAGCTGCCGACGCGCGCTTCACGCCGGTCCGCCTTTACGTCGAAGCGGATGAGGCTGAATTCATTCGGCGACGTGATCGTTACCGCCGGTCCGGCGATGAACGACCCGGTGTTGGCGCCGTGCGACAGGCTGCTGTTCGCCTCATCGAAGTAGAAATAGAATTCCGGGCGCGCCGCCGTTCCATGAATACGCGCATGTGCGTTGGGGATGACCGACTTCATCTTGATGGAGGCAAGGCCGCCGGTCATCATATAGCCGAGCATACCGCCGGTCTTCGCCTGATTCGCGGTCGTCGGGTCGATCCTCGCCATTGCGGCGGCCGCGCCCTCTCCCTTCAACAAGTAAATTCCTGCCGGATGCGGCACCCTCCAGTCGGGTGAATCGATCGAGGCGGCCGGCGCCGCCGTCGCACTGGCGGTCGCCAGCATCGCCGCAATCACCCCCGACGGAACTCCCTGCTGTTTCAAGGCGATAATCTGATCGGTCGACAGATCGAACTGGCCGGGCGTCGCCTTGATCTTTGCGATCACCGCCTCGTCGCCCAACCCGGCCTTGACCAGCGTGACGATCGTGGCGTTGCTCAGGGTTTCGGCCGAGGCAGCGCTCGGCAGCGCGCACGCCAGCAGCGTAGCGATTAGTAATCTCATCTAAATTCCCCCCTTGCCGTCGAACGACGACAAGGAGGAACTTAGCTGCTACTCCCGCCGGAGCAAGCGGGCGCATCCTGCATTGGGTCGTTTACCCCAGCGCCTTCTTCAGCAGGTCGTTGACGACGGCCGGATTGGCCTTGCCGCCCATCGCCTTCATCGTCTGCCCGACGAAGAAGCCGAACAGCGCGACCTTGCCGCCGCGATACTGCTCCAGCTGACCGGGGTTCTTGGCGAGCACCTCGGCGATCACCGCCTCGATCGCGCCGGTGTCGCTGGTCTGTTTCAGACCGCGCTCCTCGACGATCTTGCCCGGCGCGTCGCCGGTTTCCAGCATCGCCTCGAACACCTGCTTGGCGAGGCTGCCCGACAACGTACCGTCGGCGACCAGCGCGAGCAGCTCGGCCGCCTGACCGGGCGTGACCGGGCTCTCGCCGATCGATTTCCCGAGGCGATTGAGCGCGCCGAACAGTTCGCTGGTCACCCAATTGGCCGCCGCCGCCGGCTTGGCGCCCGCGTCGAGCAGCGCGTCGAACCAGCGCGCGCTCTCGACCTCGGCGGTCAGCACCTGCGCATTGTACGGCGTGATCCCCAGCCCCTCGTAGCGCGCACGCTTGACGTCGGGCAGCTCGGGCAGGCTGGCGCGGCATTCGTCGAGGAACGCCTCGTCGAGTTCGAGCGGGAGCAGATCGGGATCGGGGAAGTAGCGGTAATCGTGCGCGTCTTCCTTCGAGCGCATCGAGCGCGTTGTGCCGCTGTCGGGATTGAACAGCCGCGTTTCCTGCACGATCGTGCCGCCGGCCTCCAGCACGTCAACCTGCCGCGCCGCCTCATGCTCGATCGCCTGCATGACGAAACGGATCGAATTGACGTTCTTGGTTTCGGTGCGGGTGCCGAATTCCTCGCCGGGCTTGCGCACCGAGACGTTGACGTCGGCGCGCATCGAACCCTGATCCATATTGCCGTCGCACGACCCGACATAGCGCAGGATCGAGCGCAGCTTGGTCAGATACGCCCCGGCCTCGGCGGGCGAGCGCATGTCGGGGCGGCTGACGATCTCCATCAGCGCGACGCCCGAGCGGTTGAGGTCGACGTAGGAGCGCGTCGGATGCTGGTCGTGCATCAGCTTGCCGGCGTCCTGCTCGACGTGGATGCGCTCGACACCGATCGTCTTGGTGTCGTCGCCGACCTCGATCTCGATCGCGCCCTCACCGACCAGCGGATGATAAAGCTGGCTGATCTGATAGCCCTGCGGCAGATCGGCGTAGAAATAATTCTTGCGATCGAACCGCGACCATTTGTTGATCTGCGCGTCGATCGCCATGCCGGTGCGGACCGCCTGACGGATGCACTCGCGATTCGGGACCGGGAGCATGCCGGGCATTGCGGCGTCGACCAGCGACACCTGCGTGTTCGGCTCGGCACCGAAGGTGGTGGCCGCGCCCGAGAACAATTTGGCGTTCGACGTCACCTGCGCATGGACTTCAAGGCCGATCACGACCTCCCAATCGCCGGTGGCGCCCTTGATGCGGAACGGGGTGGATGCGTCAGCCATGATTCGTCTTTCTTACCACCACTTAGCCGGTCGCGCCGTGAAGCCGGCGCGTTCCTCGATCGCCAGCGCGGCGTTGAGAACGCCCTGTTCGTCGAGCGGCTTGCCGATCACCTGCAGCCCGAGCGGCAGCCCCGACGCGTCGACGCCGCCCGGCACGCTCATCGCAGGCAGGCCGGCGAGGCTGGAGGGGACGGTGAATACGTCGTTGAGATACATAGCCAAAGGATCGGCCGACTTCTCGCCGAGCGCGAACGCCGCCGAGGGTGCGGTCGGGGTCAGGAGCACGTCGCAGACCTCCCAGGCGCGCTCGAAATCGCGGGCGATCAGCGTGCGGACCTTCTGCGCCTGCGTGTAATAGGCGTCGTAGAAGCCGGCGGAGAGGACGTAGGTGCCGATCAGGATGCGGCGCTTGACCTCGTCACCGAAGCCTTTGGCGCGCGTCCGTGCGTACATCTCCTGCAAATTAGCCCCGTCGGGGAGATCGCGGAGGCCGTAACGGACCCCATCATAGCGCGCGAGGTTCGACGACGCCTCCGCCGGTGCAATGATGTAGTAAGCCGGCAGCGCGTAGCGGGTGTGCGGCAACGAGACGTCGACGATCTCGGCGCCGGCATCCTTCAGCCACGCGATCCCCTGCTGCCAGAGCGCCTCGATCTCGGCGGGCATGCCGTCGACGCGATACTCCTTCGGGATGCCGACGCGCTTGCCGGCGAGCGAGGCGTTGAGCTGCCCCTCCCAGTTCGGCACCGGCAGGTCGAGCGAGGTCGCGTCCTTCGCGTCAAACCCGGCCATCGCCTCCAGCATGATCGCGCAGTCGCGGACATCGCGCGCCATCGGCCCGGCCTGATCAAGCGACGAGGCGAAGGCGATCGTCCCCCAGCGCGAGCAGCGGCCATAGGTCGGCTTGATCCCCGAGATGCCGACGAACGCCGCCGGCTGGCGGATCGAGCCGCCGGTGTCGGTGCCCGTCGCGCCCGGCGCGATGCGCGCCGCAACCGCCGAGGACGAGCCGCCCGACGAGCCGCCCGGCGCGAGCGGGGCGTTGCCGCCGTCGTTGCGCCGCCACGGGCTGATGACGTTGCCGAAATAGCTGGTCTCGTTCGACGAGCCCATCGCGAACTGATCGAGGTTCAGCTTGCCGAGCATCCCCGCGCCGGCATTCCACAGGTTCTGCGACACCGTCGATTCATATTCGGGCGTGAAGCCTTCGAGGATGTGGCTGGCCGCGGTGGTCGGCACGCCCTTGGTGCAGAACAGGTCCTTCATCCCGATCGGCACGCCCGCCATCGGCCTGAGCGTCTCGCCCGCGGCGCGCGCCTGATCGGCGGCATCGGCGGCGGCGAGCGCGTGGTCGGGGGTTTCGACGAGAAAGGCATTGAGCGGCTTGGCGGCGGCCACCGCGGCGTTGAACGCCTCGGCCACTTCGCGCGCGGAAAAGTCGCCGTCGCGGACGCCATTGCGGATCGCGGCGATGCCCAGATCGGTGAGTGCGGTCATTATTCGATCACCTTGGGCACAGTGAAGAAGCCATGTTCGGCCTGCGGCGCGTTCGCCAGCACCTTGTCGCGGACCCCGCCGTCGGTGACGACATCGTCGCGCAGCCGCAGGTGGTTGGGGATGACGGCGGTCATCGGCTCGACCCCGGCGGTGTCGACCTCGCCGAGTTGCTCGATCCAGTCGAGGATGTTGCCGAGTTCGGGCGCGAGCCGGGCGGCTTCGTCGTCGGTGATGGCGATGCGGGCGAGGCCGGCGATGCGCCTGACGGTTGCGGTGTCAACGGACATGCCGCCGCCGCTACCACCCGGCGCCCCGATCTTGCAACACGCCTCGCACGCGGTTGCGCGCGCCGCATTCCTGGGGCACCAGCTTTGCGGTTGCGGACCCGGCGATTTTGCTGCACCGCACAATGGTGTCGCACATTTGGTCCGCAAATTCCTCTATGTCGTCGTCGCGCTGATCGTGCTGGCGACCGCGGCTGCCTTTGCCTACCGCCTGTGGGGCGTCGGGATGATGCGGATGGCGATGGTGCCGGGCGAGTCGTTTCGTGACCAGAACCGCCTGACCGCAAAGGATTATGCGCCTGATTCGATGTGGCTGGCGCGACCGGCGCTGGCGGGCAATCCGGCCTTGTGGACGCCGCCCGGCTATTCGCCGCGCAAAGCCCCCGGCGGCGCGGCGGTGTTCTTCATCCATCCGACCTCCTACCTCAACCGCGCGCACTGGAATGCGCCGCTGACCGACCCGGAGGCCAACAACCGCGCGGCCCTGTTCCTGCGCGGGCAGGCGAGCGCGTTCAACGAGGCGGGCGAGATCTGGGCGCCGCGCTATCGTCAGGCGACGTTCGGCGCGTTCCTGACCGACCAGCGCGCCGCCGAACAGGCGCTGGCGCTGGCCTATGGCGACATCCTCGCCGCGTTCGACGCGTTTCTGGCCGAGGCCGGGCCGACGCGCCCGATCATCCTCGCCGGGCACAGCCAGGGCGGGCTGCACCTGACGCATCTTCTCAAGGACCGGGTCGCCGGCACGCCGCTCGCGAAGCGGATCGTCGCGGCCTATGTCGTCGGCTGGCCGGTGTCGGTCAGCAACGACTTGCCCGCGCTGGGGTTGCCGGCGTGCGAACGCGCCGACCAGCGCGGCTGCGTGCTGTCGTGGCAGACCTTCGCCGAGCCCGCCGATCCGTCGCTGATCCTCGACAATTACGATCGCTCGACCGGGTTCGACGGCAAGCCCCGGCGCGGCACGCAGATGCTGTGCACCAACCCGCTGACCGGCACGCCGAACGCCGCCGCGCCGCCGTCCGCCAACCTGGGGACGCTGTTCCCCAATGCGGCGATGAGCGAGGCGCGGATTGAGCCGGGGCGGATCGGCGCGCATTGCGGCGGGCGCGGGCTGTTGCTGATCGGGTCGCCGCCGGATGTCGGCCCGTACACGCTGCCCGGCAACAACTACCACGTTTACGATTACAGCCTGTTCTGGGCGAACGTCCGCGCCGATGCGGCGCGGCGGCTCGCGGCGCGGTGATGACGCGTGACGTGTGACCTTCCAACTCCGTTCGCGCTGAGCTTGTCGAAGGGCGTGTGCCGGGACACGAGCTTCGACAGGCCGAGCAGGAACGGGGTTGGTAGAGCCATGCACTCGGTAAATGCTCTGGCGTCCGATGGCGTCGACCTGCTCCGTCATTGCGAGCGCAGCGAAGCAATCCAGGGTTGGACCAGGACGCCCTGGATTGCTTCGCTGCGCTCGCAATGACGGGGGTTTCGATGATCGTCACCGGGTCGGCGGCGTTCCGCGCGTTATTGCCCGAGGGCGGGCGGTTGCTTGGGCTGGACGTCGGGACCAAGACGGTTGGGACGGCGCTGTGCGACGCCGGATGGAGTTTCGCGAGCCCGGCGCAGCTGATCCGGCGGACGAAGTTCACGACCGACAAGGCGGCACTGGTCGCGCTGTCGCAGGCGCAGCAGGTGCGCGGCTGGGTGATCGGGCTGCCGCTCAATCTCGACGGCACCGAGAGCCCGCGCAGCCAGTCGACGCGGGCGTTCGCGCGCAACTGTCGCGACACAGGGCTGCCGATCCTGCTGTGGGACGAGCGCTGGTCGACGGTCGCGGCGGAGCGCGCGCTGATCGAGCAGGACTTCAGCCGCGCCAAGCGGGCCGAGCGGATCGACAATCATGCCGCGGCGCATATCCTGCAGGCGGCAATCGACGCGCTGGTGGCGGTGGCCTGATTCTTTCGCCCCCGTCATTCCCGCGAAGGCGGGAATCCAGAACCTATGACGCCTCGGCCCTCTCGAAGACCTGCGCGTCTGGATCCCCGCCTCCGCCGGGATGACGGAAAGAGGCAGGTGGTAAGGTGGGCGCTTCCCGCAACATGCCGTCCTCCCGGACTTGATCCGGCATCCCGCTTCTTAGCTCGGTCGCAACGTAGAAGCGGGGCCTCGGATCAAGTCCGGGGCGACGATAGGAGGGATGACGAGTGGCGACCCGGCCCGACCCCACACCCGACTTGCCCCCTCCCCGCTCCGCCATTAGGCAGCGGCTTCGATGAACCAGTCGGACCACCGCCCCGCCACGCTGATCCCCGGAGGCGCGGTGTTTCCGCACCGCCATCTGACCGGGATCGAGGGCCTGGAGCCCCATGAAATCACCTTCCTGCTCGACGAGGCCGAAACCTGGGTCGAGGCGAACCGCATCCGCGCCGCGCCCGACCAGCGGCTGGCGGGCTTCACGCAGATCAACGCTTTTTTCGAGAACAGCACGCGCACGTTGCTGAGCTTCGAGATCGCGGGCAAGCGGCTGGGCGCGGATGTCGTCAACATGCACGCCGCGCAGTCGAGCGTGAAGAAGGGCGAGACGCTGATCGATACCGCGATGACGTTGAACGCGATGCGCGCCGACGTGATCGTGATCCGGCACATGTCGTCCGGCGCGGTGCGGCTGATCGCGGACAAGGTCGATTGCCCGGTGCTCAACGCCGGTGATGGGCGGCACGAGCATCCGACACAGGCGCTGCTCGATGCGCTGACGATCCGGCGGCGGCTCGGCGGGATCGCCAACAAGCGGGTCGTGATCTGCGGCGACCTGCTGCACAGCCGCGTGGCGCGCTCGAACATCCTCGCGCTGACCGCGCTGGCTGCCGAGGTACGTGTCTGCGCGCCCTCGACCTTGATGCCGCCGGCGATCGAGCGGTTCGGCGTCACCGCCTTCACCGATTTCGATAAGGCGATCGAGGGCGCGGACGTGGTGATGATGCTGCGGTTGCAGACCGAGCGGATGGCGGGCGGCTATGTCCCCTCAACGCGCGAATATCATCTGCGCTACGGGCTGACGCTGGAGCGGCTCAACGATCGCGCGCCGGGGGCGCTGGTCATGCACCCGGGACCGATGAACCGCGGGGTGGAGATCGATTCGGCGGTCGCCGACCATGTCGAGCAATCGGCGATCACGGAGCAGGTGCAGATGGGCGTGGCGGTGCGGATGGCGTGTCTGGACGTGCTGACACGGCGTGCGCGCAAGGTGGAGGGCTGGGCATGACGCAGGCGCTGCACCTGACCAATGCGCGGCTGGTCTGCCCGGCGGGCGGCGAGCGCGACGGCGAGTTGCTGATCGTCGACGGCACGATCGTTTCGGGCGAGGCGCCGAGCCATGCCGAGCGCGTCGACTGTCGCGGCAAATTGCTCGCGCCCGGCATCATCGACGTCGGCGTGGCGCGGATCGACCGCGCGGCGGCGCGCGCCGGGGGCGTGGTGCGGGTCGCGCCGATGCCCGACCAGGTGCCGGTGCTCGACGAGCCGGGCGCGGTGCAGCGACTCGCGCTGATCGGGCGGCCCGATCTGTGGATCCATCCGATCGCGGCGGCGACGCGCGGGCTGGCGGGGGCCGATCTTGCCGAAATGGCGATCTGCCTGTCGGCGGGGGCGCGCGCGGTCGGGACCGGGCGCGGCTGGATCGCCGATTCGGGGGTGATGCACCGCGTGCTGATGTATGCGCGCGACCTCGACGTGGTGGTCGTCACCCACGCCGAGGACGGCGGGCTGGCGGCGGGCGCGGTGGCGACCGAGGGCGAGACCGCGACGCGGCTCGGGCTCCCGTCCGCCCCGGCGCTCGCCGAGCCGCTGGCGATCGCGCGCGACCTGATGCTGGCGGAAGAGACGGGCGCGCGGCTGCACCTGCGCTGCGTCACCACCGCGGCGGGGTTCGCCCTGGTGCGCGCGGCCAAGGCGCGCGGGGTGCGGGTGACGTGCGGCGTCACCCCGGCGTATCTGCTGCTCAGCGACAATGCGATGAGCGATTTCCGCACCTTCGCGCATCTCTCGCCGCCGCTGCGCAGCGAGGACGACCGCAAGGCGGCGCTGGCGGCGCTGGCGGACGGGACGATCGACCTTCTGTGTTCGGGGCATGATCCGCGCGGGCCGGAGGAAAAGCGGCTGCCGTTCGCGGACGCCAGCGCGGGCGCGGCGGATGCGGCGACGCTGCTACCGCTCGCGCTGGGGCTGGCGCGCGACGGGCGGGTGACGCTGCCGCGGCTGTTCGCGCTGCTCGCCACCGGCCCGGCGGCGCTGCTCGGGCTGGAGACGGGAACGCTGGCGGCGGGGATGCCCGGCGACGTGATCCTGATCGACGAGAGCGCACCGTGGCAGATCGACGCCGACCGGCTGCCGGGCAAGGCGGGCAATACGCCGTTCGACGGGCTGCCGGTGCAGGGTCGCGTCGTCGCGATGTGGAAGGGCGGCCGCGCGATCGCGGGGTGAGCGACCGCGCGCTCCTTTCACTCCGTCACCCCGGACTTGATCCGGGGTCCCGCTTTGCGGCGCGTCAGAAGAAAGAAGCCGGGTCCCGGATCAAGTCCGGGACGACGGAGATGTCAGTATGCCGCCACCGTCACAGAATCGGCGCGGTGGAGCGCCAGCGCCTCGGGCTGGCCGGGGTCGATCGCGGGGGTGATCTTGAGCAGCGCGGCGACCTGATCCGCGGCCCCGTGCGGGCGGGCGAAGCGCATCCAGCCGAGGATCCGCTCGCGCGCCTTGGCCGGCGGAAGGTCGAGCCCGACGAGGAAGAACGCGTCGGGCCATTCGCCGGCCAGCGCGAGCGCGAGCGCCAGATTCTGCCGGGTGCGCGCATCGACGCCGGGGACGCGCATCGCCGCCATCAGCACCTCGACGCCCTGCCCCGGCGCGCCGGCGAGCGCCAGCGCCAGCCCGCGGTCGGCGGCGGGGATCAGCGCGGCATAGCGCGACAGCGTCGCCTGCGCGGCGTCATGCTGCCCGCTCGCGATCTGCGCGAGCACGAGGTGGAGCGCGGTCGCGCCGTCGGCCTGCCGCAGCGCGAGCGCGTCATCGAACGCCTGCGCTGCCGAGCGGAAGCGGCCGGCGCGCAAATAGGCGGTGCCGAGCAGCGCGCGGCGCGCGCCGTCGCTGCCGTCGCGCGTCACTGCCTGTTCCGCGCGCGCGACCGCTTCCGGCCAGTGGCGATGCCGGAGCGCGCGCTCGGCGGCGGCGACATCGGCCGCGCCGGCATCGGCGACGACGTGCGCGCGGCCGAAATCGAAATGCCAGACGCTGCACCCGGCCAGCGACAGCGCGGCGGCGACGATCGTGGCGAGGCGGGACGGGCCAACCTTCATCAGGTCAGCACCCGCCGGCCGAAGCTGTGCGCGGTCGCGCGCACCGCGCCATAGCCGCCGCCGGGCGTGCTGGTCGTGAAGACGGTGCGGCGGAAATTCTTTTCGAGCCGGTCGGAGACGTGGCTCCACAGCGCCACGATCTCCCCGGCGGCCGGGCCGTCCGGGTCGGTTTCCAGCACGGTGCGGCCATCGGCCATCGCGGTGGCATATTCGGTGCGCTGGTGGACGGTGATCGCGGCGACGGTGCCGTGCTGCGACAAGGCCATGGCGGTGTCCGCGGTGATCGGGGCGCCCGCGGTCGCGGCGTTGACGACGAACAGCAGCGGCTTCCCCGAGCGTTCGCATAGCTCGACGGTCCCGCCGACCGCGTGGAGATCGTGCGGGCTGGGCCGCGTCGGCACGACGATCAGCTCGGCAAGGTGGATCGCGGCCTGGATCGCGACGGTCAGCGCGGGCGGGGTGTCGATCAATACCAGCCGCACGCCTTTCTCGCGCAAGCCATCGAGGTCCGGCCCGAGCCGGGTGACGCCCGAGGCGGCGAACGACGGGGATGGCGCGGTGCGCGCGGCCGCCCATGGCGCGAGCGTGCCCTGCGGGTCGAGATCGAGCAGCGCAACCGGCCCGAGGCCGGCGCGCTCCGCCTGCACCGCGAGATGCCCGGCCAGCGTCGTCTTGCCCGAGCCGCCCTTTTGCGATGCCACCGCGAGTACGCGCATGTCGGCTGCCGATGTCCCCGTTTGATCCGGGTGACTGCATCGCACACGGATGGTGGAGGAAGCGTTAATGCCGTTCGGTCAGATACTTGCCCATTCAGCGCGCGGGACGCCCTGAGCCCAGAGCAACGCGGTGAGATCGCCGTGTTCGATCCGCGCCGCCGCCGCCGCGGCGACGATCGGCTTGGCGTGGTAAGCGACGCCCAGCCCCGCGATCTCGATCATCGCCAGATCATTCGCCCCGTCGCCGACCGCCAGCGTCGCCGCGTCCGCCAGCCCGAGCGCGGCGCGCGTCTCCAGCAGCGTCTCGCGCTTGGTGGCGGCGCCGACGATCGGGCGCGCGACCGTCCCCGACAAGGTCGCGCCGTCGATCTCGAGCACGTTGGCGATCGCGCGGTCGAAACCGATCTCGGCGGCGACCGGCTCGGCGAAGCGCGTGAACCCGCCGGACACCAGCACCGCGCTTGCCCCCCACGCGCGCATCGTCCTGACCAGCGCGCGCGCACCGGGCATCAATTGCACGCGCTCGGCGCGGCAGGTGTCGATAACCGCGGCGTCGAGCCCCTTGAGCAACGCGACGCGCGCGTCGAGCGCGGCCTCGAAGTCCAGCTCGCCGCGCATCGCCGCCTCGGTGATTGCGGCGATCTTCGGCTTGAGCCCGGCATAGTCGGCGAGTTCGTCGATGCACTCGACGGTGATCATCGTCGAATCCATGTCCGCGACGAGCAGCATCTTGCGGCGACCGTCGCGGGGCTGGACGACCACGTCGACGCGCTCGAACGCGCCCTCCAGCGCGACGCGCGCCTCGGCGGGCGCCAGCTCTAAGTGCCAGTCGGCGGCGTCGCCCTCGTCGATCCACGCCATGGTCGTCGGCGCGCAGCCCGCCGCGGCGAGGCGATCGTGCGCCTCGGCCATGATGTTGGGCGTCAGCCGCCCTGCTGCTATCAGCGTCGCCGTGAACATGCCTAACCCCGCAAAGCCAAGGCTGGCGCTCATCGCAGGGCCGACCGCCAGCGGCAAGAGCGCGCTGGCGATCGAGCTGGCGGAGGAGGTCGGCGGGACGGTCATCAACGCCGACGCCAGCCAGGTGTATCGCGACCTGCGCGTGCTGTCGGCACGCCCTTCCCCCGCCGACGAAGCGCGCGTACCGCATCGGCTGTTCGGTTATGTCGATGGCGTGGAGGCGTGTTCGGCGGCGCGCTGGGCGGCTGATGCCGCGGCGGAGGTGCGGCGCGTTCATGCCGCGGGCGGCGTGCCGGTGCTGGCCGGCGGGACCGGGCTGTACCTGCGCACCCTGCTCGACGGAATCGCGCCGGTGCCGGAGATCGACGCCGCGGTCCGCGCGGCAGTGCGGGCGATGCCGGTCGCCGAGGCCCATGCGACGCTGTCGCGGGAAGACCCGGAAGCGGCGGCGCGGCTCAATGCGCGCGATACGACGCGGGTCGCCCGCGCGCTGGAGGTGGTGCGGTCGACCGGGCGGACGCTGGCGGCGTGGCAAGCCGACCGAAGCGGCGGGATCGGCCACATGTTCGACGTGCGCGGGCTCGTGCTGCTGCCCGACCGCGAGACGCTGATGGCACGCTGCGACGCGCGGCTGGCGGAGATGTTCGCCATGGGCGGAGTCGAGGAGGTCGCCGCGCTGCTCGCGCGGGCCGACATCCCCGCCGACGCGCCCGTGCGGCGCGCGATCGGGGTGCCGGAAATCGTCGCCATGCTCTCGGGCGAGCGGTCACGCGACGATGCGCTGACGGCCGCGCAGCTCGCGACACGGCGCTATGCCAAGCGGCAATATACGTGGTTTCGCAATCAGTTACCCACTGAATGGCAATGCTGCGCCGCGCCAAATTTGCAATTATATTTCTCGAAAAGCGGTTGACGCGTAACTTTCTATGCCGTAGCGCGCCCCTGCCCGGCGGAGTAAGACACCCGCCCTTTCCTTTCTTGAGGAGACGTGACGTGACCGAGAAGAGCGGAGCAGACATCCTGGTCGAGGCGCTGTGCGATCTCGGCGTGGAGGTCGTGTTCGGCTATCCGGGCGGTGCCGTCCTGCCGATCTACGACGCCTTGTTCCGGAATTCCGTCGAGAAAGGTGGGAAGATCCGGCACATCCTCGTGCGTCACGAACAGGCCGCCACCCATGCCGCGGAAGGCTATGCGCGCTCGACCGGCAAGCCGGGCGTCGTGCTCGTCACCTCCGGCCCCGGTGCGACCAATGCGGTCACCGGGATCACCGACGCGTTGCTCGATTCGATCCCGATGGTGGTCATCACCGGGCAGGTCCCGACCGCGTTGATCGGCTCGGACGCGTTCCAGGAAGCCGATACCGTCGGCATCACGCGTCATTGCTCGAAGCACAATTATCTCGTGAAGGACCCGGCGCGGCTCGGCGCGGTGATCCATGAGGCGTTTCATATCGCGACCTCGGGCCGCCCCGGCCCGGTCGTGGTCGACATCCCCAAGGACGTGCAGGTCGCGACCGCCGGCTATGCCAAGCCCGGCCCGATCCAGCACAAGACCTATCGCCCGCAGCTCAAGGCCGATCGCGCCGCGATCGAGCAGGTCGTCGATATGCTGGCGGCGGCGGAGCGCCCGGTGCTCTATACCGGTGGCGGAGTCATCAACTCGGGGCCGGCGGCCTCGCAATTGCTGCAGGAGCTGGTCAGGATCACCGGCGCGCCGGTGACCTCGACGTTGATGGGGCTGGGCGCCTATCCCGCGAGCGGGCCGCAATGGCTCGGGATGCTGGGGATGCACGGCACCTATGAAGCGAACATGGCGATGAACCAGGCCGATCTGGTCGTCGCGATCGGCTCGCGCTTCGACGATCGGGTGACCGGGCGGCTCGACGCCTTCTCGCCCAACAGTCGCAAGGTGCATATCGACATCGACCGGTCGAGCATCAACAAGACGGTGCGGATCGACCTTCCGATCGTCGCCGATGCCGGCCACGCGATGCAGGACATGATCCACGTCTGGAAGGCGCGCCAGCATCCGAAACCCGACATTGCCGAGTGGTTGCGGCGGATCGAGGGCTGGCGGGCGCGCAAATGCCTCGACTTCCCCGAGAACGGTCCGAATTCGATGAACGGCGAGATCATGCCGCAGCGCGCGGTCCGCGCCCTGTACGACGCCACGCATCACCGCCAGCCGATCATCACCACCGAGGTCGGCCAGCACCAGATGTGGGCCGCGCAGCATTTCGGGTTCGACCTGCCGAACAAGTGGCTGACGAGTGGCGGGCTCGGCACGATGGGCTATGGCCTGCCCGCCGCGATCGGCGCGCAGCTCGGCAATCCGAATGCGCTGGTGATCGATATCGCGGGCGAGGCGTCGATCCAGATGAACATCCAGGAGCTGGCGACGGCGACGCAATATCGCCTGCCGGTGAAGGTGTTCATCCTCAACAACGAATATATGGGGATGGTCCGCCAGTGGCAGGAGCTGACCTATGAGAGCCGCTATGCCGAGAGCTATTCGGACTCGCTGCCCGATTTCGTGAAGCTGGCCGAGGCCTATGGCTGGAAGGGCATCCGGATCGAACATCCCGATCAGCTTGAGGACGGGATCGCCGCGATGCTCGCGCATGATGGCCCGGTGATGGTGGATTGCATGGTGGCGAAACTCGCCAATTGCTTCCCGATGATCCCGAGCGGCGCGGCGCATACCGACATGATCCTGCAGGCCAATGAGGTCAGCGGGACGATGGACGACGAGGCCAAGGCGCTGGTTTGATCGAGGCTCCCCTCCCTTTCAAGGGAGGGGCTGGGGGTGGGTGTCGTGCTCGTGATACGGCACCGCCCGCGCCCCGATCAGCTGTACGCCGCCAAGACGCCACCCACCCCCGACCCCTCCCTCGCAAGGGAGGGGAGTGAGAGCTGAAATGCACATCCGTGAAGAGAAAGCCGAACGCCACACTTTGGCGGTGATCGTCGACAACGAGCCGGGCATCCTCGCCCGGATCGCCGGGCTGTTCACCGCGCGCGGCTATAATATCGAGAGCCTGACGGTCAGCGAGATCACCGCCGACAAGGCGGTCAGCCGGATCACGATCGTCACCAGCGCCAGCCCGGCGACGCTGGAGCAGATCGTCGCGCAGCTCGACCGGCTGGTGCCGGTCCACCGCGTCCACGACCTGACCGCCGAGGGCGATCACGTCGAACGCGAGCTGGCGCTGGTCAAGGTGCGCGGCGTCGGCGACCATCGGATCGAGGCGTTGCGGCTCGCCGAGGTCTATCGCGCGCGGGTGGTCGACGCGACGACCAGCAGCTTCGTGTTCGAGGTGACGGGCGGGATCGAAAAGATCGACAAGTTCGTCGAGCTGATGGACGAGGTCGGCCTGATCGAGGTCGCGCGCACCGGCGTGGTCGCGATCGCGCGCGGCAAGGACGCGGCCTAAAACTTCGCTATTGGATCAACATAACCCGTCACCCCGGACTTGATCCGGGGTCCCGCTTCCTCTGCCACGCCAGCGAAGAAGCGGGACCCCGGCGCAAGGCCGGGGTGACGAAAGAGGAGCAAGAACATGAAGGTCTATTACGATCGCGACGCCGATCTGAATCTCATCACCGGCAAGAAGATCGCCATCGTCGGCTATGGCTCGCAGGGCCACGCCCATGCGCAGAACCTGCGCGATTCGGGGATCGCCGAGGTCGCGATCGCGCTGCGCGAGGGCTCGGCGACCGCGAAGAAGGCCGAGGGCGCGGGCTTCAAGGTGATGAGCACCAAGGAGGCCGCGGCATGGGCCGATATCCTGATGATCCTCGCGCCCGACGAGCATCAGGCCGCGATCTATGAGGACGACATCAAGGGCCGGATGAAGCCGGGCAGCGCGCTTGCCTTCGCGCACGGGCTCAACGTCCACTTCGGGCTGATCGAGCCGCCGGCGGACATCGACGTCATCATGATCGCGCCCAAGGGGCCGGGCCATACCGTGCGCAGCGAGTACGTGCGCGGCGGCGGCGTGCCGTGCCTGATCGCGATCCATCAGGACGCGAGCGGCAACGCGCATGACGTTGCGCTCGCCTATGCCTCGGGCGTCGGCGGTGGCCGTTCCGGGATCATCGAGACGAACTTCAAGGAAGAGTGCGAGACCGACCTGTTCGGCGAGCAGGCGGTGCTGTGCGGCGGTGTGACCCACCTGATCCAGGCCGGGTTCGAGACCTTGGTCGAGGCCGGTTATGCGCCGGAAATGGCGTATTTCGAGTGCCTGCACGAGACGAAGCTGATCGTCGACCTGCTGTACGAGGGCGGGATCGCGAACATGCGCTACTCGATCTCGAACACCGCCGAATATGGCGACATCGTCACGGGTCCGCGGATCATCACCGACGAGACGAAGAAGGAAATGAAGCGCGTGCTGGCCGACATCCAGTCGGGCCGCTTCGTGAAGAACTTCGTGCTCGACAATCGGGCGGGCCAGCCCGAGCTGAAGGCGGCGCGCAAGGCCGCGGCGGCGCACCAGATCGAGAAGACCGGTGCGGAGCTGCGCGCGATGATGCCGTGGATCGGCGCGAACAAGCTGGTGGACAAGGACAAGAACTGATCGCAGCGCAGCGTGCGGCAGCCACGCTGCCGCTCGACTGCGCCAGATCGGCCGGCGCGGCAGAGCCGGCCCAGAGGGCACGGCTCTGCCGGGTCCGACGGGCCGGCGGGCGGGGAGCGCTGCTCCCCTCCCTTTCAAGGGAGGGGCTTTTACAGCGACCCACCTAACCGCTTTGTAACCGCGAAGCCGATTGCCGCCCGCGACCGCCTCCTGTACTCGCGCGCAGATGCGGACGGCGACGTACCGAGCTTCGTCGTACCGGACCCGTCAGGACACGGGCAGCCGAATCGTGTCGGTGCTGCTGGCGGTCGGCATCGCGATCGCGATCATCCTTGCGCTGCTCACCATGGGCGGGGTGGTGCACGGCGACTTCGGCGACGGACGCCGGCTGGTCAGCTTCGACGTCCGCAACGAGGGCGCCAAGCAGCAGAAGTCGGAGACGCAAAAGGCCGAACGCCAGCAGGCCGCGCCGACCCGCAGCGAGATCACCCCGCCGCGCGTCGTCACCCCGCGCCCGGTGCCCGCGCCGCCGCTCCCCGAGCAGCCGCTGCACCTGCCCGGCGTGATGATCCTCAACCATGTCGATTACGCCGCGTCGGATATCGGCACGATCAAGGGCACTGCCGGCCCGTCCGGCAGCGGCAAGGGCGATAGCGGACGCGGCGACGACACGCAGACCGTCGGGCTGGGGCCGGGCGGCGAGCCGCTGTACGCCGCCGAATGGTATCGCCGCCCGCGCCCCGCCGAGACGCAGCCGTACATGCCGCGCGGCAAGACCGGTTGGGGGATGGTGGCGTGCCGCACCGCGCCGCGCTTCCATGTCGAGGATTGCCGCGAGCTGGGCGAGACGCCGGGCTCCGGGATCGGACGGGGATTGCGGCAGGCGGCATGGCAGTTCCTCGTCCGCCCGCCGCGTAAGGGCGGGACCGAGTTGATCGGCGCGTGGGTGCGGATCCGCTTCGACATCATCCCCACCGGCGGCCCCGATCCGGATCAGGACCCGGCGGGCGAATAGCGGCCTCGCCGCGAAATGATCCGTTTCGCGCGTGGCGTCTTCGCAACGACGCCAAACTGTGGTGCAACCGCCCGCACAACAGGAGGATCAACAACATGCGTCCGATCATCGCCGCCGTTCTCGCCACGACGCTCGCGGTTCCCGCCGTCGCGCAGCTTGCGACCACTCCGCAGCAGCCCGGCCAGCCGCAGGCGGCGCGCGTCGCCGCGGGCACCTATCAGGTCGACCCCGCGCACACGCAGGTGACGTGGGAGGTCAACCACATGGGCTTCTCGATGCTGCAGGGGCAGTTCGGCGCGCAAGGCGGCTCGATCACGATCGACCCGAAGAAGCCCGCCGCGACCAAGGTCGAGGTGACCTTCGCGATCAACGAGCTGTCGACCACCTCGGCGCAGTTCGCCAATCACCTCAAGTCGGGCGACTTCTTCGACGCCGCCGCGAACCCGACCGCGCGCTTCGTCTCGACCTCGGTCACGCCGCGCGGCCCGAACCGCGCGACGCTGAACGGCAATCTGACGATCAAGGGCGTCACCAAGCCGGTCGCGCTGGACGTCACGTTCGTCGGCGCGGGCACCAACCCGATGAGCAAGAAGGTCAACTTCGGCTTCACCGGCACCGGCACGATCAAGCGCAGCGACTTCGGGCTCGGCTATGCCGCGCCGGTCGTTTCCGACAACGTCAAGCTGACGGTGCAGGCGGCGTTCACCGCCTGAGCACCCGCCCGGCCCCGCCGCGCGCGGGGCCGGCTTTACTCGCCCAGCGAGTAAGCGGCGCCGTACTTGCCGTTTTTGCGATGGCCGATGCTCCAGATCGCGGTCTTCCCGCCCGCGAACTTGACCGCATAGGTCTCGACGCGCGTGTCGCCCTCGCCCTCGCCCTTGATGAACGACAGATCGCCGACCGTCCCCAGCGCGCTCAGCCCGGGCTGCATCTGCGGCAACTGCGCGCGGCAGGCCGAGAGCAGCGGCTCGGCCATCAGATCGTCGGGACAGCGTCCGCCGGCCGTCTCGGTAAGCATCCGGCGCAACGCGGGGCCGTAATCGCCGGCCTCCGCTGCCGGTGCCGCGGCGGCCATCGCGATCGCCGCGGCCGTGATGATCGTATGCATCGTCGCCCTCCCCCTTGTTATCCGGGGAAAGTTATTGCGCCGGCCCGAGCGCCCGGCAAGCGCCGATCTCAGGCGGCGCGGTGGAGCTGGACGAAGCCGTCGAAGGTCGCACGGACCGATGGCGACGCCTGCGCGACCAACGCGCGCACGCGCGCCACGAAGGCGTCGCCATCGTCGCCCGCGACGCGTTCGGCCATCGCCCACCCGCCGAACTCACGCGCGTTCACGTCACGCGACGACAGCACCACCATCGCGCGATGCCGCGGGTCGGCATCGATCCGCCCCAGCGCGCGCTCGACGTTTGCGATGTCGCCCTCCAGCACCTGCAGGAAGCGCTTGCCGTTGGTGTAAAGAAGCCCGGTCAGGCCATCGCGCGCATTGTTGCGACGCGAGGTGGTGAGAATCGCCGCGGTATCGACGGTGCCCGTTGCCGTGCTGATGTAGACGATCTGTAGCATGCGAACTCCTGTGGCCTCTGCAAATGACCGGGAAGTCTTGCTTTTTCCTCAACTTGTTTGCCGCACTGGACAGCGGGGCGGTGCGCGCGCTAGGCACGGCCGCGATGACGCGCTGCCCGGCCCTGCTCCTGCGACTTACGCGCCCTTAGGCGCGGACCTGCCGACGCGTGCATCGCACGCGCGACGCGCCTAAGGGCTGTTCCGACCTTCCCTGACGCTCCTGCACAAGAGAGCCCGTGATGTTGCGCGACCCGAGCCAGAAATACCGTCCCTTCCCTACCGTCGACCTGCCCGACCGGCGCTGGCCGTCGACCGCGATCACGCGCGCGCCGCGGTGGCTGTCGACCGACCTGCGCGACGGCAACCAGGCGCTGATCGACCCGATGGACGCCGAGAAGAAGACGCGCTTCTTCGACCTGCTGGTGAAGGTCGGGTTGAAGGAGATCGAGGTCGGCTTCC
This sequence comes from Sphingomonas endophytica, assembly GCF_014199415.1. Lineage (GTDB taxonomy): Bacteria > Pseudomonadota > Alphaproteobacteria > Sphingomonadales > Sphingomonadaceae > Sphingomonas > Sphingomonas endophytica. The sequence continues at coordinate 136,710 of NZ_JACIJN010000003.1, forward strand.
CGAGCGCGGGTGCCACCGAGTTCGACTTCATCAGCGGGCTGGTGCGCGACGGTCGCGTGCCCGACGACGTCGCGATCCAGGTGCTGACGCAATCGCGCCGCGACCTGATCGCGCGCAGCTTCGAAAGTCTGGAGGGCGCGAAAACCGCGATCGTCCACCTCTACAATGCCGTCAGCCCGGCGTGGCGCAAGATCGTGTTCGGGATGACGCGCGACGAGGTGAGGAACATCGCGGTCGAGGGCGCGAAGGTGCTGCGCGACGAAGCGGCGAAGCGCCCGAACACCCGCTGGCAGTTCGAATATTCGCCGGAAACCTTCTCGACCGCGGAGCTGGATTTCTCGGTCGAGGTGTGTGCGGCGGTGATGGAGGTGCTGCGTCCGACCGCCGATGCGCCGATCATCCTGAACCTGCCGGCGACGGTCGAGTGCGCGACGCCGAACGTCTATGCCGACCAGATCGAATGGTTCGGGCGCAACATCCCCAACCGCGAGGCGGTGGTGATCTCGCTCCACACCCACAACGATCGCGGCACCGGGGTCGCCGCCGCCGAGCTGGGGCTGATGGCGGGCGCGGATCGCGTCGAGGGGTGCCTGCTGGGCAATGGCGAGCGGACCGGCAATTGCGATCTCGTAACGGTCGCGCTCAACATGTACACGCAAGGGACCGACCCGCAGCTCGATGTGTCGAACATCGACGAGATCGTGAAGACGGTCGAATATGCGACGAACATCCCGGTGCATCCGCGCACGCCCTATGCCGGCGATCTGGTGTTCACCGCCTTTTCGGGCAGCCATCAGGACGCGATCAAGAAGGGCTTTGCCGCGCAGGCCGCGCGCAACGACACGTTGTGGGAGGTGCCGTACCTGCCGATCGACCCTGCCGACCTCGGGCGCAGCTACGAAGCCGTCATTCGCGTCAACTCGCAGAGCGGCAAGGGCGGTGTCGCCTGGGTGCTGGAGCAGGACAAGGGGCTCAAGCTGCCCAAAAGGATGCAGGCCGACTTCAGCCGCCACGTCCAGGCGCTGGCCGACGCGAGCAGCCGCGAACTCAACGCCGCCGATATTTGGGGCGCGTTCGAGCAGGCGTATCTGCCCGGCGACGGCGACCGCTTCGTACTGCGCGATTATGAGGAAACCGGCGCATCCGGCGAGCGCATGTTCGTGGGGCGGGTCGCGATCGACGGCGAGGAACGCTCGCTGTCGGGACGCGGCAACGGTCTGATCTCGGGGGTGATCGCAGCGCTGGCCGACAGCACCGGGCCGAACCTGGACGTGATCGATTATAGCGAGCACGCGATCGGGCACGGCGCGGGCGCGCAGGCGGTCGCCTATCTGGAATGCCGGACCGGCGACGGGCGGACGGTATGGGGAGTCGGCATCGACAGCGACATCGCCACCGCCAGCGTCCGCGCGGTGCTCTCCGCGGCGAACCGCGCGTGACGCGCCGCTACGCCGCGTTCCTGTTCGACATGGACGGGACGCTGATCAACAGCATTCCCTCGGCGATCCGCGCGTGGACGGCCTGGGCCGAGCGGCACGCGATCGACGTCGACGCGCTGATGGCGGTGATGCACGGCGTCCGCGCGATCGAGACGATCCGCCGCTTCGCGCCGCCCGGAGTCGACCCGCAGGCGGAGTTCGAAGCGCTGTTGCAGGCCGAGATCGACGATGTCGCCGACGTGGTCGAGATCGCCGGGGCCGCCGCGTTCACGCGCGCCCTGCCGGCGGATCGCTGGGCGATCGTTACGTCGGCGCCGCGCACGCTGGCGGAGGTGCGGCTGCGCGCGGCCGGGCTGGTGCCGCCGGCGGTGATGGTGACCGCTGACGACGTCGAGCGCGGCAAGCCCGCCCCCGATTGTTTCCTGCTCGCCGCCGAGCGGCTTGGGGTGGCGGCCAGCGACTGTCTGATATGGGAAGATGCACCCGCCGGGATCGCAGCGGGCGAGGCGGCCGGGGCGGACGTGATGGTCATTACCGCGACGCATCACGCGCGGCTGGAGACGGCGCATGGCAGCGTGGTGGACTATGGCGCGCTCTCGGTCGAGGTCGCGGACGACGGCGCGCTATTGCTGCACGAGCGGGTGGTGGCGTGCTGATCTAACGCGGCGTCTCCCGTCATCTCCGCGAAGGCGGGGGTCCAGACGCGCAACCTTTCGCAAGGCCGCACCGTCAGAGGTTCTGGCTTCCTCCCTTCACGGAGATGACGGCTTGGAAGGTCCGTGCAGAAACCGTGAGCCGGGATGGCGACGGTAAGCGGACCGCGTCAGTTCACCGTCTCCGGCGGCGTCACCGGCAGCGGGAGCGGTGCGATCGGAACGCCCTCGTCGGCAAGCTGCTTCGCTTCGGCGAGACTGGCCTGGCCATGAATCGGCGCATCGGGCTTGTCGCCGGCGTGCATCGCGCGTGCCTCGGCCGCGAAGTCGCCGCCGACCCAGCGCGAGCCGGCCAGCGCGCGGCGCTGCGCCTCCGCAACCTTCACGAGCAACGCCTTCGCCTCGGCGGGCGCGACGCCGCGATTGCCCTTCGGCGCGACGTTCGGCGCCATCACCGCCTTGTCGATCTCGCCCGCGCCACACGACGGGCAGGCCAGCAGGCCACGCGCGCGCTGGTCTTCGTAAGCGGCTGACGACGCGAACCATGCCTCGAACACATGGCCGTCGCGCGCGCAACGCAGATCGAAGACGATCATCGCATCGTCAGCGGCCGAGCAGCGCGTCGAGCTTGCCCGCGCGCTCCAGTGCGGCGAGATCGTCGGAGCCGCCGACGTGCGTGCCGTCGATGAAAATCTGCGGGACGGTGGTGCGACCGCCGGCGCGCTCGATCATCTCGCCGCGCTTGGCGGTGTTCATGCCGATGTCCGTCTCCTCGACCGCGACGTCCTTCGACGCCAGCAGGTTCATCGCGCGCGCGCAATAGGGACAGAATGCCTTGGTGTAGATCTCGACCTGTGCCATCGCCCCTAGGTGTGAGCGGCAACCCGCGCTGTCAATCGCTTGGGCCCTCAATGACGCGCGCCCAGGCGAGGATCGTCACCGACGCCGCCCCCGCGGCACGCAGCACCTGCACGCACGCCGCCGCGGTCGCGCCGCTGGTGTAGACGTCGTCGACCAGCACCAGCGACGCGCCGCGCACTACTTCGCGACCATGCGGAGTAACGCGAAAGGCACCCGCGACAGTCGCGCGGCGCTCGCGCGCGGAGCGGTCGCGCAGCGGCGGGGTAGCGCGGTGACGCTCCAGCGCGTGCATCGTGACTGGCAGCCGCGCGCGGCGCGCCAGCGCGGCCGCGATCAGACCCGCCTGATTATAGCCGCGCGACCAGAGCCGTCGGCGATGCAGCGGCACCGGGACCAGCAACGTCGCCCCCGGCGGCACGTGGCGGACCATCAGCGCCGCCATCGTCGCGGCGTAGAAGGGTCGCCCGCCATATTTGAGCCGCAGCGCGACGGTCCTCGCCACCTCGCCATAAGCGACCGCCGCGCGAACCCCGGCATGGTCGGGCGGGTCGGCGAGGCAGGCGCCACATAGGGCGTCCGGGCCGCGATCGAACGCGAACGGCAGGTTGCAGCCCGCGCACCACGGCGGCGCGAGCAGCCGCAGCCGCGACCAGCACGGCGCGCAGAACCGCCCCTGCCCCGCGACGGTCGCGCCGCAGCCGGGGCAGCGCGGCGGCAGGACCAGATCGAGCAGATGGCCGAACACGCCCGGCCTTGTGGCGCGCGCCGCGAACGGGCACAAGCCGGGCGCATCATGGCCTCTCCCGACATCTTCGATCGCGCTGCGCGTCGCGCCCGCCGCGACCGCGCCGCCGGCGGCTATGCCGGGCATGATTTCCTGCGCGCCGCGATGATCGAGGGGATCGTCGACCGGCTGGGCGCGGTGAAGCGCGACTTCACCGACGTGCTCGACCTCGGCTGTTTCGACGCGTCGTTCGTGCCGCCGGTGGGCGCGCGAGTGGCGCGCTTCGATCCGGGGTTTGCGTTCGCGCGCGCGGCCGGCGGGGTGCAGGGCGACGAGGACCGGTTGCCGTTCGCCGACGGCGCCTTCGATCTGGTGGTGGCCGCGGGGACGCTCGACAGCGTCGGCGACCTGCCCGGCGCGCTGACGCTGATCCGGCGAACCCTGCGTCCCGACGGACTGTTCCTGGGCGCGTTCGTCGGCGGGAGCAGCCTGTCAACGCTGCGCGCCGTGCTGCGCGACGCCGAGGGCGAGCGGCCGGTCGCGCGGTTGCATCCGCAGGTCGACCTGCGCTCGGCGGGCGATCTGCTGGTGCGCGCCGGGCTGACGCTGCCGGTCGCGGACAGCGAGACGCTGACGGTGCGCTATGGCGCGTTCGGGCGGTTGCTCGACGATCTGCGCGGGATGGCGGCGAGCAACACGCTCGCGACGCGTCACCCGCTGCGTCGTGACGTGCTGGCGTGTGCCGCTGCCGACTTCGCCGCGCGCGCCGCGCCGGACGGGCGGACCGCCGAGCGCTTCGACCTGATCTTCCTCACCGGCTGGTCGCCCTCCCCCGACCAGCCGAAGCCGGCGCGGCGCGGAAGTGCCGGCGCATCGCTAGCGGCGGCGCTGCGGCCACCGACGGCGTAGGCGCGGCTCACATCAGCGCGGCGTCGCCGTCCTCGGCGAGCAGCCGGCCCATCGCGTCGAACAATTCGTCCATCGCCACCGGCTTGAAGATCACGTCATTGGCGCCCGCCGCGATGCAGCGCTGGCGCAGGTCGACCGCGGTGTCGGCGGTGACGACGATGATCGGCATCCGCGCCTTGGCATCGGTGCGCGCGCGGATATGGCCGATCGCGGTGATGCCATCCATCCCTGGCATCCGCAGGTCGATCAGCGCGATCGCGAAATCATGCGTATCGATCAGCTCCAGCCCGATTTCCGCGCTCTCCGCCTCGACCATCTCGACGTCGGCGACGTCCAGCATGTCGCGCACGACCCGACGGTTCATTCTGTCATCCTCGATGAACAGCACCGTCATCGCCGCCATGATCCGCCTTTCCTGACCAACGCCCCGGCGCCGAATGCGCGACCGGTCATGCCCTTCACGCGGCGTCCCTGACAGGGTGCCCGAGCATCGCACCTATTGCGTCTACAAGACCCTGTTTGGAAACAGGCTTTTCGATAACATTTGTGATACCGGCGCCACGCACTTCCCGGCGCTCGTTTTCCGACAGCGGCGGGCCGAGCAAAGCGACCCGCGCCGCCGGCGCCGCGGCGACCAGCGCGGCGAGATCGGCGGGCGCGCGGCCATAGGTGCCGGTGTCGACCAGCACCCCGCGCGGGCGCAGTTCGGCGGCGCGCGCCACCGCGTCGTCGGCGGTGCAGAACTCGACCACCGGCTCGGCGGCGAACAGGGCGCGCAGCGTCGCGCGGGTGATCGGGTGTCGCTCGACGATCAGCAACCCGCCGGTCGCGACGACCGTCGCCGGCGGCTCCGCGACGATCAGCGGCAGGTCGAGGCTGAATTGCGACCCCTCGCCCGGCCGGCTCGCGACGGTCACGTCACCGCCCATGGCGCGCGCGAGGTTGCGGCAGATCGCCAGCCCCAGCCCGGTGCCGCCGAAGCGGCGCGTGGTGCTGGCGTCGGCCTGGCGGAACGATTCGAAGATGATCCGTTGCGTCGCGCCGTCCATGCCGATGCCCTGGTCGGTGACCGCGATCCGCAATCGTCCGTCCGCCGTCGTGGCGCGCAGCCCGACCAGCCCGGCGTCGGTAAACTTCACCGCGTTCGACAACAGGTTGAACACGATCTGCCGCAGCCGCGCCGCATCGCCGCTGATCCAGTGCGGCGCATCGGCCATGTCGACCTCGAACCGCAGCCCCTTGGCCAGCGCCGGTTCGCGCCACAGCCGCGCCGCGGCGTCGAGCGTCGCGTGCAGGTCGAACGGCGCGGTCTCCAGCGTCAGCCGCCCGGTCTCGATCTTCGCCATGTCGAGGATGTCGTCGACCAACGTGCGCATCGTCTGGCCCGCGCCATGCACGACGTTCAGCCGCTCGCGGACCAGCGGATCGAGCGTCCGGTCGGCGATCATCACCTGCGTCATGCCGAGGATGCCGTTGAGCGGGGTGCGGATCTCGTGGCTGGTGGTGGCGAGAAACTCGGTCTTGGCGAGCGACAGCTTCTCGAGCTGCGCGTTGCTGGCGGCGAGATCGCGGTTGGCGGCGCGCTCGCGGTTGCGGCTGCGGCCGATCAGCGCCAACCCGGTGACGAGCAGCGCGATCACCAGCAAGGTCGCGCCGGCCACGCCGTACAGGATCATCCGCTGCGAACGCGCGGTGGCGCGCTGGAAGGCGATCGTCCGCGCCAGCCCGGCGGCCTTCAGGCGCGCGATCCGCAGCTCCTGATTGGCGTAATCGAACCGCGCGGCGGCGAGCGCGGCGCTAGTCGAGCGCGCGATCTCGGTCGCCTGCGCGTCGAGCCGCTGTACCGCGGCGAGATGCGGCAGCGCCGCCGCCGCGTCACCGTTCGCGACGAAGGTGCGATAGGCGACGTCATGCGCATGGCGGTCGGCGAGGATCGTGTGGGCGAGATCGACGCCGGCGAACCGCTCCTCGACCAGCCGCCGCGCGCGGGCGCGATCGCCGGCGTGCAAGGCGACGTCCGCTGCCGCCGCGAGCAATTGCGGGCGGAACGCCGCGGCATCGGGGCGTTGCGCGACCGCCAGCGCGGCGGTCACGCTGCGCGCCGCGCCCGCCACGTCGCCGCCGCGCAATTGCGCGAGCGACAGGTCGCCGAGCGATTGCGCGATTACCGGCGTGCTGCGCAGAATGCGCGCGGCGGCCAGCGCCTCGCGGAAATCCTGCTGCGCCTCGATGAAGCGTCCGAGCGCGAGCAGCGCATTGCCGCGCCCGTTCTCGACCGACATCGCCAGGCCGGGGTCGTTGGGGTAACTGCCCTCGACCTGATCGAAATAGCGCAGCGCGGTCGCATGGTCCTGCGCGCTGGCATAGAGCAACGCGATCAGGATCAGCGCGCGCGCCTGGCTGCGTCCGTCGTGCAACGCCACGAACATGCGATGCGCGCGCTGGAGCGTCGACAGCGCGTCGGCGATCTGCCCGGCATCGGTCAGCGCCCCGCCCTGCGACAAGGTGATGTCGGCGAGCAATCGCGCCGGGGCCGGCGCGCGCGCCGCCGCCGCGTGCGCTGCGTCGAGCGTGCGCAGCCCGCCGCGTGGATCGCCGACGCGCACCTGCGCCTCGCCCGCGAGCCACAGCAACGTCGCGCCTGGCGCGGAACGCTGGGCCGTCGGTGAGAGTCGCGCGCGCGCCGCCGTCGCCAGTGCCAGCGCCGCTTCGGGATCGCTCGCCATTTTCTGCTCGATTGCGGCGACATCGACCGGTGCGGCCTGCGCGGGCGCGGCCCCGAGCGCCGCGATGGCGAGAAGGGCGCCGAACGCGATCCGCGCCGGTGCGATCATCCGCGTTTCCAGCCGGCGGCGCGACGCGTGAACGAGCCGCGAACGTCCTGTGTCGCCTGATGGTGCTGTTCGGCGGCGAGAAAGGCGGCGAGCGGCGCCGGGGCGAGCGGCGGGCTGATGAAATAGCCCTGCGCCATGTCGCAGCCCATCACCGACAGCAACGCCAGCGCCGCCTGCGTCTCGACTCCCTCCGCGACCACTTCCATGTCGAGCGCATGGGCGAGGTCGATCGTCGAGCGGACGATCAGCGGATCGCGGTTCGAGCTGGTGAGCTGCGTGACGAACAATTTGTCGATCTTCAGCTCGCACGCCGGCAATTGCTTCAGATAGGCGAGGCTCGACAGGCCGGCGCCATAATCGTCGATCGAGATCCGCACCCCGATCCGGTCGAACTCGCGCAGATGCGCGATCGCGCCGTCGGGATCGCGGATCACCGAGGTTTCGGTGACCTCGAAGCCCAGCCGGGCGTCGGGCGCGGCGGTGATCGCGGCGCAGGCCAGCCGCACGAACTCGGCATCGGCGAGCAGGTGCCCGGACATGTTGATGAAGATGCGCAGGTCATGGCCCTGCGCGCGCAGCGTCCGCTGGTCGGTGATCGCCTGCGCGATCGTCCACAGCGTCAACCGCTCCATGCGCTGCGCGCGCTCGGTGGCGGGAATGAAGTCGCCGGGCGGCACCAGTCCGCGCTCGGGATGCTGCCAGCGGACCAGCGCCTCGACACAGTCGATCGCCTGGCGGCGGATATGCACCTTGGGCTGATAGTGGAGCACCATCTCGCCGCGATCGAGCGCGCCGTCGACCTCGGCGACGACGCGCTCCTCGACGCCGCCGGGCAAACTCGCGCGCGGGGCGGCCATCGCCTGTTCGGCGTCGGCCAGCGCCGCCTCGGCGCGCTCGACGAGCAGGGTCGAATCGCCGCCGACCGGCGCGATCGCCCCGGACGCCACCATTTTGGGTAAGCAGGAAAAATCTTCGATCTGTATCAAGGTGGCGCAGGCGGAGCGGCAAAGCCCGACGACATGGGCCAGCGCATCGGGTCGCGCCGTCGCGAAGTCGACCGCGATCACGTCGCGTGCCGCCAGCTCCACCGCCGCGCCGGGCACCGCTTCCACGACGCGCCCGACCAGCAACTGCATCAACCGACGCATCGGCCCGACGCCGATGTCGCGACGTAAGTCGTTGAAGTTGCTTACTTTGGCCAGAACACAACCCTGCTGTCGCGCGGGAGGCGCGGCGTTGCCGTCCGGCGGTGACGGCGGGGCAAGGTGGTACAGGCTGGCCATGTCCTTTCCGGTCGTAGAACCCACTCTTGAAGAATGACTTAAGTCGTCACGCCCGATGGTGAATAAAGAGTTAACGCCATTGAGCCATCCCTAACCATCCATTAAGTAGAAGTCACCCTTCGGGGGGTCAAACAAGGGAGAGACCCATGTTCGCATTCATCGTCGCGCTTGCCGTCGGTATCGTCGTCAAGCCCTGGTAATTCCAGCGGCGGTCCGGCCAATGGCCGGACCGCCGAGCCAGCGATGACGGGTGGCATGGAGCCGCCCATGCGAAAAGGCGGGATCCGACCAGCGATCTGCGGTCGTCGCGGCGCTCTCCTGTCCTATGCGCTGTTCCGGACCTGATCCGGCAATGCACTTCTTTCCTGCACCGCCGATAAACAGCCGAGCCCCGGATCACCTGCGGCGCGCCGGTCGCAGCGGCATGTCCCGATCGACGGGGATGCCGTTGCGGCACTGACGGCGCAGCACTCGCCTGCCCGCGACACCGTCGCCCCGGACCGGGTCGGGGCGACGCGGAATGCCGCTACCAGTCGCGCGAGTAACGGAGCTGGACGTTCGAGCCGCCGAACGATCCCGCCTGCGACAGGATGCTGATCGACTTGGTCAGCGCGACGGTCAGCTGCGTGGCGGTGAAGCCGCGAGCGTCGGTGACGATCTCGATATAGATATCGTTCGTCAGATACTTGCCCGCCGCCAGCGCCGAGCCGCGCCCGCTCGCCTCGTCCGCGCCGAGGATGCGCAGCCGGTCGAACCCGGTCGCCGAGCGCAGCTTGCCGAGCGGATTGAGCCCGCCGCCAGACCCGCGCAGCGAGTTGAGCGCGGAGGCGAGTTGCAGCGCCTCGGTTGCCGACAGATTCTCCGGATTGGTGCCGAAGAGCAGGCGGCTGAGCACTTCGTCCTGCGGCAAGGACGGGGTGGAGGTGAAGGCGATCTGCGGGCGCTGCCCGGTGCCGGTGATGTTGATATTGAACGTCACGCCATCGTTGCTGGTGGTGGCGAGGATGTTGATGTCCGGATCGGTGAGCGCCGCGCCGCCGCGGAAGCGCACCTGCCCGCGCGACACCTCGAAACGCTTGCCCGCGAACGAATAGGTGCCGCGCACCAGATCGAGCCCGCCGCCGATCGTCGGCGCCGCGCTGGTGCCGCCGATCCGCAGGTCCATCGACCATTCGCTCTCCAGCCCCATCCCCGAGACGAACAGCTGGTTGTCGGCGTGGACGCGCAGGTCGAGCTTGAACAGCCCCACCGCCGGCGCCGCCGGCCGATCGGTCGGCTTCGCAGGCCGCGCCGCATCGCTCTTGCGACGGATACCGGTCAGCTCGGGCACTTCGGCCGCGCCCTGACGGATGATCTCGTAGCGCGCGTTGGGAACGAGGATGTCGCCCGAGATCAGCCCGCCGTTCGCATTGTTCTGGATGCGGATATCGCCGGTCGCGGTCGCGCCGAGCGCGTCGGACTTCGCCAGCCGCGCATTGCGCATCGCCACCCGCACGTCGAGCGGGAAGCCCTGCGCCGCCGCGAGGCTGACACTGCCCTGCGCCTGGACGCTGCCCTCGCCGGCCTTGGCCTGCAGCTGCGACAGCTCCAGACGGTCGTTGTTGAAGCGCGCGCCGATCCGCATGTTGGTCAGGCGGGTGCCATAGGTCTCGTTGGTATAGGTGAGATTGTCGGCGCGGATCAGGCCGTTGATGCGCGGCGCGCCGACCGTCCCGCCGAAGTCCGCCGCGATCGCGATCGGACCCGACAATTGCTGCTCGGCGAGCCCGGCGAGGCTGAACAGCACGCCCGACGGCCCGTTGTAGCGGATCCCGCCCGACAGCGGCCCCTGCATCAGGCGTGTCGTCCAGCTGCCGCTGCCGCTCGGCGTCAGCGTCGCGACCATCCGGCCGACCGGCGTGCCGCCGCGCTTGATGAGCGCACGCCCCTCACCGGCCGCGCTGGTCAACCGGCCCTGGAAGACCACGTCGACCGGCTCGGACACCGAGGTCAGGCTGGAGCGGGTGAAGTTGGCGATGTTGACGCGCGCATCGGCCGTCGGGAACGCCTGACCCGCCTGCTGGACGTAATCGACGCTGCCGGTCGCCTGTCCGCCCAGCCCGAGATTGGGGACGAGCGCGTTGAGCAAGGCGAGGTCGAGCCGGTCGAGCCGAAGCTGCGCCGCGGTCGCGCCGCCGCCGAACTTGCCGGCCAGCCGCATCGAACCCTTGTCGAAGTCGAGCCGCGCCGGATCGAGGCGATAGCTCTTGCCTTCGGGGACGATCCGCGCCGGGGCGGCGGTACGGAAGTTGACGCCGTTGGCCGCGCCTTGCAGCGCCACCAGATATTGCGACGGCGACAGTTGCGCATTGGCGGCGAGGCGGAACGGCACGCTGTTCGAGCCGGTCAGCAACGCCTGCGCGGTGCCGGAGCCGTTGGCGTAGTTCACGCGCACGCGCCCGGCCTCGATCACCGTCGCGCCGTAACGCATGTCGGCGATCTGCGCGTCGGCACGGACCTGCGGCTTGTCGTAGAGCACGACATCGGCGTTGATGAGCGCGCGCCCGATCGTGAAGTCGACCGCGCCGGGGATCTTCGCCGCCAGTGCGCGCGCGTTGACGCTGGCGCGCTGATACTTGCCCTCGGCGCCCAGCGTCGCGAGGCCGTTGAGCCCCTGACCGTTGAAGCGCACCTGCCCGGCGAACGGCCCGGCGGCGGTCTGGACGACGCGGCCCGCGAACTGCACGCCCGCGAACAGCACACGGCGGATATCGACCGCAAGTTGCTTGCCCGGCGTCACCAGCACGTCGGCGTTGAACGGACCGTAATTGGTGCCGCCGGTCGCATTGACCTGATACGATCCGCCGCGCCCGACGACCCGCGCGTCGAGATTGGCGAGCCCGATCCCGACTCCCGGCCGCGGCGCGCGCAGCCGCACGACCGGCGCGGTCGCCGAGCCGGTGACGCGCGCGAACAACGGGCCATATTGCTTGGAGTAAGCGTCGGCATCGACCAGCAGCGCACCGCTCGCCGGATCGAAGCGCCCCTGCCCGCGCGTGATGCGGAACAGCGGCGCGTTCATCTTCAGGCTCTCGAAGGTGACGACACCCTCGGGCGAATAGCCGAAGCGCGTGCTGAGCACCGCATTGCCGCCGAGGAAGTTGCGTGCCCCCTCGTTGAACAACTGCTTGGTCTGCACCGCGACGCGGCCGGTGATCCCGAACCCGCCGCGCGCGCCGGGCACCAGCTTGGCATCGGTCTGGATGTTGAGGATGCCGACGCTGTCGACACGGAAGTTGTTGACGCGCCCCTGCAATCCGCCCGTGTAGCGGCCGGTTTCCATATTGGCGGCGATGATCGCGGTGGCGTCGATCGTGTCGGAGCGGATGCGCAGATTGTCCGACAGGATGTTCGGCATCTGGATCGCCAGATCGCCGTCGATCCGCGCATTGGTGGTGAGGCCGCCCAGCGCCGGATTGAGCCCCGCGATCCGCTTCGCGCGCGCATGGACCGGCACGAGGATGCGGTCGCTGTTCACGCGCGCCAGCCCCTCGGCGTAGAGGTTCTCGACACTCATCTCGCCGAAACCGAGCGAGGTGGCGCGGACCTTGTAGTCCACCGTCGGGGTCGAGAACGCACCGTTCAGCACCACGCGCGCCAGCACGTCGCGCCCGCGGACGTTGGGGGCGATCGCGCCAGGGGTGAGCAATTTGGCATCGACCGCGAAATTGCCGAAGCGGCTGTTCTTGAGGTCGAGCATCCCGCCGGCGTCGACCGCCAGCGCGTTCGACGTCAGCTTGATGCGCGTGTCCGCGCTACGCTCGCCGAGCGTAACGTCGGCGGCGACCTGCAAGGCCGGGGCGGTCAGCCGCTCGACCGGGCCTTCAAGATAGAGGCCCGGGCGCGTCGGACCGCGCACCTCGAAATGGCCGTTGCGCGCGGTGAGCGCGAGGTCGGCGAGCTGCCCGCCGCCGAGCGTGGCGAGCGCGCGGCCCTGCCACGACGCCCAGCTGCCGCGGCCGGTGACGGTCGCGGTCAGCGGCGCCTTCAGCCCGCCGAGCTGCGCGACCATCCCGCCGGCCGGGGCGGTGAGGCGCACGTCGACGTCGAGCTTGTCGTCGTCGGGCACCGCGTCGATCTTCACGCGCGCGACGTCGCCGCCGGCGACGCCGGGGGCGCGCAACGCAACGGCATTGACCTGCAATTGCGCGCGGCGGTCGGCGATATGCGCCTGTCCGTCGAAGCGCGCGATGTGCCGCGCGCCCGATACCGCCGGCTCCATCACGAACCGCGCGACCTGCAGGCGGTTGATGTCGATATCGAGATCGGGGAGCAGCGGCGCGTTGGGATCGGTCGGCTCGGTCGAGGGCTTCAGCTCGGGATTGCGGCGCAGCGTGATGAGCTGGCTCGCGACCGAGCGCACGTCGACATGGTTGTTCGCGAAGGCGAACGGACGCCAGTCGACATCGAGCCGCGGCGAGGTGAGGAACACGCCCTTGGGATCGCTGACGCGCACGTCGCTGAGCCGCATCCGGCCATAGAGCGAACCGTCGATCCGCCCGACCTTGATGTTGAGCCCCGAGGCGGTGGTGTAGCCGCCGATCTGGTCGGCGACGAAGCGGCGGCCGGGATCGGTGTTGATCCCCAACACGATCGCCACGACCAGTACGAGCAGGCCGAGGATCGCGATACCAACCCACTTCAGGATGCGCAGCCACAATGGGCGGCGCTCCGCCACGATCGTGCCCTCGCCCGGCGCCAGCGTCTCGTCAGTCATCAGAACGCCTGCCCGATCGAAATGTAGAGCGCGACCTTGGCATCGCCGGGTCGCGGGTTGAGCGGCGTCGCCACGTCGACGCGCATCGGGCCGAAATTGGTGTAGAAGCGCCCGCCGATGCCCGCGCCGAAGCGCAGGTCGCTGCCGTTCGGCAGGGTGCTCTCATACGTGTTGCCGCCGTCGATGAACGGCACGATCCCGAAATTGCCGAAGCGATAGCGTGCCTCGATCGAGAATTCGTTGAGGCTGCGCCCGCCGATCGGACGCAGGTCCTTCACCTCGTCGCGGTCCTCGTCGCCGGGGACGAGCGAGCTTTCGGGTTCGAGCGGCCCGAGCCGCTGGAAGCCGTAACCGCGCACCGATCCGCCGCCGCCGCCGTAATAGCGCCGCGACGGCGCGATGTCGTCGCGCGCGATCCCGAAGATGCTGCCGGCGCGGACGCGGCCCGCGATCACGAGGCTGTCCGACACCGGATAATAGGCCGTGCCCTCGATCAGGCTGCGGCCATAGGGACGTACCGCGCCCTGCACCGACGTTTCCGGACTAAGGCTCAGCTTGAGGCGATAGCCGCGCGTCGGGTTGAGCAGATTGTCCGAAGTGTCGAACTGCACCTGCCCCGGCAGCGCCAGCACGCCATAGGTGCGACGGACACGGTCATTCTCGGCGAAGTCGAAGACGCTCTCGTTCGTCCCGACCAGCTCGAAGCCATAGGCATAGGTGAACTTCTTCTGCCAGATCGGGGTCGAATCGTACGAGATCCGCCCCGACAGCGTGCCGGTGAACGCCTCGAACGCATCGTAATTGGCGCGCAGCGCGCTTGCGACCAGCGTCACGGTGCGGTCGCGCTTGCCGGCGTTCTGGCGGCGGAAGGTCGCCGATAGCCCCTGCTGCTGCGTGCCCGCGATCGCGCCGAGGATCAGCGCGCCTTCGGGCGGGAAGCGGTTGCGGTTGGTGAAGGTGCCTTCGACCGTCACGCCCTGCCCGGTCTGGAAACCCGCGCCGCCCGACAGGCTCTTGGCGGGGCCGCGCGACTGGCGGATTATCAGGTCAACCTGTTCGGTGCCGTCGGGGAGGATCGTGCCGGTGCGGACCGGCTGGACACCGACGCCGTTGAACAGCCCGGTCGCGACCAGCGCCTCGCGCAGATCGTCGGCCTTGCGATTGTCGTACAGCTCGCCCTCATCGAAGCGCGGAAAGACGTTGAGGTGCTTGAGGTCGAACACCGGTTCGCCCTCGGTGCGCAGCACGCCGAACGACGAGCGCGGCCCGGTGTCGACCGGCAAGGTATAGTCGCCGCGTGCGGTCTGCTCGTCGAGCAGGATGTCGCGCTCGCCGACCTTGACGAACGGATAGCCCTGTTGCGGCAGCTTGAGGCTGACGTTGGCCTCCGCGCCCTGCACGCGCAGCGCCTCGATCGGGTCGCCGGTGCGCAGCGGCAGCTCGCGGCGGACCAGATCGGGCGGCGTGGTCGGATCGGCCTTCACCGTGATCGTGCCGAGCTTGTATTGCTGGCCAGGCGTCGCGCTGACGATCGCCTTGATCTTCTGCTCGCTGCCGGAGAGCGTCTCGACCGTCGAGATCGCGGTCGCGTCATAATAGCCGAGCGACTTCATCAGTCGCACCGCGAGCTGCTCGTCCTCGCGGCCACGCGCCGCGACTTGCGTGGCATTGTCGGCCTTGCCCTTGCCCTCGCGCAGCGCCGACAGCGAGTTGAACTCGTCGGTCAGCCCGAGCGGGTCGAGCCCGCGCACCTCGTTGGTGTAGCGGATGTCGGGCGCGTCCTCGTCCTTGACGTCGGCGACCGAACGCAACGGCTCGGTGTTGAAGGTCGACAAAGGTTCGAGCGGCTGGGCGAGCGCGGGGTCGACCGCGGGCGGCGGCGGCAGCGTGCCGGGGGTGATCGGCTGCTGCGCGGCGGCGTCAGCGGCGGGCGTTGTCGCAGGAGCCGTCGTCGCGGGGGCCTTGGTGTCGGCGGGCATCGGCTCGAGCGGCGCGTCGAGGTCGCCCGACAGCGGCGGCAGCGCCTTGTCGAACTCGGCATCGGGGACGATCGGGGCGTCGCCCTGCGGATCGGCAGCCGGCGCCGTGGTGCGCGGTGCGTCGGGACCCTGCGCCGGGGCGGTGCCCGGGGTCTGCATCTGGGCCTGCGCCTGTCCGGCGATCAACGCGATCCCGGCGCTGGCCAGGAGCAGACGGGAGTGACGAACCGAAAAAACCAAGAAAAACGCCCCTTTATGCGGAAGATCCCGGCAATCCGGTTTGATCTTCCGTCCACTGGCAACGATCCACCGGCGAAACAGTTGCCTCGCTACGGATCATCGACGCCGCTGGCGCGCACCTTGCCAACCGCCTAGAGCCGTGCGCAACGAACGCTGGGAGAGCGCATGAACTTCGATCTCGACGACGAGCACCGCATGATCGCCGAGTTGGTGCGGCGCTTCGTCGATGACGAGCTGGTCCCGCTGGAGAACGGCCTGCTGGAGCGCGATGCCGCCGGGCACGGGCTGGAGCTGACCGCCGACGAACGTGCGCATGTCGACGGCATTTCGCGCGAGCTGGGGCTGTGGGGGCTGGATGCGCCGGCCGACGTCGGCGGGACCGACCTGCCGGCGGTGGCGATGGTCGCGGTCAACGAGGCGCTGGGGCGGACGATCGCGCCATGGACGCTGCCGCCCGACAGCCCGAACCTGCGAATGCTCGCCGCCACCGTCGACGATCGTCAGCGCGAGGCGTATCTCGCTCCCTATGTGCGCGGCGAGACGATCTCGGCGATCGGCATCTCCGAGCCGGGCGCGGGCTCCGACCCGGCGGGCATGAAGACCACCGCGGTGCGCGACGGCGACGACTGGGTGCTCAACGGCCGCAAAATCTGGATCACCAAGGCCGATCGCGCCGACTTCACGATCGTGATCGCCGTCACCGACAAGGAGAAACGCCAGCGCGGCGGGATGAGCGCGTTCCTTGTCGACCGCGACGCGCCGGGCTTTTCGGTGGTGCGCCCGATCCCGATGATCGGCGGCGAAACGACCTATGAGGTCGCGCTCGACGATTGCCGCGTGCCGGGGTGGAAGCTGCTCGGCACCGAGGGGCAAGGCTTCGCGCCGATGCAGCTGCGCCTCAACACGCGCCGCGCCGAGATGGCGGCGAACGCGATCGGGATGGCGGCGCGCGCGTTGGACATGCTGGTCGACTATGCCCCGCAGCGCACCACGTTCGGCAAGCCGCTGAGCGAGCGGCAGACGGTGCAGAATTGGGTCGCCGATGCCGCGATCCGCATCCATGCCGCGCGGCTGATGGCTTACGATTGTGCGTGGAAGATCGATCAGGGCCGAGACGCGCGCACCGAGGTGTCGATGCTCAAGAGCTTCGCGCTGGAGATGGCGTGGGAGGTGCTCGACCATGTCATGCAGGCGTTCGGCGCGATGGGGATGACCCGCGAGCTGCCGCTGGCGCAGATGGCGGCGCGCATCCGCCTGATGCGGATCTATGACGGCCCGACCGAGATCCATAACTGGGTCGTCGCCCGCAACCTTTTGGGAACCCGCGCATGAAGCAGCATCTGTCCGTGACCCGCGAGGGCCATGTCGCCACCGTCGTGATCGACCGCCCGCCGCATAACCACGTCAACGCCGCGCTGATCCATGCGCTCGCCGACGTGCTGGATGAACTGGACGCAGATACGGAAGTGCGTGCGATCGTGCTCGCGACCGAGGGACGCGTATTCTGCGGCGGGGCCGATCTGTCGGGGGACAAGCCGCTCACCACCGACGACGGCGAGAGCGAGACACCTGCGCTCTACCGTGGCGCCTTCCGGCTGTTCTCGGCGAAGAAGCCGATCGTCGCGGCGATCCAGGGCGCGGCGGTCGGGGCCGGGCTCGGGCTCGCGCTGGTCGCCGACTTCCGCGTCGCCGCACCCGAGGCGAAGTTCTCGGCCAATTTCGTGACGCTCGGCTTCCATCCCGGATTCGGGATCAGCCTGACCCTGCCGCGCGTGATCGGCGGGCAGCACGCGAGCCTGATGCTGCTGACCGGGCGGCGCGTAAAGGCGGACGAGGCGCTGCGTTACGGGCTGGTCGACCAGATCGCGCCCGGCGTGCGTGCGGCAGCGCAGGCGCTTGCCGCCGAAATCGCGCTCAATGCGCCACTGGCGGTGGAGGCGACTCGCGCGACGCTGCGCGCCGGGCTGGCCGAGGCGGTGCGCGAGCGTACCGAGCATGAGCGTGCCGAGCAGGACCGGCTGATGCAGACCGATGACTTTCGCGAGGGATTGCGCGCGGTTGCCGAGCGGCGGCCAGGGCAGTTCCGACGCCGCTGAGGAATAAATGTTCGTCGGTGCGAAACATTTGCGACAAATAGCGCTTAGCCGAGGACACCCTCGGGTTCGGACAGGCACAGAGTGACAAGAAATTTGACGGTACGGCGGATTCGCGCTGCGGCCGGGCTGGCGAGCCTTGCGGCGGCGCTTGCCTTGTCCGCCTGTAGCGGTAGCAGCGACAGCGGACAGGCCAAGGGCAAAGGCGGCGCGGGCGGCCCCGGCGGCGGCGGGCCGACGACGGTCGGCTATGTCGTGGTCCAGCCGACCGCGGTGCCGACGATCAGCGAACTGCCCGGCCGGACGGTCGCCTACGAAAGCTCGCAGGTGCGCCCGCAGATCACCGGCGTGATCCAGAAGCGCTTCTTCACCGAGGGCGCGCTGGTGAAGCGCGGGCAGCCGCTTTATCAGATCGACCCGTCGCTTTATCGCGCCGCCGCCAATCAGGCGCAGGCCAATGTCGCCAACGCGCAGGCGACGTTCGCCGCCGCCAAGATCCGCGCCGACCGCTACAAGCCGCTCGCCGAGATGGAGGCGATCAGCGCGCAGGATTATACCGACGCGGTCGCGCAGCAGCGGCAGGCCGCGGCGCAGATCGGCGTCAACAGCGCGCAGCTCGACAGCGCGCGCGTCAATTTGCGCTTCACCACCGTCCCCGCGCCGATCACCGGACGGATCGGGCGTTCCTTGTTCACGGTCGGGGCGCTGGTCAGCGCGACACAGACCGATCCGCTGGCGACGATCCAGCAGCTCGACCCGATGTTCGTCGACATCCAGCAATCGAGCACCAACCTGCTCGCGCTGCGCCGCGCGCTTGCCGCCGGCGGCGCCGCCCCGGCGCGCGCCGAGGTGACGCTGAAGCTGGAGGACGGCAGCGATTACGGGCTCAAGGGCACGGTCGAATTCGCCGAGGTGGTGGTCGACCAGAGCACCGGCACCGTCACGCTGCGCGCGCGCTTCCCCAACCCGCAGGGCCTGCTGCTGCCCGGCATGTTCGTCCGCGCCGAGTTCGCACAGTCGATCCTAAAGTACGCCTTCCTCGTGCCGCAGCCCGCGATCAGCCGCGATGCCAAGGGCAATGCGACGCTGTTCGTGGTCGGCGCGAACGGCAAGGCCGAGCAACGCAACATCAAGGCCGATCGCACACAGGGCGCGTACTGGGTGGTCACCGACGGGCTGAAGCCCGGCGAGAAGATCATCACGCAGGGTCTCGCGAACCTGCGTCCCGGCGCACAGATCCGCGCGGTGCCCGCCAATGCGCCGCAGCCGGTGAAGGCCCCCTCGCCCGAGGAAATGAAGAAACAATCCGGTGGCGGTCAGGGCAAGGCGGGCTAAGCCGGCATGTCCCGCATCTTTATCGACCGCCCCATCTTCGCATGGGTGCTGGCCATCATCGTCATGCTGGCCGGGGTCGGCGCGATCCTGTCGCTGCCGATCGCGCAATATCCCGACGTCGCGCCGCCGCAGGTCTCGATCCGCGCCACCTTCCCCGGCGCGAACGCGCAGACGATCCAGAACAGCGTCACGCAGGTCATCGAGCAACAGCTGACCGGCATCGACGGCCTGTTGTACTTCCAGTCGAGTTCGTCGAGCCGCGGCTCGGTGACGATCACCGCCACCTTCGACAAGGGCACCGATCCCGACATCGCGCAGGTACAGGTCCAGAATCAGGTTCAGCAATCGCTGAGCCGCCTGCCGCAGCAGGTGCAGCAACAGGGGCTGGTGGTCCGCAAGTCGAACCCCGACTTCCTGTTGATCGTCGGCGTCTATGACACCACCGACAAGCTGACCAATCAGGACGTCTCCGACTATCTGGTCAGCAACCTGCAGGACCCGCTCGGGCGTATCCAGGGCGTTGGCGACACCAACGTCTTCGGGTCGCAATATGCGATGCGGATTTGGCTCGATCCCGCCAAGCTCAACAGCTACCAGCTGATGCCCGGCGACGTCATCACCGCGATCCAGAACCAGAATACCGAAGTCGCGGCGGGCGAGATCGGCGGGCAGCCGAGCCCGGCGACGCAGATGCTCAACGCGGTCGTCACCGCGCAGTCGCGGCTCCAGACCCCGGCGCAATTCGCACAGATCATCCTCAAGACCGAGCAGGACGGCGGCACCGTCCGCCTCGCCGATATCGGGCGGATCGAGCTGGGCGCGGAAAGCTACAACGCGTTCAGCCGCGTCAACCGCCACCCCGGCGCGGGCATCGCGGTGCTGCTGGCGCCGGGCGCCGACGCGCTGAAGACCGCCGAGCTGGTCAAGGCGCAGGTCGAGCAGGCATCGAAGGCGTTCCCGGCCGGGCTCACCTATGCCTTTGCCAACGATACGACCGACTTCATCAAGCTGTCGATCGAGGAAGTGGTCAAGACACTGATCGAGGCGATCATCCTCGTCGTCATCGTCATGTTCGTGTTCCTGCAAAGCTGGCGCGCGACGCTGGTGCCGGCGATCGCGGTGCCGGTGGTGCTGCTCGGCACGTTCGCGGTCTTCTATGTCGCGGGCTTTTCGATCAACACGCTGACGTTGTTCGGGCTGGTGCTCGCAATCGGGCTGCTGGTCGATGATGCGATCGTCGTCGTCGAGAACGTCGAGCGCTTGCTGGAGGAAAACCCCGGCATGACCCCGCGTGAAGCGACGATCGAATCGATGAAGGAGATCACGGTCGCGCTCGTCGCGATCGCGCTGGTGCTGTCGGCGGTGTTCATGCCGATGGCGTTCTTCGGCGGATCGACCGGCGTGATCTACCGCCAGTTCTCGCTGACGATCGTGTCGGCGATGGTGTTGTCGGTACTGGTCGCGGTCATCCTGTCGCCCGCGCTGACCGCGACGCTGCTCAAGCAGACTCACGACCAGCATGGCGATCCAATCGAGGAGAGCTGGATCGGCCGCAAATTCCCGCGCGTCGCGCACGGGCTGGAGCGCGCGCGCGACGGGTTCAACACCACCTTCGATCGTGGCGTGGCGCGCTATGTTGCGGGCGTGCGGCGGGTGATCGACCGCAAGGCGCTGTTCCTGCTGATCTACCTGCTGACGGTCGCGCTGCTGGCGGTGCTGTTCCTGCGGATGCCGACCGGCTTCCTGCCGACCGAGGATCAGGGCGCGGCGATCGTGCAGTTCCAGCTTCCGGCGGGCGCGACGCGCTCGCGCACCGAGGACGTGCAGCATCAGGTCGAGAATTATCTCGCCACCAGCGAGGGCAAGAACGTCCGCACGATGTTCACGGTCAGCGGCGGCGGTGGCGGCGGCGCGAGCGGGCAGAACACCGGCCAGGGCTTCGTCAATCTCGCGCCATGGGACGAGCGCAAGGGCAAGGAGAATACCGCCGACTCGATCGTCGCGCGCGCCTCGGCGGCGTTCCGCGGGCTGCGTGACGCGCGCGTCTTCGCGCTGGTGCCGCCGGCGGTGCGCGGGTTGGGCCAGTCGAACGGCTTCACGATGGAATTGCAGAATTCCGGCGGGCTGACGCAGGAGCAGTTCGCCGCCGCCAAGGACAAACTGCTCGCCGCCGCCAATGGCGATCCCGCGCTTGCCTCGGTGCGGCTGACCGAATTGCCCGACACCCCCACGCTCAAGATCGACATCGACCAGCAAAAGCTCGCCGCGCTCGGGCTGACGCAGGCCGACGTCAACACGACGCTGTCGACCGCTTGGGGTGGCCGCTACGTGAACGACTTCGTCGATCGTGGCCGGGTCAAGCGCGTGTTCGTGCAGGGTGACGCGCCGTATCGCGCCGCGCCGACCGATCTGAACCAGTGGTTCGTGCGTGGATCGAACGGCCAGATGGTGCCGTTCGCGGCCTTCTCGCAGATCGGCTGGAGCCAGGCACCGGTGACGCTGTCGCGCTTCAACGGCATCCCGTCCTACGAATTCCAGGGTGCCGCGGCCGAGGGCAAAAGCTCGGGCGATGCGATGACGCGGATCGAGGAACTGGCGGGAGAGGTGCCGGGCACCAGCGTGTCATGGGCGGGGCTGTCGTTCCAGGAGCGGCTCTCGTCGGGTCAGGCACCGTTGCTGTACGGTCTGTCGATCCTCGTCGTGTTCCTGTGCCTCGCGGCGCTGTACGAAAGCTGGTCGATCCCGTTCGCGGTGCTGCTGGTGATCCCGCTCGGGCTGATCGGCGCGATTCTGTTCACGACGCTGCGTGGCCTCGTCAACGACGTCTATCTCCAGATCGGCCTGCTGACGACGATGGGGCTGGCGGCGAAGAACGCGATCCTGATGATCGAATTCGCCGAGCAGGAGGAGAAGAAGGGCAAGCGCGTCATCGATGCCGCCTTGTCGGCGGCGCGTATCCGGTTGCGCCCGATCCTGATGACCAGCCTCGCCTTCATCTTCGGCGTGCTGCCGCTGGCGATCTCGACCGGGGCGGGTGCGAACAGCCGCATCGCGATCGGCACGTCGGTGATCGGCGGGATGATCACCGCCACGGTGCTGGCGATCTTCTACATCCCGTTGTTCTTCGTGCTGGTGCGCCGTGGGTTCCGCGATGGCTGGAAGGGGCTGCGGCGCGGTGCCGATCCCAGCCCCGACGATGACGGTGACGACCATGGCGGCGCGGCGGCGCAGGACGCGCCAAAGCAATTGCCGCGCCCGATCGACAAGCCCGCGCTGCCCGCGCCGGAAGGGGCATGATGACTCGCCTGATCGCCGCACTCTGCGCCTCGGCCGCGCTCGCCGGCTGCTCGCTCGCCCCCACCTATGTCCGCCCCGCCCCGCCGGTGCCGACCTCGTGGCCGGTCGGCGACGCCTATCTGCGGCAGAGCGAGGCGGCGCTGCCCAGCGTCACCTACCGCGACATCTTCCGCGACGCGCGGCTGCAGACGCTGATCGAACAGGCGCTGGCCAACAATCGCGACCTGCGGATCGCGGTTGCCAATATCGAGTCCACGCGCGCGCAATATCGCATCCAGCGCGCCGACCTGTTCCCGCAGCTCAACGCGACTGGCGCCTATAGCTATCGCCAGAACAGCCGCTCGGGGGTGAACACCGGGGTCAACACCGGCGGGACGGGCGTGGGCACCGGCGGCACCGGAACGGGCGGCTCCGGCACCGGGGGGACCGGCGGCACGGGCACCGGTGGCACCGGGACCGGCACCGGTGGCACGACCATCGTATCCGGTTCGAACAGCACCTTTCAGGCGCAGCTCGGCGTCACCGCGTTCGAGATCGACCTGTTCGGGCGCGTCCGCTCACTGACCGGCGCAGCGCTGTCGCGATACTTCGCGCAGGAGGCGGCGGCGCGCGCGACGCGGCTGACGCTGATCGGCGACATCGCCAGTGCATGGCTCAACTATGCCGCCGACAAGAGCCTGCTGACCGTCGCCGAACAGACCGCGGTCGCGGCGCGCGCCAGCGTGCGGCTGACCGATGCGCGGCGTCAGGGCGGCGTGTCGCCGCGCACCGACGTGCGGCAGGCCGAGCAGATCCTCGCCACCGCCGAGGCCGATCTCGCCGAGCAGCGCACGTTGCTGGCGCAGGACGTCAATGCGCTGCAATTGCTGGTCGGCGCGCCGATCGACGCGAGCCAACTTCCCGCCGGGATCGAGCAGGCCGCACAGACGATCGGCGAGCTGCCGGCCGGGATTGACTCGGGCGTGCTGCTCCGCCGGCCCGATGTGGTGCAGGCGGAATATTCGTTGCGCGCGTTCAATGCCGAGATCGGCGCGGCGCGCGCGGCGCTGTTCCCGCGCATCTCGCTGACCGGGCTGGTCGGATTCGCGAGCACCGCGCTGCGCACCCTGTTCTCGGGCGACGCGTTCAACTGGTCGGTGGCGCCCAATGCGAGCTATCCGATCTTCCGCGCCGGTGCGGGGCGCGCGAACGTCGATTACAGCGTGGCGCAACGCGACGCCGCGCTCGCCAATTACGAGCTGACGATTCAAAGCGCATTCCGCGAGGTGTCCGACGCGCTCGCGCGGCGCGGGACGATCACCGATCAACTGGCGGCGAACCAGCGTTTTTATACCGCGGCGGTCGATACGCTCAACCTGACCAACGCGCGTTATCGTGGCGGGATCGACACGTATCTGACCTCGCTCGACGCGCAGCGACAGCTGTATTCGGCGCAGCGGACGCTGGTGACGACGCAGCTGGTGCGGGCGACCAATCTGGTGACGCTGTATCGCACCCTCGGCGGCGACACGCTGCTCGAGGTCACCGATCAGGGGCCGAAGCCGGCGGGTCGGCCGGCTCCCTAGATCGTCATCGCGAGCGCAGCGAAGCGATCCAGGGCCGGATCAGGACGCCCTTGATGGCTTCGCTACGCTCCCGACGACGGACGTTAGCCGTTCGAATCGTTCCCGCTGCCCGGTGCCACCGCCGCGCGGCCGAACTGCATGATCAGCTGACCGATCTCGCGCGCCTGCTCCATCGAGCGCTGACCCTGGCTGCGCAGGAAGTCGCTCTGGATCTGCATCACCTGCGACAGGTCCTTGGCCTGCGCCGCGGCGCGCATCGCGGAAAAGGCTTCCTGCGTATTGGCTTCGACCTGATCGAGGATCTTGGTGCTGATCGTCTGGCCGCTTTCCATCATGTGCTGGCCCGAGGCGCGGAGGCGGTCGGTCGCCTGCTGCGCCGCATCGGCGGCTGCGCGGCCCATGTCGTTGCGTTGATCGGTCATCGTCACTCTCCCTTCGGCGTGCGTCAGGCTGCACCTTCGGGCTGAACCCGGCAAGCCGGTGGTTGGTTGCCGCAGGCGGGTAAACGCCGGGCTGGTGGCGCGCCGCCGGGAGCGGTAAGGAGGAAAGATTTCTGGAGCCCGTGAATGTCGTTCGCCCTGTCCCTGCTGCTCGCGTCGGCGCCCTTTTCCGCGCAGGATCTGCCTGCGCCCGAGCCGTCCTGCACCGCCGCGCGTCCGGTGCTGCCGATCGGGTTCGAGAACTGGACCACGCGGGTCGCGCTGGAAGCGGGGGCAGCGACGCGCCATGCGCCGGTGATCGCGGTCGGCCGCGCCGCCGAGCTGCGGCTGGTGCCGCTCGACCGGCTCGCCCCCGCCGCGCCGCCGACGCGCGATCTCGGCGCGGGGACCAATGCCGGGGTGGCGCTCTTCCAGGTGACGCGTCCCGGCACCTATCGGATCGCGCTCGGCGCACCGGCGTGGATCGAGGTGGTGCGCGGCGGGCGCGCGCTGCCCTCCGCCGCGCACAGCCACGGGCCGGCGTGCAGCGGCATTCGCAAGATCGTCGATTACCGACTCGCGCCGGGTCGCTATGTGCTGCAACTGACCGGCGCGGCGGCGAACACGCTGCCGGTGTTGATCGCGCCCGCGTCGCAGGGGGCGGCATGATCGCGGCGCTCGTCGCGCTGGCGCTCGCCGCGCCGCAGGTCGCCCCTGCCACCCCGGCTGCGCCACCGCCGGTGTCAACGGCGCCAGCCGCGCCTGCCCCTTCCACGCTGACGCGCGTCGTGCTGACCACCGACGCCGGCCCGATCACGATCGGCGTCGACGCCAAGGCCGCACCGATCACCGCCGCCAATTTCCTGAAATATGTCGACGGCAAGAAGCTAGACGGCGTGTCCTTCTACCGCGCGGTGAAGGTCGCGGACGGCTTCGGGCTCGTCCAGTTCGGGACGCGCAACGACGCCAAGCGCACGCTGCCGCCGATCAGGTTCGAGCCGACCACGCAGACCGGGCTCAGCCACACCGACGGCACGATCTCGATGGCAATGGCCGCGCCGAACACCGCGACCGGCGACTTCTTCGTGGTGGTCGGCGACCTGACCTCGATGGATGCCAAGGACGGCCAGCCCGGCTTCGCCGCGTTCGGGCGGGTGCTGGAGGGCATGGACGTGATCCGCAAAATCCTGCTCGCTCCCACTTCGCCCACGCTGGGTGAAGGCGCGATGAAGGGCCAGATGCTCGCGCCCGCGATCCGCATCACCAGCGCGCGCCGCGGCCCCTGACGCTTCCGCCGGCATGACGGATCGGTTACAGCGGTGACCAAAGGAGTCCGTCATGACCAGCACGCTCGCCACCCGAACCGACTGGACCGCGATCGGCGCCGCCGAACTGGCGGACGTCATCGCGCTGCGGCGGGCGATCCATGCCGAGCCCGAGGTCGGGCTGCACTGCCCGCTGACCACCGCCAAGGCGAAGGCGGCGCTCGCCGGGCTGCCGCTCGAGATCCACGACAGCACCAGCACCACCGGCTTCGTCGCGATCCTGCGCGGCGGGCGGAGCGGCGGCGCGGGGTCGAACGGGCGTACGGTGCTGCTGCGCGGCGACATGGACGCGCTGCCGATGAGCGAGGAGACGGGGCTGCCGTTCGCCTCGACCGTCCCCGGCAAGATGCACGCCTGTGGGCATGACGCGCATACCGCGATGCTGGTCGGTGCGGCCAAGGCGCTGAGCGCGCGCCGCGACGAACTGGCGGGGACGATCGTCTTCATGTTCCAGCCCGGCGAGGAAGGCCACCACGGCGCGCGGCACATGATCGCCGACGGCCTGCTCGACGTCGCGCGGCCCGAGGCGGCGTTCGCGCTGCACATCCTCCCCAATGCGCCGGCCGGCATGTTCGTCGGCCGCGAGGGCGCGATGCTCGCCTCGACCGACACGGTGCTGGCGACGATCCGCGGCAAGGGCGGCCATGCCGCGATGCCACACGAGGCGATCGACCCGATCCCGGTCGCCTGCGCGTTCGTCACCGCGCTGCAACAGCATGTCGCGCGTCGCGTGCCCGTCGCCGATCCGGCGGTGCTGACGATGACGCAGATCCATGCCGGCTCGTCGCACAACATCATCCCCGAGGAGGTGCAGCTGATGGGAACGCTGCGCACGCTGTCGGAAGCGACGCGCACCGCGATGCGCGCGGCGTTCCACCAGATCGCGCAGGGGATCGCCGCCGCGCATGGCTGCGTCGCGGAGACGACGATCGACGAGGGCTATCCGGTGACCGTCAACGACGCGCGTGCGACGCGGCTGCTGCGCGAGCTGTCCTCGGAGGTGCCGGGTGGCGCGGGCTGGACGGCGATGCCCGCGCCGATGATGGGCGGCGAGGATTTCAGCTACGTGCTGCGCGAGGTGCCGGGCGCGATGGCGTTCGTCGGGGTCGCCGCACCGGGCAGCGACTGGCGCACCAACCCGCCGCTCCACAACACGCGGATGACGATCGAGGAGAATGTGCTCGCCACCGGGGTCGCGATGCATTGCGCGGTGGCCGAGCGCTTTCTGGAGCGCGGGCTGGACTGACGCCGATGTCCGCGATGACGATGCTGCGCGACGCGACCGGCGCGGCGCACGAGGCGGTCGACGCCGCATTCGGCGCGCACGATCTCGCATCACCGGAAGCGTACGGGCGCTTCCTGCTCGCGCATGGTCGCGCGCTGCCGGCGGCGGAGCGCGTGATGGCGGCGTTGCCGTTCGCGCGGACGCTGCCGACGCGCGCGCCGTTGCTGGCGGCGGATCTTGAGGAGCTGGGTGTCACGGCGCCCGCTCCCCTGCCCTTCGCGCCCGGCGACGATGCGGCGACGCTGTGGGGCGTGCTCTACGTCGTCGAAGGCTCGCGGCTGGGAGGGGCGATGCTCTCGCGACAGGTGCCGCCCGACTTGCCGTGGCGGTATCTCGGCGCGGTCCATGCGTCCGGCCAGTGGCGCGCGATCCGCGCCGCGCTGGACGCCGCCGCGGCGGGTGAGGACAGCGACTGGACGGCGCGGATGATCGCGGGCGCGCTGGCGACCTTCGCGCTTTATGCCGAGGCGGCGGCGGTGAACCCGCCAGCCTGACGTAATCCGTCAGCGCGAGCGCAGCGAAGCCATCCAGAGCCGGATCAGAACGCCCTGGATTGCTTCGCTACGCTCGCAATGACGGCTGCTCTGGCCACAGCCGTTTTGATCAACACTTGAGTTAAGCCGGCTCGATCGGCGCGGTCAGCACCGCGCGCAGCCCGGGCTCGTTGTCCAGATAGTCCATCTGCCCGTCGATGCGCTGGATCACCGCACGCATCATCCGGCTCCCGAAGCCTTCGCCGTCGCCCTGCTTGCCGACGCCCTGATCGGCGACGATCAGCCGCAGCCGGTTGCGATATTGCTCCAGCGTGATCTCGATCGGCCCGCCCGACCGGCCGGGATAGGCATATTTGGTCGCGTTGATGACCAGCTCGGCGGCGATCAGCCCGACGTTCACCGCGCGATCGGTCGGGATCAGCACCGGCGCGATCGACAGCAGCATGTGCCGCGACCATTCCTCGCCCAGCGACGCCTTCAGATCCTCGATCAGTTCGCCGAGATAGCGGCTGAGATCGATCGTCTCGATCTGGTCCTCGCGGTACAGCCGCCGGTGGACCAGCGCCACCGCCGAGAGCCGCGAGCGTGCCTCGCGCAGCTGGTCGGCGACCATCCCCGGCCCGGCGTCGCGCGCCTGGATCGCGAGGAACGACGAGACGAGCTGCAGGCTGTTCTGCACACGGTGATCGACCTCGCGCATCAGCAGGTCCTTCTGCGCGAGCAGCGCGTCCTTCTCAGCACCGGTGCGCTCCAGCTCCTGGTTGAGCCGGCGCAGCTCGTTCGAGGCGCGCGCCTCGCGCAGCAGGCGGCGAAGCCGGCTGGCGCCCTCGACCTGCTCCAGCGTCCAGCGCCGGGCGCGCCCACGGACCGTCTCATGCCACGATTCGAACGAGGCGCGCGGGTGGAGCGTCGCGTCGGGATCGTGCGGCACCGCCTTGTGCGGATTACCCGCCCATTCGATCTCCTCGATCTGCTCGACGCGCAGCCACATCAGCGTGTGACGATCGTCGATGCGCAGCGCCAGCACGCCCGTGATCGGACCGAATGCGTCGGCATCGGGCCAGTCGGTCGCCAGCTCGCGGGTCGCGAACACCGGGCCATCCTCGCGCAGCGCCGCCCAGCGCAGCAGGTCGAGCACCTCGACATCGCCCGGCGCGACGCCGCTGGCGGTGACAATGCGGTCGCGGACCAGCACCAGCCCGTCGGCATCGAGCATCCGGCGCAGTTCGTCGCCGCGCTCCGCAAGCACGCGGAACGGATCGCTGTTCTGCAACAGCGGGCGCAGCGCATCCTCCTCGCTGCGCAGCGCGAGCCGGACGCGATAGGTCTCGGCCTCTTCCTTGGCGAGGATCTGCCGCGCCAGCGCGCTGGCCATCGCGGCGGCGGCGGCGCGCACGCTGCGCGGCATGAGCCGCGGAGTCATGTTGTGGCAGGCGACCAGCCCCCACAGCAGCCCGTCCTTGACGATCGAGATCGACGCCGACGCCTGCACCCCCATATTGCGCAGATATTCGACATGCACCGGCGAGACGCTGCGGATCGCGACGTCGCTGAGATCGACCTGCTCGAACCCCGCCGGGCGCAGCGGCGCAGGGGCATAGCTGGCATCGGGGATCACGCGCGTGCGGTTGCGGACGTACAGCGCGCGCGCCTGCCGCGGGATGTCGCTGGCCGGAAAGTGATGGTTGAGGAACGATCCCAGCGCCGGGTCGCGATCCTCCGCGATCACGCAGCCTGCGTCATCGTCGAGGAAGCGGTAGATCATCACCCGGTCGAAGCCGGTCAGCGCGCGGAACGCCGTCACCGCGCGCTCGCTGAGCATCCGCAGTGTGCCCGCGCGTTCGAAACTTGCGCCGATCGCATCGAGCCACGACAGCGTGACCGCAACGCTGCCGGGCTGGGCCTCGGCGGGCTCCAGCTCGGCGATCAGCCACGCGCCGGCGCGATGCAGCGCAACGTCGTGCGCGGCAACGGGCGTGCCCAATACCGTGCCGCCCGGCCCCGGCGCGGCCGCGGTGAGCGCGGCAATGTCCTGCTGCAACAGCGTCGACAGATCGGCGTCATACCAGTCCAGCCCGAGCACCGCCTCGATATCGCCCGCCCCGGCGACGACGCGCAGGGTGCGTGGATCGGCGACCAGCATGATGCCGTGCGGCTGCACCGCGCCGGAAAGGTGGATCGGCTCCCGATCGCAGGGCGTCAGCGCACTTACCGCCAGAAGAAGCGCGTCATCCGACGCTGGTTGCGGATCCATCCGTTGCCACTATGGCAATGCCGCAGCGGCTGGCAACCGTTCTTACGCAGATCAAGCGATTAAAACAGGATCAAGCATCTGTGGCAGAACCATTGCTTTAACCGCTTGTTTGCCATGAGCGTATTAAGCGAGCCGTCCGATGTCCGACTCTCCTCCCCGCGAACCGCGCAGCAGCGTCATCCTCTATGCCCGCATCGACCATCGCGACCGGTCGGTGGAGGCGCGGGTGCGCAATCTGTCGGTCACCGGCGCGTGTATCGACAATCCGGGCGAGTTGACCAAGGGCGACCTGCTGGACGTGACGATGGGGTCTTTGGCCGCGCTGCCTGCCGAGGTGATGTGGACGTCGCCGACGCTCGCCGGGCTGCACTTCACGCGGGGTGCGATCGATCTCGCCGAAGCGCGCAAGCCGCGCGATCGCGGCGCGACCGGCCCGAAGGTGAGCGCGGGCTGGATCAGCAACATTCATCACGCCTATCGTCGCGACGGCTGATCCGGCGGCTGGCGGGCGGCGCCGTCGTCGCGCGTGCCGCTTGTTGCGCCGCCGCTGCGGGGATAACGCTGCGCGATGA
The DNA here is from genome assembly GCF_014199415.1 of Sphingomonas endophytica. GTDB lineage: Bacteria > Pseudomonadota > Alphaproteobacteria > Sphingomonadales > Sphingomonadaceae > Sphingomonas > Sphingomonas endophytica. The sequence continues at coordinate 167,027 of NZ_JACIJN010000003.1, forward strand.
CCCGCCTGACCGTCAACAACGAGGCCGTCGAATATCGGATGGCGCCGGACACGCCGCTGCTGTGGGCGCTGCGCGACGCCTCCAACCTGACCGGCACCAAATATGGATGCGGCACCGGCAGCTGCGGCGCCTGCACCGTCGACATCGACGGCAAGGCGGTGCGATCGTGCCAGGTGGCGCTGCGCGACGTCGAGGGCACGTTCGTCACGACGATCGAGGGGCTGTCGCGCGAGCGCGCGCATCCAGTGCAACTCGCGCTGATCGCCGGGAACGTGCCACAATGCGGCTATTGCATTCCCGGCATCACCATGATGGCGGCCGCGCTGCTGAAGCGCGATCCAATGCCGTCGGACGAGGCGATCCGCGCCGGGATCACCAACATCTGCCGCTGCGGCATCTATCCGCGGCTGGTGGAGGCGATCCAGCGCGCCGGTCGGGCGATCCGCGGCGACGAACGCCTCCCCGCCGCGCCGCGGCCGGGGATCGACCCCGCCGAAGCCGCACGGCGCGTGCCGGCGCTCGATCCGGCGGCGGGGCGCTGATCCGTCTTCGTTACCCGTCGCGGCCGTAGACGTCGTCGCGGAAGCTGAGCCCGCCCGCGCCGCCGCCGGTCGCGGTCAGATAAGTCAGATAAACCGGCGTCGGCGCGGTGAGCGGCACCGCCTGTTCGGGCTTCTTCCCCGGGTTGAGCGGCTTGCCCATCAGCCAGCGCGCCAGCCGCGGCGCATCCTCCAGCCGGATGCAGCCGTTGCTGAAATGGCGATCGTCCTTCTTCAGCAGCGCGCGATTGGGCGTGTCGTGAAGATAGATGCCCTCGTCGTTCGGGAACAGGAACTTGACCTTGCCCATCGAATTGGCGGGTCCAGGCAATTCGCGCAGCCGCAGCTCGCGCTTGCCCGCGGCCACCGCCGGCCAGTCGATCGCGCTGGCCGCGATCGGGCGCGCGCCGGCGGTCCAGTCGCTCAGCGCCTCCATATGGAGCGACGCCAGCGTGCGCCCGGCGAGCACCTTGGTGGCGATGTTCTTGCGCACCAGATAGTCAGGGACGTTCCAATACGGGTTCAGGATCGCCCATTGCAGCGTCCCGGCGAGCATCGGCGTCTGCGTCTCGCGCGTGCCGACCACGACGCGCATCGTCCCCTTGGCCGCGCCGGCTTCGTAGAACCAGAGGCGCCCCGACGAGGCGTCGACCTCGACATGCCGCGTCCACGGACCGGGTAGCAGGCGTGCGCGATCGAGGTTGCGCCGCAGCCGCGTCAGCGCCGCGGGGGTGATGCCGTTGGTGCGGGCCTGCGCCGACACCTGGCGCAGCTCGAGATAGCGCGGGCTCATCCAGCCCATGTCCTTGACATAGGAGGGAAAGGACTTGGGGAAGGTCGCCGCGCGCAGCACCGCTTCGGGCTTGGGGCGCTTGGGCTTGAGCGCGGGGTCGGCCCATTTCATCCCGACGTCGCGCGGCTTGCGCTGGTCGCGCACATAGTCGACGAACGTCGCCGACAGCGCCAGTTCCGCCGCCGCGACCCGCGCCGGATCGCCGCCGCGCGCCGCGTCGATCCGCTCGCGCAGCTTGCCGACATCATAGGACGAGCGTTTGAGGTTATCGAGGTCGGCGTCGCCGAGATAGCCGATCAGCGTGTCGGCGGCCGGGCCGATCCGTCCGCCGCTCGCCCATAAGGGCGCGTAATTGCGCTGCGCATAGACGCGTGCCATCCAGCCGCCCGCCGCAGCGCGGATCGCGGCGGCGACGGCGCGGTCGCGCGCGATGTCGGCGGCGGACCTGGCGGCTTTGGCAGGGACCGACTTTTTCACACCGGCTTTCGCCGTCTTCGGCTTTACGGCCTTGCCCGAGACCGCCTTGGCCTTTGCGGTACGCGGGGCAGCCGCCAGCGTCGGCGCCGCGGCGGCGGCGACCGCCAGCACGATCGCGAGACCGGCAAGGGGAGAACGGCACCGCCGCCCTCCCGTCGACCGGATGGTCAGCCCCGTTCCCCGCGGCGCGTCGGGGCCGGCGGCGGCGGCGGGGCCGGCGGCGCATAGGGGTGGTAGATGCCGTCGGACGTGTAATAGCCGTCGACGATCCCGTCGCCGTCACGGTCCGCGGCATGGCTGCCGGCGACCGCACCCGGCGGCGGGGGCGGCGGCGGGGCCGGCGGCGCCTTCTTCGCGCAGGCCCCCAGCATCAACATGCCGCACGCCGCGAGCATGATCGAACGATGACGCATGAAACTTTCTCCCTCTGACATCAGCGATCTATGGTCGCTACGCCCGTCTCCCCTGAACCGCCATCGCTGATCCATCACCGCGTCCCCGACCATCCGTGCTGCGACCGGACGTGCGTGGCACGCGCCAGTATGGTTAAGCGGATCGTGCCGACCACTTGGAACATCGCCGCCGTTGCGGTTTTTCGGTCCTGACCACATCGAAAGGACGAATGAATGGCGATCGACCGGCTTGAGATCGACATGGGCACGCTGCTCGACAACATCGACGAGCGACAGGTGGAGTTCAGCGGCGAGGCCGATGGCGACGAATATGAGTTTGCCGTCCAGTATGATGTGCTGGAGGCGCTCAGCGGCGACGCGCCCGACGGCGACGCGATCGACATGTTCAACCGCTTCTCCGACACGATCGTCGACGCGGCGCTGTCGGCGCTGGCGCGCAACGCCGATGCGCAGCCGATCGTCGTCAGCGAAAGCGACCTCGAATAGCCGCGCGCCGCTATAATGATACAGGATTGAGTTAACGGTTGCAGCGACGCCGGCTTGCGTTCACTCTCTCACGCACAAAACGAAAAGCCGCCACGATGCGGCAGGGAGAGGATAATGGACGTACCTAGCATCCTGGTCATCGGCGTCGGTGCGGTCGGGGCCCTGTGCACGCTGGCGATGGTCGTGGTTCTCGCCCGTCGCGCGCCACAGAGGTAGAAGCTGCCGTCGCCGGTCATCGCGGGCGCTGCCCGGTGACGACGCGAACGAAGCAGGAGGCCGCGGGGATCACCCGCGGCCTTTTTGCTGTCCTCAGAAGTTGACGGTCGCCCCGACGACGATCTGGCGGCCGAGCGGATCGTAACGCTGCGGGATCGTGTTGTTGCGCGCCAGGCTGATGTTGTACGAATTGGGCACGAACGGCGCGACGCGATCGAGCAGGTTGTTCGCGATCAGCCGCAGCGCGACCTGCTGCGTGACGTTGAAGGTCAACGCCAGATCGAAATAATCCTGCGCGCCGATCCGGTAATAGGTCGCCTGCTCACGATCGGGCGTCCCGCCGATCGCCGCGTCGCCCGAATTGTTGGCGTTGGTCAGCGACCCGACATGGCGCCAGTTGAGCGAGGCGTTGAACGCCTTGTCGACGCTGGTCCAGGTGGTACGCAGCCCGTGCGACCATTTCGGGATCAGCTGCCCGCAGCCGTTCCCGTAATAGCCCGCGCAATTGCGCTCCGGCTGGATCGGCGAATCCTGCCCGCCCGCAAAGGTCGTCAGCGATCCGGTGAACCCCCAGTCGAACCGCCCGGCCCCGCCGGCATCCAGCGTATATTGCGCCTGGAAGTCGAGCCCGCGCGCGATCGAGCGATAATAATTGGTCGTGCCCGCGCGGATGAAGCCGCTGGTCGGATTGCTCCCCGCCGCGGCATAGAGCGTGCCGCTGGCGTCGCGGACGATCCCCGAGCAGAAGAACGGGTCGCCGCCCGAGCGCAGGCAGCCGTCGAGATAATAATTGTCGTCGTTATAGCCGAGCGAATTGTCGATCTTGATCCGGTAGTAATCGACCGAGAAGGTCAGCCCCGGCACGAAGCGCGGCCGCGCCACGAAACCATAGGTCTGGGTATAGGCGGTTTCCGGATCGGCGTTGAACCCGCCGGAGCGGATCGTGCACGAATTGTCCGGGCAGAGTAGCGTCGGGGTGCCGTACAAGGCGTCGGACAGGCCGGTGGCGCGGCACACGTCGAGCGACGCGACCGGCGCGCCCAGCGAGCCATCGGCGTTGCGGGTCGGTGCGCAGAAATCGCCGCGCGCCCCGCCCTGCCGGCTGAAGCCGATGTTGGTGGCCTGACGGATCTCGATCACGGTCGGCGCGCGCTGCGCCTTGTTGAAGCTCGCGCGCAGCGTCAGATCGCGCACCGGCGCCCACAGTCCTTCCAGCTTCCAGGTCGAGAAGGTGTCGGGGCTGCTGCTGTATTTGGAGACGCGATAGCCGCCATTGGCCTGCAACAGGTGCGCGAACGGCTTCTCCTGCACCAGCGGCGCCTGCACCTCGATGTTCGACTCCCACACGTCCTGCGAGGCGTCGAAATCGGTGCCCGAATAGAGCGCGCGATAGGCACCGTTGGCGGTCGAGCGATAGCTGTCCTTGCGATATTCCGCGCCGAGCGCGATCGCGACGCCGTCGTTGGCGAACGGCGAGGTAACGCCATAGTCGCCGAGGTCGCCGGTCATGTTGGCGGTGACGTCCCACAGCGTGCCGACGCCGCGCGTGCGCGCGCGGTTGCCGGCCAGCAGATAGCTCATCACCGATCCGTCGTTCCCGGCGCTGAACGCGTCGAACGGGATGCAGTTCGGGTCGGTGCCATTGACCACCGACGCGCAGGTCGGGGTGCCGTTGACGTTGACGACGTTCAGCGAATTGTTGACGCGCGTCACGTCGGGAATGTCGCCGAACGCCACGTCCTGCTGGTTGCGCGCGAACACGCCGCCGACATCATAGGTCCAGGCCGTGCCGACCTTGCCGCGGATCCCGGCGGTCGCGCGGATGCCGCGATTGACATATTCGTCGAACGTGTAGGGCAGATTGTCGAAGCGATAACCGACGTCGATCGGCGCCAGCGCCGAGGTACCGGTCGCCGCGCCGCACAGCGCCGCCGCCTGCGACCCCGACAGGAACGGGTTGTCGCAATTCACCTGATACGGTGCCGAGCCATAGGTGCCGCTGTTGAGCACGCGCGTCGGATAACGGTTGTACGACGTGTCCTTGAACCAGATCGCCGAGCCGTACAGCTCCGCCTCGGGCGCGAGCGTCAGCGTCGCGAAGCCGCCGGCATTGACGCGCTCCATGTCGCGCTGGAGCGGATAGCCGCGGCGGTCGAACGCCGCATTGCTCTGCCCGAACGGGACGAAGCTGCGCGTGCCGTCGGGGTTGTTGATATATTCAGGCCCGCCGGTCACCGCCGGGCGCACATAGCCGCCGGGGGCATAGGTGGTGGTGGTGCACGACAGCGGACCGTCGGCGACCGGCTGCTGCACCTCGCACGCCGAGGTCGAGCGGGCGTTGTACGGCACGAAGTTCGCCTGGCGGTAATTGACGAAGCCCATCAGGCTGAGCTTGTCGTCGAACAGCTTCTTGCCGGCGGTCAGCGTCAGGTCGCTGCGTCCGCCGTCGTTGGTCAGCCCGCGCACCGGGGTGACCCCCGCACCGCGTGCGGCGTCGCCCGCCGTCGTGCCCTTGTTCTGGTGATTGTAGAAACTGTAGTTCGCGTCGAGACGGATGCCGTCGAAGCTGGGGCGCAGGATGAAGTTAACGACGCCTGCCACCGCGTCCGAGCCATAGACCGACGACGCACCGCCGGTCAGCACGTCGACGCGCTCGAGCAGTGACGGCGGGATGATCCCGGTGTCCTGCCCGTTCTGCGTGCCGAGCCGCTTGCCGTCGATCAGCACCAGCGTCCGCTCGAAGCCGAGGCTGCGCAGCTTGATCCGCTGGCGGCCGTCGGAGTCCTGGTAGTTCTGCTGGCTGTCGGGCGCGACCTGCGGAAGCCGGTTGAGCACTTCCTCGACGTTGAGCGGCGCCTGCGCGCGAATGTCCTGCGCGGTCACCGAGGTGATCGGCGCGGCGCTGGCGACGTTCGGACGCTGAATGCGCGACCCGGTCACCACCACTTCGCCGGTCGCGGCGGGGGTCTCGACCGGCTCGCTGGCGATCGCGGCGGCGCGCTGCGTGGCGGCATCGCTGTCCCCCGGCGCGGCCTGTTGCGCCACCGCCGGTGCGGCGAGCAGCATCGCTCCCGCCAAGGCCGTCACCGATACGCTATGACTGAGGAAACCCATCGACCGCTCCCGAATATGTAATTAATTTTGCATGATTAATTCTTCCTGTTGGTTGCAGGATGGCGCAAGCTGGGTCAATACCTGAATAGAACCACACATATGACCAATGCAGGTTGGCGTTGCGACCCGCGATCAGACGTGCATGGTAGGCGATGATACGAAGCAGGAGGGCGGGACCGGATGACGGACAGGCGATCGGTGATGACCGGACTGGCAGCGCTGGGCGCGGCCGCTCCAGCCGCAGCAGCGGCCCGCGCGGGCGCGGCGCTGATCGTCTCGACCTGGGACTTCGGTGCGGCGGCCAACGACGTCGCCTTTGCGACCATGAAGGCAGGCGGGACGCTGCTCGATGCGGTCGAGGCCGGCGCAAAGGTTCCGGAAGCCGATCCGAACAACCATTCGGTCGGCTATAGCGGCTACCCCGATCGCGATGGCCATGTCACGCTAGACGCGGTCATCATGGACGATGCCGGCGCGGTCGGCGCGGTCGCCGCGCTGGAGAATACCACGCACGCGATCTCGGTCGCGCGGCGCGTCATGGAGAAGACGCCGCACACGTTGCTGGTCGGCGAGGGCGCGACGCGCTTCGCGCGCGATCAGGGCTTTCCGCAGGAGAATTTGCTGACGCCCGAGGCCGAACAGGCGTGGCGCGCGTGGCTGAAGACGGCTCAATACCAGCCGGTCGCCAACAGCGAGACCGGCACCTATGGCACGCAGCGGCACGTGACGCCGGGCGGCGCGCTCGATCACGACACGATCGGCCTGCTCGCGCGCGACATGGGCGGCCGGATGGCGGGAGCGTGCACCACTTCTGGGATGGCGTTCAAGATGCGCGGGCGCGTCGGCGATTCGCCGCAGGTCGGCGCGGGGCTGTACGTCGAGCGCGGCGTCGGCGGCGCGACCTCGACCGGGGTTGGCGAGGAAGTGACGCGCGTCTCGGGCAGCGCGCGGGTGGTGGCGTCGCTGCGCGCCGGTCTGTCGCCGCAGCGCGCGTGCGAGGAAGTGGTGCGCCACATCGCCAGACTGCGCGGCGACGCGATCAAGGGCGTGCAGGTCGGGTTCCTCGCGCTCGATCCGCGCGGCAATGTCGGCGCGTTCTGCCTGTTGCCCGGCTTTACCTATGCCGTCACCGATGCCGCCGGGCGCACCGTCGTCCACAAGGCACCGTCGCTGTTCGCGGCATGACCCGCCGGCTGCTCGAGGTCTGCGTCGAGGACGCGCGCGGGATCGCCGCAGCGGTCGCCGGGGGCGCGGACCGGATCGAATTGTGTGCGGCGCTCGACGTCGGCGGACTCACCCCGCCCGCCTCGCTGGTGCGCGCCGCGGCGCAGGCGCCGCTGCCGGTCCATCTGCTCGCGCGACCGCGCGCCGGCGGGTTCGTCCATGACGCCACCGAGCGTGCGCTGGTCGCCGACGACATCCGCACCGCCGCCGAGGCCGGCCTCGGCGGGGTGGTGATCGGCGCGAGCCTGCCCGATCATCGCCTCGACGTCGAGACGCTCGCGGCGTGGATCGCGCTGGCCCGCGATCTCGGCGCGGCGCGCGGGCGCGCGCTGTCGCTGACGCTGCACCGCGCCTTCGATCTGGCGCCCGACCTGCCCGCCGCGCTGGAGACGGCGATTGCGCTCGGCTTCGATCGCATCCTCACCTCGGGCGGGCAGCCGCAGGCGGCCGATGCGCTGCCGATGCTGACCACGCTGGTGGGACGCGCCGCGGGGCGGATCGTGATCCTTGCCGGCAGCGGCGTGTCGGCCGCGACCCTACCCGCGCTCCTCGCCACCGGGGTGACGGAGGTCCACGCCTCCTGCCGGGTGGCGGTCGCCGGGCAGGACGCGCTGCTGTCGCGCTTCGGGTTCAGCCCGCCCGTCGCCAAACACACCGATGTCGCCACCGTTGCGGCACTTACGACCATGCTGCGCTCGACAGAGACTTGAACAATACCAATGTATGACTTAACCCGGATCGTACAGGAAAGCGGCACACCGGGTCCGCACCGTTCGCGAGGGAAGCGCCACCACATGCCCGACGCCGATCAGACGTTGATGTTCGCCGAGGCGGCCGAATCCGCCGCCGCGGTTGCGCGGACGCTCGCCACCAATCGCGACACGCTGCGTGAGCTGGCCCGTGACCTGCGCGCGACGCCGCCGGCTGTGGTGGTCACCTGCGCGCGCGGCTCGTCGGACCATGCCGCGACCTATGGCAAATATCTGATCGAGACGTTCGTCGGCGTGCCGGTCGCGTCCGCGGCACCCTCAGTGGCATCGGTCTACGAATCGGTGGTGAAGACCCCGGCCGCGCCTTTGTGCATCGCGATCTCGCAAAGCGGGCGCAGCCCCGACCTGCTCGCCACCGTCGCCGCGCAAAAAGCGGCGGGCGCGCGGGTCGTCGCGCTCGTCAACGACGCCACCTCGCCGCTCGCCGAGGCCGCCGACACGGTCGTGCCGCTGATGGCCGGGCCGGAGAAGTCGGTCGCGGCGACCAAATCCTACATCACCGCGCTCGCCGCGCTGGCGCTGCTGGTCGCCGAATGGTCGGGCGATGAGCGACTGCGTGCTGCGGTCGATACGCTCCCCGACCGGCTCGCCGCCGCATGGGCGCTTGACTGGAGCGAGGTGGTCGATCTGCTGGTCGACGCCAACAACCTGTTCGTGATCGGCCGCGGGCTCGGCTTCGGCGTGGCGCAGGAGGCTGCGCTCAAGCTCAAGGAAACCTGCGCGCTGCATGCCGAGGGGTTCAGCGCCGCCGAGGTGCGGCACGGGCCGATGGCGATCGTGGGCGAAGGCTTCCCGGTGCTCGCCTTCGCCACCTCCGATAACGCCGGCGACGGCGTGCGCGAGGCGGCGGCGGAGTTCGCGGCGCGCGGCGCGCGGGTCGCGCTCGCCGATGCGCGCGCCGACGGCGGGAGCCACCCGCCCGCGCTCGCCGACCATCCCGCGATCGAGCCGATCCTGACGATCCAGAGCTTCTATCGCATGGCCAACGATCTGTCGGTCGCGCGCGGGCTCGATCCCGACGCGCCCCGCCACCTGAGCAAGGTCACCCGCACGCTATGACGCGGCACAGCTTCACCAACGGTCATATCGTCACGCCGGGCGGCACGCTGTCCGCCGCGACGATCAGGGTCGAGAACCAGATCATTACCGCGATCGACGCTGAAGCGGATGCCGGCGCGACCGATCTCGACGGCGGCTGGGTGATGCCCGGCTTCATCGACACGCAGGTCAATGGCGGCGGCGGAGTGCTGTTCAACGACACGCCGACCGTCGAGGGACTTGCCGCGATCGCCATGGCCCACGCCCGCTACGGCACCACCGCCACGATGCCGACGCTGATCAGCGACACCCCCGACGCGATCGCGCGCGGGCTCGACGCGGTCGATGCCGCGATCGACGCGCATGTGCCGGGGGTGATCGGCATCCACGTCGAGGGACCGGTCATCAACGTCGCGCGCAAGGGCATCCACGACCCGGCGCGGTTCCGCGCGCTCGATGACGAGATGCTCGCGCTGCTCACCGCGCCGCGCCGCGGGCGGGTGATGGTGACACTGGCGCCCGAATGCGTCTCGACCGACCAGATCGCGGCGCTGGTCGCCGCAGGCGTGCGCGTCTGCCTCGGCCATACCGACGCCGACTATGCCACCGCCACCGCCGCCTTCGCGGCGGGCGCGAGCGGGGTGACGCACCTCTACAATGCGATGTCGCCGCTGAACCACCGCGCGCCCGGCGTGGTCGGCGCGGCGCTCGACGATGACAGCGCATGGTGCGGGATCATCGTCGACGGCTTCCATGTCGACGACGCCGCGCTGCGGATCGCGCTTCGCGCGCGTCCGGCCGACCGCTTCATGCTGGTGACCGATGCGATGCCGTGTGTCGGCGCCGAGACCAAGAATTTCGTCCTTCAGGGCAAGCCGATCCACGTCGAGGGCGGCCGCTGCGTCGGCGCCGACGGCACGCTCGCCGGATCGGATCTCGACATGGCGGGCGCGGTGCGCGGCGCGGTGACGCGGCTCGGGCTGACCCCGGAAGCGGCGGCGGGGCTGGCGGCGACCAGCCCGGCAGCGTTCCTCGGCCTGTCCGACGAGCGCGGGACGCTCGCGGTCGGGCAGCGCGCCGACTGGGCGATCCTGACCCGCAACCTGTACCCCGCCAGCACCTGGATCGGCGCGCAGCCGGTCGCCTGACCCACGATCGTTCCGGAGACGCCATGGCTTCCCTCTCGCTCTACGCACCGCTCGACGGCTGGGCCTGCGCGCTCGACGAGGTACCCGATGCGGTGTTCGCGGAGCGGATGCTGGGCGACGGCGTGGCGATCGACCCGACCGGCGATACGCTGGTCGCGCCGTGCGATGCGCAGGTGGTCACGGTGCAGCCGACCGGCCATGCGATCACGCTGCGCACCGGCGAAGGCGCGGAACTGCTGATCCACATCGGGCTCGATACGGTCGGGCTAAAGGGCGAAGGATTCGAGACGCTGGTCGCGGCCGGTGACGCGGTGACGCGCGGGCAGCCGCTGATCCGCTTCGACCTCGATCGGATCGTTCGCGACGCGCGCGCGGCGGTGACGCCGATCGTCGTCACCAACGGTGATCGCTTCACGATCGCGCATCGTGCGACCGGCGCGATCGTCGCTCGCGGCGATGCCGTGATGACGCTGACCGCGCACGATGCGCAGGCGCAGCGGGCGGCAGGTGACGGTCCGTCGGCGACACGCACGATCGTCGTGCCGCTGCCGCACGGCATCCACGCCCGCCCCGCCGCGCGGATCGCCGAGGTGGCGCGTGGCTTCGACGCGGTGGTGACGCTGGCGAAGGACGGCGAGCCGGTCGGCGCGACCAGCCCGATCGGTCTGCTGTCGCTGATCGTCGCGCACAACGACCGCGTCACGATCGCCGCGACCGGCGCACAGGCCGACGCGGCGGTCGAGGCGGTCGCCGAACTGATCCTGCACGGCATCAAGGAAGACGCCGCGCCCACGCCGGCCCGCCCTGCCCCGCCCGCGCCACGCGACGTGCCAGAGGGCGCAATCGCCGGCGTCACCGCCGCGCCGGGGCTCGCGATCGGACCGGCATTCCGCTGGCAGGTGACCGATCTGACCGTCGCCGCCAGCGGCAACGGCGTCGCGGCCGAGGAAGCGGCGTTCGAGACCGCACGCACCGGCTTGATCGCCGAACTGACCGGGCGCGCCGCCACCGGACCCGCCGGTGCGCGCGCGATCCTCGAGGCGCATGCCGCGATCCTCGACGACCCCAAGCTGATCGCGAACACGCTGATGGCGATCACGCGCGGCAGCAGCGCGGCGCACGCCTGGCGCGAGGCGATCCGCCCGCAGGCCGACGCCCTGCGCGCCGGTGGCGACCCGCGGCTCGCCGAACGCGCCGACGACATGCTCGATCTCGAACGGCAGCTGATCGCACGGCTGGTCGGGGCCGAAGAGGAAGCGGTGACGCTGCCCGACGGCGCGATCCTGCTCGCCGACGATCTGTTGCCGTCGCAGTTCATGGCGCTCGATCTCGACCGGGTCGCCGGGCTGGCGATCGAACATGGCGGGCCGACGTCGCACGTCTCGATCCTCGCCGCCGCGCGCGGCGTGCCGACGCTGGTCGCGCTCGGCAGCGCATTGCGCGCGGTGTCGGAGGGAACGACGGTGGTGCTCGACGCCGGCGCCGGCTGGCTCCACCCTGCCCCGTCGCCCGAACTGCTCGCCGACGCGCAGGCCCGCGTCGCCGCCGCCGCGACGCGACGCGCCGATGCGCTCGCCCGCGCGGGGGAGGAATGCCGCACCGCCGATGGCACGCGGATCGAACTGTTCGCCAATTGCGGCTCCGCCGCCGACGCCGAATTCGCCGTCCACAACGGCGCGGAGGGCTGCGGGCTGCTCCGCACCGAATTGCTGTTCCTCGACCGCGACACCGCCCCCGATGTCGCCGAACAGACCGCCGATTATCAGGCGGTGGTCGACGCGCTCGACGGACGGCCGCTGATCGTCCGACTGCTCGACATCGGCGGCGACAAGCCCGCGCCCTATCTGCCGATCGAGGGCGAGGAAAACCCCGCGCTCGGCCTGCGCGGCGTCCGCGTCGTGCTCGCGCATCCGCACATTCTCGAAGACCAGCTCAGGGCGATCCTCGCGGTCCGCCCGCGCGGGCGCTGCCGGATCATGGTGCCGATGATCGCGGGCGTCGACGAATTGCTCAAGGTTCGCGCGGTGCTCGACCGGCTGACCGACGGCGCGCGCGACGTCGAACTGGGCGTGATGGTCGAGACTCCCGCCGCCGCGATCGGCGCCGATCTGCTCGCCGCCGAGGCCGACTTCCTGTCGATCGGCACCAACGACCTGACGCAATATACGTTGGCGATGGACCGCGGGAATGCCGCGGTCGCCGGCGCGCTCGACGGGCTGCACCCGGCGGTGCTGCGGCTGATCGGCGAGACGGTGCGCGGCGGCGCGCTGCGCCACCGCTGGACCGGCGTGTGCGGCAGCCTCGCCTCCGATCCGCTCGCCGTGCCGATCCTGCTCGGGCTCGGCGTCACCGAATTGTCGGTCGCGCCCGCCGCGGTGCCGGAGATCAAGGCGCTGGTGCGCGATCTCGACCTCACGGCGGCGCGCGACCATGCGCGCGCGGCGCTCGCCTGCCCGGACGCCGCCGCTGTCCGCCGCCTCGCACGGGAGTTTGCGCGATGAAGTCGATCCTCGGCACGCTACAGCCGCTCGGCCGCGCCTTGATGCTGCCGATCGCGGTGTTGCCGATCGCCGGGCTGCTGCTGCGGCTCGGCCAGCCCGACCTGCTCGATATCGCGTTCGTCAGCGCGGCGGGTGACGCGATCTTCTCGCATCTCGGGCTGTTGTTCGCGATTGGCGTCGCGACCGGCTTCGCGCGCGACGGCAATGGCGCGGCGTGTCTGGCGGGCGTGGTCTGCTTCCTCGTCGCGACCGAGGCGGCCAAGGTGCTGCTGTCGGTACCACCCGAGGTCACCGCCGGACTGACCGGCCCGTCGGTCGATCTGGCGATTGCGGCGTGGAAGGCGAAGGCGATCGCGCGGCTCGACGTGCCCGCGGGGATCATCTCCGGGCTGGTCGGCGGGCTCTTCTACAACCGCTTCTCGACGATCGCGCTGCCCGAATATCTCGCCTTCTTCGGTGGGCGGCGGTTCGTGCCGATCGTCAGCGGACTGGCCGGCCTCGTGCTCGCCCTCGTCATCGGCACCGGCTTCGCAGCGATCGCCAGCGGGATCGACCATCTCAGCTACGGCATCGCCGCCTCGGGGGGCGCGGGGCTGTTCCTGTTCGGGCTGCTCAACCGGCTGCTGCTCGTCACTGGGCTGCACCATCTGCTCAACAACATCGTCTGGTTCGTGATGGGCGACTATCACGGCAGCACCGGCGACCTGCGGCGCTTCTTCGCGGGCGATCCCACCGCGGGCGCGTTCATGGCGGGCTTCTTCCCGGTCATGATGTTCGGCCTGCCTGCCGCCTGCCTCGCAATGTACCATGCCGCGCTGCCGGAGCGGCGCAAGGCGATCGGCGGGATGCTGTTCAGCCTCGCGCTCACCTCGATGCTGACCGGCGTGACCGAGCCGATCGAATTCAGCTTCATGTTCCTCGCGCCGATCCTCTACGCGGTCCATGCGGTGCTGACCGGCGTGTCGATGGCGCTGATGGACGCGCTGGGGGTGAAGCTCGGCTTCGGCTTCTCGGCGGGGCTGCTCGATTATGTCCTGAACTTCCGGCTCGCGACGCGGCCGCTGCTGCTGCTCCCGGTCGGTGCGGTGTATTTCGCGCTCTATTACGGGCTGTTTCGCTTCTTCATCGCGCGCTTCGACCTCAAGACGCCGGGACGCGAGCCGCTCGACGGCGATGCCGCGGCGGCGGTGCCGGTGGCGGCGGGCGAGCGCGGCGCGGCCTATGCGCGCGCGCTGGGTGGCGCCGCCAACCTCACCGAGGTCGGCGCGTGCACGACACGGCTGCGGCTCAACGTCCGCGACCAGCAGGCGGTCGACGATGCCGCGCTCAAGGCGCTCGGTGCGCGCGGGCTGATCCGGCCGTCACCGACCGCATTGCAGGTCGTGCTCGGGCCGATCGCCGATGTCGTCGCAGTCGAGATCCGCGATGCGCTCGCGGCGGGCGGGGTGACGGTCGCGGCAGTGAACGTCGTCGATGACACCGCCGACGCGCCGGTGGTGCTGTCGGGGCCGGCGTTGGCGGCACTGGGCGGCGCGGCGAACGTGCGCGCGGCAAGCGTCCATCCGGGACGCGTGCGAGTGACGCTCGCGGCGGCATCGGTCGACGAGGCGGCGTTGCGCGCACTCGGCGTCCGCGCAGTGGCGCGGCCGGCGGACGGCACGCTGCACCTGCTCGTGGCGGATGCAGCGGCGCTGACCCGATAGCCGATTCCCCGGACGTGACCCGGGGTCCCGCTCTTGGCGCTGCCGTCGCGATGAAGCGGGGTCCCGGATCAAGGCTCTCCTGAGCCTGTCGAAGGGTCCGGGACGACTTGAGGTCAGAGGTCCGACAGTTCCGCGACGAAGTCATAGGCGTCGCCGCGGTAATAGGAGCGCGTGAACTCCACCGCGCGCCCGTCGCGACGGAAGCCGCGGCGCTCGATCAGCAGCCCGGCGTGGCCGGCATCGACCCCCAGCATCTTGGCATGGTCCGGCCCGAACGGCACCGCGCGCAGCCGCTGGAGCGCGCGCACCGGGCGGCTGCCGGCCTTGTCGAGCGCGCTGTACAGCGAGTCCTCGACCGCCTCGACCGACGGGAGGCAATAGCCCGCGATCGCCGACAATTCGAGCGCCATCGGCTCGTTGTCGGCGTGGCGGATGCGCTGGAAGCGGAACACCGGCGCGCCTGGCGACAGCCCCAGCGCCATGCTCTCCTCGGGGTTCACGGTGCTGGCGACGCGGCTGATCCAGCTGCTCGACGCGGTCTTGCCGCGTGCGGCCATGTCCTCGGAGAAGGACGACAATTTGGAGAAGCTCTTCTCGACCCGTCCGGCGACGAACGTCCCCGCCCCGCGCCGCCGCGTCAGCAGACCGTCCTCGACCAGCCCGCCGATCGCCTTGCGCACCGTGATCCGCGACACGTCATATTCGACCGCCAGATCGCGCTCGGCGGGGATCGCGTCGCCCTGGTTGAGAATGCCGCCGTCGATCGCCTCGCGGATCACCTGTTGCAGCTGGAGGTAGAGCGGTGCGGCATTGCCCTCCCGAAACCGTCCCACCTCGTCCGAAAAGGCCATCCGCATTCCTTCCTGTCGCCGCGCGCACGCGAACTTATCACTTTGACGTAACCGTAGCCCAAGCCTGTCGCGGTGCAAGCCCGTGGTCTGCCCCGTTGATACCAGTCCGGCGACGCCGCGCCTGTGCTGCACGGCCTATGTCGCTCAAAAACCACACCCGGGCAGGAAAAGTTAAAAAACCCTTTTGCGCATGAAACATTTTTGTAACCGGGTATGTCGGAGCTAAT
The DNA here is from genome assembly GCF_014199415.1 of Sphingomonas endophytica. Classification (GTDB taxonomy): domain Bacteria; phylum Pseudomonadota; class Alphaproteobacteria; order Sphingomonadales; family Sphingomonadaceae; genus Sphingomonas; species Sphingomonas endophytica. The sequence continues at coordinate 182,527 of NZ_JACIJN010000003.1, forward strand.
CCAAATTGGTTATAAGACCAGTCCAGAACCGATGCTGACCTCTTCGACAAGCATCTGGTTCGAGATGCGTTTTCACGACGCCCGCGCGTACGGGCATATGAGGGGGTTCAGTTATGCGCTTGCGCCAGATGATGCTGGTTTCCACCGCCATGATCGGTTTCGCCGCCACCAGCGCGCAGGCGCAACAGGCACCCGCCACGCCGCCGTCGAGCACCGCCCCGGATAGCACCCAGGCTGACGGGACGGTCGGCGAGGACATCGTCGTCACCGGCTATGCCGGCAGCCTTCGTCAGGCGATCGAGCTGAAGCGCAACGCCAACGCCGTGGTCGACGCAATCTCGGCGGAAGACATCGGCAAGTTCCCCGATCGCAACGTCGCCGAGTCGCTCGCGCACATCCCCGGCGTGTCGATCGACCGCCGCTTCGGCGAGGGCGAGAAGGTCGCGATCCTCGGCACCGATCCGGCGCTCAACCGCATGCTGCTCGACGGCCACGCGCTGGCCTCGGCCGACTGGGGCGGCAACGACAACGATCCGTCGAGCCGGACCTTCAACTATTCGCTGCTCGCGCCCGAGCTGGTCGACCGGCTCGAAGTCTACAAGTCGCCCGAGGCGCGGCTCGAGGACGGCAGCCTCGGCGGCACGGTGATCGTGCGCACGCGCCGCCCGCTGGAGCTGGACGCCAACTCGCTGTTCGCGTCGGGCGGCTACACCTACAACGACCGTTCGGAGAAGGGCAGCGTTCGCGGCTCGGGCCTGTACAGCTGGAAGAACCAGGACGAGACGTTCGGCTTCCTCGTCGCCGCCACCTATGACAAGCAGCAGCTGGTCCGCGCCGGCGTCGAGTTCTTCGGCTACGAACAGGCTGACGGACGCTTGTTCCAGACGATCAATGACGCCAAGGGCGATCCGACCCGCGACGCCAATGGCAACCTCAATCTCGTTCGCGATGCGAGCGGGCAGGCGGTGCTGAAGAACCCGAACGCGACCGTCACCGGCGGTACGCGCAACGATCTTGCCGCGGCAACGCTGCCGTTCGGGATCAACTACGCCTATTTCCAGCAGCAGCGCGAGCGCACCAGCGTGTCGGGCACCGTCCAGTATCGTCCGGCCAGCAACCTGACGCTGACGTTGAACGGCCTGCACATCGACGGCAATTACAACAACTACAGCCAGTCGATGTACACCATCCCGGGCGCATGGAGCGGCGCGGACCTGCAATCGGCGACGATCTCGAACGGCGTCGTCACCAACGCCAGCTTCGGCGCGGCGACCAGCCAGCGCAACGCGCAGCTCGACACGCTGGTGCGCTCGACCAAGCTCAAGACCGACAACCTCAACTTCTTCGCCGACTGGGAAGGCGACGACGGCGCCAAGGTGTCGTTCGTCGGCGGCTGGAGCAAGGCGACCGGCGGCCGCAACCCCGAATATCTGTTCAACGTCCAGACCAAGCTGCCGTTCAGCTACGCGATCTCGCCGACGACCGCGGAGGTGAACTTCACCGGCGATCTGACCAACCCGGCGAATTACTTCACCAACCCGAGCAACAACCTGGTCACGATCGAGGGCCGTCCGTTCCTCGTCAACGGCACGCAGCTCAACGCGGCGCAGATCGGCGGGCAGGATTACAGCGTCACCACCGATCGCGACGCCTTCGGCGGGTTCGACGCGGTGCTCCCGCTCGGCGACGGCTTCTTCAAGCAGTTGCTGATCGGCGCGCGGATCACCGATCACGTCAACAAGATCGATGCGCGCGGCATCAACAGCTATCTGACCACGTCGAAGGACGGCTCGCAGCTCGGCGTCACCACGCTGACCACGCCGGACGGCATCTTCGACGGCTCGGGTGGCTCGGGCACCGCGACCAAGTATCTCAACCTGCCGCGCGAGGCGGTGATCGATATCCTTGCCAACAGCATCAACACCCCGCTGTTCTACAAGGTCGGTGCCTCGACGCGCGTCGAGGAGCGGACCGCGGCGAGCTACGTCCAGGTCAATTTCGATCAGGGCGGGCTGCGCGGCAACCTCGGCGGTCGTCTGGTCTACACCCATGACGCCTCCTATTACGCGCTGTCGCTGCCGACCGAGACCAACCAGAACCCGACGCCGGTGCCGACCAGCACCTCGACCGATTATCTGAAGTTCCTGCCGGCGCTGAACGTCGCTTACGAGGTCTCGCCGCAGTTCATCGTGCGCGGCGCGGCCGCCAAGGTGATCTCGCGTCCGCGCTATCAGGATCTGGCGGCGTCGATCTCGCAGAACGACGTCACGCTGGATGCCGGCGGCGGCAATCCGAACCTGAAGCCGTACGAGTCGACCAATTACGAAATCACCGCCGAATTCTATCCGCGGGCCGGCGCGCTGCTGTCGGTCGAACTCTACCGTCGCGAGATCAGCAACTACATCATCACCACGACGCAGACCGGTCAGAGCTTCTACAATTCGCTCGAGGGCCGGGTGGTCAACACCTATCGCGTCAACAGCCCGATCAATGCCGGCAAGGCGAAGGTCAACGGCGTGCTGGTCAACGGTCAGGCCGAGATCTGGGGCGGGTTCGGCATCCAGGCGAACTATGCCTATCAGGACAGCTCGACCTCGGTGATCCCGGGCATCGAGGGTGCGCTGAACCTGCCGTACCTGTCGAAGCACACCGTCAACGTGATCCCCTATTTCGAGAAGGGTCCGTTCCAGGCGCGCGTCAGCTATAACTATCGCTCGGCCTATTTCCGTTCGATCGGCCGGCTTAACTCGTTCGAGATGGTGGCGCCGTACAACCAGCTCGACGCCTCCGCCTCGCTGGCGCTGACCAAGAACATCTCGCTGACCGTCAATGCGCAGAACCTGCTGGACGAAACCTATCTCCAGTACAGCGGCACGCCCGACCGTCCGTCGGCCTTCTACAAAAACGGTCGGACCTTCGTAGGCAGCGTGACGTTCCGCCTGTAACCTCAGCAACTTAGATCGTTTCCTGCCCTGGGCCTCCGCAACCGCGGAGGCCCATTTTTTTTGCCCGCGGCATGGACGCGCGCGGCTGCGGTCGGCATGATGGCCTCAATACCAAAACAGAACCAAGGAGCAGCGATGCGCCGTCCCTGCGCGACCGCGATTGCGGCCATTTCAATGACTTGCCTCGCGACGCCCGGCGCCGCGCAGTCACTGTTGCCGCTGCCGCAGAAGCTGGTGCCCGGCGCGGGCAGCGTGACCATCGCCGACGGCGCGACCGTCAGCGCTCCCGCCCCCGCCACGGCCGCCGCGCGGCTGCTCGTCGAACATGTCCGCACCGCGCGCGGGCTGCGCCTCACCGTCACCGATGCCGCGGCGCGGATCCGCTTCGAGCAGGATGCGGGCATCACCGGCGCCGAAGCCTATCGGCTGATCGCCGCGCGTGACGGCATCCGGATCCGCGCGAACACCCCCGCCGGCTTCGTCCACGGCGCGATGACGCTCGTGCAATTGCTCAGCCCCGACGCGCGCACCGGCCAGCCGGTGCAAGTCGCGGCGATGACGATCGACGATGCGCCGCGCTTCGGCTGGCGCGGGTTGATGATCGACCCGGCGCGGCATTTCCTGCCGATGCCCGACCTGCGGCGGGTCGTCGACCAGATGGCGGCGGTGAAGCTCAACACGCTGCACCTGCACCTGACCGACGATCAGGGCTGGCGGTTCGAGGTGAAGCGCTATCCCAAGCTGACCGAGACCGGCGCATGGCGCACCCCGCCCTCGACCGGCGGTCCCGCGCCGACGACGCGGGTCGGCGGTTTCTACACGCAGGACGAATTGCGCGCGCTCGTCGCCTATGCCGGCGAACGCGGGATCACGATCGTCCCCGAGATCGACCTTCCCGGCCATGCCACCGCCCTGGTCGCGACCTATCCCGAGCTGGGGATCCTCGGCGACCGTCCGCCGGTCGGCAACCGCTGGGGGATCGAGCCTTACCTGTTCAACCCGGGGCCGAAGGGCATCGCGTTCGTCAAGGAAGTGCTCGACGAGCTGACCGATGTCTTCCCCGGCACCTACGTCCATCTCGGCGGCGACGAGGCGCTCAAGGACCAGTGGCAGCGCAGCCCGGTGGTGCAGGCGCAGATCAAGGCGCTCGGCCTCAAGGACGAGGATGCGCTGCAAAGCTGGATGATCGACCAGTTCGGCACCTACCTCCAGAGCAAGGGCCGCCGGCTGATCGGCTGGGACGAGATCCTCGAGGGCGGGCTGCCCGCCTCGGCATCGGTGATGTCGTGGCGCGGCGAGCAGGGCGCGGTCGCCGCCGCCAATCTGGGCCATGACGTGGTGCTGTCGCCGGGGACGCCGCTGTACCTCGATCGCGTGCAGAGCAACCTGCCCACCGAGGTGCCGGGGCAGAATGTCGTCAGCTCGCTGGTCGACGTCTACGCTTATGATCCGATGCCCGCCGGTATCCCCGCCGACCGTGCGCATCATGTGCTCGGCGCGCAGGGCAATGCGTGGAGCGAATATATGGTCACGCCCGCGGAGGTGGAGTTCCACCTGTTCCCGCGCGCGGCGGCAATCGCCGAGATCACCTGGTCGGCGAAGGACCGGCGCGACCTCGCCGGCTTCCTGCCGCGCGTGCAACGCCAGGCGGCGCGCTGGACGAACGGCGGCGTCACCGTCGCCGACAGCGCGTTCGCGGTCGACTTCGCCGTGACCGGCACGCGCGGGGCGGCGCTGCGCGCGAACCGCGTCCCGCTGACGCTCGCCACGCAGGCGGGATACGGTACGATCCGCTACACCACCGACGGCAGCGTGCCGACAGCGCGGTCGCGCGCCTATCGCGCGCCGCTGTCGCTGACACCGGGTGTGACGGTGCGCGCCGCCGCCTTCGACGCTGCCGGGCTGCCGACCGCCGCGGTGCGCCAGTTCGACACCGCGCGCGCCGCGCTGCTCCGGCGCGGCAGCAACGATCTTGCGCCGTGCGGGACCGGGCCGTTCGGGCTGCGTGTGCCGCTGACCCCGGACGCGCCTGAGGCGTCGCCGGCGTTCAACCTCAACCTGTTCAACACCTGCGCGGTCTATCCAGCCGCGCCGCTCGACGTCGCAGGCGGGTACCGGGTCGAGGTGGTGCGGCTGGCGCGCAACTGGGCGCTCGGGCATGACGGCGGCAAGCTACGCCAGCATTATGCGGTGTCGCCGCATGGCGAGTTGCTGGTCCAGTTCGGCTGTGCGGCGGCGACCAAAGCGCAGGACGCCGGCGACAAGACCGCAAAGCCGGTCGCGATCGGGGCGTTTCCGCTGCCCGATCCGGCCAGCGCGCCGCAACGCTTCACCTTCGAAGGCACGCTGCCGAAAACGACCGGGGATCAGGATATTTGTTTTCAGTTCACCTCGCCGGTCAGCGACCCGTATTACGCCGTCGCCAGCGTTCAGTTGACGGAGCGCCGTTGATGCGGTGGCTGGCCGTGCCGTTGCTGCTCGCCTCGACGGCGGCGGTGGCGGCACCGAAGACGGTGACCCCGCTCGATCAGGATTGGCAGGTCCGCATCGACCCGCAGGATGTCGCTGCGGCCAAGGCGCATCCGCGCGCCGCCAGATGGTTCGCGGCGACGGTGCCCGGCAGCGTGCAACAGGCGCTGATCGCGACCCGGCAGGTGCCCGATCCGTTCAAGGGCACCAACGAGGCGGCGATCCAATGGGCCGGGCTGACCGGCTGGCAATTTCAGCGCACGCTCCGGCTGACCGCGGCGCAACTCGCGCGCGACCATCTCGACCTCGTCTTCGACGCGCTCGACACCTTCGCGACCGTTGCGGTCAACGGACAGCAAGTGCTGACCACCGACAACGCGCACCGCCAATGGCGCGTCGACGCCAGGCGCTGGCTTGAGGCCGGCGACAACACGATCACCCTCACCTTCGCGTCGCCGATCAGGACGATGCAGCCGAAGGTGCTGGCCGATCCGCACCCGCTGCCCGGCGAGTACGATTCCGCGTTCGGCGACGAGCCGAAGGGAAAGCAAACATCGCCCTACATCCGCAAACCCAAATATGACTGGAGCTGGGACTGGGGCCCCCGCATCGTCAACATCGGACCCACTCAGGCGATGCGTCTGGAAGCGTGGGACGACGCCCGGCTGGAGCGGATGCTGGTTCGGCAGGTCGCCCTGAACGATGCCGAAGCCCGCCTGGGCGCAAACTTCGCCATCTTCGCCGATCGCGCCGGCCCGGCGCTCGTCCGCGCGACGGTCACCGGCCCGGACGGCAAGATCGTCACCGCCGAACAGCAGGTCACGCTGGCGGCGGGCAACAATCACGTCACCGTGCCGCTGACGATCGCGCAGCCGCAGCGCTGGCAGCCGGTCGGCTATGGCGCGCAACCGCTCTACCGAGTGGCGGGCGCGCTTGTCGAAGGCGGCGTGGAGAGCGATCGCGCCGAACGCCGCATCGGGCTGCGCACGGTCGAGCTGATCCGCGGTGACGGTGCCTTCGGGTTCAAGGTCAACGGCACGCCGATCTTCGCCAAGGGCGCGAACCTGATTCCGTTCGACAACTTCCCCGCGCGCGTCACGGCCGCGAAGATGCACGGGCTGCTGGCCGATGCGAAGTCGGCCAATATGAACATGATCCGCATCTGGGGCGGCGGTTACTACCTGCCCGATGCGTTCTTCGACGCGGCCGACGAACTCGGGCTGATGATCTGGTCGGACTTCATGTTCGGCGGCGCGGTAACCCCGCCCGACGCGGCGTTCCGCGAGAATGTCCGCATCGAGGCCGAGCAACAGGTCGCGCGCGTCGCCGGTCACCCGTCGATCGTGCTGTGGGCGGGCGGCAACGAGGTGCTGTCGGGCTGGGAAAACTGGTCCGATCGCAAGGCGTTCAAGAAAGCGGTCGGCGCGGACGAGCAGGAGCGGATCGGCACCGGCATGGCGGTGCTGTTCGACCGCGTGCTGCGGCAGGCGGTGCGCGACTTCGATCCGGCGGTGCCGTACTGGCCCGGTTCACCCTCGACCGACTACGAAGGCCCGGTGGATACCGATGCCGCGGGCGACCGCCATTTCTGGGATGTGTGGTCCGGGTCGAAGCCGGTCGCCAACTACCTGAACAGCTGCCCGCGCTTCATGTCGGAATTCGGCTTTCAGGCGATGCCCGACCTTGCGACGATCAAGGGTTTTTCGGGGACGCTGAACGTATCCCCCACCGATCCGGTCATGAAGGCGCATCAGAAGTTTTTGGCCGGCGAGGGCAACGACCGGCTGCTGTTCTACATCCGCGAGCGGCTCGGCGAGCCCAAGGGTCTGGCGGATTACGTGTACCTAAGCCAAGTCAATCAGGCGCAGGCGATCGAGCTGGCGGCGCTGCATCATCGCGCCTGCCGCCCGGTGACGATGGGCTCGCTCTACTGGCAGCTGAATGATACGTGGCCCGCTATCTCGTGGTCGAGCATCGACTATGACGGGCGCTGGAAGCTGCTCCACTATGCCGCACGGCGCTTCTTCGCGGATCAGGTCATCGTCACCGAGCATCAGGACGCCGCGACCCGCGTCGCGCTCGTCTCCGACGCGACGACGCCGATCGCGGCGCGCTGGCGAGTGCGCGGCTATGCGATGGACGGGCGGATGCTGGGTGAACAGGGCGGCGACGTGACGCTCGCCCCGCTCGCCGCCGCCGAGATCGCGTCGGTGTCGGACGCCATGCTGTTCGGCACGGTCGCCGCTGCGGACAGCTATGGCGTCGCCGAACTCTTTGCCGGCGACCGGTTGCTGCATCGCCGCCTCGTCGAGCGCGCGCTGCCGAAGGACATCCACTGGCCCGATCCGGGGCTGTCGGCACGCTGGGACGGGCGGACGGTGACGATCACCGCCACGCGGCTCGCGCGCGCGGTGATGCTCGATTTCGGCGCGACGCCGGCGCAGCCGTCCGACGACGGCTTCGACCTGTCGCCCGGCGAAAGCCGGACCATTCGCGTGGAATCGACCGCCACGCCCGCACAATTGACGCGCGCGCTGACGCTGCGCTCGCTGGGAGGACGCCCATGATCTGGCTGCTATTGGCGAGTGCCGCCGCCGACCCTGTCGCGACGACGATCGCGACGATGACGATCGAGGAAAAGGCCGCGCAGTTGCAAAGCACCGCGCCCGCCGACGCCAAGGCCGGGCTGCCCGCCTATGACTGGTGGAACGAGGGGCTGCACGGGCTCGCGCGCAACGGCCATGCGACCGTCTTCCCGCAGGCGATCGGGATGGCGGCGACCTGGGACACCGCGCTGGTCCACAGCATCGGCGATGTCGTCGCCACCGAGGCGCGCGCCAAGTTCAACGCGCAACCCGTGGGCGCGAACCGCCGCATCTACGAAGGGCTGACGATCTGGTCGCCCAACATCAACATCTTCCGCGATCCGCGCTGGGGCCGCGGGCAGGAAACCTATGGCGAGGACCCGTATCTCACCGGCAAGCTGGGGGTGGCGTTCGTCACCGGGCTGCAAGGGCCGGACCCGCTCCACCCCAAAGTGATCGCCACGCCCAAGCATCTCGCGGTGCACAGCGGCCCCGAGGCCGGCCGCGACGGCTTCGACGTCGACCCCAGCCCGCAGGATCTCGAGGCCACCTATCTCCCGGCGTTCCGCATGGCGGTGACCGAGGGCAAGGCGCAGTCGCTGATGTGCGCGTATAATTCGATCCACGGCACCCCGGCGTGCGCGTCGGGCACCTTGCTCAACGATCGCGTGCGGCGCGACTGGGGGTTCACGGGCTTCACCGTGTCCGACTGCGACGCGGTCGCGAACATCCACATGTTCCACCATTACCGGCTCGACGCCGCCGCGGCGGCAGCGGCGGCGGTCAAGGGCGGGAACGACCTGAATTGCGGCAATACCTATTCGGCGCTTCCGCAGGCGGTCGCGCGCGGTCTGGTCAGCGTGGCCGAGGTCGACACCGCGCTCCACCGCTCGCTCGATGCGCGTCGCCGGCTCGGGATCGCCTTCGGCGCGACCAGTCCCTGGGCGTCGATCAAGCCCGATGCGGTCAACACCGCCGCCGATCGCGCGCTCGCGCTGGACGCGGCGCGCAAGGCAATCGTGCTGCTTCAGAACAACGGCCAGCGGCTGCCGCTCGCGCCGACCACGAAGCTGGCGGTGATCGGCGCGAACGCCGACGATCTCGGCGTGTTGCAGGGCAATTATCACGGCACCGCCGTCCAGCCGGTCACGCCCCTCGCCGGCTTGCGCCAGCGCTTTGCGAACGTGGTCTATGCGCAGGGCTCGGTGCTCGCCGACGGCGCGCCGGTCGTGCTCCCGGAAACCGCGCTCAAGGACCTGGCCGCCAGCTACAGCGTCGCGGGACGCGAGGTGCTGAAGCGCGCCGAGCGCCACATCGACCTCGACTTGACGCGCGTACCGCCCGCCCCCGGCCTGCCGGTGCAGGGCTATGTCGCGCGCTGGACCGGGACGCTGACCCCGCCGGGGCCGGGTGCGTACCGGCTGATGCTCGATCAGGCGCAATGCTGGAAGGATTGCAAGACCCACGACACCGCCACGCTGTCGGTCGGCGGGCGCGTGCTCCACGACGGCGCGATCGCCAAGGGCCGCGTCGAGATCACGTGGGACAGCGACGGCCGGCCGCAGCCGTTCGACCTGACGCTCAACCACAGCAGCCCCGACGAGACGTTCCGCCTGCTGTGGCTTCCGCCCGAGGAACCGATGATCGCCGAGGCGGTCAAGGCGGCGCATGCATCCGACGTCGTGGTGATGGTCGGCGGCCTGTCTCCCGATCTGGAAGGCGAGGCGTTGCAGGTGCAGGTGCCCGGCTTCATCGGCGGCGACCGCAGCGACATCGCGCTGCCGTTCGCGCAGCAACGCCTGCTGGCCGCGCTGAAGGCGACCGGCAAGCCGATCGTGCTGGTGCTGGCGAGCGGCAGCGCGGTGGCGGTCGACCCGAAGGCGGCCGATGCGGTGCTGGCGCTGTGGTATCCGGGCGAGGCCGGCGGCACCGCGCTCGCCGACGTGCTGACCGGCGCCACCAACCCGTCGGGGCGCTTGCCGGTGACCTTCTACAAGGCGACCACCGACCTGCCTGCCTTTGTCGATTACGGCATGAAGGAGCGCACGTACCGTTACTTCACCGGCACGCCCTTGTGGGGGTTCGGGCACGGCCTGTCCTACACCGCTTATGGCTATGACCGGGTCGCCGGCGCGGCGAGCGTCGCCGGCGGGCAGCCGCTGACCGTCTCCGCGCGCGTCACCAACAGCGGACGGCGCGACGGCGAGGAAGTGGTGCAGGCCTATCTCGTCCCGCCCAAGGTGGCGAGCGGCGGGATGACCGCGCCGGTGCTGCAACGCCAGCTGGTCGGTTTCCAGCGTGTCCCGTTGCGCGCGGGCAAGAGCGCCACCGCGCGCTTCACGATCGATCCGCGAATGATGAGCGTCGTCGAGCGTGACGGGCGGCGGCATATCATGCCCGGCGCCTATCGCCTGTGGGTCGGCGGCGGCCAGCCGGACAGCGCCGCGGGTGCGTGGGCCGACTTCACGGTGACTGGCGCCGACGTGGACCTGCCGAAGTGATCGTCCCCTTCGCCTTGCCCCTCCCCCATCATCCCGGCGAAGGCCGGGGTCCGGCTGGGAAGATCGTCGTGACGAGGCGCCGCACGGCATCATCAGCGCTCCGTCACTGGACCCCGGCCTTCGCCGGGGTGACGGCGGTGGGTGCGGTGACGTTCCGCCTCCCCTCCTCCGTCGTTGCGAGCGCAGCGAAGCAATCCAGAGCGTCGCGCGCTGGACCCTGGATTGCTTCGCTGTGCTCGCAATGACGATGCACGCAAGGACTATCGCATGACCCCCACCCGCCGCCATTTCCTCGCCGGCAGCGCCGCGCTCGCCGCGACCCCCGCCTTCGCCGCCGCGCCGGACTTCGCCAGCAAGCGCCCCGCGCCCGCCGACCGCCGCTTCACCTCGCCCGCGGTCGAGCGCGAGCTGGCGCGCGTCTCGAAGCAGATCGCCGATCCGAAGCTGCGCTGGATGTTCGTAAATTGCTATCCGAACACGCTCGACACCACCGTGAAGATGGGCAACGTCGACGGCCGGCCCGACGCCTTCGTCATCACCGGCGACATCAATGCGCTGTGGCTGCGTGACAGTTCGGCGCAGGTCACGCCCTACCTGCATCTGGTCAAGGACGATCCGAAGCTCGGCGAGCTGTTCCGCGGCCTGATCGCGCGACAGGCGCGCTCGATCCTGATCGATCCCTATGCCAACGCCTTCATGCAGGATCCGTCGGCGAAGACCGATTTGTCGTGGTCGCTCAAGGATCAGACCGAGATGAAGCCCGGCGTCGCGGAGCGGAAGTGGGAGATCGACTCGCTCTGCTATCCGATGCGGCTGGCGCATGGTTACTGGCAGGCGACGCGCGACCCGCGTCCGTTCGACGGGACGTGGGCCGCGGCGGCGCGCGCGAGCGTCCGCACCTTCCGCGAGCAGCAGCGCAAGGACGGACGCGGGCCGTACAGTTTCCTGCGCACCTCGAACCGCAACACCGAGATGATGCCGCTGGAAGGCTGGGGCAATCCGGTGCGGCCGGTGGGGTTGATCGTGTCGGGCTTCCGCCCGTCCGATGACGCCTGCCAATATCCGTTCCTGATCCCGTCGAACCTGTTCGCGGTCACCGCGCTGCGCGAGATGGCGCGCGTCGCCAGCGAGGCCGCGCACGACGATGCGCTCGCCAGCGACGCCACCGCGCTCGCCGCCGAGGTGGAGGCCGCGCTGAAGCAATGGGGCACGATGCGGCTGCGCGACGGGCGTGAGGTGTGGGCGTTCGAGGTCGACGGCTTCGGCAACGCCTTGTTCATGGACGATGCCAATGTCCCGTCGCTGTCGGGGCTCAGCTATCTCGGCTGCGTCGCGCCCAACGACGCCTTGTGGCGGCGGACCGAGGCGGCGGCGTGGAGCGAGGCCAATCCCTATTTCTTCCGCGGTCCGGCGGGCGAAGGGATCGGCGGGCCGCACGTCGGGCTGGGGCAGATCTGGCCGATGTCGCTGATCGTCCGCGCGCTCTCCACCACTGACGCGGCCACGATCCGCACCTGCTTGAAGACCCTGCGCGACACCGATGCGGGCACCGGCTTCATGCACGAGACGTTCGACATGAACGATCCGACCAAATGGACGCGCCACTGGTTCGCCTGGGCGAACGGCCTGTTCGGCGAACTGATCGTGCGGCTCGCGCGTACGAACCCTGCGATCCTCAAGGAAGCCCTGTAATGCTCACCCGCCGCGCCCTGCTCGCGACCACCGCCACCGTCGCGGTCACCCCGCTCCCGTCCTTCGCCGCCACCCCGCGCCGCGCCGCGCCCAATCTGTTCGTCGGCACCGGCGGCGACGGCCACACCTATCCCGGCGCGACGCTGCCGTTCGGGATGGTGCAGCTGTCGCCCGACACCGATGTCGCGCGTTGGGATACCTGCTCCGGCTATCACCATGGCGACGGGTCGATCATGGGGTTCAGCCACACGCATCTGTCGGGCACCGGGATCGGCGACATGCTCGACGTGCTGGTCGTCCCGACACGCGGCCCTTTGCAGCTCCAGCCCGGCCCGATCGACAACCCCGACGCCGGCTATCGCCAGCGTTACTCGGACGAACATGCCGAGCCCGGCTATTACCGCGTGACGCTGGAAAGCGGCGTGCGCGCCGAGCTGACCGTGACCGAGCGGACCGGCTGGCACCGCTACACCTTCCCGAAGGGCGCCGGTCACATCCTGATCGACATGGCGCACATGATCCTCGACAAATGGGACAGCGGGCCGCTGATCGACGACGGCAGCCTCACGCTCCATGCCGATGGCACGCTGACCGGCAGCCGGCGCGTCCACCGCTGGGCGAAGGGTCGCCGCATCCATTTCGCGATGCAGCTCTCGCGCAAGCCCGACCGCGTCGCCTTCTACGGCGACGATGACGCCGAGCAGCCGAAGGGCGCGACCTCCGTGGCGGCCAAGCGCGTCAAGGCGGTGCTGTTCTTCGACGATGCCGGCGCGGCGCCGATCGTGATCCGCTGCGGCATCTCGGCGGTCGACGTCGCGGGCGCACGCGCGAACCTGCAGGCCGAGGCCGCGCGCGGCGATTTCGACACCATCCGCCGCGCCGCTGCGCGCCGCTGGGCCGGGACGCTGGGCGCGGTCAGCGTCGAGGGCGGCACCGCCGACCAGCGCACGATCATGGCGAGCGCGCTCTATCACACGATGGTCGCGCCGACGCTCTTCTCCGATGTCGATGGCCGCTACGTCGGGCTCGACCGGCAGGTCCACACCGTCCCCACCGGGCAGCGCGCCTATTCGACCTATTCGCTGTGGGACACCTATCGCGCGCTCCACCCGCTGCTGACGATCGTCGCGCCGGATCGCGCCAAGTCGCTGGTCGACGACCTGATCCGCCAGACGCAGCAAAGCCCCTACGGCCCGCTCGTCTGGCCGTTGCAGGGGGTCGAGACCGGCACAATGATGGGCTGGCACGGCGTGTCGGTGCTCGCCGAGGCGCACGCCAAGGGCATCCCCGCCGATTATGCCGCCGCCTGGCCCGCGATCGCCAAGCGCTCGTTCGACTTCAGCGCACCCGATCTCGACAACAGCAAGGGCCGCGACCTGTACGACGCCAAGGGTTATGTCCCGGCCGACAAATGGTTCGAGAGCGTCAGCCGCACGCAGGAATATGCCTATGACGACTGGGCGTCGTCCAAGCTCGCGCGCGTCGCGGGCGCCGAGGCGGAGGCGGAACGTCTGCTCAAGCGCTCGGGGAATTGGCGCAACGTCATCGACGCGTCGATCGGCTTCGCGCGCCCGCGCTTCGCTGATGGCTCGTGGTGGAAGGATTACGATCCGATCCAGCTCGGCCACATGCCCAAGCCGTGGTGGCGCGACTATACCGAGGCGAACGGCTGGCAGGCGACCTTCCTCAACCAGCACGACGTCTATGGCCTGATCGCGCACATCGGCGGCGATGCGAAGTTCGAGGCGAAGCTGGATGCGCTGTTCACCGCGCCGTCGACGCTGCCCAAGAACGCCCCGCCCGACATCAGCGGGCTGGTCGGCCAATATGCGCACGGCAACGAGCCCGACCAGCATGTCGCCTATCTCTATGCCTTCGTCGGTGCGCCCTGGAAGACGCAGAAGATGGTGCGGCGGCTGCTCACCGAGATGTACAAGAACGATCCCGACGGCGTGATCGGCAACGACGATTGCGGGCAGATGAGCGCGTGGTTCGTGATGTCGTCGCTCGGCTTCTACCCGGTCGATCCGGTCGAGGCGCTCTATGTGTTCGGCTCGCCGCTGTTCGAGCGCGCGACGCTGGCGTTGCCCGGCGGCAAGAAGCTGATCGTCGAGGCGCCCGGCAACACCGCCATCACGCCCTATGTCACCGCGGTGACGTGGAACGGGCGGCCGTGGACGAAAAGCTGGATCGCACACGCGGATCTGGTGAAGGGCGGCACGCTGCGCTTCACGATGAGCGCGACGCCGAACCCGGCGTTCGGGCGCGCGCCCGCCGACCGCCCACCATCGTTCGGGCGGACGCTCGCGTGAAGGACGCCGTCGAACACCGGCGGCATCGTGTAACGCTTACCGGCGGCACCTGCTGAAAGGTCGAACAGATGATAGCACTTACCCGTCTCGCCGCCGGTTCGATCCTGTCGCTGGCGGCGCTTGCCACGCCCGCGACGGCACAGGACACGACCTTCGCGCGCGGCGAGCTGTCGAGCGCGAGGAACCATAGCGGCGACATCTGGCTGAACGAACTGAGCGCGGGCGACAGCGTCATCGACGCGGCCGTGGCGGTCGCGACCTACGCGCCCGGCGCGGTCCTCGACTGGCACGCGCATCCGGGCGGGCAGGTGCTGGTCATCACCGAGGGCGAGGGCTTCTATCAGGAGCGCGGCAAGCCGGGCCGGATCGTGCACAAGGGCGACGTGATCCGGTCGATGCCCGGCGTCGAGCATTGGCATGGCGCGACTCCGACCTCCCCCTTCGCCTATTTCGCCGTCACGCCGACGCAAAAGGGCAAGACGATCTGGCTGAAGCCGGTGACGAAGGCGGAATATGCCGCCGTCAGGTAAGCGGCAGCCGGTAACGACGATCCGCCCGCAGCGCATTTCATGGAGCACCCGATGACCGATCTCACCCGCCGCGCGCTGATCGCCGCCGGTGCCGCCACCACTGCGCTCCCCGCGCTGGCGCAGGGCAGCGCCGCGCCGAAGCCATGGGGGGCGACGCCGTCCAAGCGGCAGGCCGCATGGCACATGCGCGAGCAATACGCCTTCATCCATTTCTCGATCAACACCTTCACCGATCGCGAATGGGGCTATGGCGACGAGAGCCCGACGCTGTTCAACCCGACCGACTTCGACGCCGACCAGATCGTCGCGGCGGCCAAGGCGGGCGGGATGCGCGGGATCATCCTCACCGCCAAGCATCACGACGGCTTCTGCCTGTGGCCGACGCTGTTGACCGAACATTGCATCCGCAACAGCCCGTACAAGCAGGGCAAGGGCGACATCGTCGGCGAGATGGAAAAGGCGACGCGCCATGCCGGGCTCGCCTTCGGCCTGTACCTGTCGCCGTGGGACCGCAATCACGCCGAATATGGCCGCCCGGCGTACATCGACTATTACCGCAAGCAGATCGTCGAACTCTGCACCCGCTATGGCGAGCTGTTCGAATTCTGGTTCGATGGCGCGAACGGTGGTGACGGCTTTTATGGCGGCGCGCGCGAGACGCGGAAGATCGACGCACCGAAATATTACGACTGGCCGTCGATCATCGCGCTGGTCCACCAGCATCAGCCGATGGCGTGCACCTTCGATCCTTATGGCGCGGACATCCGCTGGGTCGGCAACGAGGACGGCGTTGCCGGCGATCCGTGCTGGCCGACGATGCCCGCGCATCCCTATGTCCAGTCGGAAGGCAATTCGGGGGTGCGCGGCGCGCCCTTGTGGTGGCCGGCCGAGACCAACACCTCGATCCGTCCCGGCTGGTTCTACCACGCCGACGAGGACGCCAAGGTGAAGAGCCCCGCCCGCCTGCTGCGTTACTTCGACGAATCGGTCGGGCGCGGCACCAACATGCACCTCAACATCCCGCCCGATCGCCGCGGCCGGGTCGCCGACCATGATGTGGCGGTGCTCAAGAGCTTCGGCGCGGCACAGGCGCAGACCTATGCGCGCGATCTGGCGCAGGGCGCGGTCGCGCACGCCAGCGCCGAGCGCGGGCGCGCGTTCGCCGCGTCGAAGGTGCTCGACGGGCGGCGCGACACCTATTGGTCGACCCCCGACGGCGACACCACGCCGACACTGACGCTCGACCTGCCGCCGGGCCGGACCTTCGACGTGATCCGGCTGCGCGAATATCTCCCGCTCGGCGTGCGCGTGACGAAGTTCGCGATCGACCTCGAGGAAGGCGGGCAGTGGCGCACCGTCGCCGAACATGAGTGCATCAGCGCGCAGCGGATCGTGCGCTTGCCCAAGCCGTCGTCGGCGCGCCGGCTTCGGCTGCGGATCGTCGACGCCCCCGCCTGCCCCGCGATCAGCGAAATCTCGCTGTTCCGTCAGGTGCAGCCGGTCGCGGTCGCGCCGCCCAAGGTGACCGATCCGACGATCATTCCGCAGCGCGGCTGGTCGATCGTCACCGCGAGCGGTCCGGGCGCGGAGAAGCTGATCGACGGCGACGCGCAGACGCGCTGGACGGTGCCGTCACCGACCGCGGCCAATCCCGCCAGCGTAACGATCGATCTCGGCCGCGTACTGCCGCTCGCCGGGTTCAGCCTGACGCCGTCGCGCACCATCGCCAAGGACACCGCGCCGCCGCGCGGCTATGATGCGGAGACGAGCGCCGACGGCAAGACCTGGGTGCCCGCCGCAACCGGCGAGTTCGGCAATATCGCCTATGCGCTCGCCACGCAGCGGGTGGCGTTCGCGGTACGGCAGGCGCGTTACCTGCGGCTGCGCTTCGCGGCACCGGCGATCCCCGCGGGCAATCTGACCGTGGCAGAGGTCGGCGCGTTTACCGGTTAACCGACCCTGTCCTTAGCCCGTCGCCCCGGACTTGATCCGGGGGCACGCTTCTCCCCCTATTTGCGCGTCCAGAAGCGGGATCCCGGATCAAGTCCGGGATGACGAAGGCAGCGCGAGGTCGGTTCAGAACGCCGACCAGTCATCCTCGCTCGTCGCCAGTGCGGTGTTGCCGATCGTGCGCGGCGCGGGACGCGTGGGGGCGGTGATATGCCGGGCGTGCGGGGCGCTGACCGGCAGCGGCACCGCGCGCGCGGCGGGTTCGTCGACGGTGAAAATCGCCACCGCACCGGCGAGCTGTTCGGACTCGCGCGCCAGCAAGCTGGCGGCGGCGGTCGATTCCTCGACCATCGCGGCATTCTGCTGCGTCACGCCGTCCATCTCGTTGATCGCGACGTTCACCTGTCCCAGGCTCTCGGCCTGATGGTCGGAGGCGCGCGCGATCGTCGCCATGACCTCGCTGACGCTGCCGACGCGCTCGATGATCCGCTCCAGCGCGTGTCCGGTCGCGTCGACCAGTTCGACCCCCGATTTGACGTGGTGGATCGCCGACAGGATCCGCGTCTTCACGTCGGCGGCGGCATCGGCGGAGCGCTGCGCCAGCGCGCGCACCTCGCTGGCGACGACGGCGAAGCCCTTGCCCGCCTCGCCCGCGCGTGCTGCCTCAACCCCGGCATTGAGCGCGAGCAGGTTGGTCTGGAAGGCGATCCCGTCGATCACGCTGATGATGTCGGCGATTTCGCGGCTTGCCTTGTCGATGCCGTTCATCGCCTCGACCGACTTGCGGACCACCGCCCCGCCCTGCTGCGCAGCGTCGCGCGCCTCGGCCATCGCCCGATTCGCATCGGCGGCGTTGGTCGCGCCTTCGCGGACCGTGCCGGTGATCTCGTCCATCGCCGCGGCGGTTTCGCGCAGGCTCGACGCCTGTTGCTCGCTGCGCGCCGACAGGTCGCGCGCCGACTGGCTGATCTCGTCGGCATTCTGCTTGATCGTCTCGACGCTGCGCCGCACGTTGCAGGTCAGGTCGGACAGCTTGCCGACCGCACCGTTGAAGTCCTTCGACAGCACCGCATAGGAACCCGGCAGGGCGGTCAGCCGCACCGTCAGGTCGGCCTCCGACAAGCGGTGCAGCCCGTCGCCGATCGCGCGCATCGCCTGCTCGCGCTCCTGATCGGCGGTCAGCTTGGCCTGCGCCGCGTCGCGGAACACCAGCACCGCGCGCGCCATGTCGCCCAGTTCGTCGGCACGCGCGACATCGGGCACGTCGATCGCGCTTTTCCCCGCGGCCAGATCGGCCATGCGGCGCGTCAGCGCGCTGACCGGGCGCGCGATGCTGCGGCTCAGCGCCATCTGGAGCAGGACCGCGATCCCGATCAGCGCGATGCCGCCCAGCACCAGCGCGATCGTCGCGATGGTCAGCGCCCGCGTCTGGCCGGCGGCATTTTCCTCGATCGCGGCGGTTTCCTGTTCGCGCAGGTCGCGCAACGGCAGCACGATCGCGCTGGTCAGCACCTTCTTGCCCGCGTCGCGCACCGCCTGTTCGGCGGCCTCGCGCTGCCCGGCCTTGACCATCGCCACCAAACGGTCGCTCCAGTCGCGACGCCATTTGGCGGTTTCGTCGCGCGAGGTCAGGACCAGCGCGCGCTGCGCCGCGTCGGGCAGCAGCTTCTCCAGCGCCACCGTCGTCTCGTCATATTGGGTGCGCGCTTCGTTGTACGACTTGAGATAGGTCGGGTCGGCCGTGACCAGATAGCCGCGCAACTGGCTGTTCTCGCGCAGGATCGACGTCTCCAGCGTCAGCGCCTTGGCATAGACCTGCTGGCTGTTGTTGTTGTTCGCGGTCGCCGCGCGGATCATCCAGATGTTGGCGAAGAAAACGACCATCATGATCGCCGCCGAGGCATTGATGACGAGGAAGGAGAAGCCCAGCTTCCTCGGTATGCTCAGGGTCTTGAACATCGATGGTCTTTCTGCCGCAGGCGCCGCTTGCACGCGCCAGCCTTAGCGCCTGGTTAGTTAAACATGGATAAAGGCGGCACTTTCACTCCGACCAGTCGATCCACGCGCCATAAGGGTGGCAGGTCGCCAGCACGCGCGTGTCGCCCCCCGGCCAGCAGGTGAGCCGCAGCTCCACCGCGCTGCGCGGCGCATTCCATTCGAAGGCGATCCGCGCCAGCGGCCGCGCGCCGTCCGCGCGTGCGCCCGCCGCCGCGATGCTGCGTTCCAGCGCCGCGCGCTCGGCCGTGCCGACATATTGCGCCATCATCGAATGGAAGATCACGCGCCACCGCCCGGCCGGCTGCGCCGCCGCCAGCCGCTGCGCCAGCCAGACCGTGGCGTCTGCGCGCGCGATCCGCGGCGGATATGCACGCGCCAGCGACAGCGCGGCCGCCAGCCGGGCGGCGCGCGCGGGTTGGTCGGCGAAGACATAGGCCATCAGCCGCTCGCACGTCGCGGGGTCGTGCGGGTCGAGCGGATGAAGATCGACCCCCTCCGCCGCGACGACCGCGACGGCGCGGTCGAGCGGGGGCGCACCGCGCCATTCCGGCGCGATCCGCACCGCGGACCCGTCCGGCCCGGCGGTCACGCCGCCCAGATCGTAGCGGTAAAGCGCGAGATTGAGGTTGAGCCCCGCGCTCGATCCGAGTTCGAGCAGCTCGACCGGCAGCGCCGCGCGTCCGACGACCTCCATCAGCGCGGCGAGGATCGCGGCGGCGCGGCCGACCTCGTTGGTCTGCGGCGTGTCCGCCAGCCAGCGCGCGATGAACGCGTCGTTTGCGGCCAGCGCCGCGCGCACCGCGCCATCGAAATCGTCATGCGTGCCGCGATACAAGGCGCCGAGCGCCGGCGGGGTGTTGCGCCGCGCCAGCGCGTGCAGCGCGGCGTTCAGCCGCATCGCGACCGCCGCCGCCGCCGGATCGCCCGGCCAGTCCGCCAGCATCGCGCCGGTAAGCGGCGCCGCCGCGAGTTGCCGGTACGCCGCCGCCAGCACCGCCGCGACGAACGGGGAACCGATCGCGCGCATCACGGCCGACTGGCGCAGCAACTCCTCCGCCCGAGTCTCCGGCATGACCGTCCTTACCGCCCGCACCAAAACGATCTCCTGCGCGCCGCATTTCCGGACGCGCCTCATCCATGCAGCTCATTGGTTGTCATCGGATTAACCGGGGAAGTCGTGGCGCATGCGGCGACGCGTACCCGCGCATTTAACGTCATCTTAGGAGAGATCGGGCAGATCGGTTTTTGACCCGTCCCCCGTCGGCGGATGATGCGCGGGGGTCGACCAACTTGGGGAAGGACAGGACGAACATGCCCGAACATCGCTTCGTCCCGCGCCGTCCCGCCGCCATCTGACAGGAAAGGCCGCGATGTCGATCGTCCTCAGCCCCCGACTGGATACCGCCGCCGCGGCACCGCTGCGCCAGTCGCTGCTCAAGCTGGTCGACGCCGGGGCGCCGGTCGCGATCGACGCCGCCGCGGTCGACCAGATCGGTCAGGCGTGCCTTCAGGTGCTGGCCGCCGCGCGCGCTGCGGCGGTGGCGCGCGGCCTGTCGTGGCAGGTTGCCTTTCCCAGCGTCGCGATGGTCGAGGCCGGCACCCTCGCCGCCGTCGACGTTCTCGCCGCCGCCTGACTTCAAGACCCCTTCGCAGGAGCCCGACCTTGGACCTCGATGCAATCCAGCAGATCTTCTTCCAGGAATGCGAAGAAGGCCTGGCCGGCATGGAAAGCGCGTTCGCCGCGCTGCGCGACCAGCAATATGACGGCGAGACGATCAACGGCATCTTCCGCGCGGTTCATTCGATCAAGGGCGGCGCGGGCGCGTTCGGGCACGAGCGGCTGCAGGCCTATACCCATCAATATGAAACGCTGCTCGACCTGCTGCGCAGCGAGACGCTGGCGCTGACCCCACCGCTGGTCGACCTGATCGTCGCGGCGTTCGACATGCTCGCCGACCACGTCGCCGCGGCGCGCGACGGCGGCGAGGTGCCCGATGACGCGGCGATGCTGGCGCGGCTGATTGCGGCGTCGAGCGGCGAAGCGGCGGCCTCGCCCGAGGCGATGCCGGAGCCGGTCGCCGCCGCGCCGGTGATCGACGTGGTGCCGGTGGGCATCGGCGACGATTTCGACGACCTGATGGCGATGCTCGACGGCGTCAACGGTCCCGGACCGATCGCGCTCGAGGATTTCGACGCCGAGCCGGCGGCAGCGCCGGGCTGGCTGCTGACCTTCCGTCCCCCGACCAACGCGCTCGACAATGGCGGCGAGCCGTTGCTGCTGCTCCGCGAGTTGCAGCGGATGGGCGCACAGGTGCTGTCGTGCGACGCCGACACGCTGCCGCCGCTCGCGGCCCTCGACCCGGAACGCTCCTATCTGGCGTGGCGGATCGCGGTGCCCGCGACGGTCGAGGAAGACGATATCCGCGGCGTCTTCGAGTTCACCGACGGCTGCGCGCTGACGCTCGAGAAGGTGGCGGCGCTGCCGTCGGTCGCTGCGCCGACGATCGTGGTCGCCCCCGCACCGGAACCCGCCGCGATCGCGCCGGCTCCCGCCCCCGTTGCCGCGGTCGCACCGGCGGCTGCCCCGGTCGGCCCCGTCACTGCCCCGGCCGCTGCCGCGCCGGCGCTGGCTGCCGTCGCGACGCCGGCACCCGCCGCCTCCGCGCCGGTGGCAGCGGCTCCCGCGCCGCGCCCGGTCGCGGTCGCACCGGCGGCGCCGCCCACCCCGGTTGCGCAGACGATCCGCGTCGACCTCGACAAGCTCGACCGGCTCGTGAACCTCGTCGGCGAACTCGTCATCACGCAGGCGATGCTCGCTCAACGACTGAGCGAGAACGACATGGCGGGCATTTCCGAGCTGACCGATCTCGATCACCTGACGCGCGAGCTTCAGGAATCGACGATGGCGATCCGCGCGCAGCCGATGAAGACCGTCTTCAGCCGCGTGCCGCGCATCATCCGCGAGCTGGAGGGCGAGACCGGCAAGCGCGTCCGCCTCGATATCGAGGGCGAGATGACCGAGGTCGACAAGACCGTCGTCGAGCGGATCGGCGAGCCGCTCACCCACCTGATCCGCAACGCGGTCGACCACGGACTGGAAACCACCGAAGAGCGGATCAAGGCCGGCAAGCCCGAAACCGGCGTCGTCACGCTCTCGGCGGCGCATCATTCGGGGCGGATCGTCATCACCGTCGCCGACGACGGCCGCGGGATCGACCGCACGCGCGTCCGCGCCAAGGCGGTCGAGCGCGGGATCATCCTGCCCGACGCGGTGCTGAGCGACGAGGAAGTCGACAATCTGATCTTCGCGCCGGGCTTCTCGACCGCGGCGACCGTCTCGAACATCTCGGGACGCGGGGTCGGGATGGACGTGGTGCGCAAGAACGTCCAGGCGCTCGGCGGCCGCATCGGCATTCACTCGAAATTCGGCTCGGGCTCCAGCTTCTCGCTCAGCCTGCCGCTCACGCTGGCGGTGGTCGACGGGATGATCGTCACGGTCGGCGACCAGACGTTCGTGATCCCGCTCAGCCATATCGTCGAAAGCCTGCGCCCGACGGACGGGTCGGTGACCGCGATCGGCACCGATGGCGCGGTGCTCGACGTGCGCGGCGCCTATGTGCCCATCTATCCGGTCGCCGAGCAGCTCGGGATCGGCGGCAGCGAGCGCGACCCGGAGAAGGCCGTGCTGATCGTCGTCGAGGGCGATCAGGGCCAGGCCGCGTTGCTGGTCGATTCGATCCAGGATCAACGGCAGGTGGTCGTCAAGAGCCTCGAGGCCAATTACCAGGCGATCGACGGACTGGCCGGCGCGACGATTCTCGGCGACGGGCGCGTCGCGCTCATCATCGACGTCGACGCGCTCACCTCGCAGCGCTCGCGCCGCGCGCAACTGGCGCACGCCGCGTGACGCTCGCGATCGCCCTCCCCGTCTCGGCGGCGAAGCGCGAGTTCGACTTCGCGCCCGCCGATCACCAGAAGATTGCGCGAATCGTCTACGACACGCTCGGCATCCTGTTGCCGGAGGGCAAGTCGCAGCTCGTCTACGGCCGGGTCGCGCCGCGCGTGCGCGCCTGCGGGCTGACCAGCGTGTCCGCCTATCTGGCCGTGATCGAGCAGGATGAGGACGAGCGCAACCGGATGCTGGATGCGCTCACCACCAACCACACCAGCTTTTTCCGCGAGGCGCATCATTTCGAGGATTTCGTCGAGCGGATGTGGCCGACGCTGTCGCAACGGCTCGCGAGCGGCGGGCGCGTGCGGCTGTGGTCGGCGGCCTGTTCGAGCGGCGAGGAGCCCTATACCTGGCTGATGGCCGCGCTCGGCCACGACCGCTCGGCGGCGCAGCGGTTGCTCAAGGGCGATCTGCGGATGCTCGCCACCGACGTGTCGCCCAGCGTGCTGGAGACGGCGCGCGCCGGACGCTATTCGGCCGACACGCTGCGCACCGTGCCTGCCAAATTGCGCGCGACCTGGGTCAGCGACCGGCTGGTGGTCGACCCGGCGCTGCGCGAGGCGATTTCGTTCCGCCCGCTCAACCTGCTCGGCCCGTGGCCGATGAAGGGGCGGTTCGACGCGATCTGCTGTCGCAACGTCATGATCTATTTCGACGAACCAACGAAGGCGAAGCTGCAGGCGCGGCTGGCCGATCATCTGGAGACCGGGGGGATGCTCTACATCGGCCATTCGGAGCGGCTGTCGCCCGAGGTTGCCGCGCGGTTCGACTGCGTCGGGCGCACGGCCTATCTGAAGGTGCGCGCATGAGCGTCCGCACCCTCGTCGTCGACGATTCGCTGACCATGCAGGCGCTGATCCAGCGCACGCTCGCCAGCGATCCGCAAATCCAGGTCGTCGGCACCGCGTCGAGCGCCGAGGAAGCGCGCGCGCGCATCAAGGAACTCGATCCCGATGTCGTGACGCTCGACATCGAGATGCCGGGGATGAACGGGCTCGACTTTCTCGAGCGGCTGATGCGGCTGCGCCCGACCCCGGTGGTGATGCTGTCGACGCTGACCTCAGAGGGCGCGGACGCCAGCATCGCCGCGCTCGAGCTGGGTGCGTTCGAATGTTTCGACAAGCTCGCGCTGCGCCGTCCCGACGAGGCGATCCGACTCCCCGCGCTGGTCCGTGCCGCCTCCGGGTCGCGCGGGCGCAGCGTCGCCGCGGCGCCACGCGCGCTCGATCCGGCGCCGCTCGCCGATTACCGGCCGCGCGACCAGTCGATGATCGCGGTCGGCGCGTCGACCGGCGGGGTCGAGGCGCTGATCGAGCTGCTCTCCGGCTTTCCGGCCAATTGCCCACCGACGGTGATCGTCCAGCACATGCCGCCCAGTTTCACCGCCAGCTTCGCCGCGCGGCTCGACCGGCTGTGCAAGCCGAGCGTCGAGGAAGCGCGCGCCGGCGCGGTGCTGCGTCCGGGCAAGGTCTATCTGGCGCCCGGCGGCGATCAGCATCTGGAGATCGCCGGTCCGGCGACGCGCCGCTACTGCCGCCTGCTCGCGGGTCCGAAGGCGAGCGGGCACCAGCCATCGGTCGACGTGCTGTTCCACTCGGTGGCGCGAGTCGCCGGCGGTGACGCGGTCGGCGCGATCCTGACCGGCATGGGCGCCGACGGTGCCGAAGGGATGCTCGCCATGCGGCAGGCCGGCGCGGTGACGATCGGTCAGGATGAATCGTCGAGCGTCGTCTACGGGATGCCGGCGGTCGCGCACCGGATCGGCGCGGTCGTCCAGCAGATGCCGCTGCGCCGCATCGCCCCCCGCCTGCTCCAGGAGTGCCGTGCATGAGCGCGCTTGCGCTCCGCGACGGGCTGCGCCGCATCACGGTGGCGCAGGGCGAGACGCGCGTCAGCGACGAGACCGACGTGGTGCTCACCACCGTGCTCGGCAGCTGTATCGCGGCCTGTTTTTACGATCCGGTCGCCAAGGTAGGAGGTATTAACCACTACCTGTTAGCGGAGGGTCATGCCTCCGACCCCGCCTCGATGCAGCGCTACGGCGTCTATGCGATGGAAGTCCTCATCAACGCCATGCTGGCGATGGGCGGAGCGCGCTCGCGGCTCAAGGCGCGGATCTTCGGCGGGGCGACGATGCGCTCCGGCTTTCGCGACATCGGCGGCGACAACATCGCCTTCGCGCGCCGCTTCCTGCGTGACGAGCGCATCCCGCTGGTCGGCGAGGACGTCGGCGGCAATGGCGCGCGGCGCGTCGAGTTCCGCCCGGCGGTGGGCCTCGCCCGGTGCCGAGTCGTGACCGAACACTCGATCCCGGCGCCGGTGGTCCGCATCCGCCCGGCCGCCCCGCCGCCGCCGCCCGCGTCGCTCGGCGACGTCGAATTCTTCTGATCCCGCCTCTGCCTACGCCCCGCATTCTGCCCAGGAGCCGATACCCGTGACCAAGACGATCATGACTGTGGATGACTCGCCCAGCATGAGAATGCTGCTGCGCGCCGCGCTTACCGACCTCGGCTACCACGTCGTCGAGGCCGAGGATGGCGTCCACGCGCTCGAAACGCTGGCCAGCTTCGACGAGGAGGACGAGCCCGACCTGCTCATCACCGACATCAACATGCCGCGGATGGACGGGTTCGGGCTGATCGAGAACGTCCGCGCCGACGGTCGCCGCACGCTGCCGATCTTGGTGCTGACCACCGAAAGCTCCGACGAGAAGAAGCAGCGCGCGCGACAGGCCGGCGCCACCGGCTGGATCGTCAAGCCCTTCCACCCCGAAAAGCTCGCCGCCGCGATCCGCCGCGTCCTGCACTGATGATACAAGGAACGAACCCCATGTCCCGTCAGCTCATCACCTTCCAGCTCGGCGACCAGTATCTGGGCGTCGACATTATGGCGATCCGCGAAATCCGCGCCTGGTCGCCGGCCACCCCGCTCCCGAACGTCCCCAGCCACGTGCGCGGCGTGGTAAATCTGCGCGGCGTGGTGCTCCCCGTCCTCGATCTGCGCCACCGGCTCGGCTGGGGCATGACCGACCCGACCGCGCGCCACGTCATCATCGTCGTGCGGATCGGCGAGCAGTTGCAGGGCATCATCGTCGACGCGGTCAACGACATCGTCACCGTCCAGAACGAGGACATGCAGCCGCTCCCCGACATGGGCGATTCGGCGGCGCAGCAGTTCCTCGACGGGCTGGCGACGATCGACCAGCGGCTGATCCTGGTGCTGGCGCTCGATCGGCTGGTTGAGCGCGCCGCAATGGCGGATGCGGCCTGAATACAATTAGTTAACGCGCGTAGAGTAGGACGGGGTCATGGCTGGAACGAAAGTATTGGTGGTCGACGACTCGTTGACCATGCGCGCGCTGATCTCGGGCGCTCTCGAGCGGATCCCGGGCGTGGAAGTGGTCGGCATGGCCGATGGCGCGGCGGAAGCGCGCGGGCTGGTGGAGAGCACCCGCCCCGACGTGATGACGCTCGACGTCGAAATGCCGGGGATGAGCGGCCTCGATTATCTCGCCGAGATCATGGACACCAAACCCATGCCGGTGATCATGTTCTCGACCCGCACGCAGGACGGCGCGGCGGAATCGATCGAGGCGCTGCGGCTCGGCGCGCTCGACTGCTTCCCCAAGCCGCGCGTCGCCGCGCCGGCCGAGCTGGACGCGATCATCGCCAAGCTCGCCAAGCGCCTGAAGGCCGCGAAGAAGGCCGACCTGAAGCCGAAGAGTGCGCCCAAGTCCGCCAAGTCGCCGCCGATCGACTGGAACGGTCGCCTGTTACTGGTCGGTGGCGACGCCTCGAACACCAAGTCGATCTTCGACCTGTTCGCCGGCTTCCCGGCCAATTGTCCGCCGACCATCGTCGTCCAGCATCTCGGGCCGGGCATGGTCGAGAGCATGGCCGAGAAGCTCGCCGAGCAATGCGCACCCAAGGTGGTGGTCGCCACCGACGGCATGAAGCCGGAACAGGGCAATATCTATCTCGCCCCGCACGGCGACGCGCATCTGGTTATCGACAGCTGGCCGAACGGCACGCTGCGCCTGCTCCC
This sequence comes from Sphingomonas endophytica, assembly GCF_014199415.1. Lineage (GTDB taxonomy): Bacteria > Pseudomonadota > Alphaproteobacteria > Sphingomonadales > Sphingomonadaceae > Sphingomonas > Sphingomonas endophytica. The sequence continues at coordinate 209,505 of NZ_JACIJN010000003.1, forward strand.
CAAGGACCCGGTTGCGGGCGAGCGTCCGTCGATCTCGCTGCTGTTCGCCTCCGCGGCGAAGGCGGCGGCGGCCAATGCGGTCGGCGTGCTGCTGCTCGATGGCAATGAAGACGGTGCGGGCGGGCTGCGCGCGATGAACGCGGCGGGCGGCTATGCCTTTGCCCCGGCCGAAAGCGGCGGCGGCTACACGCTGACCCGTGGCATGGTCTCGCAGCCGGTCGCCAGCGACGCGCTGGTGGCGGGCGTCATGAAGATGTGCTCGAAATGACCGCTGCAGCGGCGACGCTTCCGGCGGACGGGAGCGCGTCGGCGGGCGGCGTGCCGCGCCCGCTGGCACAGGCGCTCGCCGCCGAGCTGGTGCTCGCGTCGCGCATGTTGGCCGATCTCGCTTATGATCTCGGCAGCGACGGCGCGACGCTGCGCCGCCACATGGCGAGCCTCCAGCGTATCGACCATATCACGCAGATCCAGCTCGCGATCGCCGATTTGCTGCGCACCTCGAACGGGGCGGACGGCGACATCGCGCAGGTGACGCTGCAGGACATGGCCGACCGGCTGCGGACGTTTCTCGGCGAGAACGGCGCGGCGTAGCGACGTTTTCGCGGCGCTGGCCGACATCACCGCACCGCGCGTCATCCCCGCGAACAGGGCCCAGCTACGCCGGCCTTCGCCAGCGCTGCATTTTTGAACGTTCCGCTCTACGTCCGTGGCGCGCGCCGCGCATGTACCGGATTTCGGTCCACCGCCCCGATAGCTTCGTCGCCCCGGACTTGATCCGGGGCCCCGCTTCTTACCGGGTCAACGGGAGTTCCGGATCATGTCCCGGCCGGGCAATCACGACAAAGGAGCGGCCAATCGCTTGACCGCTCCTCCGCAGGAACCAGCAGAACCACAGCGACCCCGGATCGTGCGAACGATCCGGGGTCGCCTGCGTCTTAGCGCTTCGAGAACTGGAAGCTACGACGTGCCTTCGCGCGGCCGTACTTCTTACGCTCGACGACGCGCGGATCGCGCGTCAGGAAGCCTGCCGCCTTGACGGGCGCGCGCAGCGCCGGCTCGTAGCGGGTGATCGCCTGGCTGATGCCGTGCTTCACCGCGCCGGCCTGACCCGACAGGCCACCGCCCTTGACGGTGCAGATCACGTCATACTGACCTTCGCGCTCGGTGATCCCGAACACCTGGTTGATGACGAGCCGCAGCGTCGGACGCGCGAAATAGATTTCCTGATCGCGACCGTTGATCGTGATCTTGCCCGAGCCCGGCTTCAGCCAGACGCGCGCAACGGCGTCCTTACGACGGCCGGTCGCATAGGCGCGGCCGTACTTGTCGATCTCCTGCGCACGCAGCGGCGCGCGCTGCACCGGCTCCTGCACGTCGCCGGCCAGATACGCATCGGCCGAGGTTTCGACCGGTGCGCCGTCGGTGGCCTGCTGCTGCTGCTGGAGCGCCGCACCCAGATCGGAAAGGGACTGGCGGTTGTCGGACATTATGCGCCCACCTTGTTCTTGCGGCTCATCGCCGCGATATCGAGGACTTCCGGGTTCTGCGCTTCATGCGGATGCTCGGCGCCCGCGAAGATCCGCAGGTTGCGCATCTGCTGACGGCCCAGCGGACCGCGCGGGATCATCCGCTCGACGGCCTTTTCTAGCACGCGCTCGGGGAACTTGCCCTCCAGCACCTTGGCGGGCGTGATGCCCTTGATGCCGCCGGCATAGCCGGTGTGCTTGTAATAGATCTTGTCGGTCAGCTTGTTGCCGGTGAACCGCACCTTGTCCGCGTTGATGACGATGACATTGTCACCGCAATCGACGTGCGGGGTGAAGCTAGTCTTGTGCTTGCCGCGCAGCACGTTGGCGATCACCACCGCCGCACGACCGACCACGAGGTCGGTGGCGTCGACGATGTGCCACTTCTTTTCCACCTCGTGCGGCTTGGCCGCCTTGGTGGTCTTCATCAGCGCCTTCATGGTGCCTGGTGACCTTCATTTCGCGTCGAAAGAGAAAAACGCGCCACCCCGCCGGGTGCACGCGTCGATGGCGGCGCAATGCCGCGCGCGGCCGATCCTGTCAAGGTTTCCGCGGGTTTGCTGACGGGTATTATAATACCGGCAGCGGCGGCAGCCGCTGCTACGCCCGGCGGCGACTGACCGCATGCGCGGCGACGACGGTCGCGATCAGCAGCAACGCGGCATTGGCCTGATGCGCCACCGCGACGACGATTTCGACCCCCGTCAGCAGCGTTGCGATGCCGAGCGCGATCTGCACCACGACCAGCAGCGCAACCGTCGCTGCGACCCGATCCGCACGCATCTTCCGCGCCTGATACGCCAGCCACACTAGCGCCCCGGCCGCGACGAACGCGATCCAGCGGTGGAGGAACTGCACGACGACCGGGTTGTCGACCGCATTACTCCACGCCGGCGCCAGCATCGGGACGTTGGCGGGGAACCACGCGTCTCCCATCAGCGGCCAGCTCGAGAAGGCATAACCCGCGTCGAGCCCCGCGGTCAGCGCGCCGAGCGTGATCTGCACCCCCAGCGCCGCGATCGCCAACGCGGGGCCGGCGCGCAGCGCCGCGGGGCGCGCCAGCGGGTTGGCGGCGAGCGTGCTCAGGTCGCGCGCGGTCCAGATGATCCCGCCGAGGATGAACAACGCGGTCCCGAGATGCGTCGCCAGCCGCAGGTGGCTGACGTCGGTGCGCACCGACAGCCCCGAGGCGACCATCCACCAGCCGATCGCACCCTGCAGCCCACCGAGCGCCAGCAGCGCGCTCAGCCGCCAGCCATAGCCGCGCGGGATCTGCCGCTTCACCGCGAACCACAACAGCGGCAGCGCGAACGCCAGCCCGATCACGCGCCCGAGCAGCCGGTGGAGATATTCCCAGAAAAAGATCGCCTTGAACCCGTCCACCGTCATCCCGCGGTTGAGCTGCTGATATTCGGGAATGCGCTGGTAATTGGCGAACTCGGCCTGCCACTGCGCCTGCGTGAGCGGCGGGACCACGCCGCTGATCGGCTTCCATTGCGTGATCGACAGCCCGGATTCGGTCAGGCGCGTGATCCCGCCGACCACGACCATCGCCACGATCAGCGCCGCAACCCAATAGAGCCAGCGCGCGAGCGCCGCCGGACGCGTGGACAGCGAGAAACCCGGACTTGCTTGTAGCATGCCGCCTTCTACGACCCGGTTGAAAGGAAGGAAAGCCTGCTGGCGAACCTCGGGTTCACCGCCCAAGCTGCGTTCGTCACCCCGGACTTGATCCGGGGTCCCGCTTGAGCGTGTCGAAGGGTCCGGGATGACGAAGTCGATTACCCGTCGATCCGCGGCCCGTTCGCCTTCAGCTCGGCCAGCCACGCCGCCGCGGTTCCGTCCGACGGCGCACGCCAGTCACCGCGCGGCGACAGCGCGCCGCCCGCCGACACCTTCGGCCCGTTGGGGATCGCCGAGCGCTTGAACTGGCTGGTCTGGAAGAAGCGGATCAGGAACCGCTCCAGCCAGTGCATGATCGTCGCCAGATCATAGGCGGTGCGCGCGCTCTCCGGATAGCCGAGCGGCCAGCGCCCCGCTGCGGCATCATGCCACGCATGCCAGGCGAGGAACGCGACCTTCGACGGCGCGAGGCCGTGGCGGATCAAGTAATGCGCGAAGAAGTCGTTGAGCGGATACGGCCCGATCTTGCTCTCGGTGCTCTGCAATTCCTCGCCGGGCACCAGTTCGGGGCTGATCTCCTGCCCGAGGATCGCTTCGAGCACCGCATCGGTCTCGCGATCATATTGGTCGGTGCCGATCGCCCAGCGGATCAGGAACTGGATCAGCGTCTTGGGCACGCCGGCATTGACCGCATAATGGCTCATCTGGTCGCCGACGCCGTAAGTGCACCAGCCGAGCGCCAGCTCCGACAGGTCGCCGGTGCCGACCACCAGCCCGTCGCGCTGGTTGGCGATGCGGAACAGATAATCGGTGCGCAGCCCCGCCTGCACATTCTCGAACGTCACGTCATAGACCGGCTCGCCGCGCCCGAACGGATGCCCCATGTCCTCCAGCATCCGCGTCGCGGCGGGGCGGATGTCGATCTCCTCGGCGGTGATCCCCAGCGCGCGCATCAGCTTCCAAGCGTTGCCCTTCGTCCCCTCGCTGGTTGCGAAGCCGGGCATGGTGATGCCGAGGATGTCGCTGCGCGGCCGCCCCAGCCGGTCGAGCGCCTTGGCGGCGACGATCAGCGCGTGGGTGCTGTCGAGCCCGCCCGACACGCCGATCACCAGCCGCCGCGCGCGCGCGGCGACCAAGCGCTTGGCGATCCCCTCGACCTGGATGTTGAAGGCTTCGTAGCAATCCGCGTCGAGCTTGTCGGGCGTGTTGGGCACGAACGGGAAGCGGCGGATCTCGCGCTTGAGCCCGACATCGGCGAAGTCGGGTTCGTGCCGGAACGCGACGCGACGGAAGCGCGTCTCGGGATGCCCGGCGAACGCCGCGGCGTCGTTGAAGGTGCCGTTGCGCAACCGCTCCTGCACGAGCCGCTCGGTATCGACGTCAGCGATCGTCAGTCCGGGCTCGTGCGCGAAGCGTTCGGAGGTCGCCAGCAACTCGCCCAGTTCATGGACGCTGCCCTGTCCGTCCCATGCCAGATCGGTCGTGCTCTCGCCCGGCCCGGCCGCGGAATAGACATAGGCGCACATCGCGCGCGCCGACTGCGATGCCGACAGCATCATCCGCTCGCGCGACTTGCCGATCACGACGTTCGACGCCGACAGATTGGCGCAGATCAGCGCCCCCGCCAGCGCGCCTTGCGTCGAGGGCGGGGTCGGTGCCCAATAATCCTCGCAGATCTCGGCATGGATCAAGAAATGCGGCAGATCGTCGGCGGCAAAGATCAGGTCGGCGCCGAACGGCACCTCCTCGCCATCGATCGCGATCGTCAACCCGGTGAGCCCCACCCCGCTCGCGAACCAGCGCTTTTCGTAATATTCGCGGTAATTGGGCAGGAAGGTCTTGGGCACGACCCCCAGCACGCGCCCGCGCGCGATCGCCAGCGCGCAATTGTAGAGCCGCCCGCCGCGCTCCAGCGCCGCGCCGACCAGCAGCACCGGGCGTAGATCGGCGCTCGCCGCCACAACGGCCGCGACCGCTTCACGTGTGGCGCGTTGCAGCGCCGCTTGCAGGTGGAGGTCGTCGATCGCATAGCTGCTGAGGTTCAGCTCGGGATAGACGACCAGGTCGACGCCGGCGTCGTGCGCGGTGCGCGCGATCCCGATCGCGGCCTCGGCATTGGCGGCGGGGTCGCCGACGGTGGCGAGCGGGGTGGCGGCGGCGACGCGCACCATGCCGTGACGATGCAGCGAGCGGAAGGCTGGGTTCATGGCCGTCGAATACCGGCCGGCGGGTGACTTTGCCAACTGTTCGCGGTGCATCGGCTAAGCTACATCAGTCAGGATGATGCCTTCCCTTCCCCGCGAGGACAGCGCCCGACAACCATTTGCGCGCGCAGGAGAAGTCGGGAAGCTGCTGCGCGCGACGGACTGGTCGCGCACGTCGCTGGGACCGATCGCGGCATGGCCGGCACCGCTGCGCGCGGCGCTGGAGCTGCTGTTGCCGATGGGCGCGCAGATGCTGCTGATCTGGGGGCCGGAGCGCCGGGTTTTCTACAACGACGCTTATGCCGCGCTGCTCCACGACCGTCACCCCGCCGCGCTCGGCCAGCCCGCGGACGAGCGCTGGCACCGCGCGTGGGTCGAGGTCGCGCCGATGGTCGACGAGGTCTTCGCAACCGCGCGGACGTTGACGCTCGGCGATCGCCGCTTCGACATTCTCGCCGACGGACAGCCGACCACCTTGCACTTCGACATGTCGCTGTCGGCGGTGCTGCTGGAGGACGACACGGTCGGCGGCGTGCTGGGGGTGGTGTCGGACGTGACCGAGCGGATGCGGACCGTCGAATCCGCCACGCGCGAGCGCGCGCGGCTCGTCCAGATGTTCGACCAGACGCCCGGCTTCATCGCGGTGCTGCGCGGCGCCGATTATGTGATCGAGCTGGCCAACGCCACCTACCGCCGCATGACCGGCGACCGCGATCTGGTCGGCCGGCGCTATGCCGATGCGCTGCCCGAGGTCGCCGCCTCGGGCTTTCTGGAGCGGCTGGACGAGGTCCGCCGGACCGGCGCTCCGTTCCGCGCGGTCGACATGCCGGTGCAATTGCCGACCGCGACGCCCGGCGTGCTTCGCGACTATTGGATCGACTTCATCTGCCAGCCGATCACCGACGAGCACGGCAGTGTCGTCACGATCTTCATCGAGGGGGTCGACCGTACCGATCGCCACCATGCGCGCGCGGCGCTGGCCCGCGGGCGCGCGTCGCTCGAACAGGCGACCGAGGCCGGCGAGATCGCGACCTGGGAATATGACCTGCGGCACGATCGCTTCAGCTGCTCGCCGCTCGGCATGTCGCTCTACGGGCTGCCGCCCGACAGTCAGCCGATGTCGCGCGAGGCGTTCCGGTTGCTGGTCGAACCCGACGACCTTCCGGTGCTGGAGGAGGCCTTCCCCCCGGTCATCGACCCGACGGTGCGCGCGCCGTTCGATGTCGAATATCGCGTCGCGCAGGAACGCGTCGGCGCGGTGCGCTGGCTGTCGGTCCGTGGGCGCGGGATCTTCGAGGGTGATGCCTGCGTCCGCGTCGTCGGCACGATCATCGACATCACCGCCCGCAAGTTGCAGGCCGAGGCGTGGCGCGAGAGCGAGGCCCGCTTCCGCACGCTCGCCGACAGCCTGCCCGCACTGGTGTGGATGACCGATCCGCACGGTCAGGTCACTTTCGCCAGCCGGGGGTTCGAGACGATCCTCGGCGTCGCGCCCGAGACGATCGAGGAGCGCGGCTGGGTCGCGCTGCTTCGTCCGGACCGCCGCGACGCCGCGCTGGCGGCGCGAAAGCGCTGGTTCGCCGCGCCCCGGCCGCTCAGCGGGGAACATCCGCTGCTGACGCCCGCCGGCACCACGCGCTGGATGCACATCGAGGCGCGCCCGCGCTTCGTCGGCGAGGCCTTCCAGGGCTATACCGCCTGCGCGATCGACGTGACCGACGCGCATCTCGCCGGCGAACGGCTCGAAGCGCGCGTCGCCGAGCGCACCGCCGAACTGACCGCGCAGATCGCCGAGCGCGAGCGGGTCGAGGAAACGCTCCACCAGATGCAACGGCTGGAGGCGATCGGGCAGCTCACCTCGGGCGTCGCGCACGATTTCAACAATCTGCTGACGGTGATCCTCGGCAACGTCGACTCGCTGGTCGCCGCGGGGAAGCGCGGGCTGCTCGACCCGCGGCTCGAACCGCGCCTCGACCATGTCCGCATCGCCGCCGAGCGCGGCGCGGCGCTGACCGCGCAATTGCTCGCCTTCTCGCGGCGGCAGCGGCTGGAGGCAAAGGTCGTCGACCTGAACCGCACCGTCACCGGGCTGCTCGATCTGCTCGGCGGCACCCTCGGGCGCGACATTGCGATCGAGACGCGGACGCCGCCCGGCATCTGGCCCGCCTTCGTCGATCCGACGCAGATGGAGCTCATCATCCTCAACCTCGCAATCAACGCGCGCGATGCAATGCCCGACGGCGGCACGCTGGTGCTGTCGGTCGCGAACGAGACGCTGGGGAGGCCGGAGCGCGCCGAGGAACCGCCGCCCGGCGATTACGTCCGCGTCGCGGTGACCGACACCGGCACCGGCATGGCCGACGCGGTGCTGGCGCGCGCGTTCGAGCCGTTCTTTACCACCAAGGAGGTCGGCAAGGGCTCGGGGCTCGGGCTCGCGCAGGTGTTCGGCTTCGCCAAGCAATCGGGCGGCGGGGTGCGGATCGACAGCACGCCGGGCACTGGCACGACGGTCAGCGTGTTCGTGCCGCGCGCCGCGACCGCCGCCGACGCGCCGTCCGACGCCCCCGCCGCCGCCCCCGCCGAGCCGCTGCACGGCGCGACGGTGATGGTGCTCGACGACGACGATCGCGTGCGGCAGGTCGCGGTCGAGGCGCTGCGCGAGGCCGGGTGTCGCGTGGTCGAGGCCGCCGATGGCGAGTCGGCGCTGGAGGCCTTGCTCCACGAACCGGCGATCCGGCTGGTCGTCACCGATATCGCGATGCCCGGCATGACCGGCATCCAGTTCGCACGGCGGATGCAGGACCTGCATCGCGACGTCGAATTGCTGTTCGTCACCGGCCATGCCGATCCGTCCGATATGGAGGGGGTGCGCGAGGACCGGCTGATCCGCAAACCCTATCCGCGCCGCATGTTGCTGGAGCGCGTGCGCGCGATCCTCGCCGAGGGGTGAGCCGCGGCTTTCAATCGGCTGCACGACCGGTTCAGTCTTCGTTGTCGGACGCCGTGGCAGAAAGGCGGCAAGATGGTCGGAGGGTGGTGATGTTGAAGGCGATGGTGGCGGGCTTGTTGTCGATGACCGCGCTGGTGCCGCCGGTGCTGGCGCAGGATAGGGGCGCGCAGGACCGGGGCATGCAGGACGGGCGGTCGATGGACCGCGGGCAATGGCGGCGCAACCGCGCGGAAATGCCGGCGCCGCCGCCGCGATCCGCGGGGGACGCTGGCACGGCCGGCGCGGTCGATCGGCCATCGGCGCCGGCACCAGGTCGCTGGGAACGCGACGCCGCGCCCGGTCGTCGCGATCCGGCGCGCGCGGATCGCGACGACCGCCCCCCCGCGCCGAACGGCGACTGGCGGAGCGGACGCCCGCCCGCACCGCGCGACGATCGCCGCTTCGACGATCCGCCGCGCCCATCCGTCCCGAACGGCGACTGGCGGAGCGAGCGCCCGCCCACGCCGCGTGGCGACTGGCGCAACGATCGCGCGGCGCAGGATCGCCGCGACGACTGGCGCGATCCCGCGCGACGCGCACCCGATCGTGTCTGGAGCGCCGAGCCGGGTCGCCGCCGCTACGACCGGCACGACGCGCCGCGCCCGCCCGCCGCGGTATGGCGGGCAGAAAGCGTCGGGCGCTGGGACCGCGAATGGCGGCGCGAACCGCAATATGACTGGAACCGCTATCGCAACGAGCGGCGATCGGTCTTCCGCCTGCCGCGTTACTACGCGCCTTATGGCTGGCAGGGCGGCTACCGGCGGTTCGGCGTCGGGATCGCGATCGCGCCGATCCTCTACACGCCGCGCTACTGGATCTACGATCCTTACGCCTATCGCCTGCCCGACGCCGGCGAGCCGTATCGCTGGGTGCGTTATTACGACGACGCGCTGCTGGTCGACATCGAGGACGGCACCGTCGTCGACGTCATCCACAGCATCTTCGAATAAGCGCGACGGCTTGAAAGTCGCGGCGGCGCGCGACACACTTTCGCCATGTCGCTCGCCACCACCCCGCCCGGCCATCCGTCCGCCGTCCGTGCCCAGCTGGGCGCGGCGGTGGCAGCGCGGCTCGACGCCGATCCGCGAATGCAGCGCCTGCCCAGCGACACGGTCGCGGCGTGGCGCTGCCCCGATTTCCTCGACGCCGCCAATTGCGACTGGCTGGTGCAGGTGATCGACGGCAATCGCCGCCCCTCGACGCTGTTCAGCGATCGCGGCGGCCCGGCCAGCCGCACCAGCGACAGTTGCGACATGGATCGCAACGCCGACGGCATCCGCCAGATCGACGAATATATCGCCGCCTCGCTCGGCATCGCGCCCGCGTTCGGCGAGACGATGCAGGGGCAGCGCTATGCCCCCGGCCAGCTGTTCCGCGCGCACCACGATTACTTCCACGAGGCCGAAAGCTACTGGCCGGCGATGCGCGAGAACGGCGGCCAGCGCACCTTCACCGCGATGATCTACCTCAACGATGTCGAGGAAGGCGGCGCGACCTGGTTCCCGAAGGGCGGCCTGCGCGTCGCGCCGCGCAAGGGGATGCTGCTCGCGTGGAACAACATGAACCCCGACGGCAGTCCGAACACCGCGACGCTGCATGAGGGCATGGCGGTACTGGAGGGCACCAAATACATCATCACCAAGTGGTTCCGCGAGGAGCCATGGGGCCGCAAACCGCGGGGGAACGCGGCCTAAGTCCTTCCGTCATTGCGAGCGTAGCGAAGCAATCCAGGGCGTCCTGATCCGGCTCTGGATTGCTTCGCTACGCTCGCAACGACGAGGTTTCGTCGTCCCGGATCAAGTCCCGGATGGCGTCAATTGGCGGGCACCAGCAACCCCTCACGTGCGATCTTCTCGCGCCACACCAAAGGCGCGAGCTGGTGGACGTTGTTTCCCTCGGCATCGACCGCGACCGTCACCGGGAAGTCGGACACCTCGAATTCGTAGATTGCCTCCATCCCGAGGTCCTCGAAACCGACGACCTTGCTGCCCTTGATCGCGCGCGCGACCAGATAGGCCGCCCCGCCGACCGCCATCAGATAGGCGCTCTTCGCCTCGCGGATCGCATCGGTCGCCGCCGGCCCACGCTCGGCCTTGCCGACCATCGCGAGCAGGCCCTGATCGAGCATCATCCGCGTGAACTTGTCCATCCGCGTCGCGGTGGTCGGACCCGCCGGCCCCACCACTTCCTCGCCGACCGGATCGACCGGGCCGACATAATAGATCACGCGCCCCTTGAACTCGACCGGCAGATCCTCGCCCTTCGCGAGCATATCGGCGATGCGCTTGTGCGCGGCGTCGCGGCCGGTGAGCATCTTGCCGTTGAGCAGCAGCCGGTCGCCCTGCTTCCATGACTGCACCACTTCCGGCGTCAGCGTATCGAGATCGACGTGGATCGCGGCCTTGTCGGGCGTCCAGTTGACGTCGGGCCATTCCGCCAGCTTCGGCGCCTCGAGGAACGCCGGCCCCGAGCCGTCGAGCGTAAAATGCGCGTGGCGGGTCGCGGCGCAATTCGGGATCATCGCCACCGGCTTGCCCGCGGCATGGCACGGTGCGTCCTTGATCTTGACGTCGAGGATCGTCGACAGCCCGCCCAGCCCCTGCGCGCCGATGCCGAGCGCATTGACCTTGTCGAAGATCTCGATCCGCAGCGCCTCGATGTCATTCCGCGGCCCGCGCGCCTTGAGCGGCCCCATGTCGATCGGCTCCATCAGCGCCTGCTTGGCGAGCAGCACGCAATGTTCGGCGGTGCCGCCGATTCCGATCCCGAGCATCCCCGGCGGGCACCAGCCCGCCCCCATCTGCGGCAGCATCTCGACCACCCAGTCGACGATCGAATCGCTGGGGTTCATCATCTTGAACTTCGACTTGTTCTCGCTGCCGCCGCCCTTGGCCGCGACATCGACCGAGACGGTATTGCCCGGCACCATCTCGACGTGCAGCACGCACGGCGTATTGTCCCTGGTGTTGCGGCGCGTGAACGCCGGGTCGACGAGCACCGAGGCGCGCAGCTTGTTCTCCGGATGGAGATACGCGCGCCGCACCCCCTCATCGACGACCTCCTGCATCGAGCGGCTGTTGTCGTCGAGCCGGCAGTCCATGCCCCATTTCACGAAGACGTTGACGATCCCGGTGTCCTGACAGATCGGGCGATGCCCCTCCGCGCACATGCGGCTGTTGGTCAGGATCTGTGCGATCGCGTCCTTGGCGGCGGGCGACTGCTCCGCTTCGTAGGCGGTGCCCAGCGCGCGGATATAATCCATCGGGTGATAGTAACTGATGAACTGAAGCGCGTCGGCGACGCTCTCGATCAGGTCGGCGGTACGGATCACGGTCGTCATGGCGACGCTCTATAAGCGCGCTCGCTCCGCGGCAACAGCGCCGCGCGCCGGCCCGCTTCATGCGCGTAGCATGCAAAAAATTTTTGCCTGCTTGCATTCCGAAAATCGGCTCAAGTCCACGCGTCGCTCCGGCGACCGGTTCGCAGGCTGCGATGAGGGGACTTGCCTGCCCGGCGCATCTGCCACAATCTGTAGAGGTAGAGGCCGGACTGCGGCGCTATCGGTGGTAAGGTGGCGGGTGACGCCCCCCATCGCTGGCGCGACCGGCCGCGAACTTGAAATAGCCGATCCGACACGGATCGCACCACTGACAGGCGGGCGAGAGCATGAACTTCACGACCACGGACGCCGAGGCGATGAGCGCAGACATGATCGAGACCATGACGGCCCAGGCGACCGCAGAGGCGACTGCCACCGAACAGGCGATCGCCAAGCATGGCGCGCGTACCGCGCCCTATCCGCTCGACGTCGATCACAGCCGCGACGCGCTGCTGACCGACTTCGGCAAGGAGACGCTCAAGGACCGCTATCTGCTGCCGGGCGAAAGCTATCAGGACCTGTTCGTCCGCGTCGCCAGCGCCTATGCCGACGATCAGGCGCACGCGCAGCGGCTGTACGACTATATCTCGAAGCTGTGGTTCATGCCGGCCACCCCGGTGCTGTCGAACGGCGGCACCGGCCGCGGGCTGCCGATCTCCTGCTATCTCAACTCGGTCCCCGACAGCCTCGACGGCATCGTCAAGACGTGGAACGAGAACGTCTGGCTCGCGTCGCGCGGCGGCGGGATCGGCACCTATTGGGGCAATGTCCGCGGGATCGGCGAGCCGGTCGGGCTCAACGGCAAGACCAGCGGCATCATCCCGTTCGTGCGCGTCATGGATTCGCTGACGCTCGCGATCAGCCAGGGTTCGCTGCGCCGCGGTTCGGCGGCCTGCTACCTCGACATCTCGCACCCGGAAATCGAGGAGTTCCTCGAAATCCGTAAGCCCTCGGGCGATTTCAACCGCAAGGCGCTTAACCTGCACCACGGCGTGCTGATCCCCGACGCGTTCATGGCCGCCGTGCGCGAGGGCGCGGAATGGCAATTGCTGTCGCCGAAAGACAAGACCGTCCGCGCCACCGTCGACGCGCGCGCCCTGTTCCAGAAGCTGGTCGAAACCCGGCTGGCGACTGGCGAACCGTACATCGTCTTCTCCGACCATGTGAACTCGACGATGCCCAAGCATCACCGCGAACTCGGGCTCAAGGTCTCGACCTCGAACCTGTGCAGCGAGATCACGCTGCCGACCGGCACCGATCATCTCGGCAACGACCGGACCGCAGTCTGCTGCCTGTCGTCGCTCAATCTCGAGACGTGGGACCAGTGGAAGGACGAGAAGGGCTTCGTCGAGGACGTGATGCGCTTCCTCGACAACGTCCTGCAGGATTACATCGACCGCCACGAACCCGGCATGGAGCGCGCGGCCTATAGCGCGGCGCGCGAGCGCTCGGTGGGTCTGGGCGTGATGGGCTTCCACTCGTTCCTGCAGGCACGCGGGCTGCCGTTCGAGGGCGCGATGGCCAAGAGCTGGAACCTCCGCATGTTCAAGCAGATCAATGCGCAGGTGAACGAGGCGTCGATGGTGCTCGCGCATGAGCGCGGGCCGTGCCCCGATGCCGCCGATGTCGGCGTCATGGAGCGGTTCAGCTGCAAGATGGCGATCGCGCCCACCGCATCGATCTCGATCATCTGCGGCGGCACCAGCGCGTGCATCGAGCCGATCCCGGCCAACATCTACACGCACAAGACGCTGTCGGGCAGCTTCGCGGTCAAGAACCCGTATCTGGAGAAGCTGCTCAGCGAGAAGAGCAAGAACGCGGATTCGGTGTGGAACTCGATCCTCGAGCACGGCGGGTCGGTGCAGCACCTCGACTTCCTCTCGCAGGAAGAGAAGGACTGCTACAAGACCTCGTTCGAGATCGACCAGCGCTGGCTTCTCGAACTCGCCGGCGATCGCACGCCGTACATCGATCAGGCGCAGTCGCTGAACCTGTTCATCCCCGCCGATGTCGAAAAGTGGGACCTGCTGATGCTCCACTTCCGCGCGTGGGAGCTGGGCATCAAGTCGCTGTATTATCTCCGCTCCAAGTCGGTGCAGCGCGCCGGCTTCGCGGGCTCGGAAGGCTCGGGCGGGGTCGAGGCCGACAACACGATCGCGACGCCGAAATTCTCGATCGGCGAAACCACCGACTATGACGAGTGCCTCGCCTGTCAATAAGCGCGCTCACCACGCGCTCACCCGGCGGGATGGCGGGGTTCACGCGATGAACCCCGCCTGACGGCCTGGCGGGGTCGACGTTGAGCTTGAGCCGGCCTTCGCTTGCTCGCAAAGGCCGCCGGATGGCCGGCAAGACCGAAGCGACGATCGCGATTCCCACGGTCGTCGCCCGCGTATCGAACCGCACAATTCGCTGCTCGACGCGGTGGGGACGTGATCCGCGGCGTCGCTATCCGCGACTGCGCCAGTCAGCCGGATTCCGGATCACGTCCGGCCCGCCGCATGGAAGCGCTGTCCGGAACGACACGCCGCCCATGATCGCGAGATTTCCGAAGATCGATGATGCGCGGGACTCACCGGCGTGAGCCCGGTACGTTCGTACCAGACGGTCGCCCGAAGCCGTGGATTTCCGTCAGTCCCATCGCGCCAACGCGCTGATGGAAAATGGTGCCCAGAAGAGGACTCGAACCTCCACGACCTTGCGATCGCCAGCACCTGAAGCTGGTGCGTCTACCAATTCCGCCATCTGGGCACGGGGTAGGCCGGTGCCTCTATGGGCGGGTGCCGGGGGTGTCAACACGATTTTGTCGCACCCGCGGCATTTTTTGCACCGCGGCATCGAAAGCGGCTAAACCTTGTCAACGCCGGGTGCGGCGGGCAAGGCACGCGCACGGGCGAAAGGGCTTTCGGGATGAAGGACGGCATGGACAACAAGCTGGTGACGCTGATCGGCGGCGGAGGCTTCCTCGGTCGCTATATCGCGCAGGCGCTGCTGTCGGCGGGCGCACGGGTGCGCATCGCCCAGCGCGATCCGCGGCAGGCATTCTTCCTGAAGCCGCAGGGCGGTCTCGGGCAGACGCAGTTCGTCGCGGTCGACGTGACCCGTCCCGAGACGATTGCCAACGCGGTCCATGGCGCGGATGGCGTCGTCAATCTCGTCGGCACCTTCGCGGGCAATCTGGCGCGCGTTCACGTCGACGGCGCGCGACACGTCGCGGACGTCGCGGCGAGGAACGGTGCGGCGCTGGTCCATGTCTCGGCGATCGGCGCGGACGCGAACGGCGACTCCCTTTATGCCCGGACCAAGGGTCAGGGTGAGGACGCGGTCCGCACCGCCTGCCCGTCGGCGACGATCCTGCGCCCTTCGACCGTCTTCGGGCGTGAGGACCAGTTCGTGAACCGCTTCGCCGGGATGATCGCGCGACTGCCGGTGGTGCCGGTGCTCAAGCCGAACGCCCGCTTCCAGCCGGTGTTCGTCGGCGACGTCGCGCGCGCCGCGGTGACCGCGCTCGCCGATCCAGAGACGTTCGGCGGCCGCACCTTCGAGCTGGGCGGGCCGGAGGTGCTGACGATGCTCGAACTGCACCAGCGGATCGCACGCCACATCGGCCGCACGCCGCATTTCGCCCCCCTGCCCGACGCGGTCGGCGGGCTGCTCGCCGCGCTGCCGGGGACGCCGATCAGCGCCGACCAATGGAAGCTGCTCGGGCATGACAGCGTGGTCGGCGCCGGCGCCGAGGGGCTGGCGGCGCTCGGGATCGGCGCGACGTTGCTCGACGCGGTCGCACCCGACTGGCTGGTGCGCTACCGCAAGGCGGGCCGCTTCAGCATGATCGAACGCGCGGCGGGCTGACGCCTGCCGCGGCCATCCTTTAGCGGGGACCGCGCGTGAACGACCTTCTCACCATCATCCTGCTCGGCGTCGTCGAGGGGGTCACCGAATTCCTGCCGGTCTCCTCGACCGGCCATCTCGTTCTCGCCGGTGCCTTGCTCGGCCTGTCCGAAGGCGATGCGACCTTCGACATCGTCATCCAGCTCGGCGCGATCCTCGCGGTGGTCGTGCTGTTCTGGCGGCGCTTCCTCCGCGTCGGCACCGGGCTGCTGCGGCGCGAGCCCCCGGCGATCCAGTTCACGCGCAACGTCCTGCTCGGCTTCCTGCCATCGGCGTTCGTCGGCGCGATCGCCTATTCGGCGATCCGCGCGGTGCTGGAGGCGCCGGGCACCGGGCCGTTCGTCGTCGCGGTCGCGCTGATCGTCGGCGGCGTCGCGATCCTGTTCATCGAGCGCGTCGCGCCGCGCGCCGCCGGCGGCTCGGTCGAGACGATGCGCTGGAAGACCGCGCTTGGGATCGGGGTGGTGCAATGCCTGTCGATGATCCCGGGGGTCAGCCGCTCGGGCGCGACGATCATGGGCGCGCGCGCGATGGGAGTCGATCAGGAAACCGCCGCCGAGTTCAGCTTCTTTCTCGCCATTCCGACGATGATGGGCGCGACGACGCTGGCGCTCTGGAAAAGCCGGCATGAGCTGGGCGACGCGCATCTTTCGGCAATCGCGATCGGCTTCGTCGTCTCGTTCATCGTCGCAATGGTGGTGATCCGCTGGTTCATGGCGATCGTCACCAAGCACGGCTTTGCGCCCTTCGCCTGGTATCGAATCATCGTCGGCGTCATGGCGCTCGCTGCGCTGGCGATCCGATAAGGATTGAACCGGACCTACTTTGCGGCTCTTGTTGCAAGCTGGTCGCAGCTACTAGCAACTTCGCCCGATATTTAGGTCAGCAATGCTGTCAGTTCTGACGAATTCGGCGTGACAGCGCCTGATCCATATGAGAGGTCGGCGATCGGAGGACACCGATGGCCGACATGCTCAAGTTCGTTGAACGCCCGCAATCCTATCCGGCGAAGCGCGCCGCCGACGCGCGCGCCGAGGATTTCCGCGAGATCGCCGAACGCTATGCCACCCCCGCCGCCGAGGATCAGGCAGGGCGCTGCTCGCAATGCGGCGTGCCTTATTGCTCGGTGCACTGCCCGCTCCACAACCACATCCCCGACTGGCTGCGACTGACCGCGGAGGGCCGGTTGCGCGAGGCCTATGAGCTTAGCAACGCCACCTCGACCATGCCCGAAATCTGCGGCCGCATCTGCCCGCAGGACCGGCTGTGCGAGGGCAATTGCGTCATCGAGTTCAGCGGCCACGGCGCGGTGACGATCGGCTCGGTCGAGAAGTTCATCACCGACACCGCCTGGGAAGAAGGCTGGGTCGAGCCGCTCGTCCCCGGCCCGGCGCGCGGCCAGTCGGTCGGCGTGATCGGCGCGGGTCCGGCCGGGCTCAGCGCCGCCGAATATCTGCGCGGCCACGGCTATGAGGTGCATGTCTACGACCGCCACGACCGCGCCGGCGGGCTGCTGACCTATGGCATTCCCGGCTTCAAGCTCGAGAAGCCGGTGGTGATGCGGCGGGTCGAACGGCTCAAGGCCGGCGGGATCGTCTTCCACGAAGGCTTCGAGGTCGGCCGCGACGCGACTCTCGACGAATTGCGCGCGCGTCACGACGCGCTGCTGATCGCGACCGGCGTCTACAAGGCGCGCGCGATCGACGTGTCGGGCAACGACCTGAACGGCGTCGTCGCCGCGCTGGACTATCTCACCGCGTCGAACCGCAAGAGCTTCGGTGACGTCGTTCCCGAGTTCGAGGACGGTCGGCTCAACGCCGCCGGCAAGAATGTCGTCGTGATCGGTGGCGGCGACACCGCGATGGACTGCGTCCGCACCGCGATCCGCCAGGGCGCGACGTCGGTGAAGTGTCTCTATCGCCGCGACCGCGCCAACATGCCCGGCTCGCAGCGCGAGGTCGCCAATGCCGAGGAGGAGGGCGTCGAGTTCGTGTGGCTCTCCGCCCCGGCCGGTTTCTCGGGCGCGGACGGCAGCGCGACGACGGTCCGCGCCAACCGGATGCGGCTCGGCGCGCCCGACGCAAGCGGCCGCCGCGCGCCCGAGGTCGATCCCGGCGCGGCGGAGGACATGCCCGCCGATCTGGTCATCAAGGCGCTCGGCTTTGACGCCGAGGAACTGCCGCGGCTGTGGGGCGCGCCCGAACTGGGCGTGACGCGCTGGGGCACGGTGCTGGTCGACAGCAAGACGCTGATGACCAGCCTCGATGGCGTGTTCGCGGCGGGCGACATCGTGCGCGGTGCGTCGCTGGTGGTGTGGGCGATCCGCGACGGCCGCGACGTCGCGGCGACGATGCACCAGCATCTGAAGGCGAAGGCCAAGGCGGCGAAGGTGGCGGCGTGAGGCTTGAACCCGGCGAAGCGGAGGCGATCCGGCGCGCCGCGCGTCGGGCGTTCGGCCCCTCGGCTGTGGTCCGGCTGTTCGGCAGTCGCACCAGCGATGCGCGCAAGGGAGGCGACATCGACCTCCACGTCGAAGTCGAGGAAGATATCAGCGAATTGGCTGCACGTGCCCGCTTCGATGAGGCATTGTTCGCGCAAATAGAAGAGCAGAAGGTGGACGTTGTGATGCATCGTCGCGGCGAACCGCCGTCCGCGATAGACTTGATCGCGCTACGCGACGGGATCATCTTGTGACACGCGACGGCGAAATCGCGATGCTGCGTGAGCATCTGGCGACGGTCGCCCGCCTTGCCGACCGGCTTGTCGTGCTGCGCGCGCGGCTGGAATCGATCATGCCCATCGACGCCGATCGGATGCGTAGCCTCGATCCGGACCGCGACATCGACGTGCTGGCCTTCCTGAAAACGTTCGAGCAGTTGGAAGACACGCTCGGTCGTACCCTGAAGACGATCGCCATGCTGATGCAACTCGGCAAGGTCGAGCGACTGACGCCGCGTGACGTGGCCCAGCGCGCTGCCGCACTTGGCGTGATCGACGATCCGAGGGTCTGGGCCGATGCGGTGCGAGTCCGCAATGAATTGGCCCATGAATACCCCCTGCGTCCCGACAAGCAGGCCGCGCAGGTCAACGCCGCATGGGAGAAGAGCGAAATCCTCTTCGCCACGCGGCTATCCATCGACAATTTCGTAGAGCGGGAAAGGCTTCTTCATGGCGACATCTGATCGCAACCGCCAGTATCTCGCCGAGCACGGCATGTACCGCCCCGAGTTCGAGGGCGATGCCTGCGGTGTCGGCCTCGTCGCCGCGACCGACGGCAAGCCGTCGCGCCGCGTCGTCCAGTCGGCGATCGACGCACTGAAGGCGGTGTGGCACCGCGGCGCGGTCGACGCCGACGGCAAGACCGGCGACGGCGCGGGCATCCACGTCGATTTGCCGGTGCGCTTCTTCGACGATTGCGTCGCCGCCAGCGGCCACAAGCTGATGCCGAACCGGCTCGCGGTCGGCATGGTGTTCCTGCCCCGCACCGATCTGTCGGCGCAGGAAACGTGCCGCACGATCGTCGAATCCGAAGTGATCGGCGCCGGCTACACCATCTATGGCTGGCGGCAGGTGCCGGTCGACGTGTCGGTGATCGGGATGAAGGCGCAGTCGACGCGCCCCGAGATCGAGCAGATCATGATCGCCGGTCCGCTGCCCGGCGACGTGTCGGCGGAGGAGTTCGAGAAGAACCTCTATCTGGTGCGCCGCCGGATCGAAAAGCGCGTGATCGCGGCGCAGATCCAGGGCTTCTACGTCTGCTCGCTGTCGTGCCGCTCGATCATCTACAAGGGGCTGTTCCTCGCCGAGAGCCTGTCGGTCTTCTACCCCGACCTGACCGATGCGCGCTTCGAGAGCCGCGTCGCGATCTTCCACCAGCGCTATTCGACCAACACCTTCCCGCAATGGTGGCTGGCGCAGCCGTTCCGCTGCCTCGCGCACAATGGCGAGATCAACACGATCCGCGGCAACAAGAACTGGATGCTCAGCCACGAGATCCGCATGGCGTCGATCGCGTTCGGCGAGCATTCGGAGGACATCAAGCCGGTGATCCCGGCCGGCGCATCGGACACCGCCGCGCTCGACGCGACGTTCGAGGCGATCTGCCGTTCGGGCCGCGACGCGCCGACCGCCAAGCTGATGCTGGTGCCCGAGGCGTGGCAGAAGAGCACCGACACGCCCGACAGCCATGCGGCGATGTATCAATATCTCGCCTCGGTGATGGAGCCGTGGGACGGCCCGGCCGCGCTGGCGATGACCGACGGGCGCTGGGCGGTCGGCGGGGTCGACCGCAACGCGCTGCGCCCGCTGCGTTACACGCAGACCGCCGACGGGCTGCTGATCGTCGGGTCGGAGGCCGGGATGGTGGTGGTGCCGGAGAGCACCGTGCTCGCCAAGGGCCGGCTCGGGCCGGGGCAGATGATCGCGGTCGACCTTCAGGAAGGGCGCGTGCTGCTCGACCGCGAGGTCAAGGACCGGATCGCCGGCGAGCAGGATTATGCCGCGATGATCGGCGAATTCTCGACGATGGCCGATCTGCCCCCCGCCCCTGCCGACAGCGTCACCCGCTATGACCGCGCCGATCTGGCGCGGCGGCAAGTCGCGGCCGGGCAGACGATTGAGGACATGGAGCTGATCCTCTCGCCGATGGTCGAGACCGGCAAGGAAGCGATCGGCTCGATGGGTGACGACACGCCGCTGGCGGTCATCTCCGACAAGCCGCGGCTTATCAGCCAGTTCTTCCGGCAGAATTTCGCGCAGGTCACCAACCCGCCGATCGATCCGCTGCGCGAGCGCTACGTCATGTCGCTCAAGACGCGCTTCGGCAATCTCGCCAACATCCTCGACACCGAGGACCGGCGCGAGCGCGTGCTGGTGCTCGACAGCCCGGTGCTGACCTCGACCGACTGGGCGCGGCTGAAGGCCTATTTCGGCAATGCCGCCGCCGATATCGACTGCACCTTCGAGGCAGGCGGCGGCGCGGAGCGGCTGCGCGCCGCGATCCAGCGCATTCGCAACCAGGCCGAACAGGCGGTGCGCGAGGGCAAGAGCGAGCTGTTCCTCACCGACGAGCGCATCGACGAGGACCGCGTCGCGATCCCCGGCGTGCTCGCGGCCGCCGCAGTGCACACGCATCTCGTCCGACGCGGCCTGCGCTCCTATGCCTCGATCAACGTCCGCGCCGCGGAATGCCTCGACACGCATTATTATGCGGTGCTGATCGGCGTCGGCGCGACGACGGTGAACGCCTATCTCGCCGAGGCGGCGATCGCCGATCGCCACGCGCGCGGGCTGTTCGGCAAATTGTCGATGGAAGAGTGCACCGCACGCCACAAGAAGGCGATCGAGGAAGGGCTGCTCAAGATCCTGTCGAAGATGGGGATCGCGGTCATCTCCTCGTATCGTGGCGGCTATAATTTCGAGGCGGTGGGCTTGAGCCGCGCCTTGGTCAACGACCTGTTCCCCGGCATGCCCGCCAAGATCAGCGGCGAGGGCTATGCCTCGCTGCACGTCAACGCGACCGACCGGCACGAGGCCGCCTACGATCAGGCGGTGGCGACGCTGCCGATCGGCGGCTTCTATCGCCAGCGGCACACCGGCGAGGCGCATGCCTATTCCGCGCAGCTGATGCACCTGCTCCAGACCGCGGTGTCGACCGACAGTTATTCGAGCTACCTGCAATTCTCGCGCGGGGTGTCGGACCTGCCGCCGATCTATCTGCGCGACCTGCTTCAGTTCAACTTCCCGAACGAGGGCGTGCCGGTCGATCAGGTCGAGGCGATCACCGAGATCCGCAAGCGCTTCGTCACCCCCGGCATGTCGCTGGGCGCGCTGAGCCCCGAGGCGCATGAGACGCTGGCGATCGCGATGAACCGGATCGGCGCGAAGGCGGTGTCGGGCGAGGGCGGCGAGGACAAGGTCCGCTACACGCCGTATGACAATGGCGACAACGCCAATTCGGTCATCAAACAGGTCGCGTCGGGGCGCTTCGGCGTCACCGCGGAATATCTCAACGCCTGCGAGGAGATCGAGATCAAGGTCGCGCAGGGCGCCAAGCCCGGCGAGGGCGGGCAGCTGCCCGGCTTCAAGGTCACCGAGTTCATCGCCAAGCTGCGCCATGCGACGCCCGGGGTGACGCTCATCAGCCCGCCGCCGCACCACGACATCTATTCGATCGAGGATCTCGCGCAGCTCATCTACGACCTGAAGCAGATCAACCCGCGCGCGCGCGTCTGCGTCAAATTGGTGTCGTCGGCCGGGATCGGCACGGTCGCGGCGGGCGTGGCCAAGGCGCACGCCGACGTGATCCTCGTCTCCGGCCATGTCGGCGGCACCGGCGCTTCGCCGCAGACCAGCATCAAATACGCCGGCACCCCGTGGGAAATGGGGCTGTCCGAGGTCAATCAGGTCCTGACGCTCAACGGGCTGCGCGGGCGGATCAAGCTGCGCGCCGACGGCGGGCTCAAGACCGGGCGCGACATCGTGATCGCCGCGATCCTCGGCGCAGAGGAATTCGGGATCGGCACGCTCAGCCTCGTCGCGATGGGCTGCATCATGGTGCGCCAGTGCCACAGCAACACCTGCCCGGTCGGCGTCTGCACGCAGGACGAGGCGCTCCGGGCTAAGTTCGTCGGCACGCCCGAAAAGGTCATCAACCTGATGACCTTCATCGCCGAGGAAGTCCGCGACATTCTCGCACGGCTCGGCGTCCGCAGCCTCGACGAGATCATCGGCCGCACCGAATTGCTGCGGCAGGTCAGCCGCGGCGCCGAGCATCTCGACGACCTCGACCTCAACCCGATCCTCGCCAAGGTCGATGCGACCGATGCCGAGCGCCGCTTCAGCCTGTCGACGTTCCGCAACGACGTCCCCGACAGCCTCGACGCGCAGATCATCAAGGACGCGGCGGCGGTGTTCTCGCGCGGCGAGAAGATGCAGCTCACCTATTCGGTGCGCAACACGCACCGCGCGGTCGGAACGCGGCTGTCGAGCGAGATCACGCGCACCTTCGGCATGTCGAAGCTTGCCGAAAACCACGTCACGATCCGGCTGCGCGGCTCGGCGGGGCAATCGCTCGGCGCGTTCCTGTGCAGCGGCGTGACGCTGGAAGTGTTCGGCGACGCCAACGATTATGTCGGCAAGGGGCTGTCGGGCGGCAAGATCGTCGTCCGCCCGGCGGTGTCGTCGCCGCTGCGCAGCCAGGAGAACACCATCCTCGGCAACACCGTTTTGTACGGCGCGACCAGCGGCAAATTGTTCGCGGCGGGTCAGGCCGGTGAGCGATTCGCGGTTCGCAACTCGGGCGCGACGGTGGTGGTCGAGGGCTGCGGCGCGAACGGCTGCGAGTATATGACCGGCGGCACTGCGGTGGTGCTGGGCGAGGTCGGCGCGAACTTCGGCGCGGGCATGACCGGCGGGATGGCGTTCATCTACGATCCGACCGGCAGCTTCGCGCGTCGCGCCAACCCCGAGAACATCGTGTGGCAGCGCGTCGCCGCCGCGCATTGGGAAGAAGTGCTGCGCGCGTTGGTCGCCGAACATGCCGAGGTGACCGACAGCCGCTGGTCGCGCGGGCTGCTCGACGACTGGGATCGCACGTTGGGCTCGTTCTGGCAGGTGATCCCGCGCGAGATGCTCACCCGGCTCAGCCACCCGCTCGACGACGCCGAGACGCTGGAGGCTGCGGAGTAACTTCCCTATTCGTCATTGCGCGTGCAGCGAAGCAATCCAGAGCCGGACCATGACGCCCTGGATTGCTTCGCTACGCTCGCAATGACGCTCTACGTGCGCGCCACCGCCACAGCGCCGCGGCGGCCAGCGCCAGCACCGGCCAGCCGCCATCGGTGCGCCACAGATACCCCACCCCCGCCACGGCCACCGCGAGCGTCAGCAACGCCGCGGTCGCCGGTGCATGGAGCCGCCGCGCGAGCCACGCCGCCATCGCCAATGCGGCCAGCGCGTTGAGCGCCAGCCACCAATATGACGCCCCCGCCGACAGCGCCCCGACCAGCGGCAGCTTGACGGTCGCATAGCCGATCATCCGGTTCGGAAACGTGTCCGCGGCGAGGTGCAGCCCGGTCCCGGCCCCGACCCCGCACGCCGCCGGATGCCAGCGCCGCCGCGCGAGCAGCGCACACGCCGGCACGATGCTATGCGTCAGCGCGCTGCGATGCCCGAGCCACAATCGCAGGTCGAGATCGGGGAGCGTCAGCCCGACCAGAAAGGCGACGAAGGTAACAAGCGCGGCGATCAGGGCGGGCGGCATGTCGGCGCAGGTGCCACGCGCGCGCGATGGCGTCCACGGGGACCGGCGGGCGAGTGACCCGCTCCGCCTCAATCGTCGCCCCGGACTTGATCCGGGCCCCGCTTCCTTCCCTGCCGTAGAAGAAGAAAACGGGATCCCGGATCAAGTCCGGGGTGACGGCTGCGTTTCCTCCAGCATCCGGATGATTCCCGAAAAATCCAGCCCGCCCTGCCCCGCATCGACGAACTGCCGGTACAGGTCGCGCGCGCGGGTCCCCATCGGCACCTGCGCCGCCGCCGCGTCCGCCGCGGCCATCGCGAGCTCGAGATCCTTGAGCATCAACGCCCCCGCGAACCCGCCCTGATAGTCGCGATCGGCGGGCGACTCCGGCCCGACCCCCGGCACCGGGCAATAAGAGGTCATCGACCAGCTCTGCCCGGTCGCCTTGCTCGAAATGTCGTAGAAGGTCTGCGCCTCCAGCCCGAGCTTCTCCGCCAGCGCGAACGCCTCGCACGTCGCCGCCATCGTCGCGCCGAGAATCAGATTGTTGCACAGCTTCGCGACCTGCCCCGCGCCGCTGTCGCCGGCATAAATCACCGCCTTGCCCATATCCTCAAGGAACGGCCGCGCCCGCTCGAACGCCGCCGCCGGTCCGCCGACCATGAAGGTCAGCGTTCCCGCCTGCGCCGCCGCGATCCCGCCCGACACCGGCGCGTCGACCGCCGCGATCCCGCGCGCCGCCGCCTCGCCGGCGATCCGTCGCGCCGTGGCGAGGTCGATCGTCGAACAGTCTATCAGCACCGTATCGACCGCGACATCGGACAGGCTCTCGGCATAGACCTGCGCGACATGCGCGCCAGCGGGCAGCATCGTCACCACCGCCGCCGCGCCATCGGCGGCCTCGCGGGCCGAGGCCACCGGCAGGCACCCCGCCGCCCGCGCCGCGTCGAGCGCCGCCGCCGACAGGTCGAAGGCGCGGACGTCATGCCCCTTCTTCGCCAGATTGGCGGCCATCCCGCCGCCCATATTGCCGAGCCCGATGAAGCCGACGCGCGCCATTACGCGATCCTCGCGCGCGGCCGCAGCAGCGCGGCGGCCCCGGCCCCGAGCAGCGCCAGCAGCGCGACCCCGACGAACGTCCCGGCGAAGGTGATCGCCACCGCCTCGAACCGCGCCGACACCGACGCGAGCATCGCGACGATCATCGCGGTGGCGCCGAGCAGCCCGACGGCCCCCGCCGCCTTCAACGCGCCCCAGCGCAGCACCCACGCCGCCGCCGCGCCCGCGACGACGATCGCCAGCACCATCAGGATCACCACGGTCATTGTTGCTTCTCCTATTTGCCCGTCCATTGCCCGGGGCGCTTCTCGACGAACGCCGCCATGCCTTCCTTCTGGTCGGCGGTGCCGAACAGCCCGTGGAACAGCCGCCGCTCGAACTGCACGCCTTGCGCCAGCGTCGTCTCGAACGCGGCGTTGACCATTTCCTTGTTCGCCAGCACCGCCAGCGGCGCCATGTCGGCGATCGTCTGTGCGGTCCTCACCGATTCCTCGACCAGCTCGGCGGCGGGGACGATCCGGCTGACCAGCCCGGCGCGTTCCGCCTCGGCGGCGTCGATCATCCGCCCGGTCAGACACATCTCCATCGCCTTGGCCTTGCCGACCGCGCGCGCCAGCCGCTGCGACCCGCCCATCCCCGGCGTCACCGCCAGCTTGATCTCGGGCTGGCCGAACTTCGCGGTATCGGCGGCGAGGATGAAGTCGCACATCATCGCCAGCTCGCACCCGCCGCCCAGCGCATAGCCGGCGACCGCGGCGATGATCGGCTTGCGCGTCTGCGTCAGCCGTTCGTAGCCGCCGAAAAAATTGCCGCCGTACATCTCGGCGAAGCCCTGCGCGGACATCTCCTTGATGTCCGCACCGGCCGCGAACGCCTTCTCGCTGCCGGTCAGCACCGCGCAACCCTGCGTCGCGTCGGCGTCGAACGCAGCCAGCGCCGCGAGCAGCTCGGCGAGCACCTGCGAATTGAGCGCGTTGAGCGCCTTGGGCCGGTTGAGCGTGATAAGCGTCACGCCGCCGCGCTGCTCGACCATCAGGGTGTCGTATTCGGCCATCTGCCACTTCTCCCGTCGCCCCTGCGCAGGCAGGGGGCCATGTCTGTCTAGTCATCGATCACCGGCAGGACACAAGCGCGCCAAGCCTGTGTCCATCGGCTTGGAAAACGCCACAGACATGGGCCCCTGCCTCCGCAGGGGCGACGGCGGTATAGGAACGCTCCCATCCCGCCACCTCCGTCGCTCCTGCGCAGGCAGGAGCCCATGTCTGTCGAGTCCATCAACCCGGCCTGCCGCGCGCACGTCACGCATGTGTCCTCGACCTCGCGCCACACACATCACCCCGGCGTCCACGCCTCATCCTCGGGGAGCGGCGCAAAGATGCGGTCGATCATGTGATCGCTCACCCCCTCGACGGTGGCCGGCTCCCAGCGCGGCGCATTGTCCTTGTCGACGATCAGCGCGCGGACGCCCTCGACGAAATCCGGCCGCTGCACGACGCGGCACGCGACCGCATATTCCTGCCGCATCTCGTCGGCGAACGTCGCCATCCCCGCGGCGTCCTTGAGCAATTTGAGCGACACCTTCATCGCCTGCGGCGACTTGGTGGCGAGCGTCACCAGCGTCGCCTGCGCGAAGTCGCAGCCATCGGCCTGCAACGTCGCGAGCACCTCCTCCAGATCGTCCGCCGTGAACAGCCGGTCGATTGCGTCGCGGCGGGCGAGCAACTTCGGCTCGGGCGCCTCCACGGCCAGCCCGGCCAGCGCCGCGTCGATCGCATCCGGCGCAGCGACGATCCGCGCCTTGGCCGCCTCGACCGACGCGGCCGGCAGATAATGCGTCGCCAGCCCGAGCGCGAGCGCCTCCGCACCGTCGAGCCGCGCGCCGGTCAGCGCCAGATATTGCCCGATCCGCCCCGGCAGCCGCGACAGATACCAGCCGCCGCCGACGTCGGGGAACAGGCCGATCCCGGTTTCGGGCATCGCCAGCCGCGTGTTCTCGGTCGCGACACGGTAACGGCACGGCTGCGACACGCCAACTCCGCCGCCCATCGTCACGCCGTCCATGAAGGCGACCGTGTCCTTGACGTAGGTGAACAGCCGGTGGTTCATGCGATATTCGGTATGGAGGAAGGCGCGCGCCTCCGCCCCGTCGCCGGCGCCGCTGCCGGCGAGCATCCGGATGTCGCCGCCCGCGCAGAAGCCACGCCCCTCTGCATGGTCGATCATGACGCAGCGCACCGCCGCGTCGCCGCGCCACGCCTCCAGCGCGTCGAGGATCTCCTGACACATGGTGGTGGTGAGCGCGTGGAGCGCCCTCGGCCGGTTGAGCCGGATGAGGCCGACCGGGCCTTGGGTGGTCGTGATCAGATCCTGCGTCATCGTCTCTCCCGCCCTCGCCCCTGCGAGGGGAGAGGGATACCGCAGCTTGGCGGCACCGCCGCCTAGCGAAGGTTGGGTGAGGGGTGAGCGAGCCTACGGCTCGCGCGATCGCATCGCGATCGCTTACCCCTCACCCAGCTACGACTAGGCAGCAAGCTGCCAAGTCTCCGCATCCCTCTCCCCTTGCATGGGCGAGGGACAATAGCTCATTGCCGCACCAGCTCGCGGCCGACGATCATCCGCATCACCTGGTTCGTGCCCTCGAGGATTGAGTGGACGCGGAGGTCGCGCCAGAAGCGCTCGATCGGATAGTCCATCAGATAGCCGTAGCCGCCGTGGAGTTGCAGCGCACGGTCGACCACGCTCGATCCGGTATCGGTCGCCAGCCGCTTCGCCATCGCCGCGAAGCGTGTCTTGTCGGGCGCGCCCGCACTCACCTTGGCGGCGGCGACGTAGAGCAGGCAGCGCGCCGCCTGCAATTCGGTCTCCATGTCGGCGAGCATGAACTGCGTGTTCTGGAACTCGCTCAGCGCCGTCCCGAACTGGTGGCGGTCCCTGGTATAGGCGATCGCCTCATCCAGGCAGCGCTGCGCCCCGCCCAGCGAGCACGCCCCGATGTTGAGCCGCCCGCCGTCGAGCCCCGCCATCGCGAAGCGGAAGCCCTCGCCTTCCGCGCCGACGCGGTTGGCGACCGGCACGCGGACATTGTCGAACGTCACCGCGCGCGTAGGCTGCGCATGCCAGCCCAGCTTGCGCTCGTTCGCGCCGAACGACACACCGGGCATGTCCCGCTCGATCACGAGGCAGGATATTCCCTTCGGTCCGTCGACACCGGTGCGCACCATCGTGACGTAAAGCTCGTTTTCTCCGGCACCGGAGATGAATTGCTTGGTCCCGTTGACGACATAATGGTCACCATCGCGGCGCGCACTCGTCTTCAACGCCGCCGCGTCGGACCCCGAGCCCGGCTCGGTCAGACAATAGCTGGCGATCCGCTCCATCGTCACCAGATCGGGTAGATAGCGCGCCTTCAGCTCCGCCGAACCATAGCGGTCGATGATCCAGCTCGCCATATTATGGATGGAAATGAACGCGCTGGTCGTCGGACAGCCATAGGCCATCGCCTCCATGATGAGCGCCGCCTCCAGCCGCCCGAGATTGATGCCCCCGCTCTCCTCGCTGACGTAGATCGCGGCGAAGCCCAGCTCGGCCGCCGCCTTGATCGTGTCGCGCGGGAAGATGTGCCGTTCGTCCCATTCCGCCGCGAACGGCGTGATGCGATCGGCGGTAAAGCGTTGCGCCAGCGCCTGAATTTCGCGCTGCTCGTCGGTCAGGTCGAATTGGTCGGTCATGCTCAATATCCTCAGCAGCGGCGGTAGCGCTGCGTGGCGGTCGGGCTGGTGCGCACCAGAGCGGTGCCGCCGGCGTCGAGCCGGTAGATCTCACGGGTTTGAAAGCTCTGCCCTTTTCCCGAAAAGCGCAGGTCGGCTACCACTTCCTGCGGGCTGCGGCGGTCCATGCGCTGCACGCGGGCGCGCGTTTCGTGGAAGCGGATCGTGTCGGCGTCGATGTTGATGCGCCCGGTCGCTTCGGTGTTGGCCAGCTCGCAATCATTGTTGCCCGCGCCCCAATAACCAAGGAATTCCGTGGGAAAGGCGCGGTCGCGTGCGGCAGTGGGCGTGCTGCGGGCGACCGGCACGCCGGTGCGCGCGGTCGATGCGGCACCGTTCTGAGCCGCCGCCTGCTCGATCGCCGCCTGCGCTGCGGCTTCCTTTTCGGGGACGTCGACACGATTATAGTCGGCGTCGTGACCGGAGCATGCGGCGAGCGTCAGCATCAGCGCCACGCCCCATCGCCGGTCCGGCGCGCGCCGCGCGCGGGTAAGACCGCAACTCCGTTGGCCGAGGGCCGGACGCGCGCGACATGCGGTATCGTGCGACGGCGGCATGCACCGAACGGCTTCAGAATCAAACGTCTTGGCTCGCCCGTGCATCGCGTCTCTCACTCCATGGTCGGAATGACGAACGCATCCTGCACACGGCTGGGTCCACCGTCCTCGCTGCCGCGCGGCAACGCCGAGCCGTCGGGCCAGCGTTGCGTCACGGTCTTGATTCGGGTCCAGAATTTGACGCCCTCGACGCCATGCTGGTTGGTGTCGCCGAACCCGCTGCGCTTCCAGCCGCCGAAGGTGTGATAGGCGACCGGCACCGGGATCGGCACGTTGATCCCGACCATCCCGACATTGACCCGCGCCGCGAACTCGCGCGCGGCATGGCCGTTGCGCGTAAAGATCGCCACGCCGTTGCCATATTGATGCTCGCTCGGCAGCCGCACCGCGGTCTCGAAATCGGGCGCCCGGACGATCTGGAGGACCGGGCCGAAGATCTCCTCCTTATACGCCTGCATGTCGGGGGTGACATGATCGAACAGGCTGGGGCCGATGAAGAAACCCTGTTCATGCCCCTGCAACGCGAAGCCGCGACCGTCGACGACCAGCTCGGCGCCCTCGTCTACGCCGGTCTGTATCCAGTTGGCGACCCGCTCGCGATGCGCGGCGTTTACCACCGGGCCGTAATGCGCCTCGGCATCGGTCGAGACGCCGACGCGCAGCGCTTCGATCGCCGGGAGCAGTTTCTGCCGCAACGCCTCGGCGGTCCTATCGCCGACCGGCACCACCACCGGCAGCGCCATGCAGCGCTCGCCCGCCGAGCCGAACGCCGCACCGGACAGATCGGCGACGACCTGGTCGAGATCGGCGTCGGGCATGACGATGCCGTGGTTCTTCGCCCCGCCCATCGCCTGGACGCGCTTCCCCGCCGCGACGCCGCGGCGGTAGACGTGATGCGCGATGTCGCTCGACCCGACGAAGCTGACCGCGCCGATCGCGGGATGGTCGAGGATCGCGTCGACCATCTCCTTGTCGCCGTGGACGACCTGCAGCACGCCCTCGGGCAGCCCGGCCTCCTGCATCAGCTCGGCGAGCCGCACCGGGACGCTCGGATCGCGCTCGCTCGGCTTGAGAATGAAGGCGTTGCCGCACGCGATCGCGACGCCAAACATCCACATCGGGATCATCGCCGGGAAATTGAACGGGGTGATGCCCGCGCCGATCCCGATCGGCTGACGCATCGAATAAACGTCGATCCTCGGCCCTGCCCCCTGCGTATAGTCGCCCTTGAGCACATGCGGGATGCCGCAGGCGAATTCGATCACCTCCAGCCCGCGCTGGATATCGCCCCGCGCGTCCGCAATCACCTTGCCGTGTTCGGAGGACAGCAGGTGCGCCAGCGCATCCATGTTCGCCTCGACCAGTTCCTTGAAGCGGAACATGACCCGCGCGCGTCGCTGCGGGTTGATCGCCGCCCATGCCGGCTGCGCAGCCTGCGCCGCCGCGACCGCACGGTCGAGATCGGCGGCGGTGCCGAGCACCACCTGCGCCTGCACCTGCCCGGTGTTCGGGTCGAAAATGTCGGCGGTGCGCGCCGCCGCGGCCCCGCCGCCACTACCCGCGATATGATGGTCGAGCTGGCGCATCGCATCTCTCTCCTGTGTTGCCGACGGGTGTGCGCCCCGCATGGTTTGCAGGCAAGCGACAAATCTGCAACGTTCACCTGCAATGACGCAGCCTTTGCCGTGGAACGACTTACAGGACTTTCTCGCGGTCGCGCGCGCCGGGCAGATCGCGCGCGCCGCCGCGTTGATCGGGGTCGACGCCACGACGATTGGCCGCCGGCTGCGGCGGCTGGAGGCGCGGCTCGGCCGCACCCTGTTCGAGCAGACGCGTGAGGGACAGGTGCTCACCGAGGCCGGCGAGGCTCTGCTCGCACAGGTCGAGGAGATGCAGAATGCCGCCGAGCGGATCGTCGAGACGCGTGGCCCGGCCGAGGCGCTATCGGGGTTGCTGCGCGTCAGCGTTTCGGAGGGGTTCGGCACGTGGCTGATCGCCGAGCATCTCCATGAATTCGCGGCGCAGCATCCCGCGCTGACGGTCGACCTCGCCGCCAGTTCGGGGTTCCTCAGCCCGTCGCGCCGCGAGGCGGACGTGGCAGTGCTGCTCGCGCGACCGCGACACGGGCCGGTCGTCGCCGGGAAGCTCTCCGACTATGCGCTGCACCTTTACGCCGCCCGCGCGATGATCGAGCATCTCGGCGCGGTGACGCGCGAATCGCTCGGGGATCGTCATCCGATGGTCGGCTACATTCCCGACCTGCTCTATTCGCCCGAGTTGCGGTTCGTCGACGATCTCGGCCCGCTGCCCGCACCGACGTTGCGCAGCTCCAGCATCAATGCACAGGCGCGACTGATCGCCACCGGTGCTGGGATCGGCGTGTTGCCGCACTTCATCGGCGGCGGGATGCCCGATCTCGTGCGCGTGCTGCCCGAGGTCACCATTCATCGGACCTTCTGGCTGGTTACGCACCGCGACACGCGACAATTGCGCCGGGTTCGGTCCTTTTCGGCATGGCTCGGCGGACTCGTCACAAAGCACCACGCGCGACTCGACCCGCCGCGTTAACTTTTCGCTGCGCCGTTAACCTTTGGATCAATTATTAACGGCATGCTGTCATAGCTTCACGGCGGGCCACTCGTCGGTGACGTATCGGCCACACCGGGTCGGTAATGCGCCCTATGTCTCGATTTCGGCACACATTTTACTGGACTTACGGAGAGACGACGGCAGAACAGCGTTACACGCCGCACGGACTATTTGACGGGATTCGATCGATCGGATGAAGAACTGGCGCTCCCTTTTCGCCTCCATCTCGCGCGCATCGCTGGTGCGTGCGGCGGTTGCGCTGGGCGTCGGCGGATCGGCCATCGGTGGCTATGCCGGGCTCGGGCTGCTCGGCGGCACCGTGCCGTTCGCCGAGGCGATGAACCTGCCGGCGGCGCTGGCGGTGTTGCCCGATCCGCTGTCGATCATGACGGCGCGTTCGCCCGGTGAGCGCGGCCATGGCGCGATGTTCAACGTCAAGCAGACCAAGCGCCCGCGTCAGCTCGCGAACGTCCGGCCGCGAGGCCCGCGTGAGCGCGTGCTGAGCACCGTCCGTGAGCGTAGCCCCGCGGGCATCGTGCCCGGCGGCGATCTGCCGATCGTGCCCGCCGGCTTCGTGCCCGATCTCGCGCCGGTAACGCCCGACGCTTTGGGGCCGCTCGGCCCTGGCGGCGGCGACTCGTTCGGCCCGCCGCCGGTCTTCCCGACCGGTCCGGGTGGCAACATCCCGGGCGTGCCCGGTCCGACGCCGACCCCGACGCCGGTCACCCCCGGGCCGGCGGTGCCCGAGCCCGCGACCTGGGCGATGATGACCCTCGGCTTCGCGATCACCGGCCTTGCGATCCGTCGCCGCAAGCGGACGCGCGCCACCGTCGCATGATCCGGCACCGGCTTTGCGCCGTCGCACTCGCTTTGGCGGCTGGCGTGCCGGCCGCGCAGGCGACAACCACCGCCACGACGATCGGCACCTATGGGGCGCGGTTCCGCTATCCGGCCGGGCGCGAGGGTGCGTTGCCGATGACCGGCGGCGCGGCGTTGCGGGTGCGCAGCCTGCTTGCGATCCGCAAGCCGATGCGGTTCGGCGATTACGTCTGGAACGACCTCGGGGTGCCCGCGACCGGCACCGTCCGCGTCCGCGTCGATCTGCCGCGCCAGACGGTGTCGGTGTTTCGCGACGGACATGAGATCGGCACCGCGGTCATCCTGTACGGCACCGATCACAAGCCGACACCGACCGGCACCTTCCCCATCCTGATGCGCGCGCGCCAGCACCAATCGTCGCTGTACGATGCGGAGATGCCTTATATGCTGCGGCTCACCAACGACGGCGTCGCGATCCATGCCAGCTCGGTCCGGCGCGGCTCGGCGACGCACGGCTGCATCGGCGTGCCGCTGTCGTTTGCGCAATTGCTGTTCGATCAGGTCGCGCGCGGCGATCTGGTGACCATCGTCGGGACGTGAGTAGATCTGCCGCAAATTCGGTAAGTTAACCGGTGGCGGGCCGCAGATATGAAGATGCGCTAACCAGATTCCCTAACCGCCGGTAAGGACCGCACGCGGTAATTTCTCCTGGTCATCAGGAAGAGGTTACCCGGCCCATGCCGCGTTCCACCCCGCGTCGCCGCCCGTTGCTCGTCGCCCTTGCCGCATTGCTGTGCGCACCGGCGCTGACCGGCGCGGCGAGCTATTCCAACACCTTCGACGCCCGCGTGCTCGCGGCGCACAATGCGGAGCGCGCCGCGCTCGGCATTCCGCCACTGCGCTGGAACCCCGAACTGGTCGGCTCGGCGCACGCCTGGGGCCAGTATCTCGCCACCACCGGCCGTTTCGAACACGCGCCCGAGCGGCGCATCGATCCGGAGGGTGAAAACCTCTGGGCGGGAACGCGCGGCTATTACACACCGGAGGCGATGGTCGGCGGCTGGGCGCGCGAGAAGCGCTACTTCAAGCCCGGTGCCTTCCCGAACAACAGCACCACCGGCCGCGTCGCGGATGTCGGCCATTATACGCAGTTGATGTGGCGCGACACGGTCGAGGTCGGATGCGCGCTGGCGCGCGGACATGACGAGGACGTCCTGGTGTGCCGCTACAAGAACGCCGGCAACTACCGCGGCGAGCGGCCGTTCTGACGCAGCCCCGCACCGACGATCTGGTGTTCGCTCCGATTACCGCCCACAATCTGTAGCGTCTGCGGCCACCTTCGCGTATTATGGCCGTGAGATCATCGTGACTCGCCGGGCTTCCGTCGATCATGGTGAAAGGGCTCCGCAGCGGAGCCCGACGCGGTCGTAGGGACGGGCAACAGCGGATGCAGGGTGACACGCCTCGGCAGGCAAACGAAACCCCGGCGCGCCTCGTGGCGGCCGGGGTCGTCGTGCGTCGCCGGGCGGTCAGCGCGGCGCGCGCGTCACTCGTCTTCCTCGAACAGGTCCTGCGCGTTCTGCCCGGTCGCGGACAGCCGCACGGTGTCACCTTCGACCGCCGCGACCAGGCCGACCGGCAGGTAGTGGTGCTTGGCGCCCTGCCCGTCTTCGGTGGACGGCGAGTCGTTCTTGGTCAGCTTGATACGGTCGCCGTCGACATGGTCGACGGTGCCGACGTGCACGCCGTCCGCGCCGATCACTTCGGCATGTTCCTTGATCTGGCTGACATCGACCATCGTCGTTCTCCTTGGTTGGGTTCGGGCGGCAAACGCGCCGCACCGGCTTTGGTCGCATGACCGAAACGCTGCCGCTGCAATCCGCGATCATGTTCGCGGTTGCTGCCGTCTTCCTGCTCGCCGGGGCGTGGCTGCTGATCCAGTTGCGGCACCCGCAGGGGCCGGCGCGCGTCTATGTCTATCGAATGGTCGGGATCATGGCGCTGGCGGGGGGTAGCGTGCTGGCGATGTCGGCCTGGGCGATGTGGCGATGGAGCCTCGAAGCCTGATCGTACCGTTCGTCGATAAATTTTTCTGAATATCTTTCACCGGAGCACATCATGCCGCTTCTTCAGGCGTCCAAACAGTACAAGCCCTTCGAATATCCGTGGGCGTTCGAATATTGGAAGCGCCAGCAGCAGCTGCACTGGCTGCCGGAGGAAGTGCCGCTCGGCGAGGATTGCCGTGACTGGGCGCAGAAGCTCACCGACCACGAGCGCAACCTGCTGACGCAGATCTTCCGCTTCTTCACGCAGGCCGACGTGGAAGTGCAGGATTGCTATCACGAAAAATATGGCCGCGTGTTCAAGCCAACCGAGATCAAGATGATGCTGACCGCGTTCAGCAACATGGAAACGGTGCATATCGCGGCTTACTCGCACCTGCTCGACACGATCGGGATGCCGGAAAGCGAATATGGCGCATTCCTCGAATATGCCGAGCTGAAGGAGAAGCATGATTACATGCAGAACTTCGGCGTCGACAGCGACGAGGATATCGCGCGGACGCTGGCGATGTTCGGCGGCTTCACCGAGGGCGTGCAGCTGTTCGCCAGCTTCGCGATGCTGATGAACTTCCCGCGCTTCAACAAGATGAAGGGCATGGGGCAGATCGTCACCTGGTCAATTCGCGACGAGAGCCTGCATTGCGAGGGCATCATCAAGATGTTCCACACCTTCTGCGCCGAGCGGCAGTGCCTGACCAAGGCGGTGAAGGACGACATCGCCGACGTGTGCCAGACGACGATCCGGCTCGAGGACAATTTCATCGACCTCGCGTTCGAAATGGGTCCGGTGAACGGAATGACCGCGAAGGACATCAAGAAATATATCCGCTACATCGCCGACTGGCGGATGGGGCAGTTGGGGCTGAAGCCGATCTACATGATCGACGAGCATCCGATCCCGTGGTTGATCCCGATGCTGAACGGCGTCGAACATGCCAATTTCTTCGAGACGCGCGCGACCGAATATTCCAAGGCCGCGACGCGCGGGCAGTGGAACGACGTCTGGGACAGCTTTGACAAGCGCCAGAAGGCGAAGGTCTCGACCGCCGCGGCCAACGAAGATCCCGTTGAAATGGCCGACATGTTCTCGCGCGCCGGGCTCGCCGCCGAATAAGCGCGACCACCTCGACGATCAGCCAAAGGGCCGTGGCGTGGCGACACGTCGCGGCCTTTGCGCGTAAGGGCGAGAAAGCGTTAGCGGAAGCATGCGCAAGATCATCGCTGCGGCGGGCGAAGTCACGGTGTGGGATGGAGCGTTGATCGCTGGTGCGGAAGTGCCGAGGATAAACAACGCGCATGAAAAAAGGGGCAGCTTGCGCTGCCCCTCTATTTCCACTGACTTTCCCCCGGGAGGAAAAGTGGTGCGCCCGGAACGATTCGAACGTCCGACCCTCAGATTCGTAGTCTGATGCTCTATCCAGCTGAGCTACGGGCGCCCTGTGGAGCGGCGCTGTTACGCGGCGAATCGGATGCGCGCAAGGGCATTGCGCCACTTTTTTTGCGCCTCTAGGCAAAAAACATGCTCCGCGCCCTCATCCCGCCCGCTTCGTTCGCGCTCCTCGCCGCCTGTGCGAGCGATCCGACCGTCTATCCATCGCTCGCGCCGCGTCCGGTCGAGAAGCTCGGCTTCGCGGAGCCAGCGACGCCGCCGCCGGCCCCTGCGGCGCAAGATCCTGCGCTGGATGCGAAATTGATAGCGGTGACCGCGAGGGGCGACGCCGCCGCGCGCGACTTCGACCGTGCGACGGCGCGCGCCGCGACGCTGACGCGCGCTGCGAGGGGAGCGAAGGTCGGCAGCGATGCATGGATCGCGGCGCAGACCGCGATCGCCGACCTCGACGCGCTCCGGTCGAGCTATGGAGATACGGTGGGAGCGCTCGATGACCTTGCCAGCACGCGCGCCGCGGCGTTGCAGCCCGCCTATCCCGCGCTCGAACAAGCACTTGCTGCCGCACGCGCCGCTGCAGAAGCACAGACCGCACGCATCCACGCGCTCGCCGGCGCGCTGCCGGGCGCCTAGAAGGTCAGCAGCGGCAGGATGCTGGCATAATCGTCGGTCCACGGCGTAAAGCCCGGGCGGCGCACCAGATTTTTCCAGTCGCCCTCGTCACCCGCCACCAGGGCGAGCGTCCAGGGATCGCGGGTCATCACCACCCACGAAGACGGCGTTTCCTCCTCCTGGAGCAGCGACGGGCGGTGGTCGAGGATCAGCGCCTGCCACCCGCCGGCGCGCGCGGCGGCAGCGACGACAGGGCGAAGATTGACGAAACGGTTCGAGATATGGACCGCCAGAACGCCGTGCGGGGCCAGAACGCGCGCATATGCGGCAAAGGCTTCGCGCGTCAGGAGGTGCATCGGGACCGCATCTGACGAGAAAGCGTCGAGCGCGAGCACGTCCAGGCTCGCCGGGG
Organism: Sphingomonas endophytica; assembly: GCF_014199415.1. Classification (GTDB taxonomy): domain Bacteria; phylum Pseudomonadota; class Alphaproteobacteria; order Sphingomonadales; family Sphingomonadaceae; genus Sphingomonas; species Sphingomonas endophytica. The sequence goes on from NZ_JACIJN010000003.1 coordinate 246,624, forward strand.
GCGCACGTTCGAGCGATAATCGCGCGTCGCCGAGCACCATCGTCGCCTCCGGTGCGCAATCCGCCACGAACGTGAAGCGTCGGGCGCGCGTCAGTGCCACCATCGCGGGATCGATCTCGAAGAACCGCCAGCGCTGCCCCGGCTGCGCGTAGCAGGCGAGCGTGCCTGTCCCCAGCCCGACCACGCCGATCCGCGCGCCCGGCCCGAACAAGGTCGGCGCGGCGCGCATCACGCGCCCGACGCCCGAATCGGGGGTGTAGTAAGTGGTGGGCGTCCGCTCGCGCGCGGGGGTGCCGGTCAGCTGGACGCCGTGGAGCGTGGTGCCGTGGATCAAGGTGCGGCGGCGTGCTTCGTCGGCGACGGTGTAGACGCCGAAATAGCTGCGCACCCGCGCGCCGGGCTCGAGCGAGAGCGACAGCGAGCGGATGCCGCCGAACAGCAGCAGCCCGCTGGTCAGCACCAGCAGATACGGGACGCGCGCGCCCAGCGACGCCAGCCCCCCGAGCGCGACCAGCGTGAAGATCACGCCCGGATGCCGCACCTCGCGAAAGCCGGTCGGATCGCGCGACAGCACCAGCAGCGCGATGCCGAGCGCGCCGACGATCAGCACCGCCCCCGCGACAATCATCCCGCGGCGATGCCAGAACGCGCGCAGCGCGGGGGTGAGATAGGTCTGCGGCACCAGCGCGCCTGCCGCGACGATCAGCAGTGGATATTCCCACGTCCAGTCGAACAGGGTCGGCGCGATCAGCCCGGCGAACGCCCCGCCCAGCGCGCCACCGAACGACATGGCGAGATAGAAGCCGGTCAGCCGCGCCGGCTCGGGGCGCAGGCGGTAGAGCTGGGTGTGGAGCGCGACCGAGATCATGAACAGCAGGATCAGCGCGGTGATCGCGCTGAACGTCGCGCGTTCCGCAAAGCCGCCCATCAGCACGCCGCCGAACAGCACGATCGTCACCGGCGCGGTGTTGGTCAGCAGGTCGGCAACCCCCCGCCGCGCGGCAAAGGCGATCGAGAAGCTGAGCAGGTACAGCGACAGCGGGATCACCCAGAGCAGCGGCATCGCGACCAGATCGGTGCTGACGAAGGTGCTGGTCGCCAGCATCATCCCCGAGGGCACGAAGCCCAGCGCGATCCAGCGCGCCATCCGCGCGCGGCCCGGCGGCGCGTCGAGCGCCTGTTCGCGCGCCGGCTCGCGCCCGGCGGGCAGCAGCCGTGCACAGGCCGCCACGAGCACGATCAGCAGCAGATAGCCCGCGCTCCACAGCCACCGCTGGCGCGTGACGCTCAGCAGCGGCTCGACGAGCAGCGGAAAGGCGAGCAGCCCGGCGAAGCTGCCAAAATTGGACGCGGCATAGAGCGCATAGGGGTCACTGCCCGGCCGGGCGCTGGCGAACCAGCGCTGCATCAGCGGCGCCTGGGCCGAGACCGCGAAGAACAGCGGCCCGATCGAGACGACGAACAGATACGGCACCCACAGGGCCGGCTCGGCCCCGGCGGGGAGCACGCGGTCGCTGAGCCCGATCGGCAGGAACGCGCAGGCGGCGAGCAGCACGAGCAGATGAACGATGCCCTGCCGGCGCGGCGCGACACGCCCGAGCAGGTGCGCATAGCCATAGCCGCCGAGCAGCAGCGCCTGATAGACGAGCATCGCCGAGTTCCACACCGCGGGCGCGCCGCCGAGCCGCGGCAAGGCGATCCGCGCGATCATCGGCTCGACGAGGAACAACAGGAACGAGCCGGTGAGGATCGTCGCGACGAACAGCCCCCGCCCGCGCGCCGTGGCGGCGTCAGCCATTCAGCGGGTGGTCGATGCGGTAGAGGACGTGGCGGCGCAAGGGACTGTCCGGGGCAAGATCGGGATGGTCGAAATCACCATCCTCAACGCGCGTCATGCCGAGCCGCTCCATCAATCCCCAGCTCCGGCGATTGGCGGGGACGGTGATCGCGTAGACCGTGTCGGTGCCGCGTTCCCACTCGGCGGCGAGCACCGCGCGCGCCGCTTCAGTCGCCAGCCCCTGCCCCCATGCCGCGCGCGCCAGTCGCCAGCCGATCTCGGGGAGCCCGGCGATCGGGCTGCCCGCCGGGCCGGGCTCGACGCCGCAGAAGCCGATGAAGGCGCGATCCGCTCTGCGCTCCATCGCCCAGAAGCATCGGCCGAAGGTTCGCGCGGTCTCGTTCGCCTCGTGCAGCATGGCGCGCGCGCCTGCGATGGTCGTCTCCGGGCCGAGATAGCGCATCACCTCGGCGTCCTGTCCCATCGCGTGGAACGGCGCGACATCCGCCGCGCGCCACGCGCGCAGGATCAGGCGTTCGGTGCCGATCACGGATGGTCGATCCGGCGGGTCGCGGTGCCTCCCGAGGTCGGATCGAGCGGGTAAGTCGCGGGCACATCGTTCCGGGTCAGGCACGAACATTCTATCCACGCCGCGAACCGTGGCCCGGCGCGGCCGCGCGGATACACAGCCGCTCCCTTTTGCCGCAGCTGCGGCGGTCATTTCCGCAAAAGCGGTGCTGGTGCCGACTGCCCATGCGATCGTCAGTACGGGGCGGCCTAGTTCGCTTGCAAGTCCCCGACTACAAACCCTCGATCAAGGATGACTTGACATTGGAATAATGGTGACGTGAGGTCGAGCCTGCCATTCGTCATTGCGAGCGTAGCGAAGCAATCCAGGGCGTCCTGATCCGGCTCTGGATTGCTTCGCTGCGCTCGCAATGACGGCTGAGTTGTTGCGCAAAGAAGAAGCGGGACGCCGGATCAAGTCCGGGGCGACGACGGACGGGTGTTCGGGTCGCGGAATCGGCAGCGCTTTCGCGAAATCTCGATATCGATCACCCCACGCGCGCAGGTCCAGCCGCGTCGTTTCCGACTAGGGACGATCGATCCGATACGTCACGCTGTCGGCAAGTGCCGGGTCGTCGGGGTATTTGGGGTGGAGAAAATCCATCTCGGGCACGTGGCGCATCCCGAGCCGGTCCATGACACGCTGGCTGGCGGTATTGCGCCGCCCGGTGATCGCGTAGACCGCCGCCTCGTGGCGGTTCGCCCAGGCCCAGTCGAGCCAGCCCGCCGCCGCCTCGGGCGCATAGCCGCCGCCCCACCAGTCGCGGCCGATCATCCAGCCGATCTCCAGCAGCCCCGCGATCGGCGTGTCGGGCGCGCCCGGCTTGAGCCCGACGTGGCCGATCACCTGCCCGTCGTCGCGGCGCTCGACCACGCCGAAGCCGAGCGGGGCATAGCCGCGATGGCGTTCCAGCACCGCAAGGCACGCCGCCTGATCCTTCGGGCCGCCGAGGTCGGCGGTGACCAGCGGATCGCCCCACATCGCGAACAGCGCCGCGTGATCGGCGGGCGTCGGCGGCCGCAGGATCAGGCGGGCGGTTTCGATCACGCGCCGAGCAGCCGTGCCGCCAGCGGCGCGTGATAGGTGAGCACGCCCGAACAGCCGGCGCGCTTGAACGACAGCAGCGTCTCCAGCACCATCGCATCGCGATCCGCCGCGCCCGCCGCCACCGCGGCCTCGATCATCGCATACTCGCCCGACACCTGATAGGCGAACACCGGCACCACGAACGCCTGTTTCACCTTGGCGACAATGTCGAGATACGGCAGCCCGGGCTTGACCATCACGCTGTCGGCACCCTCGGCGAGATCGAGCCCGACCTCACGCAGCGCTTCCTCGGCATTGGCCGGGTCCATCTGATAGGTGGTCTTGTCGCCCTTCAGCAGCCCGCGGCTGCCGACCGCGTCGCGGAACGGGCCGTAGAAGGCCGAGGCATATTTGGCGGCATAGGCCATGATCTGGACGTTGACGAAGCCCTCCTGCTCCAGCGCGCTGCGGATCAGCCCGACGCGGCCGTCCATCATGTCGCTGGGCGCGATCACGTCCGAGCCGTTGCGCGCCTGATTGAGCGCCTGCTGCACCAAAGCATCGACGGTGCTGTCGTTGGTGACATAGCCGCGCGCGTCGACCAGCCCGTCGTGGCCGTGGGTCGTATAGGGATCGAGCGCGACATCGGTGAGCAAACCGATGTCGGGCACCGCATCCTTGATCGCGCGCAACGCCTGACACATCAGATTGTCGGGATTGATCGCTTCCGCGCCATCGTCGCTGCGGCGGCCGGACTGCGTGTTGGGGAACAGCGCGAGGCACGGGATGCCGAGCGCCGCGGCTTCCTTCGCGCGCGCGACGATCCGGTCGACCGACCAGCGCGACACGCCGGGTAGCGCGGCGATCGGCTCCTCGACGTCGTGCCCCTCGGTAATGAACAGCGGCCAGATCAGATCGGCCGGGGTGAGCACATTCTCGGCATGGAGCCGGCGGCTCCAGGCGGCGGCACGGGTGCGGCGCAAGCGCAGCGCGGGATAAGCGGCGTGCATGGCCAGCGCTTTCCCGCAATCCGACTTTCCATGCAAGCGTTACGGAAGCGAAACGCGCGGTGGTGCGTTCATCGCTTCATGAGACAGATCCGCTCCGCCGCTCTGATCGTCAACGCCAAGTCGCGTCGTGGCCGCAAGCTGTTCAAGCGCGCCTGCCGGCGGCTGCGCGACCTGCCGTTCGGGGTGACGCCCTATGCGGTCAAGGACCCCAAGCACCTCGACCGTACGGTGCGCAAGGCGCTGGAGAAGAAGCCCGATCTGGTAATCCTCGGCGGTGGCGACGGCACGATCAGCGGGCTGGTCGACCTGCTGGTCGGGCATGACGTGATCCTCGGCGTGCTGCCGCTCGGCACCGCGAACAGCTTCGCGCGCTCGCTGGGGTTGCCGCTCGATATCGACGGCGCGATCGATGTGCTGCGCGACGGGGTGGCGAAACGGATCGATCTTGGCATGATCGACGACGATTATTTCGCCAATTGCGCGGCGATGGGGCTGAGCCCGCAGATCGCCGAGACGGTGCCGCACAATCTGAAGAAGGTGGCAGGGCGAATCGGCTATCTCGGCTGGGCGGGGTATCAGCTGACGCGGTTCAAGCCATTCACGCTCTATGTCGACGACGGATCGGGCGAGAAGAAGCTGCGCGTGGTCGAGGTGCGGATCTCGAACGGACCCTATCATGGCGGTACGTGGCTAGTCGACGAGGCCGGGATCGCTTCGGGCGAGATCGTCGTGCAGGCGGTGAAGGGGCATTACAAGCGCCGGCTGGTGCGCAACTGGGCATACAGCTTCCTCGGGCGCAGCGAGCGGCATCATGATACGGTCAGCTTCTCGGGCAAATCGATCAAGGTGCGCACCGATCCACCGCTGCCGATCTCGATCGACGGCGAGGTGCTGGCGCATACGCCCGTCACCGCGCATGTCGCGGCCGGGGTGATCGAGGTGATGGTGCCGAAGTCGTAATCCGTCATTCCCGCGCGGGCGGGAATCCAGACGCGCAGGTCTTTGCAAGAGTTGCCACGTCAGAGGTTCTGGATGCCCGCCTGCGCGGGAATGACGAAGGTTGTTCCGATCGTCGTCATGGCGAGCGCAGCAAGCAATCCAGGGCCGGATCAGGACGCCCTGCATTGCTTCGCTGCGCTCGCAATGACGATCAGGGCATCGGCCCTGCGACCAGCAGCGGGTCGATCCGCGCGCCGTTCCACGTCATCGCCCAGTGCAAATGCGGGCCGGTGGCGCGGCCGGTGCGGCCGACCAGCCCGAGCTTCTGCCCCTGCCGCACGCGCTCGCCGACGCGCACGTCGATGCGCGACAGGTGGAGGAACGCGCTGGTCACGCCATGCCCGTGGTCGAGGATCAGCAGCCGGCCCTCGAGCGTGAACGGCGGGTCGGCGGCGAGCGTCACCACGCCGGCGGCGGGCGCCACCACCTCTGCACCCTCGGGCTTCGCGACATCGACGCCGCCGTGGTAGCTGCCCGGCTCGCCGGCATAGATGCGCTGCGCGCCGAACAGCCCGGAGATACGCCCCTGCGCCGGCCAGATGAAGCGCTCCCGCCAGCCTTCGGAATCGCTGCCGGTCGCGCGCGCGGCGACGATCTGCGCCAGCTCGCCGGCGCGTTTGGCGGCGAACTCCACGCTCGGCACCGGGATTTTGCGCAAGGTCGGCAAGCGCTCGATCCGCCAGTCGCCGGGCGCGATCGCGAGCGTCGCGGTCTGCGTCGTGCCATCTGAGAGCGTCGCGGCGAGCAGCGCCTGCGGCTTGGCATCGCGGTCGAAGGCGATCACGAAGCGGCCGTCCGGGGCGACCGCCACCGGCGCGCCGTCGAGCGTCAGGCGGGTCGTGCCGGCGGGCGCGGTCCCGAGCACCAGCGCGCCCTGCCGCAGTCCGTCGCTCAGGCCGAAGCGCGCGGGCGGGATCGTCTGGGGCGGTGCAGCGGCAGCAATGGCGAGCAGCGGCACCAGATACGCGGTCCGGCGCATCACCGCGGCACCAGCTCCTCCATCGCGATCGCGCCGCTGGCGAACGGCCGCTGCGTCGCCACGTCCCAATAGCGCAGGTCCTCGAGCGCGATCCGCGCGCCGCTGACCGCGCACACTACGTGATCGCCCGGCGACAGGATGCGGAAGCCATTGGCCATATAGTGCAATTTGGCGGCGCGGTCGGTGTGGGACATCAGCATCGGTAGCGGGCTCTCAGATCAGGCGGGGCTGCTCGGGTTTGTCAGGATAGGCGCGGCGGGCTGCGCGCTCAACCTTTGCCTCGGGTCTGGCGCTCCCGTCGACCTGCACCGCCACCGCCCCGTCGCGGAAGCGCAGGGCGAGCGCACCCGCCGCGCGCGCCGCCTCGGCGGTGGTGACGGTGCCGCCCTCTGCCGCCTCGACGCGCGCATAGCCGCGTTCGAGGATGCGGTCGGGGTTGAGGCTGTCGACCAGCCGCCCGACATCGGCGAGCCGCCGCCGCGCCGCCTCCAGCCGCCGCTCCAGCGTCGCGGGACGGATCGCGCCCGCGGCATGGGTCAGTTCGCCGCGTGCGCGCGCGACGCGGCGTTCCAGCGCGCGGTCGCCGCGCATCCCGAGATCGTCGAGCCGCTGCCGCTGCGGCCCGAGCAGCCGGTCGCGGGTCGGCATCACCCGCACCAGCGCCGCCAGCTGCTCGCGCCCGCGCTCGACATAGCGGCGCGCGCAGCGCTGCGTGCGGTTCGCCATCGCGTCGAGCGACAGCCGCAGCTCGGCAAGCACCGGCACCGCGATCTCCGCCGCCGCGGTCGGCGTCGGGGCGCGCAGGTCGGCGGCATGGTCGCACAGCGTCGTGTCGGTCTCATGCCCAACCGCGGAGATGATCGGGATCGAGCAACCCGCGACCGCGCGCACCACCGGTTCCTCGTTGAAGGACCATAGATCCTCGATCGAGCCGCCGCCGCGCGCGACGATCACCAGATCGGGGCGCGGGATCGGGCCGCCCTCGGGCAGCGCGTCGAACCCGCGCACCGCCGCTGCGACCTCCTCGGCCGCACCGGCGCCCTGCACCTTGACCGGCCAGACGATCACATGCGTCGGGCAGCGGTCCTCCAGACGGTGGAGAATGTCGCGGATCACCGCGCCGGTCGGCGAGGTCACCACCCCGATCACGCGCGGCATGAACGGCAGCGGCTTCTTCCGATCGGCGTCGAACAGCCCCTCGCCCGCCAATTTGGCCTTGAGCTTTTCGAGCAACGCCATCAGCGCGCCCGCCCCGGCCAGTTCCATCCGCTCGATGATGATCTGATATTTGGAGCGACCGGGATAGGTGGTCAGCCGCCCGGTGGCGATCACCTCCACGCCGTCCTCGGGGCGGAACGCCAGCCCGCCCGCGCTGCCCTTCCACATCACGCCGTCGATGACCGCGCTCTCGTCCTTGAGGCAGAGATACAGATGCCCGGAAGTCGCGCGCTTGTAGCCGGAAATCTCGCCGCGCAGCCGGACATGGCCGAACTCGCCCTCGACCATCCGCTTCAATCGCCCCGACAGTTCGCCGACGCTGAGCGCCATCGCATTGTCGCCGGGCGTCGGCTCGGCTACCAGCCGCCCCGCCTGAGTATCGTAAAGGGGGTCGGCCATGAACATCCTGCTGGTGGGTTCGGGGGGACGCGAACATGCGCTCGCCTGGAAACTGGCGCAGTCTCCGACGCTGGATACGCTCTTCGCCGCGCCGGGCAACCCTGGCATCGCCGAACATGCGACGATCGCCGAGCTGGACGTGACGGATCACCGCGCGGTGGTGGATTTCGTGCGGCGTCATCGGGTTGGGCTGGTCGTGATCGGGCCGGAGGCACCGCTGGTCGACGGCCTCGCCGACAATATCCGCTCGATCGGCGTGCCGGTGTTCGGCCCCGGGCGCGAGGCGGCGAAGCTGGAGGGGTCGAAGGGCTTCACCAAGGATCTGTGCGCGCGGATGGGCATTCCGACCGCGCGCTATTTCCGCGTCACCTCGAAGGACGGCGCGCTCGCCTGTCTCGACGATTTCGGCGAGGCTTGCGTCATCAAGGCCGACGGGCTGGCGGCGGGCAAGGGGGTGGTGGTCGCCACCACGCGCGCCGAGGCCGAGGCGGCGATCGCCGATCTCTACGCGCACGGCCCGGTCGAGGCGGTGATCGAGGAGATGCTCGAAGGTCCGGAGGCGAGCCTGTTCGTGCTGTCGGACGGCACCACCACCGCCGCGTTCGGCTCGGCGCAGGATCACAAGCGCGTCGGCGACGGCGACACCGGTCCCAACACCGGCGGGATGGGCGCGTACAGCCCGGCGGCGGTGCTGACCCCGGAGCTGGAGGAGCGCGCGCTCGGCGAGATCGTCCGCCCGACGATCGATTGCCTCGCCGCATCGGGCACGCCCTATGTCGGGGTGCTCTATGCCGGGCTGATGCTGACCGCCGACGGCCCCAAGCTGATCGAATATAACGTCCGCTTCGGCGATCCCGAATGTCAGGTGCTGATGATGCGCTACACCGGCGATCTCGCCGCGCTGTTGCTCGCTGTCTCAGAAGGACGACTGGCGGACGTGCCCGCGCCGGAATTTTCCGACGATGTTGCGCTGACCGTCGTGATGGCGGCGGAGAATTATCCCGGCACGCCGCGCACCGGCGGCACGATCGCCGGGATCGACGCCGCGCAGGCGGAGGGCGCGGTGGTGTTTCAGGCGGGTACCGCCTTGAAGGACGGGCAGTTGGTGTCGGCGGGCGGGCGCGTGCTCGCCGTGACCGCCACCGGCACCGATGTGCCCGCCGCGCAGCGGGCCGCCTATGCCGCGGTCGAGAAAGTCGACTTCCCGACTGGCTTCTTCCGTCGCGACATCGGAGCCAAGGCGGTGATCGACGGTTGAGCGGGCAGCACTTTCGGCGCAGGACCGGCTCATGAACTCAGGCAGCTTCGATCTCGATCCCATTTCCCAGAACGGCGTGCTCGTCACGATCGCGCTCGCGCTGGTCGCGGTGCTCGCCGTGCTCACGATCATCGCGATGGTGTGGGGCGCGCGGCTTAAACGCCAGCGCCGCGCCGCCGAGGAGGAAGAGCAGCGCCGGATCGAGGAGCTGAAGGCGGACGGCGTCGAGGCGACGAACACCGCCGAGGGTGGGTCGCCGGTCGTCACCGCGGCGGCTCCTGCGCCGACGGCACCGCCGCCCCCGGCTCCGATCGCTCCCGCGCCAGCGCCTATACCGGTCGCCCCGACCCCGGTCGCGCGCGTCGCGGAGGATCATCAGGCGACGCTCCACGACGAGCCGATCGCCGCGGCGGCACCGCTCGACGCGACGCCGGCCAGCGTCGCCGCGGATGCGCCGGTCGAGGAAGGCGGCGCACAGTCGATCACGATCCTCAAAGGGCTCGGTCCGAAGATCGCGACGCGGCTGTCGGAACTGGGGATCACGCGGCTCGATCAGCTCGCATGGCTCGACGATGCCGAGGCCGAACAGCTCGACGCGCAGCTTGGCGTGTTTCAGGGCCGCATGGAGCGCGACCGCTGGCGCGAACAGGCGCGGCTGCTCGCGCAGGGCGATCGCGCTGGGTATGAAGCGCAGTTCGGCAAGCTGGGATGAGCGTCGCCTTCCGTCGCGAAAGCGATGACGAACATCTCGAACCGAAGTTCGAGCTGCCGATCCCGCCCGGCCCCAATCTGGTCACGCCGCGCGGGCGCGCGCTGATCGAGGCACGCGTGGTCGAGCTGGAGGCGGCGCTGACGGCGGCTTCCGATGCCGAGGCGGCCAAGCCGATCGCGCGCGACCTGCGCTACTGGAAGACGCGACGCGCGACCGCGATCGACACCGCGCCGCGCGGCGATGGCGTGGTCGGGTTCGGGAGCCGGGTGCGGTTCGCGCTGGCGGGCAAGGAGCGCGCGGTGACGCTGGTCGGGGACGACGAGGCGGACCCGCCGGCGGGGTTGCTGTCGTTCTCCGCACCGCTGGCGCGCGCGCTGATGGGCGCGGAGGCGGGCGAACTGGTTGCCTTCAACGGGCGCGAGGATGCGATCGAGGTGCTGGAGGTCGGGGCGGCGGGGTAGCGACGGCTATTTCGTTGCTCGTCACCGCAAGCCTCCTCTCTGTCACTCCGGCATAGGCCGGGGTCCAGCTAAGTGACCTTCGTGACGACGGGCATCGCTCCTTTACGATGGTGCTTCCAACTGGCCCCGGCCTTCGCGGGGTGACGGCTTTTGAAAGTGCGGCTCTCTCCTTCGATCGTCGCCCCGGATTTGATCCGAGGCCCCGCTCTTTCTGCGCACTCAGGGAAGAAGAAGAAGCGGGATCCCGGATCAAGTCCGGGATGACGGCTGGGCCGGAACGACCTCGGCTCCGACCCAGCGATCGTCATTGCGAGCGTAGCGAAGTAATCCAGCGCGGCCTGGTCCGGCTCTGGATTGCTTCGCCATGCTTGCAATGACGAACCGTGTGTTCGTCCTGCCGCGTCATGGTTAGGCGCCCAGTCCCCGATCAGGTCCGGGACGACGAGCGCGGCAGATCACGCCTCGCTGACGAGCAACTTGTCGATCCGGCGTCCGTCGAGATCGACCACCTCGAACCGCCAGCCCTGTTCCTCGAAGCTCTCGCCCTCCTCGGGCAGCTTGCGGAACGCCGCGAGCGCGAGACCGGCGACGGTGGCGTAATCGCGGTCTTCGGGCAAATCGATCCCCAGCCGCTCGGCCAGCGCATCGGCGGCCATCGTCCCCGCAACCAGCAACGAGCCATCGTCGCGGACCACTACGTTCGGGCTTTCCTCCGGGTCGATGTCCGACAGGAACTCGCCCGCGATCGCCGCGAGGAGGTTGGCCGGGGTCACGATCCCCTCGAAATGCCCGTATTCGTCGTGGATCAGCGCCATCGGCACCTCGGCGCGGCGCAGCGCGTCGAGCGCGTCCATCGCGTCGATCTGGTCGATCACCACCGGCGCCTTGCGGACCAGCTTCTCAAGATCGAGCGTCTCGTCGCGGAACAAAGCCGCGGCGACGTCGCGTGCCTGCACCACCCCGACCACCGCATCGATCGACCCGCGCGCCACCGGCAGACGGCTGTGCGGCGTCTCGCGGAGCTTGGCGCGGATCCCGGCGTCGTCGAGCGCAATGTCGAGCCAGTCGACCTCGGTGCGCGGGGTCATCACCTCGCGCACCGGACGATCCGCCAGCCGCACGACGCCCGAGATGATCGAGCGTTCATGCTCCTCGATCACGCCGGACTTGCTCGCCTCGGCGACGATCAGGTGCAGTTCCTCGGCGGTGACCTGCTCCTCGTTCTCGCGATTGAGCCCGAGGACGCGGAACATCAGCGCGCTGCTGGCATCCAGCACCCACACGACCGGCTTGGTGAATTTGGCAAGCCACCACATCGGCAACGCGACCAAGGACGCGACCGCCTCGGGCTTGCGCAGCGCGAATTGCTTGGGGACCAGCTCGCCCACGATCAGCGAGGCGTAGGTGGTGAGCGCGATCACCAGCGCGAAGCCCGAGGTGACCGCGGTCTCATGCGCCAGCCCGAGCGCTTCGAAGCGCGCCGCGACCGGCGTGCCGAGGCTCGCGCCCGAATAGGCGCCGGTGCCGATGCCGATCAGCGTGATGCCGATCTGGACGGTCGACAGGAACTTGCCGGGATCGGCCGCCAGCTCGATCGCGGTGGCGGCACCCTTGCGGCCGCTGCGCGCCATCGCCTCCAGCCGCGCCTTGCGCGCCGACACGATCGCCAGTTCGCTCATGGCGAACACGCCATTGAGCGCAACGAGCGCGAGGATGATGATGACGTCGACCCAGGGGAACGGCGGTAGCATGGTGTGCGTCCCTCTTGGCGGCAAAGCGCGCGCGCCACAATCGCCAATTTGTTGCTGGCGGGCTTCAGCGGCCATTCAGTACGCAGGCGGAACCATGGAGGCGGGCGTCGGGTTGATCGACGTCAGGTATCGAAAGGGAAGAAGATGAAGCTGTCGTCGAAGCTGGCTGCCGCGCTGGCATGCGTGTCGCTGGTGGCCGTATCGGCGTGCACGACGGACCCCGACACCGGCGAGCGCCGCATCTCCAAGACCGCGATCGGCGGGATCGGCGGCGCGCTGGGTGGCTATCTGCTCGGCGATCTGGTCGGCGGCCGGCGCGACCGGACCGAGAAGATCATCGGCGCGGGGCTCGGCGGCATCGCCGGCGCCGGGATCGGCGCGTACATGGACAAGCAGGAGCGCGAATTGCGCGAACGGACGCGCGGCACGGACGTGGAAGTGACGCGTCAGGGCGACGATCTGCTGCTCAACATCCCGTCGGGGATCAATTTCGCGTACAATTCGGCGAACGTGCAGCCGCAGTTCCGCGCGACGCTCGACAAGGTCGCCAGTGTGCTCGCCGACTACAAAGAGACCTATGTCGACGTGTACGGCCACACCGATTCGACCGGCAGCGATTCGTACAACCAGGACCTGTCGGAGCGGCGCGCGCGCTCGGTCGCGGATTATCTGTCGAGCCACGGCGTACAGGACGCGCGGATCGCGACGCGCGGGTTCGGCGAGACGCAGCCGATCGCCTCGAACGAGACCGAGGCCGGGCGCGCCGAGAACCGGCGGGTCGAGATCAAGATCGTTCCGATCTCGCAGAACGACCTGCCGCCGCGCTGATCGTTCGTTCAGCGCCGCGCGGCGAAGAAGTCGCGCAACAGCGCCGCCGCCTCCCCCGCCCCGATGCCGGCGAACAGCTCGGGGCGGTGATGGCAGGTCGGCTGGGTGAAGAAACGCGGTCCATGCTCGACCGCGCCGCCCTTGGCATCGTCGGCGGCATAATAGAGGCGGGCGATGCGGGCGTGCGCGATCGCGCCGGCGCACATCGCGCAGGGCTCCAGCGTCACCCACAGGTCGCAATCCTCCAGCCGGTCGCGGCCGAGTAGCTGCGCCGCGGCGCGGATCGCCAGCATTTCGGCGTGAGCGGTCGGGTCGCATAGCTGGCGGGGCGCGTTGGCGGCGACCGCCACGATTTCCCCGGAATGCACCACGACCGCGCCGACCGGCACCTCACCGGCCGCGGCCGCGTCGCGGGCCGCGTCGAGCGCAACGCGCATCGGATGGGGCAGCGGGAACATCGTCGCTGCCTACGCCGCGGCGGCGCAAGGGCAAAGGCCCCAGTATCCGCCACCCCGGACTCGATCCGGATCCCGCTTCCAGTTTCCGCGGTCAGGAAGAAGCGGGGCCTCGGCTCAAGGCCGGGGCGACGCCTGGCCTCAGCGCTGCTCGCCGGGCTTTTCAACCTCGACCTTCGGGACCTCGACAGTCTTGTTCTCGGTGCCGACGCGCACCTTGGCGACGTCGGCGTCGAACTTGGGCGCCTGCCCGCCCTCGAGTCGCGGCAGTTGCGCGGTCTGGGTCTGGTCGAACTTGACGAAGCCCAGCAGCAACGCCGCCAGAAAGACGAGTGCGACGATTCCGATCAGCACCAGCAGCCCACGCATCCTTTTTCTCCCGATCCATGTTGATTCGCTGCCGCAACAACGCTGCCGCGCGGGGCTGGTTGCAGCGCTGGCGACTTGACCGATCGCCGGGCCTGGGTTACTGGCGCGCACTTTCCGGGCAACCGAAATCAGGATTAGTCACATGTCGCGCATTTGCGAGCTGACCGGCAAGGGCCGGCAGGTGGGCAACAACGTTTCCCACGCCAATAACAAGACCAAGCGTACGTTCCTGCCGAACCTGCAGAACGTCACCCTGCTGTCCGATTCGCTGGAGCGGTCGATCCGCCTGCGCGTCTCCACCCACGGCCTGCGCTCGGTCGAGCACAACGGCGGGCTGGACAACTGGCTGGTGAAGACCTCCGACGAAAAGCTGTCGCTGAAGGCGCGTCGCCTGAAGCGCGACATCGTGAAGAAGCGTTCGGCCGCCGTCGCGGCCTGACGCTTACGGCTCTGCCCGCATCGCTGCGGCCCGCCTCCCTCGCGGACGGCGGGCCGCAGTGCGTTGTGGCGTCAGCCGCGCCAGCGGAACTTGGCGAGGATCGTCCGCCGCCAGAACGCGCCGTCATTGTCCGTCACGAGCCAGATCATCGTCTGGCCCCGCTCCTGCGACACCGCCAGCCCCTCGGCATTCTCGCGGCCGAGCGTATCGCCGAATCGCGCAACGACCTGACCACGGAGCAACGCCCCCGGCCTGATGCTGCGTGCGGGGATGCGCACCAGCGTCATCTCGAAGCGCATCGGCAGATGGACGCGGCGGTTGAGCACCAGAATGTCGCCATCGGGCAGCACCGCCGCGTCGCTCGGCGAATGATGCGGCGGCGGCAGGTAGCGGAGCGACGCATTGGGCGTGTCGTACAGCGCGGGATCGCCGTAGAAGAGCAAGGCGGCGCGCGCACCGTCCTGCCATAGCCCGCCCTCACGGAAGGCGAGGAAACGCCCGTCGTTCAGCCGCGCCAGCGACTCGATGCTGCTGTTCACCCCCCAGTCGCGCATCGCCGGCGGATAGCTGGCCGCATCGGCATGGTTGAGGTCGGCAGCATAGCGCCAGATCATGTTGATCCGCTCATAGCCGATCCACGCCCGCCCGGTGTGCGGGTCGACCACGAGCGATTCGGTATCGCGCGACGCCTTGCGCCAGCCGGTCTCCGGGCCATCGGTCAGTTCGGCGGTGCCGAGCGTCGATACCGTGCCGCCCGCGATCCGTAGCCGCACCGCCAACCCGCCGTCGCTGAGCAGGATCGCCTGTCCCCGGTGCAGCGCTAACGCCGAGAGGCCGCCGAACGCCCGCTGGTTGGCGGTGAGCGAGACGGCGCCGACCGGTTCGAGCGCGCCGATCCGTCGTGGCCAGCCGCCGCGGGGCACGAACCGCGTGGCGGTGACCCGCAGGCCCGGCGCGAACAGCGCGCGCCGGCCGTCACCGGTCCATGGCGGCACGAGCAGCAGCACCAACGCAAGGGTGATCGGCCATCGCACCGACTGCGCGTAACCTACCGATCGGTCACGGCAAAGGATGAACGCGCGATAACGGACGCATTCAGCCTCGGCTCAATGCGAATCGGGCAAAAGCTCTCTCATCGACGGGAAAGCCCGCCGACCGGAACAGCAAACGGGAGACTGCTCATGTTCAAGAATCTCGCCCTTGCCGGTGCCGCGCTCGCGATGGGCGCCGCCGCCATGGCCCCGACTGCCGCCGACGCCCAGCGATATTACGGCGACCGTTACAGCCGCTACGATGACAACCGCGGCTATTATGACCGTCGCGACTACGACCGCCGCGGCTATCGCGGCAACGACCGTCGTTACGGTTACAACCGCCGCTGCTCGAACGGCACGACCGGCACGGTGGTCGGTGCGATCGCCGGTGGTCTGCTGGGTCGTGTGATCGACTCGCGCGGTGACCGGACGCTCGGCACGGTGCTGGGCGGTGTCGGCGGCGCGGTCGCGGGCAATGCGGTCGAGAAGTCGAACAACCCGCGTTACTGCCGCTGACGCTGGCAGGTCGGGAGCCACGCTCCCGACCGGGGCGCTAGCGCCGCCAGCGGCACGGCCGGCGGGTCGGCCACGCCGACCCGGTCGACGACGGCTCTGCCGTCGTCCTACCCCTTCCCTCGCGTAGTGTATGAGGGCGCGAGCCCGGTGCCGGAAGGTGCCGGGCTCGTGTTATTTTTGGCGGGATTACATTGAGGCAAGCATTTTCGTCATTGCGGGCGTGGCGAAGCAATCCAGGCCGGATCAGGACGCCCTGGATTGCTTCGCTACGCTCGCAATGACGGACAAAGATTGCCGCGGGTGGTTGGCACCGCATCGCGGGCGAAGCCCGCGTCGTCGGTCGGGTCGGCGCAGCCGACCCGCCGGCCGTACCGGGCCGCGCTGCGGCGCCGTCCCCGGCGGCGCCGGGCGACGCGCCTCGGCGCGTCAGTACATATGCTGTCCGCCGTTGATGCTCAGCGTCGACCCGGTCACGAACCCGGCCTCCTCCGAACACAGGAACGCCACGCCGCGCGCGATCTCCTGCGCCTGGCCGAGCCGGCCGACCGGGATCTTGGCGACGATCTTCTCCAGCACGTCGGCGGGGACCGCCGCGACCATGTCGGTGTCGATGTAGCCCGGCGCGATCGCATTGACCGTCACGCCGGCGCGTGCGCCTTCCTGCGACAGCGCCTTGGTGAAGCCGTGGATGCCGCTCTTCGCCGCGGCGTAATTCACCTGACCATATTGCCCGGCCTGCCCGTTGATCGAGCCGATGTTGACGATCCGTCCCCATTTGCGTTCGCGCATCCCCGGGAACACCGCCTTGGCCATGTTGAAGCAACCGCCGAGGTTGGTGTCCATGACCTCCTTCCACATCTGATAGGTCATCTTCAGGATCGTGCCGTCGCGGGTGATGCCGGCATTGTTGACCAGCACATCGATCGGCCCGAGATCCGCGGCGACCTTCGCGCAGCCGTCGAGACACGCCTCGTGATCCGCGACGTCCCATTTGTACGCAGCGATCCCCGTCCGGTCGGTGAAGTCGCGTGCCCGCTCGTCATTGCCGGCATAGATGGCGGCGACGGTCATCCCGGCGTCCTTCAACGCCACGCTGATCGCCTCGCCGATGCCGCGCGTTCCGCCCGTGACGATCGCCACACGTGCCATAACATCCTCTCCCGTCGCCCGCCCGGAATGAGGCGGTTTCGTACACCGCAAGCAGCCTAGGCGGGGGTGACCCACCCTTCAAGTTCACGCGCCAGTAACGTCCGCAGCATCGCGATCCCGTCCGCGCCGTCGTTGAGGCACGGCAGATAGGCGAAATCGGTCCCGCCGGCGGCGACGAAGCTCTCGCGCCCGCGGATCGCCAGCTCCTCCAGCGTTTCGAGGCAGTCGGCGGAAAAGCCCGGCGCGAGGATCGCGACCTTGCGGATGCCCTGCGCGGGCATCGCTTCCAGCGTGGTGTCGGTGGCAGGCTCCAGCCATTTCGCGCGGCCGAACCGCGACTGGAAGGCGACCGTCAGCGGACGGCCGAGCGCCTCGCCGAGCAGCCGCGCGGTCTTGCGACAATGGCAATGATAGGGGTCGCCGCGTTCCAGCGTCCGCTGCGGCATGCCGTGGAAGCTGGCGACGACCGCGTCGGGCGCGAAGTCGAGCCCGGCGAGCGCCTCGGTGACGTTGCGCGCGAGCGCGTCGATATAGGCAGAGTCGTCATAATAAGGCGGCAGCGTCCGGATCGCGGGCTGCCAGCGCATCGCGGCGAGCGCGAGAAATGCCTTGTCATTGGCGGTCGCGGTGGTGGCGGCGCAATATTGCGGGTAGAGCGGCGCGAGCAGGATGCGCTCGCATCCGGCCTCCTTCATCATGCGCAGCCGGTCGCCGATCGCGGGATTGCCGTAGCGCATCGCCCAGTCGACCAGCACCTCCGCGCCGAACGCGTCCTTCAGCGCCGCCGCCTGCGCGCGCGTCACCGCCGCCAGCGGCGAACCGGCGTCGGTCCAGACCTGTTGATAGGCGTGCGCCGATTTTTTCGGGCGCGTGGTGAGTATCGCGCCGCGCAGGATCGGCTGCCACAGCAATTGCGGGATCTCGACGACACGGCGGTCGGAGAGGAACTCCGCGAGGTAGCGGCGCACCGCGCGCGTGTCCGCCGCATCGGGGGTGCCGAGGTTGACGAGCAGCACGCCGATGCGCGGCCGCGGGATGGTCGGGTGGTCGAGAGGAAGCATCACGCGCTCCTGAACGGCAAGTGGCGCCACCGCGTTCCTTCGGCGGCGAACAGCGCGGTGGCGATCGCCGGGGCGACGGCTGGCACGCCGAGATCGGCGACCCCACCGGGATCGGCCGTCGAGTCGATCAGCTCGACGCTGACCTCGGGCGCGTCGGCGAGCGTCGGAAGGCCGATCTCGCCATAGCGGCGGATGCTCGCCAGCCCGTCGTGATAGTGCGCCGCCGCCTGCGTGGTCGCCGCGCCGAAGATCAGCCCGCCCTCGATCTGCTGGCGGACGATATCGGGGTTGATCGCGCGCCCGCAATCGACCGCTGCGACCAATCGATCAACTCGCGGACGGCCTCCGGCGTCGAACCCGGCCTCGGCGAGCACCGCGATCCGGCTGTCGGCCATCCGGTGACAGGCGATGCCCTGCCCGCTGCCCGGCACCCCGCCGCTCCACCCGCCGAGCGCCGCGACGGTGGTGAGGCAGCGCGCCAGCCGCGGCTCGCCGCCGAGCAGCCCGACGCGGTAGGACATCGGCTCGCTCCCGGCGACGCGGGCCAGCTCGTCAAGGAAGCATTCGGTGAAGAAGGCATTGTAGCCGTCCGCGCCGCCGCGCAGATGCCCGGTCGGCAGATCGAGCGCGACCGGGTGATGCCAGACCGCCGACGCGCCGAGGCGGTACGGCGGCACCGCGCCGCGTAGCGCATAATCGTCCGCGCCGGGGGGTAATGCCGAGGCGAGCCGCCGCAGCGGGTCGTCGGGCAGCAGCCGTGCCGCGAGGTCGCGCCCGGTCGCCGGGGCCGCGATCCGCGCCCGCCACGCGAGGATCGCACCGTTCGGGGCGAGCCGCACCGCCATCCGCGCGCGCGCCGGGGCACGCACCCGGTCGTGGAGCAACGCCTCACCGCGCGACCACGCCAGTTGCACCGGGCGGCGCAGCTCCCTGGCGAGGATCGCGGCCTGCGCGACGACATCGACCTCCAGCGCCGCGCCGAACGATCCGCCGCTCAGCATCGGATGCAGGATCACCTGCCGCTCCGACACGCCGATCGCGCGCGCCGCCGCCGCGCGTGCCAGCGACGGCGCCTGCGTCGCGGCCCAGAGTTCCAGCCGCTCGTTCTGCCAGTGCGCGGTCGCGGCGGGCGGCTCGACCGCGGCGTGGAGCGCGGGCGCGACACGATATTCGGCCTCGATCAGCCGCCCGCCGGCGAACACGCCCGCGACGTCGCCGGTCTGCGAGACCGGGTAGCCCTCGGCCTCGAGCGCCGCGCCGAGCGCGCGGTCGATCGCGGCATCGTCGGGCGGGACCGGTCCCTCGAAGCGCGGCGCGAGCGCGTTCAACGCGCGGTTGGCGGCCCACCAATTGTTCGCGACCGCGGCGATCCAGCGATCGTTGCGAACGACGTGGAGCATCCCCGGCACCCGCTCGGCCGCGGCCACGTCGGCCGAACGCAGCCGCGCGTCGCGATGCGGCGCCTGGCGGATGCTCGCGAACACCATGTCGGGCAGCCGCACGTCGGCGACGAAATTCGCCGAGCCGTCGACCTTCGCCGGCACGTCGAGGCGTGGAACGGATTGGCCGCTCAACCGGCCTTCGTCGCCGATCCGGTACGGCAGCTCGGCGGGCAGGCTCCCCGACGCCGCCGCTTCCGCGAGGTCGCCGAAGCGGAGCCGTCGGTCGCCCTGCACGACGAAGCCATCGGCGGTGGTGCAGTCGCGCCAGTCGGCATCCCAGCGCTGTGCCGCCGCCTGGCACAGCAGCACGCGCGCCGCCGCCCCCGCCTCGCGCAGCGGCGCCTCGAAGCGACGGATCGAGGTCGAGCCGCCGGTGAGCATCAGCGCCTCGCGGGTCCAGACCTCGTCGCGCCCTCGCTCGGGCACGCCCGTATAGCCGTCGCCGAACAGCCAGTCCGCGGCGAGCGGGTTGGCGTAGAGCGGCGAGACCGGCGCCGCCTCGACCCCGATCGTCCGCCAGTCGGCGCCGAGTTCGTCGGCGACGATCTGCGGCAGCGTGGTGAAGACGCCCTGGCCATGCTCGCATTGCGGGACCGCGACGATGATCTTGCCGTCGCGCGCGATCTTGAGAAAGGCGTTAAAGACGCGCTCGTCGGGTGCGGCGGCGAGGTTGGGCAGATAGGCGCGCGGCCACACCGCCCAGGCCACGACCAGCCCCGCGCCGATGCCACCGGAAACGAGAAGCCTGCGCCGCGTGATCTCCGCCATGCGCGGGGGGTTAGCCGGCGCGAGGGTGTGGCGGAAGGGGGTTGTCGGAGCCGAGCGGTCGCGACGCGATCGTCGATGCGGGCCAGCGCGCACGGGCCGGGCCCTTGCCGGGGTGGCGGGTGCGCGCGCTATGGAGGCGCGATGCGCAAACGCCACGCCCTGCTCGCCCTTGCCCCCGCATTGTTGCTCGCTGCACCGGCCGATGCCTCGCCGCGCGCGCTGACCGCGCTGAATGCGTGGCGCGCACACGGCACTGCCCCGCTCGACGATCCGCGCCTGACGCTGCCGCTGACCCGCGAAGAAGCGGAACGCGTGTGGGGGATCCTCGCCCTCGACCGTCAGCGCGCACTGGCGGCCCGCTATGCCGGGGCGATCGAGGCGCAGAAACTGACGATCGGCGACAAGACGCTGCGCTGGACCCACAAGGACTTCGGCGATGCCCCGCCGGGGCGGCGCAGCCTGTGGATCTCGCTGCACGGCGGCGGCAACGCGCCCGCCGAGGTCAACGACGGACAATGGCAAAACCAGCTGCGCCTCTACGAGCCCGCCGAGGGCATCTATCTGACGCCGCGCGCACCGACCAACACCTGGAACATGTGGCACGAGGCGCATGTCGATCCGCTCCTGCAGGAATTGATCGACGCGCAGATCGCGGTGAACGGCGTCGATCCCGACAAGGTGTTTCTGATGGGCTATTCGGCGGGCGGTGACGGCGTGTGGCAGCTCGCGCCGCGGATGGCGGACCGTTTCGCGGCGGCGGCGATGATGGCGGGGCATCCCGGAGACGCCTCGCTGCTGCCGTTGCGCAACCTGCCGTTCGCGATCCTCGTCGGCGGCGACGATGCCGCTTATGATCGCAACAGGCTGGGCGCGGAGAAGGCGGCGGAACTCGACCGCCTCGCCGCCGCCGATCCCGGCCACTATGTCCATCTGACACGCATCTATCCGGGGCTGCCACACTGGATGAACCGCCAGGACGCCGAGGCGGTGCCCTGGATGGCGCGCTACCGCCGCAATCCGTGGCCGACGCGGGTGATCTGGGTGCAGGACGACGTGCGCAGCGATCACTTCTACTGGCTGAAGATCCCCGACGCGACGGCGACGAAGCCGGGCGATACGATGACGGCGAGCGTCAACGGGCAAACGATCACGCTGACCGGGACCATACCCGCGGGCACGACGCTGCGGCTGTCCGACCGATTGCTGAATCTCGATCGCGGGGTACGCGTGGTGGTGAACGGCCGTACGGTCCATGTCGGCAGGGTGACGCGCACCGCGCAGGCGATCGCGCAATCGCTGCACGAACGATTCGACCCGAATGCGGTGGCGACCGCGTCGCTGACGGTGGTGTAGCGGCAGAGGACGTCAGGCCGGTCCGGTATCGCGTGCGTCGCCAAACAGGGATCGGGGCGCGGTACAGCCGGCGTCCTGCTGCGAGCGTTCCGCGCACCCCGTCAGACCGGACCTTATGACCATTTTGGTGTCCGGATTGGCGAGGGTTATCTCACCCGGCTACGGGCCTCGCGCGGCAGGACCATCGGCAGGACGTTTTGCGCCCACGGCCCGTACGGCACGGCTTGCGTTGCCGCCGTTTCGCGGCGTGCGTCGCGGATCGACACGACCTTGCCCGACGTATCGCCGAACGGCGCGGTGGAGGGCGGCAGGACCGGTGCCTTCAGCATCCATCGCCGCCGCCGCACCGCCACGGCGCGAAGCAACGGACCGAGCCGACTGAGCAGATAGCCGTAGCTGCCGCCGATCAGCAGGAGGTGCAGGTCGGGACGCCCGGCGAGTTGCGCGGCGTGCAGCAGATGGAGCGCGAAGACCGTCAGCGTACCAGCGAGAACCGGATACAATAGTGACGTTCGCATAGCGCCTCCTGTCATGACAAAGCTATGACAGGCTTTCCGAGGCAACAAGCTTTTTGTGCATCTGCGTCATAAAATTTTGCTGCGAGCGCACAGGTGGTCACAAACGTGCGCGGCCGGTTTGCTCGCACCTGCGGCAAAGCCGCAGGCAGTCGCCGCGTCAACCCGCGGCCGACGCCGCATAGCTCTTGCGCAGCGACACCTTGTCGATCTTCTCCGTTCCCAACCGCGGCAGCGGATCGGGGCTGAGCCACAGCCGCTGCGGCACCTTGAAGGCGGCGAGGTGCGCGCCGAGAAAGGCGATCAGCTCCGCGTCGCTGGTCGCCGTGGGGTCGGTGAGGTGGACGACCGCGCACGGCACTTCGCCGAGCCGCTCGTCCGCCAGCCCGAACACCGCCGCCTCCGCGACCGCGCCATGCGTGTAGAGCGCCGCCTCGACCTCCTGACAGCTGATGTTCTCGCCGCCGCGGATGATGATGTCCTTCTTGCGGTCGACGATGAACAGATAACCGTCAACGTCGAGATAACCGAGGTCGCCGGTGCGGAAGAAGCCGTCGGCAGTGTAGCAGGCGGCGGTGTCGGCGGGGCGGCCCCAATAGCCCTCGAAGCACGCCGCCGAGCGGATGCCGATCTCGCCGACGCCGCCGAGCCGCACCTGCTGCCCGGCGTCGTCGAGGATCGCGAATTCGACCAGCGGTGCGGAGGCGCGCCCGGTCGACGCCGGCTTGGCGAGATAATTGCTGCGCCAATTGCCCGCCCCGACCGCATTGGTCTCGGTCAGGCCATAGCCGATCAACGGCGAGCCCGGCAGCTCGGCGTCGAGCCGCCGGACATGCTCGACCGGGCGCGGCGCGCCGCCGGCGGCGAAATCGGTGACCGTCGACAGGTCATAGGCGTCGCGACGCGGATGGTTGAGCATTTCGAGGCTCATCAGCGGCACGCCGACGAAATAGGTGATCTGCTCGCGCTCGATCAGCCGCATCGCTTCCTCGGCATCCCAGCGCGACATCAACACCAGCTTGCGCCCCATCGCGAAGCTCTGGAGGAAGGTCGGCACCATCGCGGTGACGTGGAACAGCGGCACGTTGAGCAATGTCGCGGGTTGCGCGGCCATCGGCTTGCCGTCCTGCGTCGAAATCGCCAGCATCATCATCGCCGAGGCGAGGAAGTTGAAGGTGCCCTGCACGACCTGGAAATGCGTCGACAGCGCGCCGCGTGCGCGACCGGTCGATCCCGAGGTGAACAGGATGGTGGCATGATCGTCCGCGCCGACCGTCGGCAATGGTGCGCCCTTCGCGCGGGCGAGCAGCGCGTCGAGCGCCTGTTCGATCGGGAGCGTGTCGTCGAACGGATGGACCGGCACCGGACTGTCGCCGAGCCGTTTGACGCGCGGCGGGTCGGCGAGGATCAGCGCCGGGGTCGATTCCGCGACCGCATCCGCGAGTTCCTCGGCCTGCCACCAGCCGTTGAGCAAGGTCGCGACGCCACCGGCCATGACGATGCCCATGTAGAGCACGATCCATGCCGCCGAGTTGCGCGCGGCGAGCGCGACGCGGTCGCCGGGCCGGATGCCGTAGCCGTCGACCAGTGCCTGCGCGACGCGGGTCGCGCCGTCATATGCCTGTCCGAACGTCAGCCGCTCGTCGCCGCAGACCAGAAAGGTCTTGTCGCGGTGCTCGGCGCAGAAATGCGCGAAATAGGCCGGCAGCGTCGGCGGCGCGGTGGCGATGCACGGCAGCGTGCGGCCGAACCGCGCAATCGATCCCAATGCGAGCGGACCGCCCTCCCCCGTCAAGGCCGCCATCGTGGCATCCATGCGCGCGTCAAGCTCGGTCCGCATCACTCTCTCCGCTTGGGTTTGTCTTATTCGCCCCTTATGGAGGCGCGATTCACGAGGGGAAAGCCTTGATCCTGCCCGCGCTCACGGCTGCCGTAGCGGCAAGCCACATACATTTTTCCGATCTGGGACTGCACCCCGACGTCTTCTCGATCGGGGTGTTCACGCTGCGCTGGTACAGCCTGGCGTATATCGCCGGAATCGTCATCGGCTGGTGGTATCTGCTCAAGCTGCTCGACCAGCCGGGCGCGCCGATGGCGCGGCGTCATGCCGACGATCTGGTCTTCTACGCGACGCTCGGGATCATCCTCGGCGGGCGGATCGGTTACGTGCTGTTCTATGCGCCCGAGATGCTGACGCGACCCTTGTCGATCCTGCGCTTGTGGGACGGCGGCATGTCGTTCCACGGCGGGGTGATCGGCACCTCGCTGGGGCTGATCTGGTTTGCGCGCAAACATGGGCTCAACTGGCTGCGCGTGCATGATTATGTCGCCTGCTGCGTGCCGTTCGGGCTGTTCTTCGGGCGGCTCGCCAATTTCGTGAACGGTGAATTGTGGGGCAAGCCTGCCGACGTGCCATGGGCGATCGTCTTCGAGCGGACGGTGCCGTTCGGCGTGCCCGAGCCGGCGCGTCACCCCAGCCAGCTCTATGAGGCGGGGCTGGAGGGGATCCTGCTGTTCGCATTGCTGTGGTTCTTCTTCTGGCGCACCGATGCGCGCTACCAGCCGGGCAAATTGGTCGGGCTGTTTCTCACCGGCTACGGGCTCGCGCGCTTCACCGCGGAATTCTTTCGCGAACCCGATGCGCAGCTGCGCCAGTTCGCCGAGGCGACCGGGTTGCACATGGGGCAGTGGCTGTGCGTGCCGATGATCCTCGTCGGGCTGTTCCTGGTGCTGACCGCGCCGGGGCGCCGGACGCGCGTCGAGCCGATCGCCGGGCCGGACGCGGTCGCCTGATGGATCAGCCGACGACCGGGCCGCTGCTCGCCGAACGACTGGCGCGCGCGATCGCGCTGGGCGGGCCGATCCCGATCAGCCAGTTCATGGCCGCCGCCAATACGCATTATTATGCGACGCGCGATCCACTCGGCGCGGACGGCGACTTCACGACCGCGCCGGAGATCAGCCAGATGTTCGGCGAGCTGATCGGCGCTTGGACGGCGGACCTGTGGGAGCGTGCCGGGCAGCCGCCGGCGGCGTGGGTCGAGCTGGGGCCGGGTCGGGGCACGCTGAGCGCCGATGCGCTGCGCGTGATGGCGCATGCCGGGTTCACCCCGCCGGTCCATTTCGTCGAGACGAGCGCGACGATGCGCGCGGCGCAAGGACAGCGTGTGCCGGGCGCGACCTGGCACGATTCGATCACGACGCTGCCCGACGACGTGCCGCTGATCGTGGTCGCCAATGAATTCTTCGACGCGCTGCCGATCCGCCAGCTCGTGAAGCGCGGGGAGACGTGGCACGAACGGCTGGTGGCGTGTCAGGACACGTTGTTCCTGCCGATCGCGGGAACCAGCGTGCCCGATACGATCATCCCGCCCGCGCTGGCGTCCGCAGCGTCGGGCGCGATCGTCGAGACCTCGCCCGCCAGCGTCGCGATCATGGCCGACCTGTCGGCGCGGATCGTCGCACAGGGTGGTGCGGCGCTCGTCATCGATTACGGCTATGACGGGCCGGCGGTCGGCGACACGTTGCAGGCGGTGCGCGGCCATGCCTATGCCAATCCGTTCGAAGCACCGGGCGAGCAAGACCTGACCGCGCACGTCGATCTGGCGACGCTGCGGCTGGTGGCGAGCGCGTCGGGGGCGGCGACGTTCGGGACGACCGCGCAGGGCGCGTTCCTGCGCGCATTGGGGATCGACCAGCGCGCCGCGGCGCTGGGCGAAAGGGTGGCCGGCGATCGTCGCCGGCTGGTGGACGACATGGGGGAGTTGTTCAAGGTGATCGCACTGACACATCCACACTGGCCGCAACCGGCGGGGTTCGGGGCATGACCCGCCGCGCCACCATGCGCCGCGCTACCGCGAAAGACGCCGCCGATCTGGCCGGCGTCGCGCGCGCGACCTTCACCGAGACGTTCGGGATGCTCTATTCGGCCGCCGACCTCGCCACCTTCCTCGAACAGCATACGCCCGAGGACTGGGCGCGCGAGATCGCCGATCCGGCCTATTCGGTCGCGGTGGTCGAGGAAGGCCATATCGTCGTCGGCTATGTGAAGCTCGGCCCGCCGCGCCTGCCGTTCACGCCCAAGGAAGGCGCGATCGAGCTACGACAATTCTACCTGCTCCAGCCGTGGCAGGGCGCGGGCATGGGGCCGAAGATGATGGAATGGGCGCTGGAGGAAGCGCGCGCGCGGGGAATGCGCGAAATGTACCTGTCCGTCTTCGTCGACAATGAGCGCGCGCGGCGTTTCTATGCCAAATACGAGTTCAAGGACGTCGGCCGCTACGCCTTCATGGTCGGCGATCACGAGGACACCGACATCGTGATGCGGCGCGCGCTGTGACCTTGCCGGTGCCGTTCCGCACCGCCGTGCTCGGCGAGGTGGCGCACGGCTTCTTCGGGCGGCAGGGTGGCGGATCGGCGGGAATCCACGCCGGGCTGAACGTCGGGCTCGGCTCGGCGGATGACGAGACGGTGGTGCGCGCCAACCGGGATGCGGCGGTCGCGGCGGTCGCGCCGGGGGCATGCCTGCTGACTCCGTACCAGATCCATTCGGCGACCTGCGTGACCGTCGACGCGCCCTTCGCCGAGCGGCCGCAGGCGGATGCGCTGGTCACCGACCGGGCCGGGCTGGCGATCGGGGTGGTGACCGCCGATTGCGCGCCGGTGCTGCTCGCCGACGCTGCCGCGGGCGTCGTGGGGGCAGCCCATGCCGGGTGGAAGGGCGCGCTGGCAGGCGTCACCGATGCGGCGGTCGCGGCGATGGTCGCGCGCGGGGCGCAGGCGGAGCGGATCGTCGCGGCGGTCGGGCCGTGTATCGCTCGCACCAGCTATGAGGTCGACGACGCGTTCCGCCGTCGCTTCGAGGAGGCGGAGGCGGCGAACGAACGGTTCTTCGTCGATGCGCGCGCCGGGCATCACCGCTTCGATCTGGAAGGCTATGTCGTCCACCGGCTGGCGGCGGCGGGCGTGACCCGTGTCGCGGCGCTGGGGCTCGACACCTACGCCGACGAGGCGCGCTTCTTTTCCTATCGCCGCGCAACGCACCGTGGCGCGCCGAGCTACGGACGGCAGATCGCGATCATCGCGCCGGCGGGCTAAACAACGCCTGGCCTACCGGGGGCGGAGGAGCGCACGCGCTTTCTCCCGCATCATCGCGCGGATCGTTCCGCCGTGCCGCCGGTTGGTGGGGCGGCACGGGAGAACGATCATGGCCGACGATATCATCCGCAAGGAACTGAGCGAGGGCCCAACCTTCGACCGGAAGGCGAAGCGACCGATCAAGGGCGGGCTGTTCTATCTCGCCTTCCTGCTGGTCGCCTCGATCCTGATCCTCTTTTACGCCGGCAATCTGATCTGAACGCCGCGGCGTTGACGCAGCGCCACCCCGACCAGAGCGAAACCGAGGATCATCATCGCCCAGGTCGCCGGCTCCGGCACCGCGCCGCCGGTGATGCCGGTCAGCGAGAAGCTGATCGAGCGATCATATTTGTAGGCCTGCGTACCGACGCCGATCACCTGGGCGTCGGCGGTGGCGAAGCCGGTCCGCGGCAGCGTGTTGATCGACACCTTGTAGCTGGTGTTCGCCTGGAACGTCTTCGCCGCGGTGGCGGCGGCGGTATAGTCGGCGAGCGTGCCGGCGAAGATCAGCGCGTCGTTCGCGCCCTGATAGATGTTGATGTAATCGAGCGCGCGCGCGGCGAGCGCGCCGGTGCGGGTGTCGATGTCGGTCGCGGCGGCGATATAGCCGATATCGAGCAGGCCGGTCTGGTTGAGCAGGAAGCTGGTGACCGCCGCATGGTCGATCGACGCCGAGGCTGATGCCGCCGCCGAGGTCGACGTTGCCGAAAGATCGTCGACGAAGCGCGTGACCCAGCTGTCGGCCGCGGTCGAGGTGACGAGCGTATTCCCGGTGCCCTTCGCTTCGGCGACAAGGCTTTGGCCATTGTCGTTGCTATAGCCATAGGATGTCGCGGCGTTCGCCGAGCCCTGACCGCCGAATGCCCCGGTCGCCGACTTCCGCACCGCATTCCGGTCGCGCGTCGCGGCATCGTCCTTTACCTGCGCGCCGACCAGCAGGCTGGTCGAAATCTCGATCGACTTGGTCGAGACCACCGTCGCCGCATAGGATGGCGCCGCCGCCGTCACTGCAACCGCCGCAAGCGCAATGCGCATTCCCATTCTCATGTCCAGAAATCCCCCCAAAGAAATCAATGCCATGGCCCATGAAGCGAGTCATCGCGGGGTCTTGATAGGACAAATTGCAGCCCGAATCCTCTTCGCTGTTGGGCGACGGCGGTCGAATACTGCCGATCTTGCCCTAAAACGGCACAGGACACGCCACCGCTCCTGCCCTTACATCCCGATCTATTCAGGAATATTTGCCGTGACTGCATAGGGATATGTCGATGGCGGCCGCCGGTAGCACCGGCAAAGTCAAAATCGCATTCACCCGAAATATTTACTGCCGGAAAAAGCCGGGCGCGACCTGCCCATCTGCCACACCGCGCCCGACTATTGGCAAAGAATTCCCAGATATTACAGGACGAAGCGACTCAAGTCGGAGTTGCGCGCGACGCTGGACAGCTGCGCCTCGACATAGGCGGCATCGACGGTCACCGCCGCGCCCTGCCGGTCCTCGGCATTGAAGCTGACCTCCTCGAGCAGCTTCTCCATGACGGTCTGTAGCCGGCGCGCGCCGATATTCTCGATCTCGCCGTTCACCTCCGCCGCGATCCGCGCGACCGCGCGGATCCCGTCGTCGGTGAAGTCGACCGACACGCCCTCCGTGGCGATCAGCGCCTTGTATTGCGCGGGCAGCGACGCCTTGGTGTCGGAGAGGATCGCGACGAAATCGTCTTCGGTCAGCCCCTTCAGCTCGACACGGATCGGCAGGCGGCCCTGAAGCTCGGGCAACAGGTCGCTCGGCTTGGCGACGTGGAACGCGCCCGAGGCGATGAAGAGGATATGATCGGTCTTCATCGGGCCGTATTTGGTCGAGACGGTCGTGCCCTCGATCAGCGGCAACAGGTCGCGCTGGACGCCCTCGCGGCTGACCGAGCCGCCACGCACGTCGCTGACCGCGATCTTGTCGATCTCGTCGAGGAAGACGATGCCATTCTCCTCGGCGTCCTGCAGCGCGATGCGGCTGACCTCGTCCTGGTCGAGCCGCTTGTCAGCCTCTTCCTCGACCAGCTTCTCCCATGCCGCGGGGACGAGCAATTTGCGCCGCTGCTTGGGGCCGCCGCCGAATGCCTTGCCCATCATCTCGCTGAGGTTGATCATGCCCATCGAGCCCTGCCCGCCGGGCAGCTCGAACGGCATCTGCGGCGCCTGTTGCAGCTCCAGCTCGACTTCCTTGTCGGCGAGATGGCCCTCCGCGAAACGCTGGCGGAAGCTGTCGCGGGTCGCCTGGCTGGCGTCCTTGCCGACCAGCGCGTCGAGCAGCCGGTCCATCGCGGCGGCCTCGGCCTTGTCCTTCACCGCGACGCGGCGGCGCTCCTTCTCAAGCCGCACCGCTTCCTCGACGAGATCGCGCGCGATCTGTTCGACGTCGCGACCGACATAGCCGACCTCGGTGAACTTGGTCGCCTCGACCTTCACGAACGGCGCGTCGGCGAGCTTGGCGAGGCGGCGGCTGATCTCGGTCTTGCCGCAGCCGGTCGGCCCGATCATCAGGATGTTCTTGGGCGTCACCTCGTCGCGCAGATCGGGCGCGAGCTGCTGGCGGCGCCAACGGTTGCGCAGCGCGACGGCAACCGCGCGCTTGGCGTCCTGCTGCCCGATGATGTGCGCGTCGAGCGCGGCGACGATCACCTTGGGGGTGAGATTATCGTTCATGGTTTTTCAAAGCCCTGATCGGCGAATGTTGTGAATGTTGAGACGCTGGCGGGGTGAACCGTCGCGCCTGCGGAGGCAGGAGCCTATGGCTGTGGCGTTGGCCGAAAGGTCTGACACATCAGCGTCGCTTCGGTGTCGGACCGCTCACGCGACGTGACAGACATGGGCCCCTGCCTGCGCAGGGGCGACGGCGTCGCGGTCACGTCGTGCTGTCCAGCGTCTCGATCGTGACGCGGTCGTTGGTGTAGACGCAGACCTCGGCAGCGATCTTCATCGCCTTGCGGCACAGCACCTCGGCGTCGTTCTCGTACTCGACCAGCGCCCGCGCCGCGGCGAGCGCAAAATTGCCGCCTGAACCGATCGCGGCAACCCCCGCCTCCGGCTCCAGCACGTCGCCGTTGCCGGTGAGGATCAGCGTCACTTCCTTGTCGGCGACGATCATCATCGCCTCGAGATTGCGCAGGTATTTGTCGGTACGCCAATCCTTCGCCAGCTCGACCGCGGCGCGCATCAGATTATAGCCGTGCCGTTCGAGCTTGGCCTCCAGCCGCTCGAACAAAGTGAAGGCATCGGCGGTCGCGCCCGCGAAGCCGGCGATGACCTTGCCTCCCTCGGTCCCTTTGGTGCCGAGCGTGCGGACCTTGCGCGCGTTCGGCTTCATCACGGTCTGCCCCATCGAGACCTGACCGTCGCCGATGACGACGACCTTGCCGCCGCGCCGGACCGAAAGAATGGTGGTGCCATGCCAGACCGGCATGGAATGTGGATCGTTCCCGTTCATAGGCCCGCGATTTGGGGCGCGAAGGTGTCCCAGGCAAGGGCAACGAAAGTTTGCACGCCGGCGATGGTATCGCCACGGACAAGCGACCATATGGCGCGCGGAGAGTGAGTGCGTCGATGATTACCGATAAAGATCGTTTGTATTTCCAGACGCGCGCCGAGGCGGAATTGCGGCTGGCGGCGGAGGCGGAAGACCCGGTGGTGTGCCAGGCGCATTATGCGATGGCGACCGAATATCTGGAGGCCGCGCACGGCGCGAACATGCGGCTGCCGCCCGATCCGCAGCGGCTGGCGCGGTCGGGGTGATCCGTCATTGCGAGCGCAGCAAAGCAATCCAGAGCCGGATCAGGACGCCCTGGATTGCTTCGCTACGCTCGCAATGACGAAGGCTATTTCGCCCTGGCCTTCCCCCATTCGCGCGCGACGGTGTAGCCGAGGTAACCGGTCGCGAAGAGCGTGTAGAGCGGCTCGGGCAGGCCCGCGAGATAGCCGTTCATCGCCTGCGCGATCGCTGCCGCCGCCTGCGGGCGGACCGCGGCGATCAGCCCCATCGGGATGCTCCACAGCAGCAGCGCATACATGACGTAGAGGAAGCCCGGCCGGGCGCGGCTGGTCCACGGATCGCTCGCCTGCGCCTCGGCGAGGATCGCGGCGATCTGCGTCTTGACGCGCTCCAGCTCCTGCGTGCCTTCCATCCGCAGCAGCTCGCGTTGCGCCGCCTCGCGCGCGCGCGGATCGGGGATCAGCTTGTCGAGCAGCCCGGCGACCGGCGCGATGATCGTGTCGACGACCGCCACGTTCAGCGCTCCCCGCCGCCGACGCGGTTGGCGAGCCAGCCGTAGAGGAACGCCTCGTTGGCGGGGCGATGCTCGGCGAGCGACAGATAGCGTTCGCCCTGCAATGCCTCGACCGCGCGGATTAGCACCGATTCGGCGGTCGGGCCGCGGGTGGCGAGGAAGCTGGCGAGCGCGTCGAGCGTCTGCGCGCCGACGCGGCCGTCGCAGGCGAGGTCGGGATAGTCGCGTCCGCCGCGATTGAGCGCGGTGAGCGCGCGTTGCAGGAAGGTAACGGCGACCGCCGGCCCCATGTTGACCGCGGTGTCGAACAATTCGGCGGCGAGCCGCGGGGCGTGCGCGGCGACACGGTCGAGGCCGGGCGCGGTCCAGTAGAGGCGGCGGTAGATCGCGACGGCGGCGGGACGCGCGAAATGCCGCATGTCGCCGGTGTAGCCGTTGGCGCGTGCGACCGCCTCGGTGATGCCGAAGCGCGTCGCGCCGCCGCGATCGGCGGCATTGTTCACGAACCCGCCCTCGCGGTCGATCACCGCGTCGATAAGGTCGTCGATCATGATGGACGTTCTCCTTGGTTGCGGTGAGAACATATCAGGAACGGCGTTGTGTAGGACAGGGCACCACTCCGTCATTCCCGCGAAGGCGGGAAATCCAGAACCCCGGACCTTTGCGTCCCTATCGACGGACCTGCGCGTCTGGATTCCCGCCTTCGCGGGAATGACGAGGTGGGTTTTCAGCGTCCCCGCACGATCTCGCAGCCGACGCGCGCGTCGGGGTAGACGTCGGGCTTCATCGAGCGGACACGTACCGCCCGCACGCGCGGATCGGTGAGGCAGAAGGCGGCGATGCGCTCGACCAGCGTCTCCTGCAACGCAAAGCCATCGCCCCCCGCCAGCGCGTGAATGCCGTCGCGGATCGTGTCGTAGTCGAGCACCTCGGCGATCGAGTCCGCGTCCGGCGTCTTCGGGTAATCGACCGTCAGCCGCACCGACACCAGCACGCGTTGTGGCGCGGCCTCGTGCGGATGGATGCCGAGCCGCATCTGCACCGCGAGATCGTCGAGGATGATCGCATAGTCAGCCATGATCGGTCCCGAACATCACGTCGCGCGCGCTCTTCACGAAGCGCTGCCCGCAATCGACGAACACGTTCTGCCCGGTGACGCTGCGCGCTGCCAGCAGCCACACCACCGCGTCGGCGACCGCCTCCGCGCCGACCGGGCGTTGCAACAGATTGGCGCGTGCGACCGCGTCGAATTCGGCATCGGTCTGGTCGCCGCTCGGCAGCGTCAGCCCGGGTGACACGGCGTTGACGCGGACGCGCGGCGCATGGGCCTGCGCCATCAGCACCGTCGCCTGCGCGAGTGCAGCCTTGGTCAGCGTATAGCTGTAGAAATCGGGATTGGGGTTGGCGAGCTTCTGGTCGAGCAGGTTGACGACCGCCCCCTCCCTGCCCTGCCCGGCCAGCGCCGCGGCGAGCAGCGACGGCGCGATGACGTTGACCGCGTGGAGCCGTGCGGCGAGTTCCGCATCGGGCGCGGCGGGTGCGTCATATTCGAACAGCGAGGCGCTGTTGACGAGCCCGTCGATCGGGCCGCCCGCACAGGCGCGCGCGAACAGCGCGGGGACGTCGGCGAGGTCCGCCAGATCGCCCTGCACCGCCGTCCCGTCCAGTTCGGTCGCCAGCGCCTCGGCCTCCGCCTGTGAGGTGCCGTAGTGGATCACCGGCTCATGCCCGGCCGCCGCCACCGCGCGCGCGATCGCCGCGCCGAGCCGCTTCGCGCCGCCGGTCACCAGCACCCGCATCGCGGTCAGCCGAGCCCCATCAGCGACAGCACTTCCTTGCGGCTGCGGTCGTCGTCGCGGAACACGCCCATCATGCGGCTGGTCACCATGTTGACGCCGGAGGTGCGGACCCCGCGCGCGGTCATGCACGCATGGCTCGCCTCGATCACCACCGCGACGCCGAGCGGCTTGAGCCCGTTCCAGATGCAATCGGCGACCTCCGCGGTCAGCCGCTCCTGCACCTGCAATCGTCGCGCATAGCCGTGCAGCACGCGCGCCAGCTTCGAGATGCCGACGACATGGTTGCGCGGGAGGTAGGCGATATGCGCCTTGCCGATGATCGGCGCCATATGATGTTCGCAATGCGACTGGAACGGGATGTCCTTCAGCAGCACAATCTCGTCATAGCCGCCGACCTCCTCGAACACGCGCGACAGATGCACGCCCGGGTCCTCGCCGTAACCCGCACAATATTCCTTCCACGCGCGCGCGACCCGCTTCGGGGTGTCGACCAGCCCTTCGCGCGCCGGATCGTCGCCGGCCCAGCGCAGCAAGGTGCGCACCGCCTCGGCGACGTGATCGGGCACCGCGATCTTGCCGTCTTCCGCCACCAGATCGCCGTCGTCGGGCGTCGCCTGACCCTTGTCGTTCATCATGTCCTCGTCCGTATCGCGCCCGGCTGTAGCACGAATTGATCCAGCGCAACCCTGCGCGACCTCCGCGGGTTGCATCCTCCGCAACGAAGGAGACGGACGATGGCGGACAATCTGAAGAAGGGCGACGACGTGACCTGGAAGTCGCACGGCGGCACCGCACACGGCACGGTCGAGAAGAAGCTGACGTCCGAAACCTCGATCAAGGGGCACAAGGTCAAGGCATCGAAGGACGATCCGCAATATCTCGTCGAGAGTGACAAGGGCGGAAAGGCGGCGCACAAGCCCGCTGCGCTGAAAAAGGCGTGATTCTGCGCACGGTCCGGACGGACCGGCGCAAATGGAAGGATTAGAATGGCTACCACCACCAAGACCGGCGGCATCCACGCCCCCGTTCAGCCCTCGGCCGAACTGGGCGCCGTCGTCGGCAACGAGAAGCTGCCGCGCAGCCAGGTCATCAGCAAGGTGTGGGACTATATCAAGTCGAACAACCTGCAGAACCCGGAGAACAAGCGCGAGATCCTCGCCGACGACAAGCTGAAGAAGGTGTTCGGCAAGGACAAGTGCACGATGTTCGAAATGAACAAGTATATCTCGCAGCACGTCAAGGCTTGAGGCTTTTCGACTGATCGCGCGCGCCGCTGGCCATGACCGGCGGCGCGTTTTTTATTGCCGTTCGCAACCAATATCGCGAGGAGAGGGCTGGACGCCGTCGACCTTCACACCGCCACCGGCACTGCCGCGCGCGCCTCGTCGCCGAACACGCGGAGGTAGCGTGCGATTTCCTCCGGCGTGCCGGTTGCCTTGGCGGGATTGTCGGACAGTTTGACCGCCGGGCGGCCATCGGCGCTCACCACCTTGCAGACGAGCGAGATCGGCTCCAGCCCGGTCGCGCCATCAGGGTCGCAGCCGCGAAAGTCGTTGGTGAGGTTGGTGCCCCAGCCGAAGCTCATCCGTACCCGGCCCTGAAAATGGCGATAGGTCGCCGCGATCGAATCCGTATCCATGCCGTCGGAGAAGATCAGCAGTTTCTCGCGCGGATCGCGGCCATGCGCCTGCCACCAGGCGATGATCCGCTCACCGGCCTCGATCGGCGGCGCGCTGTCGGGGCGGAAGCCGGTCCAGTCCGCAACCCACTCGGGCGCGTCGCGCAGGAAGGCGGCAGTGCCGAACGCATCGGGCAGCGCGATCAGCAGATTGCCGCCATAGGCCTGCCGCCATTCGTCGAGCACCTGATAAGGCGCCTGCGCGAGCGCGGCATCGTCCGTCGCGAGCGCGGCGGCGACCATCGGCAGCTCGTGCGCGTTGGTGCCGATCGCCTCCAGATCGTGGTCCATCGCGAGCAGCACGTTCGACGTGCCGATGAAGCGCTTGCCCAGCCCTTCCTTGAGCGCCTCGACGCACCAGCGCTGCCACAGGAAGCCGTGGCGGCGGCGGGTGCCGAAGTCTGACAGCGCGAGCTCGGGCAGTTGCTGCAATTGCTCGACCTTCTCCCACAATTTCGCCTTGGCGCGTGCATAGAGCACGTCGAGCGTGAAGCGCCCCTTGCCACGCAGCGCGGCGCGCGCGCGCAGCTCGTTGACGATCGCGAGCGCGGGGATCTCCCACATCGTCGTGCACATCCACGGGCCGTCGAAATGTAGCTCGAACTGGCCGTCGACGGTGCGCAACTCGTACTCCGGCAGGCGGAAGTCGGCGAGCCACGCGAGGAAGTCGGGCGCGAACATCCGCGCCTCGCCATAGAAGCTGTTGCCCGCCAGCCAGATCAGCTCCTTCTTGGAGAAGCGCAGGCCACGCGCGTGATCGAGCTGCGCGCGCAACTCGGCTTCGTCGATCACCTCGGCAAGTCGGACGCCGTGCGTGCGGTTGATGAGGGCGAAGGTCGCGTGCGTTTCGCGATGCCGCCGCCAGATCAGTTGCAGCATCAGCAGCTTGTAGAAATCGGTGTCGAGCAGGCTGCGCACGATCGGGTCGAGCCGCCAGCCATGATCCCAGGTGCGCGTCGCGATGTCGGTGTAGACCATGGCCATTCTCCAGGATTCAGGCGACCGCGTCGCGGACGCGGAACAGTTCGGCGGGGCGGTGCGAGGCGTCAGCCTCGCGGTCGCCGGTGGCGATCAATTGCCCGCGATCGAGCATCTTGCGGCGGAAGGCGGGCTTGTTGAGCGTCGTGCCCAACACCGCCTCGTGCACGTCCTGCAACGCGCGCAGCGTGAAGCGTTCGGGCAGGAAAGCGAAGGCGAGATCGGAATAGTCGATCTTGCCACGCAGCCGCTCACACGCGACGCTCAGGATGTGGCGGTGATCGAAGGCGAGTGGAAGCTCCGCGCCCTCGTCATTAAGTGCGCCAAGTGGATCGCCATCGAGCGTCGCGGCAGTAACGCGA
Source organism: Sphingomonas endophytica (assembly GCF_014199415.1). Classification (GTDB taxonomy): domain Bacteria; phylum Pseudomonadota; class Alphaproteobacteria; order Sphingomonadales; family Sphingomonadaceae; genus Sphingomonas; species Sphingomonas endophytica. The sequence goes on from NZ_JACIJN010000003.1 coordinate 282,941, forward strand.
CCGCCCCGTAGCGCCTGCACCATCTGCTCCGGGCGCAGCAGCGCCAGATAGGCGACGGTCACGATCCGCATCCGCGGGTCGCGATCGACCGCGCCGAACGTGTAAAGTTGCTCGAGACGCGCGCCGTCCAGCCCGACTTTCTCGCGCAGCACGCGCGCGGCGGCCGCGTCGAGGCTTTCGTCGGTTGCGACGAAGCCGCCGGGCAACGCCCAGCGTCCGGCCTGGGGCGGCTGGTCGCGGCGAAGGAGCAGCGCGCGCAATCGACGATCGGTCGAGGCGAGCAGCACCAGATCGACGGTCACAGACGGCCGGTCATAGGCGGACGGATCGTAGCCATCGAGATGATCGTCATGGCTTATATTTGTCATGCGCTTTACTTATGTGCAATTTGCGACTATGTCAATCAGGACCGAGCGGAGGAACGATGATGAAGCGGCTGGTGCTGGTGGTCGATACGCAGGCGGACTTCATGAACGCAGAGGGCACGCTGGCGGTGAACGAAGCGGATTCGCTGATCGCGCCGCTGAACGACTATCTGCGCGGATTGCGGGCGGACGACGTGGCGGGCGTGTTGTTCACCTTCGATACGCATGACGCCGCGCTTTACCCTTCGTCGCCCGAGGCAGCGCTGTTCCCGCCGCACTGCCTGCGCGGCACCGATGGCTGGGCGAACGTGCTCGATTCGGCGATGGTCGACCCGGCGATCCCGATCTGGCGGCTGGAGAAAGGCGTGTTCGACATGTGGGCCGAACCGGGCCTCGTGGTGGAGCGCATCACCGACAGGACGACGATCGACCGCGAGGCTTTCTTCGCGCAGCAACGCGCCGCAGGCGTCGAGGCGGCGACGGTGGTCGGCGTGGCGGCGGATTATTGCGTGCGCTGGGCGGTCGCCGGACTGGTCGCGCGCGGCTTCATGGTCGAGGTCCCGCCGGCGCTGACGCGCGGCATCGAGCGGTCGATCGCGCAGGTGCTCGCCGAAGACTTTGCCGGAGCGCCGGTGCGGCTCACGCCTCCCAGGGCGTGATGTCGGGCTCGGCACCGATCAGCGCGAGCCCGTGCGCGATCGAGGTCAGCTCGCCGCCGGTCGCGATCCGCTCCGCACCGAACCGCCGGTCGAAGATCGCGCGGATCGCGGGGATCAGCGACGAGCCGCCGGTCAGGAACACGCGGTCGATCGCGTCGGCCGCCACCCCGCCGCGCGTCAGCGCCGCGTCGAGCGCCGCCTCGATCCGCACCAGATCGTCGGCGATCCAGCGCTCGAAATCGGCACGCGTCACGTCGGCGGCGATGCGGATCCCGCCACCCTCGAACGCGAATTCGGCATGGTCGGCGCCCGACAGCGCGCGCTTCAGCCGGCCGACCGCATCATAGAGCGGAAAGCCCTGCTCCTCCTCGACCAAGGCGATCATCCGCCCGATCGCCTCGGGATCGAGCGCGTCGCGTTGCAGCTTGCGCAGCTCTTCAAGCGTGCGGCGGTTGCGCATCATTGCCAGCCGCGACCAGTCCGCCACGTCGTTGAAGAAGCCGCCGGGGATGTCGAGCACCTTGCCGAACGAGCGATATTGCCCGCCCTTCCCCAGCAGCGGCAGCACCAGTTGCGAGACGATCCGTTGGTCGAAGCGGTCGCCGGCGATCCCGACGCCGGTCGAGGCGAGCGGGACGCAGCGGCGCTCGGCCCCCGGCGCGGCGACGCGCACCAGCGAGAAGTCGGTCGTCCCGCCGCCGAAATCGGCAACGAGGATCGTCGCGGGCTCGGTCAGCCGCGCGGCGAAGCTGTGCGCCGCGCCGAGCGGTTCGTAGACGTAATGAACCTCCGCGCCGAACTCGCGCAGCATCAGGTCGTAACGTTGCCGGGCGAGCGCTTCGTCGGGGCGCGCGCCGGCATATTCGACCGGCCGCCCGACGATCACGCGCGCCGGGCGATCGTCGAGCTGCCCGCCGGCGTGGCGCACCAGCTTCTGGAGCAGCAGCCGGCCGAGATCCTCGAAGCGCATCTGGCGGTTGAAGATCGTCGTCCGCTCGAACAGCGGGCTGGCGGCGACGGTCTTGAACGACTGGACGAAACGGCTGTCGAGCGGCGCCTCGAGATACTCGGCGATCGCCCAGGGCCCGGCTTCGCTGGCGACGCCGTTCCAGCCCTGCTCGTCTTCCCAGAAGCACAAGGCCGAACGGAATACCGCGCCGGTCGCTTCCGTGCCGGTGAACTCGACGAGCCGAGCGTCGTCGTCCTCGGCGAGCGCGACGACGGTGTTGGTGGTGCCGAAATCGAGGCCGAGCGCACGCGCCACGTCTTGCTCCGTCGCAGGTGTGGTGCCCCCGGCGAGATTCGAACTCACGGCCTGCGGTTTAGGAAACCGTCGCTCTATCCTGCTGAGCTACGGGGGCACGGGCGGTTTTCCTAGGTTTCCGCGCGCGCGCGGTCAACGGCGAAGCGGATCAGGCGAACAGCGCGGCGTAGCGCTCCGGCTTGAAGCCGACTTCGATGCGCTCGCCGTCGACCAGCACCGGGCGCTTGATCGTCGACGGATGCGCGATCATCAGCGCGCGGGCCTTCGCCGTGTCGATGTCGGCCTTGTCGGCGTCGGGCAGCTTGCGGAACGTGGTGCCGGCGCGGTTGAGCAGCGGTTCCCAGCCGAGCTGCGCGATCCAGGCATCGAGCGCCGCTTCGTCGACGCCGGCTTTCTTATAGTCGTGGAAGGTAAAGGCGATGTCGTGGTCGGCGAGCCACGTGCGCGCCTTCTTGACGGTATCGCAATTGGGGATGCCGTAGAGGGTGGCGGTCATCATGGTTCCTGTGTGATCGGTCGAAGAAGACGGTCAGCGCTGCTATAGACCGGAGACGAACCAGAGGACGAACCCCGCCACGCCCGCCAGCGCCAGCGCCAGCAGGATGCGGACGATCAGGGGATCGCTCGGCGGAACATCCTCCGGCCATGGCGTGGTGAGCGCTTTCAGCGGCGCGACGAACGCCGCCGTCGCTCCCGCCACGCGAATCCAGTCCAGCGCTATCCACCGGTGCGCCATCGCGATGGACTGCGCGTCGGTGATCGTGTCCCTGGCCGAGCCGATGCCGTGGTAATAAAGCGCGGCGTTCATCGGCCAGAACGCAACGACCGTCAGGACCAGCAGCAGCAATATGCCCACGGATGGCAGGCAGAGCAGCCAGCGATAGCGCCACGGCGTCCGCCACCCCGCGATCAACGCGCCGAAGCCGGCGACCAGCATCCCCGCCGAAAAGGGGATGAAGAACACGCCGGTATCGACCGGCCACGCCTTGCCATACGGCATCATCGCCAGCGAAGCCGGCGGGTCGGCGCTCCACGCGCCGGCGAGCACCAGCAGGTCGAACAATTTGGCACCAAGCAGCGGGCCCCCCAGCAGCACCGCGAGCCAGAGAAATGCGCGCGTGACATTTTTCCTGCCGGTCATGCTGCCCCCCCCCCCCCCCCCGTCTTGCGTGGGGATCATCAACGCAAAACGCGTCGGCTGCAATCCGCTCGTTACCTTCGCCGTTGCGGGCTTGGCCGGGTGAGATACGGCAGGTGGCGGCCCTCCGATGCAGAGCCAGCACATCCCGGAGCGCGATGACATAAGGTCAACGCTATCGATCGTCATTGCGAGCGCAGCGACGCAATTCAGGATCCTACCAGAACGCCCTGGATTGCGTCGCTACGCTCGCAATGACGGGTCAGGTGGATCTCATCGACCCTACCGCCCCTGCGGTGCCACCAGCTGTCGCACCATGCGGATCTCGGTCGCATAGCCCGGCTTCTTGGGCGTGCTGCGGATCAGATAGATCGCCTCCGCCGCGCCACCCGCGCCCTGCTTCTGGACGCCGCTGGCCTGCGAGCGGATGTCGCCGACCTCGAAGGTCTGCGGCGGCAGCGTGACGAACCCGCCGCCGCTGCGCGCCTGCGCGGCGGTCAGCAGCTCCTGCCACTTGCGCTCGTCGATCACGCCGTCGGTGTTGGTGATCCGCACCGCGCACGAGCGGATCGGCGGGGCCTCGATCGTGACGACGATCTGGCTGCTGCCGGCGGGCATGATCCAGCCGCGGCCGGGATCGTCCTTCAGATAGGTGCGGACCTCGTCGGGGGTCAGCGGACGCGTCCCCGGGATCCGCGCCATCGCGGTCGCGATCCGCGCCTCGTCGGGGAAGACGCGGCCGCAGACCATGTCGAAGATCGCCATCTGCCCCTGCCCGCGGAACTGCGGCCTGTCGGGGAGCTGTTGCGGCGGCGGGGCAGCGGCCTGCAACCCCAAAGCGAGCACAGCGGCGGCAATCATTCGGTCATCCCCTGTCTGGAACGCGGTGCTTGTGGCACGCTTCACGACCGATCGCCACCGTCCGCTGACCCGCCGGGGCGCGGTCCGCGCGCGTCAGAACCGCGCCCGGATCGCGCCGGACAGGCTGCGCGGATCGGCGGGCGCGTGGAGACGCTGCGTGCCGTCGTACCAGACATATTCGTAGCGGTCGTTGGTGAGGTTGCGCAGCTGCGCCGACACTTCGAGCGCGTCGGTCAGCTGGTACGCCAGCTCGCCGGTGAGCTGGAAATAGCCGCCATAGCGTCCCCGATCGTTGGCGGTGGTCAGCTCGTAGGATGACTGGCCGTTGCCCCACAGCGAGGCACGCCACGGCCGGGTGCGCGGTGCCCATTCGATCCCGGCGGTGTAGACGTTCTGCGGGACATGGTCGATCCGGTTGCCGCGGGTGAGCGGTGCGGCGGGATCGGGCACGCGGATCACCGCCTTCTGATGCGACCAGCTCGCCCAGGCCGACAGGCCGGAGACCGGCTGCACCGTCGCTTCCAGATCGAGCCCGCGCCGCCGCGTCTCGCCGAGATTGTCGAACTCGCCCGACGGATCGTTGAGCCGCCGCCGCAGCTCGCCGCTGGCGGTCTGCTGCCACACCGCCGCACGCGCGCTGAGCCAGCGGCCCTGCGCCAGCTTGATCCCGCCCTCGAACCCCTCGTTGATCGAGGCCGCGACGTCGCGAACGCGCGGCGGGACCACGAACGCGCCCGACCCGGCACCGATCTGGAAGGTGCGCCCGTAATTGCCATAGGCGGTCACCCCCGCGACCGGCGTCACCGCCAGCGACAGCTTGGGCTGGCTGATCGTGCCATAATCGTTGACCGGATAGCTGCGGCCGTTCAGCCGGTTGGTGAAGTCGCCGCCGATCCGATCGATCCGCCACGCCAGCGTAACCGTCAGCCAGCGCAGTGGCGACAGCACCGCCTGCACATAGGCGCCGCCCACCGTCAGGTCGAAGTCCTGATCGCGCGTCGCCGCGACGATGGTGCGACGGTCGGTGGTCCAGCGCCGGCTCTGGTTGTGCTGCCATTGCACGTCGCCACCGGTCTCGGCCATCAACCAGTCGGCGACATGCCAGTGCAGCCCCGCGATCACGCCATATTGCCGCTCGTTGCCGCGCCGCTGCTGCTGCGCGACGTTCGCCGAGAAGCGCACCAGCCGATCGTCGTCGATCGTGTTCGCATAAGCGGTGCCGGTGAACGACACGCGCCGCGCCGGGTCGGTGTCGAGGTGCAGGCTGTATTGCGACAATTGCCGCGTGCCGCCGTCATAGGCCGACAGCGCATAGGAGCGCCGCCGGTCGGCATAAGCGTCGGCATCGGTCAGATAGCCCGGCTCGTCGGCGGTGATCCGGCTGTGCCGCGCGATCAGGCCGAGCTTCGCCGCGCCGAAATCGTAGAACCATTTGCCCGCGACGTTGATACGGTCGAGCCCGGCATGGTCGCGATAGCCGTCGGTCTGGCGGTAGCCGAGCAGATAGTTCTGGCTGAGCCTGCCCGTTTCGAGCCCGGCGGAAAGCTGCGCGTCATAGCTGCCGAACGCCCCGGCGCTCGCGCGCGTGTCGAGATACGTGCCGCCGGTGCGGGTGCGCACGTTCGCGCTGCCGGCGATGGCATGCAGCCCCCAGCGCGGGTCCGACGTTCCGCGCACCAGCTCGACCGCGCCGATGTCGAGCGGCGCGATCATGTCTATGAAGTCCATGCGTCCGGCATTGTCGTTCGACGGGACGCCGTCGATCAGCAGCTTGACCGCGTTGATCTCGCCCTCGCCGTTGAAGCCGCGGATCGAGAAGCGGCCGGGGGTGGTGCCCTGTCCGAAATCGGTGAGCACCACGCCCGGCAGCCGCCCGAACAGTTCAAAGGCCGAATTGACGTTCTGGCGCTGCGCGATCTCGCCGGACAGGATGTCGACCGAGGTCAGGATCGCGGCGGTCGAGCGCGCCATCGGCGCGGCGGTGACGACGACCTCGTCGCCGCCGATCGTGAGCTGGGTATCGGGTTGGTCCTGATCGGCGCGCGCGGGACGCTGCTGCGCGAAAGCGGGGCCGGCGACGCAGAGCGCGGCCACGCCGAGGGAAAGGCTTCGAAACATCGGCACATGCCTTTGAGCTGCGGGTCGGCCGCGGCGACCTGTTGCGCCGGGCGACCCATCCGGTCCATCGCGTGGACGGACGGAGAGCGCGGACCGGTCTGCACCGGCGCGCCACGACGAACGACGGTTCGCCGGGCGCGAGGCCGGCAACCGTCAGTTCGGCAGCGGTGGTCCCCTGAGCGGCGGGCGCAGATAGGGAGCGGCGGTCGGCGGCGTGGCCCCGACGGCGCGCAACGCCAGCGCCGCGACCACCGCGAGCGCCACCGCAAGCAGCACGGCGTCGATCGCGCCGGTCGCGGGCGCCGAAAGCCCGGCGAAGGCGCAGGGGATCTCGCTCTTGCCGTGATCCTTGGTCTCGTCATGGCCGGGCATCGCGGCATGGACCATCGTGTCGCCCATCGCGGCGGACGCCATCGGGGCGGATTGCGGCACCACGCCCGGACAGACGGCGAGCGCGAGCCGGCCATGGTCGGCGACGATCATATAGCCGGCCGGCACCAACAGCTTGAGCAACAAGGCCCCGGCGCACAGCAACAGCGCGAGATGGCGTTGCGCCAGGAATTGCCGGACAGCCTGCACCGGTCCGTCGTTATCGCGAACGGCGCGGCCTGTCACCCGGACATCCTGTCCTCCCCTGCCGGCGGCCGTCTGCCGGGCCGCTCGGTGCGACCCGGCGAACCGGACTTAGCGGCGCGGCAGCATCGACTGCTCGCGCGGGGCATAACGCGCGCCCTGCACGCCCTGCATCGCCGCGGCGATCCGCGTCCGGTCCTCCGCAGTGAGCACGATGTCGACCGCGGCGATATTGTCGTCGAGGTTGGCGATCTTGCGCGACCCCGGAATCGGCACGATGTCGTCGCCCTGCGCCAGCACCCAGGCGAGCGCGAGCTGCGCCGCGGTCACGCCTTTCTCCCCGGCAAGCTCGCGCAGGCGATCGACCAGCTTCAGATTGGCGTCGAGATTGGCCGCGTCGAAGCGCGGCAGCGTGCTGCGGAAGTCGTTCGCCTCGAGATCGGCCGTGCTGCGGATCTTGCCCGACAGGAAACCACGGCCGAGCGGGCTGTACGGCACCAGCGCGATGCCGAGTTCGCGGCAGGTCGCGAGCATCTCGTCCTCGACATAGCGTTCCCACAGCGAATATTCGCTCTGCAAGGCGGTGATCGGATGCACCTGGTGCGCGCGGCGCAGCTGGTCGGCGGTGACTTCGGACAGGCCGAGGAAGCGCGCCTTACCCGCCTGCACCAGCCCGGCCATCGCCGCGACCGAGTCCTCGATCGGCGTCGCGGGATCGGGGCGGTGCAGATAGAAGAGGTCGATCACGTCGGTGCCGAGCCGGCGCAACGATCCCTCGATCGCGCGGCGCGCATTGTCGGGGCTGCCGTCGGCGCCGCGCATCCGCTCGAAGCCGGCGCCGCCCTCCGGCGCGATGTCGAAGCCGAACTTGGTGGCGATCACCACCTTGTCGCGGACCTCCTTCAGCCCGCGGCCGACGATCTCCTCGTTCTCGTACGGTCCATAGACCTCGGCGGTGTCGAAGAAGGTGATGCCGCGGTCGACCGCATGGTGGAGCGTGGCGAGCGATGCCGCCTGATCCTGCCCGCCATAGGCCGCGGTAAAGCCCATGCAGCCGAGGCCGATCGCCGAAACCTCGAGGCTGCCCAATTTGCGTGTCTGCATCGTCGTCGCTCCACTGTCGGTTACGCCGCGCATATTGGCGCGGCGGATTGTGCGGACTAGACCGCGTCGATCGGACACACCGATCGACCGGATGGGACAATGGATCGCGAGCGACTGGCACGTCTGAGCATCTTCGCCGCCGTGGTGCAGGCAGGCGGCTTCCGGGCGGCGGCGCGAACGCTCGGCCTGTCGCCGTCGGCGGTGAGCCATGCGGTCGCCGGGCTGGAGACCGCGCTGGGGCTGCGGCTGCTCAACCGGTCGACGCGCAGCCTGGCGTTGACCGATGCCGGGCGCGCGCTGCTCGATCGCGTCGCGCCGGCGCTGGGCGAGATCGACGCCGCGGTGGCCGAGGCACGCGACAGCGATGCCGCGCCCGCCGGGCCGGTCCGCGTGACGATGACGCCGCTATCGGCGCACGCGCTGTTCGCGCCGCACCTCGCGCGCTTCGTCGACGCCTTTCCGGGTATCACGCTCGATCTGGTGATCGACGACCGCTTCGTCGACACGGTGGCGGAGGGCTATGATCTCGGCGTGCGGCTGGGCGAGACGCTGCGCCCCGACATGATCGCGACGCGGATCGGCGGACCGCTGCGCATGGCGGCGGTGGCGTCGCCCGCCTATCTCGCGCGGCACGGGCGGCCGGCGACGCTGGAGGATCTCGCCCGGCATCGCTGCCTGCACCGCCGGCTCGGCGCGGGCGTCTATCGCTGGGAGGTGACGCGCGACGGGTCCGATCTGGTGCTCGACGCTTTGCCGCAGACGCTGATCGTCAACGACGACGCGTTGCTGCGCCGCGCCCTGTGCGACGGCGCCGGGATCGGCTTCGCGATCGAAAGCGTGCTGGCCGACGATCTGGCCGCGGGGCGGCTGGTCGAGCTGTTCCGCGACCTTTGCCCGCCCTTCCCCGGCTTTTTCATCTATCATGCGAGCCGTCGCCAGATGCGCCCGGCGGTGCGCGCGACGATCGACTTCTTCGTGGCGGCGAACCGGGGCGCGACCGCCGCGCCATAGCGCCGCTCATCCGCCGGTGTTCGCGGGTCGGGGAACCGGCCTTATTCCCACTCGATCGTGCCGGGCGGCTTCGACGTATAGTCGTAGGTGACGCGGTTGACGCCCTTGACCTCGTTGATGATCCGCGTCGCGACGCGCGGCAGGAAGCCGCCCGGAAACTCGAATGCCTCGGCGGTCATGCCGTCGACCGAGGTCACCGCGCGCAGCGCCAGCACGCTGTCATAGGTCCGCCCATCGCCCATCACCCCGACCGAGCGCACCGGCAGCAACACCGCGAACGCCTGCCAGATCGTGTCGTAGAGCCCCGCGTTGCGGATTTCCTCGAGATAGATCGCATCGGCCTTGCGCAGGATGTCGCAGCGCTCGCGCGTCACCTCGCCGGGAATGCGGATCGCCAGCCCCGGCCCCGGGAACGGATGGCGGCTGACGAACACCTCGGGCAGCCCCAGCTCGCGGCCGAGCGCGCGGACCTCATCCTTGAACAATTCGCGCAGCGGCTCGACGAGCTTCATGTTCATCCGCTCGGGCAGCCCGCCGACATTGTGGTGGCTCTTGATCGTCACCGACGGACCGCCGGTGAAGCTGACGCTCTCGATCACGTCCGGATAGAGCGTGCCCTGCGCGAGGAAGTCCGCGCCGCCGATCTTCTTCGCCTCCGCCTCGAACACGTCGATGAAGGTCTTGCCGATGAACTTGCGCTTCGCCTCCGGGTCGGTGACGCCGGCCAGCCCGTCCATGAACAGGTCCTGCGCCTGCACGTGCACCAGCGGGATGTTATAGGCACCACGGAACAGCCCGACGACCTGCTCGGCCTCGCCCTGACGCAAGATGCCGCCGTCGACGAACACGCAGGTGAGCTGCTCGCCGATCGCCTCGTGGATCAGTACCGCCGCGACTGCCGAATCGACCCCGCCCGACAGGCCGCAGATCACGCGCCGGTCGCCGACCTGTTCGCGGATCTCGGCGATCTTGACGCTGCGGAACTCGGCCATCGTCCAGTCGCCGGCCAGCCCGCAGACGTGGCGCGCGAAATTGGCGATCAGCTTGGCGCCGTGCGGCGTGTGGACGACCTCGGGGTGGAACTGCATCCCGTAGAAGCGCCGCGCCTCGTCGGCGGTGATCGCGAACGGCGCGCCGGGCGAGGAGGCGACGGGGGCGAAGCCGGGGGCGAGCGCCGCGACATGGTCGCCGTGGCTCATCCACACCTGATGCTTCTCGCCGGCCTGCCACAGCCCGTCGAACAGCGCGCAGGTCTGGTCGACCTGCACGAACGCCAGCCCGAACTCGCCCGACATGCCCTTTTCGACGCGTCCGCCGAGCTGGGTGTTCATCACCTGCTGCCCGTAGCAGATGCCGAGCACGGGGACGCCGGCGTCGAAGATCTCCTGCGGCGCGCGCGGGCTGTTGTCATCGACCACCGACGCCGGGCCGCCCGACAGGATCACGCCCTTCGGCTTCAGCCGCGCGAACGCCTCGGCCGCGGACTGGAAGGGCGCGACCTCGCTATAGACTCCCGCCTCGCGGACGCGACGCGCGATCAGCTGGGTCACCTGGCTGCCGAAATCGACGATGAGGATGTTGTCGGGATGCTCCATGGCGGGCCTGTAGCGGGATGGCGCGCGGGGGGAAAGAGGGGCGCTTGAGGGTTCGACTTCTCACCCGTCATCCCGGACCCTTCGGCAAGCTCAGGAGAGCCTTGATCCGGTATCCCCCTTCTTTCTTCCGACAGCAGGAAGAAGAAGCGGGGCCCCGGATCAAGTCCGGGGCGACGAGAAGGGTCAGCCACGCACCCCTTTCGGCACCGTCTCGCCCTCGCGCAGCGTCAGCACCTCGACGCCGGTCGCGGTCACCGCCACCGTATGCTCGAATTGCGCGGAGAGCTTGCCGTCGCCGGTGACGACCGTCCAGCCGTCGTCGCGCGTCGCGACCTTACGCGTGCCCTGATTGACCATCGGCTCGACCGTGAAGGTCATGCCCTCGCGCAGCACCGGACCGGTGCCGGGGCGACCGTAATTGAGCACCTCGGGTGCCTCGTGCATCTCGCGCCCGATGCCGTGGCCGCAAAAGTCGCGGACCACCGCATAGCCGTGCTGCTTGGCGTGGCGGTCGATCGCCGCGCCGACATCGCCGAGCCGCGCGCCCGCGCGGACCTGTGCGATCCCCTTCCACATCGCTTCCTGCGCGACGCGCACCAGCCGCCGCGCGGCGGGCGCGACCTCGCCGACCAGATAGGTCTTGCTGGAGTCGGCGATGAAGCCGTTCTTCTCCAGCGTGATGTCGAGATTGACGATGTCGCCGTCGCGGATCACGTCGGCGTCGTTCGGCACGCCGTGGCAGACGACCTGGTTGATCGAACTATTGAGCACGAACGCGAAGTCATACTGCCCCTTGCTGGCGGGACGCGCGTGCAGCTCGTCGACGATATAGCGCTCGACCCGGTCGTTGATCGCCAGCGTCGACTGGCCGGCGAGCGTCTCGCGGTCGAGCATCGCGAACACCTGCGCGAGCAGCCGGCCGGACTCGCGCATCAGCGCCAGCTCGTCCGGAGTCTTGAGGATCGCGGTCATGCAGCGGTCGCGATCGGCACGGCAGCGCGCTCGCGGGCGACGATCTCGTTGAACGACAGGGTCGGGTTCGCCTCGGCGAGCATCCCGATCTTCATCCAGAATTCCGCCTGCGCATTGATCGAGCGGCACATCACCGTGCTCGCGCGACGCGCTTCCTCATGGAGCACGTCGTCGATCTTCACAATGCCCACACAACTTCTCCACGCACTTATCAACATACGAAGCGTATACGGTGTGGATAGCCGAGTGTCACCTCATCCGTCATTCCCGCGTAGGCGGGAATCCAGAACCCAGGGCGTTTCGAAAGAGTCGTGAGGCCAGTGCGTCTGGATTCCCGCCTTCGCGGGAATGACGGCCGGGCGAGACTGTCGGGCACCGGCCACATCACGAAAAAGGCCGCCCCGTTGCCGGAGCGGCCTGTTCGTTTCAGCGCGGTCGCCCGATCAGGCGGCGGCGTCGAAATCCTCGTCGTCGTTCATCACCGGACCCGAGTCCTGGCCCTTGGCCGAGACGTCGCGGTCGACGAACTCGATGATCGCCATCGGCGAGGCATCCGACGCGCGGATGCCGGCCTTGATGATGCGCGTGTAACCGCCGTTGCGGTCGGCGTAGCGCTTGGCGAGCACGTCGAACAGCTTGACCAGCTGCGCGTCGTCGAGCAGCCGGGCGTGCGCCAGACGGCGGTTCGACAGGCCGCCCTTCTTGCCGAGCGTCACCAGCTTCTCGATGTACGGACGCAGTTCCTTCGCCTTGGCGACGGTGGTGGTGATCTGCTCATGCTTGATGAGCGCGGCCGACATGTTGCGGAACAGCGCGATGCGATGTGCCGAGGTACGCTGCAGCTTACGACCGCCTACACGATGGCGCATGATAGTCTTCCTTCTCGTTCGTCAGGGGGCCGTTCGACGGAACCCCGGGACAGGTGAGGACGGTGGCTCACCCGATTTGCCGTCGCCGCTGCGGAGGCAGGGGCCCATGTCTGGTTCGGCGTTCGGGACGCCGGTTGTTATCGCAGGAGGTGGCCGGGTGGCGACGCGGCAGAGCCGCGTCGTCGGTCGGGGCGGCTGGCCGCCCCGCCGGCCGGGCTTGCGCCGTCTCGCGCGTAGCATGGCTACGCGCGTGCGGCTCAGCCCATGATTTCCTGCTCGAGCTTCTTGGCGACTTCCTCGATGTTCTCGGGCGGCCAGCCGGGGATTTCCATCCCAAGCCGCAGCCCCATCGACGACAGCACTTCCTTGATCTCGTTGAGCGACTTGCGGCCGAAGTTCGGCGTGCGCAGCATCTCGGCCTCGGTCTTGCCGACCAGATCGCCGATATAGATGATGTTGTCGTTCTTGAGGCAGTTCGCCGAACGGACCGACAGTTCCAGCTCGTCGACCTTCTTAAGCAGGTAACGGTTGATCTGCGCGGTGTCGCTCGGGGCCTCGCCACCCGTCGCCGCCGGCGCGGCAACGCCGATCGGCGCCGACCGCGTGACCGACGAATCGTCGAAGTGGACGAACAGCGCCAGCTGGTCCTGAAGGATGCGACCGGCATAGCCGACCGCGTCTTCCGGGGTCACGGTGCCGTCGGTCTCGATCGTCAGCGTCAGCTTGTCGTAATCCAGGTCCTGCCCGACGCGGGTCGGGTCGACCTTGTACGATACCTGACGTACCGGCGAGTAGAGCGCGTCGACCGGGATCAGCCCGATCGGCGCATCCGCCGGACGGTTGTTGACCGCCGCGACATAGCCCTTACCGACATCGGCGGTCAGTTCCATGTTGAACGTCGCGCCCTCGTCGAGATGGCAGATGACCAGCTCGGGGTTCATCACCTCGATGTCGCCCGACACCGCGATGTCGCCCGCCTTCACCTCGGCGGGGCCGGTGGCGGAAAGCTGGAGCCGCTTCGGGCCTTCGCCCTGCATCCGGATCGCGATCTGCTTCACGTTCAGGACGATGTCGGTCACGTCCTCGCGAACGCCCGCAAGCGAGCTGAACTCGTGGAGCACGTTCTCGATCTTGATCGACGTCACCGCCGCGCCCTGCAGCGACGACAGCAGCACGCGCCGCAGCGCGTTGCCCAGCGTGAGGCCGAAGCCCCGCTCCAGCGGCTCGGCGACGAAGGTCGCCTTGCGCTTGCCGTCACCGCTCTTCTTTTCGAGCTGGTTGGGCTTCTTCAGTTCTTGCCAGTTCTTTGCGTTGACAGACAAGCTCTCGTCCCCTGGGGTTGGGCCGGACGCGGGGGACGCGTACGGCCGGGTAATGAACGTGGCCACTCGTCAGCGGCCACGCGAAGCGTGATCGTCAGACGCGACGGCGCTTGGACGGGCGGACGCCGTTGTGCGGGATCGAGGTCACGTCGCGGATCGACGTGATCTGGAAACCGACCGCCTGCAGCGCGCGCAGTGCCGATTCGCGGCCCGAACCGGGGCCCTTGACCTCGACCTCGAGCGTGCGGACGCCGTGCTCGGCGGCCTTCTTGCCCGCGTCCTCGGCTGCGACCTGCGCCGCATACGGGGTCGACTTGCGGCTGCCCTTGAACCCCATCATGCCGGCCGACGACCAGCTGATCGCATTGCCCTGCGCATCGGTGATGGTGATCATGGTGTTGTTGAAGCTGGCGTTCACGTGCGCGACGCCCGCGGTGATGTTCTTGCGCTCGCGCCGACGAATGCGCTGCGGTGCCTGTGCCATATGGTATTCCTGACCTTATCTTACAACGCGGCCGGGAGGCGTGAACCTGCAACCGGCCAACGGAGAGGAAGAAGCGCTGACGCTTACTTCTTCTTGCCGGCGATCGGCTTCGCCTTGCCCTTGCGGGTACGCGCGTTGGTGTGCGTGCGCTGGCCGCGGACCGGCAGGCCCTTGCGGTGACGCAGGCCGCGATAGCAGGCCAGATCCATCAGGCGCTTGATGTTCATCGCGGTCTCGCGACGCAGATCACCCTCGACCGTGTGGTCGGCGTCGATCGTCTCGCGGATCTGCAGCACTTCCTGATCGCTCAGGTCCTGCACGCGACGATCGGCGGCGATGTTCAGCTTCGTGGTGATTTCCAGCGCCTTGGCCGGACCGATGCCGTGGATATAGGTCAGCGCGATCAGAACGCGCTTGTTGGTCGGGATATTGACACCCGCGATACGTGCCATGAAGTTTTTCTCCTGTGCTCCACGGGATGCGGCATGGCTGCCACGCACCCCATCTCGTCGCATTGCAACTCCGCCCCGCCGCCTCCCGTTGTCCTGGCCGCGAGCGCGGCAAAAACGGCAGGCACGAACGTACCGCCGGGAATCGATGGATTGGAAGGAAGAGCGGTTAGGCGGGCGGTAACGTCGTGTCAAGCGACGGGTTCCGCTCGATTCGCCGCAACTGGCTCCAGCGCCGCAACGCCACGACGAACCACGCCAGTTCGACCAGCCCGAACGGCCACGCGCCTTGCAGGAAGCCGTAGGCCGATCCCAGCAGGCAGCCGATCGCGAACAGCAACGTCCAAAAGGCCGCGCGCGCCTCCAGCGCGTAGCAGATCAACGTGAAGGTGACCGCGAACAGTCCGAAGGCGGTGAGCGCATCCATGCGCCGCCTTGTTACCCAGACGCACCGCGAGGACCACCCCGCCGCGCCGAAAAAGAAAAGGCCGACGGAGGACAGGGAACCTCCGCCGGCCATCGCCAACCTTCGGGAGTTCAGGCGGCGATCAGTGCCGTCGCCCTCGGGAGAAAGAAGCGACGGGGCAGCGTGCGTCTCGCTGCCGACCCGATCGCCTCTACACCTCCCAACCCCACGATCGCCTTACGCGACCATGACATTTCCGTCACTTATTGCGCGGGCACCGCCTCAAGGATCGACTCGATCTGCGCGGTCACCGCGTCCATCGCACCCATGCCGTCGACCCGCGTCACGAGCCCACGCGCTTCGTAGATCGGGATGATCGGCGCGGTCTTGGCGCGATATTCCGCCATCCGCGTCCGCACCGTCGCCTCGTTGTCGTCGGGACGACGCTTGAACTCGTGCGCGCCGCACACGTCGCAGGTGCCCTCGACCTTCGGCTGCTTGAAGCGATCGTGATAGCCCGCGCCACAATTGCCGCAGGTGAAGCGCCCGACGATCCGCTCGACAAGCGCATCCTCGTCGACTTCCAGCTCGATCACCGCATCGAGCTTCTGCCCGCGCTCGTCGAGCAACAGGTCGAGCGCATCGGCCTGCGCGGCGGTGCGCGGATAGCCGTCGAAGATCGCGCCGTTCGCGGTGCCGGCGTCGAGTCGCTCGCCGATCAGCGCCGAGACGATCGCGTCGCTGACCAGCTCGCCAGCCTCCATCACCGCCTTGGCCTGCAAGCCGACCGGCGTGCCCGCCTTCACCGCGGCGCGCAGCATGTCACCGGTGGACAGCTGCACCATGTCATGGTGCTCGACCAGCCGTTGCGCCTGGGTTCCCTTGCCCGCCCCCGGCGGCCCCAGCAGAATGATGTTCACCGAACTCTCCCCTTTGCGCCCGTCCCTGCCGGGCGTCATTGCCTCAGCGGCGGCGCGCGCCCTTCAGCTTCGCCTTCTTGATGAGATCGCCGTACTGGTGCGCCAGCAGGTGCGACTGGATCTGCGTCACCGTATCCATCGTCACGTTGACGACGATCAGCAGGCTGGTCCCGCCCAGATAGAAGGGGATCGACAGCGCCGACACCAGATATTCCGGCACGACGCAGATGAAGGTCAGATACGCCGCGCCGATCACCGTGATGCGGGTCAGCACGTAATCGAAATAGCTCTCGGTGTTCTTGCCGGGGCGGATGCCCGGGATGAACCCGCCGTAGCGCTTCAGATTCTCGGCCGTCTCCTCGGGGTTGAACACCACCGCGGTGTAGAAGAACGAGAAGAAGATGATCCCGGCGGCGTAGAGCGCCATGTACACCGGCGAGCCATGCTGGAGATACTGGTTCAGCCCGATCAGGATGTCGCCGAAGCGGCTCTCGCCCGCGACGCGGTTGCCCGCGAACTGCGTGATCGTCAGCGGCAGCAGCAGCAGCGACGAAGCGAAGATCGGAGGGATCACGCCCGCGGTGTTGATCTTGAGCGGCAGGTGGCTGCGATCGGCCTGCATCCCGCGCTGCGTCTGGCGCTTGGGATATTGGATCAGGATGCGGCGCTGCGCGCGCTCCATGAAGCAGATCAGCAGGATCAGCCCGACCACCACGACCACGATCGCGATGATCGACACCGCGCTGGTCGACCCCGAACGCCCGCCTTCGAGCAGGTTGAGCAACGTCGTCGGCAGATGCGCGACGATGCCGGCCATGATGATCAGCGACACGCCGTTGCCGATGCCGCGGCTGGTGATCTGCTCACCCAGCCACATCAGGAACATCGTCCCGCCGATCAGCGAGATCACCGCGCCGACGCGGAACAGCATCCCCGGCTCGATCACCGCGCCGCCGGCCTCGAGCCCGCGTGCGATGAAATAGCCCTGCACCGCGGTCAGGCCGACGGTGCCGTAGCGGGTATATTGGTTGAGCTTCTTGCGCCCCGACTCGCCTTCCTTCTTGATCGCGGCGAGCTGCGGGCTCAGCGAGGTCGCGAGCTGCACGACGATCGACGCCGTGATGTACGGCATCACGCCGAGCGCGATCAGCGACGCGCGCGACAGCGAGCCGCCCGAGAAGGTGTTGAAGAAGTCGAGCACGCCGCCCTTCATCCGTTCGGCCAGCACGCCGAGCTGCGTCGGGTCGATCCCCGGCAGCGGAACGTAGCTGAGCAGACGGAAAACGATCAGCGCGCCGATCGTAAACCACAGTCGCTTCTTGAGGTCGGTAGCCTGCGAGAATTTCGCGAGGCTGATGCTCTGCGCCATCTGGTCGGCTGCGGATGCCATCGTGTCGGTGTATCCTGGAAACGAAGAACGGCGGGATGCGTTTGTACCGCCCCGCCGCTCATATAGGCGCTTGGCGCGCCTTGTCTAACCCGGTGAGGCGCGAACGGCGGGAAAGCCGGCAGGTCGGGCGTCCCGCGCGCGCGGTTGCCGCGCGCCACCGGCCCGGAAACGACGAAGGGGCGCGGACCCAGCCCGCGCCCCTTCCCCGATTCGTTATGCCTGCGTGCGCGCGTTCTGCGCGGTGCGGTGCTTGGCCTTGGCCTTTTCCGCAGCCGGCACGATCTCTGGCACGGTGACCGAGCCACCCGCCTTTTCGACCGCTTCGCGCGCCGACGCCGAAACGCCCGCGACGGTGAAGTTCAGCTTCGCCGAATACTCGCCCTTGGCGAGCAGTCGGACGCCGTCCTTGCCGCCACGCGCCAGACCGGCCGCCTTCAGCGCGCCATGGTCGATGTCGGTTGCGGTCAGCTTGCCCGAGTCGATCGCCTTCTGGATCGCGCCCAGGTTCACCTCGGCATAATCCTTGGCGAAGATGTTGTTGAAGCCGCGCTTCGGCAGCCGCATGTGAAGCGGCATCTGGCCGCCCTCGAAGCCCGCGATCGACACGCCTTCGCGGCTCTTCTGGCCCTTCTGACCGCGACCGCCGGTCTTGCCCTTGCCCGAGCCGATGCCGCGACCGACCCGGATCTTGCGGTGACGGGCGCCCTGGTTGTCGCTGAGTTCGTTGAGCTTCATGTTATGCACTCGCTTTCGCTTTTTACGCGCTGAAATAAGGAAGGGGGCCGGTTAGCCCCCTTCGCTCGTCTTGTCATCACCGAAGTGACGAAGGGCTCAGCCCTCCACCACCTCGACCATGTGCTGCACCTTGCGGATCATGCCGCGGACCGACTCGGTATCCTCGAGTTCGGACACCTTGTGCATCTTGTTGAGGCCCAGGCCGACCAGAGTCGCGCGCTGGTCCTTGGTGCGCCGGATCGGCGATCCGGTCTGCTTCACCTTGATGGTCGCCATGTCGCCTTACTCCACCACGGCCGCGGCATCCGCCTCGGCGGTCTGCGCATCGGCACCGTGCGCGCGGCCCAGCAGGTCGGCAATCTTCTTGCCGCGACGCTGTGCCACCGACTTCGGCGAGGTCTGGTTGCCCAGCGCCTCGAACGTCGCACGGATCATGTTGTACGGGTTCGACGTACCGACCGACTTGGTCACCACGTCGTGCACGCCCAGGCTCTCGAAGACGGCGCGCATCGGGCCGCCCGCGATGATCCCGGTGCCCTGCGGCGCCGAGCGGACGGTGACGCGGCCGGCACCGAAGTGGCCGTTGCCGTCATGGTGCAGCGTGCGGCCTTCCTTCAGCGGCACGCGCATCATCTTCTTCTTGGCAGCGGCGGTCGCCTTCGAGATCGCCTCCGGCACCTCGCGCGCCTTGCCGTGACCGAAGCCGACGCGGCCCTTGCCGTCGCCCACGACGACCAGCGCCGCGAAGCCGAAGCGCTTGCCGCCCTTCACCGTCTTCGAGACGCGGTTGATGTGGACCAGCTTCTCGATCAGCTCTTCGCCGCCATCGTCCTGGCCACCGCGACGGTCGTCACGACGCCCGCCGCGACCGTCACGGCCACCGCCACGATTGCCACCGGGGCCACCGCGACCGCCACCCGGGCCGCCACGGCCACGGCCGCCGCGCGCACCGCGCTCGCCGCCGCCCTGGTAACCGCCCGCATTGCCGTCCTGCGGCGCCGCCGCGGGGGCTTCGTTCTCCGCAGCCTGCGGCTGCTGGTTGTTCTCGTCAGCCATGTCTTAGAACTCCAGTCCGGCTTCGCGCGCTGCCTCGGCCAGCGCCTTCACGCGGCCGTGAAACAGGAAGCCGCCACGATCGAAGACGACCTGCGTGACGCCGGCAGCCTTGGCCGCCTCGGCGACGCGCTTGCCGACGGCGGACGCCGCCTCGGCAGTGGCGGTCTTGCCATCGTGGTTGGACAAGGTCGACGCCGAGGCCACGGTGCGGCCCTGCGCGTCGTCGATGACCTGCGCATAGATGTGCTTGCCCGAACGATGCACCGACAGGCGCGGACGGGTGCCCGCACGCGCACGCAGCGCGGTACGGTTGCGGCGACGCCGCTTCTCGAAAAGCGAAAGACCCTTGGTCACTTCTTCTTCCCTTCCTTACGGAAGATATACTCGCCGTCGTACTTGATGCCCTTGCCCTTGTACGGCTCCGGCTTGCGCCAGCGGCGGACTTCGGCGGCGAGCTGACCCACGCGCTGCTTGTCGGCACCGCTGATCTCGACGGTGGTGGCGTCCGGCGTCTTCACCTCGATGCCTTCCGGCACGTCGATGTTGACGTCGTGGCTGTAGCCGAGCTGCAGCTTCAGGGTCTTGCCCTGCGCCGCGGCACGATAGCCGACGCCGGTTATAAGCAGCTTCTTGCTGAAGCCCTCGGTCACGCCGGTGACCAGGTTCTGCACCATCGTACGCTGCATGCCCCAGAAGGCACGGGCGCGCTTGGTGTCGTTGGCCGGCTGCACACCGATCGCGTCCGACTGGACGTCATAGGTGATCAGGTCCGACAGCGGCATCGACAGGGTGCCCTTGGGCCCCTTGACCGACAGCTCGTTGCCGTTGCGGGTTGCGGTAACGCCCGAAGGAATCGGGACCGCCTTCTTGCCGATGCGGCTCATCAGAACACCTCCGCCAGCACTTCGCCGCCGACGTTCTGCTCGCGCGCTTCCGCATCGGAAAGCACGCCGCGCGGCGTCGAGACGATGGTGATGCCCAGGCCGTTCATCACGCGCGGCAGGTCCTGCGACCCGCTGTAGATGCGGCGGCCGGGCTTGGAGACGCGCGCGACATGCTTGATCGCGGGCTGGCCCTCGAAATACTTCAGCTCGATGCGCACGCCGGCGGCGGGGCCCATCTGCTCCTCGGAATAGCCACGGATGTAGCCTTCGCGCTGGAGCACGTCGAGCACGCGGACGCGCAGCTTCGACGACGGCGAAAGGACGCTGTCCTTGCGCGCGCGCTGGCCGTTGCGGATACGGGTGAGCAGGTCACCCAGGGGATCGGTCACTGCCATCTTACGTCCTTACCAGCTCGACTTGGTGAGACCCGGGATCAGGCCCTTGTTGGCCAGATCGCGCAGCATCACACGGGCAAGCCCGAACTTGCGGTAGTAGGCACGCGGACGACCGGTCAGCGCGCAGCGGTTGCGAATACGCGTGGGGTTCGCGTTGCGCGGCAGCTCGGCCATCTTCAGCCGCGCGATGAGACGCTCGGTCTCATCCAGCGACTGGTCGTTGGCCTGCGCCTTCAGCTTCGCCAGCTTGGGCGCATACTGCGCCACCAGCTTCTTGCGACGCTCGTTCTTGTTCACGGAACTCAGTTTCGCCATGGACTTAAGCTCTCTCTATCAGACCAGAAGCGCGGTCATGCCGCCTTCTTCTCGGTCGTTTCTTCCTCGATCGGGAACGGGAAGCCGAACAGACGCAGCAGCTCGCGCGCCTCGTCGTCGGTCTTCGCGCTCGTCGTCACGATCACGTCCATGCCGCGCACCTTGTCGACGCGGTCATAGCTGATCTCCGGGAACACGATCTGCTCCTTGATGCCGCAGGCATAGTTGCCACGACCGTCGAAGCTCTTCGGGTTCAGCCCGCGGAAGTCGCGGACGCGCGGGAGCGCGATGGTGATGAAGCGGTCGAGGAACTCGTACATGCGCTCGCGACGCAGCGTCACCTTGACGCCGATCGGCATGCCCTCACGCAGCTTGAACTGCGCGATCGACTTCTTCGCCTTGGTGATCACCGGCTTCTGGCCCGCGATCAGCTCCATTTCCGACGCGGCCTGATCGACGCGCTTCTTGTCCTGCGTCGCTTCGCCCACGCCCATGTTGAGCACGATCTTCTCGATGCGCGGGATCTCCAGCGCATTCTTGTAACCGAACTTCTCGGTCATCGCCGCGACGATGCGATCGTCATAGATCGCCTTCATGCGGGGCTTGTAGGCATCAGCCATCGATCTTCTCCCCGGTCTTGACGGCGACGCGGACCTTCTTGCCGTCCTGCGTCTCGAAGCGGACGCGGGTCGGCTTGCCGTCGGCGGTGACGTGCGCCACCTTCGAGATGTGCAGCGGCGCCTCGATCTTCTCGAGACCGCCCTGCGGGTTCGCCTGGCTCGGCTTGCGGTGACGGGTCGCGACGTTGACGCCGCCCACGATCACCTTGCCGTCACGCGGCATCGACGCGGTCACGGTGCCGGTCTTGCCCTTGTCCTTGCCGGACAGGACGATGACCTGGTCGCCCTTCTTGATCTTCGCGGCAGCCATTACAGCACCTCCGGCGCGAGCGAGATGATCTTCATGTGCTTCTTGCCGCGCAGTTCACGCACCACCGGGCCGAAGATACGGGTGCCGATCGGCTCCTCGTTCTTGTTGACCAGCACCGCGGCGTTGCCGTCGAAACGGATCACCGAACCGTCGGCGCGACGGATGTCCTTGGCGGTACGCACGATCACCGCGCGGTGAACGTCGCCCTTCTTCACGCGGCCACGCGGCTGCGCTTCTTTCACGCTGACGACGATGATGTCGCCGACGCTGGCCGTGCGGCGCTTGGACCCGCCAAGCACCTTGATGCACTGCACCCGCTTCGCGCCGCTGTTGTCAGCGACGTCGAGATTGGACTGCATCTGGATCATCGATCCGCTTCCTTCTCGCTCATGGGGTGGATACCGACCCAACCCCGCCTAAAAAAACGACCCCCGGCGGCGGGCTTGGCCCGCGCCAGGGGGAGCAGCCCGGTAGCCGCTCCATGGGTGAAAGGCAAGCCCTCCAGCCTACGTCGCCCCTCGCCCGCTCATGTGGTCTCCGCCCTTGCGAACGGACCCTGCACGAAACGGTGCGAGGCACTCGGTCATCGACGCTCAGGCGTCGACGTCGACCCGCTCCGGTGCCACGTGCGTGTTCACGCGGTCCAGGACCTTCCAGGTCTTCAGCTTCGACATCGGCGCGATCTCCTCGATGCGCACCGTTTCGCCAGCCTTGTACTCGTTCGCCTCGTCATGGGCGTGGTACTTCTTCGAACGGCGGATGATCTTGCCGTAGAGCGGGTGCTTGACCTTGCGCTCCACGTTCACGACCACCGTCTTCTCGCCCTTGTCGGAGACGATCACTCCGGTCAGCACGCGCTTCGGCATGTGTCGTCCTCTTACTTGGCGTCAGCCGCAGCGTTGCGCTGCGTCTGAAGGGTCTTGATGCGGGCGATGTCCTTGCGGACCTCGCGCACGCGGCTCGGCTTCTCGAGCTGGCTGGTCGCCGCCTGGAACCGCAGGTTGAACTGCTCGCGCTTCAGGTTGCCCAGGCTCTCGGAGAGCTGGTCGTCGCTCTGGCCGTTATAGTCGGTCTTGTTCGCCATCTTACTCGCCTCCCAGGTGCGAGGTGTCGCCGAGGCGCGCCACGACCTTGGTCTTGATCGGCAGCTTCATCGCGGCGCGCTCGAACGCCTCCGCGGCCAGCGGCCCTTCGACACCGTCGAGCTCGAACAGGATCCGGCCCGGCTTGACGCGCGCGGCCCAGAATTCCGGCGAACCCTTACCCGAGCCCATGCGGACTTCGGCAGGCTTGCTCGACACCGGCACGTCCGGGAACACGCGGATCCACAGACGCCCCTGGCGCTTGATGTGACGCGTGATCGCGCGGCGGGCCGCCTCGATCTGACGCGCGGTGATACGGTCCGGCTCCATCGCCTTGAGGCCATAGGAGCCGAAGTTCAGCGACGTACCGCCCTTGGCGTCGCCGTGGATACGGCCCTTGAACGCCTTGCGGAACTTGGTGCGCTTCGGTTGCAGCATGTCCGTTAATCCTTAGCGGCGGTCGTCGCGCGCCGGGCGCACGCCGGAGGTCTGGGCCTCCATCATGAGACGATCGGTGGCGAACGGGTCGTGACCGAGGATCTCACCCTTGAACACCCACACCTTCACGCCGCAGACGCCGTACGCGGTGTGCGCTTCGGCATGAGCGTAGTCGATGTTGGCGCGCAGCGTGTGGAGCGGCACGCGGCCCTCGCGATAGCTCTCCGAACGCGCGATTTCCGCGCCGCCCAGACGGCCACCACAATAGACCTTGATGCCGTCGGCGCCGAGCCGCATCGCGGACTGCACCGCGCGCTTCATGGCGCGGCGGAAAGCGATACGACGCTCGAGCTGGTCGGCGATGCCCTGCGCAATCAGCTTGGCATCGACTTCCGGCTTGCGGATCTCGACGATGTTCAGCGACACGTCCGAGCTGGTCATCGCGCCGAGCGTCTTGCGCAGCTTCTCGATGTCCGAGCCCTTCTTGCCGATGATGACACCGGGGCGGGCCGCGAAGATCGAGATCCGGCACAGCTTGGCCGGACGGTCGATTACCACCTTGGAGATCGCCGCCTGCGGCAGCGTCTTCAGGATGTACTGGCGGATCTTCAGATCCTCCAGCAGCAGCTTCTTGTAATCCGCACCCTCGGCGAACCAGCGGCTGTCCCAGGTGCGGTTGATCTGCAGGCGCAGACCGATCGGGTTGCTCTTGTGACCCATTAGGCTTCTTCCTGCTCGCGCACGACGATCCGCAGCCGCGAGAACGGCTTCAGGATGCGGGTGGACTTGCCGCGGCCGCGCGTGGCGAACCGCTTCATGGTGATCGACTTGCCGACCGACGCCTCGGCGACGACCAGTGCGTCGACGTCGAGATTGTGGTTGTTCTCGGCGTTGGCGATGGCCGAGGCCAGCACCTTGCGCGCATCAACCGCCATCGACTTCTTCGAGAAGGCGAGGATGTTCATCGCGTCGGCGGCCGAGCGCCCACGGATCAGCGCGGCGACCAGGCCCAGCTTCTGCGCCGAACCACGGATCTGCGTGCCGACCGAGAGGGCTTCCTTCTCGCCGACCTTGCGGGGGGACTGAGGCTTGCTCATCAGCGCTTGCCCTTCTTGTCAGCCGCGTGACCCGGGAAATAGCGGGTCGGCGCGAATTCACCGAGCTTCATGCCGACCATGTCCTCGTTCACCGTCACCGGCACGAACTTGCGGCCGTTATAGACGGTGAAGGTCAGGCCGATGAACTGCGGCAGGATGGTGGAGCGACGCGACCAGGTCTTGATCGGCGCGCGGCCGCCCGAATCCTGTGCGACTTCGGCCTTCTTGAGCAGGCTCAGTTCGACGAACGGGCCCTTCCAGACGGAGCGCGCCATTACTTCTTCCTCGCGTGACGGCTACGGATGATCATCTTGTCCGTAGACTTGTTGTGGCGCGTGCGCGCACCCTTGGTCGGCTTGCCCCACGGCGTCACCGGATGGCGACCGCCCGAGGTCCGGCCTTCACCACCGCCGTGCGGGTGGTCGACCGGGTTCTTCGCCACGCCGCGCGTCAGCGGGCGCGAGCCCATCCAGCGCGAACGACCGGCCTTGCCGAGGTTCTGGTTCTGGTTGTCCGGGTTGGACACCGCACCGACCGTCGCCATGCAGTCGCCATGGATGTAGCGCTGCTCGCCCGAGTTCAGGCGGACGATGACCATGCCGCGGTCACGACCGACGACCTGGACGTAGGTGCCCGCCGAACGCGCGATCTGACCGCCCTTGCCGGGCTTCATCTCGACGTTGTGGACGATGGTGCCGACCGGCATCTGGCCC
This sequence comes from Sphingomonas endophytica, assembly GCF_014199415.1. Taxonomy (GTDB): domain Bacteria; phylum Pseudomonadota; class Alphaproteobacteria; order Sphingomonadales; family Sphingomonadaceae; genus Sphingomonas; species Sphingomonas endophytica. Next base: position 308,086 of record NZ_JACIJN010000003.1, read on the forward strand.
AGCTCCATCGCGTTGCCAGGCTTCACGTCGGTCTTCTTGCCAGCGACGACCTTGTCGCCGACGGCCAGACGCTGCGGCGCGATGATATACGCCTGCTCGCCGTCCGGATAGGAGACCAGCGCGATGAACGCGGTGCGGTTGGGGTCATATTCCAGCCGCTCGACGGTGCCGTCGACGTCCCACTTCCGACGCTTGAAGTCGATGAAGCGGTAACGCTGCTTGTGGCCGCCCGCGATGCCGCGCGAGGTCACGTGGCCCTTGTTGTTGCGGCCGCCGGTCTTGCGCTTGCCCTCGGTCAGCGCCTTGACGGGCTTGCCCTTCCACAGCGACGACTTGTCGACGAGGATCAGGCCGCGCTGCGCCGGCGAGGTCGGGTTATAATGCTTGAGTGCCATCTTACTTGGCCCCCTCGGTGACGTCGATCGACTGCCCCTCGCGGAGCGTGACGATCGCCTTCTTCATGTCGGACCGCTGGTAGGGCGCACCCTTCCAACGCTTGGTCTTGCCCTTCTGGACAATCGTGTTGACGCTGACGACGCTGACGTCGAACAGCGCTTCCACGGCCGCCTTGATCTCGGGCTTGGTCGCCTTGTTGGCGACCTTGAAGACCACCGCGTTCTGCTCGGAGAGCAGGGTCGCCTTCTCGGTGATGTGCGGCGCGACAATCACGTCATAATGACGGTTGTCGATCGCCTTTGCCGGCTTAGCCATTGAAGCGCGCCTCCAGCTTCTCGACCGCCGCGCGCGTCAGCACCAGCGTGTCAGCCTTGATGATGTCGTAGACGTTGGCGCCCACGGCCGGGAGCATGTTCACGCCCGGAAGGTTGCGGCCGGCGCGGAAGCCCTCGGCTGCCTCACCGTCGATCACCAGCGTGCGCTTGCCCGTGTTGAGCCCGGCGAAATGGCCCTTCAGCTCCTTGGTCTTGGCGACCTCGAAGCCTTCCAGGACGATCAGCGAACCCGCCTTGGCGTGGCTGCTGAGCGCCATCTTGAGGCCCAGCGCGCGGATCTTCTTGTTCAGGCCCGGATTGAAATCGCGGACGCGGGCGCCGTGCGCCTTACCACCGCCGATGAACACCGGGGCGCGACGATCGCCGTGACGGGCGACGCCGCCGCCCTTCTGACGACCGAGCTTCTTGCCCGACCGTGCGACATCCGAACGCTCGCGGGTGCCGCGCGCGGTGGCGCGACGCTTCTCGAGCTGCCAGGTCACGACGCGGTGCAGGATGTCGGCGCGCGGATCGAGGCCGAAGACCTCGTCGTTGAGCTCGACTTCGCCCGTATCGGTGCCGGCGAAGGAAGAAATCTTGACCTTCACTTCTTAGCCCTCCTGGCTCTCGGCAGCTGCCGGAGCAGGGTCTGCGGAAACATTGTTGTTGGCCGCCTTGATCGACGCCGGGAACGGCGCGCTCTCATGACGGTCCTGCTTGATGGCGTCCTTGACGAACAGCCAGCCGCCCTTGGAGCCGGGGACCGAACCCTTCACGAAGATCAGCCCACGCTCGACGTCGGTGCCGACGATCTCGAGGTTCTGCTGCGTGCGGTTCTTGTCGCCCATGTGGCCGGCCATCTTCTTGTTCTTGAAGACGCGGCCCGGATCCTGACGGTTACCCGTCGAACCATGCGAACGGTGGCTGACCGACACGCCGTGCGTGGCGCGCAGACCGCCGAAGTTCCAGCGCTTCATGGCGCCGGCGAAGCCCTTGCCCTGCGTGCGACCCTGGATGTCGACCAGCTGGCCGGCGACATAATGGTCGGCCGACAGTTCGGCGCCGACGTCGAGAAGGTTGTCCTCGGTCACGCGGAATTCGTGGACGATCGCCTTCGGCTCCACTTCGGCCTTGCCGAAATGGCCGCGCTGCGGCTTGGCGACGTTCTTGGCCTTGGCGACACCTGCACCAAGCTGGACGGCGGTGTAGCCGTCCCGGTCATTTTCGCGACGGGCGATGACCTGAAGCGCCTCGATCTGCAGGACGGTGACCGGCACGTGGCGGCCGTCGTCCTGGAACAGGCGGGTCATCCCCATTTTCTTCGCGATCACGCCAGTACGCATGATCCCTTGCTCCTTGACAGAGGCACCCTGAAGCCCATCCCCAGGGTGCTTGCGACCCGTGGCTTGCGCCGCGGATCAGTCCGGCCCGGAATAGCGAAGCGTGCCCCCGTCCCGGGCTGGGCGCTCTCCACGAAGGAAGAGCAGACGGGAGACGCTGGACCCGGCCACCCGAAGGCGACCGGCGGTATCTCATGGTCGTCGAAGCGTCCGCTCAGGCGGTGCGCTCGTCCGTTTCGTGCGATACGCCACGAAACGACAAACCCGCGGGACTCACGTCAACCGCGGGAGCCGGCCGATTACGCCAGCTTGATCTCGACGTCAACACCGGCCGCCAGATCGAGCTTCATCAGCGCGTCGACGGTCTGCGGGGTCGGCTGTACGATGTCGAGCATCCGCTTGTAGGTGCGGACCTCGAACTGCTCACGCGACTTCTTGTCGATGTGCGGCCCACGGTTGACCGTGAACTTCTCGATGCGGGTCGGGAGCGGAATGGGACCACGGATGAGCGCGCCGGTGCGGCGCGCGGTTTCGGCGATGTCGCCGGTCGCCTGATCGAGCACACGATGATCGAACGCCTTCAGGCGGATGCGGATGTTGCTGTCCATAGTCCCTACCAATGCGAAAGAGCGGGGTACCTGCCCTGCCCGCCTGCCGGATGACCCGGCGCGACGAATCGGGAGCACCTCTTGCTGTTCTCGAACGAAAACCGAAGCGGCGGCATTAGTGCCGCCCTCATTAAAAGGCAACTGCCCGACGCACCTTTCGGCGCGCCGGGCGGCAGCTTTTGCGACAGGCCGCTGACGCGGCCGGTCGTTTCTTACTTGGTGATGCCGCTCACGACACCCGCGCCGACGGTCCGGCCACCCTCACGGATGGTGAAACGCTGGCCGACGTCCATCGCGATCGGGGCGATCAGCTTGATGCCCAGCGCGACGTTGTCGCCCGGCATGACCATCTCGGTGCCCTCGGGCAGCTCGACGGTGCCGGTCACGTCGGTCGTACGGAAGTAGAACTGCGGACGATAGTTGGCGAAGAACGGCGTATGACGGCCACCCTCGTCCTTCGACAGCACGTACACTTCCGACGAGAAGTCGGTATGCGGCTTGATCGAGCCCGGCTTGCAGAGCACCTGGCCACGCTCGACCTCGTCACGGGCGACGCCACGGATCAGCGCGCCGACGTTGTCGCCGGCCTGGCCCTGATCGAGCAGCTTGCGGAACATTTCCACGCCGGTGACGGTGGTCTTGCGGACGGTCGGGTGGATGCCGACGATCTCGACTTCCTCACCGACCTTGATGATCCCGGTCTCGACGCGGCCGGTCACGACCGTACCACGACCCGAGATCGAGAACACGTCCTCGATCGGCATCATGAACGGCTTGTCCAGCGGACGCTCCGGCTGCGGGATGTACTCGTCGACCGCCTTCATCAGCTCCATGACCGCATCCGGCCCGAGCTTCTGGTTCGAACCCGACAGCGCGCAGGTCGCCGAACCCTTGATGATCGGAATGTCGTCGCCCGGGAATTCGTACGAGCTGAGCAGCTCGCGAACTTCCAGCTCGACCAGCTCGAGGATTTCCTCGTCGTCGACCAGATCGACCTTGTTCATGAACACGACCATCGCCGGCACGCCGACCTGACGGGCGAGCAGGATGTGCTCGCGGGTCTGCGGCATCGGGCCGTCGGTGGCCGAGACGACCAGGATCGCGCCGTCCATCTGCGCCGCGCCGGTGATCATGTTCTTCACATAGTCGGCGTGGCCCGGGCAGTCGACGTGCGCATAGTGGCGGTTGGCGGTCTCATACTCGACGTGCGCGGTCGAGATGGTGATGCCGCGCTCGCGCTCTTCCGGCGCCTTGTCGATGTTCGCGAAGTCGACCGCGGCGTTGCCCGCGACGTTCTCCGCCAGCACCTTCGTGATCGCTGCGGTCAGCGAGGTCTTGCCATGGTCGACGTGACCGATGGTGCCGATGTTCAGGTGCGGCTTGTTCCGCTCAAACTTAGCCTTAGCCATTGTTTCCCTACCTTCTTGGATTCGTCTTCGCGAACGGAGCCGCGCCAGAACGCGGCCCCATAGCGGCTGTTTAACCGTTGTGCAAACCCTGCCCCGCTCTTGCGAGCCGACGCAGGACTTAATCCTGCGTCGTCGGACGGGATCGGCGAGGCCGACCCGCCGGCCGGCCTGCGGCGTCTCGGGAGCAGGTTGCCCTGCTCCCATGCGCCTTAGGCGAGCTTCGCCTTCACTTCGTCGGCGACGTTCTGCGGCACTTCGTCATAGTGCGAGAACTGCATCGAGTAGCTGGCGCGGCCCTGCGTGAACGAGCGGAGCGAGTTCACGTAACCGAACATGTTCGCCAGCGGCACCATCGCGGTCACCGCCTGCGCGTTGCCGCGCGTGTCGGTGCCCTGGATCTGGCCACGGCGCGAGTTCATGTCGCCGATGACGTCGCCCAGATAATCTTCCGGGGTGACGACCTCGACCTTCATCACCGGCTCGAGCAGCGTGATGCCGGCCTTCTGCGCGCCTTCGCGCATCGCGCCGCGCGCGGTGATTTCGAACGCCAGCGCCGACGAGTCGACGTCGTGGTACGCGCCGTCATACAGCGTGATGTCGAAGTCGATGATCGGGAAGCCGACCAGCGAACCGGTCGCCGCGGTCTCGCGGAAGCCTTTCTCGATCGCGGGAATGTACTCGCGCGGAATGTTGCCGCCCTTGATCTCGTCCTTGAAGACGATGCCCGCGCCGCGCTCGCCCGGCGTCAGCTTCACCTTCACGCGACCGAACTGGCCAGTGCCGCCCGACTGCTTCTTGTGGGTATAGTCGATGTCGACGGCCTTCTTGAGGTATTCGCGATACGCCACCTGCGGCGCACCGACGTTCGCCTCGACCTTGAACTCGCGCTTCATGCGGTCGACGAGGATCTCGAGGTGGAGCTCGCCCATCCCCTTGATGATCGTCTGGCCCGATTCGTGATCGGTCGACACGCGGAACGACGGATCCTCGGCGGCCAGGCGATTGAGCGCGATGCCCATCTTCTCCTGGTCGGCCTTGGTCTTCGGTTCCACCGACAGCTCGATCACCGGCTCCGGGAATTCCATGCGCTCGAGAATGATCGGGTGCGCGGGATCGCAGAGCGTGTCGCCGGTCGTCGTCTCCTTGAGACCCGCGATCGCGACGATGTCGCCCGCGCGCGCCTCTTCGATGTCCTCACGCGAGTTCGCGTGCATGAGGAGCATACGGCCGATCTTTTCCTTCTTGTCCTTCACCGAGTTCAGGTAGCCGCCCTTGGTCAGGACGCCCGAATAGATGCGCGCGAAGGTCAGCGAGCCGACGAACGGGTCGTTCATGATCTTGAATGCCAGCGCCGAGAACGGCGCCTCGTCCGACGACGGACGCTCGTCCGGGGTCTCGCCGTCGAGCTTGACGCCCTTGATCGCCGGCACGTCGAGCGGGCTCGGCAGATAGTCGACGACGGCGTCGAGCAGCGGCTGGACGCCCTTGTTCTTGAACGCCGAACCGCAGACGACCGGGACGAACGACATGTTCAGCGTGCCCTTGCGGAGCAGCGCCTTCAGCGTCTTGGCGTCGGGCTCGTTGCCCTCCAGATACGCCTCCATCGCGTCGTCGTCCTGCTCGACGGCCAGCTCGATCAGGTCGTTGCGATACTTCGCCGCCTTCTCGACCATGTCGTCGGGGATCGGCTGATACTCGAACTTCGCGCCCAGCGACTCCTCGAGCCAGATGATCGCGCGGTTCTCGACCAGGTCGACCAGACCCTTGAACCCGCCCTCGATGCCGATCGGGAGGTACAGCACCGCCGGCTTCGCGCCGAGACGCTCGATGATCGAATTGACGCAGAAGTAGAAATCGGCACCGGTGCGGTCGAGCTTGTTGACGAAGCACATGCGCGGCACGCCGTACTTGTCGGCCTGACGCCACACGGTTTCCGACTGCGGCTCCACGCCCGCGACGCCATCGAAGCACGCAACCGCGCCGTCGAGCACGCGCAGCGAACGCTCGACTTCGATCGTGAAGTCAACGTGGCCCGGGGTATCGATGATGTTGATCAGATGCTCGGGGCCCTTGCCCTCTTCGGCCTTCCACTTGCAGGTGGTGGCAGCCGACGTGATCGTGATCCCGCGCTCCTGCTCCTGCTCCATCCAGTCCATCGTGGCGGTGCCCTCATGGACTTCGCCGATCTTGTAGGACTTGCCGGTGTAGTAAAGAATACGCTCGGTCGTCGTCGTCTTGCCGGCGTCAATGTGCGCCATGATGCCGATATTACGGTAGAGTTCGAGCGGATGGCTGCGGGCCATGACAGGCTTCCTTGAGCAAATGTGGGGAGCGCAGCGTGTCGCCGGCTCCCCACGATATAGGTCAGATTTGAGACGCTTCCAAGACAGGGAGCGTCCGCACCGCCGGTGTTACCAGCGGTAGTGCGAGAAGGCGCGGTTCGCTTCCGCCATGCGGTGCGTGTCCTCGCGCTTCTTCACCGCGTTGCCGCGGTTGTTCGACGCGTCGAGCAGTTCGCCCGACAGACGCGCCGACATCGTGTTCTCGCTGCGCGCACGTGCGGCAGTGATCAGCCAGCGGATCGCCAGCGCCTGTGCGCGCTCGGGGCGAACCTCGACCGGGACCTGATAGGTCGCACCGCCGACGCGGCGGCTGCGGACCTCGATGCCCGGCTTGATGTTGTTCAGCGCATCGTGGAACACGCCGATCGGCTCGCGCTTGGCGCGGGTCTCGACGGTGTTCATCGCCGAATAGACGATGCCTTCGGCGACCGACTTCTTGCCGTCGAGCATCACCGAATTCATGAACTTGGACAGAACCTCATCCCCGTACACGGGATCAGGCAGGATTTCCCGCTTCTCGGGACGACGACGACGCGCCATGATGAATACCTTTCAATCAGCTGGTGAGAATACGGGAGCGGCTTACTTCGGCCGCTTCGCACCGTACTTCGACCGCGACTGCTTGCGGTCCTTGACGCCCTGCGTGTCGAGCACGCCGCGCAGCACGTGGTAGCGCACGCCCGGAAGGTCGCGCACACGGCCGCCGCGGATCAGCACCACCGAGTGCTCCTGCAGGTTGTGGCCTTCACCCGGGATGTAGCTGATGACTTCGCGCTGGTTGGTCAGGCGAACCTTGGCCACCTTGCGCAACGCCGAGTTCGGCTTCTTCGGGGTCGTCGTATAGACACGGGTACAGACGCCACGCTTTTGCGGGTTCTGTTCCATCGCAGGGACCTTGCTCTTGGCCTTCTGCGGGTCGCGGCCCTTGCGGACCAGCTGGTTGATCGTCGGCATTGAAGCCTTCACCTTTCCGATAGGTTACTTTGCTGGAGCCCTAAAACAAGACTTGGAATACGAAAAGGGACCGCGGCGCCGCCGCTTGGGCGGCGACCGGATGGCCCTTGATGCATCCAGCAATGTTCAAGCTGCCCGGCGGAGTCGCCTCCTCCCGGACCGGCGCGCTATACGCACGCTCGTCCCGTCGGTCAATCGCCACACTGCGCAGCATCGGCGCTTGCCGCCGCCGCGCAACCGTTTACGACGCGCACCAGCTCACATGCGTTAGCAGGATACGCGATGCCGAATGTCATGGCGCGGGCACGCGCTTTTCGCGATCGCGATTTCGTCGCGCTTCTGATCGGCACGGCGCTGCTGTATGTCGCCTGCGTGCCGCTGATGAACGGCGACGTCCGCAACTACCTGATCCCGTGGACGCACTATCTGCTCGATCACGGGCGATTCGCGGCCTTTGGCGACAATTTCTCCGAATATGCGCCACCATATCTCTATCTGCTGGCGCTGGGGAGCTGGACTGCGCCGGTGATCGGCGTGGTGCCAGCAATCAAACTGGTGTCGATCGTTGGTACGATCGTCCTTTCGGTCGCCATGTACGCCCTGCTGGCGACCCGCCTCACGCGGCGCCAGGCGCTGTCGGGCGCGGCGCTGACCCTGATCGCGCCCACGGCGGTCGCGAACGGTCCGGTCTGGGGGCAGTGCGACGCGCTTTATACCAGTTGCGCGATCCTGGCAGTCGCAGCCTTCATCCGACAACGCCCGGCGCTGGCGATGATGGCGGTCGGTGCGGCGCTGTCGTTCAAGCTGCAAGGGATTTTCATCGCACCATTGGTGCTCGCGATGCTGCTGGCCGGGCGCGCGCGCTGGTGGACGCTCGCCATCATCCCCGCGACCTATGTCGTCGCGATGCTGCCCGCGTGGCTCGCCGGACGCCCGGCGATCGACCTCGCGCTCCTTTATCTGCGCCAAGGGCATCATTATCACGACCTGGCGCGCTCGGTGCCGAACGTCTGGCAGATCCTGCGCGCTTTGGTCACCATCCCCTATCCGGTCGGCGTCGCGATCGGCCTGCTCGCCGCCGCCGGCGCGACGATCGCGGTGGCGTGGCGGACGCGTCGCCATCTGCTCCAGCCCGAGGATGTCGTGCTGGTCGCGCTGCTCGGCGCGATCGTGGTGCCGTACCTGCTCCCCAAGATGCACAATCGCTATTTCTTCATGGCCGACCTGCTGGCCGGTGCCTATGTCTTCCTGCGGCCGACGACGCGCGCGTTCTGGATCGTGCGGCTGGTGACGATCGGCTCGCTGCTGTCCTACGCCACCTTCCTGCTCCACCTGACGGGCGGTGCGTTCGTCGGCGCGTTCGCGATGACCGCCGGCCTGGTGCTGACGTGGCGCGAGGTGCGCGAGCGGCTGCCAGATGGCCGGGGGGTCACACCGCTCGCCGAGGCGGCTCACTTCAAGGGATCGTGCCCCCAGTTCATCAAGGAATAGCGCCAGTCGGACTGTTCCTTGTCCTTCGCGGGCCCGCCCTGCGCGAGGTGGCGGTGAACATAGCCGACCACCTTCTTCATATGCGCATAATCGTCGTCGGTCAGCTCCGCCTTCTTCTTGCGTTTGATCGCCACGATCCGCCGCCCCGATTCGTGACCGACGCTCTCGCCCGATCCCTTGCCGTCGTCGCCCTTCCAGCCGACACGCTTGCTGTCGTCGCTGTCCAGGAATTTCTCCAGCTCGGCGGGCGCCATGTTGACCGCCTCGGCGAAGTCTTTCGCAATCGTGTCGTAATCGTCGGCCATCTGCTTCTCCTCACGCGGGAAAAGCGCGACGCCTCGAACGGTTCAATCGCGCAGGCGGGTGGAGAGGAAGTCGATCAGCGCGTCGACCCGCGCCGGGCGCAGCGCGCTGGGCGGGGTGAGCAGATGCAGGCCGATCGGCGCGGGCGCCCAGTCATGGAGGATCTCGACCACCCGCCCCGCCGCCAGCGCCTCGCCGACGATAAAACCGGGCAGCCGCGCAATGCCGAGCCCGGCCTCGAGCGCGGGGACCAGCGCCTCGCCGCTGTTCGCCGCCAGCGGCCCGACGGCGCGTACCGACACCTCAGCGCCCTCCGGCCCGCGGAAACGCCACGGACCGGTGATGTTGGTATAGCCGAGCAGCCGGTGCTCGCCGAGCTGCGCCGCGTGAGTCGGGGTGCCATGCGCGGCCAGATAGGACGGCGCGGCGACCAGATGCGCCGCGATCGAGCACAGCCGCCGCGCACGCAATGAACTGTCGGGCAGATCGGCGATCCGCAGGGCGACATCGAATCCTTCCGCAACGATATCGACGCGCGCGTCCGAGAGGTGCAGCTCGATCTCGATCTGCGGATGCTCGCGCAGGAAGTCGGCGAGCAGCGGCGCGACATTCTTCACTCCAAAGGTCATCGGCGCGGCCAGCCGCACCCGCCCGCTCGGCACGCTGGCGCCGATCCGCGCCGCTTCCTCGGCCGCCTGCGCCTCGGCGACGATCCGCGCGGCGTGTTCGGCAAGCGGCGCGCCGGCCTCGGTCAGCGCCAATCGCCGTGACGTGCGATGGAACAGCGACACCCCCAGCTGCGCTTCCAGCCGCGACACTGCCTTGGATACCGTCGCCTTGCTCACCCCGATCGCATCCGCCGCGCCGCTGAACGACCGGTGCTCGGCCACGGCGGCGAAGATCGCCCATGCCTCGAAATCGGGGAGCCTCATGACGTTTTCCCTATCTCGCGAAACGATCCGTTTCAATCGTTTCTGTTTTGGCGAAGGTCATGGCCCCCTACCTTGGCGGCAACGAAACGGAGGTTCATCATGACCGACACCGCCATCCTGACCCGCCCCGCCGGCATCGAGCGTCGCGGCTTCGAGACGCTGGGCCACGCCAACCATGGCTGGCTCGACGCGCGTCACCATTTCTCCTTCGCCAATTACCATGATCCGGCACGGATGAGCTGGGGCGCCATCCGCGTCTGGAACGACGACACGATCGCGCCGAACAGCGGCTTTCCCCCGCATCCGCACCGCGACATGGAGATCATCACCTATGTCCGCAGCGGCGCGATCACGCATCAGGACTCGCTGGGCAACACCGGCCGCACCGAGGCCGGCGACGTGCAGGTGATGAGCGCGGGGTCGGGCGTCCGCCACGCCGAATATAATCTCGAGAGCGAGCCGACGACCTTGTTCCAGATCTGGATCGAACCGACCCGCAGCGGCGGCGCGCCGAGCTGGGGCGCCAAGCCGTTCCCCAAGGGCGACCGTACCGGCAAGTTCGTGACGCTCGCCAGCGGGTTCGAGGCCGATGTGACCGGGCCGGGCGCGGCGCTGCCGATCCGCGCCGAGGCGCGCGTGCTGGCGGCGACGCTGGCGGCTGGCGAGACGCTGACCCACGCGGTCGGCGAAGGCCGCCACGCCTATCTGGTCCCCGCGACCGGCGCGATCGAGATCGACGGCGCGCGCTTCGCGGCGCGCGACGGTGTCGCGATCACCGGCGGTCGCACCATCACCATCACCGCGATCGACGAGGCCGAACTGGTGCTCGTCGACGCCAACTGACGTTACTGAAAGGAGCTGACGACCATGACCAAGGTGCTCGTGCTTTATTATTCGTCCTACGGCCATATCGAGAAGATGGCCGACGCGATCGCCGAGGGCGCGCGCAGCGGCGGCGCGGAGGTCGACATTCGCCGTGTCGCCGAAACCGCGCCCGCCGAGATCGTCAAGGCGGCCGGCTTCAAGACCGACACCGCGCATCCCGAGATCGAAGGGCCGGACGCGCTCGCCAACTATGACGCGATCGTCGTCGGCGCGCCGACCCGCTACGGCCGGATGCCCAGCCAGATGGCGGCCTTCTGGGACACGACCGGCGGGCTGTGGATGAAGGGTGCGCTGGTCGGCAAGGTCGGCGGCGCGTTCACCTCGACCGCCAGCCAGCATGGCGGTCAGGAAACGACGTTGTTCTCGATCCTCACCAACCTGCTCCACCACGGCATGACGATCGTCGGGCTCGACTATGGCTTCCAGGGGCAGATGGGCGTCGACGAGGTGAAGGGCGGCACGCCCTATGGCGCGAGCACGCTGGCCGATGGCGACGGCAGCCGCCAGCCCTCGCAGGTCGAACTGGACGGCGCGCGCTATCAGGGCAAGCGCATCGCCGAGACCGCCGCTAAGCTGACGGCGTAATCCTTGCTGTCGTCCCGGGCTTGACCGGGGCCCCGCTTCTTCCTCTCGGATCCGGAAGAAAAGCGGGGTCCCGGATCAAGTCCGGGACGCCTCATTACTCTTACCGCTTCTTCACCCGCGCCACCTTGCACTTGCCCTTGCGGCATTCCGGCGGTGCGATCGCGCCCATATAGACCGGCGGGGGCGCTACCTGCGCGATCACGATCGGGTCGCGCGGCACCGCCGGTTCGGCCGGGTAGCGCGCACGCGCCGCCGCGAACAACGCCCGCGCCCGCGCCGCCCCGGGTGCGGTGGCGCGCGCGCCGACCCAGCGCCAATGCCACGGCTCCCATTTCACGCGCTGGCGATTGCCCGCCGGAAACGACATCTCGAACCCGTAGCGCGCCGCATTCTTCATCAGCCAGCGAAATGCCGGGGTCGCCGCGACGCATGCCTCGGCATCTGGGCAGTCGTTGCGACGCGGGCGGAAGGCGAAGTCGAGCGCGAAGCCGGTCGCATGCTCGCTATGCCCCGGCGGGGCTACCGACAGCGCGCGCTGCGCGGCATCGGTCTGCCCCTCGCGGCAGAACACCGCTTCCTGATAGGTGATCGAGCGGTGGCAGGACAGCGCGAGCACCTGCCCGCCCGCGGCCGGATCGCGCGCCGCCGCCTCGATCAGCCGTTGCAGATCGGGGAGCACCTCGCGCCGCAGCACGCACGGATTGACCGTCAGCGTAGCCGGCACGGCGACCAGCGCATCGGGCGCGGCGTCGCCATAAGGCAGATGCCCCAGTGTCCGTCCGTCCGCCGCGGTCGGGACGCGGCGACCGTCGCACAATTGCGCCTGAACGGGCGTGGCGGCGAGCGCGGTCAGCGCGGCGAGGATCTTCGGGAGTCGCACCACGCCCTCTGGCCATGCCGCGCGCCAACTGGCAAGAGCCGCGCCATGTTGGGTGAGCATGTTCTTTTCCTCGATGGCGAGGCTTTGGTGATCGACAAGCCGGCCGGGCTGGCGGTCGATCCGCCGCGCGCCGGCGGGATCAGCCTCGAAAACCATCTGGCATCGCTCACCTTCGGGTTCCGGCGCTGGCCGGTCGCGGTGCACCGGCTGGATCGCGACACCAGCGGCTGTCTGCTGCTGTCGCGCAATCCGAAGGCGCATGCGCGCTTCCAGCAGGCGTTCGAGCGCGGCGAGGTCAGCAAACGCTATGTCGCGATCCTCGACGGCGTGCCCGAGGGCGGATCGGGCACGATCGACCTGCCGCTCGGCAAGGTCTCGACCGCCGAGGCGGGTTGGCGGATGACCCGCGACCCGCGCGGCAAGGCGGCGCGCACCGACTGGCGCGTGCTCGCGACGCATGATGGCCGCGCGCTGGTCGAGTTCCGCCCCGCGACCGGGCGCACGCACCAGATCCGCGTTCACGCGCTGGAGGGACTTGGCGCGCCGGTCACCGGCGATCCCGTCTATGGTGCCAAGCATGACGGCGGGATGATGCTCCACGCGATCGCGCTGTCGCTGCCGCGTGCGGGCAAGGCTGACATAGCAGCCGAGGCGCCGTGGCCGGCGCGGTTCGCGGCGTTGGGGTTTGCGGCGGGCTAAATGGCTCGTAGATGCCGGCTCTCACCAATGCCGGCGCCTGCCAATTAGTAAAATTTAACGGTTGCCGCCGTCCAGCAGTCATTCCGCCGGTTCAATCCCATTGAAAGGACAATTGGTATAAGTTGTGGCGATGTAGATTTCGGGCCACACTCTTTGCGTTTTCCACAGTCCACAGGATTGACCAACCTGCTTGGTCCATCGAATGGCTCGATCTTTCGACTCTAGACGATCATCGACATCGACTACAAGGTAGGAATAATTGTCCTGCCCCGCCATGCCCCAGCTGTCCCATCCCATCACAATGTTATTCGCTTTCACGACCTCCGACACTTGCCGGTAGTGCGTCGCGGCCCAAACCAAGAAGCGGATCTGCTGAACGGCGTCGTAAGACTCCAGATAAGCTAAGGGGGTGAGGCCGATCAGCAACCACGCGACGAGCAGGTGGGCACGCCCAGCGCGCTTCATAGACGCTCTTATCGCAGCAACCACTGCTATGAGCAGCAGGCTCGCGAGCACGGGTATCGAAAACAGGAACGCTCCAAAACGTTGCATCGAGCCAAAATAGCCGCCGGCCAGCAATAGCAGGGTCGACAGCCACACCGCGGGAACACCCGCCCACCAGCGCCGTCTTGCCTGTGGGCCTGTTGGCGGGGAAGGATCCATGATCGGAGCCATGGAGGGTGCATGGCCGGAGGCACGACGGCGCTCAATACCCCGCCAGGCATTCTATTACCCGCCTCTGACCCGTTTGAAAGACGCTAGTCGAACCCCGGCTTCTTCCGCCCCGACTTCACCGCCGAGCGCCCCTTCTTCGCATCCACGCGCCGGACCTGTGACGCACGCGTCGGCTTGGTGGCGCGGCGCTTGGCCTGCACGACCGTCGCCTCGCGCACCAGCGCCAGCAACCGCTCGCGCACCTCGGCGCGGTTCATGTGCTGCGAGCGCGATCCTTCGCTACGCAGCGTCAGCACGCCGTCGCGCGTCATCCGCGACCCCGCCAGCTCCGCCAGCCGCAGCTTGACCCGCTCGGGCAGATCGGAACGCGCCACGTCGTAGCGCAGCAGCACCGCCGAATCGGTGGTGTTGACATGCTGCCCGCCGGCCCCGCCCGAACGGGTGAAGCTCTCCTCGATCAGATCGGTGTCGATGCTGATCGAACGGGTGACGGGAACGCGGGCCATGCAGGCTCCATAAAGCCGAAGGCCCGGCCGCACCATCGGTGCGACCGGGCCTCCCGTTCGTCCGCGCCGGGGATCAGGCGGCGGGGATGTCGACCAGCCGCGGATGCGCGACCCAGTCGAAGTTCGGGTCACCGCGCATCTGCGTGCCGTTGCCCAGGTCGCCGCCGTTGCAGCTCAGCAGCTTGTTGATGCAATTGTCCATCCACGTCTTCATGGTCTCGTCGTCCCACGCGCCCATCCAGTCGGCGTGGAAGGTCGAGCCCGGGCGCTTGACCGGCATGCCGGGCATGGCGTCCGACGCCAGCGACCAGGTCGAGGTGCCCGGCGACCATTCACCCGAGCGATCGAGGTTCTCGTCGACCGAGTACCACGCACCCAGCGTGAAGGTCGGGATGACATAGGGCAGATTGTCGGGGCAGCGCAGCTGACCGCGATCGTTCCACTTCGGATAGCCGACATGGCTGCGGTGGTCCGCGCTGTTCAGGTTCTTGCCGTCCCAGCAGTTCGGCCCGGCGACGATCGCGCCCAGCCGGTTACCGACCGGGCATTCCTTTGCCGCGGCGACGATGTCAGGGTACCACGCCTGCTTGCCGGTCGGGCCGTCGCAGTTGAAGTAGAAATGGTCGGCTTCACCGGTCGCCATGTTATAGCCGAAGATGTAGCGCATGCCACGCGGCAGCGCGACGCACGCCTTGCCCATCTGCTGGCACTCCGGGCTGCTTTCCGGCAGGCGCTTGTAGTAGATCGACACGTAATCGGGGCGCACGACCTTGCCCTTGCCGTCCAGCATCGCCGGGATCCAGTAAGCGGACCGGTTCAGGATGTTGTTGCAGGTGCTGTCACCCTTGGTGCGCAGGCTGCCATAGGTCGAGAAGGCGTTCGCGGCAGTGTTGCCGAAGAACTGGTGCAGGTGGCTCTTGCCCGGCTGCCCCGGAAACACGATCGGATCGTCGCGCAGCACCTGACCCGCGCTGCACATGAAGCGGAACGCGCCGACCACATCGGGGCGACCGGTGCTGGCGATCTCGCCGCTGCCCCACGACGGGACCAGCAATTTCTTCACATCGAAGTTCGAAGCGATCTTCTCGAGCTGGCCCTGACCCGGCAGCAGCCCCTTGGTCACCGCACCCGGCACCGGCTCGATCGCCTTGCCGGGGCCACCGCCGGTAATCGTCGGCGGCAGCACGCCGTTGAGCTTTGCGGTCACCGGCGCGGCGATAACGGTCACCTTACTCGTGATCGCCTTGATAACACCTGCCGGAACGACGGCAGCGTAAGCAGTGGAGGCCGCCAGGATCATGGCGCCCGAAATGACGATTTTGTTCATCACAGTCCCTGGCGTTGTTGGCGTTCGTGGAACCCATGTTCCTTTCGAACGCTGTTTTTCGACCGGCACGGCCGGTGCCGCGCTGTAGAGACATGATTAGCGACAAAACCCTAACATAATCTAACACTTCTAGTTTATTTTCGTTAAGTGTTCGAATACTTAGGGGACCGCTTCAAGGATGCTGGTTACTTCCTGTTTACTTCATTTACCAGCACCCTAATTTCGGTTCGTCCCGCGATGCGCTCCCTCTGGCGCAGCAGCCACGCAGCGCCTACCTCGACGGCATGTACGACTTTCACATCGAAGCCGAATCAAAGCCGGCATTGTATCGCGAGCTGCTGGGCGCGCTCGACGCGCTGACCGCCGACGAGCGCGATGGTATCGCGAACATGGCCAATGCCGCGGCGCTGATCGCGCACTATCTGCCCGACCTGAACTGGTCCGGCTTCTATCGGCTGGTCGAGGATATGCTGGTGCTCGGGCCGTTTCAGGGCAAGGTCGCCTGCATCCGTATCCCGCTGGGCAAGGGCGTCTGCGGCACGGCGGCGGCGGAGCGGCGCACGCAATTGGTCGCCGACGTCCATGCCTTTCCCGGCCATATCGCCTGCGACGCGGCAAGCCGCTCGGAGCTGGTGGTGCCGATCGTCCGCGATGGCGCGCTGCTCGGCGTGCTCGACCTCGACAGCCCGTTGCCGGCGCGCTTCGATGAAGAGGATGCGCGCGGGTGCGAGCAATTGATGGCGCTGCTGGCCGCGCGGCTCTGAACACTTCGTCGCCCCGGACTTGATCCGGGGTCCCGCTTCAACAACGCCCGCCAAGAAGACGCGGGGCCCCGGATCAGGTCCGGGGCGACGAAACTACTTCTTCTCGCGGCCCGCGAAGGTCACGAGGCTTTCCGCACCATTTGCGCCCACCGCCGCGACGCCGAAGAAATGATCGTCGACCGGCACGCCCGCGACGTCGAGGCTGGTGCCGGTCGCCTCGCGCGACTGTGTCCATGCCGCTGCATCGGCGCGCCGCCAGTAGATCTTGTAGCGCGTCGCCCCCGGCACCGCGGTCCACGTCACCTTCGTGTCATAGGACAACGCGCCCGAGATCGACGCGACCGGCGGCGCGGCGGGTGCGGCGGCGAGCCGCGCGATCGTCGCGACGTTGATCGCGGTGACCTTCGCCAGATAAGGGAAGTCCATCCCCTCGATCGTATCGGCATAGACGCGACCGTTTTCGGTGCGCACGTCTTGATGCTGGCGATCCCAGTTTTCCGCCGCGACCGAGAAGCGCACCGCCGGATAGCCCTGCTTCAGGAACGGCTCGTGATCGCCGCCGCGCCCGAAGCGGTCGGGGCGGCGGTCGACGAACACGCCGAACCCGCCGGGCAGCGTCCCCGCGATGCCGTCGATCGCCTTGGCGAGCGCGCGGCTCGGGCCGTCGTCCTCGCCGCCGACGCCGCGCCGCTCGATCGCCTCGACGAGCGATTCGCTGCTGCGGATGCCCTCGGAGAAGACCCGGACATAGCCGTCGATCGTCACCCCGCCCTGCCCGACGGTGTTGCCGACGATATCGTTGTTGAGCATCGCATCGACCTGCCAGCCGCGGGCCCGTGCGGTCTCGGCGAGCAAGGTCGCGCCCCACAGCCCCTGCTCCTCGCCGGAAAAGGCGACATAGACGATGTTCGCCGCGAACTTCTCCTTCGACAGGATGCGTGCCGCCTCCAGCACCAGCGCGACGCCGCTCGCGTCGTCGTTCGCCCCCGGCGCGTCGCTGGTGACGTTCATCACGTCGGTGACACGGCTGTCGATATGCGCGCCGACGATGATGTAGCGGTTGGGATCGTTGCCCTTCTGGACGCCGAGCACGTCCTCGATCACCACGCCGTCGGGCGCGCGTGGGCCGACGAAGCGCCGCGACAGCCGCTCGGTCGCGATACATCCGCCGCACGCGCGCGACAGCGAAGCGAACTCCCCCGCCACCCAGCTTCGCGCCGCGCCGATCCCGCGCTTCGGGTCGGTCGCCGACGACAGCGAGTGACGCGTGCCGAACGACACCAGCTTCTCGACCGTGGCACGCTGCCGCGCCGGCGACGGCGCCTCGCGCGCGGCGGCGGGGGTGGCGAGGAGCAGCGGGGCGGCGGCGAGCAACAGGCGATGGTTCATGCCCCGCTTGTGGCGAGGGAATCGCGGGCGCTCAAGCGATTGCGATCAACTCAGCCGGTCGATCGCCTCCGCCGACAGCCCGCCCGGCACGATCATCAGCGGCACCGGCAGGGCGCCGACATCGGCCGCGAAATGGGTGACCAGCGCGCCGGGCGCGCCGTCGGCGGCCGCCCCAAGCACCAGCGCGGCGATCTGCGGATTCTCGGCGATCAGCGCGCGGATCACCTTCGGTCCGTCGCCGCTGCGCACCGTGATCGACGGGCGCACCCCCGATTCCTCCAGCAGCGTCCCCGCCGCGCGCGCGACCAGTCCCTCGGCATGGCGTTGCTGCTCGTCCTCGATCGTCGCCTGCACGCCGCCGAACGGGATGAACTCCTGCGGCGGCAATAGCGCGAGGATCTCCACCCCGCCGCCGGTCTTCACCGCGCGCCGCGCCGCGAAGCGCAGCGCGATCAGCGCCTCGGGCGTATCGTCGATCACGGTCAGATAGATGCGCATCCATGCCCCCCTTTTTCGCCAAGTGTATCGGTCGCGCCCGCCTGCGCCAAGCACATGAGACAGGGCGACGGGCTTGACCGTACGGCGCGCGTCCGCAAGAGACGGGCGCCTGTCCCACGAGCCTCTCGAGGATCACGATGCCGATCGAAATCAAGATGCCTGCCCTGTCGCCGACGATGGAGGAGGGCACGCTGGCCAAATGGCTCGTGAAGGAAGGCGATACCGTCAAGGCCGGCGACATCATGGCCGAGATCGAGACCGACAAGGCGACGATGGAGTTCGAGGCGGTTGACGAAGGCGTGATCTCGAAGATCGCGGTCGCGGAAGGGTCGGACGGCGTGAAGGTCGGCACGGTCATTGCGCTGCTGCTCGCCGATGGCGAGGAAGAGGGTGAGAGCACCCCCGCCCCCGCCGCCAAGGAGAGCGAGTCCAAGCCGTCGCCCGCCGACCCGAACAAGACCGGCACCGAGGCGCAGCCCGCCAAGGAAGACGTCCGCGACCACGGCAAGCCCGCCGATCCGAAGCCCGCTCCTGCCCGTCAGGACGGCGACCGCGTCAAGGCGAGCCCGCTCGCGCGCCGTCTCGCCGCCGACAAGGGCGTCGACCTGTCGGGCGTGAAGGGCAGCGGCCCGAACGGCCGGATCGTCAAGGCCGACGTCGATGGCGCGCAGCCGGGGAAGGCGTCCGCGCCGGCCGCCGCCGCGAGCAGCGCGGCCCCCGCGGCATCGCCCGCCCCCGCGCCGACCCCGGCGGAGGTGCCCGACATCCCGCACGAGCTGACCAAGCTCACCAACATGCGCAAGACGATCGCGCGCCGCCTGACCGAATCGAAGCAGCAGGTGCCGCACATCTACCTCACGGTCGACGTGCAGCTCGACAAGCTGCTCAAGCTGCGTGGCGATCTCAATGCCGGGCTCGAATCGCGCGGCGTGAAGCTGTCGGTCAACGACCTGCTCATCAAGGCGCTCGCCGTCGCGCTGATCCAGGTGCCGAAGTGCAACGTGATGTTCACCCCGGACCAGCTCGTCAGCTTCCAGCGCGCGGATATCTCGGTCGCGGTGTCGACCCCGGACGGGCTCATCACCCCGGTCATCACCGAGGCGGATACCGCCTCGCTGTCGAGCATCTCGACGCGCATGAAGGACCTTGCCGCGCGCGCGCGTGACAAGAAGCTGAAGCCGGAGGAATTCACCGGCGGCACCGCGTCGATCAGCAACATGGGCATGTTCGGGATCAAGCAGTTCGAGGCGGTGATCAACCCGCCGCAGGGCATGATCCTCGCGGTCGGCGCGGGTGAGAAGCGCCCGTGGGTGCTGGGTGACGGTTCGCTCGGCGTCGCGTCGATCATGTCGGCGACCGGCAGCTTCGATCACCGTGCGATCGACGGCGCGGACGGTGCGCAGCTGATGAAGGCGTTCCGCGAGCTGGTCGAGAACCCGCTGGCGATGCTCGCCTGAGGCACCGGCGCGTGGCGCAGATGGAGCTGGGCGCGGACAAGCGCGAGTTCGCGTGGAGCGCCTTGTCGCTCGGCGTGACCGCTTTGGTCTTCAAGGGCGCGGCGTGGAGCTATCCGCAGGGCGCCGACACGATCTGGCTGGTCGGCGCGGCGACATTGGTCGCGGTCGGCCTGCTCGGCGCGCGCGACATCTGGCGCGTGCGCCGCGAAGGAGCCGCCGCATGAGCGCTACCGAACCGCAACAGGCCCCGACGATCCGCGTCTCGGCAATGCCCGCCGACGCCAATGCGTATGGCGACATCTTCGGCGGGTGGCTGATGAGCCTGATGGACTCGGCCGCCGGGCTGACCGCGGCGCGGCGCGCCCGCGGGCGCGCGGTGACGATCGCGATGGACGGGATGCAATTCCACGCCCCCGTCCATGTCGGCGACGAAGTGTCGGTCTACACGCAGATCGAGCGCGTCGGGCGCACCTCGATCGCGATCCAGGTCGAAAGCTGGGCGCGCGACCGCCACGGTGAGGAATCGCGCAAGGTGACCGAAGCGCGCTTCACCTTCGTCGCGATCGACGAGGACCGCCGCCCGCGCGAAGTGCCTACGGCGGCGTAAGGATTTTGCGGGCCGCTGTGCCCGTGGTGACAACAGGGGCTGCGGCCCGGGAGTGGTTACATGGCTGACACCTACGACCTTATCGTTCTCGGCTCCGGCCCCGGCGGCTATGTCGCCGCGATCCGCGGCGCACAGCTCGGCCTGAAGGTCGCGATCGTCGAGCGCGAGCGGCTCGGCGGGATCTGCCTCAACTGGGGCTGCATTCCGACCAAGGCGCTGCTGCGCACGTCGGAAATCTATCACTACATGACGCACGCGGGCGATTACGGGCTCAAGGCCGACAACATCGGCTTCGACCTCGCCAAGATCGTCGACCGCAGCCGCAAGGTCTCCGGCCAGCTCAACGCCGGCGTCAAGGGCCTGATGAAGAAGAACAAGATCACCGTGGTCGAAGGCTTCGGCACGATCACGGCGAAGGGCAAGCTGTCGGTCAAGCAGGGCAACGGCACGGTCGACCTCGAAGCCAAGCACATCCTCGTCGCGACCGGCGCGCGCGCCCGCGACCTGCCGTTCGCCAAGGCCGACGGCAAGCGGATCTGGACCTATCGCCACGCGATGGTGCCCGAAGTGATGCCGACCAAGCTGCTGGTGATCGGCTCGGGCGCGATCGGCGTCGAGTTCGCGAGCTTCTACAACGACATGGGCGCGGACGTGACGATCGTCGAGATGCTGCCGCGTATCCTGCCGGTCGAGGACGAGGAAGTCAGCGCCTTCATGGAGAAGCGGCTGACCAAGGACGGGATCAAGATCGTCACCGGCGCTGCGCTCGAGAAGATCGACACCGGCGCGGACGGCGTGAAGGCGACGATCAAGGGCAAGGACGGCAAGTCCACGACCGAGGACTATAGCCACGTCATCGTCGCGATCGGCATCGTCCCGAACACCGAGGAGATCGGGCTCGAGAAGCTCGGCGTCACCACCGAGCGCGGCCATATCAAGGTCGACGGCTTCGGCCGCACCAATGTCGAGGGCATTTACGCGATCGGCGACGTGACCGGCGCACCGTGGTTGGCGCACAAGGCGAGCCACGAGGGCATCGTCTGCGTCGAGAAGCTGGCCGGCGGCAACCCGCATCCGTTCGAGACGTGGAACATCCCGGGCTGCACCTACAGCCGCCCGCAGGTGGCGAGCGTCGGGCTGACCGAGGCGAAGGCGAAGGAAGCCGGCCGCGACATCAAGGTCGGCAAATTCCCGTTCATCGGCAACGGCAAGGCGATCGCGCTCGGTGAGGCGGACGGCTTCATCAAGACCGTCTTCGACGCCAAGACCGGCGAGCTGCTCGGCGCGCACATGGTCGGCGCGGAAGTCACCGAGCTGATCCAGGGCTATGTCGTCGCGCGCCAGCTCGAGACGACCGAGCACGAGCTGATGGAGACGGTGTTCGCGCACCCGACGCTCAGCGAAATGATGCACGAAAGCGTGCTCGGCGCCTACGGCCGCGCGATCCACTTCTAGGACACAGGTGCCGACCGGATCGGCGCTTTCGTCGATCCTGACCCACACCATCGTCGCCCCGGATTAGATCGGGGTCCCGCTTTTTCTTGGCAACAGCAGAGAGAAGCGGGATCCCGAATCAAGTCCGGGATGACGGGTGGGGCAGATGATCGATCCTTAGCGGCGGCACGGTGGACGGGTAGGTCGATGCGAGCCCGCCTCTTGACCACGACCCCAGCAACGCGGGTCGGATCGCGTCGAATAGCGACAAGGCGCCGGCCTCGCTTCGACGCGAAGGCAGCACGATCGGCACCATCGCGAGCGCATGAAACGATCCCGCACATGCAGGCACAGTGCCGGCG
Source organism: Sphingomonas endophytica (assembly GCF_014199415.1). Lineage (GTDB taxonomy): Bacteria > Pseudomonadota > Alphaproteobacteria > Sphingomonadales > Sphingomonadaceae > Sphingomonas > Sphingomonas endophytica. Next base: position 330,243 of record NZ_JACIJN010000003.1, read on the forward strand.
TGCGTCGCCGCACTCGCAATGCCCGAGCGGCGTGACTATCCCGATCCGATGATGCCCGAGCGACCGCGCCGACTCATCGATCCGGGCCGCCCTCACCTCGTCGCCGGCGCGCTCCTCTTCGCGGCGTCGCTCGCGCTGTTCTGGCCGGGCTATGCCGAATACGACACGCTGCGCCAGTATGAGCAGGTCGTCTCGAACCAGCTCGACGACTGGCACCCCCCGATCATGGCCCGTCTCTGGCAAGCGTTGCTGCCGCTCGGTCACGGCACCGCGCCGCTGCTCGCGGTGCAGCTCGCCGGTTACTGGCTCGGCCTCGCGCTGATCGCGGACGCGCTCACCGCGATCGGCAGGCGCCGCGCCGGTTGGGCGGTCCTCGCCGCGGGATTGCTCCCGCCGCTGCTCGGCTGGCAAGGCGTGGTCCTCAAGGACGCGCAACTGGTCGGCGCGGCGCTCGCCGCGACCGGGCTGATCGCGCGCTATCGTCTCCGCGACCGGCCGGTGCCGGGCGCGATCGGCGCAGGCGCGGCGCTGCTGTTCGGCTATGCGCTGCTGGTCCGCGCCAATGCGGTGTTCGCGCTCGCGCCGCTGATCGCCGCGCTCGCTCCTGTCCGCCGTCCGGCAGCGCAATTCGGCGCGGCGATCACCATCGTCGCGGCGGTGCTCGCGCTGTCCGGCACGATCAACCATCGCCTGCTCGGCGCGGCGCCGAGCGACGTCACCTCGACCCAGCCGCGCTACGACCTCGCGGGCATCGCCGTGCGCACCCGCGACGCGGGGGTCGCGGCTTTGCCCGCCGGTACCGGCGCGACCCTGCGCGCGGCGCAATGCGTCACGCCTTATTTCTGGGATCCGCTCGGCGACACGCCCGCCTGCGTCGCCGCGCTGGCACCGCTCGCGACCCGGTCGCCGGGCACGCTCTATCGCCAGCTCGCCGTCGCGGCGCTTCGTCATCCGGCCGCGTATCTGGCGCAGCGCGTCGCCCATCTGAACATGACATGGCGGTGGCTGGTCCCCGCGCATCTGCCCGGCGCCGCGCCGCCGACGCGCAGCGAGCCCAATGCCGCGGGGATCGCCAGCCCCGGTCGCGCCGCGGCGGCGTGGCAGACGCTCGCCGGCGGGATGGTCCGCACCCCGCTCGGCTGGCCGTTCGCGTGGATGATCGCCGCGCTCCTGCTGCTGGCGGGCGCCGGCCGCGCGCCGCGCGGTCCGGCGCGCCGCCTCGCGCTGGGGCTGCTCGCCTCGGCGCTGGCGCTGGAGGCGAGCTTCGCGGCGATCTCGATCGCGGCCGACCTCCGCTATCATCTCTGGCCGATGCTCGCGACCGCATTGGCGGGCGTGTTGCTCATCGAGCGCCCGCCGTCACGGCGCGCCACGCGCCTCGCCGGCGGCATCGCGCTGCTGCTCGGCACGCCAGCGCTCGTCGCACGCGCGGGCTTCGCCGACCCGCCGCAGGAATATGACGCGCTGCTCCGCTGGACGCCGCCCGTGGCGCTGTTGCCACGCTGAGTCAAAATCGTGCGGTGACGGCGCGCCTTTTTCGGGACGGGCGCGTTGTGCCGCTCGTGAAACGTTCTGCCCTTCCCGCATGAACCGGCTGGCGCCCGACGAACCGGACGCGCGCTTCATCCGCCGCGTGCTGTGGATCGTCGTGATCGTGGCGCTGGTCGCGGCGCTGTATCTCGCCCGGCACCTGCTGATCCTCGCGTTCGGATCGGTGCTGATCGCGATCGTGATCCATGCGATCGCCGAGCTGTACGCGACCCGCGCGCATCTGGGCAGCAAACGCGCGATGACTGCGGCGATCCTGACGCTGCTTGGCTTCCTTGCGCTGCTCTTCTGGCTGTTCGGGGTCGAGTTCCGCGCGCAGGTGAACACCTTGGTGGTCGCCTTGCCGGGGCTGCTGGACCAGTTTCAGGCGTATATGTCGCAAAGTCCGGTCGGCGCGAAGGTCGTCGACGCGGTGCGCGCCGCCTTTGCGGGCAGCCGCGTCGCGCAGGACATCGGCGAGATCGTGCGCGGCGCCGGCCAATTGCTGCTCAACACCGTGCTGGTGCTGTTCGGCGCGATCTTCTTCGCGGTCGATCCCAAGATCTACGAGCGTGGCGTGCTGCTGCTGGTGCCGCCGTCGCGGCGGGCGGCGCTGGAGGATGCGCTCGGCGACGTCGGCTCGACGCTGCTGCTGTGGTTGCGCGCGCAGCTGATCCAGATGACCGCGATGGGCTTGATGGTCGGCGTCGGGCTGTGGGCGGCCGGAGTGCCTTCACCGGCGATGCTCGGGCTGCTGACCGGGCTCAGCGAGTTCATCCCCTATGTCGGCCCGGTCGCGGCGATGCTGCCGGCGCTGGGGCTCGCCGCCACCGCCGGGACCGATCAATTGCTGTGGGCGCTGGGCGTGTTCGCGGCGGTGCGAATCATCCAGACCAATTTCGTGACACCGTTCGTCACCAGCCGCGTGGTCGCGATCCCGCCGGCGCTGAGCCTGTTCGCGATCATCGGCACCGGCGCGGTGTTCGGATTGTTCGGGCTGTTCTTCTCGGGCGGTATTCTGGTCGTCACCTTCACGCTGGTGCGCAGCCTGTACCTGCGCGAGATGCTGGGCGAGGACATCCCCCGCTCGCGCGAACGCACATTGTTCACGGCAATGGGCACGCCGCGTGAAGCAAATATCGACAAGCAAAGTGAAAAAAGGGAACACCCAATTTAAGCGGCAGTTAACCTTTATGCTTCAGAGGCAGTTTGGTAAACGAACCAGACAGGCGTGGCCGACGACGGCATCTCGCCACCGACAACCGGGGAATTGCCGATGCGCGTGCTGCTGATCGAGGACGAGCCGACCACCGCCAAGGCCATCGAGCTGATGCTGTCGACCGAGGGCTTCAACGTCTACAATACTGATCTGGGTGAGGAAGGCCTCGATCTCGGCAAGCTCTACGACTACGACATCATCCTGCTCGACCTCAACCTGCCCGACATGCACGGCTATGACGTGCTCAAGAAGCTGCGAGTCGCGCGCGTCCAGACTCCGGTGCTGATCCTCAGCGGCATCAACGAAATGGATTCGAAGGTGCGCAGCTTCGGCTTCGGCGCGGACGATTACGTCACCAAGCCGTTCCATCGCGAGGAACTGATCGCGCGCATCCACGCCGTCGTCCGCCGCTCGAAGGGCCATTCGCAATCGGTCATCAAGACCGGCAAGCTGTCGGTGAACCTCGATGCCAAGACCGTCGAGGTCGATGGCGCGCGTGTTCACCTGACCGGCAAGGAATATGCGATGCTGGAGCTGCTCTCGCTCCGCAAGGGCACGACGCTGACCAAGGAAATGTTCCTCAACCACCTGTACGGCGGGATGGACGAGCCCGAACTGAAGATCATCGACGTCTTCATCTGCAAGCTCCGCAAGAAGCTCAGCCTCGCCTGCGAGGGCGAGAATTACATCGAGACCGTCTGGGGCCGCGGCTATGTGCTGCGCGAGCCGGAAGAGGTCGTGCAGGTCGCGTGATACCGTAACGCTCCGTCGAACATCTCTACCGTTATTGCGAGCGTAGCGAAGCCATCCAGGGCTGGATCAGGACGCCCTGGATTGCTTCGCTACGCTCGCCATGACGGGTACTCTAGCCGCTGTGGCGTGCCCGAAGTCTGAGCGGCTCTCCGCTTTGCACGGCGTCAAACCGCCGACTGAAGCGCCACCTTCCGCCGCCGCCGCAGCATTACGCCGAGCGCGCCGAAACCCGCGAGCATCATCATCCACGTCCCCGGCTCCGGCACCGCCGCGGTCGGGCGGAAATTGCCCGCATAGGTGTCGAGGTGCAGCTCGCCGTTCTGCACCATGCTGTTGAACACCGCGCTGCCCTGAATGTAATTGCCCGTCGTACCGGCGGCGAGCGGCGCGAGCACCGAGCCGCGCCACGCGGTCGTGACGTCGACCGTGGTCGCGTCGGCGAAGTTCCAGATCACGTTGCGGCCCAGCTGGTCGGCGTTGCCGAGAAAATTGTCGTCGAGCCGGATCGTCGCGCCGCTGACGTTGACGATCACCGTGTCCGCGCCGTTGCGGTTGAACGCGATCTCGCCGAATCTCGACAGATCGCTGGCGGCGAGCGAGAAGACCGCCACGCCATTACCGCCCGCGACCGCGTTGAACGTGGCGCGATTGTTGGCGATCAGCGCGGTGCCAGTCGCGGTCAGCGCCGACAGCCCGTTCGACAGGTCGACCATCGAGCGGGTCAGTGCATCGCGCTGGTCGATCAGCCCCTGCGTGAACCCCGCAGTCGCCGCCTGCCCAGACTTGACGATGTTCTGGTTGACGTTGGTGTTGGCGATCGTGCCGCCGACCAGCACGGTCTGCGGACTGCCGTTGAGCGAAAAGCCGCTGCTGACATTGCCGCCGACCGTCGCGCCGCCGGTCAGGTTCTTGGTCCCGCCGGTCACGTCGCCGACCACGGTCAGCGCCGGGGTCTTCGCCGCCGAGGCGGCAGGGGTGCGGATCTGATAGTTGGACGATGTGCCGCTCAGATTGCCGCCGACGAACGTGCGCCCCTCGACCTCCGACGACGACTTCAGGTCGCCGAGCACGACGAGGTTCCATTCGTGCAGCGCATCCATGCCCTGGATGACGGTCGTCGCCGAAGCCGGACCCGCCGCCGTCAGCGCCAGCGCCGCCGTCAGTCCTGCCATAAATGCTGTGCGCGCCATCGTGTCCGGTCCCGGAAATTTGAACCTTGCCCGTGGCTTGTGGCGCTGGGCGCCGCAACGTCGTTTACCTTGTCGCCGATCCCTGTTCGGGACGAGTGGAAGATCGCTGTTCCGATGTTCCCGCGCTTTCCGCAAATCGCCGCCCCGGACCTGATCCAGGGTCCCGCTCCTTCTTCAGCGGTGAGGCAAGGAAGCGGGATCCCGGATCAGGTCCGGGATGACGGATCAAGCTCGTAGCGGTCCGCCGCAGCTAGATTCCCTCAGCCGTCACCTCCCGCCCGTCGGCCTCGAGCGCGGCGGTCAGGTCGGCGATGCAGCGGTCGACCAGCGCCGCGTCCGGCGAGCGCACGACGAAATTGGCGCCGGTCCGTCCGTCGCGGAAGAACGGATAGCTTCCGATCGCCACGCCCTCATGCGCCTTTTCGGTGGCACGGAGCAGCTCGGCGACCTCGCTTTCGGCAACCCAGCAGCCGATCGTCGCGCTCACCACCGGGCGGCCGCCTTCGAGCGTGCCGGTCAGCCAGTCGAGCATCCCCGCGGTGATGTGCGGCACGCCCGCCATGATGAAGATGTTGCCGACGCGGATACCCGGCGCGCCCGAGACGCGATTCTCGATCAGCGTCGCGCCCGCCGGCACGCGTGCCATCCGCCGCCGCGCGTCGGTCAACCCGCCGCGCGTCTCGTAGTGGCGCTCCAGCACCGCCAGCGCATCGGGGTGTTCGACCACCGGCACCCCCAGTGCGGCGGCGATCGCGTCGACGGTGATGTCGTCATGCGTCGGGCCGATCCCGCCGGTCGTGAACAGATAGTCGTTCCGCGCGCGCAGCGTGTTGACCGCCTCGACGATCGCCGCCTCGCGGTCGGGGACGACGCGCACCTCGACCAGCCGGATGCCCTGCACGTTGAGCCAGGTGGCGAGCTGCGCGATGTTCTTGTCCTGCGTGCGGCCGGACAGGATCTCGTCGCCGATCACCACCAAGGCGGCGGTCCAGATGCGTTCGTCAGTCATGCTCCTTCCCTAGCTCGCAATCACGCGCCCGCCACGCTATATCCGCGCGCATGACCGATTATGTGACCGTCACCAGCGATGCGCCGCTCGCGCGCACCGGCGCGATCAAGCTGCACGGGGCGGAAGCCTTTGCGGGAATGCACAAGGCCGGGCGACTCGCCGCCGAAACGCTCGACATGCTCGTGCCGCACATGGTGCCGGGCGTGACCACCGCCGAGATCGACAAGCTGATCTACGATTTCGTGAAGGCCGGCGGCGGCGTGCCCGCGACACTTGGCTATCGCGGCTATACGCATTCGAGCTGCATCTCGATCAATCACGTCGTCTGCCACGGCATCCCGTCGGACAAGGCGCTGAAGTCGGGCGATATCGTCAATGTCGACGTCACCCCGATCGTCGATGGCTGGCATGGCGACACCAGCCGCATGTACCTGATCGGTGACGTGCCGCTGAAGGCGAAGCGGCTGGTCGAGGTGACCTATGAATGCCTGATGCTCGGGATCGAGCAGGCGCGCCCCGGCAATACGATGGGCGATGTCGCGCATGCCATCCAGCGCCATGCCGAGGGGCATCGCTTCGGCGTGGTCCGCGATTTCTGCGGGCACGGGGTCGGGCGGCTGTTCCACGACGCGCCGGAAGTGGTCCATGTCGGCCGTCCGGGCACCGGGCCGGAGCTGCGCCCGGGGATGATCTTCACGATCGAGCCGATGATCAATATCGGTCGCCCCGACGTGAAGCTGCTCGACGACGGCTGGACGGCGGTGACGCGCGACCGCTCGCTGTCGGCGCAGTTCGAACATTCGATCGGGATCACCGCGGACGGCTGCGAGATCTTCACCGGCTCGCCCGCGGGGCTCGACAAGCCGCCGTATTGAGGGGGCTGCGGCCAACCCCTTTCGTCGCCCGGGACTTGATCCGGGGCCCCGCTTCTTCTCTACGAGCGTCGTGAAGAAGCGGGATCCCGGATCAAGTCCGGAATGACGACCCGGCCTCTAGGCCGTCGGTCACGACACGATCCGAAACGTATAGCTATAATCGGTCGAGGTGCCGCGCACGCCGACCCCGGTGATCTTCACCGAATAGCTCACCCCCGGCTTCAGCCCCGCGACCTTGAACTGCAGGTTGTTGGGCACCGCGTAACGCTCGTTGTCGAAGCTGACGCTCGACACCGTCAGCGCATTGGCGCCGTCACTGACCGCGATCGTCGCCTTGCTGAAATCGACCGTCGCGTTCGCGCCGCCGCGCTGCGTGGTGTCGGCGATGACGGTGAACGACAGCAGCGACAACGGATCGAAATAGCGCGCCGGATAGTCGCCATACGGATAGGCGACGAACGGCGGCAGGTCGGCGGGCACGCTCACCCCGCCGGTGAAGGTCACCACCTTCATCGCCGCCGCGTCGGTGCGGCTGCCGTCGGCGAGCACCTGCGCGACGCGGCCATAGGCGATCTTGCCGAGGAACGGGTCGAGGAGCCAGCGGCGGTGCCCGACGCTGTCGACAACGAGGTTCGAGGTCTCGGTCAGCCACCCGCCGAGGTACATGTCCTCGGTATAATAAGCGAGATACGGCGAGATCAGCCCGCCGTAGAGGTTGCTGGTCCCCGCGCCGTTCGCGCCCAGCGTGGTGTAGCATTTCCACGAGGCAGCCGGCGTGTGGCTCAGTTGGCCGTTCGCCGCCATCATCAGCGCGGCCTGCGTCGCCTGCTCGTCGTCGGCGCTCGAATAGCTGACCGCGGGCAGGCGGTGGAGCGCACGAATCGCATTCAGCCGCGCCAGCACGTCGTCGCGGACGCTCTGGAGCAACGTGCCGGGCCGGCAATTGGCGACATCCGGCTGGGTGCTGAACAGGGCGGCGGCGTTGCCCGCCCAGCTGCCGGTCGGCGCGGGCGCCGGTGGTGGGGGCGTCGGGGTCGGCGTCGGAGCGGGAGCGGGCGTCGGTGTCGCGACGGGCGTCGGGCTCGGGGTCGGCGCCGGCACCACCTGTACCCCGCCGCTGACCGGGGTCGCGGCGCTGCCGCCATCGCCGTCGCCACCACCGCAGCCCGCCAGCAGCAGCGACAATGCCGAAACGGCGCCGATCCGATATTCGCGTGAGCTTCGCATCGCCTTCGCTTAGGCGTGGCGGGGTTAAGAAATGACCCTGCTCGCAAAAGCGGCAACCACCCTGGTTTTGCCCGTTTTTCAGGCAGCAAAAAGCCCGGATTTCCGCGAGTCGTCACCTTGCCCTTCCGCGCCGCGGCTGGCACGATCGGTGCATCGATGCTGTTGGGGCATCCGGGTTTCTTGGGGTGGGGCGTTCGTCGCGTGAAGAAGATCGAAGCGATCATCAAGCCGTTCAAGCTGGACGAGGTGAAGGAGGCGCTGCACGAGATCGGCGTGTCCGGCATCACCGTCACCGAGGCGAAGGGCTTCGGCCGGCAGAAGGGCCATACCGAGCTGTATCGCGGCGCCGAATATGTCGTCGACTTCCTGCCCAAGGTGAAGCTGGAGGTGGTCGTCGAGGACGGGCTGACCGAGCGCGTGGTGGAGGCGATCGCCGCCGCCGCGCAGACCGGCCGGATCGGCGACGGCAAGATCTTCGTGATCCCGGTCGAGACCGCGCTGCGCATCCGCACCGGCGAGCGCGATAACGAGGCGATCTGATCCCCTTCTTCGCTCCGCTGTCATCGGAGCGTGCCACTTACCGCGTCTCACCCGACATTGGTCGGGGCGACGCTTATGCGAGAGAGAGCAACACATGGCGAACACGGCCGCAGACGTTCTGAGCAAGATCAAGGACGAGGAGATCGAGTGGGTCGATCTGCGCTTCACCGATCCCAAGGGCAAGTGGCAGCATCTGACCATGGTCGCCTCGGTGATGGGCGAGGACGAATGGACCGACGGCCTGATGTTCGACGGCAGCTCGATCGAGGGCTGGAAGGCGATCAACGAGTCGGACATGATCCTGAAGCCGGATCTGGACGCGGTCTACACCGATCCGTTCTCGGCCACCCCGATGCTGATCGTGTTCTGCGACATCGTCGAGCCGTCGACCGGCGAGGGCTATAGCCGCGACCCGCGCACCACCGCCAAGCGCGCCGAGGCCTATGTCGCCACCACCGGGATCGGCGACACCGTGTACGTCGGGCCGGAAGCCGAGTTCTTCATGTTCGACGACGTCCGTTTCGACACGTCGTACAACCAGTCGTATTTCAAGATCGACGATATAGAGCTGCCGACCAACACCGGCCGCGAATATGAGGGCGGCAACCTCGCGCACCGTCCGCGCGCCAAGGGCGGCTATTTCCCGGTCGCGCCGGTCGACTCGGCGGTCGACATCCGCGGCGAGATGGTCTCGACGATGCTCGAGATGGGCCTGCCGTGCGACAAGCACCACCACGAGGTCGCCGCCGCGCAGCACGAGCTGGGCCTGACCTTCGGCACGCTGACCACCACCGCCGACCGGATGCAGATCTACAAGTATGTCGTGCACCAGGTCGCGCATGCCTATGGCAAGTCGGCGACGTTCATGCCGAAGCCGATCAAGGAAGATAACGGCTCGGGGATGCACACGCACTTCTCGATCTGGAACGGCAAGGAGCCGCTGTTCGCGGGCAACGGCTATGCCGGGCTCTCCGACACCTGCCTGTATTTCATCGGCGGGATCATCAAGCACGCCAAGGCGATCAACGCCTTCACCAACCCGACCACCAACAGCTACAAGCGGCTGGTGCCGGGCTACGAAGCGCCGGTGCTGCTCGCCTATTCGGCGCGCAACCGTTCGGCGTCGTGCCGCATCCCGTACGGCACCGGCCCGAAGAGCAAGCGCGTCGAGGTCCGCTTCCCGGACGCGATGGCCAATCCGTACCTCGCTTATGCGGCGCTGCTGATGGCGGGTCTGGACGGCATCCAGAACAAGATCCATCCGGGCGAGGCGATGGACAAGAACCTGTACGACCTCCCGCCGGCCGAGCTGGCGGAAGTGCCGACGGTCTGCGCCTCGCTGCGTGAAGCGCTGGACTCGCTGCTGGCCGATCACGACTTCCTGCTGAAGGGCGACGTGTTCACCAAGGACCAGATCGAGGCCTATGTCGAGCTGAAGTGGGACGAGGTCGCGCGTTGGGAAATGACCCCGAGCCCGGTCGAATTTGATATGTACTACAGCGCGTGAGGCTGCCGTGCCGGCAGCCGGTGGCGCGCCGCGCCACACGCGCTGTCGGCCGGCCTCGCCGCAGGTGAGGACCGACGACGCGGCTTCGCCGCCTCGTTGCCCCTATTGAAAAAGGGCGTCTTCCCAAGCGGGAGGGCGCCCTTTTCTCGTCATTGCGAGCGTAGCGAAGCAATCCAGAGCCGGACCAGGACGCCCTGGATTGCGTCGCTACGCTCGCAATGACGACCCCACGCCCCCTCACCTCACCCCGACAAACCCCAGCCTCACCGCGCCAAAGGCCAACTAGACTCCCCATCGCGCCAGACTCGCGTACCATCGCAGCCCTCAGCCACGACGACGGTCCGCGCCACCCGGGAGCCACAGCCATGTTCGCCATCGCCGCCAACGACCGCTTCGCCCCTTTCTCAATCGTCGCGATCTCGGACGCGCGGCACCGCGAGCCGACGTGGCGGACGATGTTCGGCTGGCCCGCCAACGATCCGCGCACGATCCCGATCGCCGCCCGCTCGCGCGCCGAGCGCAAGATCTGGGCGGCGCGCGTCGATCAGGCGGTGTGCGCGGCGGAGCGACCGGTGTTGCTGGTCGCCGACGGGATCGGCTGCGCGGCGAGTGCGTGGTGGGGCCGGCTGTCGCCGAGCGATTATGTGGCGAAGATCGCGGGCGCGTTGCTGTTCGCGCCCCGCGACGCCGAGGTGACGCGCGACGGCGATACCGACCTGTTCGCCTCGCCGACCGCGCGCCTGCCGTTCCCGTCGATCGTGATCGCGCCGCAGGGCGACGCCACCCATGTCGATGCCGCGGTGGAAAGCTGGGGCAGCCGGCTGATCGCCAGCCACCGCGACCGCCACGTCACGCGCGAGACGAATGCGTGGCGGCAGGCGCAGCGGCTGTTCCTGCGCGTGACGCAGCAGGTGGTGGCGCATGAGGTCGGGCGCGCCGAGGCGTTGATCGGACGGTAGGCGCTGCCGTCTGTTGGCGGCTGAACCTTAAAAGCGGCCTCCCTCCCTCTCCGTCGCCCCTGCGCAGGCAGGGGCCCATGGCTGTCTCGTCCTGACCCGACATCTGACACGGTTAGCGCCGCCTGTGTGTCGGCCTTCGCGCATGACGGGACAGCGATAGGCCCCTGCCTGCGCAGGGGCGACGGTAAGTGGGGCGGTACGCGCGCTCTCCTACTTCGTCACCCCGGACTTGATCCGGGGTCCCGCTCTCACCGTTGCAGACGAAGCGGGATCCCGGATCAAGTCCGGGATGACAGCGCCAACCCTACCGCCGCACGTCCAACCCGCCGGCAAGGAACGCATCGACATCGCCCTGCCGAAACAACGCCGCGTCCCCCGGCAGCGAGTGCTTGAGCGCCGCGAGCGCCAGCCCCGTCTCCGCCGCCGCCGCAATCCCCTGCCCGTTGAGCAACGCATGCAGCACCCCGGCCGCAAACGCGTCGCCACCACCGATCCGGTCGACGATCCCGGCCAGCACCGTCTCGGGCGTCTGCGCATGATCGTCGCGCGTGTCGATCCGCGCCGACAGCCGGTTGAGATCGACATGCTCGACATGCCGCGCGGTCGAGGCGATCGTCATCAGCTTCGGAAAGCGCGCGAACGCCGCCTCCGCCGCCGCGCGCCGCCGGTCCTCGCCCTCACCGCCGAAATCGTCGCGCCCCAGCAGCAAGGCGATGTCGCGGTGGTTGCCGAACATCAGATCGGCGTGCTCGACGATCCGCGTCAGGATGCCGCGCGGATCGCTGTCCCACCGCGCCCATAATTTGCCGCGCCAATTGCCGTCGAACGACACCGCAACGCCGCGCGCGCTCGCCGCCTCGGCCGCGGCGATCGCGCTCTCGGCCGGCACCGGCCCCAGCGCCGGGGTGATCCCCGACAGATGCAGCCGCGTCACGCCCGCGAGGATCGCATCCCAGTCCCACGCACTCACCGGCGCTTCGGCGAACGACGAACCGGCGCGGTCGTAGATCACCTCGGTCGCGCGCATCCCCGCGCCGGAAGTGACGAAATACAGCCCCATCCGCTCGCCGCCGGTCTGGAGGTGCCGCACGTCGACACCGTGCCCGCGGAGCGTCGTGATCGCGCTCTGCCCGAGGTCGTTGTCGGGCACGCGGCTGACGATGCCGACGTCGTGGCCGAGCTTGGCGAGCTGCGTGACGACATTCGCCTCCGCGCCCGCCACCCACACGTCGAAGCGCGGCGTCTGCATCAGCAGCTCGCGCCCCGGCGGCGAGAGGCGGAGCATGATCTCGCCGAACGCCAGAAACTTCCCCATCATGTCCGCTCCACCAGCTCGACCAGCATCGCACGCTCGGCCTCGTCGGCCTGCCAGCGCGCCGCAAACTTGCCTTCGGCCCCGAACAGCGCATCGACCATCCCGCGCGCATCGTTCGCGCGCCACAGCGCCGCCAGCTCGTCGGCCATCGGATCACTGATCGGCCCCGCCTGCCCACGCAGATGCCGCAGCCACCCCGCCAGCGCGGTCAGCGTCGCGGTGCGATCGACCCCGCGCGCGCGATTGATCGTCAGCGCCTCCAGCCAGCGCGGGCCGACCTTCTGCGACCCGTCGCTGGCGATCTGCGCCAGCCGGTGCGCGAGCGATGGATTGGCGAAGCGCGCGAGCAGCGCATCGGCATAGCCGCGCAGATCCTGCCCCGGCGCGGCGTCGAGGCTCGCGGCGGCCTCGTCGCGCATCAGCCGCTCGACGATCGGACGCACCACGGGGTCGGCGATCGCCTGATGCACATAGTCATGCCCCGCGCCGAGCCCGAGATAGGCGAGCGCCGAATGCGCGCCGTTGAGCATCCGCAGCTTGGCGGTTTCATAGGGTCGCACGTCGGCGACGAACTGCGCACCGCCGACATCCCAGCGCGGGCGGTCGGTGGCGAAGCGATCCTCGATCACCCATTGCCGGAACGGCTCGGTGACGACCGCGCCCTCGTCACGCTGCCCGAGCCGCGCCGCGATCCCGTCGAGATCGGCGGCGGTGGTGGCGGGGACGATCCGGTCGACCATCGTCGACGGGCACGCCCAGTCGCGCTCGAACCAGTCGCGTGCCGCGCCGTCGAGCAACGCCACCACGCCATTGCGCAGCACATGGCCGTTGTCGGTCATGTTGTCGCAGCTGACGAGCGTCATCGGCCCGGCCCCCGCCGCCAGCCGATCACGCACCGCTTGCGACAGATAGTGATAGATCGTGCCGCTCGCCGCCGCGACCGACGCGGTGTCGATCCCGCCGCCGGGCAGCCGGTGATAGCCCTTTTCGGTAACGGTCAGCGTCACGATGCGCGTCGCGGGCGCGACCAGCGCCGCTGCCACCGCGTCCGGCGCATCCGGCGCGACCAGCACCTCGCGCACCGCCCCGATCAGCCGCAGCCGCTCGCCGTCCGCATCGCGCGTTGCGACCGTATAGAGCCCGTCCTGCGGCGCGAGTTGCTCGTGGACCTGTCGCGAGCGCAGCGACACGCCGGTGATCGCCCAGTCGCGATCCCCGGCCGCCATCGCATCGTCGGTATAGACCGCCTGATGCGCGCGGTGGAATGCGCCGATGCCGAGATGCACGATCCCGCGCGCCTGTTCGCGACGCGCATAGCCGGGCTGCGCGACATCGCCGGGCAGCGATGCACGGGTCGCTTCGGACAATCTCACAGCTTGTACGCCTTGCGCACCAGCCCGTCGGTCAGCTCGTGCGCCAGTTCGAGCGCTTCCCAATCCTCGATACGATGTTCGGCAACCAGCCGCGCAAGGAACGCGCAATCGACGCGCCGCGCGACATCGTGCCGCGCCGGGATCGACAGGAAGGCGCGCGTATCGTCGTTGAAGCCGACGGTGTTGTAGAAGCCGGCGGTTTCGGTGGTCAGCTCGCGATAGCGGCGCATTCCCTCGGGCGAATCGTGGAACCACCACGCCGGCCCCAGCTTCAGGCACGGGTAATGGCCCGCCATCGGGGCCAGCTCGCGCGCATAGACGCTCTCGTCGAGCGTGAAGAGGATGATCGTCAGGTCGCGCTCGTTGCCGACCACGTCGAGCATCGGTTGCAGCGCGCGGGTATATTCGGTGCGCACCGGGATGTCGGCGCCCTTGTCGCGCCCGTGGCTCGCAAACAGCCCGGCATTGTGGTTGCGGTACGAACCGGGGTGGATCTGCATCACCATCCCGTCCGCGACGCTCATCTTCGCCATTTCGGTGAGCATCTGCGCCCGGAACAGCTCGGCATCGGCGGCGTCCCACGTGCCGCCGACGATCTTCGCGAACAACGCCTCGCACTCGGCGGTCGACAGGTTGGCGGTCTGCGCGGTGGCGTGGCCGTGGTCGGTGGCGGTCGCGCCGGCGGCGCGAAAATCGGCGCGGCGCTTGCGATGCGCGGCCAGATAGCCCGACCAGCTGTACACGTCCTCGCCGGTCAACGCCGCGAACGTCTCCATCGCGCCCTTAAACTGCTCGTGCTCGACGTCGATCACGCCATCGGGGCGATAGGTGGTGACGACGCGCCCCTTCCAGCCCGAGGCGCGGATCGCGTGATGCGCGTCGAGGCTGTCGTGCGCGCCCTCCGTGGTGGCGAGGAAGTCGATGCGGAAGCGGTCGAACAGCGCGCGCGGGCGGAAGTCGTCGCCCGCCAGCCGATCGGTGATCGTGTCGAAGTACAGGTCGGCGGTGTCGGCATCGAGCCGCACGTCGAACCCGAACACCTCGGCGAAGACATGGTCGAGCCACAGCCGCGACGGCGTGCCGCGGAACAGCTCGTAGTGCGATGCGAACAGCTTCCACGCCGCGCGCGGATAGGTGCCGGGCACCCCGCCGCGATGCGGGATGCGCAGATCGTCGAGCGCAATGCCCTGCGAGTAGAGCATCCGGAACACATAATGATCGGGCGCGAGCAGCAGCGTCGTCGCATTGTCCCATTTGGCATCGGTCGCGAACCATGTCGGATCGGTATGGCCGTGCGGGCTGACGATCGGCAGCGCGCCGATCTCGGCATAGAGCGTCCGCGCGATGTCGCGGGTGGTGGGATCGGCGGGGAACAGCCGGTCGGGGTGAAGTTCGAGCGGTCGGGTCATCGTCACTTCGCTCCCATGAAGGCGAGGCCACGCTCCAGCCCGCGCAATTCCGCCAGCCCACGCATCCGCCCGAGCAAGGAATAGCCGGGGTTGGTCACCTTGGTCAGATCGTCGATCATCTGGTGGCCGTGATCGGGGCGCATCACGATCGAGCGCCCCTCGCGGCGTTGCAACGCCACCACCTCGGCCATCACCGCGGTCAGGTCGCCGCTGCCCTCCAGATGCGCCGCCTCGTGGAACGCGCCATCGGGCTCGCGCTGGACGCTGCGCAGGTGGAGGAAGCCGATCCGCTCCCCCAGCCGCCGAACCATGCCGGGCAGGTCATTGTCGGCGCGCACCCCAAATGAGCCGGTGCAGAAGCACAGGCCGTTGGCGGTGCTCGGCACCGCCTCGAACAGCGCGGTCACGTCCGCCTCGGTGCTGACGACGCGCGGCAGCCCGAAGATCGGGAACGGCGGATCGTCGGGGTGGACGACCATGCGGATGCCCAGTTCCTCGGCGACCGGGCAGATTGCCGCCATGAAGGCGTGGTGGTTGGCGCGCAGCTGGTCGGGGCCGGTGTCGGCATAGTCATGGATCGCGTCGAGAAACTGCGCGGAGGTGAAGCTCTCCTCGCTGCCCGGCAGCCCGGCGATGATCGTCCGCTCCAGCCGCAGCTTCGCCTCGTCGTCCATCGCCGCGAAGCGTCGCGCGGCGCGCTCGATCGTGTCGGGCGCATAATCGGCCTCGGCACCGGGGCGCCGGAGCAGGTGGAGGTCATAGGCCGCCACCGCGTCCAGCTCGAAGCGCAACGCGCGCGCGCCATCGGGCAGCTCCCACGCCAGGTCGGTGCGCGTCCAGTCGAGCAGCGGCATGAAATTATAGGTGACAATGGTGATCCCCTCCGCCGCGAGATGGCGCAGCGTGGTGATATACTGGTCGATCAGCCGGTCACGCTCCGCACCGGCGGTCTTGATCGCCTCGTGCACCGGCACGCTCTCGACCGTCGTCCAGCCGAGCCCGGCGCGCTCGATCATGGCGCGCTGCGCGGCGATCTCCTCGCGCGGCCAGACCATGCCATTGGGGATGTGGTGGAGCGCGGTGACGACGTGGGTCGCGCCGGCCTGACGAATATGCGCCAGCGGCACCGGATCGCGCGGCCCGAACCAGCGCATCGCCTGCGTCATCAACACGTCCGCCATCCTCTCCGATCCTGTCGCCCGCGGCGTTGCACCGCCCCTGTTAGCGATACCACACGATGAAGCAAGCTATGGGAGGCACGCTAGGGCAGCCTGCTCCCCATCCCCGCTTCGAGCACCGCATACCATTGCGTGCGCGTCCATTCGACCCGGTACGCGTCGGCCGCCGCCGCGATCCGCGCCGGGTTCTGCGACCCGACGATCGGGATGATCCGCGCCGGATGCGCCATCACCCATGCCAGCGCCGCAGACGCCGCATCGACGCCCCAGGCCGCCCCCTGCGCAGCGAGCAACGCGCCTGCCGGGTGAGCGGCGTCGGTGAGCCGCCCGCCGCCGAGCGGCGACCATGCCAGCACGGCAAGGTCATGCGTCATCGCATGGTCGAGCGTCCCGTCGAACAGCGGCGCGGTGTGCAGCACCGAGCATTCCGGCTGCGTCGCGACGATCGGCTGGTCGAGGAACGCCTGCAAGGCATCGACCTCGGCGGGCGCATGGTTCGAGACGCCGATCGCGCGGACCTTGCCGCTCGCCACCATCGCGTCGAGCGCTCCGGCGACTTCCTGCGGATGCGCCAACAGGTCGCGGCGGTGGATCTGGTAGAGATCGACCGTCTCCACCCCCATCCGCCGCAGCGAATCGTCGAGGGCCGCCGCGAGATAGGCGCGGCTGCTATCATAGGGGATGCCGGGCCGGATCCCGCCCTTGGTCGCGATCACCATCCGCTCGCGCAGCGCGCGATCCTCGGCGAGCGCGCGCCCGAACAGCGCCTCTGCCGAGCCGAACCCGGCCGGCATGTCGCAACCATAGATGTCGGCGGTGTCGAACAGGGTGATCCCCGCCGCCAGCGCGGCGTCGATCAGCGCGCGCACCGCCGCGATATCGTCTCCGGACAACCGCCACATGCCCCAGGCGAGCGGCGAAACCGCGATCCCGCTCTTGCCCAGCGCACGCGGTTCATTCGATAGGCGCAATGTCGTCATCACCGGCGGCATGGCACAGGGTCGATCGGGATGATAGCATCGAACCGTTTCCCGCGCCGGGCTGGCCGGCGATGATCCGCCATGTCGCGATCGTCGGCGGCGGCTTTTCTGGCGCGCTGCTCGCGATCAACCTGCTGCGCCACGACGGACCGCGCGCGACGCTGATCGAGCGACGGCCGGCGCAGCTCGGGCGCGGCGTCGCCTATAGCGCGGCGCACGAGGAGCATCTGCTCAACGTCCGCGCCGGCAACATGAGCGCCTTGCCTGACGATCCCGACCATTTCGTGCGCTGGCTGACGCACAACGCGCTCGGCGACCGCACCACCTTCGTCCCGCGCCGCGTCTATGGCCGCTATCTGCGCGAGATGCTGGAACAGGCGGTCGCCGCGTATCCGCACCGCCTGACGCTGATCGAGGACGAGGTACGCGCGATCGTGCGGGCGGCGGACGGCTATGAGGCGACGTTCGCGGGCGGCGGCCGGCTCGCGGCGGATGCGATGGTGCTCGCGCTCGGCAATCTGCCGCCGCACACCCCGCCCGGGATTGACCCCGACGCGCTGCCGCCGGGCTGCTACCGCGGCGATCCCTGGGCGGGCGACATCGCGGAAGGCCTGCGCGACGACGATCATGTCCTGCTGGTCGGCAGCGGGCTGACCGCGGTCGATGCCGCGCTGCTGCTCGACTCGAGCGGGTTTCGCGGCCGGATCGTCGCGCTGTCGCGACGCGGGCTCACCCCGCGCCGCCATGCCGACACGCCGCCGCAGCCGGGTCTCTCCGAACGCCCCGCCGCGACCCTCTCGGCGCTGCTGCGCCATGTCCGGCAGCGCAGCGACATGATCGGCTGGCGCGCGGCGGTCGACACCCTGCGCCCGGTCACGCAGCTGATGTGGGGCGCGGCGGACGCGACGACGCGCGCGCGGTTCCTCCGTCATCTGCGGCCGTGGTGGGACGTGCATCGGCATCGCCTCGCGCCCGCGGTCGCGGACCGGATCGCGGCGCTGGTCGCCGCGGGCCGTCTGGAGGTGGTGGCGGGCAAGCTGGTCACCGCCCGCCCCGACGGTTCGCACGCGTCGGTCGCGTGGCGGCCGCGCGGCGAGACCGACACGCGTTGCCTGCGCGTCGCGCGGATCGTCAATTGCACCGGGCCGCAGGGCGACCTGTTGCGCTCGGGCGAGCCGCTGCTCCGCGACCTTCGCGCGCGCGGGATGATCCGCCCCGACGCGCTGCGCATCGGGCTGGAGGTCGACGCGCAGTCGCGGGTCGTCGATGCCAATGGCAGGGTCGCCGAACAGCTCTATGCGATCGGCCCGATGACCCGCGGCGGGCTGTGGGAAGTCGTCGCCGTCCCCGACATCCGCCAGCAGAACTGGACACTAGCGCGCCGGCTCGCCAATGCACAATGGGTCGGCGGCGAGGGGCTTTGACGCGAAAACGGTTGCGCTGCTCTGATGGTAGCGCTACCTCATTTCGCAACGCGCGGGCAGAGACCCGCCGACTGGATCTGAGAGGAGCCCGAAACGATGCGTCGCCCTACCCGTGCCCATCTCTCCCGTGCCTGTCTGTTGCCGCTGCTTGTCGCGCTGCCGCTCGCCGCCTGCGGTGACCGCACGACGACCGCCGACAACACCACGACCGCCAACGCCGCCGCCACCGACGCGCCGCGCGCCAAGGATGGCCGCAAATATCTGTCGCAGCCGCTGGTCACCGATTTCTACACCGCCGACCCCTCGGCGCACGTCTTCGACGGCAAGCTCTACGTCTATCCCAGCCACGACATCGACGGCTCGGCGAAGGAAGACGATCTCGGCGGGCATTTCGAGATGCGCGACTATCGCGTGCTCAGCATGGACGAGCCCGGCGGCAAGGTCACCGCGCATCCGGTCGCGCTCGACGTCAAGGACGTGCCCTGGGCCGAAAAGCAGATGTGGGCGCCCGACGCCGCCTATAAGAACGGCACCTATTATCTCTATTTCCCCGCCAAGGACCGGCAGGGCGCGTTCCGCATCGGCGTCGCCACCTCCAAGTCGCCGGTCGGCCCGTTCAAGGCCGATCCGCAGCCGATCGCGGGCAGCTTCTCGATCGACCCGGCGGTGTTCACCGACGACGACGGCAAGAGCTACATGTATTTCGGCGGGATCTGGGGCGGCCAGCTCCAGCGCAACACCACCGGCACGTACGATCCGAACGGCTCGAAGACCGATCTCGGCGCCGACGACAAGCCCGCGCTGACCCCGAAGGTCGCGCCGATGGCCGCCGACATGAAGGCGTTCGCGGGCAAGCCGCGCGACGTCGTGATCCTCGACGAAAAGGGCAAGCCGCTGCTCGGCGGCGACCATGACCGCCGCTTCTTCGAGGCGTCGTGGATGCACAAGTACAAGGGCAAATACTACTTCAGCTATTCGACCGGCGACACGCATTACCTCGTTTATGCGATCGGCGACTCGCCCTACGGCCCGTTCACCTACAAGGGCCGCATCCTCCAGCCGGTCGAGGGCTGGACGACGCACCATTCGATCGTCGAGTGGAAGGGCAAATGGTGGCTGTTCTACGCCGATACCCAGCTCTCGGGCCAGACGCGGCTGCGCAACGTCAAGATGACCGAGCTGAAGTACAACCCGGACGGCACGATCCAGACGATCGATCCCTTCGTGAAGTGATGTCTGTGCCCCGGCGAAGGTCGGGGCACCGTCGGGCGAGGGTTCCGCATCTCGCGCCGCCATCGTTACCTGGCCCCGGCCTGCGCCGGGGCATTTCATCCGGAAGACACGCATGTTCCTCGGCATCGACATCGGCACCTCGGGCGTGAAGGCGGTGGTGATCGACCGTGACGGCGTGATCGCCGCGCAGGCGACCGCCGCGCTGACCGTCCAGCGCCCGCACCCGCTCTGGTCCGAACAGGACCCTGACGCCTGGTGGCAGGCGACCGACGCCGCGGTCCGCGCGCTCCCCGCCGACGTGCGCCGCGCGGTGCGCGGGGTCGGCATCGCCGGGCAGATGCACGGCGCGACGCTGCTCGGCGCCGACGACCGCCCCTTGCGCCCCGCGATCCTGTGGAACGACGGCCGCTCGTTCGCCGAATGCGAAGAACTGGAACGCGCCGTCCCCGCGCTGCGCGATATCGCCGCCAATATCGCGATGCCCGGCTTCACCGCGCCGAAACTGCTGTGGGTCAAGCGTCACGAGCCCGAGACCTTCGCCGCGATCCGCACCGTCCTGCTCCCCAAGGACCATGTCCGGCTCATCATGACCGGCGAGAAGGCGTCCGACGTCTCCGACGCCGCCGGCACGCTCTGGCTCGACGTCGCGAAGCGCGACTGGAGCGACGAACTGCTCGCCGCGACCGGCCTCACCCGCGATCAGATGCCGCGCGCGGTCGAGGGCAGCGACGTGACCGGCCATCTCCGCGCCGAGATCGCCGAAAGCTGGGGGATGGACGCCGTCCCCGTCGCGGGCGGCGGTGGCGACAATGCCGCGGGCGCGGCCGGGATCGGCGTCGTCCGCGACGGCGACGCTTTGCTGTCGCTCGGCACCTCGGGGGTGATCTTCGTCGCGACCGATACGCTGCGCGCCAACCCGGCGGCGGCGGTCCATGCCTTCTGCCACTGCATCCCGGGCATGTGGCACCAGATGGCGGTGCATCTGTCGGCGGCGGTCTGCGTCGACTGGGTCGCGCGGCTGATCGGTGCGGCCGGTGCCGCCGACGTGTTCGCGCGCGCCGAGATCGCCGGCCCGGCGAGCGGCCCCGAACTGTTCCTCCCGTATCTCTCCGGCGAGCGCACCCCGCACAATGACGCGCAGGTGCGCGGCGGCTTCCTCCAGCTCGACCATGACAGCACGCCCGAGCGGATGGCGCAGGCGGTGCTCGAGGGCGTCGCCTTTGCGCTCGCCGACGGTGTCCGCGTGCTGCGCGAGTCGGGCACGACTGTCGAACGCCTGTCGGTAATCGGCGGCGGCGCACGCTCGCGTTATTGGGGCGAGACGCTCGCCGCCGCGCTGGAGGTCGAACTCGCCTATCTCAAGGGTGGGGAGGTCGGCCCCGCGATGGGCGCGGCGCGCCTCGCGCAGCTCGCGGTCGACGGCGGCACGCCGCCTGAGGTCTGCGTCGCGCCGCCCGTCAGCCACGTCATCACCCCCGACCCGACGCTGGTCGACCGGCTCGCCCCCAAGCGCGCCGCCTTCCGCGCCGCCTATCCCCGTATCAAGCCCTAAAGGAGCACGCCCGTGAGCACCGACTTCTTCGCCGACATCCCCCAGATCAAATATGAGGGGCCGGAAACCACCAACGAACTCGCCTATCGTTATTACGACAAGGACCGGGTCGTGCTCGGCAAGCGCATGGAGGATCACCTCCGCTTCGCCGCCTGCTTCTGGCACACCTTCTGCTGGCCGGGGTCGGACGTGTTCGGCGGCGGCACCTTCAACCGCCCGTGGCACGCCGGCGCGAACGACAGCGCGGCCGCGGCACAGAAGCGCGAGGTGGCGTTCGACTTCTTCACCAAGCTCGACGTGCCTTATTACTGCTTCCACGACGTCGACGTGATGGCCGACGCCGACAGCGTCGCCGAGCATCGCCGCTTCTTCGGCGAGGCGGTCGACCATCTGGAGAAGCTCCAGGCGTCGTCGGGCCGCAAATTGCTGTGGGGCACCGCCAATCTGTTCGGCAACCCGCGCTTCGCCGCCGGTGGCGCGACCAACCCCGATCCGGAAGTCTATGCGTTCGGCGCGATGCAGGTCCGCGACGCGCTGGAGGCGACGCACCGCCTCGGCGGCAGCAACTACGTGCTGTGGGGCGGTCGCGAGGGGTATGAGACGCTTCACAACACCGACCTGAAGCGCGAGCTCGACAATCTCGGCCGCTTCCTGACGCTGGTCGTCGAGCACAAGCACAAGATCGGTTTCGACGGCACGATCCTGATCGAGCCGAAGCCGCACGAGCCGACCAAGCACCAGTACGATTTCGACACCGCCACCGTGTACGGCTTCCTCAAGAAGTATGGGCTGGAGAACGAGGTCAAGGTCAACATCGAGGCGAACCACGCCACGCTGGCCGGTCATACCTTCGAGCACGAGCTGGCGATGGCCGGCGCGCTCGGCATCTTCGGCTCGATCGACGCCAACCGCGGCGATCACCAGAATGGCTGGGACACCGATCAATTCCCGAACTCGGTCGAGGAACTGACGCTGGCAATGATCGAGGTGCTCCGTGCGGGCGGCTTCACCACCGGCGGCTTCAACTTCGACGCCAAGGTCCGCCGCCAGTCGATGGACGCGGTCGACCTGTTCCACGGCCATGTCGGCGGGATCGACGTCGTCGCGAAGGGCCTGCTCAACGCCGTCGCGCTGATCGAGGACGGTCGCCTCGATGCGATCAAGAAGGAGCGCTACGCCGGCTGGGACGCCGAGTTCGGCCGCAAGGTGTCGAGCCTCGACCTCGCCGGGATCGCCGACCTCGCCGAGAGCGCCGCCGTCAACCCGCGCCCGCGCTCGGGCCGTCAGGAGCGGATCGAGAACATCGTCAACCGCTTCATCTGATCCGACACGCTAAAACCGTCATTCCCGCGAAGGCGGGAATCCAGACGCGCAGGTCCGTCAATAAGGGCGAGACCGCAGAGTATCTGGATCCCCGCCTCCGCGGGGATGACGGGTGTGGCGGGGGCGATGCCCCCAAACGCAACGACGCGGCACCGGGCCGCATCCAACTGCTTAAGTCCGGCGCTCGCCGCTGCCCGGAGGCCGCTATTTTCGGCCACGTCACGACACCGGCGATGCCGCAGCAGCCACCGCAGGGTTGCGAAGCCGCCCCCTGCCGCCTAACTAATGTCCGACTAATTCCCATCACGAGGACGATCATGATCGACGGAGCGATGCTCATCGGCGCCGAGGCGCGTCAGGCTGACAAGCGGTTCACCTCGGTCGATCCGTCGACCGGCAAGACGCTGACGCCCGACTTCTCCTCCGCCGGCCCCGACGCGGTCGACGCCGCCGCCGCGCTCGCCGCCGAGGCGTTCCCGACCTATGCCGCGACCGATCCCGAAACCCGCGCCGCGTTCCTCGAAGCCATCACCGACGAGATCCTCGCGCTCGGCGACGAGCTGATCCTTCGCGCGATGCAGGAAAGCGGCCTGCCGCGCGCCCGCCTCGAGGGCGAGCGTGGCCGCACCGTCGGCCAGCTCAAGCTTTTCGCGAACGTCGTCCGTCAGGGCGACTGGCTCGATGCCACGATCGATCCGGCAATGCCCGATCGCCAGCCGCTCCCGCGCCCCGACCTGCGCCGCATGAACGTCGCGCTCGGGCCCGTCGCGGTGTTCGGCGCGTCGAACTTCCCGCTCGCCTTCTCGGTCGCGGGCGGCGACACCGCCTCGGCGCTCGCGGCGGGCTGCCCGGTCGTCGTCAAGGGCCACCCGGCGCACCCGGGCACCGGCGAGCTGGTCGCACGCGCGATCGCCAAGGCGGTCGAGAAGGCCGGGCTGCCGGCGGGCGTCTTCTCCTATCTGCCCGGCGAAACCAACGAGCTGGGCGGCGCGATCGTCCGCGATCCGCGCATCAAGGCGGTCGGCTTCACCGGCTCGCGCGGCGGCGGCATGGCGCTGATGAAGATCGCCGCCGAGCGTGACGAGCCGATCCCGGTCTATGCCGAAATGTCGGCGATCAACCCGGTCGTCATCATGCCGCATGCGCTCGAAGCACGCGGTGCGGCGCTCGCCCCGGCCTATGTCCAGTCGCTGACGATGGGCGCGGGCCAGTTCTGCACCAACCCCGGCCTCGTCCTCGCGATCGCCGGCCCGGCGCTCGACGCGTTCGTCGAGGCCGCCGGTCAGGCGCTGACCGAGAGCGCACCGACCACGATGCTCACCCCCGGCATCCACGCCAGCTTCGAAAAGGGCGTCGAGGCGCTCGCGTCGCATGCGGCGGTCACGACGGTCGCACGCGGCAAGGTCGGCGAGGGCGTCAATCAGGCGGTCGGCGCGCTGTTCCGCACCGACGCCGAGGCGTTCCTCGCCGATCGCGCGCTCGGACATGAAGTGTTCGGCTCGTCGTCGATCGTCGTCGCGTGCCGTGATTTCGCCGAGCTGAAGAAGGTCATCGCCAGCCTCGAAGGCCAGCTGACCGCGACGCTCCAGATCGATGCCGAGGACGAAGCCGACGCCAAGGGGCTGATCCCCGTGCTCGCCGATCGCGTCGGCCGCATCCTCGTCAACGGCTGGCCGACCGGCGTCGAGGTCGCCCCGGCGATGGTCCATGGCGGACCGTTCCCGGCGACCAGCGACGGCCGCACCACCTCGGTCGGCACCGGCGCGATCTACCGCTTCCTGCGCCCGGTCAGCCTCCAGAACCTGCCTGCCAGCCTGCTGCCGGAGGCGGTGTCGGACGCCAACCCCTGGGGCATCGCCCGCCGCCTCGACGGCAAGCGCGAGGCGTCGCCGCGGTAAGCGTCGCGGGTTGTTGTGAAACGGAAAGGGCGGCCCTTCGGGGCCGCCCTTTTTGTTCACGCGGAGGCGCGGAGGTGCTCCGCCCAGCGTCGCAGGCATGTTCAAAAACGAAGCCGGATTCGTCATTGCGAGCGCAGCGAAGCAATCCAGAGCCGGATCAGGACGCCCTGGATTGCTTCGCTGCGCTCGCAATGACGAAAATGATGTCCGGCCGGCGCGGCAAACGCTCCCTCTCTGCGCCTCCGCGTCTCTGCGCGCGATCAATCCACGCCAAGCGGTGAGCACGAAGCTGTCGAGCAGGCGCCACCGTGCCACTTGCCCCGCGTCCTCGCGGCTGCGCGTGCAGCAGTCTTAGGCGCGCAGAGACGCAGAGAGGTCGTGGGCTACACGTCGTGCAGTTCCTCACAAGGATGTGAAGGGCTGCTGGCGCAGCCGGGAGAGACTTCTCGAGCGCCCTCCGCGCCTCCGCGCCTCCGCGCCTCCGCGTGAGAAATCTTGAATGCGCGCAGAGCACGCGAAGGACGCGGACAGGCGGTGCGCCATGCCACATTCCGCGAAAGCAACCATCGTCATTCCGGTGGACGGAAGCCGTACCTGCGGCGCAACCTCTCTGCGCCGTCTGCGCGAACAAAAAAGGCGCGGAGAGAAGACCCTCCGCGCCTCCGCGTGTACAGATCCGTCAATGGTTGTCGCGCGGCAGCCCCATCGTCTGCGCGATGCGCTGGTACTTCTCGGCACCCTCGAGGATCGCGCCGGTGCTCATCTGCCCGACCACGGCGCGCTGGATCTCCTGCCACGGCGTCTGCGAGGCCGGATAGGCATAGCCGCCCGCCGCCTCCAGCGCCGCGCGCCGCTCGGCCAGTTCCGCCTCGGGGATCAGCACGTTGGCCGTCCCCTTGCCCAGATCGACCCGCACCCGGTCGCCGGTCTGGAGCAGCGCGAGGCCCCCCATTGCGGCTGCCTCGGGCGAGGCGTTGAGGATCGACGGCGAGCCGCTCGTCCCCGATTGCCGCCCGTCGCCGATGCACGGCAAGGCATGGACACCCTCGGTGATCAGATACGCCGGCGGGCGCATGTTGACGACCTCGGCCGCGCCCGGATAGCCGACCGGCCCCGCGCCGCGCATGAACAGCAACGTCTCGGGCGTGATCCCGGTCGCCGGATCGTCGATCCGCGCGTGATAATCCTCCGGCCCGTCGAACACCACCGCCGGCCCCTCGAACGCCTCGGGGTCGTCGGGGTTCGACAGGTAACGATCGCGGAACTCGGGGCTGATGACGCTGGTCTTCATCACCGCGGCGTCGAACAGATTGCCCGACAGCACGATGAACCCGGCCTCTTCCTTGAGCGGCGCGTCATAGGGGCGGATGACCTTTTCGTCCTCGATCGCGACGCCGCGGCAATTGTCGCCCATCGTGCGGCCGTTGACGGTCAGCGCGTCCTCATGGATCAAGCCCTGCTCCATCAGCTG
>NZ_JACIJN010000004.1 GCF_014199415.1 Sphingomonas endophytica
GGCGGTCGGGCGCTTGCCGGTTTCCTGGATCGGATGCACCGGGAATTCCAGCACGATCCCGCCCATCTCGCGCACGCCCTCGCGCACCCGCTCCGACAGCACCAGATGGTGACGGTTGCACGGCGACAGGTCCGAGCCGGTCTGCGCGATGCCGATGATCGGGCGACCCGACTGCAATTCCTCCAGCGTCAGCCCGAAGTTCAGATAGCGCTCCAGATACAGCGCCGTCATGTCGATGTTCGCCGGATTGTCGAACCACGCACGGCTGCGCAGCTTCGTCGGATCGTGGGGGGCGGTCATGCAGGCGGGCTCCAGAACGAGTCAGGTATATAGTCGGACAAATAGCATCGCTCAGCGCAACGACGCCAGCGAAATTCCTTCCGCCATCGCGCGATAACCGGCAATGCTCGGATGCAGCCCGTCGCCGCTGTCATAGGCGGGCAACAGCCGGTCGGGCCGCGCCGGATCACGCATCAGCCGGTCGAAGTCGATCACGCGATCGGCGTTGCCCGGGGTGCGGACCCATGCATTGATCGCCTGCCGGTCCGCTTCGCTCGCTGCGCCGGGGTGATAATAAGCGTTGCTCGAAAACGGCATGATCGTCGCGAGATGCACCGTCATCCCCTTGCCATGAGCGCGCGCCACCATCTGCGCAAACGCCCCCGTCACCGCCGCCACCAGGGCACGGTGCGCCTCCGGGGTCGCGGGCTGTTCGCGGGTCAGCACGCCGATGTCGTTGACGCCCTCCAGCACGATCAGGTGCTTGGCCCCGGCTTGCCCCAGCACGTCACGGTCGAAGCGCGCCATCGCATTCGGCCCCAGCCCGTCGAGCAATAGCCGGTTGCCGCCGATCCCGAGGTTGAGCACTGCCGCCGCCCCGCCCAACCGCCGCGCGAGCCCATCGGTCCAGCGCGCATTGGTGTTGGGCTTCACGCCATAGCCATCGGTGATCGAATCGCCGAACGCCACCACCCCGTTCGGCGCGGCGCAGCGCTCGACCTCGACGCCGGAGAGCTGGAACCAGTGATCGGTGCCGGTCGCCCCAGACAGATCGGTCGCACCGGTCACGTCGCCCTTGGCGATCCACGACGTCGCGCGCGATCCGGGATGCGAGGTCTGGCCGTCGGGCGCGGTGGGGAAATAAGCGGATACCGCCAGATCGTCGAACGCCGTGACCGGCAGCGTGACCGCGTCGCTCCACCATTCCGCGCCCGGCGGCACGATCACGTCGCGCGCGCCGCCGAACGACAAGGCGCGCAGGCTGCCCGGCGACACCCGCGCGCTGGCAAGGTCCGCCGAGCGCGCGATGCTCGCCGCAGCGATGCGCAGCGGCGCGCGGCCATAAGCGTTCGAGAAGCGCACCCGCACCCGCGCGCCACCCAGCGACGGGCGGACGATCTGGCGCAGCGTCGCGTCGCGCAGCGCGTCGGCGGGGAGGACGTTGTTGCCCTCCGGCGTCATCTGCGCCGAGGCCCATGCCGCCTGCCAGCTACAGGACCGCGCCGTCGCGGGGGTGGCGGTGAGGCTCAGCAGCCCAGCGGCTAGGACGAACGAGGATCGCATGGTCGCTCCGGAAGAAAGAAGGGCCGGGCTCGCGAAGAGACCGGCCCCGAGAGTCGACGCGCCGCATAAAGGGGAGAAAAACGGCGCGCCTAACGCAATCAGAAAAGCGGGTTGTTGCCGGGCGGTCGCGGAACGACGACGTCATGAGCGGCGCATTTCGGGCCGGGCGTGATGATCGACATCGTTCCTCTCCCTGACCGTTCATGCCGGTCGCACCTGATCCGAGAACATGCTCGCATGGTGTTGATAGCGGTATCAAGAACTTATCCGCTTCCGTCAACCGGCTTGCGTCAGACGAACGTCGCGATAGCGCGGGTTGAGCAGGTGGAAGACCAGCAACGCCACCAGATACGCCACCCCGCACGCGACGAAGAACGGCCCGTAGCTGCCGACGGTATCGAGCAGCAGCCCCAGCGACTTGGACGCGATGAACCCGCCGACCGCACCGGCGAAGCCGCCGAGCCCGATCAGCGTGCCCTGCGCAAAGCGCGGGAACTGGTCGCCCGGCAACGCGAACAAATTGGTCGAGAAGCCCTGATGCGCCGCGCACGCCAGCCCGATCAGCAACACCGCGATCCAGATGTTGCTCGCCTGCCCCGCGAACATCACCGGCAACGCGAACAAGGCGCAAGCGAACATCGCCCGCTTACGCGCGCGGCCCGTCGCCACCCCGCGCTTGAGCAGGTGCGACGAATACCAGCCGCCCGCGATCGCGCCGAGATCGGCAAGGATGTAGATCGCGACGAGCGGCGGACCGAAGCTCTTCAGATCATAGCCATATTGCTTGTTGAAGAAGTCGGGCAGCCAGAACAGGAACGTCCACCACACCGGATCGATCAGGAAGCGTCCCGCCATATAGGCCCAGGCCTCGCGATGGCGCAGCACGCGCAGGAAGCCGGCACGGCCCTGATCGACCGCCGGTTCGGTTTCGATCCACGCGCGCTCCTCGGTCGTCAGCCGCGGATGCTCGGCAGGCTTGTGGTACAGTCGCCACCACGCGAACAGCCATACCAGATTGAACAACCCGGTGATGATGAACGCCCAGCGCCAGTCGAGCAGCAACCCGGCGACGATGAACCCGATCAGCAGCGGCGTTACGACCGCGCCGACATTCGCCCCGGCGTTGAAGATGCCGATCGCGAGCGCGCGCTCTTTCTTGGGGAACCACTGCGACGCGGCAGCGAGCGCCGAAGGATAGGTCCCCGCCTCGCCGAACGCGAGCGGGATGCGCGCGATCACGAAGCCGGTCGTCGAGGTGACGAGCGTCTGCGCGAAATGGCCGAGCGTCCAGCTGCCCATCGCGAGCAGATAGCCGTATTTCGGCCCGATCCGGTCGATCAGCCACCCGAAGATCAGGAAGCCGATCCCGTAGAAGACCTGAAAATAGCCGGTGACGTCACCGTAGCCGGTGTTGGTCCAATTGTAGAGTTCGGTCAGCTGCGGCTTGAGGACGCCCAGCACCAGCCGGTCGACGTAGGACAACACCACCGCGGCGAACAACAGCGCGCAGATGATCCAGCGAATGCGGCCCTTGGGGCGCGGTACTTCGTGCGCGACGGTGTCGGGCGCATGCTGCGCGGCTTGGGTGAAGTCGCTCATGAGCCGTATATTTTCCTCACCTGCCGCAGCGCGGCTTTCCCCAAGCCCGTTTGTGCTGAGGAGGCATTGAGCTTGTCCCAATGCCGTCTTGAAGCACCGCCCCGCGCGAGCCCTTCGAGACAAGGCTTCGACAAGCTCGGCCTTTCCTCAGGGCGAACGGTGGTGTTTGTTCGCGAGCGGACGCCAGATACAGACGTCACCCTCACCAGCTCCACAGCGTGCCATCCTCCAGCCGGTTCACCGGCAGATAGGCGCGCTTGTATTCATACCCCGCCGCCAATTGCTCATCCACGTCGACCCCCAGCCCCGGCGCGTCGCCCGGATGCATCATGCCCTGCTCGAAGCGGTACGAATGCGGAAACACCGCATCGGTCTCGGCGGTGTGCGGCATATGCTCCTGCACTCCGAAGTTCGGGATCGACAGCCCGAAGTGCAGCGCCGCCGCCATCGTCACCGGCGACAGGTCGGTCGCGCCGTGGCAGCCGGTGCGGACCTGATACAGGTCGGCGAGCGCCGCCACCCGGCGCAGGTGCGTGATCCCCCCGGCATGGACGATCGTCGCGCGCACATAATCGATCAACTGGTTCTCGATCAGCGCCTTGCAGTCCCAGATCGAGTTGAACACTTCGCCGACCGCGACCGGCGTCGTGGTGTGCTGCCGGATCAGCCGGAACGCGTCCTGGTTTTCGGCGGGGGTCGGGTCCTCGATCCAGAACGGCCGATACGGCTCGAGATCGCGCCCCAGCCGCCCGGCCTCGATCGGCGTCAGCCGGTGGTGGACATCGTGGAGCAGATGCACGTCCGGCCCCAGCGCCTCGCGCGCCGCCGCGAACAGTTCGGGCACCACGCGCAGATACTTCTCGGTCGACCACACCGACTCGCTCGGCAGCGCGGCATCGGCGGGCTCGTAGCGCTGCCCAGGCTTGGCGACGCCATAGGTGGAGGCGAGCCCCGGCACCCCGCATTGCAGCCGGATCGCCTTGTAGCCCCTGTCGCGCTCGGCCAGCGCGACGTTGATCGTGTCCTCGATCGTCGTGCCGTTGGCGTGCGCATAGACCATGCACGCCTCGCGGCTCGCGCCGCCGAGCAACTGGTACACCGGCAATCCGGCGAGCTTGCCCTTGACGTCCCACAGCGCCACGTCGACCGCCGCGATCGCGGTCATCGTCACCGGCCCGCGCCGCCAGTACGCACCCTTGTAGAGATACTGCCAGACATCCTCGATCCGGTGCGCGTCGCGCCCGATCAGGCACGGCACGACATGCTCGGACAGATAGGCGGCGACCGCCAGTTCGCGCCCGTTGAGCGTCGCGTCGCCGACTCCGGTGGTGCCGTCGTCGCAGGTGATCTTGAGCGTGACGAAATTGCGCCCCGGACAGGTGATGATGACGCGGGCGTCGGTGATGATCGGCATGGCTTCCCTCAGGCGATGTCGGGCGCGACGGTCGGGTCGGCGCGACCGTCGCGCCCGCTCGCGATCAGTCTGCGCAAGTGGCGGCATCTAGGGAAGCGCGGGGCGCGCTCAGGCGCAGCGCGCGATGACCCTAATTGGTCGACAAAGGCGATCACGCACCCATTCTCCAGATATGCCCGGTCTGCCGCCGCGACTTGTGAATTTCTGCTGATAGCGTTACCATGACGATGAAGAAGCGGCGTTGTCAATGCCGTCGAAAGTAGCGGGAGCGATGATGAAGGCACGTTCGGGATGGCTGGGCGCGCTCGCCCTGCTGATGGCAGGCACCGCGCACGCCGACGACGGATATCGGCTGTGGCTGCGCGCCCCGGCGGCCGCACCGGCCGCGACGACGGTCGCGATCCGCGGCGATACCGCAACGCTGCGCCTCGCCGCCGCCGAGCTGTCGCGCGTACTGCCCGCGGGGATGACGGTCATGGTCGCCACCGCTGCCGATCCCGGCGTCGCGGCGCTGCGGCTGCCGTTCGCGCCGCTCGGCGACGAGGGCTATCTGGTCCGCCCCGTCACGCTCGACGGCAGGCCGACGCTGCTGGTCGCCGGCAACAGCGATCGCGGCGCGCTGTACGGCGCGTTCGCGCTGCTCCGCCACCTCGCGACCGGCGGGACGGCAGCCAAGGCGACGCTGACCAGCACCCCCAAGGTCAAGCTGCGCGTCCTCAACCACTGGGACAATCTCGATGGCACCGTCGAGCGCGGCTATGCCGGCGTGTCGCTGTGGGACTGGTGGACGCTCCCCGACCTCAAGGATCCGCGCTACACCGATTATGCGCGCGCCAATGCCTCGATCGGCATCAACGGCACGGTGCTCAACAACGTCAACGCCAAGGCGGACAGCCTGACCCCGCGCTACATCGCCAAGGCGGCGGCGCTGGCGGATGTCTTCCGGCCATGGGGGATCAAGGTTTATCTCTCCGCGCGCTTCTCGGCGCCGATCGAGCTGGGCGGGCTGAAGACCGCCGACCCGCGCGACCCGCAGGTAGCCGCGTGGTGGAAGGCGAAGGCCGACGAGATCTACCGCGCAATCCCCGACTTCGGCGGCTTCCTGGTGAAGGCGAACAGCGAGGGCCAGCCCGGCCCGCGTGATTACGGTGCCAGCCATGCCGACGGCGCGAACATGCTCGCCGCCGCGGTGAAGCCGCACGGCGGCATCGTGTTGTGGCGCGCTTTCGTCTATGCCGAGACCGACCCGGAGGACCGCGCCAAACAGGCCTATACCGAGTTCAAGCCGCTCGACGGCAGCTTCGCCGACAATGTGCTGGTGCAGGTCAAGAACGGCGCGATCGACTTCCAGCCGCGCGAGCCCTTCCATCCCTTGTTCGGCGCGATGCCGAAGACGCCGCTGGTGATGGAATTCCAGATCACCAAGGAATATCTCGGCTTCGCGACCCACCTCGCCTATCTCGGCCCGCTGTTCGAGGAAGTGCTGTCGGCGAAAACGGGTCGCGGCGACGAGACGGTCGCGTCGGTCGTCGACGGCAGCAGCGAGCGACATCGCCTGACCGGCATGGCGGGCGTCGCCAATATCGGGCGCGACCGCGACTGGTCGGGCTCGACCTTCAACCAGGCCAATTGGTACGCGTTCGGTCGCATGGCGTGGGACCCGACGCTCAAGGCCGAGCCGATCGCGCGCGAATGGGCGCAGCAGACGTTCGGCACCGATCGCCGGGTGGTCGACA
Source organism: Sphingomonas endophytica (assembly GCF_014199415.1). Classification (GTDB taxonomy): domain Bacteria; phylum Pseudomonadota; class Alphaproteobacteria; order Sphingomonadales; family Sphingomonadaceae; genus Sphingomonas; species Sphingomonas endophytica. The sequence continues at coordinate 6,313 of NZ_JACIJN010000004.1, forward strand.
CGGCGGTCGCGATGATGATGGGCTCGCGCGAGGCGGTGGTCGATTATACCGGCGCGCTGGGGCTCGCGCATCTGATGGCGACCGGGCACCATTACGGGCCGGGGCCGTGGGTCGCCGATCTCAAGCGCCCCGAATGGAACCCGGTCTATTACCACAAGGCCGACCGCGCCGGCATCGGCTTCGACCGGACGAAGACCGGCAGCGACGCCGTCGCGCAATATGCGCCGCCGGTCGCGAAGCGCTTCGCCGATCCGAAGACCACGCCCGAGCGCGACCTTTTGTGGTTCCACCATGTCGGATGGGACCGGAAGATGGCGTCGGGCCGGACGCTGTGGGAAGACCTCGTCGCGCATTACGATCGCGGCGTCACCTATGTCGGCGACATGCGCAGGCAATGGGACGGCGTGCGCGCGCAGGTCGATGCCGAGCGCTGGCAGAAGACCGCCACCTATCTGGCGGTGCAGGAGCGCGAGGCGCGCTGGTGGCGCGACGCCAGCCTCGCTTACTGGATGTCGGTCAACGGCCGCGCGCTGCCCGCCGGGGTCGCGCCGCCCGCGCACGATCTGGCGTGGTACAAGGCGCAGTCCTTTCGCTACGTTCCGGGTCATCACGATTAATCTCGTGCTTGCCGACGCCGCCCGCGGTCGCCAAGAACCGTGCGCATGGACTGTCCGGCATGAACGAACCGCGCGGATCGCGCCGCCAGCGCAACGCCCCGACGATCAGCGACGTCGCGGCACGCGCGGGCGTGTCGCCGATGACGGTCAGCCGCGTCATCAACCGCGAGGGCAGCGTCCGCGACGCCACGCGTGAGCGCGTCGAGGAAGCGATCGCCGCGTTGCGCTACGCCCCCTCGGCGGCGGCACGGATGCTGGCGGGGGGCGAGGACTTCCGGCTCGGCGTGCTGCACACCACGACCAGCCTGTTCTACTTCAGCGAATTTCTCGTCGGCTGCCTCGATCAGGCCGCCCGCCAGAACGGCCAGATCATTGTCGAGCAATGCGCCGAGGGTGGCGAGGTGGCCGCGATCGAGCATCTGCTCAACGGGCGCGTCGACGGCCTGCTGCTCCCGCCCCCGCTCGGCGACGCCGAGACGGTGCTGGCGATGCTGCGCGAGCGCGACGTGCCGGTCGTCGCGGTCTCGACCGGGCGTGCGCCGGAATGGGCGCTGTCGGTCAGCATCGACGATCGCAAGGCCGCCTACGAGATGACCCGCCATCTCGGCGCGCTCGGTCACCGCCGGATCGGCTTCGTCACCGGCGCCGCCAACCAGAGCGCGACCGGCGAGCGGCTCGCCGGCTATCGCGACGCGGTGGCCGACATGGCGCTCGACGCCGATGACACGCTGATCGCCGCGGGCGATTTCGGCTATCGCTCGGGCCTCGACGCCGCGGAGCGATTGCTCGACCTGTCCGACGCGCCGACCGCGATCTTCGCCAGCAACGACGACATGGCCGCCGCGACCGTCGCGATCGCGCACCGCCGCGACCTCGACGTGCCCGGCGACCTCACCGTCTGCGGCTTCGACGATTCGGCGCTGGCGACGACGGTCTGGCCGGAGCTGACCACGATCCGCCAGCCGGTCAGCGACATGGCGCGCACCGCGGTCGACCTGCTGATGCGCGAGATCCGCCAGCGCCGCGCTGGCGGCAGCGAGGATCATCCGCACGTCTTGGTCGAATACGCGCTGATCCGGCGGCAGTCGGACGCGGTGCCGCGCCGCCGCCCGCGCGCGACGGGCTGATCGTCCCACGCGCGCGACGAAGCCGCTTCCCCCCGACCCCAAGTCTGCCTAACAGCGCGGATATATGTGGCAGCTCTATCAGTTCCCGCTGTGTCCGTTCACGCGCAAGGTCCGCACGCTCCTCAACGAAAAGGACGTGGGCTATCAGCTCATGCGCGAGAACCCGTGGGAGCGGCGCGACGCCTTTATCGACATGAACCCCGCCGGTCAGACCCCGGTGATGACCGACAACGAGCGCGGCGTCGTGCTGGTCGATTCGATGGCGATCTGCGAATATTTCGAGGAAACGGTCGAGCGGGTCGCGATGATCAACGGCACCGCCGCCAACCGCGCCGAGATCCGGCGGCTGGTGTCGTGGTTCGACACGCATTTCTACCGTGACGTCACCCAGCCGCTGCTCGACGAACGCATGATCAAGCGCATCGCGCACCGCATGGCCCCCGACGCGTCGCGGCTGCGCGAGGCGATGAAGTCGGCGGTCGGCCACCTCGATTACATCGACTTCCTGCTCGATCATCGCAAATGGATCGCGGGCTCGACGATCAGCCTCGCCGACCTCGCCGCGGCGGCGCAGATCTCGGTCGCCGATTATCTCGGCGGGATCGACTGGGCCGGCCATGCGCTGACCAAGTCATGGTATTCGGCGTTCAAGAGCCGCCGCAGCTTCCGGCCGCTGCTCGCCGAGCGGATCAGCGGGATCGAACCGCCCAGCTATTACGAGAATCCGGACTTTTGATGCACGCCACCCACGATCCCGCCGCCCCGCCCGCACCGGAGATCGGGTTCGACGATTTTCTGGCGGTCGACGTGCGGGTCGGGACGATCGTCGCGGCCGAGCCCTTCCCAGAGGCGCGCAAGCCCGCCTTCAAGCTGACGATCGACTTCGGCGCGACGATCGGGGTGAAAAGGTCGTCGGCGCAGATCACCGAACATTACGACTGCACCGGGCTGGTCGGGCGACAGGTCGCGGCGGTGGTCAACTTTCCCCCGCGCCAGATCGGCAAGTTCATGTCGCAGGTGCTCACCCTCGGCTTTCCCGATGGCGACGGAAAGGTCGTTCTGGTGCATCCCGGCATTCCCGTCCCGAACGGCGGACGGCTGTTCTGATGCGGCAGGCGCACGGGCAATTGACGATTCCGACGCGCGGGGCGGGATTGGTCGAGGTGACCGACGCGGTGGCGGGGTGGCTGGCCGCGCAGCGGATCGCCGACGGCCTGCTGACCGTCTTCTGTCGGCATACCTCCGCCTCGCTGCTCATCAACGAGAATGCGGCTTCGGCGGTACGGCGCGATCTCGAACGCTACTTCCAGCGGCTCGCGCCCGAATCGCGCGACTATGAACATGACGACGAAGGTCCGGACGACATGCCGGCGCATCTGAAGACCGCGCTGACCAACGTCTCGCTTGGCATCCCTGTGGCGGACGGCCGGATGGTGCTGGGCACGTGGCAGGGGCTCTACCTGTTCGAGCACCGCGCCGCGCCGCACCGCCGCACACTCGCGCTGCATGTGATCGGCGACTAACCTCCCCGCCATGCCCGTCGCCCGTGCGCAGGCAGGGACCCAAGTCTGCATCGTCCGGTGGCTCCCGCCGACACAAAGCGCGCCGCTCCCGTGTCAGCCCACCACACAAACTCGACAGCTATGGGTCCCTGCCTCCGCAGGGGCGACGGCTGGTCATGACGAAATCGATTTTGACGCCGGATTAATGGCAAGGAGGAGGAAAGTGACGAGCGCGCGACGCCGCCGCACGATCGCACCGCGCGTGATCGGCGACGAACCTCCCCGCCATAACCGTCGTCCCTGCGCAGGCAGGGACCCATGTCTGTATCGTCCGGGTGCCCCGCCGACACAAAGCGCGCCGCTCGTGTGTCAGCCCACCACACAAAATCGACAGCCACAGGCCCCCGCCTCCGCAGGGGCGACGCTCGAAGCCGACATGTCACCCCGGCAAAAGGATCGGTTCAGGCCGGTCGCACCAGACGCCGGTTCGCCTAGCTCGGCTCCGCCAGCGTCAGGATCGACACGCCGATCGGCATCGGCACGCGCCCGACCAGATGCCGCTCAAACCCGAAGATTCGCTCGAACAAGGCGTTGAGCGGCGCAGCCGGTGGCGAGTCGTCGCTGTCGTCACGCCCGGTCAGCCGGCCCGCGACCCGCGCCGCCGCGGCAAGCGGGAACAGCAGCGAGTTGAAATAGGTCAGCCCGCGCTCCCGGAGCCCGGCCTTGTGGATCGCGCCGAGCAACGTCTTCTTCGAATAGCGACGGTGATGGTGGTTCACGACGTCGTGCGCGCTCCACATCCATTGGTGCGCGGGCACCGCGATCAGGATCTTGCCGCCCGGTGCCAGACATTCGCGCATGGCCGCCAGCGCGGCGACGTCGTCCTCGATATGCTCGACGACGTCGAGCACCGCGATCAGATCGTAATGGCCACGCGGCACGCCGGGCAGCGCGGGGAGCGGCGCGTCGCCGACCGGCTTGCCGAGCCGCTGGCTGGCGATCGCGCGCGCCGCCGGGTCGATCTCGATCGCGTCGACCTCGCCGAACGCCGCCAGCATCGGCAGATTGTGCCCGGTGCCGCAGCCGATCTCCAGGATGTGCGACGACACCGGCAGCTTGGCTTCGCGGGCCAGATAGTCGGCGAGAATGTCGCGGCGCGCGCGATACCACCAATGGGTGGAATCATGCTCGGCCATGCGATCATAGACGCGACGGTCCATCAGCGATTACTCTTGTTCAAGCGAACACCCAGAAACGATAAAGGACGAACGTCACCATCGGCGTGACGAACACGTTGGTGACGAGCGGCCACCAGGTCGCGCCGTGCATCGGCCCGGTCAGAAACCATACGAAGAAGGTGTTGAGCGCGAAGCTGACCAGCGTGACGACCAGAAAGCGGCCGCCGGTGCGCGAGACCTTGTCGCGCGCGCCGACGTCGCGGAAGCTCCAGCGGCTGTGGATGACATAGCCAGCCACCATCGACACCAGATAGCCGAGCACGTTGGCGATCAACGGCCAGACGCTGCGATGTTCGAGCGGCCAGCGCGCCTGCGCATAGGTGGCGATCGGCCAATAGACAGCGGCATAGATGGCGGTGGCCGCGCCCCCGGTCAGCCCAAAGCGCACCAATTGCCAGAACAGCGCGCGCAACTGCTCGATCCTGCCGTGTGTCTGCAACGTCGCCACTGACTTGCCCCTTTCGTCGCCCGACTAGGGCCGCACGCCGGTGCTGGCAATGGCCGCGTGCGTGCGGGCGCGGGACGCCCGTTGCCGTTTCTTCGCCCCCGTCCTAAGCACCGCCGGATCGACGGGCCGCCCCTTACGGCGCGGCGTGAAGGGAAAGTGTTGACCAACCATTTGTTGCCGCCCGCCACGCAAGACCGGGCCGCGCGGACGCTCGACCGCCACTGGCTCCGGCTGACGTTGCTGGCCTGGGCGGGGATCGCGATCTGGTACGTCTGGCAGCGCTGGGCGGCGATCCACTGGCTGTCGCTGGGCGATACCGACGACAACATGCGGCTGATGCAGGTCCGCGCGCTGCTGGATGGCCAGGGCTGGTTCGACCTGCGCAATTACCGGCTCAACCCGCCCGGCGGGTTCAACATCCACTGGTCGCGGCTTGTCGACCTGCCGATCGCCGGGCTGATCGTGCTGCTGCGCCCGTTCGTCGGGGTGGCGGAGGCCGAGCGGCTGGCGTGCGGGATCGCGCCGCTGCTGCCGCTGGCGGTGGTGCTGGTGGCGCTGGGCGCGACGCTGCGCCGGCTGGTGCATCCGCTGGCATGGCCGCTGGGGATCGCGCTGTTCCTCGCCACCAATGTCGCGCTCGGCATGTTCATGCCCGACCGGATCGACCATCATGGCTGGCAGCTGGCGATGCTCGCGGTGACGGTCGCGGGACTGTGCGATCCACGGCGCGGGCGCGGCGGTGCACTGGTCGGCACCGCGACCGCGATTTCGCTGACGATCGGGCTGGAAATGCTGCCCTATGCCGCGATGGCGGGGGGTATTATCGCGCTCGCCTGGGTCTGGGAGCGGGCGGAACGGGAACGGCTGGCGCTCTACGCGCTGTCGTTGGCGGGCGGCGTGGCGGCCGGTTTCGCAGCGTTCACCTCCTACGCGAACCGCGTCTATCGCTGCGACGCGCTGACCCCGGTTTATGCCTCGACGGTGGTGCTGGCGGGCGGGCTGCTGCTGGCGCTCGCGGTCGTTTCGCCGCGCAAGCCGCTGATCCGGCTGCTGTTGGCAGTCGCCGCCGGTGCGGTCGTCGCCGCCTTTTTCGCGCTTGCTTTCCCGCAATGCCTCGGCCGGCCCGAGCAGGTATCGAACGAACTCTACACGAGCTGGCTGTCGCAGGTGCGCGAGGCGAAGCCGATCTATCGCCACCCGCTGCGCGTCGCGCTGCCGATCGTCACCCTCCCCCTGATCGGATTGTTCGGCGCATTATTCGCGACTTGGCGAGCACGCCGGCAGCCGACGCTGCGCGGCTGGGCGTGCGTGGCGCTGTTCGGCGCGTTCGCGGCGCTGATGCTGCTGTGGCAGGCGCGCGCCGGACCCGCGGCGCAACTCCTTGCAATTCCTGGCGCCGCGGCGCTGGCGTGGATGGCGGGGCCGTGGCTGATCGCGCCGCGTTACTGGTGGGCAAAGGCGGCGGCGGCGGCGGCGCTGTTCGTGATCGTCTCGGGCAGCTTCACCCAGATCATCATCGACCGCTTCAAGGTCGATCGCCCCAGCGCCTATGTCCGCCGCGTCAACAAGGCGACCGGGCGCTGCCTGACGATCCCGGCGATGCAGCCGCTCGACCGCTATCCGGCGCAGACCGTCTTTACCTTCGTCGACCTGGGACCACGGCTTATCACGCTGACGCATCACGATGCGATCGCCGGACCGTATCACCGCAACGGCGATGCGATCCTCGACGTCCACCATGCCTTCATGGGTACGCCCGCCGCCGCGCGCGCGATCATGAAGCGGCACGGCGCGACGATGTTGCTGGTGTGCCCGGACATGGCCGAATCGACCAATTATCGCGCCAAGGCCCGCGGCGGCTTCTACGACCGGCTGGCGAAGGGCGAGCATTTCGATTGGCTGGTGCCGCTGCCGATCAGAAAGGGCTCACCGTTCCGGGCGTTTAGGGTGGAATAAGCGCTCGTCATTGCGAGCTGGCGACGCGATCCAGGGCGTCGTGATCCGGCTATGGATTGCTTCGCAACGCTCGCAATGACCGAGTCAGCGCAACTGCTCCATTACCCCGTCGATCACGAACTGCACCGCCAGCGCGGCGAGCAGCACGCCGAGCAGGCGGGTGATGACCGCCTCGATCTTCGCCCCCAGCACACGCATCAGCGGCCCCGCGGCGAGCAGCGAGATCAACATCAGCAGCAGGTTCGCCGCCAGCGCTGCCATCACCACCGCGGTCTGTTCGATGCCGTGGCTGCGCGCGGTGAGCAGCATGACCGATGCGATCGATCCCGGCCCGGCGATCATCGGCATCGCCATCGGGAAGATCGAGACGTCGTCGGCCTCTTCCTCGGTGATCTTGGCGGCACGGTCCTCACGGCGCTGGGTGCGCTTCTCGAACACCATTTCCAGCGCGATCAGGAACAGCATCACCCCGCCCGCAATGCGGAACGACGCCAGCTCGATCCCGAGCGCGTGGAGCAGCGGCTCGCCCGCCAGCGCGAAGACCAGCAAAATCCCCGCCGCGACCATCACCGCGCGGATCGCCATCGCGCGACGATGCGTGGCGGTCGCGCCGGCGGTCAGCCCGGCGAAGATCGGCGCGCAGCCGGGCGGATCGATGATGACGAACAGCGTGATGAACGACGAGACGAACAGCTCGACCATCAGAGCGCCGGATCGACCGCGATGCCGGCGCGCCGCCCGGCGGCGACGAGCGTGTTGCGCATCAGCACCGCGATCGTCATCGGCCCGACGCCTCCGGGCACCGGCGTGATCGCGCCCGCAACCTCGACGGCGCGCGGGTCGACGTCGCCGACCAGCCCGTCGCCGGTGCGGTTGATGCCGACGTCGATCACGGTCGCGCCGGGCTTGATCCATTCCGGCTGGACGAAGCCGGGGATGCCGACCGCCGCGACGACGATGTCGGCCTGACGGACATGCCCCATCACATCGCGCGTGCGGCTGTGAACGGTGGTGACGGTGCAGCTCTGCTGGAGCAGCAGCGCGGCCATGGGCTTGCCGACGATGTTCGAGCGGCCGATCACCACCGCTTCCAGTCCCGCCAGATGCGGGTGGATGTCCTGGAGCAGCATGAGGCAGCCGAGCGGGGTGCACGGCACCAGCCCGTCGAGCCCGGTCGCGAGCCGCCCGGCATTGACCGGGTGAAAGCCGTCGACGTCCTTGTCGGGATCGATACGGGTGATGACCGCGCGCTCGTCGATATGCTTCGGCAGCGGCAACTGGACGAGGATGCCGTCAACCGTCTCGTCGGCGTTGAGGCGATCGACCAAAGCGATCAGCTCCGCCTCGGACACGTCGGCGGACAGGCGATGCTCGAAACTCTCCATGCCCGCGGCAAGCGTCGCCTTGCCCTTGGAGCGGACGTAGACCGACGAGGCCGGATCCTCGCCGACCAGCACCACCGCAAGGCCGGGTTTGCGCCCCGCCTGTTCGGTGAAGGCGGCGGCCGCGGTGGCGACACGGCCGCGCAATTGGGCGGCAAAGGCTTTTCCGTCGATGAGGCGCGCTGTCATGAGGCCGTCGCATAGAGCGAAGCGGCGGCGCGCGCCAGCACCTGCGGATCGCCCGTGATCGCCAGCCGCTTCAGGCGCGCGGTCTGTCCGGCGATCAGCGTGACGTCGCGCTTCGCGACGCCGAAATGCTTGGCGATCAGCACGATCAGCGCCGCGTTCGCCGCGCCGTCGACGGGCGCGGCGGAGAGGCGCGCCGCAAAATGCTCGTCGGTTCCGGCGAGCAGCGCGTCACGTCCGCCGCGCGGGGTGACGCGCACCGCGATCGCGATCCCGTCTGCCGTCTCGCGCCACGCGCTCAGATCGCCGCGCCGCCGGTCATCGCGCTGATAGCGATATTGTTGAGGACGATGTTGATGATCGCCATGAGCACCAACACCACCGCCGGCGCGAAGTCGATCCCGCCGGTGTTCGGCAGCATCCGGCGGATCGGGCGGTACATCGGCTCGGTCAGCCGATCGAGCCCCTCGTACAGCGAGCGGACGAAGTTGTTCGAGGTGTTGACGACGTTGAACGAGATCAGCAGCGACAGCACGAATTGCACGATGATGATCCACCAGACGAGGTTCAGGATCACCTGCAGGATCTGGATGATGGTGGTCGTCAGCACGCCGGGCGTCTCCCAATAGGTGTGCCGGTAATGTAGAGCACCGGCGGGCGGATCGAAAGGCTGCCGCTCATTTGCGGATCAGCGTGCCTGCACCGCGTTTCGTAAAGATTTCGAGCAACATCGCGTGCGGCACGCGCCCGTCGAGCACCACCGCCGCGTCGACGCCGGACTCGACCGCCGCGACGCACGTCTCCAACTTGGGGATCATCCCACCGGAGATGGTGCCGTCCGCGCGCAGCTCGGCGACCGCGGCGGGGTTCAGGTCGGTGACCAGCTGCCCCTGTTTGTCGAGCACGCCTGCCACGTCGGTCAGCAGGAAGAAGCGCGACGCGCCCAGCGCCGCCGCGATCGCGCCCGCCATCGTATCGGCGTTGATGTTGTACGTATGGCCATCGGCACCGATGCCGATCGGCGCGATCACCGGAATGATCCCGTCGCGGCTGAGCGAATCGATGATCCGGCGATCGACCGCGACCGGCTCGCCGACGAAGCCGAGATCGACCTTGCGCTCGATCCCCTGCAACGGATCGGGGTCGCTGCGGCCGACCTTCTCGGCCTGCACCAGCCCGGCGTCCTTGCCCGAAATGCCGACCGCACGGCCCCCGGCGCGACCGATCCAGCTGACGATCTCCTTGTTGATCGAGCCCGCCAGAACCATCTCGGCGATCTGCGCGGTCTCGGCATCGGTGACGCGCAAGCCATCGACGAAGCGCGATTCCACGCCCAGCCGCTTGAGCATCCGTCCGATCTGAGGCCCGCCGCCGTGCACGACGACCGGGTTGATCCCGACCGCCTTGAGCAGCACCACGTCCTCGGCGAAATCGGCCTGCGCCTCGGGATCGCCCATCGCATGGCCGCCGTATTTCACGACGAAGGTCTTGCCGGCATAGCGTTGCAGATACGGCAGCGCCTCGACCAACGTTTCGGCCTTCAAGGCGGGCGACAGGTTCGGTTCGGTCATGAGCGGCGCCATAGCGGCGGGGCGCGCCGGGGAAAAGGCCGGGGCGAAACGCTCAGGCGTCGAGCCGGCGCCCGATCGCCACCAGCGCGTAGATCAGCGGCGGCACCAGCGCCACCGACAGCACGACCTTGGCGAGCATCTGCCCCGCCATCAGCCAGCCGACCGCCGACAGCCCGAAGGCGATCGAGATGAACAGGATCGAATCGACGATCTGGCTGAGCGCGCTGGCGGTCGCGGCGCGGAACCACAGCAATTTGCCGCCCTCCCGCCCCTTCAGCCACGAGAAGATCGTGACGTTGAGCGTCTGGGAAAGGCCATAGGCGACGATCCCGCCCGCCCAGATCCACGGCGTCGCGCCCATCATCTGGTTGAACGCCGCCAGATGCCCGGCGTCCATCTCCGGCGCGGCGGGCAGGACGAGCACGACCAGCGTCAGCACCATCGACACGAGCAGCGGCACGAACCCCATCAGCACCAGCCGCCCCGCGATCTTCTGCCCGTGCAGCTCGGCGACCGCGCTGGAGGTGACGACCAGCAGCAGAAAGGCGAAGATCCCCGCCTCGACCGCGAGCGGCGGCAAGCCGACCAGCGGCCCGAGCCGCGAGATCGGGCCGAGCGACACCTGCTTGTTGCCGAGCACCCCGGCGATGCAGACCATCCCGCCGTAGAAGATCGAGAAGGCGAACAGCGAGGGCGAGATCGCGCGGCTGGCGATCGGGCGATGGTCGGGGTCTTCCATCGCGGCGGTGTACGGGGCGGCAGCGGGGCGGGCAATGACCGATTGCCCGTGAGATAGCCGAGTCCGTTCGTGCTGAGGAAGCATTGAGCTTGTCGAAATGCTGTCTCGAAGCATCGCTGCGGCACGCACCGTTCGAGACGGGGCCCTTCGACGCCGCCTGCCGCGTTGCGCAGGACAGGCTTCGACTTCGCTCAGCCCCTCCTCAGGGCGAACGGAGGGATGACACCCGATCTTGGCTGGCGATCCGCCGGCGGGCATGTCATGGCGCGGAACTTCGACAGCGAAGAAGAAAAATGCAACGGACTCTCATCGGCCTGGCGGGCATTGCCGTCATCCTGCTGCTCGCGACGTTGCTGTCGGCCGACCGGCGTGCGATCCGGCTCCGGATCGTGGCCAGCGCCTTTGCGCTGCAAGCGACGATCGCGGTGATCGTGCTCTATTGGACGCCGGGGCGCTCCGCGCTGGCCGGGGCGTCGGCGGGGGTCGCGGCGCTGCTCGGCTATTCGCAGAAGGGCACCGAGTTCCTGTTCGGCAATCTCGCCAGCCCGACGGTCGGCGGGCAGAGCTTCGCGATCGCGGCGCTGCCGGTCATCATCTTCTTCGCCAGCCTCGTGTCGATCCTCTATTATCTGGGCGTCATGCAGTTCGTGGTCCGCTGGATCGGCGGCGCGATCGAGAAGGTGATCGGCACGAGCAAGGTCGAAAGCCTGTGCGCGGCCGCCAATATCTTCGTCGGGCAGAGCGAGTCGCCGCTGGTGATCCGCCCCTATCTTGCCGGACTGACCCCGGCGCAGGTGTTCACGGTGATGACCAGCGGAATGGCGGGCGTCGCGGGGACGATCCTCGCCGCCTATGCCTCGATGGGGATCAGCATCGACTATCTGCTCGCCGCCAGCTTCATGGCCGCGCCGGGCGGGATCCTGATGGCCAAGATCATCATGCCCGACCGCGTCGTACCGCCAGAGGGCGAGCTGCCGCTGGGCGACCTGCCCGACGAGCAGCGGCAGATCGCGCTGGCCGAGGCGCGGATCAGCGGGCGCGGTCCCGCTGCGCTGCTGCCCGAGGGCACGCCGGGCGAACCGTTGCCCGATGCGACGCATGACGAGGAAAAGCCCGCCAATCTCATCATGGCCGCCGCGCAGGGCGCGCAGACCGGCGTCAAGCTGGCGGTGGCGGTCGGCGCGATGGTGCTGGCGTTCGTCGCGCTGGTGGCGCTCGCCAACGGGCTGCTGGGCGCGGCCGGCGAGTTGATCGGGATGCCGGGGCTGAGCTTCCAGGGGCTGCTCGGCTATGTTTTCCAGCCGGTCATGTACCTGCTGGGTGTGCCGTGGAACGAGGCCGGGATCGCCGGGGGACTGTTCGGCGAGAAGATCGTGCTCAACGAGTTCGTCGCGTACATCGATCTCGGCAAGCAGGCGGCGGCGCTGTCGCCGCGCACGATCGCGGTGGTGACGTTCGCCTTGTGCGGCTTCGCCAATTTCAGCTCGATCGCGATCCAGATGGCGGTGACCGGCAGCCTCGCCCCCAACCAGCGCCCGACGATCGCGCGGCTGGGACTGCGCGCGTTGGCGGCGGGCAGCCTCGCCAATCTGATGAGCGCGGCGCTGGCGGGCTTGCTGATCGGCTGAGCCCGGGGCGGCCGATGTTGGCGAAGGTTGCGCAGAACGGTGCTTGCGCGCGTGGGCGTCGCGGAAGCGAAGCGCTCTTCGTCGCGCACCCTGCCAGATGTTGGACGGTGTAGGACAGCGATTGCGTGGTCGAACCGGTCTTCGATCGTCGTCGCCCCGGGGCGTGACCCGGGGTCCCGCTTCTTACCCGACAGCCGAGCGAAGAAGCGGAGTCCCGGATCAAGTCCGGGACGACGGCTTGCGACTGAGGCATAACGCATACGAAAAAGGCCGCCGGATCGCTCCGGCGGCCTTCCGCACGCAAAAGGTTCGGCGCAGGATCAGGCCAGCGCGGCCTTGCTGCTGCTGCGACGGCGGCGCGCTGCGGCACCGATCATGCCGAAGCCGAGGATCATCGTCATCCAGGTGGTCGGCTCGGGCACCGCGCTGGTCACCGCGATCGAGTTCAGCTTGAACGCGTCGTTGAGGCCGTCGGGACCGCGATACGAACCGCCGATGACCCAGACGTTCCCGCCCTGGCTCGGCGAGAGATTGTAGGTCTGCTTGTTGCCCGAATAGTTGGTGCTGTCGCTGTTGAACCAGGCGTCGCCCGACTGCTTGCCGGTGTTCATGTTCAGCCCGTCAGCGAGCGACTTCAGCGTCGTAGCGTTCATCGCCGTGCCGAAGCCCGAGTAACCGCGCGCGATGAACGCGTCATTGTCGGTGTAGCGGTTGGTGCCCAGCGCAAAGGGGGTCAGCACCGCCGATTGCAGCGACACCGCCTGATCGAACTGCAAGACCAGGAATTCCCAGCCGTTCACATTGTCGATCTGGTGCGTGTTGGTGCCGCTTTCGTTGGTCTGGTAGATGCCCAGCCCGTTGGCGCCCCACGATGCGATGGTGGCAGTCTGATAGACGCCGTTCGTGAGCAGCGTCCACGCGGTCGCGCGCACGTTCAGCGTCGACTTGCCGTCCGACGACTTCACGGCATAGTTGACCGTGTTGTACGCGGTGCCGTCCGTGATCGTCTTGCCGTTCGACGTGCCCGTCGCGGTGCTGATGACGAAATCGGCGGCCTGCGCCGGCATGGCGGCGAACAGCGCGCCGGTAGCGATCGCGAGATGCGCGAAACGAGTCATTGTCCTGATTTCCCCTTCACTTGTCGAAATCAGCCTTCCCTTATCTGGATCAGGACCGCAATCGGCTTGCAAAACGACCTTGTCCCTGATCGAAACAGTTCCAGACACTTACCGACAAGAGTGGAATCGGGCGCGCTTGCCCCCTAAATGCGCCGGCATGACCGAGATCACCGTTGCCGCGCTCCAGCTCGCTTTCTCCGCCGACATCGACGCGAACATCGCGAAAGTGTCCGACGCCGTGCGCGAGGCGCATGGCCGCGGCGCGCAGGTGATCCTGCCGCCTGAGCTGTTCGAGGGCGAGTATTTCTGCCGCGTCGAGGACGAGTCGCTGTTCGCCAATGCCGCACCGGTCACCGAGCACAAGGCGGTGCTCGCGATGCAGGCGCTGGCCGAGGCGCTGAAGGTGTACATCCCGACCAGCTTCTTCGAGCTGGACGGACCGCACCATTACAACTCGCTGGCGATGATCGGCCCCGACGGCGAGGTGCAGGGCGTCTATCGCAAGAGCCATATCCCGGACGGACCGGGCTATGAGGAGAAATTCTATTTCCGTCCCGGCAATACCGGGTTCAAGGTGTGGAACGGTCCGCGTGCCCAAGGGCACCAGACGAAGCTGGGCGTTGGCGTCTGCTGGGACCAATGGTATCCCGAAACCGCGCGCGCGATGATGCTGATGGGCGCGGAAGTGCTGTTTTATCCGACCGCGATCGGCAGCGAGCCGCACGACACGTCGCTCGATACCGCGCGGCTGTGGCGGCGCGCGATGGTCGGCCATGCGGTGTCGAACGTGGTGCCGGTGATCGCCGCCAACCGCGTCGGCGTCGAGCATGACCAGACCTTCTACGGCACCAGCTTCATCACCGACGAGCGCGGCGACATCCTCGCCGAGCTGGACCGCGAGGAAGAGGGCGTGATCGTCGCGACGCTCGACCTCGACCGCGTGCGGCGACACCGGGCGGCGTTCGGCTTCTTCCGCGACCGGCGGCCCGAGCTGTACGGGCGGCTGGTGCAGGATATATGAGGCCGTTTGACGCATCTCGTCGCCCCGGCTGTGATCCGGGGCCACGCTCTTGGCCGACGTTGCAAAAGAAGCGGGATCCCGGCTCAAGGCCGGGATGACGCAGTCAGGGCCGCAGTTCCAGCGCCTTGGCGAACACGCTCTCGAACATCTCGGCGGTCAGCCGCCCGGTGTTCTGATTGTAGCGCGAGCAATGATAGCTATCGATCAGCACGCGCCCGTCGGGGACGCGATGGACCGCGCCGTGCTCGAAACGCGCCTTGGGCAGCTTGCCGCCAAGCACCTTGACCACCGACTGGTGCGCGACCTGCCCGAGCGCGATGTAGACGCGCGCGGTCGGTAGCGTCGTCGCCTGATCGGACAGGAACGTGCGGCAGGTGCGCACTTCCTCGGGCGTCGGCGCATTGCCCGGCGGCAGGCACTTGACCGCATTGAGGATGATCGCGCCGTCGAGCGTGATGTCGTCCTCGCGGCTGCCGGTGAAATTGCCGTGCGCGAGCCCGAATTTGACGAGCGTGCCGTAGAGCAGCGCGCCGGCGCCGTCGCCGATGAACGCGCGGCCGGTACGATTCGCGCCCTTCATGCCCGGCGCGAGCCCGACGATCGCCAGCCACGCCTGCGGGTCGCCGAACGCCGGCACCGGCGCGTTCCACCATTCGGGATGTTGCGCGCGCAGTTCGTGGCGCAGGTCGACGAGGCGCGGGCAGCGCGGGCAATCGAGCGGCGGTTCGGTTGCGGGCAGCGCGGAGGGTGCGAAGTTCATCACGGTGCGATAGGCGCTTGCGGATGCCTGCATCAATCTTTCTCGTCGCGCTGGGATCGAATCGCTGCGGGCGGCACGGGCGGCCGCGCGACGAGGTGGCGGCGGCGCTGCGACTACTGGGCGGGCACGCGGCGCCGATCGTTGCCAGCGCGCCGCTCGGGCCGTCGACGCGCACCTTCGCCAACAGCGCGGTGCTGATCGCGAGCGACGAGACGCCGCCTGCTCTGCTCGCGCGGCTGAAGGCGATCGAGCGCGCGTTCGGGCGGCGGCGCGGGCGGCGTTGGGGCGCGCGGGTGATCGACCTCGACATCATCCTGTGGTCGGGCGGCGCATGGCGGTCGCCGGGGCTGACGATCCCGCATCCGGCCTTCCAAGCCCGCGCGTTCGTGCTCGGCCCGGCGGCGGCGATCGCCCCCGACTGGCGCGCGCCGGGCAGCGCGCTGACGCTGCGCCAGCGTCATGCCCGGTTGACCCGCGCGCGCGCCGCCCCTAACCGGCTTCGATCCGCGTGAGGGTCCGTAGCTCAGTCGGTAGAGCAAGCGACTTTTAATCGAGAGGTCCCGGGTTCGAGCCCCGGCGGACCCACCACGCGGAACCTTATTCCTTTTCGCGTCACCCCGGACTTGATCCGGGGTCCCGCTTTCGTTGCGAGTGGCGTCGGAAGCGGGATCCCGGCAGCTGGTGCCCGCCGCGGCGAAGCCGCGTCGTCGGTCGGGGCGGCGCTCCGCAGGCCGGGCTCGGGCGAGACCCGTCGCAGGATACAACAGGCCGCCCTGCGCCTTAGAATTCCGACCATTCCTCGTCTGCCACCGCCAGCGCGGTGCCACGCGTGCCGGTGACGGGGCGGCGCGCGGTGCGCGCGAGGTCGCGCCCGGCCTGCGCCGCGCGTGCCTGCAAGTCGTGGACGGGCGAGGCTGGCGCGCTAACCGCACCAGGCGTGGGACGCGTGGCCGCGGCGCCGGTGCGGAAGCGCGCCACTTCGCCGGTCAGGCGCGCGGCCTCCTCGGCGAGGCTGCGCGCGGCGGCGGTGGCTTCCTCGACCATCGCCGCATTCTGCTGCGTGACCCCGTCCATCTCCGACACCGCCGTATTGACCTGTTGCAGACCGGTCGCCTGATGCTCGGCCGATTGCGCGATCGTCGAGACGAGCGTGCTGATCTCGCCGATGCGCGTGATGATCCGCTGGAGCGCCTTGCCGGTCTCGCTGACCAAGGTCACGCCCGCCTCGACCTGCTCGGAAGAGGCGTTGATCTTGGTCTTGACGTCCTTCGCCGCATCCGCCGAACGCTGGGCGAGCGCACGCACTTCGCTGGCGACCACCGCGAAGCCCTTGCCGGCGTCGCCCGCACGCGCCGCCTCGACCCCGGCGTTGAGCGCCAGCAGGTTGGTCTGGAAGGCGATCCCGTCGATGACGCTGATGATCTCGCTGATTTCCGACGATGCGCGCTCGATCCCGCCCATCGCGTCGACCGCGCGCCGCACGACGTCGCCGGAGCTTTCCGCCTCGGCGCGCGCATCGCCGACCGCATCGTTGGCGCGGCGCGCACCCGCGGCGGTCTCGCGCACAGTGGTGGTGATCTCGTCCATTGCCGCGGCGGTCTCCTCCAGCGAGGCGGCCTGCTGCTCGGTACGCTGCGACAGGTCGTCGGATGCCTGGCGGATGTCGGCCGCGCCGCTGTTGATGCCGTTGGCGGCGGTCGTCACCGCGGCGATCGCCGTCGACACCGCCAGCATCGCACGGTTGAAGTCGTGGCGAAGCGCTTCATAGTCGCTGGTGAACGGCTGCTCGATCTGACAGGTCAGATCGTTGTCGGCCAGCCGGCTGAGCCCGGTGCCGAGCGCCTCGACGACCTTGCGCTGCGCCGCCGACGAGATGGCGAGCGCCTGGCCATTGCCGCGGAACACCTCCATCGCCTTGGTCATCCGCCCGACGCAGTCGCGCGAGGCGGTGTAGCGGATCGGGCTGTCGAAGTCGCCGCGCGCCAGCGCTTCCATCCGCACCACGGTGTTGACGTACGGCTCGCAGACCAACGTGCGCGAGACGAGCGCCACGATCGCGACCAGCACCACCGACACGGCGGCGATCGCCAGCGCGGGCGTCGCCGCGAGCAGGCCGAACGCCAGCGCGCCGGTCGCGGCCATCGAAACGAGCGACAGGCCGACATAGATGACGGCCAGCGTCAGAAACTTCGCCCGGACCGGCGCCACATCACGAAACCAGGTAATCATCGCTTTCTCTCCGCACGCACCCGACGCATTGCTGAGCACGATCGGACATTAGCAACCGGCGCTAAACATTATATAAATGATCCAGATCAACGCTGCGCCGACACCCGGTGCAACTTCGCAGCGACTATGTGGTTAGGACGCCGGACTTGCGGAGATGGAAGTGATGTTACGGTCGGTACTGATGGGTGCGGTGGCGGGTGCGCGCGCGATGACGCCGCTGGCCGCGCTCGCCGCCACGCGCGGCGGCACGCGCGCGCCGGTGCTGTCGGCCGGGTCGCTGCTGCTCGCGGCGGGCGAACTGGCCGGCGACAAACAGCGGGCCGCGCCGGACCGGATCGTGCCGGCCGGGATCGCTGGCCGGTTGGTGAGCGGCGCGATCGCCGGCGCGGCGTGCGCGCGGCGCGGCGATCGCGTGGCGGGCGCGCTGGTCGGCGCGGCGGCGGCGATCGCGGCGGCGCACCTCACCTTCCGACTGCGACAGGCCGCAACGCGGCGATGGGGCCAGACCGCAAGCGGGTTGATCGAGGACGGGCTGGCGGTGGCCTCCGCGCTGGCGCTCGCGCGGCGCTGAACCGGCTGATTGGCTTTTTCTTGAACGGGGTTGCGACGATCCGCGCGTTCGGGAGTTTTGGCGGTCAGGGATCAACAGGGGAAAGCGCATGGCCGACGATCGTCACACGCGAATCAGCGAGCACGCCTATCGGCTGTGGCAGCAGGAAGGCGAGCCGCACGGCCGCGATCAGGCGCATTGGGACGAGGCCGAGCGCGCCTTCGCGGGTGAAGGCCCGGTAGCCGATGAGCCCGATCCGCAGGCCGGCGATGCCGCTGCCGCGGGGGCGCCGTTCGCGGCACCGGAACAGCCCGCCGGCGCGGCCGACGCGTCCTCCGACAAGCCCGCCGCCCCTGAAAAGCTGGCGCCCGCGGCCGCTGCCGCCAAGCCGGTGCCCGCAAAGAAGCCCGCCGTACGGCGCAAGCGCACCAACTGACCTGCGCGCCCGCGGGCGCGCCACCAACCTTTCCGCGCCCCATTTCCTCCTGACGGGAGCACATCGTTGCACGACTTGCCGGACCGGCTCCTGCCGGGATCGCCCTATCCGCTCGGCGCCACGTTCGATGGCGAGGGGGTCAATTTCGCGGTCTTCTCCGCCAACGCCGACGCGATCGAGCTGTGCCTGTTCGACAGCGCGGGCAAGCGCGAGCTGAAGCGGCTGCCGCTGACCGAATGCACCGACGAGGTGTGGCACGGTTACCTGCCCGATGTCGGGCCGGGGCTGGTCTACGGCCTGCGCGCGCATGGCCGCTATGCGCCCGAGGAAGGGCATCGTTTCAACCCCAACAAATTGCTGCTCGACCCCTATGCGCGCCGCATCCAGGGGCAGATCAAATGGACCGACGCGCTCCACGGCTATCGCATCGGGCACCGCAAGGAGGATCTGTCGTTCGACAAGCGCGACAGCGCGCCGGCGATGCCGAAGGCAATGGTGGTCGACGATCATTGGGACTGGTCGCGCGATCGGCGGCCGAACACGCCGTGGTCGGAAACGGTGATCTACGAGGCGCACGTCAAGGGACTGACCAAGCTGATGGAGCTGGTCCCGGCGCGCGAACGCGGCACCTATGCCGCGCTCGGCCATCCGGCGGTCATCAAGCATCTGCAACGCACCGGCGTGACCGCGATCGAGCTGCTGCCGATTCACACCTTCACGCAGGACCGCTTCCTGCAGGAAAAGGGCCTGCGCAATTACTGGGGCTATAACACGCTCGGCTTCTTCGCCCCCGAGCAGAGCTATATGGCGACCGAGCATCAGGACGAGCTGCGCCGCGCGGTCCACCGGCTGCACAAGGCCGGGATCGAGGTGATCCTCGATGTCGTCTACAACCACACCTGCGAGGGCAGCGAGAAGGGTCCGACGCTGTCGTGGCGCGGGCTCGACAACGCCAGCTACTATCGGCTGGTCAAGGACAACCCGCGCTACACGATCAACGATACCGGCACCGGCAACACGCTCAACATGAGCAAGGCGCGCGTGATCCAGATGGTCGCCGACTCGCTGCGCTACTGGGCGACCAGCTTCGGCGTCGACGGCTTCCGCTTCGACCTCGGGCTGACACTCGGGCGTGAGGAGCATGGCTTCGATCCCGGCTCGGCGTTCTTCGACGTGCTGCGGCAGGACCCGGTGCTCGGGCGGCTCAAGCTGATCACCGAACCGTGGGACGTCGGGCCCGGCGGCTATCAGCTCGGCAATTTCCCGCCGGGCTTTGCGGAATGGAACGACAAGTATCGCGACACGGTGCGCGAATATTGGCGCGGCGAGCCGGGCAAGCGCCCCGATCTGGCAGCGCGGCTCGCCGGGTCGGGCGACCTGTTCGACCGGCGCGCGCGGCGGCCGTGGGCGAGCGTCAATTTGCTCGCGGCGCATGACGGCTTCACGCTCGCCGATACGGTGATGTACGAGGAGCGGCACAACGAGGCGAATGGCGAGGACAATCGCGATGGCCATTCGCACAACGCCTCGTGCAACTGGGGCGTCGAGGGGCCGACCGACGACGCGGCGATCAACGATGCGCGCGGGCGGGTAATGCGCTCGATGCTGACGACGCTGATGACCTCGCTCGGCACGCCGATGCTGGTCGCAGGCGACGAGTTCGGGCGGACGCAGCAGGGCAACAACAACGCTTATTGCCAGGATAACGAGATCAGCTGGCTCGACTGGAAGGCAGCGAACACGCCCGAAGGTCAGGCGCAGATCGACTTTACCGGGCGGCTTGCTGAACTCAGGCGGCGGTTCGTGGTGCTGCGCAGCCCGACCTTCCTCTATGGGCAGGAAACCGCCGCGGGCGGGGTCAACGATATCGAATGGTGGGACGAGCGCGGCGAGCAATTGTCGCCCGAGGACTGGCAGAACCCCGACGGGCGCGCGTTGATGATGCGTCGTGCGGCTCGCACCGAAGGCGGCGAGATCGAGGCGGTGTCCTTGCTGCTCAACGCCTCGGGTGATCCGGTGACCTTCACCCTGCCCCCGCCCGAGGTCAAGCGGATCGTGCTGATCGACAGCGCGAAGCCCGAGCAGGGCGAGATCGAGATCGACAACAGCTACGAGGTCGCGCCGCAGGGCGCGGTGCTGGTGACGTGGACGAGCGCAGCGTGACCCGCTGGGGCCCGGAACCGCTGGCGGGCGGCGGCACGCGCTTCCATCTGTGGGCGCCCGATGCCGCGAGCGTGACGCTGGAGATCGACGGTGCCGACGCGGCGGCGATGGCGCGCGGCGCGGACGGCTGGTACGCGCTCGACCGGGCCGAGGGACCGGGCACGCGTTATCGCTTCCGGGTCGGCGAACAGGCGGTGCCCGATCCGGCGTCCCGCCTCCAGTCTGGCGGCGTGCATGGGTGGAGCGTGGTCCCGGAGACGCGCTACGACTGGCAACACCCCGACTGGCGGGGCCGCGCATGGCACGAGATGGTGATCCTCGAATGCCATGCCGGGACGCTGGGCGGTTTTTCGGGGATGATCGAGCGGCTGCCGGCGATCGCCGCGGCCGGGATCACCGCGATCGAGCTGATGCCGGTCGGCGCGTTCGGCGGCACGCGCGGCTGGGGCTATGACGGCGTGCTGCCCTATGCGGTGCAGGAGGATTACGGGTCGCCGGCCGAGCTGCGGCGGCTGGTCGATACCGCGCATGGGCTGGGCGTCAGCGTGTTCCTCGACGTGGTCTACAATCACTTCGGACCGGACGGGAATTATCTCGGCGCCTATGCCGCCGACTTCTTCGATGCCGAGGTCCATACGCCATGGGGCGGCGCGGTGGCGGTGGAGCGCGCGCCGGTCGCGCGCTTCTTCGTCGACAATGCGCTGATGTGGCTGCGCGACTATCGCATCGACGGGCTGCGCTTCGACGCAGTGCACGCGATCGGCAATCCGCCGTTCCTCGACGCGATGGCGGCGGAGATCCGCGCCGCGCTGCCCGGGCGGCACGTCCATCTGGTGCTGGAAAATGAAGAGAATGACGCCGCGCGGCTGCGCGACGGCGGGTTCGATGCACAATGGAACGACGACTTCCACAACGTCATGCACGTCCTGCTGACCGGCGAAACCAGTGCCTATTATGCCGACTTCGCGGATCGACCGGCCGAGCGACTGGCGCGGTGTCTGGCCGA
Source organism: Sphingomonas endophytica (assembly GCF_014199415.1). Taxonomy (GTDB): domain Bacteria; phylum Pseudomonadota; class Alphaproteobacteria; order Sphingomonadales; family Sphingomonadaceae; genus Sphingomonas; species Sphingomonas endophytica. The sequence continues at coordinate 27,990 of NZ_JACIJN010000004.1, forward strand.
AGGGTTCATCTATCAGGGCGAAGCGTCGGCCAACCACGACGGCAAGCCGCGCGGGAGCGCGAGCGCGCATTTGTCGCCGACGCGCTTCGTGGCGTTCCTCCAGAACCACGATCAGGTCGGCAACCGCGCGCTGGGCGAGCGGCTGATCGCGCTGACCGACAAGGCGAAGCTGCGCGCGGCGACCGCGCTCCTGCTGCTGTGCCCGCAGGTGCCGTTGCTGTTCATGGGTGAGGAAGAGGGCAGCGAGACGCCGTTCCTGTTCTTCACCGATTTCCATGACGAACTGGCCGATGCGGTGCGCGAGGGGCGGCGCAAGGAATTCGCCAAGTTCGACGCCTTCGCCGATCCGGAGGCGCGGGCGCACATTCCCGACCCCAATGCCGTGACGACGTTCGAGGCGTCGGTGCCGCGGCCGGGCCCTGAAGCGGTCGAATGGCGGACATTCTATAAAGAACTGCTGACCTTGCGGGGCGAGCGCATCGTGCCGCATCTGGCGGGCGCGATGTCGGTCGGGGCGCAGGTGCTCGGCGAAGCGGCGGTGGTCGCGCGCTGGCGGCTCGGCGACGGGACGACGCTGGGGGTCGCGATCGATCTGGGCGATACGCCCGCGACGCTGCCGGGCGGGGCGGACCCGCTGTTTGTCGAGGGTGAGCGGTTCGTGGCGTGGATCGAAGCGTGAAGAGGTCGGCGACTCCCTCACATCCGTCACCCCGGCGAAGGCCGGGGTCCAGCCGCGTACGTAACATCCGTGGTGCTGCTTGGCTCTGGACCCCGGCTTTCGCCGAGGTGACGGCGGAGATGGGCGCGCACTCATCTCCGCCCCGGCGGACGCCAAGGCCCAGTTGGGGGGCCTCGGCGATCTTGCATGGGCGTTCCGTAACTGGACCCCGGCGTGCGCCGGGGTGGTGGCTTGGTGGGGTAGTGCCGGTTCTTCAGACCGGTCTCCTCGCATGACACTCTCCGAACGCGCCGCCGCCGCCGGCCTCTCGCGCGACTGGGAAGATGCCGATGGCCGGCCGCAGCGCGTCGCCGATGAGGTGCTGGAGGCGATCCTCGGCTGCCTCGACACCACCTCCCCCGGTGTCCCCTTCCTCTCCGCCGATGCCGGGCGCGCGATCGACCTCCCGGCTGGCGTGACAGGCGACGCCGAGCTGCTGCTCGACGACGGCAACCGGCTCGCGCTGACGATCGCTGCCGATGGGACGCTGCCGCCGGTCGAGCGCGTCGGCTATCACCGACTCCATGCCGGTGGGCGCGAATATACGCTGGCGATCGCGCCGCGGCGGTGCGCGCTGCCGAAGCGCGGCTGGGGCGTCGCGGTGCAGGTGCCGAGCCTCCGCGCGAGCACCGACAGCGCGTTCGGTGATGCCGGTGCGCTGGTCGAGGCGGCCGCGTCGTTCGCGCGCGTTGGGGCGCAGGCGCTGGCGATCAGCCCCACCCACGCTTTGTTCCCTGCTGACCCGACGCGCTTCAGCCCCTATTCGCCGTCGACGCGGCTGTTCCACAACGTGCTGCTCGCCGACCCGGCGCTGATCGGATTGCCGCTGCCCCCTGCCCGCGCCACGCCGCTGATCGACTGGCCGCAGGCGGCGCGCGAGCGGATCGCGCAATTGCGCACCGCGTTCGAGCTGGCGAGCGAGGGCGCCTTGTCGGCGGCGCGTACCCATCGGCGGCAGCGCGGTGCGGCGCTGGAGGCGCATGCGCGGTTCGATGCGCTCCACGCGGCGCTGGGCGGGCATGGCTGGCAGGACTGGCCCGCCGCCTATCACGATCCGAACGGCGAGGCGGTGATCCGCTTCGCCGCCGAGCATGAGCGCGAAGTCGCTTTCTACGCCTTCCTGCAATGGCTCGTCGACCTCGGGCTGGCGACCGCGCAGCGCACCGCGAAGGAGCGCATGACGACCGGGATCGTCGCCGATCTCGCGGTCGGGATGGACGCCGGGGGCAGCCATGCGTGGAGCGCGCGCGACGAGTTGCTGACCGGGCTGACGGTCGGTGCGCCGCCCGATCCGCTCGGGCCGGACGGGCAAAATTGGGGGATCACCGCGCTCGACCCGTTCGCGCTGCAGCGCACCGGCTTCCGCGCGTTCATCGAGACGCTGCGCGTCGCGCTCGCGCATGCCGGGGGGATTCGCATCGACCATGCGCTTGGGCTGGAGCGGCTGTGGGTGATTCCGGCGGGCGCGGACGCCAGCGAGGGCGCGTATCTGCGGATGCCGGGCGCGCATCTGCGCCGGATCGTCGCGATCGAGGCGCACCGCGCCGACGCGGTGGTGATCGCCGAGGACCTCGGCACCGTGCCCGCCGGGTTCCGCGACACGCTGGCGGCGCGCTGCATGCTGGGCATGCGCGTCTTGCCGTTCGAGCGCGATGCCGAGGGCGGGTTCGTGCCGTCCGCCGAATGGGACGAGGCGGCGGTGGCGATGACCGGCACGCACGACACCCCGACGCTCGCCGGCTGGTGGAAGGCGCGCGATATCGACTGGGCGGAGCAGCTCGGCCGCAGCGGCGCGGATCGCGCGCGCCGTGCAGCCGAGCGCGCCGCCTTGTGGCAGGCGATGGACAAACCCGGCGACCCGCCCGCCGCGCCGCCGGTCGACGCGATGATCGCGCATGTCGCCAGCGCGCCCTGCCCGCTCGCGATCGTGCCGCTCGAGGATCTGCTGGCGCTGGAGGAACAGCCCAATCTGCCCGGCACGATCGACGAACATCCCAACTGGCGGCGGCGGATGGATGCGTCCACCCCCGCCCTGCTCGCGCGCCGCGACGTCGCGCGCCGGATCGCCCTGCTCAACGCGGAGAGACACGCATGACGCCCCCCCGCGCCACCTATCGTTTCCAGTTCCACAAGGACTTCACCTTCGCCGATGCCGAGGCGCTGGTGCCGTATCTCGACGATCTGGGCATCAGCCACGTCTATGCCTCGCCGGTCACCACCGCCGCGCCCGGGTCGACGCACGGCTATGACGTGGTTGACCCGACGACGATCAACCCCGAACTGGGCGGCGAGGCGGCGTTCCGGTCGCTGGTCGCGGCGCTGCGAGCGCGGGACATGGGGATCATCATCGACATCGTCCCCAATCACATGGGTGTCGCGGGCGACAGCAACGCGTGGTGGCAGGACGTGCTGATGCACGGTCCCGACAGCGCGCATGCCGCGGTGTTCGACATCGACTGGCGCGAGCGGGTCGTGCTGCCGGTGCTCGGCGCGCCGTTGTCCGAGACGCTGGCGAACGGCGACCTCACGCTGGAGCGTGACGGTGCGCGCTGGACGATCGTCGCTTATGGCGAACATCGCTTTCCGGTGCGCGACGCGGATCAGGATACGGCCGACGCGCTCCCGCTCGCAGAACTGCTCGCCCGCCAGCATTACCGGCTCGCTTACTGGCGGGTCGCCAACGATGAGCTGAACTGGCGACGGTTCTTCTCGATCAACGAGCTGGCCGGCGTGCGGATCGAGGACCCGGCGGTGTTCGAGAAGACACACGCGCTCTATTTCCGGCTGCACGACGAGGGGCTGATCGACGGGGTGCGCGTCGACCACGTCGACGGGCTGACCGATCCGATCGGCTATTGCCGCGCGCTGCGGGCACGGCTCGGCGATAACGCGTGGATCGTGATCGAGAAGATCCTCGCCGCCGGTGAGCCGCAGCCGCTCGGGTGGGGGGTCGACGGCACCAGCGGCTACGACTTCATGGAACAGGTCGCCAGCCTGCTCCACGATCCCGCCGGCGCCGAGCCGCTCGGTAGCCTGTGGGAAGAGATTAGCGGACGCAGCGCGTCGTTCGAGCCCGAGGAATTCCAGGCGCGACAGGACCTGCTGTCGTGGCAGTTCAGCGGGCAGCTCGATGCGTGCGTCGCCGCCTTCCACGCAGTCGCGCCGGAGGGCATCACCGCCGCGATGCTGCGCCGCGCGATCGAGCGATTGCTATGGGTGTTCCCGGTCTATCGCACCTATGGCCCCGACGCGCCCGCCAGCGACGCCGCGATCCGGGCGGAAGCGCGCGCGCGCGTCGCCGAGCTGATCCCGCCGGGCGAGACGCACGTCGTCGATCTGGTGCTGGCGTGGCTGGCGGGCGACGGTCCGGCGGAAACGGCCGAGGCGGTGCGGCGCTTCCAGCAACTCTCCGCGCCGATCGCTGCCAAGGCGGTCGAGGACACCGGCTTCTATCGCTACGGCCGGCTGCTGTCGCGCAACGATGTCGGCTTCGACGCCGAACGGATGGGAATAACCCCGGGCGACTTCCACGCGCTGATGGAAGCGCGCGCCCGCGACGTGCCGCACGCGATGCTGACCACCGCAACTCACGACCACAAGCGCGGTGAAGACACGCGCGCGCGGCTCGCGGCGATCAGCGCGCACCCCGCGGCGTGGCGCGCGGCGGCGCTGGCGTGGCTGGAGCGCGACGACGGCGGCGTCGACGATGCCGACCGCTATATGCTGTTTCAGACGCTCGTCGGCGCGTGGCCCGAAAGCGGTGCGACCGCCGACTTCGTCGAACGCGTGACGGCGTGGCAGCAGAAGGCGCTACGCGAGGCGAAGCTGCGGTCCTCGTGGGAAGCGCCCGACGAAGTTTATGAGGCAGCAGCCGCGGCGCTGGTCGAGGCGCTGCCCGGCGATGCCGAAGCGCTGGCGCTGATCGCGCGCACCGTCGCGATGCTCGACGCGACCGCGCAGGACAATGCACTGGCGCAGGTGTTGCTCCGCTACACCGTGCCGGGAGTGCCCGATCTGTATCAGGGCACCGAGTTCGCCGACCTCAGCCTCGTCGATCCCGACAACCGCCGCCCGGTCAATTACGACGCGCGGCGCGTGGCGCTGGCGGGCGACGCTCCGGCCAAGCTGCGGTTGATCGCCGATCTGTTGCGGCTGCGGCGCGACGATCCCGCGCTATTCGCCGATGGCGATTACGCACCGGCACAGGTCGACGGACCCGACGCGGCGCGGCTACTGGCGTTCGAGCGGCGCCACGACGGGCGCGTACTGCGCGTCGCCGTCGCGCTCGGTGGCCGCCGGGCCGGTGGCGACACGCGGATCGTTTTCGCCTCGGGTCACCGCACCGACGCCGCAACGCTGTTCGGCAGCGAGGCGATCTGGTACGAGCGCGGCTGAGCCGGTTTCCCGGACGCCGTTCCGACCGGGAACGGCGGCGGACGGCACGGGAGACGGAATGCGCTCGCCGCGACTCCGGAGTCATGGAATTGTCTTACATGACGTGCACGGGCCGGCTCGGCGTTCGGGCATGATCGTGTCCGGAACGACGCAGATATCCTCAAGAAACGTTCGGGATGGAGTTTGATGTTCGCCTGGTTCCAGCGACTGTTGCCGAAAACCGGCAACTTCTTCGAGCAATTCGAGGGACATGCCGCGATCGGTCTCGCCGCCGCGCACGCCACTGCGCAGTTGCTGGAGGGCGGGCCGGATCGTTCCGCGCTGCTCGTCGAGATCAACAAGCGCGAGAATGAGGCCGACGAGATCACGCGCGACGTGCTGAAAAGCGTCCGTGCGACTTTCCTGACCCCCTTCGACCGCGGTGCGATCACCGCGCTGATCGGCGCGCTAGACGACACGATCGACGAAATGTACGCCGCGGCGGCCGCGATCGACCTGTATGGGCTCACCGAATATGCCCCCGAAATGCGCGAGATGGCGCAGGTGGCGGTCGACGCCGCCGGGCTGGCGGTCGAGGCGATGCCGCTGCTGCGCGACGTGAGCCGCAACGGCCCGCGGCTGCACGAGCTGACCGAGCAGCTGATCCGGCTGGAAGGCCGCGCTGACGATTGCCACGCCGCCGGGCTGCGCCGCTCGCTGGAGCAATATGGCAAGAGCGACACGCTGCGCTTCGTGGTCGAGCGCGAAATCTACAAGCATCTGGAGCGGATCCTCGATGCCTTCGAGGATGTCGCCGACGAGATCGACGGCATCGTCATCGACCACGCCTGACGCCCGGTCGACGCACCCATGCACGAACTCGCCTTTCCGTTGCTGGTCGGCCTGATCCTGGTCGCGCTGGCGTTCGATTACCTCAACGGCCTGCACGACGCCGCCAATTCGATCGCGACGGTCGTCGCCACGCGGCTGCTGTCGCCGGTGCAGGCGGTGGCGTTCGCCGCCTTCTTCAATTTCGCGGCCTATTTCCTGACGCTCGCCGTCCCCAGCCTCCACGCCGTCGCCGAGACGATCGGCAAGGGCCTGATCGATCAGGACGTCATCACCCCTGCGGTGATCTTCGGCGCGCTGGGCGGGGCGATGTCGTGGAACGTCATCACCTGGCTGAAGGGTATCCCCTCGTCGAGCAGCCATGCGCTGGTCGGCGGACTGGTCGGCGCGGGGGTCGCGCACGCCGGGATCACCGGGGTGAAATGGGCCGGGCTCAACAAGACGCTGCTCGCGATCGTGCTGTCGCCGATGATCGGCATGTTCCTCGCGATGGCGGTGATGCTGGTGTCGAGCTGGGCGCTGCGCCGCTCGACCGCGCCGCAGGCGGAGCGCAGCTTCCGCGCGCTGCACCTGCTGTCGTCGGCTGCCTATTCGCTGAGCCACGGGCTCAACGACGCGCAGAAGACGATGGGGATCATCACCGTGCTGCTCTATTCGACCGGCTATCTGAGCGGGCCGTTCGAGGTGCCGCACTGGGTGGCGATCAGTTGCTATATCGCCATCGCTTTGGGCACGATGACCGGCGGGTGGCGGATCATCGAGACGATGGGCTCGCGGATCACGCGGCTCTCGCAGCATCAGGGGTTCAGCGCGTCGCTGGCGGGGTCGATCGTGGTGTTCAGCGCCTCGACGCTCGGCATCCCGGTATCGACCACGCATACGATCACCGGGTCGATCATCGGCGCGGGCGTGTCGCGGCGCGCCTCCGCGGTACGCTGGGGGGTAGCCAAGAATGTCGTCGTCGCATGGGTCATCACGATCCCGGCCTCGGCCGTGGTCGGTGCGCTGGTCTATTCGACGACCTTGCTGTTCTAGGAACCAAGCTTTCCGTCATTGCGAGCGTCGCGAAGCAATCCAGGGCCGGACCACGGCGCCCTGGATTGCTTCGCTGCGCTCGCGATGACGAACGGCAACATGGATCAAATCCGGCCGTTACGGATTGGTAACATCAATCAGGTGACGGAGACCGGCGTGCGGCGCGTGTTGCTCTTTTTCGTGCTGCTCGCCGCGGGTTGCGCGCGGCATGAGCCCTCCCCTGCCCCGCCGCGCGTCGAAAGCGCGATCGCGCCTTTCCCCGACCAGACCTCGACGATCGTCGTTCCCGTCACCGCACGGCTCGACCAGCTCGAGCGCGGGCTCGACAAGCGCACGCCAAGGGTGCTGTGGACGATCGACGAGCATCGCGACAAATGCGTCAAGGGCAAGCGCGTCGACCTCGGGATCGGCAAGGTCAAGGTAACGCCCGATCTCGGCTGCCGGCTGGTCGGGCAGGTCACGCGCGGCACCATCCGCGTGTCCGGGCGCGGCGAGCGGCTCGACATCACCATGCCGGTGTCCGCCGTGATCCATGTCCGCAATATCGGCGGCGTGCTTGGCGAGACGGTGACCGCCCGCGCCCTGGTCCACGCCACCGGCAAGCTCGCGATTGTCGGCAACTGGCAACCGCGCGCGACGCTCGACCTCGCCTATGACTGGCGCGAGCCGCCGGGGATCGAGATCGCCGGGCAGCGGATCACCTTCACCAGCCGCGCCGACCAGAAACTGAAGCGCGTCGTCGCGAAGCTGGAGCGCGACCTGCCCGGCGAGGTGGCGCGGCTCGACCTGCGCGCGCAACTCGACGGCGCGTGGCGGCACGGCTTCACCGTGATCGAACTCAGCAAGCGCAACCCGCCGGCGTGGATGCGGATCGCACCGCGCGCCCTCGGAGTCGGCGGCTATCGCGTCGCGGGGCGCGAACTGCAACTGACGCTCGCCGCCGAGGCCCTGACGCAGACGTTCGTCGGCAAGCGGCCCGCCGATCCCGCGCCGACGCCGCTGCCGCCTCCGTCACGGGTCGCGGGGCAGCCCGGCTTGCGGTTCTTCATCCCGGTACTGGCCGATTACGCCCAGCTCGAGCCAGTGGTGTTGCGAACGCTGCGCAAGCTGGCGGCGAAGGGCATCTCGCTGACCGGCGTCGGCGCGGTCGACGTCGATTTCGGCAGGGTGACGGTCTATGCCACCAGCAACAACCGGCTTGCGGTGGGCGTCACCGCGCGGGTGGTGCCGCGCGACCGGCGCTTCCCCGCGACCAGCGGCGAGGCGTGGCTGACCGCGCAGCCGTATAACGAGGAAAATTCGCAGCTGGTGCGCGCGCGCGACGTGCAGCTGGCGGCCGACACCGACTCGGATGCGGTCGACCTGATCGTCAGCCTGCTCGACGCGACCCAGGTGCAACAGGCGGTGGCGCTGGCGTTGCAGCACGATTTCGCGCCCGATTACCAGCAGGTGCTCGCCAAGGCGCAGGCGGCGATCGGTGCCCGACAGCAGGGGGACTTCTTCCTGTCGACCGACGTGACGCGCGTGACGACCGGGCGGTTGCAGGTGACCGGTGCCGGGTTGTTCCTGCCGGTCCGCGCCGAGGGCGTGGCGCGGATCGCCTATCGGCCGCGGTGACGATCCGCCGTTCCCGGTCCGTCTGTCCGTCACCTCGGACCTAATCCGCGGTGACGGAGTGAAACGGTCTAGAACCGCCAGCCGAGCGCCAGTTGCGCGATCGGCCAGACCTTCACCTTGTCGACATCTTTCTGGAGCGACACGCGCTCGCGCTCCAGCGCGGCCTGGAAGGCGGGATCGTCGCGCAACGTGCCGGTCGCGCGGAATTGCTCCAGCTTGAACGCGCCTTGCAACAGCACGCCCAGTTCCGCGCCGAAGTAGAAGCCGCGGCGGTTCTGCCCCGCCCAGCCGAGCGACACCGCCGGCGCGACCTTCTTCGGTGCGGCACGACCGGTGAGCCGGCCGATCTCGGCTGCGGTATATTCCTCCTCGCCGACCGTCACGTCGCCGCTCGGGGTCAGCCCGAGATCGACGCGGGTGCGGTTGATCCGCGCACCGGCCGACAGGCGGAACGCGCCGCCGAACGGATGGACATCGACCATCGCGCCATAGGATTGCAGGCGCGCCTTGGCGTCATATCTGTTGCCATCGGATTCGGCATGGCCGCTGCCGCTCAGGAACCCCGCCGCGGCGCGCACGCCGAGGTGATCGTTGAAGCGCACCCCCACTTCCGGGCCGATCCCCATCGTCCCCGCGGTCACCGCCGCACGGACATGCGTGCCGCCATCGGCGTTCTGCGCCAGTGCCGGCGCGGCGCCCAGCATCAGTCCGGCCGCAACGGCGACCGTCCACATCGTCTTCATCTCATCCCCCATGATGGCCGCCCCCCGGCGGCGCGCGACCGTCCATGCGCGATCGGGCGCGCCGGGTCTTCCCTGATATGGGTTAGCGCGATGGTAACGTGGCTCATTGCGGCCGCGTTGCGGGCGAGGGGGTTGAGCGGCTTTGGTTTTCAGCCGCTGCCCACGTCGATCTCCCCGCAGCAGGTCCGGCACGATACCGGGTGAACGCTCCTAAAAGCCGGCATAATCCGAGAAGCGCGTGATCGTCGGGTCGAACTTGAGCACCACCTTGCCGGTCGCGCCGTGACGCTGCTTGGCGACGATCAACTCGGCGAGCCCGTAGACGCGCTCCATGTCCGCGGCCCAGCGCGCGTGATCCTCGAACACCTTGGCCTCGTCGCCCTCCATCGGGCGCTTGGGCTCGCGCTGCGCGGTGTAATAATCCTCGCGGAACACGAACCACACCATGTCGGCGTCCTGCTCGATCGACCCCGATTCGCGCAGGTCCGAGAGCATCGGGCGCTTGTCCTCGCGGCTTTCGACCGCACGGCTGAGCTGCGACAGCGCGAGCACCGGGACGTTCATGTCCTTCGCTAGCGTCTTGAGCCCGCGCGAAATCTCCGAGATTTCCTGCACGCGATTGCCGTCGCCCTTGCCCGAGCCGGTCAGCAGCTGGAGATAGTCGACTACCACCAGCCCGATCTCGTTGTTATGCCGGCGCTGGAGCCGGCGGACGCGCGTGTGGAGCGAGGCGATCGTCAGGCCGCCGGTATCGTCGATGAAGAACGGCAAGGTCTCCAGCTCGGCCGCCGCCGCCGCGAGCTGCTCGAACTCGGCCTTGCTGATCTTGCCCATGCGCAGCGCCTCGGAGCTGATGCGCGACTGTTCGGCGAGGATACGCGTCGCGAGCTGGTCGGCGCTCATTTCGAGGCTGAAGAACGCGACCTTCGCGCCGACCGATTTCGACGGCGGGATGCCGTCGCGCATGTCGCGCATCCAGCGTTGCGCGGCGTTGAAGGCGATGTTGGTGGCGAGCGAAGTCTTGCCCATGCCGGGACGCCCGGCGAGGATCATCAGATCGCTGTGGTGCATGCCGCCGATCTTCGAATTGACCGAATCGAGCCCGGTGGTGACGCCCGAGAGATTGCCGCCCCAGTTGAGCGCCTTCTCGGCCATCTTGACCGCCATCGTGCTGGCCTGCGCAAAGCTCTTGACGCTGTTCTCCGCCCCGCCATCGGCAGCGACGCGGTAGAGTTCCTCCTCCGCAGCCTCGATCTGCGCGCGCGGATTAACCTCCTCGCTGGTGTCCATCGCGCGGTCGACCATCGAATGGCCGACCGAGACGAGCGTGCGCAGCATCGCGAGATCGTAGATCTGCGTCGCGAATTGCCGCGCGCCGATCAGCCCCGCGCCCGAGCCGGTCAGGCTGGCGAGATAGGCGACCCCGCCCAGCTCCTTGATCCCCTCGTCGGCCTCGAACATCGGGCGCAGCGTGACGGGCGTGGCGAGCATGTCCTGCGATCGCAGCGACTTGATAGCGGCGAAGATCCGGCCGTGGACCGGCTCGTAGAAGTGCATCGGCTCGAGCCGGTCGACGATGTCGTCGGCCAGCCGGTTGTCGATCATCATCGCACCGAGCATCGCGGCCTCGGCCTCGACGTTGCGGGGCAGGTGAACGGGTTCGGCCGAAGCCGGTTGCGGGAATGCCAGAGTCGCCATTTCCCCGGCTATAGTCGATCCGGCCGCGTCGCATAACCGGGGATCGACGTTGTCGCGGCGCGACTTCGGCTTTAACGGGACACGGATGGCCGATCCGCGGATCATCGACATCGAACTCGACGAGCGCACGATCCTGTGGCGCTCGGCCGATATCGAGCAGGAACGGCGGATCGCGATTTTCGACCTGATCGAGGACAATCACTTCGCGCCGCAACGCGCACAGCCCGACGATTATGCCGGGCCGTACCGCGTCAAGCTGGGCGTCGAGGAAGGGCGGCTGGCGATCCACATCGCGCGCGAGGACGGCACGGCGCTGGAGACTTTGGTGCTGGGGCTGGCGCGATTCCGGCGGCCGATCCGCGACTATTTCGCGATCTGCGACAGCTACTTCCAGGCGATCCGCCAGTCGACGCCCGCGCAGATCGAGACGGTCGACATGGCGCGGCGGGGGATCCACAACGACGCCGCCGCGCTGCTCCGCGAGCGGCTGGACGGCAAGATCGATATCGACTTCGACACGGCGCGGCGGCTGTTCACGCTGATCTGCGTGCTGCACATCAAGGCTTGAGTGACGGATTATGTGGGGTTTGGGACGGCTCGTGCTGGTTCTGGCCGCGTTGGCGCTGGCCGGCGTGGCAGGGTGGCGGCTCGCGGTGCGCTGGGCACCGGGGGGCGAGAAATATCCGGTGCAGGGCGTCGACGTGTCCGAAAATACCGGCACGATCGTCTGGCCGGTGCTCAAGGGTGCGTCGGGCGCACGCTTCGGCTATGCCGTGGCGACGGTCGGTGCCACGACGCGCGACCGCAACTTCCAGGCGAACTGGGATGCGATGGCCAAGGTCGGGCTGAAGCGCGGCGCGGTGCACGTCTTCTCCTTCTGCCAGTCGCCGCGCGTGCAGGGCGACGTGTTCAACACCGTCGTGCCGCGCGACCTGAAGGCGCTGCCCGCCGCGATCGCGTTCGACTATGACGAGACCTGCCCCGACCGCCCGGAGCGCGCCGCGCTGATCGCGGGGGTGCGCGCGATGATCGAGCGGATCGAGGCGCATATGGGCAAGCCGGTGGTGCTGCGCATTTCGGGCAGGGTCGAGGACGATTACCGGCTGACCGAGGCGTTCGACCGTAAGTGGTGGGCGATGGGCAATTTCCTCAAGCCCGGCTATGGCACGCGGCCATGGTCGGTGTGGCGCGCCAGTGACATGCGCGGCGTCGACGGGGTCGATGGCCCGGTCGACTGGGATGTGGCGACAGAAGGAGCCTTCAAGGATGAGTGACGCCCCCCGGCTGATCGCCGCCGCGCGCGAGGCGGCGCGCCATGCCCATGCACCTTATTCACGCTTCGCGGTCGGCGCGGCGGTGCTGCTGACCGATGGCAGCATCGTGACGGGGGCGAATGTCGAGAACGCCAGCTACGGCCTGTCGCTGTGCGCAGAGACGGTGGCGATCGCGACCGTCTCCGCGCAGGGGCGACTGCGCGAGGTGGTCGCGGTGGGGGTGATCGGCGGGGCGATGGATGCGGCGGGGCGCGCGCGAGGCGATCAGCCGGTGCGGCCGTGTGGGCGCTGCCGGCAGGTGCTCAACGAGGCGGCGCAGATCGGCGGACGCGATCTGGCGGTGCATTGCGCGGGCGCCGAAGGAGGCGAAATGGCGAGCTACCGGCTGAGCGACTTGCTGCCCGATGCGTTCGGGCCGGGGGATCTGGGGATTTCTTGAGGTCCGGGGAGTAAACCCAGTTCTGTCGCCCCGGACTTGATCCGGGGCGCCGCTTCTTTTCTCGGGCACGGGGAAGAAGAAGCGGGATCCCGGGTCGAGCCCGGGATGACGGCGGAGATTGGGCGGGGGGCCGCCCCAAATGCCGTCACCCCTGCGGAGGCAGGGGCCTATCTCTGCTTCGTCCGGGTGCGGTGGCTGACACATGCACCGCCGCTCCCGTGACCGCCGCCGCGCAACACGACACAGACATGGGCCCCTGCCTCCGCAGGAGCGACCGTATCTGGGATCCACCTGCGACCCGCCCCACACGCCGTCGCCCCTGCGGAGGCAGGGGCCTATTTCTGCTTCGTCCGGGTGCGGTGGCTGACACATGCACCGCCGCTCCCGTGACCGACGCCGCGCGGCACGACACAGACATGGGCCCCTGCCTGCGCAGGGGCGACGGTATCTGGGATTAACCTCCGACCCGCCCCAAACGCCGTCGCCCCTGCGGAGGCAGGGGCCTATCTCTGCTTCGTCCGGGTGCGGTGGCTGACACATGCACCGCCGTGCCCGTGACCGCCGCCGCGCAGCACGACACAGACATGGGCCCCTGCCTTCGCAAGGGGCGACGGTATTTGGGATTCACCTGCGACCCGCCCCAAACGCCGTCGCCCCTGCGGAGGCAGGGGCCGGTCGCTGTACCGTCCGGGTGGGATGGTCGACACATGCACCGCCGCTCCCGTGACCGCCGCCGCGCAGCACGACACAGAGATGGGCCCCTGCCTGCGCAGGGGCGACCGGCGTTTTTGTTTGGTGGTGGTGCGGGCGGTCGGACTCGAACCGACATGTATTGCTACGGCAGATTTTGAGTCTGCTGCGTCTACCATTTCGCCACGCCCGCAGCGTGCGACCGGCGGCGCTATAGGACAGCATTTCGGCGCTGGCTAGCTGTCGCTGTCTTGACCCATCACCCGCTTAGGCGTCATCGCACATCGCCATAGGAGAGCTGCATGAGCGATAGCGTGTACCCCGCCCCCGCAGGCACCGAGAACAGCATCGACGCCGCGCGCGCCGCCGCCGCGTGGCAGCGCTCGGTCGAAGACCCCGACGGCTATTGGCGCGAGGAAGCCCGGCGGCTCGACTGGATTGAGCCCTTCACGCAGGTCAAGGATTCGTCGTTCCACGAGGCCGCTTTCCGCATCCGCTGCTTCGCGGACGGCGTGCTCAACGTCTCGGCCAATTGCGTCGACCGCCATCTGGAAACGCGCGGCGACCAGAGTGCGATCATCTGGGAAGGCGACCAGCCCGGCGAGACGAAGACGCTCACCTATCGCGAATTGCATCGCGACATGTGCCGCTTCGCCAACGTCCTCAAGTCACTGGGCGTCGCGAAGGGCGACCGCGTCACGCTCTACCTGCCGATGATCGCGGAAGCCGCGGCGGCGATGCTCGCCTGCACGCGGATCGGCGCGATCCATTCGATCGTGTTCGGCGGCTTCTCCCCCGACAGCCTCGCCAACCGCATCCAGGATTGCGACTCGAAGCTGGTGATCTGCGCCGACGAGGGCTGTCGCGGGGGCAAGCGCATCCCGCTCAAGGCGAACGTCGACAAGGCGGTCGCGCACTGTCCGAGCGTCGAGCACGTGCTCGTGATCCGTCGCACCGGCGGCAATGTGGCGATGACCGAAGGCCGCGATATCTGGCTGCACGAGGCGCTGGACGGCGTCGGCGACGAATGTGCGCCCGAGCCGATGAGCGCCGAAGATCCCTTGTTCATCCTCTACACCTCCGGGTCGACCGGCAAGCCGAAGGGGGTGCTCCACACCACCGGCGGCTATCTGCTGTGGGTGACGAAGACCTTCAGCGACGTGTTCGATTATCGCGACGGCGAAATCTACTGGTGTACCGCCGACATCGGCTGGGTCACCGGGCACAGCTATGTCGTCTATGGCCCGCTCGCCAACGGCGCGACCACGGTAATGTTCGACGGGGTGCCGAACTATCCCGATCATGGGCGACTGTGGGAGACGATCGACCGGCTGGGCGTCAACATCCTCTACACCGCGCCGACCGCGATCCGTGCGCTGATGCGCGAGGGCGACGACTGGGTGACGCGCCACGACCGCGGGTCGCTGCGGCTGCTCGGCACGGTCGGCGAGCCGATCAACCCGGAGGCGTGGACCTGGTATCACCGCGTCGTCGGCGGCGGGCGCTGCCCGATCGTCGATACCTGGTGGCAGACCGAGACCGGCGGAATCCTGATTTCGCCCCTGCCCTATGCCACCGACCTCAAGCCGGGTTCCGCGACCAAGCCGCTGCCGGGCGTGCAGCCGCAGCTCGTCGATGCCGAGGGCAAGGTGCTGGACGGCGCGGCCGAGGGCAATCTGTGCCTCACCGACAGCTGGCCGGGGATGATGCGCACGTTGTGGGGCGATCACGACCGCTTCTTCCAGACCTATTTCAGCACCTATCCCGGCAAATATTTCACCGGCGACGGGTGCCGGCGCGACGAGGACGGTTATTACTGGATCACCGGCCGCGTCGACGACGTCATCAACGTCTCCGGGCACCGCATGGGCACCGCCGAGGTCGAGTCGGCGCTGGTCGCGCACGCCAAGGTCGCCGAGGCGGCGGTGGTCGGGATGCCGCACGAGGTGAAGGGTCAGGGCATCTACGCCTATGTGACGCTCAACAGCGGCGTCGAACCGTCCGAGGACTTGCGGACCGAGCTGCGGCAATGGGTGCGGGGCGAGATCGGGCCGATCGCCAGCCCCGATGCGCTGCAGTTCGCCCCCGGCCTGCCCAAGACGCGCTCGGGCAAGATCATGCGCCGCATTCTGCGCAAGATCGCCGAGAACGACACCGGCAGCCTCGGCGACACGTCGACGCTCGCCGATCCCTCGGTGGTCGACACGCTGGTCGCCGAACGCGTGGAGCACGGCAAGTGACGAACGACGTCTACGTACTGCGGCTGTCGTGCCGCAACCGTCCGGGGCTGGTGGCGCGGGTCGCCACCTTCCTTGCCGAGCGCGGTGGCGACATCATCGATGCGCAGCAATTCGACGACCAGCTGAACGAGCATTTCTTCATGCGCGTCGTCTTCGCGCTCGCCGACAGCGACGCGACGGCGCTGCGCGACGCCTTCGCGCCGGTGGCGACCGAGATCGGTGCCGACTGGACGCTCCAGCCCAAGGCGCGGCTGCCGCGCGTGCTGCTGATGGTGTCGAAGTTCGACCATTGCCTCGGCGACCTGCTCTACCGCCAGCGGCTTGGCGAGCTGCCGATGGACGTGGTCGGCGTGGTCGGCAACCATCCGCGCGACGCGCTGACCGTCGATGTCGGCGCGGTGCCGTACCATCATCTGCCGGTCACGCGCGACACCAAGCCGGCGCAGGAGGCGGCGGTGCGTGCGCTGGTCGAGCAGACCGGCGCGGAGCTGGTCGTGCTCGCGCGCTACATGCAGGTGCTGTCGGACGAGATGGCGGCGTGGCTGGCGGGGCGCTGCATCAACATCCACCACAGCTTTCTCCCCGGCTTCAAGGGCGCGAAACCCTATCATCAGGCGCACGAGCGCGGGGTGAAGATGATCGGCGCGACCGCGCATTACGTCACCGCCGATCTCGACGAGGGGCCGATCATCGCGCAGGACGTCGAGCCGATCGGCCATGCCGACACGCCCGACGATCTGGTCCGCAAGGGCCGCGATATCGAACGCCGCGTGCTCGCCGAGGCAGTGCGGCTGCACCTCGACGGACGCGTGCTGCTGAACGGCCGGCGCACGGTGGTTTTTCGCTGAGACGGGGGTGACAGCGCCGCGGCGTTAGCGCTATCTTGCCGCGAAACGGCGGGAGAGAGCGATGGTCGGGTTTCGGCGGATGGCGTGCGCCATCGGGGCCTTGGCGATGCTGGCGGGGGCGAGCGACGCGCCCGGATCGAACCCGATCATCCGCGACAAATTCACCGCCGATCCCGCGCCGCTGGTCGTCGGCGACCGGTTGTACCTGTATGTCGGGCATGACGAAGCGCAGCGCGACGAAATGTTCAACATGAAGGAATGGCTGGTCTATTCGACCACCGACCTCAAACATTGGACCGATCACGGCGCGATCATGAAGGTCGCCGACTTCAAATGGGCGAAGGCCGATGCCTGGGCGTCGCAGGTCATCCAGAAGAACGGCAAATTCTATTTCTACGCCGCGGTCGAGCACGACAAGACTCACCCCGGCAAGGCGATCGCGGTGGCGGTGTCCGACACGCCGACCGGCCCATTCCGCGACGCCAAGGGCGCGGCGCTGATCACCAACGAGATGACGCCGAAGGGCACGCACAGCTGGGAAGATATCGATCCGACCGTGCTTACCGACGATGACGGGACGACGTGGATCGCCTGGGGCAACCGGCAATGCTACATCGCCAGACTGAAGCCCAACATGATCGAGATAGACGGACCGATCACCGAGATCACGCCGCCGCATTTCGAGGAAGGGCCGTGGCTGCACAAGCGCGGCAAGCTGTATTATCTCACCTACGCCTCGCTCGACCGCAGCAAGCACCGCGACGAGAAAGTGTCCTATTCCACCGCGCCGTCGCTCAAGGGGCCGTGGACCTATCGTGGCGAGCTGACCGGATCGGGCAAGTACAGCTTCACGATCCATCCCGGCATCGTCGAGTATAAGAAGAACTGGTACCTGTTCCTGCACAATGCGACGCTCGCGATTGGCGATCTGAACGGCTCGATCGGACGACGCGCCGTGACGGGCGAGCGGCTCCATTATAATCCGGACGGCACGATGAAGCCGGTGGTGCAGACCGAGGCCGGCGTGTCGCGCTAGACGCCTCGCTGTCGAACAAGATGATAACGATACCAATCATGGAGGGAAGGATGTTGAAGGCAAGGGCCCGGTCGATGGCGCTGCTCGGCGCGATCGCGATCGGCACGTTCGCGGTGCCGGCGACGGCGCAGAAGGACCAGATGACGCCGATCGCGGCGCCGGCGCAGCCCGACGCGATCACGCTCGACACCGGGCCGTTGCCCGACGCGCCGAACAAGGAAGCGTGGCACCGCCAATATGGCAGTACCTTCACGCGCAACGTGACGGTCGCAACGCTGACGCCGTTCCTCCCCGCCTCCGGCACCGCGACCGGCGCGGCGGTGGTGGTCGCGCCCGGCGGCGGGTTCCGCACGTTGTCGATGGAAAACGAAGGCTGGGACGTCGCCAGGGCGCTCGCCAAGCGCGGCGTCGCCGCGTTCGTGCTCAAGTACCGGCTGAACCAGACCCCTGCCGACATGCCGGGGTTCGAGAGGTCGATGGCCGAAATCTTCGGCGGTTCCGCGCCGCGCCCGCGGGTCGATCCGACCGCGATGACCGCGCGGCTCGGCCCGCAGATCGCCGATGCGCGCGCGGCGTTCGCGCTGATCCGCCGCCGCGCCGCGGAGTGGCGGGTCGACCCCGACCGGATCGGGATGATCGGCTTCTCGGCCGGCGCGATGCTGACGATGGCCACGACGCTTGCCGGGCAGGATGCGAAGCCGGCGTTCGTCGCGAACATCTACGGCCCGCTCGGCGCCGTCGACGTGCCGGCCGATGCGCCGCCGCTGTTCGTCGCGCTGGCGGCGGACGATCCGTTCTTCGCCAATGACGGGATCGGGCTGGTCGACAAATGGCGCGCGGCGAAGCGGCCGGTCGAGTTCCACCTCTACGAACAGGGCGGGCACGGCTTCGGCATGTACCAGAAGCCGACGACCAGCACCGGCTGGTTCGATGCCTATGTGCGTTGGCTGGCGATGCACGGAGTGCTCGCGAAGAAGCCATGAGCTTCGCCTGCGCCGTCGCCCCGGCCGCAAGCCGGGGCGACGCTTCGTCGTCCGCCGCCAACAGGCGCGGATCAGGACGACGTCAGGACGCCCCCTCCGCCTTGGCGCGGCGGCGGAAGTGGTGGAGCAGCGGTTCGGTATAGCCGTTCGGCTGTGCCTGCCCCTCGAACACCAGCGCCCGCGCCGCCTGCCTCGCGAGACTGTCGGGCGTGAGCGGTCGATAGTTCGGATCGTCGGCGTTCTGCGCATCGACGCGCGCCGCCATGCGCGTCAACGCACCCTCGACCTGCGTCACGGTTGCGACCCCGTGATGCAACCAGTTGGCGAGATGCTGCGACGAGATGCGCAGCGTCGCGCGATCCTCCATCAGGCCGATGTCGTGGATGTCGGGCACCTTGGAGCAGCCGACGCCCTGATCGATCCAGCGCACGACATAGCCGAGAATGCCCTGCGCATTGTTGTCGAGCTCGTCGGCGATCTCCTGCGCCGACCAGCGCCGCCCGCCCGCGAGCGGGATCGACAGCAGCGCGTCGAGCGGCGCGACCGGCTCGGCCGCGCGCGCCGCCTGCCGCGCGGCGACGGAGAGGCGGTGGTAATGCGTGGCGTGGAGCGTCGCGGCGGTCGGCGACGGCACCCAGGCGGTGGTCGCGCCGGCGCGCGGATGCGCGACCTTCTGCGCCAGCATGTCGCGCATCCGGTCGGGCGCGGCCCACATCCCCTTGCCGATCTGCGCGCGCCCCGCGAAGCCGCACGCCAGCCCGATCTGGACGTTGCGATCCTCATAGGCCGCGATCCATGCGGCGTCCTTCATCTCCGCCTTGCGGACCATCGGCCCGGCCAGCATCGACGTGTGAATCTCGTCGCCGGTACGATCGAGGAAGCCGGTGTTGATGAAGACGATCCGCGCACGCACCGCGTGGATGCACGCGGCGAGATTGGCGCTGGTGCGGCGTTCCTCGTCCATGACGCCGACCTTGATCGTGTGCCGCGCCAGCCCGAGCAGATCCTCGACCGCGTCGAACAGCCGGTCGGTGAACGCCACCTCGTCGGGGCCGTGCATCTTCGGCTTGACGAGGTAGATCGACCCGGCGCGCGCGTTGCGGCGCGCGCCGCGCAGGTCGTGGAGCGCGATCAGGCTGGTGACGACCGTGTCGAGGATCCCTTCCGGCGCCTCGCTGCGATCCGGGAGCAGCAGCGCCGGCGTGGTCATCAGATGCCCGACGGTGCGGACGAACAACAGGCTGCGTCCGGGCAGCGAGAAAGGATCTCCATCGGGTGCGACATAGCGGCGGTCGTCGTTCAGGCGGCGGGTGACGGCGCGCCCGGCCTTCTCGAACGTCGCCTCCAGATCGCCGCGCATCAACCCCAGCCAATTGGCATAGGCCGCGACCTTGTCGGCGGCATCGACCGCGGCCACCGAATCCTCGAGATCGCAGATCGTGGTCAGCGCGGATTCGAGGACGACGTCGGCGAGCCCGGCGCGGTCGGTGCGGCCGATCGGGTGGGTGCGGTCGATCACCAGTTCGATGTGCAGCCCGTGGTGACGCAGCAGCCAATTGTCGCCCGCGCGCCCGGCGAGCTGCGACGGGTCGGCCAGCGCCGGCGCGTCCCCGGTCCAGTCGCGCCAGCTCCCCTGCGCGAGCGGCACCGCATCGTCGAGGAAAGCGCGCGCCCAGTCGATCACCTGCGCGCCGCGCGCGGGGTCGTAGCCCGGACCGGCGGGCGTGCCCGGCACGGCGTCGGTGCCGTAGAGCGCGTCGTACAGGCTGCCCCAGCGCGCATTGGCGGCGTTGAGCAGGAAGCGCGCGTTGAGAATCGGGACGACCAGTTGCGGTCCGGCCACGCGCGCTACTTCGTCGTCGACCACGCCGGGCGCGATCGTGAACGGCGCGGGTTCGGCGACCAGATAGCCGATCGCGCGCAGGAAGGCCTGACAGACGGCGGCATCGTGCGGCTGCCCGGCGCGGTCGCGATGCCAGGCGTCGATCTGCGCCTGCATCGTGTCGCGCTGACGCAGCAGCGCGGCATTCTCGGGCGCGAAGCGCGCATAGAGCGCGGCCAGTCCGCGCCACAAGGCGTCGGCGGCGATGCCGGTGCCGGGCAGAGCGCGCTCCTCGACGAAGGCGGCGAGTGCGGGTGCGACGTACAGCCCGGCGCGCGCCGCATAAGGGTCGGTCATCGTCGATATCCTCCTGGCCAACGGCCATAAACGGCCCGCGCCCCGGTCGGTAGCGGACAAAGCGGCGAAACGCCTTGCCGTGGGGAGGAACGCCCGACCCCGCCGCCGTGGTCAGGCTGCGGCACGGCGCGAGACCGGGATCGCGATCCGGCAGCGGACGCCGTCCGCCCCCAGCGCGAACGAGGTCTGCGCGCCGAGCTGATAGGGCAGCGCGCGTTCGATCAGCTCGCGCCCCTCTCCCGAACCGAGCGGTGCGGTGCCGGCGGGCGGCATCGCGACGCCGGTCTCGTGCCAGTCGATGTGCAGCCACGGCGTGCCGTCCTCACCGGGCGCGACCGTCCAGCTGATCGACAATCGCCCGCCCGCCGCGCCGAGCGCGCCATATTTGACCGCATTGGTCGCGAGTTCGTGGAGCGCCATCGCCAGCGTCTGGACGGTCGAGGAGCGCAGCCGCACCCCCTTCGGCCCGTCGAGCACCACCGCCGCCGCCTCGCCGTCGAGCGCCGCCATCTCGGCGTCGAGCAGATCGTCGAAGGTGACGCGGTCGTCGTCAGACAGCCGCGACAGCAACGCCTGCACCCGCACCAGCGCCTGCAACCGGTCGCCGAAGCGCTGCTGGAATTCGGGCACGTCGCGGCTCGACCGCGCGCTCTTGTCGGCCAGCGCCTGCACCACGCCGATCAGGTTGCGGGTGCGATGCTGGAGCTCGGCGATCAGCACCTGCTGCCGCTCCGCCCAGACGCGCCGCTCGGTCACGTCGATGATCGCGCCGACCATCCGCACCGGCTGCGCGGCCTCGTCGAAGAAAAAGCGGCCGCGCGCCGAATGCCAGCGGATCGCGCCATCGGGGTGGACGACCCGGAACTCCTGCGCATAAGGCCGCCCGCCGCGCATCGCCTCGGCCATCCGCGTCTCGGCCTCGGCGCGATCGTCGGGATGGACGCGCGCCAGCCACGCGGCATAGCTGGGCTCGACCGCGCCGACCGGATAGCCCTGAAGCTGGAAATGCTCGGCCGACCAATGGACCTCGTCGCCGGCGACGTTCCAGTCCCACAGCCCGATGCGGCCGATCTCGACCGCGCTGCGCAGCCGTTCCTCGCTGCGCGTCAGCGCCTCGCGCGCGTGGCGCGAAACGGTGATGTCGGCGGTGATGCCGCCGATCAGCACCACCTGGCCGCCCGCATCGCGGATCGGAAATTCGGTGGTGCGCAGCCAGCGCGTCGTGGCGTCGGGGGCGTAGCGGATGCGGTAATCGACGGTGACATGCTCGCCGCCGCGGACGCGCGCGATCGCCGCCTCCACCGCGGCGCGATCCTCGGGCACGATCAGCGCCAGCCAGTTGCGATAATGATCGCCGCTCAGCACCACGCGCCGCGGCTGTCCGTAGATCGTCCGGAACGCGGGCGTGACATAACGCCAGTGCAGCGTTCCGGCATCGCGGATCCACAAGGCGTCGCGCGAGGCGTCGCCGAACAGCCGCAGCAATTCCTCGCGCTCGCGCAGCCGCTCGGTCGCCTCGCGCTGCCCGGTCACCTCGAAGACGACGCCGTGGAGGATGCGCGTGTCCGGCCCGTCCGCGCGCCCGCGCCAGCGCAGCCAGCAGCCCGCGGTCGCGCCGGCGACGACCTCCAGCTCGCCGTCGAACTCCTCGCCGGGCAGGATGCGGCGGGTGACGAAGCGGTTGACCGTCTCGCGCGCCTGCGGCGAGAGCCGGTCGAGGAAGTCGGCGGCCGGTTGCGGCGCGTCGCCCGGCGGCATCCCCAGAAGGGCAAAGAAGCGCGCGTCACCGCGCACCTCACGCGCGGCGAGATCGACCCGCCACGCCCCCATCCCGCCGCCGTCGAGCGCGATGCGGCGCAGCTCCTCGCTGCGCCGCACGACCTCGGCGGCGGTGCGGCGCGCGGTGATGTCGATCCCGGTCCCGAACCATTCGGCGACGCGCCCCGCGGCGTCGAGCACCGGCAGCGCGCGCGACGCCACCCAGCCGATCGTGCCGTCCGGGCAGCGGACGCGATGCTCCAGCTCGAACATCCCCGGCCCGTCGAGCGCGGCCGCGATCGCGGCGAACACCGCGCCGCGATCCTCGTGCGGGATGAAGCGCTCGACCCAATCGTCGATCGGCGTCGCGACATCGGGCAGCATCCCGCGCCCGTCGAGCCGCAGCAGCTGGTGCCAGTCGGCGCTCATCCGGAACAGCATGTGGCTGCCGGTCGTCGCCATCATCCGCAGCTGCGCCTCGCTGTCGCGCAGCTGCGCGGTTGCGCGGCGATGATCGGTGACCTCGACGAGCTGCTGCAATGCCCCGGCCACCACCCCGCGCGCGTCGCGGACCGGCAGCCAGATGATGTCGAAGGTGCGGCGCTCGAAGCGTCCGTCCGCGGCGCGCACCGCCACCTCGCGCCCCGTGAGCGACACCGCCTGCCCGGCGCGCACCGTCGCCAGTCGCTCCGCCACCGCCTGATCGTAGATGTCGCTCCAGCCCTCCGCCACCGGCGTGCCGAGCAACGCCGGATGCCGCTCGCGCGCGATCTCGACATAAGCGTCGTTGTAGAGCTGCAGCAGCGTGTCGCCCCACAACAGCGTCGCCGGGCGCGGCATCGCCAGCATCGTCTCGACCGTCGTCACCAGCTCGGAGGGCCAGCCGCCGATCGCACCCAGCGCGGTTGCCGACCAGTCGAAGGCGCGGATCCGGTCCGCCATGTCCCCGGTGCCGAACGGTCGCGTCATCACTGGCTTCATCCCGTCAGCAAGGCGCGAACATTAAACTTTGGCAAGATAAGCCGTTGGCGCCGCAAGCATGATAGCAGTGCGCACGCCGATCGGATAGTGTCGGCGCCTAATCATCAACGTGGCGATACCGACCATGAAGCTGCTGATCGTCGAGGACGACGTCGAATATGCCGCCGCGCTGCAAGCCGAACTGGCGCAGCGCGACCATGACGTTACGATCGCCGAAACCGGACCGAGCGCGCTGACCGCGATTGAGCGCGATGCGTTCGACGCGATGATCCTCGATTCGATGCTGCCGCAACTTAGCGGCGTGCGCGTGGTCGAGCGGTTGCGCGATGCCGGGCACAACCTGCCGGTGCTGATGCTGTCGGCGCTGGGGCGTTCGGCGGAGAAGATCGGCGGGCTGACCGCGGGCGCCGACGATTATTGCGTCAAGCCGACGCCGGCCGCCGAGATCGAGGCGCGGCTGAACGCCCTGTTGCGCGCGCGCGGCTGGACCGCGGCCGGCGACGGCGACATGCTGCGCGCCGGCGACATCGTCATCAGCCCCGGCCAGCATCGCGCATGGCGCGCCGAGCAACCGCTCGACCTGACGCGGCTCGAATTCGGGCTGCTGGCCGAGCTGGTCCGCCATGCCGGCAGCTATCTGACCCGCGCGATGCTGATCGAGCGCGTCTGGGGCTATGATTTCGAGCCGGGCACCAACATCGTCGACGCGCAGGTGCGGCTGCTGCGCCGCAAGCTGACCGCAGACGGCGGCGACGATCCGATCGCGACCAAGCGCGGCGTCGGTTACATGCTGCGCGCCTAGCATGGCGTCGCTCGGGCGGCTGACCGCGCTGTTCCTGGGCGCGTTCGGCGCCGCGACCGCGCTGACCGGCTATGCCAGTTACTCGGCGTCGCGCCACACGATCGAAACGCTGGTCGACCGGCGGCTCGACGAGGTCAGCCGCGCGCTGCTCGACGAGTCGCTGCGCGGCAATGCCGGGGCGATCCTCACGCGGATCTCGGCCCTGTCCGCGCAGCGCGAGACCGGCGATCTCGGCTTCGAGCTGCTCGATGCCAAGGGGCAGCGGCTCGGCGGCAATGTGACGGTTTCCGGGCGCGTGCCGCCCGGCTTCTCGACGCTCGCCGACGGGATGCTGCCGGGCACCGCGACGTTCCGGATGCAGCGCCGCGAAGCGGGCGGCGGGCTGCACCTGGTGACCCTGGTCGAGACCGAACCGATCGACGGGTTCGCGGCGGTGTGGCTGCGCAGCTATGCGCTCGGCTTCGGGCTGATCGTCATCATCGTCGTCGCGGGCGCGGTGTCGTTCAGCACGATCGTGCGGCGACGGATCAGCGAATTGCGCACCACCGCCGAGGCAATCATCGACGGCGACCTGACGCAGCGCGTGCCCGTCGAGCCGGGCAGCGGCGCGTTCGCGCGACAGGCGGCGACCTTCAACCGGATGCTCGACCGGATCGCGGCGCTGGTCGAGAGCCTGCGCCACGTCGGCGGCGATGTCGCGCACGACCTGCGCACCCCGCTCGCGCGGCTGCGCAGCCGGCTCGCGCTGATCGTCGCCGAGACCCCGACCCCTGAGCTGGAGGCCGCGCTCGACCAATGCGACAAGATGCTCGCGATGTTCTCGGCGATCCTGCGCATTTCAGAGGTGGAAGGCGGCGAGCGGCGCACGGCGTTCCGGCCCGTGGCGCTGGCGGCGGTCGCGAGCGATGTGGCCGAAACGCTGGCGGCCACGGCGGCGGACAGCGGACACGTCCTGACAATCGGGCCGCTCGAGGATGGCGCGGTCGAAGGCGACCGCCAGTTGCTGACCCAGGCGACGCTCAATCTGGTCGGCAACGCGCTGACGCATAGCCCGCCGGGCGCGCGGGTCGCCGTATCGGTGACGCGGGCGGCAGCGCAGTTGGTGCTGACCGTCGAGGATGACGGTCCGGGCATCCCCGCCGCCGAACGCGCGACGGCGTTGCGGCGCTTCGGCCGGCTGGATGCGAGCCGCCATTGCCCCGGCCACGGGCTGGGGCTGCCGCTGGTCGAGGCGATCGCCCGGATGCACGGCGGCACGCTGTCGCTGGAGGATGCGCGGCCGGGGCTGCGCGCGACGATCGCGGTGCCGGTGGCCTGACCTCTCCCCTCCCCGTCAGGGGAGGGACCGGGGGTGGGGCAAGTTCGTGCGTGTAGCGGGTGTGGTGAAGTCCCCCACCCCAACCCCTCCCCTGAAGGGGAGGGGCTTAATCTCCGCCCCTTCCGGGTTCGTGCTGAGCTTGTCGAAGCCCGGGCCGACGCGCCGCGCGCCGCTATTCCGCCTTCGCCTCCTCGCCGTAGAACAGCTCGCCGAGGCGGATCTCTTCGCGTCCCTGCGACACGCGATGCGCGTTGGTGTCGCGCAGCGAATAGACGCAGCCGCAATATTCCTGCTGGTAGAAATGCTCGCGCTTGGAGATTTCGATCATCCGCGCCGCACCGCCGCCCTTGCGCCAGTTGAACGTCCAGTAAGCGATATCGGGATAATGCGCCGCCGCGCGCTCGCCGCAGTCGTTGATCTGCGCCATGTTCTTCCAGCGCGAGATGCCGAGCGACGAGGTGATGACCGGGAAGCCGTGCTCATGCGCATAGAGTGCGGTCCGCTCGAAGCGCATGTCGAAGCACATCGTGCAGCGCAGCCCGCGCTCCGGCTCGAACTCCATCCCGCGCGCGCGCTTGAACCAGTTGACGGTGTCGTAGTCGGCATCGACGAACGGGATGTCGTGCTTCTCGGCGAAGCGGATATTCTCCTCCTTGCGGAGGATATATTCCTCCTTGGGGTGGATGTTGGGATTGTAGAAGAAGATCGTATAGTCGATCCCGCTCGCGGTCATCGCCTCCATCACCTCGCCCGAACAGGGCGCGCAGCAGGAATGGAGCAGCACCTTCTTCTGCCCGTCGGGCGGGGTGAGCAGCGGGCGGTCGTAGTCGGTCGTCATGCGCGCCGCCTTAGCGGAAAATGGACCCGAGGTCACGGCCACCTCATCGTCATCCCGGGCTTGACCCGGGATCCCGCTTCCTGTCGACCCGAGGAAGAAGCGGGGCCCCGGATCAAGTCCGGGGCGATCTGTCAGCGCCGCATCAACCCGCCGAGCACGCCGCGCACCACCTGCCCCAACAGCCCGCCGCCGCTCGACCGGCGCCGCGAGCCGCCGAACACCGCCTTGGTCACCTCGTTCGCCACCGCGCGTCCGACCGCCGACGACGCCGAGCGCGAGGCCGAGGTCATCGCGCGGTTCCATGGATCGTTCGCCGACTCGCGCTCGGCCGCCCGGCGGGCGCGCTCTTCCTCACGCGCGGCGCGATCCGCCTCACGCGCCGCCCGCGCGTCCTCCTTCGCCTGCGCCGCGGCGGCCTTTTCCGCCTCGGTCGTGGCGCGCGCCGCAGCCGCCGCGGCGGCCGACTCCTGCGTCTTGGCGGCGAGCAGTTCCTCGGCCGATGCGCGATCGACCAGCGTGTCGTACTTCGTCCCGATCGCGTCGGTCTGGATCAGCACGCGCCGCTCCTCGGGCGTGACCGGGCCGACGCGGCTCGACGGCGGACGGATCAGCGTGCGCTGCACCGGCGACGGCGCGCCGTCGGGCTGGAGCAACGACACCAACGCCTCGCCGGTGCGCAACTCGGTGATCGCGGTCGCGACATCGACGCCGGGGTTGGCGCGGAACGTCTCGGCGGCGGCCTGCACCGCCTTGCGGTCGCGCGGGGTGAAGGCGTTCAGCTTGTGCTGGACGCGATTGCCCAATTGCCCGGCGACGCTGTCGGGTACGTCGATCGGATTCTGGGTGATGAAATAGACGCCGACGCCCTTCGAGCGGATCAGCCGCACGACCTGCTCGATCCGGTCCAGCAGCGCGGGCGGCGCCTCGTCGAACAGCAGATGCGCCTCGTCGAAGAAGAAGCACAGCTTCGGCTTGTCGGCATCGCCGATCTCGGGGAGAAACTCGAACAGCTCGCCGAGCAGCCACAGCAGGAAGGTCGAATAGAGCTGCGGTGACGCCATCAACTTGTCGGCGGCGAGGATGTTGACCAGTCCGCGCCCGTTGTCGTCGGTCCCGAACAGATCCGCCAGCGCCAGCGCCGGCTCGCCGAAGAAATGCTCCGCCCCCTGCGCGCGCAATTGCAGCAGCGCGCGCTGGATCGCGCCGACCGATTGCTTCGAGACATTGCCGTAGCGGGTGGTGAGTTCCTCGGCGCGCTCGGCGCAATGCGCGAGCATCGCCTGCAGATCGTCGAGGTCGAGCAGCAGCAAGCCCTCTTCGTCGGCGACGTGGAAGGCGATCGTCAGCACGCCCTCCTGCACCGCGTTCAGCCCCATCAGCCGCGCGAGCAGCAACGGCCCCATCTCGCTGATCGTGGTGCGGACCGGGTGGCCCTGTTCGCCGAACAGGTCCCAGAATTGCACCGGCGTGTCGGCATAACGCCAGTCGCTCAGACCGATTTCGGCGGCGCGCGCGGCAAAGGCGGCATGGGTCTTGGCGGTCGCCGCGCCGGGCATCGCCAGCCCCGACAGGTCGCCCTTCACGTCGGCGAGGAAGCACGCGACCCCGGCGTTCGAGAAGCCTTCGACGATCCCCTGCAAGGTCACGGTCTTGCCCGTGCCGGTCGCGCCCGCGATCAGCCCGTGGCGATTGGCCAGTGTGAGATCGAGTCGTTGCGGATCAGCTCCGCCTGCGCTCGCGCCAATTAGAAGTTGGCTGGCAAACGTAGCGATTACCATAGCTTACCACTTTCAATTGACAGGCCAAAAGCAACCCAACATTTTGGGCTAGCCATCCGGCAAACAAGGAGATCTATTGTGAAAAAGATTACATCTTTTACAATATGTTCCTCGCTAGCGTTGTTAGCGCCCAACGCTTCCGCCCAAATTGCCAGCTGCCATGCTCCCTGCTGGGGTTGGCCTGGCGCCTGCATGTGCCCGACAGCGAAGCCAGAAACACAAAAAAAGGTACAGATATTCAGGTAAAGCCCGGGACAGCTACTGAAAAAACCGCGCCGTCCCAATATATATATTGGGACGGCGCGGAAATACTTATTTGATCTTTACCGCCAAGAAGCCATTAACTTGGCGGCCGCGCGTCAGGTTGAGCAGCACCGACGGACGCCCGGCCGCCTTGGCGGCCGCGACGATCCGCGCGACATCCGCGCCGGTGCGGACCGGCTGCGAATTGACCGACGAGATCACGTCGCCGCGCTTCAGCTTCTGCCCGGCATCGCTCGATGGATCGACGCCCGCGACGACCACGCCCTGCACGGTCGAGTCGACGCCGATCGAGCGCGCGATCTGCGGCGTGAGCGGCTGGACCGAGATGCCGAGCGAACTCGACCCCGGCGTCGCCTGCGCGCCGCTGTCGTCGTCGGGCAGCCCGTCGTCATCATCGCCTTCGCCGTTGATGACCTTCAACTGATCGTCGGAGGGACGGGTCGAGACGGTCGCATTGATCGACTGGCGCTTGCCGTCACGAATGATATCGAGCTTGATCGTCGAACCCGGCGCGGCATTCGCGACCAGTGACGACAGGGTACGATCCGGCGTCACCGCCTCGCCGTTGATCGCAACGACGACGTCACCCGAGCGCAGCCCGGCCTTGGCACCCGGACCACCCGGCTCAACGCGGCCGATGATCTCGCCCTGATCCTTCGGCAGGCCGAGCGCCCCGGCGATATCGTCGTTCACGCGCTGGATACCTACGCCCAGATAGCCGCGCTTGACCGCCTCGCCCTTCATCAGCGTGGCGATGATCGGCTTGGCTTCGGTCGTCGGGATCGCGAAGCCGATGCCGATGTTGCCGCCCGACTGCGAATAGATCTGGCTGTTGATGCCGATCACTTCGCCGTTCAGGTTGAACATCGGGCCGCCAGAATTGCCCTGGTTGATCGCGGCATCGGTCTGGATGAAGGTGTCGAACGGCCCCGGCTGCCCGGTCGAACGATGCACCGCCGAGACGATGCCCGCGGTCACGGTGCCGCCGAGCCCGAACGGCTGGCCGATCGCCACCACCCAGTCGCCGACGCGCGCGCGCGTCGAGTCGCCCAGCTTCACGTACGGCAGCGGGGTCGGCGAGGTGATCTTGAGCACCGCGAGGTCCGAGGTCGGATCGCGGCCGATCAGCTTGGCCTTATATTCCTTGCGGTCCTGCAAGGTGACGGTGATCGACTCGACCGTCGCGCCCTTTGCCGCGGGGGCGATGACGTGGTTGTTGGTGACCACATAGCCGTCGGCCGAGATCAGGAAGCCCGACCCGAGCGACTGGCCCTCGCGCGTCACCGGGGCACCGCCGCCCCCGCCGCCGAACTGGCCGAACAGATCGCCGAACGGCGTGCCCGCGAACGGGTTCGCCTGCTGCTGGACGGTCACCTTCTGCGTGGTGGAGATGTTGACCACCGCCGGCTGGAGCTTCGCGACCATGTCGGCGAAGCTCATCGGCGCGCCGGCGCGCGGTGCGGCGGCGCTGATCGCGCCCGGCTCGTTCTGCGCGATCTGCGCGGTGGCCGGGTTCTGGAGCGCGAGCGACGCGGCCGTGCCGCCAAGCAGGAGGGCGCCGGTCAAGGCGTAAGCGTAACGCACGGTTTTCATGTCCTCTTGGTCACCCGATCCGAAAGTGATGAATACACTGCACCCTGTGCGGCAATCGTGATGAACGGCGTTTGAATATGAACGCCGCGCTCATCGCCGATTAACGACCGCCACCCTCGAACGCACGAAGATAGCCATTGTTCGGGCTCATGATGATATTGGTCGAACCTTCCGGCTGCGCCCCGCCATCGGCCCCGAACGTGTGGCGATAGCTCTGCATCGCGCGATAGAAGTCATAGAAATCAGCGTCCTTGCTGAAGGCCTCGGCATAGATGCGCGCCGCCTGCGCATCGGCCTCGGCGCGGACGATCTGCGCCTGCTTCTGGCCCTGCGCGCGGATCGTGTTCGCCTCCTGCTGACGCGCGGTGCGCATCCGCTGGAGCGCGCTGTCGAGCGGGCTGCCCTCGGGCAGGTCGGCATGCTTGATCCGCACATCGACGATCTCCGCGCCATATTGGCGTGCCGAGCCCTGCAGCGAGTTCTGGATCGCATCCATCACCGCACCACGCTCGGGGCTGAGCAGCACCGCGAACGTCACCTTGCCGAGTTCGTTGCGCAGCGCGGTGCCGAGCAGCGGACGCAGCTGGTCGGCGACGCGCTCCTCGGTGTTCGAGGTGCTGCCGGTCGAGGTCACCGCCTTGAGCGGATCGACGATCCGGAAGCGCGCATAGGCATCGACGTTGAGCCGCAACTGATCGGTCGACAGCACCAGCGTATTGTCGAGATCGGCGTCGAGGACGCGCTTGTCGACCCAGACGATCTTGTCGATGAACGGCACGCGCGCGATCACGCCCGCGCCGGTGTTGCCGATCGTCTGCCCCGGCTGCCACTGGTTGACCAGCCGGACGGGATTGTTGAGCCGCAGGACCACCGCCTGCTGCGTCTCGGGCACGATCGCGAAGGTCGCCGCGGCAAGGATCGCCAGCAACAGCGCCACCATCCCGATCGCGATCGGGTTACGCGTCAACTGGCTCATCAGCGCTGCCCTCCCTGCGCGGGAGACGTAGTGGTGGTCGTCGTGGTCCCCTGCGCCGGCTCGACCAGCTTGCGCGCGCGATCGAGCGGCAGATACGGGGTTACGCCAGGCGTTTCGACGATCGTCTTGTCGGTCTTGGCCAGCACGGCCTCCATCGTCTCATAATACATGCGGCGGCGCGTCACCTCGGGAGCGAGGCGATATTGCGCATAGACCTGGTCGAAGGCCGACGCCTCGCCCTGCGCGCGCGCGATCACCTGCTGCGAATAGCTGCGGGCGTTGTTGAGGTTGCCGACCGCTTCCTGCTGCGCGGCGGTGACGGCGTTGAAGTCGTCGACCAGCGCCGCGGGCGGCGACGCCTGCTTGATCGACACGCCCTGCACGCGCACCCCGGTCTGATAGCTGTCGAGGATCTGCTGCATCGTCTGCGTGACGCGCGCCTCGATCAGCCCGCGCCCTGCCCCGATCGCGTCGTTCATCCGCGTGGTGGCCAGCACCGCGCGCATCGCGCTTTCGGCGGTCGCGCGCACGGTTTCCTGCGGGTCCTTGATCTCGAACACGTAATTGCGCGGATCGGACACCCGCCAGCGCACCGTATAGGCGAGATCGATGATGTTCTGGTCGCCGGTCAGCACCGCCTCCCCGCCGTCCTGCGGGAATTCGTCGGTGCGGACCTGCTCGACGTCGACCTTGGTCACGTTGACGATCGGCGCGGGCAGGGTGACGCGGATGCCGGGCTCCAGCATCCCCGAATATTTGCCGAAATAGGTGACGACCCCGCGCTGCTGCGGCCCGATCTGGTGGAAGGACGTCAGCAGCAGCCACACCGCGACCAGCAGCCCGACGCCGATCAGCCACAGCGTCCGCGCCGACGCGCCGAGCGGCAGCTGCGGGCGACCGCCGCCGCCCCCGCCGCCACCGCCGCCGACGCGGGTCTTCTTGAGAAATTCGTCGAGCGCGGTTGGCTTGGTCGACGCGCGTCGGCCACCCGGCGGCACCGACCATGGGTTGCGCGGGCCGGCACTGTTGTCGCCGCCGCCTCCCCACGGTCCATTGTTGTCGGCAGCAAGGATGATCGGGCGCCGGAGCCAGCGTCGCAGGATGGTCATGTTGGTCTTTATAGGTGCGCTGTTCACGAAAAACAGTGGCAAGCGGCCTGTACGCGCCTACGGATCGCCCTCATGGACGAGAAAGAAGTGGCAGCAGCCGTCGCCGCGGTGGCCGGAACCCGCGCCACGGTGCGAATCGAGGGGCAGCGGATCGGCGTGGTGATCGACGCCGCCGGGCTCGACGCCCCGACGCGCGACGCGCTGGAGGCGAGCGTGCGGATGGCGGCGGCGCGCCCCGGCTATGAGGTGCGCACCGTCGTCACCGCCGAGCGCGTCGCGCGCCGCATCGTCGCGGTCGCCAGCGGCAAGGGCGGCGTCGGCAAGTCGACGCTGTCCGCCAATCTCGCGATCGCGCTGGCGAAGGCCGGGCGGCGCACCGGGCTGGTCGACGCCGACATCTACGGCCCGTCGCAGCCGCGGCTGATGGCGGTCGAGGGCACGCGGCCCGAGGCGCGCGACAAAGTGTTGCTGCCGGTCGCGACGCCCTATGGCGTGCCGCTGTTGTCGATGGGGCAATTGGTCGAGCCCGGCCGCGCGATCGCGTGGCGCGGTCCGATGACCGCAGGTGCCTTGGGGCAATTGATCGACGCCCACTGGGGCGCGACCGATACGTTGGTGGTCGACCTGCCGCCGGGCACCGGCGACGTGCAGTTGACGATGGTCCAGAAGCACCGCCCGGCCGGCGCGGTGATCGTCTCGACCCCGCAGGATCTCGCGCTGATCGACGCGCGCCGCGCGATCGACCTGTTCGAGAAGGCGGGCGTGCCGATCATCGGGCTGGTCGAGAATATGGCCGGCTATGCCTGCCCGCATTGCGGCGAGGTGTCGGACCCGTTCGGCCATGGCGGCGCGGAGGCGGCGGCGCGCGAGGCGGGGATCGCCTTTCTGGGCCGCGTGCCGCTCGATATCGCGATCCGCACCGCCTCGGATGCCGGCCAGCCGCCGGCCGCGGGGACGGACGACCGCGTGTTCGCCCCGATCGCGGCGCAGGTCGCGGCGTGGCTGGCGGCGGGGTGATCGCAGCGTCGTCCCGGACGTAATCCGGGACACCGCCTCTTCCTGCGCGAGTAAAGCGCGGATCGGAAGGGGTGCAGCCTGAGGGCGCGACCTCCCCCCTTCACACGTCGCCCCGGGCTCGACCCGGGGCCCCGCTTCTTCTCCCGCGCACGAGGAAAGAAGCGGGGCCCCGGATCAAGGCTCTCCTGAGCTTGTCGAAGGGTCCGGGGCGACGAAAGAATAGCCGTCATTGCGAGCGTAGCGAAGCAATCCAGGGCCGGATCAGGACGCCCTGGATTGCCGCGCTACGCTCGCAAAGACGAAACGCTTACTGCTTGGCCGGCGGTACGACGCCGAGCCCCTTGTCTTCCTTGGCCGCCGGATCGATCGACGGCGCGCCCGAGGCCGGGGTCCCGGTGTTGGCGAGGTCGGCGGTGTCGCCCTTGGTCGCCTCGGTGACGTTCGCCACCGCCGGGTCGGTCGGCGCCGCCGCACCCGCCGCCGGTGCGGCCGGCAGCGGCAGGTTCGAGCCCTGCTGGTTCAGATAGGCGATGATGTTCGCGCGGTCCTCGGCATTGCCGAGCCCGGCGAAGGTCATCTTCGTGCCGTTGGCGAATTTGCGCGGGCTGGTCAGCCACGCGTTCATCTTCTCGAAGTCCCAATTGCCGCCGACGCTCTTCAGCGCGTCGGAGAAGGCGAACCCGCCCTTGCCCTGCCCGATCGGCTCGCCCAGCGTGCCGTACAGGTTCGGGCCGATGCCATTGGCGCCGCCCTGATTGATCGTGTGGCAGGCCGCGCACTTCTTGAAGACCTCGGCGCCCTTGGCCGGGTCGGCGCTGCCGAGCAGCGAAGCGATCGGCACGGCGGCAGCCGCGCCGCCGCCGCCAGCCTCCTCGACACCCTCGATCGCATAGCCCGGCTTCTCGGGGCGCTCGCCGTGGAACAGCATGCCGCCCGCGATCGACAGCCCCAAAGCCGTCCCCGCCGCCGCCAGCGCCCAGCCGAAAATCGTGTTGGTCCGATCGTCCATGTCGCCGTTTCGCCCCTCTTCCTTCAGCGTTCCATAGAAAGGGCTCCCGCGCATCGCAAGCGCTTGAGCGGCGCGGCATGCTCTTCTAGGCCACGCGGCCATGCAAAGTTACGCCGCGCCTGCCCGCCCGATCGTCGCCGCCATGGCCGCCGCCGCCGCCGCCGAGCCGGGGCGCGCGGTCGCATTTCAGGGCGCGCCGGGCGCGAACAGCCATGTCGCGGCGCAGGAAGCCTTTCCCGACGCGCTGCCGCTGCCGTGCTTCAGCTTCGAGGATGCGCTGGACGCGGTGAAGACCGGCGCGGCCGATTGCGCGATCATCCCGATCGAGAATTCGCTGCACGGCCGCGTCGCCGACATGCATTTCCTGCTCCCCGAATCCGGGCTGGTCATCACCGGCGAGCATTTCCTCGGCATCCGCCACGCGCTGATCGGCTGCGGCCCGCGCGACGGCGTGCAACAGGCGATGAGCCATCCGCAGGCGCTCGGGCAATGCCGCCACTGGCTGAAGGCGCACGGGATCGCGCCGGTCAATTACCCCGACACCGCGGGCGCGGCGGCGGTGGTCGCGGAGCTGCGCGACCCGCGCATCGCGGCGCTCGCTCCGCCGGGCGCGGCGGCGATCTACGGGCTGGAACTGCTGGCCACCGACATCGCCGATGCCGACCACAATACCACGCGCTTCGTCACGCTGGCGCGCGGCGCGCGATCGCTGTCGGGCGAGGGGCCGTGGATGACGACCTTCATCTTCGCGGTGAAGAACGTCCCCGCCGCGCTCTACAAGGCGATGGGCGGGTTCGCGACCAACGGCGTCAACATGACCAAGCTGGAAAGCTATCAAACCGGCGGCAGCTTCGCGGCGACCGAATTCTATTGCGACGTCGAGGGCCGCCCCGGCGACCCGGCCTTCGACCGCGCGATGGAGGAGCTGGGCTTTCACGCGAAATGGGTGCGCGTGCTGGGCACCTATGCGCAGGCGCGCAAGCGCGGGTAACTTCTCTCGTCATTGCGGGCGTAGCGAAGCGATCCAGCGCCGGACCAGAACGCCCTCGATTGCTTCGCTACGCTCGCAATGACGAAAAGGGAGCGATCAGATCGCCGCCGCCGAATCGGAGATAACGCCCCACGCCGCATAGGTCGCCGCCATCATCGCCACCGAGCAGGTGATCCCGAACAGCACGTAACCGATATAGTTGAGCATCGGCGGGTTCGCGCGCTCCAGCTTGCGGTTGCGCGATGCGCCCGTCAGCACGAAACTCAGCAGCATTCCATACGTTAGTGCAACGGCTTCGATCATTACCCGCCCCTCGGCTCCGGCTAGAGTTGTGCACGCCCCCCGGCGTCCGTGCGCGATTAACCATAGCTTCGGTCCGTCACGAAGTCGTTAACGCGCGCCTCGCCGCTTGCCTCCCACGCTTCGCCGACTAACAGGCATTTTCATGCCCATCCGACTCGCCGTCTTCGATTGCGACGGCACGCTCGTCGACAGCCAGGCCAACAT
Organism: Sphingomonas endophytica; assembly: GCF_014199415.1. Lineage (GTDB taxonomy): Bacteria > Pseudomonadota > Alphaproteobacteria > Sphingomonadales > Sphingomonadaceae > Sphingomonas > Sphingomonas endophytica. The sequence goes on from NZ_JACIJN010000004.1 coordinate 63,654, forward strand.
CTGCCGCGTCATGGAACACGCCTTCGCCGCGCTCGGGCTGGTCGCCCCGCCGCGCCCGGCGATCCGCGCGATCGTCGGATTGAGCCTCGTCGAGGCGATGGCGTTGCTCGCGCCAGGTCTCGACCCGGCGGTGCATCTGGCGCTGACCGATGCGTACAAGATGATCTTTCGCCGGATGCGCGAGACCGGCGAGCTCGATGCCGAACCGCTCTACGACGGGCTGGTCGAAGCGCTCGACGTGCTGGCGGCGGACGGCTGGTCGTTCGGCGTCGCGACCGGCAAGTCGGACCGCGGCCTCGCGCATGTGCTGGCGGTCCACGGCCTCGCCGATCGGTTCGTCACGCTCCAGACCGCCGACCGGCATCCCTCCAAGCCCGATCCCGCGATGCTGCACGCCGCGATGGCGCAGGCCGGCGCATTGCCCCATATGACGGCGATGATCGGCGACACGACGTTCGACATGACGATGGCGTGCGCGGCGGGTGCGCGCGCGATCGGCGTGAGCTGGGGCTATCACCACGAGGAAGCGCTGTGGCAGGCCGGGGCGGCGCGCGTCGCGCACCGCTGCGCCGAGCTGCCCCAGTGTCTGGCGGCGTGTCTGGCGGCATGAGCGATCCGGCACGCGCGCGCTGGGCGGCGATCGTCGCGACGCGGCTGGCGGGTACCGCCGGCGCGCTGCTCGGTGTGGTGTTGCTCGGGCGCGCGCAGACATTGGGGCCGAAGTTGCTGGGCGTGGCGATCGTGGTCAGCGCGCTGTGGATGATCGCCACCGTGCCGCGCGCGCTGGCGCGGCGGTGGAGGAGTCCGAAGTGAAGCGTTTCTGGACCGAGGTGGCGGTGGACGCCGACCGCGCGATCCGGCTCGACTCGCGCCCGGTGCGGACCCCGGGGCGCGCGCCGCTCGCGCTGCCGACGCTGGCGCTGGCCGAGGCGGTGGCGGACGAGTGGCGCGCGGTCGGCGAGACGCTCGACCCGCGCGCGATGCCGCTGACCGGGCTCGCCAATGCCGCGATCGACCGCATCGCCCCGGCGCCGGACGGGTTTGCCGCCGGGCTCGCCGCCTATGCCGAGAGCGACCTGCTCTGCTATCGCGCCGATGCACCCGCCGAGCTGGTCGCGCGGCAGGCGGCGGCATGGGACCCGCTGCTCGACTGGGCGCGCGACCGCTACGACGTGCATTTCGAGATCGTCACCGGCGTGATGCACCGCGCGCAGCCGCCCGCCACGATCGCCCGGCTGGGCGAGGCGGTGGCGAGTCGCGACGCCTTCACGCTCGCGTCGCTGTCGCCGCTGGTAACGCTGACCGGCACGTTGGTGGGCGCGCTGGCGCTCGCGGAGGGCGCGGTGACGCCGGACGCACTATGGACTGCGGCGATGGTCGACGAGGACTGGCAGGCCGAACGCTGGGGCGAGGACCCGCTCGCCGCGCAAGCGCGCGCGGGTAAGCGGCGCGACTATGACGCGGCGGCGCGGTTTCTGTCGTTGGTCGAGGTCAGTTGAAGGACGCGTGAAGACGATGATGGGCAGAAAGCTACCGAACTGACCTGTGTCACCGTTGACTCAGATGGTCGTCAAACCGGTCAACCACAACGAAAACGCGTTTTAATCGGAAATTCACAGGCCCTTATCTTTCACGGACTCGATCCAACCAAATAGCCTTGCAGCAACACCAAACAATTGTAGAGTAGCGGCAGGACGCGAGCCGGCAGAAATGCGATGAAAGACATCTCATCCGCAATCACGATTGCAGCTCATCCCGACAAGATATGGAATGTACTAACAGATTTCTCATTATACGCGGTCTGGAACCCGTTCATCCGAGCGGCGTCGGGATCACCAGTATCTGGCACTAGCCTGTAAATTCGCATTTGCCCTCCCGGTGGCAAGCCCATGTCGTTCAGGCCAACGGTCTTGGCAGCCCGAAGAGGCCACGAACTTCGCTGGCGAGGCAGGCTGATCCTGCCGGGCCTTTTGGACGGTGAACATTATTTCACATTGAAGCCGGTGGGGTCTGGCACCCTGTTCACACAAGGCGAAACATTTAGCGGTCTTCTGGTCGGGCTGGTCGGCTCAACCACTTTCGAGAAGGTGGAGCAAGGAATGAAAGCCATGAACAAGGCTCTTCGCCAGCGCGCGGAGACGGATACCGGCTGACGATTTCCGTCGTTCTCTAAGGCCGATCGTTCTGCGGCAGCAGCACGACAATACACCGCCCCCGGCTTTCCAAGCAAAGCCCTACCCCCATCGTAGGAAGAGCGACGATGCTCGTGACCATGGCCCTCACGCTCGCGACGACGACCTCCTGTACCGACGTGAAGCGCGTCTGCCGCGCCTGTACGGTCGGTGAAAATATCACCCGCTGCTCGACAATCGGGATAGCCTGTCAGCCGTCGATCCGCATCTGTCGCCCGAAGGTTGATGCCGCAGCCAAGCAACGCAGGAGTGTGACGCGGCCTTGAACTTATACTTGTTAGCGGCTCCTACCCCGCCGGCGTGCGCAGCTTCCGGATGAAGCCGATCAGCCCGGTCTGACGCGAGCGCTTGAGCCGTTCGGCGGCGAGGATCGTCTTCACCTTGGCGTAGCAGCTCTCGACATCGTCGTTGACCAGCACATAGTCATAGCCGTCCCAGTGGCTGATCTCGGCATCGGCGCGGCTCATCCGGCGCTCGATGATCTCCTGCGCGTCGGTGGCGCGGCCCTCCAGCCGGCGGCGCAGTTCCTCCATCGACGGCGGCAGGATGAACACCCGCACCACGTCGCCGCCTGCGATCTGGTGGAGCTGCTGCGCGCCCTGCCAGTCGATGTCGAACAGCACGTCCTTGCCGTCCGACAGCATCGCGTCGACCGGCGCGCGCGGCGTGCCGTACCGCTGATCGAAGACGTGCGCCCATTCGAGAAATTCGTGATTCGCCGCCATCTCGCGGAATTTGTCCAGCGAGACGAAATGGTAATCGCGCCCGTCCTCCTCGCCGCGGCGGATCGCGCGGGTGGTGGCGGACACGGACAGCGACAGTTCGGGCTCGCTGGCGAGCAGCATCCGCGCGATCGTCGACTTCCCCGCGCCGGAAGGCGAGGACAGGACGAACAACAATCCGCGACGCTTCATGTGGTGCGGGTCGGCGGGGAGGCGATCGGGCATGGGGGCTGATGCCCCGCCCCGCCCGCTTGCGTCAAGCGCGCAGCCGCGCTGGAGACGTCAAGCGCGCAGCCGCGCCGCGTGCCACGCGAGCTGATCGGCCATGAAGGTCGAGATGAAGTGATAGCTGTGGTCGTAGCCCGGCTGCATCCGCAACGTCAGGTCGATTCCGGCGTCGGCGCAGGCGGTCGCCAGCAATTCGGGGCGGAGTTGCCCGGCAAGGAACGAATCGGCATCGCCCTGATCGATCAGGATTTCCGGCACGCGCGCGCCATCTTCGATCAGCGCGACCGCATCGTGGCGGCGCTTGGCGGCAGCGTCGTCGCCGAGATAGCGGTCGAGCGCCTTGCCCCACGGCACCTGAGTCGGCGCGACGATCGGTGCGAAGGCGGAAACGGCGCGGAACCGGCCGGGGTGGCGCAGCGCGACGGTCAGCGCGCCATGCCCGCCCATCGAATGTCCCATGATCGACTGGCGCGCCATATCGGCGGGGAAGTGCTCGCCGATCAACGCGGGCAGTTCGGCGGTGACATAGGACCACATGCGGTAATGCGTCGCCCATGGCGCCTCGGTCGCGTCGACGTAGAAGCCGGCGCCCTTGGCGAAATCCCATGCCTCCTCGTCGGGCACGTCGTCGCCGCGCGGGCTGGTGTCGGGCGCGACGAAGATCAGCTTGTGCTCGGCGCAGGCGCGGCGGAACTCGCCCTTGTCGGTGACATTGGCGTGGGTGCAGGTCAGCCCCGACAGGTACCAGACCACCGGCAGCGTCGCGCCCGGCGCGTGATCGGGGACATAAACCGAGAAGGTCATGTCGGTGCCGGTCGCGCTCGAGCGATGGCGGTACACGCCCTGCGTCCCGCCATGCGCGCGCGCGGTGGAGACGGTTTCCATGGATGATCCTTTCAAGGCCGGTCTGCTTCGGAGTGCGGGTGGATGATGGGAGGGAGCCCTCCCCCACTCTGTCGCCCCGGACTTGATCCGGGGCCCCGCTTCTACTTCGGTTGAGAAGAAAAGCGGGCTCCCGGATCAAGTCCGGGATGACGAAAATACGTCGTCATTGCGAGCCTAGCGAAGCGCTCCAGTGCCGGATCAGGACGCCCTGGACTGCTTCGCTACGCTCGCGATGACGGCCAGCACTCACGCCGGCACGCGATACGCCCCGCACAGCTTGTTGCCGTCCGGATCGCGCAGATAGGCGAGATAAAGTTGCCCGAACGGGCTGGTGCGCACCCCCGGCGCGTCCTCGATCGCGGTGCCGCCATTGGCCACGCCCGCGTCGTGCCACGCCTGCGCCTGCTCCGGCCCGCTCATTCGGAAACCGATCGTCCCGCCATTGGCGTGGCACGCCGGCTCACCGTCAATCGGGCGCGAGATCATGAACAGCGCGCCGTCATGCGCATAGACGACGCGGCCCTTCTCGTCCTGCCGCCCCTCGCGTCCACCCAGCGCGGCGAACAGCGCGTCGTAGAATTTCTTCGACCGGGCCACGTCGTTCGATCCGACCATCACATGACTGAACATCGTCGTCCCTCCCTCAGTAAACCACGACGCTGCGGATGCTCTCGCCGGCATGCATCAGGTCGAAGCCCTTGTTGATCTCGTCGAGCGTCAGCCGATGCGTGATCATCGGATCGATCTGGATCATCCCGTTCATATACCAGTCGACGATCTTCGGCACGTCGGTCCGCCCGCGCGCGCCGCCGAACGCGGTGCCCTTCCAGACGCGCCCGGTGACGAGCTGGAACGGCCGCGTGCTGATCTCCTTGCCCGCCTCGGCGACCCCGATCACGATCGACTCGCCCCAGCCGCGATGCGCGCTCTCCAGCGCCTGCCGCATCACGACCGTGTTGCCGGTGCAGTCGAACGTATAATCCCCGCCGCCATCGGTCAGCGCGACCAGATGCTGGACGACGTCGCCGACGTCTTTCGGATTGACGAAATCGGTCATCCCGAACTGCCGCCCCCACGCTTCGCGATCGGGGTTGATGTCGACCCCGACGATCCGCGCCGCGCCGGCCAGCTTCGCGCCCTGGATAACGTTGAGCCCGATCCCGCCGAGCCCGAACACGATCACCGTCGCGCCGACCTCCACCTTGGCGGTGTTGACCACCGCGCCGACCCCGGTGGTGACGCCACAGCCGATATAGCAGCTGGTGTCGAACGGCGCGTCGGGCCGAATCTTCGCGACCGCGATCTCGGGCAGCACGGTAAAGTTCGAGAAGGTCGAGCAGCCCATATAATGGTAGATCGACTGCCCCTTGTAGCTGAAACGCGTCGTGCCGTCGGGCATCAAGCCCTTCCCCTGCGTGGCGCGGATCGCGGTGCACAAATTGGTCTTGCCGCTGAGGCACGACTTACACTGGCGACATTCGGGGGTGTAGAGCGGGATGACGTGATCGCCCGGCGTCACGCTGGTCACGCCCGCGCCGACCTCACGCACGATGCCGCAGCCTTCGTGCCCGAGCACGCTGGGGAACAGCCCCTCGCTGTCGAGCCCGTCGAGCGTATAGGCATCGGTGTGGCAGATGCCGGTCGCCATGATCTCGACCAGCACCTCGCCGGCCTTCGGGCCTTCGAGATCCAGCTCAACGATCTCCAGCGGCTTCTTCGCCTCGAACGCGACGGCGGCGCGGGTCTTCATGGGGCAACCTCTTCGTGACTGTGGGCGGGGTCTTAGGCGGCGATCAGGGACGGTTTCAAGGCGTCGCCGTCGCCGCTAGACCGAAGCGCATGACCATCCGCCCCCTCGCCGGCCTGCGCGTCCTCGAACTCGCGCGTATCCTCGCCGGCCCATGGGCCGGGCAGTTGCTCGCCGATCTCGGCGCGGACGTCATCAAGGTCGAGCGCCCCGGCGAGGGCGACGACACCCGCCATTGGGGCCCGCCGTTCGTCGCCGACACGCCGGGCGAGCGCGGCTCGGCGGCCTATTATCACGCCTGCAACCGCGGCAAGCGCTCGGTCGCGATCGACATCGCCACCTCCGAGGGACAGGCGCAGGTGCGCGCGCTCGCCGCCGGGGCGGATGTGGTGATCGAGAATTACAAGGTCGGCGGGCTGACCAAATACGGCCTCGACCCCGCCAGCCTGCGCGCCGCCGATCCGCGGCTGATCGTCTGTTCGATCACCGGTTTCGGGCAGGACGGTCCCTATGCGCAGCGCGCCGGTTACGACTTCATCATCCAGGGGATGGGCGGAATGATGTCGATCACCGGCGAGCCCGACGGCCCCCCGCAGAAGGGCGGCGTCGCGCACGCCGATCTGTTCACCGGCGTCTATGCGACGGTCGCGATCCTCGCCGCGGTGGTCGCGCGCGCATCGAGCGGGGTCGGCACGCATATCGATATGGCGCTGCTCGACACGCAGGTCGCGGTGCTCGCCAATCAGGCGCTCAACTGGATGGCGAGCGGCGTGGTGCCGCAGCGGCTCGGCAACGGCCACCCCAATCTCGCGCCGTATCAGAGCTTCCCGACGAGCGACGGCGACCTGATCGTCGCGGTCGGCAACGATCGCCAGTTCGCGAAGCTGTGCGCGGTACTGAAAGTGCCAACACTGGCGGACGACGCGCGGTTCGCGACCAATCCGGCGCGCGTGGCGAACCGCGCCGTTTTGCTCCCGCTGCTGGTGGCGCGCACTGTCCTATGGCGCGCCGCCGACCTGCTCGCCGCGCTGGAGGCGGCGGGGGTGCCGGTCGGCCCGGTCAACCGCATCGATCAGGTTTTCGCCGACCCGCAGGTGATTGCGCGCGGGATGCAACTGGCGATGGCTGGGGTGCCGGGGCTCGCCTCACCAATCCGCTACGACGGCGAACGCGCGGTGGCGGCGCGCCCGAGCCCGCGACTGGGGGAACATGCGGGTGCTGCGTGGCTGTGATCGCCTCAAAGAGGCTATCAATCCACTTGGCATCCGCTGAGCATAAATGACCTGATCTAATCAAAGGAGCACGTCGACTCGCGTGAGCCGTTCAATCGAAGACGATGTACCGGATTTACATGCCTTGCCACGAGGCTCACCTCGCCACTACGATTTATTTGAAGACTTGGTTATAAACGCGGCCACCCAGCAAAAATACAATGCTGTTTTATCTCTAGGGCGTTTGATCGTAAACACTAGTGAAGAATCGCGGTTCTGGACCAACATTATAATTGACTGAAGCGTGCGAGAGCAGGTCATTCAAATCCATCTGCATCGCCATTAGTATCTCATTGACATACTCGATTGCGGCCGCAAGGCCTCGCTCAGCATCAACACCTCGAATTAACGAATAATCATCCCAAACGCTTGCGATTATGTCCATTGCTTCAGCCGAGGCAAGTGCGCACGATATCGACAAATGATTTCTGTCTGGCTGGCTTGCCACAATCCGGAGCATCTCCGATCTACGAGCAGCGCGAATCGCTACATGGCGTAATGCACGAGTCCATAGATCAGAATCGAAATTATCGGCCTTCCAAGAAATGTTGAAAGCTCGCCTCGTCTCCATAAGTATAGCAGTGGCTTCATGACACGCCTCTGCTACATGGATAGCGCTCCGCCTATCCGCGTCGGCCGCAACTTTCGCATTTCTTAGCAGTTGATGCAAATTGATTCCGAGTGGAACAACTAAGGCAACTATTACCGCCAAAGCCGTCGCGATCGAAGAGATAGCACTCCATTCGTAATCACGCAGCGTTAGAAAAACAGGGTGATCGGATTTCACGACACTCATTGTGCGCCGTGTAGCTTTAGACCACAAGAGCAATTTAGATGGCTGATTAGCAAAACTAACCTGCACCCACTGCCGTGTTAGCCATTTATCTCGGCAAACGCCCCCGCCTACCGCAACGGCGCCCGTACCGGCACCCCCGCCGCCGCCAGCGCGTCATGCGCCTCCGCCACCGTCGCCTGACCGAAATGGAAGATCGACGCCGCCAGCACCGCCGAGGCATGCCCCTCGACCACCCCTGCGACCAGATCGTCCAGCGACCCGACCCCGCCGCTCGCCACCACCGGCACCGCGGTGCGGTCGGCGATCGCGCGGATCAAGTCGAGATCATAGCCCCCTTTGGTCCCATCGCGGTCCATCGAGGTCACCAGCAACTCGCCCGCGCCCAGCTCGGCGAGCCGCAGCGCGTGTTCGACCGCGTCGATCCCGGTCGCGCGCCGCCCGCCGTGCGTGAACACCTCCCAGCCGTCCCCGCTACGCCGCGCATCGACGCTGGCGACGCAGCACTGGCTGCCGAACCGCTCGGCGATGTCGGCGACCACCTCGGGGCGCGCGACGGCGGCGGAATTGACCGCGACCTTGTCCGCCCCCGCCAGCAGCAGCGCGCGCGCATCCTCGGCGGTGCGCACCCCGCCCCCGACGGTCAGCGGCATGAAGCACACCGCCGCGGTCCGCCGCACGACGTCGAGGATCGTGCCGCGCGCCTCATGACTCGCGGTGATGTCGAGGAAGCAGAGTTCGTCGGCCCCCGCCGCGTCATAGGCGCGCGCCTGTTCGACGGGATCGCCGGCATCGACCAGATCGACGAAATTGACGCCTTTGACGACGCGCCCGCCGGCAACGTCGAGGCACGGGATCACACGGGCGCGAACGGTCATGCGCGGCTCATGCCCGCGCGGCGGCGGCGGGGCAAGCGGGTCAGAAGGGCGCGGGGATGAAGCGCGTGACAGTCGCGGTCGTCACTTGGTCGCCTGGCACGTAGCGAAGCTCGGTCACAATAGCGCCGCGCTGACCCATCCACATCACGATCTCGTTTTGCTCGCGTAAGATCATCCATGGCTGCACGCGCGCGAGTTCGCGACGGAGCCCTGCCGCCGTCACGCACAATCGCGATCCGGTACGGTCGGTACAGCGATAGCGCGGGGCGCCATGCCCGGCGCGCCACTCGTGCAAGCGCGTGAGTTCAGCGATGGCAACGGCGGGAGCAAGGTCGGGGTGCGTCCCGACATAGCCTCCTGTCGGGCAGCCAGCGCCACTGCCGAGCGCGACTTCGGGACGTGATCGAGCCCGGTCGACGTCCAGATATTGCGGTCCCCCCGTGTCGTCGGAATGAAGACGACTGAAGGACACACGCCAATAATGGCGCAGACAGCCTCCGCCGGGCAGTGCGGTCGCACGCTCGACCATCGTCAGCTCGGTCGTTCCGGGCGGCGGGAGCGCATCGCCTACGTGCCGCACCTCCACGATCGGCTCGTGCGGATAACCGGCGAGCGCCAGCTCGCCCGCCGTCGCGGGCGGCAGCCGCATGATCTCCTCCAGCGTCGGCGTGGCGGCAGCGGCGAGCAGCAAGGCGGCGATCATGACGATAGTATTAGCGCCCTGCGCACGCGCCACCCAGCACCCGCGTCACCCGTTTTGGTCAGCCCGCTCCGCATAGCGCCGCGCCAGCCATGCGCAGACGAACAATTGCACCTGATGGAAGATCATCAGCGGCAGCACGACCAGCCCGACGCTGTGCGACGGGAACAGGATCGCCGCCATCGGGATGCCGCTCGCCATGCTCTTCTTCGAGCCGCAGAAGACGGTCGCGATCTCGTCGGGCACCGTGAACCCCGAGGCGCGCGACGCAAGCGTCATCGCAGCGATCACGATCGCGAGGATCACCAGCGAGACGAGCACGATCGCCACCAACGTGAGCGGCGAGACATGGTGCCACAATCCCGCGACCACCCCCGCGCCGAACGCGGCATAGACGACCACCAGCACCGATCCGCGATCGACCACCTTGGTCAGCAGCGGATGCGCGAGCAGCCAGCCTTGCGCCCACGGCCTGATCGCCTGCCCGACGACGAACGGCAGCAGGATCTGCAGGGCGATGTCGCGCAACGCGTCGAGCGACAGCCCGCCGCTGGCGGTCGCGAGCAATTGCGCGACCAGCAACGGGGTGATGACCACGCCGACGAGGTTCGACAGCGACGCGCTGCACAGCGCCGCGGGCACGTTGCCGCGCGCGATCGAGGTGAAGGCGATCGACGACTGGACGGTCGACGGCAGCAGGCAGAGATACAATAGCCCGGTGACGATCGGCGCGGGAAGCCACGCGTGCGTCGCCGCCGCGACGCCGAGGCCGATCAGCGGGAACAGCAGGAAGGTGCTGGCGAACACCAGCAGCTGCAACCGCCATTGCGCCAGCCCCGCCCAGATTGCCTGCGGCGCGAGCCGCGCGCCGTACAGCAGGAATAGCAACGCCACGGCGACGGTGGTGCCATGTTCGACCCACACCGCCGCTTGCCCACGCGCCGGCAGCACCGCGGCGAGCGCGACGGTCGCGATCAGCAGCAGCAGGAAGCGGTCGGCGCGCGCCAGCACCGCGCCGATGTGCCCGGCCCTCACGCCGGTCAGCGTCCCGCCACCCGCAGCGCGTCGCCGAGGTCGAGCCGCCCGTCGTACAAGGCGCGCCCGGTGATGACGCCCTCGACGCCGTCATCGGCATGCGCGGCGAGTTGGTGAATGTCGTCGATGTCCGCGACCCCGCCGCTGGCGATCACGGGAATGCGAACGTCACGCGCCAGCGCGACGGTCGCGGCGACGTTGCAGCCCTTGAGCAACCCGTCGCGCCCGACGTCGGTAAACAATACTGCCGCGACGCCCGCATCCTCGAACTGCCGTGCGAGATCGGCGACGCTGGTGGTCGAGACCTCCGCCCAGCCCTTGGTCGCGACCATCCCGTCGCGCGCGTCGACCGCGACGACGATATGGCCGGGATAGCGCGCCGCCATGTCGCGCACGAACTCCGGTTGCTCCAGCGCGGCGGTGCCGATCACCACCCGCGCGACGCCGAGATCGAGCCATGCCTCGACCGCCTCGGGCGTGCGGATGCCGCCGCCGAGCTGCACCTTGCCGGGGAAGGCCGCGACGATCCCGCGCACCGCCTCGCCGTTGACGCTCTCGCCCGCGAACGCGCCGTCGAGATCGACGACGTGCAGGTGCGTCGCACCCGCCGCCGCGAAGGCGCGCGCCTGCGCGGCGGGATCGTCGCCATAGACGGTCGCGCGCGCCATATCGCCCTCGGCGAGCCGGACGACCTGTCCGCCTTTGAGGTCGATCGCGGGGAAGACGATCAGGGACGCCATGCCAGAAACCTTTCGAGCAGCGCCAGGCCGTAGCGCTGGCTCTTTTCGGGGTGGAATTGCACGCCGAGCACCGTGTCGCGCGCGACCGCGGCGGTCACCGGGCCGGCATGGTCGGTGGTCGCGACCACGCCGGCGCCGGTGAAGGCGTAGCTGTGAAGGAAATAGGCCTCGCCGGGGACGATCAGCGGATGGCCGGCGGTCGGCACCACGTCGTTCCAGCCCATGTGCGGGACCTTGGCGTCGCTGCCCGCCGGGTCGATCCGGCGCACGCTGCCCGCGATCCAGCCAAGCCCCGTATGGACGCCAAGCTCCTCGCCGGTCTCGGCAAGCAATTGCATCCCGACGCAGATGCCGAGAAACGGCGCGCCTTGCCCGAGCGCGCGCTCCTCCAGCGCCGCGACCATCCCCGGCACCGCGCGCAAATTCGCCGCGCACGCGCCGAACGCGCCGACACCGGGCAGCACGATGCGATCGGCGCGCCGCACCACCTCGGGGTCGGCGGTGACGGTCAGATCGGTGCAGCCCGCCGCGCGCAGCGCGTTCTCGACCGAGTGCAGGTTGCCGGCCTGATAGTCGATCAGCGCGAGCGTCATGCCAGCCACCCGTGCAGCTCGGTCGCGGCGAAGCTGGCGTTGAACGGCACGACCTCGGCGGTCGCGACCCCGCTGGCCACGAACGGATCGGTCGCGACCACCTGTTCCACCGCCGCGCGCGCGCCGCGCATCACGATCACCCCGCCGGTGCGCGGTGTCCGCCGCCCCACGACGAGAAACACACCCTGTCCGAACCCTTGCTCCAGCCACGCGACATGCGCCGCCATCTGCGCATCCACCTCGTCGAGCGGGCGCACATAGCTGAGCAGCACCACGCACAGCTCGCCGCCGGCGCGGAACCCGGTCACAGCGTCCCCTTGGTCGAGGGGATCGCATCGGCCTTGCGCGGATCGATCTCGACCGCGGCGCGCAGCGCGCGTGCCAGCCCCTTGAACATGCTTTCGGCGATGTGATGGTTGTTGTCGCCGTACAATGTCTCGATGTGCAGCGTGATCCCGGCGTTCTGCGCGAAGCTGTGGAAGAAATGCTGGAACATCTCGGTATCCATGCCGCCCAGCCGCGCCTGCGAGAACCGCGAACGCCACACCAGCCACGGCCGTCCCGAAATATCGAGCGCGACGCGGGTCAGCGTTTCGTCCATCGGGCTCAGCGCATCCCCGTAACGGCGGATGCCGCGCTTGTCGCCGAGCGCCTGCGCCACCGCGCTGCCGATCGCCAGCGCGGTATCCTCGACGGTGTGGTGCTCGTCGATGTGCAGGTCACCGTCGCAGCGGACGTGCAGGTCGATCAGCCCGTGGCGCGAGAGCTGTTCGAGCATATGGTCGAAGAAGCCGACGCCGGTCTTCACGTCGTAGACGCCCGTCCCGTCGAGGTTGACGGTGACGGCGACCTTCGTCTCCGAAGTGTCGCGGCGGATCGTGGCGGTGCGCATATCGCGTCGTCCATAACGCGCCGCGCTGCACAGGCAACCTTGCCGCGTAACCTTACCAAGCATGCTTGACCGGGGCGCGCACCGCGCTACCCATGGCGGCCATGAGCGATATGCTGCCCGACAGCCTGATCCCCTATGACGAAATCGTGCAGGAAGCCCTGCGCGCGGTCGTGGGGCGTGTGCTGGGAACCGTGGCCGAGTCGGGCGGCCTGCCGGGCGAGCACCACTTCTACATCACCTTCAAGACGCAGGCGCCGGGGGTCGACATCCCGCAGCGGTTGATCGAGCGCTTCCCGGACGAGATGACGATCGTCCTCCAGAACCGCTTCTGGGACCTGACCGTCGATCAGGAGCGCTTCTCGGTCGGCCTCAGCTTCAACCAGGTGCCGTCGAAGCTGGTCATCCCCTATTCGGCGATCACCGGCTTCCACGACCCGACGGTCAATTTCGAGCTGCGCTTCCAGGCGCAGGAAGGCCCCGGCGACGGCCCCGGCCCGCACGATCCGGCCGAGAACGACGGCCCGAGCGTGACCCCGGTCGAGGATGGCTCGAACGTCGTGGCGGTGGACTTTAAAAGGAAGAAGTGACGATGCGAGCGGCGCACCAGTGCGCCGCGGTCGCATCGCGACGCATCGGCACGGCCGGCGCGGCAACGCCCGCGTCCGACGTCGTGGGATTTACTCCCATGACGTGCCCTTTGCCGTTGGCGTCACCCCGGGCTTGATCCGGGGTCCCGCTTCTGCCGCGATCAGAAGAAGCGGGGTCCCGGATCAAGTCCGGGACGACGAAGTAAGGCTGACACATGATCGACTTCATCCCTAACCCCGGCGACGCCGAACTCGACGCGATCCTAGCCCCGCTCGCCGCGCACAACGACGCCGCCGCCGGCCCGACCGAGCGCCACAAGGTCGCGTTGGTCCTGCGCGACGACGCCGGCGCCGCGATCGGCGGCCTGTGGGCGGAAGCGAGCTATCGCTGGCTGTTCGTCAAATATCTCGCGCTTCCGCCGGAAGCGCGTGGCAAGGGACAGGGGCGCGCGCTGATGCTCGCCGTCGAGGACGAAGCGCGGCGGCTGGGCTGCGTCGGCATCTGGCTCGACACGTTCAGCTTTCAGGCGCGCGGCTTCTACGAGAAGCTGGGTTACGGCGTGTTCGGGCAGATCGACGACTATCCGCCCGGCGAGGCACGCTTCTTCCTGTCGAAGCGGATCGGCTGAGCCACACCCCCGTTATCCCCGCCCCCTCCGTCATCCCCGCGAAGGCGGGGATCCAGAACCCCTGACGTAGCGGCCCTTGCGAGAACCTGCGCGTCTGGATTCCCGCCTTCGCGGGAATGACGAGAGGGGAGCGGGTTGCGCAACAACCGCCCGCCCGGCCAGTTATCCCCGCATGACCCACGCCACCCGCACCGAAACCGACTCGATCGGCCCCATCGACGTCCCCGCCGACGCCTATTGGGGGGCGCAGACCGAGCGCAGCCTCGAAAACTTCCCGTTCGGCGCGCGCGAGCGGATGCCGATCGAGATCGTCCACGCGCTGGCGCTCGTCAAACAGGCCGCCGCGCGCGTCAACCGCCGCCACGGGCTCGCCGCCGACAAGGCCGAGGCGATCGAACAGGCCGCGCAGGAAGTCGCGTCGGGCGAACTCGACGATCACTTCCCGCTCGTCATCTGGCAGACCGGCAGCGGCACGCAGAGCAACATGAACGTCAACGAGGTGATCGCCGGCCGCGCCAACGAGATCCTGACCGGCACGCGCGGCGGCAAGTCGCCCGTCCACCCCAATGACGACGTCAACCGCGGCCAGTCCTCGAACGACAGCTTCCCAACCGCGCTCCACATCGCCTGTTCGATCGCGGTGCGGCAGCGGCTGTTGCCTGCGGTCGAGCGGCTCCACGCCGCGCTCGATGCCAAGGCGCAGCAATGGCGCGACCTCGTCAAGATCGGCCGCACCCATTTGCAGGACGCGACCCCGCTGACGCTCGGCGACGAATTCTCCGGCTATGCGCACCAGCTCGAGCGTTGCCTCGCCCGCATCGGGCCGGCGGTCGAGCAAGGCACCGACCGGCTCGCGCAGGGTGGCACCGCGGTCGGCACCGGGCTCAATGCTCCCGCCGGCTTCGCGCGCGACATCTGCGCCGAACTCGGCGCGATCACCGGCATCGCGTTCAGCCCGGCGGAGAACTTCTTCGAGGCGCTGGCGAGCAACGATCCGCTCGTCCATCTGTCGGGCACGCTCAATACACTGGCGGTGGCGTGCACCAAGATCGCCAACGACATCCGGCTGCTCGGCTCCGGCCCGCGCTGCGGGCTCGGCGAACTCGATTTGCCCGCCAACGAGCCGGGCAGCTCGATCATGCCCGGCAAGGTCAACCCGACGCAATGCGAGATGCTGACGATGGTCGCGGCGCAGGTGATCGGCAACCATGTCGCGGTGACGTTCGGCGGCGCGCAGGGGCATCTCGAACTCAACGTCTTCAAGCCGGTGATCGGCGCGGGAGTGCTGCGCTCGATCGACCTGCTCGCGACCGGCTGCAACAGTTTCGCCGAACGCTGCGTCGAGGGGCTGACCGCCAACGAGGCGCGGATCGGCGACCTGCTCGACCGCTCGCTGATGCTCGTCACCGCGCTCGCGCCCGAGATCGGTTACGACAATGCCGCAAAGATCGCCAAGCACGCGCACGAGGAAGGGCTGACGCTCAAGGAGGCAGGGCTGGCGCTGGGGCTGGTCGATGCGGAGACGTTCGACCGGGTGGTGCGGCCCGAGGCAATGCTGGGGCGTTCCTGATCCTGAACCAATCTTCGTCATTGCGAGCGTAGCGAAGCAATCCAGGGCGTCCTGGTCCGGCCCTGGATTGCTTCGCTACGCTCGCAATGACAACTGGTCATTTCATCATGATCTGACGTCTGCTCAGCTTCCCGGAACCCCACCGCTCCCCCGGCATTGTTGATGCGAAACGAACAGGGGTCATCACCATGGGTGCAACCACGATCGGCGCGCTGATTGGCGGCGCGATCGACTCGATGTCGGGCGACGACAGCGCCGCGGACGGCGCATTGTATGGCGCGATCACCGCCAACGTCCTGAAGGTCGTGCTGCCGGTGGTGGCGACCTGGGCGATCGGCTGGGGCGTGCTGAAGGGAATCGAAATCCTCGGTGACAGCGTATCGGAAAGGATCAAGGCATGATTCGCAGCATTTTGGGTGGACTGATCGGGCGTGAACTCGATCGGCGCGGGCGCGACGGCGGGGCCGGCGGCGCGATCCTCGGCGCGGTCGCCGCGCGCGCGGTGACGCGGATGGGCCCGCTCGGCTGGGCGCTCGGCGGCGCCTATGTCGCGAAAAAAGCCTATGACCGGCACAAGGCGAGCAAGGTCGCGACGGCCGGCCGGCCGTCGCGCTACCCGCCGGGCGCCTGACCCGTCATCGCGTGCGCGGGCGGGGAAGCATTGACCCCGCCCGCGCGACGCGGCACCCCGTCGCCATGACCGCACCCGACACGTTCGACCGGCTGTTCGCGACGATCGCCGCGCGCAAGGGCGCCGATACCGATGGCTCGTACACCGCCTCGCTGTTCGCGCGCGGCCGCGCCCGCATCGCGCAGAAGATCGGCGAGGAAGCCACCGAGATCGTCATCGCCGCGATGGGGCCGAACCCGCGCGCGATCGTCCCCGAGGCCGCCGACCTCCTCTATCACCTGTTCGTGCTGCTCGCCGATGCCGGGCTGACCCCCGACGACGTCCGCGCCGAGCTGGCGCAGCGCGAAGGAACGAGCGGGCACGAGGAAAAGGCCGCGCGCGGCCCGCTTCCCCTCTCCTTCCGCGCCGAATAAGGAGCCGCGCATGAGCGTCGACGCCACTTTGCCCTATGACGACGGCAACATCTTCGCGCGGCTGCTGCGCGGCGAGATCCCGTCGAAGCGCGTCTACGAGGACGAGCACACGATCGTCTTCCACGACATTGCGCCCTGGGCGCCGACGCACCTGCTGGCGGTGCCGCGCGGCAGCTACGTCAGCTGGGACGATTTCTCGGCCAATGCGAGCGAGGCGGAGATCGTCAGCTTCACCCGCGCGATCGGGCAGGCGGCGCGCGACGCCGGGCTGGTCGCGGGCGGCTATCGGCTGATCGCCAACACCGGGCGCGACGCGCATCAGGAGGTGCCGCATCTCCACGTCCACATTCTTGCCGGACGCGCGCTCGGTCCCATGCTGGTGCAGAACGACGGACGCGATTGAAACCGTCATCGTAACGCAACACTATTGCGCAGCCGCGATCCGCCGCTAGGCTCCCGTCAAATCTGATATTCCGGGGGCTTCGACCTACATGATATTCGGGCGCGTCAAACCTCTCGACGCCATCATCGCCACCGCCGAGAAAAAGTCGCTGCATCGCACGCTCGGCTGGTTCCAGCTCACGCTGTTCGGCATCGGCTGCGTGATCGGCACCGGCATCTTCGTGCTGACGGCCGCGGGCGCGCAAAAAGCCGGCCCCGGCCTGATGCTCGCCTTCGCGATCGCCGGCGCGATCTGCATCGTCGCCGCGCTCTGCTATGCCGAGATCGCGGCGATGATCCCGGTGGCGGGATCGGCCTATACCTACACCTATTCGACGATGGGCGAGCTGCTCGCCTGGACGGTCGGCTGGGCGCTGATCCTCGAATATGCGGTGGCCGCCAGCGCAGTCGCGGTCGGCTGGTCGGGCTATTTTACCGGCACGATCCTCAACCAGTTCCTCGGCGTGCATCTGCCATCGTGGCTGTCGGCGGCGCCGCTGGCGCTGGGCGGCGCGCCGGGCGGGTTCATCAACCTGCCGGCGATCGTCATCGCGCTACTCATCACCTGGCTGCTGATGATCGGCACCACCGAGAGCGCGCGCGTCAACGCGGTGCTGGTCGCGATCAAGGTGACGGCGCTGACCGCGTTCGTCGCGCTGACGCTGCCAAGCGATTATTTCAGCACCGATCGCTTCAACCCGTTCCTGCCCGCGGGCGTCTTCGGCGGCTTCGGGACCGGGGTCGGCGCGGTCGGTGCGGCGGCGACGATCTTCTTCGCCTATGTCGGGTTCGACGCGGTCTCGACCGCCGCCGAGGAAACCAAGGACCCGCAACGCAACGTGCCGATCGGGCTGATCGGGTCGCTGCTGTTCTGCACCGTCTTCTACATCCTCGTCGCGGCCGGCGCGATCGGCACGATTGGCGGGCAGCCGATCATGGGGCCGAACGGCATCCCGTTCCCGGCCGGCTCCGAGGAATTGGCCCGCGAATGCGCGCTGCCGCAATATAAGGACGCGTTGGTCTGCTCGGGCGAGGCGCTGGCGCACGTCCTGCGCACGATCGGCTGGTCGGGTGTGGGCAACCTGCTCGGCATCGCCGCGTTCGTCGCGCTGCCGTCGGTGATCCTGATTCTGATGTTCGGCCAGACGCGCATCTTCTTCGTGATGAGCCGCGACGGCCTGCTCCCCGAGCGACTGTCGACCGTCCACCCGAAGTGGAAGACGCCGCATATCGTCACCGCGATGACCGGCGTCGGCGTGGCGTTCGCCGCGGCGTTCCTGCCGGTCGGGCAACTCGCCGACATCGCCAACGCCGGCACGCTCTACGCCTTCGCGATGGTCGCAGTGGCGGTGATGATCCTGCGTCGCACCGCGCCGAACCAGCCGCGCAGCTTCCGCACCCCGGCGCTGTGGCTGGTCGGGCCGCTGACGATCGTCGGCTGCGTGTTCCTGTTCTTCAACCTGCCCTCGGCGGCGATGCTGGTGCTGCCGGTATGGGGCGCGGTCGGGCTGGTGATCTACTTCGGCTACAGCCGCGGCCACAGCCATCTCGGGCGCGGCATCGTCGAGGTGCACGAGACGCACTGATCGCTGACGCCGGGCAAGAAAAAGGGCCGGGAGGAGCGATCCTCTCCGGCCCTTTTTCTTTCGTCGCCCCTGCGCAGGCAGGGGCCCATGTCTGTCTCGTCTCACGATAGATCTGACACATGCAGCGAATCCGCTGTGTCAGCCGCCCGCATCACGAGACAGCCATAGGCCCCTGCCTTCGCAGGGCGACGGCAGTTACACCTGCGGCGGCACCGGCCCGCGCGCCTTCAGCTCGTCGCGGATCTCGCGCAGCAGCACCACCTCGGCGGGATCGGCGGCCGGCTCGGCATCGCCTGCGGCCTTCTCGCGCTCGACGGTCGCGATCAGCCTGTTGACGCTGCGCATCAGCAGGAAGACGATGAACGCGAGGATCACGAAATTGATGACGACCGTGATGAACTCGCCATAGCCGAGCAACGGCACGCCCGCTGCCTTGAGCTGCGCGTAGCTGGCGAGCGAGCCCTTATAGTCGGCGGGCACCGGTCCGAGCCGGATGAAATAGCTGGAGAAGTCGAAGCCGCCGAACAGCGCGCCGACGATCGGCATGATGACGTCGTCGGTCAGCGATTTGGTGATGGTCGCGAACGCGCCGCCGATGATGACGCCGACCGCCAGGTCCAGCACGTTGCCGCGCGCGATGAACGCCCGGAAATCCTTGAGCATGTTCGGCTTCCTTCCCTGTTGCACGATATGACCGAGGTTAGGCGCGGTTTTTCGCTTCGCCAAGCGCCGCCGCGCCGATAAACGGGCGGCATGACCCATCCGCACCGCGACGCCGCCTTCCCGCCCGAAACCGCCTGGGAAGGCCGCTACATCAAGGTCGTCAAGCAGGGCGGCTGGGAGTTCGTCGCCCGCCAGCGCGGCATACAGGCGGCGGTGATCGTCGCGATCGACGACGCCGACCGCGTGGTGCTGGTCGAGCAATATCGCGTGCCGCTGGGCTGCCGCTGCCTCGAACTCCCCGCCGGGCTGATCGGCGACGAGACCGAAGGCGAGGCGGTCGCGGTCGGAGCAGCGCGCGAGCTGGAGGAGGAAACCGGCTATCGCGCCGGGCGGATCGAGGAACTCGGATTCTTCCATTCCTCGCCTGGGATGAACAGCGAGGGCTTCACGTTGGTGCGTGCGCACGATCTGGTCAGGGTTGGCGAGGGCGGCGGCGAGGCCGACGAGGATATCGAGGTGCATCTGGTGCCGCGCACTGAAATCGCCGCCTTCGTCGCGCAGAAGCGCGCAACGGGCGTGGCGATGGACGTCAAGATGCTGGTGCTGCTCGCGGATGCGCTGATCGGGTAACCGTCGCCGGTTAGGCGCGCGCCCTGCCCCCCGAGCGCCGTCGCCCCTGCGCAGGCAGGGGCCTATGGCTGTCGAGTGGATGAGCGCGGGGTGACACAGCGACGTTGGGTACTGTGTCAGGCATCCACCCGGACGACACAGACATGGACCCCTGCCTTCGCAGGGGCGACGGCGCTCGGGGGCAAAGCGCTGGCCCCCATCACATCAAAAAATCAGCGGAAATTATCCGCGTAGCTTTGCAGCTTGAGCTTCTTCTCCGGCGTCGGGATCACCGTATACGCCAGCCCCTGCGCCTCGGCATATGCCACCGCCGCCTCGCAGGTCGGGAAGAACAGCCGGATCTGGTCGCGCGTGTCGCCGCTGCCGGCCCAGCCGGTCAGCGGATCGGGGCGCTTCGCCTCGCCGGGCTCGAACTCGAGCTGCCACGTATCGGTACGGGCCTTGCCGGACTGCATGGCGTTCTTCGGGCGCTGATAGATGCGGGCGGTCTGCATGATGCGCTCCTCCTACGGCGCACGCGGCGAACAGGCAATGGTTCCCGCCGACAGCATGCGGCAATCTTGCGGGCCGGATCACGTCACCTATATCGCCCTTCGTCACACGCGGTTGCGCTGCCGTAACGGGGCGTGGCGGCGATGAAGTCACAATATGCAGGGGCTAGGTAAAGCACTCATGGCAAAAGTTATCGGTATCGACCTCGGCACCACCAATTCGTGCGTGGCCGTGATGGAAGGCGGCAAGGCCAAGGTTATCGAGAATGCGGAAGGCGCGCGCACCACGCCGTCGATCGTCGCCTTCGCCAAGGATGGCGAGCGACTGATCGGGCAGCCCGCCAAGCGTCAGGCCGTCACCAATGGTGACAACACGATCTTCGCGGTGAAGC
The DNA here is from genome assembly GCF_014199415.1 of Sphingomonas endophytica. Taxonomy (GTDB): domain Bacteria; phylum Pseudomonadota; class Alphaproteobacteria; order Sphingomonadales; family Sphingomonadaceae; genus Sphingomonas; species Sphingomonas endophytica. The sequence continues at coordinate 84,363 of NZ_JACIJN010000004.1, forward strand.
GCCTGATCGGCCGCCGCTTCGACGATCCGGTCACCAAGAAGGATACCGAGCTGGTCCCCTATCACATCGTGAAGGGTGCCAATGGCGACGCCTGGGTGCAGGCCGGCGGCAAGGATTACAGCCCGTCGCAGATCAGCGCCTTCACGCTCCAGAAGATGAAGGAAACCGCCGAATCGTACCTCGGCGAGACGGTCACGCAGGCGGTCATCACCGTGCCGGCGTACTTCAACGACGCACAGCGTCAGGCGACCAAGGACGCCGGGCAGATCGCCGGCCTCGAAGTCCTGCGCATCATCAACGAGCCGACCGCGGCGGCGCTGGCCTATGGCCTCGACAAGCAGGACGGCAAGACGATCGCGGTCTATGACCTCGGCGGCGGCACGTTCGACGTCTCGATCCTCGAGATCGGCGACGGCGTGTTCGAGGTGAAGGCCACCAACGGCGACACCTTCCTGGGTGGCGAGGACTTCGACAACAAGATCGTCGAATATCTGGCCGAGGGCTTCAAGAAGGACGAGGGCATCGACCTCGCCAAGGACAAGCTCGCACTCCAGCGGCTCAAGGAAGCCGCCGAAAAGGCGAAGATCGAGCTGTCGTCGGCGGCGTCGACCGAGGTCAACCTGCCCTTCATCACCGCGGACCAGAACGGCCCGAAGCATCTGGTGAAGACGATCACCCGCGCCGATCTGGAGCGGCTGGTCGAGGATCTCATCAAGCGCACGCTCGATCCCTGCAAGAAGGCGCTGGCGGATGCCGGCGTGTCGGCCAGCGAGATCAGCGAAGTCGTGCTCGTCGGCGGCATGACCCGCATGCCGCGCGTCCGTGAGGTCGTGAAGCAGTTCTTCGGCAAGGACCCGCACACCGGCGTCAACCCGGACGAGGTCGTCGCGATGGGCGCCGCCATCCAGGCCGGCGTGCTGCAGGGCGACGTCAAGGACGTGCTGCTGCTCGACGTGACCCCGCTGTCGCTGGGCATCGAGACGCTGGGCGGCGTGTTCACGCGCATGATCGACCGCAACACCACGATCCCGACCAAGAAGTCGCAGACCTATTCGACCGCTGACGACAATCAGCAGGCGGTGACGATCCGCGTCTTTCAGGGCGAGCGCGAGATGGCGGCGGACAACAAGCTGCTCGGCCAGTTCGACCTGCTCGGCATCCCCCCCGCCCCGCGCGGCGTGCCGCAGATCGAGGTGACCTTCGACATCGACGCCAACGGCATCGTGAACGTGTCCGCCAAGGACAAGGGCACCGGCAAGGAGCAGCAGATCAAGATCCAGGCGTCGGGCGGTCTGTCGGACGCCGACATCGACAAGATGGTCCGTGACGCCGAATCGTTCGCCGAGGAGGACAAGAAGCGCCGGGCGGCCGCCGAGGCGAAGAACAACGCCGAATCGCTGATCCACACCACCGAGCGTCAGCTCGCCGACAACGGCGACAAGGTCGACGAATCGCTCAAGGGCGAGATCCAGTCGGCGATCGACGCGGCCAAGGCGGCGGTCGAGGGCGGCGACCCGGAGCAGATGAACGAGAAGAGCCAGGCGCTGGCGCAGGTCGCAATGAAGCTCGGTCAGGCGATCTACGAGAAGCAGCAGCAGGCCGATGCCGCGCCGCAGGGCGAGGCGGGTGCCGAAGAGGCCAAGAAGGACGACGTGGTCGACGCCGAATTCTCGGAAGTCGACGAACAGAAGTAATGAAACGCCCTCCCTCTCCCCTGCGGGGAGAGGGTCGGGGTGAGGGGTAGTGAGGTAGGGTGGTCATGCAACAAGCGACAGCGTGCGTGGCCGCCCCTCACCCAACCCTCTCCCCAGTGGGGAGAGGGCTAGAAGTGCCAGCATGACCGAAATCGACTATTACGAGCTGCTCGAATGCGAGCGCACCGCCGATGCGGCGACGATCAAATCGTCGTACCGCAAGCTCGCGATGAAGTACCACCCCGACAAGAACGCCGGGTGCAAGGACTCCGAGGCGAAGTTCAAGGCGGTCAGCGAGGCCTATGACTGCCTCAAGGACCCGCAGAAGCGCGCGGCCTATGATCGCTTCGGCCATGCCGCGTTCCGCAACGGCGGTGGCGGCGGGCAGCAATCGCAGGATTTCGGCGGCTTCTCCGATATTTTCGAGAGCGTGTTCGGCGAGTTCATGGGCGGCCAGCGCGGCGGTGGCGGGCGACAGCAGACGCGTCGCGGCGCCGACCTGCGCTACGACATGGAGATCACGCTCGAGGAAGCGTTCCACGGCAAGGAGACGGAGATCACCGTCGACATCTCCGCGCCGTGCGACACCTGTCACGGCACCGGATCGAAGCCCGGCACGCACGCGCACACCTGCCAGCATTGCCACGGCCACGGCAAGGTGCGCGCGCAGCAGGGCTTTTTCGTCGTCGAGCGCGCCTGTCCGCTCTGCCACGGCTCGGGGCAGGTCATCACCGATCCGTGCGGCGACTGCCGCGGCGAAGGTCGCGTCGAGAAGACCAGGACGCTCGCCGTCTCGGTTCCGCCCGGCGTCGATGAGGGCACGCGCGTCCGGCTGACCGGCGAGGGCGAGGCGGGCGCGCGCGGCGCGCCGGCCGGTGACCTGTACATCTTCCTCCACGTCAAGCGGCACGCATTGTTCGAGCGCGAGGGCACGACGCTGTTCGCGCGCGCGCCGATCAGCTTCACCACCGCTGCGCTGGGCGGGACGATGTCGATCCCCGGGCTCGACGGCAAGCGCCACGAGGTAAAGATCCCGGCCGGCATCCAGTCGGGCAAGCAGCTCCGCCAGCGCGGCGCGGGGATGCCGGTGCTGCAGGGCCGCGGTCACGGCGATCTGGTCATCCAGATCGACGTCGAGACGCCGACCAAGCTCAGCACGCGCCAGCGCGCCTTGCTGGAAGAATTCCGCGAAACCGAGACCGGTGAGGAATGCCCGCAGAGCCAGGGCTTCTTCTCGCGGCTCAAGAATGTCATTGCGGGCGAATGACCGAGTCTGAAGAAAACGCGCTCCCGGAGTCCAACGCGCCAGCGTCTCAACATTCGCAACATTCGCCCGGGGAAACCGTGGCGCAACATTGCGGCCTCGTTGCGGTGGTCGGCGCGCCGAACGCTGGAAAGTCGACGCTGGTCAATGCCTTGGTCGGGCAGAAGGTCGCGATCGTCAGCCCCAAGGCGCAGACGACGCGCACCCGGCTGATGGGCGTGGCGATCGACGGCGACACGCAGCTGCTGCTGGTCGACACCCCCGGCATCTTCGAGCCGAAGCGCCGCTTCGACCGGGCGATGGTGTCGGCGGCGTGGGGCGGCACCGAGGGCGCGGACGTGATCGCGCTGGTCGTCGACGGCAAGGGCGGGCTCGGCCCCAAGGTGACCGAGATCGCCGAGGCGCTGAAGGGTCGGCCCGAGCCGATCTATCTCGTGCTCAACAAGGTCGATCTCGCCGACAAGCCCAAATTGCTGCTTCACGCCGAGAAGCTCAACGCGTTGCTGCCGTTCGCGGAGACGTTCTTCATCTCCGCGCAGACCGGCGACGGCGTCGCGCATTTCAAGCGCGAGCTGGCCAAGGCGCTGCCCGCCGCGCCGTGGCACTATCCGGAGGATCACGTCTCCGACGCGACCGAGCGCGCGATGGCCGCCGAGGTGACGCGCGAGCAATTATACCTGCAACTCCACGCCGAGCTGCCCTATGCCAGCGTCGTCGAGACAGAGAAGTTCACCGACCGTCCGGACGGCTCGACCGAAATCCACCAGCAGATCATGGTCGAACGCACCTCGCAGCGCGCGATCGTGCTCGGCAAGGGCGGCGCGCGGATCAGGGAGATCGGCGCGAAGGCGCGCGCCGAGCTGGCGGTGCTGCTCGACCGCCCGGTGCATCTGTACCTGCACGTCAAGGTCAAGCCCGGCTGGGACGAGGACCGCGGCGTCTACCGCGACCTCGGCCTCGATTGGGTGGAGTGACGCCCGACTACCCACCGTCGCTCCTGCGCAGGCAGGGGCCCATGTCTCTCTCCTGCATCGAAACGCCCGAGAGACACGCGTACGCATACCCCCGCTCCGTCATTGCGAGCGTAGCGAAGCAATCCAGAGCGGGACGCGCGCGGCTCTGGATTGCTTCGCTACGCTCGCAATGACGCGGTAAAAACAGCGCCGTGGCGCTGCTCACCCGCCTCCGCACCGTTCTCGCCGAGGAACGCTGGGACTATGCGCCCCACGAGCGCCCGGTTATGCCCGGCTCGCCGGGCTCGCCCGACCACCCGCGCCGCCGCAAGCTCGCCTATGCTTTGGTCGCGATCCTCGTCGGGCTGACCAGCGGGTTCGGCAATGCTTTGGTCAGCGCGAACACCGCCCCGCTGGCGGGCGCGCTCGGGCTCGATCCGGCCGAGATCGCGTGGCTGCCGACCGTCTATGTGATGACCAACGTCAGCATCAACCTGCTGCTCATCAAGTTCCGTCAGCAATTCGGGCTGCGGCCGTTCGCGATCATCTTCCTGTCGCTCTACCTGCTGCTGACGCTCGGGCATTTGTTCGTGCGCGATTTCTGGTCGGCGGTGCTGGTGCGCGGCGCCAGCGGCATGGCGGGCGCGGCGCTCAACACCTTCGCGCTCTACTATTTAATGCAGGCCTTCCCCGCCAAATGGCGGCTGCGCGCGATCGTGCTGGGGATCGGCATCCCGCAGCTCGCCACACCGCTCGCGCGGCTGTTCTCGCCCGAATTGCTGTCGATGAGCCAGTGGCGGACGCTGTACCTGTTCGAACTGGGACTGTCGGCGCTCAGCCTCGCCGCCGTCCTCGCCTTCCGCCTGCCGCCGACGACGCGGCAGAAGGCGTTCGAGAAGCTCGACTTCGTCACCTTCGCCTTGTTTGCCGGGTCGATGGGGCTGTTCGCGGCGGTGCTCGGGCTCGGGCGCTACGTCTGGTGGACGCAATCGACGTGGATCGGCTGGGCGCTGCTCGGCGCGATCCCGATGCTCGCGGCGGCGCTCATCATCGAGCATCACCGCGCCAATCCGTTGCTCAACACGCGCTGGCTGGGCAGCGCCGACATTATCCGCTTCGCGGTCGTGACGCTGATGGCGCGGATCGTGCTCTCCGAACAGACCTATGGCGCGGTCGGGCTGCTGACCGTGCTCGGGCAAAACAACGATCAGCTGGTGCCGTTCTTCACGATCATCTTCCTCGCCACCGTCGCGGGGTTTGTCATCAGCGCGATCACGCTCGACCCGACCAAGCTCGCGCATCCGGTGATGCTCGCGATCGGGCTGGTCGCGATCGCCGCGTGGGTCGATTCCTATTCCACCAGCCTGACGCGCGCGCCGCAGCTCTATGCGACACAGGCGACGATCGCCTTTGCGGGCGCCTTCTTCCTCGGGCCGTCGTTGCTGTTCGGGATGACGCGCGCGCTGCAACAGGGCGCCGGGCACGTCATCAGCTTCCTCGCGCTGTTCGGCGTGCTCAATTCGATCGGCGGGCTCGCCGGCACCGCGATCCTCGGCACCTATCAGGTGGTCCGCGAGAAGGCGAACAGCGCCGCGCTGGTGCAGGCGATCGACCCGACCGACCCGATCGTGCAGGCGCGCCTCCAGTCCGGGGCGAGCGGCGTCGCGCGCGTCGTCGGCGATCCGACGCTGCGCAGCGCCGAGGGCGGCGCGCTATTGTCGCAAGCCGCGACGCGCGAGGCGAACGTGCTCGCCTATGACGATATGTTCCGCTTGATCGCGGTGCTGGCGGCGCTCACCTTCTTCTACCTTCTGTTCCTCCTGCTGCGCCGTTCGTGGCGCGCGCGCGTTCAGGCCACCGCATGACCGATACCCGTTCCCCCGTTGCCGCCGCGCCCGCCACCGAGGAGAAAGTGGCCGAAGACGCCGCCGCTGCGGCCCCTGCCCCGCCGGCTGGCTCGGGGTGGCGCCCGCCCGCGCTGTCGCGGACCGCGGTCGCGCTGATCCTGCTGCTCGCGGTCACCGGGATCGCCGCGGTGCTGGCGGCATGGCGGGTGTGGCCGTTCACCACCGCTTACGAGTCGACCGACAACGCCTATGTCCGCGGCCGCACGACGGTGATCGCGCCGCAGGTGTCGGGCTATGTCACGCGGGTGCTGGTGCGCGACTTCGAGAACGTGAAAGCCGGCCAACCGCTCGTCGCGATCGACGACCGTATCTACGCGCAGCGCGTCGAACAGGCGCAGGCGCAGGTCGAGAACGCGCAGGCGACGCTCGCCAACGCCACCCAGACCGCGGCCAGCCGGCAGGCGTCGTTCGGCGCGCAGGGCGCGGCGGTAGCCAACGCCCGCGCGCAGCTGATGCGCGCGCAGGCCGACATGAACCGCGTCAACGATCTCGTCACCGACGGCTCGGTCAGCTTGCGCGAGCGCGACCAGACGCTCGCCGCGCTGCGGCAGGCGCAGGCGCAGCTCAATCAGGCCGAGGCCGCGCAGGAAATCGCGCGGCAGGACATCCGCACCGTCGAGGTCGGGCGCGGCGGGCAGCAGGCCGGGGTGTCGGGCGCGCGCGCCGCGCTGCGCCTCGCCAGAATCGACCTCGCCAATACCGTGATCCGCGCGCCGGAAGCGGGGCGGCTGAGCGAGGTCGGAGTGCGCGTCGGGCAATATGTCACTGCGGGCTCGCAGCTGATGTTCCTCGTGCCACCCGAAACATGGGTGATCGCCAACTTCAAGGAAGCGCAGACCGCGCGGATTACGGTCGGGCAGCGCGCCAGCTTCACCGTCGACGCGCTCGCCAATGCGCGGCTCACCGGCCGCGTCGAGCGCATCTCGCCCGCTGCTGGCAGCGAGTTTGCGGTGCTGAAGTCCGACAACGCCACCGGCAATTTCACCAAGGTGCCGCAGCGGATCGCGGTGCGCATCCGCGTCGACCCCGGCCAGCGGCTCGCCGAGCGGCTGCGCCCCGGCATGTCGGTGCAGGCGCGCGTCGACACCGATGGCGTGCCCGCCCCGCAATGAGCAAGAGCCGCGCGCTGCTGCTCCCGCTGTTGCTGGCGGGCTGCGCCCTGCCCGGCCCGCGCCGCGCCGCGCCGGAGAGCGCCGCGGTCGTCCCGCCCCCGGCGTGGCGCAACGCGCTGCCGGTCGGCGGGCCGGTACAGGCCGGCTGGTGGCAGGGGTTCGGCGACCCGGTGCTGACCGCTTTGGTCGAGCGCGCGCTCGCCAACAATCTCGACATCCAGACCGCCGCCGTGCGCGTCGAGGAAGCGCGCGCCGCCGAGGCGCTGGCGCGCGCGCAATTGCTCCCGCAGGTCGGCGGCGCGGTGCCCGAGACGCAGGGACAACAGATCAGCGCGCTCGGCACCACCGCGCGCTCGGCGGCCGTGCAGCCGGGGCTGACGCTCAGCTACGACCTCGACCTGTTCGGGCGCTTGCGGCAGGCGACCCGCGCGGCGCGCGCGCAACTGCTCGCCACCGCGGCGGCGGCGGATACGGTGCGGCTCGCGGTCGCCGCGACCACCGCGCAAAGCTACATCACGTTACGTGCGCTCGACCACCGCCTGGCGGTCGCGCGCGATACGCTCGCCGCGCGTACCGAGGCGCTGCGGATCGCGCAGCGGCGCTTCGAGGCCGGCTATACCTCGCGGCTCGAATACCGGCAGGCGCAGGCCGAATATGCCAGCACCGCGCAACTCGTCCCCGCCGCCGAACTCGCGATCACGCGCGCAGAGAACGCGCTGGCGCTGCTGACCGGCGACGTCCCGCGCGCGATCGAACGCGGCGTGACGCTCGAACGGCTCGCCACCCCGGCGATCCCGGACGGGCTCCCAGCCGATCTGCTCCGCCGCCGCCCCGATCTGTTCCAGGCCGAGCAGACCTTGGTCGCCGCCGACCGCTCGCTCGACAGCCAGCGCGCGGCGATGCTGCCCAATCTGTCGCTGACCGGCGCCGCGAACCTCGTGCTGTCGACCGCGCTCGCGCAGCCGGAGGTGGTGTTCTCGCTCGGCGCCAGCATCCTCGGCCCGATTTTCGACGGCGGGCGGCTGCGCGCGCAGGAACGCGGCGCGACCGCGCGCCGCGATCAGGCCGCCTTCGCCTATCGCCGCACCGCGCTGACCGCGTTCCGCGAGGTCGAGGACGCGTTGGCCGGCGTGCGCCGCACCGGCGAACAGGCGCAGGCATTGTCGGAGCAAGTCGCCGCCTCGCGCGGCGCGCTCCAGAACGCCACCAACCGCTACCGTGCGGGCTATTCCAGCTATATCGAGCAGCTCGACGCGCAGCGGACGTTGCTGACCGCCGAACTGTCGCTCGCGCAGGCGCGCGCCGACCGCCTCAACAGCTATGTCGCTCTGTATCAGGCGATGGGCGGCGGCTGGACGCGCGCGGATGTCGCCGCGGTGGAGCGGTAAGCTCCACTCCGTCATTCACGGCATCCCGGCGATCTTGTCCCCGTCGGGTTCCTCCGCCTCGATGACATCGCCGGCTTCCATCACCGGCGGCTGCTTCGACAATGACGTGAGCAGGTAGAACACCAGATTGCTTCCCTGCGTCAGTGCCCCGCCCGCCAGCAACAGCCCCGCCATCGCCTCACGCGGACCATGAATCGTCCCGCTCATCTCCAGCGCGGCGCTGAGGAACAGCAGGTCGCGGTTCGGGATCACCGGCAGCCGCGAGATCACCATCTGCGCGGTCAGGAACACCAGCCAGACGCTCCACGGCTCCTGCGGCAGCACCACCGCCCATTGCGTGGCCTGCAACAGCACGGAGGCGATGATCCGCGCGCTATGGATCGTCATCACCTGCGCCATCCGGCGTACCGGCATCGCGATCAACTGCTTGCGGAGACGGAACAGCAACGGCGCGACGAAGATCGCCCCCAGCACGCCCGCGATCAGCAGCGCGGGACCGGGGTCGAGCCATGCCGCGATCCGCCGCGCGTCGCCCGCCGCCGCGAACGCGACCAGCAGCAGCAACGTCACTATCCCCGAGGCGAGCGCCGACAGGATCGCATTGTCCTTCAGCCCGATTGCGATCGTCCGGGCGGGCAATCCGATCGTCCGCCGCAGCCACACGAACAGGTACAGCTCACCCGAATAACCGACCAGCGCGCTGTTGAGGATCCGCTTGCGGATGTAGATCGGCAGTCCGCCCGGCAGCGGCCGCGCGAAGATCGTCCGGAACACCGCGATCTCCGACGCCGGGAGGATCAGGAAGCCGGCGACGAACAGGATGTAGAACAATGGGTTGACCGGCAGGCTGGCGACGACGTCGCGCCAGCCGATCGCGCGGACCTTCAACATCATCCACGCGATCATCCCGACGAAGAAGGCGATCCGCGCCACCTTGCCCGCGATCTTGGCCGCCGGCCGCTCCGCCAGCGCGCGCCAGCGGTCGAGACGTTCCTCCAGCATCGCCGTGGCGCGTCAGAAGATGCCGAGCGCGCGCGACTCCGCGTAGAAGGCGTCGAACGACGCCTGCTGCCGCGGCGTCAGCCGGAACTGCGAGTAATTGGCGGTGGTGCCGAACAGCTTGCGGATGTTCCACTCGATGACGTGTTGCGGGCGCAGCGCCACCCGTCGGGTGAAGTGGTTGCGTTCCCACGTATTGCTGCCGTGGAAACAGCGGATCAGCAGTCCGGCCCATTCGGCGTCCATTGTCACGACGCCGCGCTTCACCCATGCATCGCGGAAGGTGCTGTCCTCGCCCTTGCGCTCGGAGGGATAACGGATCCCGTCGTCGCGAACGTGCAGGATCGTGCTCGGTGCGCCCCCCTGGATGTAGCCGACATAGGGCCGCTCCAGCCACGCCGGATCGTCGAGATGGACGAGCGTCGCGGTGGTCCAGCACGCCGCCTTGCCGCCCAATACCTGCTGCTGACGCGACAGACGCGCCGGGTCGAACCAGTCGTCATCGTCCCAATGCGACATCAACGCACCGCGCGCGATATCGAGCGACAGGTTGCGCAGGTCGCCCAGCGTCCGCTTGGGATCCTTGACCAGCCGGTGGTGGATCAGCCGTTCGGGGGGGATCGCGGCAAGGATCGGCGCGTAATCTTCCTCGCCATCGTCGACGATCACCAGCTCGCGGTTGGGGTAATCCTGCGCGAGGAAGCAATTGATCGACCGCTCCGCCAGCTTGCGGCGATTGGCGGTGACCATCAGGCAGGAAATGCGCGGCCCCGCGTCGTCGAAGGGCGCGATCATGCGCGCGTCTCCGCGTGCTGGGCAGGAGCCCGCGAACCGGCTACCAGCGACCACTGCATGACGCGTATCATCTTCATCCTCAGCTATCCCACCTACGTCAGCGTCGCCGACCAGGCCGAATGGCTGGCGTGGAACAATCGCGATCGTCGGATGCCCGCTATATTATCGGCGATGGGGGTGGAAGTCGAGTTGTGGGGGATCGGGCGCACACCGCAGGTGGTCGAAGCAGCGGGCGATGCCGGCACGCGCTACACCGTGCGGCTGTTCGGCGCCGACAATCCGCGCCGTGCACCGCGCGAGCACGTCAGCGCCGCGATGCTGGCAGCGGCGCGCGCGGTCACCAACGCGCTGTTCGTCGTCATCGGCACCAACGGCGGGATCGGCTATCATCTGTACGACCGGCTGCTGAAACCGGACGCGCGGCGCTATGCGGTCATCATCGGCGGCGATTACTGGAGCCGGTTGCTGCCGCACGCCAGGATGGTCTTCCCGGAATCGGCGGTGCAGGAACAGGCGCTCGCCCATCCGCGCTTCTTCTGGCGCACGCCGATCCCGCGCACGCGGATGCTGCGGCTGCCCAAGGCGATCGATACCGACCTGTTCCATCCCGAGGTGCGGCCGATCCGCTGGGACGTGATCGCGGTCAGCCGCCTGTCGCGGTGGAAGAGCTTCGACGAGGTCGGCGCGCTGTCGCAACGCTACCGCGTCGCGGTGGCGGGCGGCGGACCGGATGCGGCGGCGCTGGCGAAACGCTATCCCAAGATCGACTGGCTGGGGCATGTCCCGCATCGCGACGTGCCCGGCCTGCTCCACCAGTCGCACGTCTATTTCCATGCCGGTCGCCGCGACTATTTCCCGCGCGCGATCGTCGAGGCGATGGCGTGCGGCAAGCCGGTGGTCGGCTTCGGCGCGCGGATGGGCGATGATGTCATCCCGCCCGACTGCGGACTGCGCGTCGATCGCGCGACGTTCGCAGCGACCACCGCGGCGCTGCTCGACGATCCGGCGCGGATCGCAACGATGGGCGCAGCCGCGCGGCAACATGCCGTCGCGACACATGGGCTGGATAGCAGCGTCGCGGCCTGTCAGGTGCTCGCGGGAATGCTGCGGTGAACTGGTCGTTCGTCATCCCTTACTACAACGAGGCCGACTATCTGCCCGCGACGCTCGCCAGCCTCGCGGCGCAGACGCTGCGACCCTTCCGGCTGGTGCTGGTCGACAATGGCTCCACCGATGCGTCGGCGGCGCTCGCGCGGCAGATCGGCGCGACGCTGGCCGACATCGACGTGGTGCATGTGCACGAGCATCGTCCCGGCAAGATCCACGCGCTCGAATGCGGTCTTGCGGCGGTGACGACGCCGTTCGTCGCGTTCGGCGATGCCGATACGATCTATCCGCCGCATTATCTCGCCACCGCCGAGGCTGGCTTTGCGACGGGGGTGGTGGCGGTGATGGGCACCGACGTACCCGGCGACGATGCCGCGGCGGCGCTCCGCAAGCGGCGTCACGTCCAGCGCGTCAGCCGGCTGTGGCCGCGGCAGACCCACAGCGGCGGCTACGGCCAGACCTTCCGCACCGAGGCGCTGAAGGCCGCCGGCGGCTATGGCGAGCGTTGGTGGCGCTACGTGCTGGAAGATCACGAGGTCATGCAGCGCGTCGTCAAGCACGGCCGGATCGTCTATCCGTTCGACCTGTGGTGCGTGCCGTCGAACCGCCGTGTGGACCGCAGCGCGGTGAACTGGACCCTCGCCGAGCGCCTGCTCTACCATTTCACGCCCGCGGCCGCGAAGGACTGGTATTTCTACCGCTTTCTCGGCCCGCGGCTCGCGGCGCGACGGATGGACAATTGCAATCTGCGCGACAAGACGTGGCTCTAGCCGGTCACTCCGGCTCCACCCCGCGCGCCAGCCGTCCGCGCGCATAATCCAGCGCGCGGCGGATGCCCTCGTCGAGCGGGATCGTCTGGGTCCATCCCAGCTCGTCCCTGATCCGCGCCGCATCCGAATAGCGTTCCGCCACGCCGACCGGCTTGCCCGCGGTCCCCAGCACCGGCGCGTCATAGCCTTCGATCGCCACCATCCGCGCGGCGAGATCGAGGAAGCTGGTCGCCTTGCCCGACCCGATGTTGAACGCCCGCGCGTCGCTGACGCCGCGGCACACCAGCAGGCACGCCGCGCACGCGTCGTCGATATGCACGAAGTCGCGCGTCTGGTGCCCCGATCCCCACACCCGCACCGGATCGCGCCGCGCCGCGACGCGCAGCGCGATCGCCGGGAACGGATAGACCACGTCCTGATCCTCGCCATAGCCCGAGAACGGCCGCACCACCCCGACGCTCAGCCCGTATTTCTCATGCGCGATCCGGCCGAGATACTCGCCGGTCAGCTTGCTCCAGCCATAGGTGTAATCGGGCAGCCCCAGCCGCTTCTCGAACGAAATGTCATCCTCGCGCAGCGCGCGGCTCTCACCGGCTTCCTGCAGATCGATCGGATAGGCCGCGCTGGAGGAGGCGTAGAGGATGCGCTCCGGCCGGGCGACCTTCGCCGACCACAGGAAGAAGCTGCTGTCGATCGCCAGATCGATCCCGACCGCCAGCGGATCATTGTCGATCACGTTGCGCCCGCCGACCACGCTGGCGAGATGATAGACCTCGTCGAACGCCGGCAGCTTGGCGAGCCCCAGCGACGGCGTCATCCCCAGCTCGGCCTGCGCCACCGCGACGAAGTCGGCGCGGATGAAGCGCACCACCGCGTCATGGCCGACGACCTCGTGGAACGCGACACCGCCATCTTCGCCGACGTGGCGGAGTTGCGGCACCTCCCAGTCGGCCGGCGCCTTGCCGGTCGAAAGGTCGTCGATGATCCAGACCTCGTTGCCCCCCTCAGCGGCCAGCTTGGCGACCAGATGGCGCCCCACGAACCCACAGCCCCCGGTCACCAGAACACGACGCGCCACTTCTGCCTCCATGCTTGCGGGGCTCGCGGTGCCATCCTAGCTTCGGTGACGCAAGCGATCCCCTTGTGTTGCCGAATAGCAACACCATCTGACACCCAAGAGAGACAGGGCTTACAGATGAACCTAGACAAATTCACCGACCGCGCGCGCGGCTTCCTCCAATCGGCACAGACCGTCGCGCTGCGCATGAACCATCAGCAGATCGCGCCCGAGCATCTGCTCAAGGCGTTGCTGGAGGACGAACAGGGCATGGCCGCCGGGCTCATCACCGCCGCGGGCGGCGACGCGCGCCGCGCGACCACCGAAACCGACGCCGCGCTCGCCAAGATCCCGGCGGTCAGCGGCTCGGGCGCGCAGAACCAGCCCGGCCTGTCGGCCGACGCGGTGCGCGTGCTCGATCAGGCCGAGCAAATCGCGCAAAAGGCCGGCGACTCCTATGTCACGGTCGAGCGGCTGCTGGTCGCGCTCGCGCTCAGCCTCAACACCGCCGCGGGCAAGGCGCTCAAGACCGCCAATGCCACGCCGGAGGCGCTCAACGCCGCGATCACGCAATTGCGCGGCGGGCGCACCGCCGACACCGCCAGCGCCGAGGACCGCTACGACGCGCTCAAGAAGTTCGCGCGCGACCTGACGCAGGCGGCACGCGACGGCAAGCTCGACCCGGTGATCGGCCGCGACGAGGAAATCCGCCGCACGATCCAGGTGCTCGCGCGCCGCACCAAGAACAATCCGGTGCTGATCGGCGAGCCGGGCGTCGGCAAGACCGCGATCGTTGAGGGCCTCGCCTTGCGCATCGCCAATGGCGACGTGCCCGATGGTCTCAAGGACAAGACGCTGATGGCGCTCGACATGGGCGCGCTGATCGCGGGCGCGAAATATCGCGGCGAGTTCGAGGAGCGGCTGAAAGGGGTCATCGACGAGGTGAAGCAGGCCGATGGCGACATCATCCTGTTCATCGACGAGATGCACACGCTGATCGGCGCGGGCAAGTCCGAGGGCGCGATGGACGCGGGCAATCTGCTCAAGCCCGCGCTGGCGCGCGGCGAGCTGCATTGCGTCGGCGCGACCACGCTCGACGAATATCGCAAGCATGTCGAGAAGGACCCGGCGCTCCAACGCCGCTTCCAGCCGGTGTTCGTCGGCGAGCCGACCGTCGAGGATACGATCAGCATCCTGCGCGGGCTCAAGGAGAAGTATGAGCTGCACCATGGCGTGCGGATCACCGACGGCGCGTTGGTGTCGGCGGCGACGCTCAGCAACCGCTACATCACCGACCGCTTCCTGCCCGACAAGGCGATCGACCTCATGGACGAGGCCGCCAGCCGGCTGCGCATGGAGGTGGAGAGCAAGCCCGAGGAGATCGAGACGCTCGACCGCCGCATCCTGCGGCTCAAGATCGAGCGCGAGGGGCTGAAGCGCGAAACCGATGTCGCGTCGCTCGACCGGCTCGACACGCTGGAGGGCGAACTCGCCAATCTCGAACAGCAATCCGCCGAACTGACGACGCGCTGGCAGGCCGAGAAGGACAAGATCGCGGGCGAGGCGAAGCTGAAGGAACAGCTCGACGCCGCACGGCTCGAACTCGAACAGGCGCAGCGGCAGGGCGATCTCGCCAAGGCCGGCGAGCTGTCCTACGGGCGCATCCCCGCGCTCGAAAAGCAGCTCGCCGATGCGCAGGCGACGACGCAGGGCGCGATGCTCCGCGAGGAAGTCACCGCCGACGACATCGCCGGGGTCGTCAGCCGGTGGACCGGCGTGCCGGTCGACCGGATGCTGGAGGGCGAGCGTGAGAAGCTGCTCCGTATGGAAGAGGTGCTCGGCAAGCGCGTGATCGGTCAGGCCGATGCGGTGCGCGCCGTCTCCACCGCGGTGCGCCGCGCGCGCGCCGGGTTGCAGGACCCGAACCGGCCGTTGGGCAGCTTCCTGTTCCTCGGGCCGACCGGCGTCGGCAAGACCGAGCTGACCAAGGCGCTCGCCGAATTCCTGTTCGACGATTCCAGCGCGATGGTGCGGATCGACATGAGCGAGTTCATGGAGAAGCACGCCGTCGCGCGGCTGATCGGTGCCCCGCCGGGCTATGTCGGTTATGAGGAAGGCGGCGTGCTGACCGAGGCGGTGCGGCGTCGCCCCTATCAGGTCGTGCTGTTCGACGAGGTCGAGAAGGCGCATGGCGACGTGTTCAACGTGCTGTTGCAGGTGCTCGACGACGGCCGGCTGACCGACGGTCAGGGGCGCACGGTCGATTTCTCGAACACGCTCATCATCCTGACCTCGAACCTCGGCAGCCAGTATCTGGCGAACATGCCCGACGATGCGCCGGTCGAAAGCGTCGAGCCGCAGGTGATGGAAGTGGTGCGCGCGCACTTCCGGCCGGAATTCCTCAACCGGCTGGACGAGATCATCCTGTTCCACCGGCTGGGTCAGGCGCACATGGGGCCGATCGTCGACATCCAGGTCGGGCGCGTCGGCAAGCTGCTGGCGGACCGCAAGGTCACGCTCGACCTCACCGACGCGGCGCGCGCGTGGCTCGGGCGGGTCGGCTACGACCCGGTCTATGGCGCGCGCCCGCTCAAGCGCGCGGTGCAGCGCCACCTGCAGGACCCGCTCGCCGAGCTGATCCTGCGTGGCGAGGTGAAGGACGGCGCGCGCGTCCATGTCGACGAAGGCGAGGGCAAGCTGGCGCTGTCGGTCGACTGACCGGCGGGACCGGTGGGGGTGGGTGCGCCCCCCCCCACCCCCGTCGCTCGCCCCGCTCCGTCATTCCCGCGCAGGCAGGAACCCAGAACCCCTGATGTCTCGCCTCTCACGAAGACCCTTGCGTCTGAATCCCCGCCTTCGCGGGGATGGCGGCAGGCGCGGGGATCACCTTGACGGCTGGAACACCTAAGCGTCCGGCCCAGCCCCACGACGCGCTTTGTCGCGCCCGCACACCTTGCACTGTACCGATGCCGGTGCCATTTGGCGGGTCGAACAATCCATTTTGGGTGAGGATTACCATTTCGGCCGCGCCGCGCCATCCGGCACTGCGTCCGGCACGAAGACGTGCGTCAGTCCTTCGACCCGAAGGACCGGCGGCTTGTTGTCATAACGGAAAGACCCATCCGGTGCAGACCACTCCCCCTTCCTTCGGCGTCACCCGCCGCAATCTGCTCGGCGCGAGCCTTGCCGCCGGCACCGCCGCCGTTGCGCCGACCGCACGCGCCGCGCCGACCGAGCGCAAGGTCGACGTGCTGCTGATCGGCGGCGGGATCATGAGCGCGACGCTCGGGGTGCTGCTCAGCCAGCTCGAACCCGGCTGGTCGATCGAACTGGTCGAGCGGCTCGACACGGTTGCCGACGAAAGCTCGAACGGCTGGAACAACGCCGGTACCGGACATTCCGCGCTGTGCGAACTCAATTACACCCCGGTCAACAGCGCCGACGGCCGCGTCGAGATCGCCAAGGCGATCGAGATCAACGAGCAATTCCAGATCACGCGGCAATTCCTGTCGTCGCAGGTCAAGGCCGGGGTGCTCGGCAATCCGCGCCGCTTCATCAACTCCACCCCGCACATGAACCTGGTCTGGGGCGACGAAAATGTCGCCTATCTCCGCAAGCGATACGAGGCGCTGGGCGCCAGCCCGCTCTTCTCGGGCATGGAATTCACCACCGATCCCGCGCAGATCACCGGCTGGGTGCCGCTGATGATGGAGGGCCGCGCGCCCGGGCAGAAGCTTGCGGCGACGCGCTCGCCGCTCGGCACCGATTGCGACTGGGGCGAGGTGACGCGGCAATATCTCGCCTCGCTCGGCAAGCGTGCGAATTTCACGCTCACCACCGGGCACGAGGTCCGTTCGCTGGAGCGCAACCGCGACGGCACGTGGCGCGTCTCCGCCCGCGGCATGAAGGACGACGGCGAGCAGGTCATCACCGCGCGCTTCGTCTTCGCCGGGGCAGGCGGCGGCGCGCTGCCGATCCTCCAAAAGTCCGGCATCCCGGAAGCGGACGATTATGCCGGCTTCCCGGTCGGCGGATCGTTTCTCGTCACCGAGAACCCTGCGGTCGCGACGCGCCATCTCGCCAAGGTCTACGGCAAGGCGGCGAGCGGCTCGCCGCCGATGTCGGTTCCGCATCTCGATACGCGCTACCTGGACGGCAAGCAGGTGCTGCTGTTCGGCCCGTTCGCGACCTTCTCGACCAAATTCCTGAAGCAAGGCTCGTATTTCGATCTGCCCGCGTCGGTGACGCTGGACAATTTCCGCCCGATGCTCGCGGTCGGCTGGGACGATTTCGATCTGGTCGAATATCTCGCCGGGCAGCTCATCATGAGCGACGCGGACCGGATGAACGCGCTGCGCGACTATCTGCCCGGCGCGAAGGACGGTGACTGGCGGCTGTGGCAGGCCGGGCAGCGCGTGCAGATCATCAAGCGCGATCCGAAGAAGGGCGGCGTGCTCAAGCTCGGCACCGAGATCGTCGCCGCGAAGGACGGCTCGATCGCCGCGCTGCTCGGCGCCTCGCCGGGCGCGTCGACCGCGCCGTCGATCATGCTCGACCTGCTCGGAAAAGTCTTCGCCGACCGGTTGGCGACCCCGGCGTGGCAGCAACGCCTCCGCGCGATCGTCCCCAGCTATGGCACGCCGCTGAATGCGCAGCCGGATCTGCTCGCGCGCGAATGGGCCGCGACCGCCGAGACGCTGCAATTGGCGATCGCACCGCCGCCGGTCCAGGTCGCGTCGCAGCCGCGTCCGGCCGCGACGCGGGTCAAGCCGGACCGCCACCCCGATCTGGCGCTGTAACGTACAACGGCGGCAGCGCGCGCGGCGGAATTCTTCTCCGCGCCCCCTGCCGCCCCGTGCGGTTTCGTGCGAAAGGGAATTGTCCGACACAATCCCCGACAGAGTGACCCAGCATGACCAATATCGGCATCTATGGCAGCAACGGCCGCATGGGCCGCGCGATCGCCACGATCGCCGCCGGTGAGGGCGTGACGGTCGCGGGCGGCGGCGATGCCGGCAGCGATCCGCTGCCGATCGCGCAAGCCGCCGACGTGCTGGTCGATTTCTCGACTCCCGCCGCGCTCGAGGCGCATCTGGAGGCGGCCGTCGCGGCCCGCACCCCGATCGTGATCGGCACCACCGGGCTCCTCGCGGCTCATCACGCCCTTATCGAACGCGCCGCGGAGTCGATCGCGGTGCTCCAGACCGGCAATACCTCGCTCGGCGTGACGCTGCTCGGGGTGCTGGTGCGCGAGGCCGCGGCACGGCTCGGCGCGGACTGGGACATCGAAATCACCGAGATGCACCACCGCCACAAGGTCGACGCCCCGTCGGGTACCGCGCTGCTGCTCGGCGAGGCGGCCGCCGCCGGGCGCAACATGCGGCTGGCGGAGGTCCGCGTCGACAGTCGCGCCGGGCTGGTCGGCGCGCGCAGCGAGGGCACGATCGGCTTCGCGAGCCTGCGCGGCGGGTCGGTGGTCGGCGATCACAATGTCGTCTTCGCCGGTGAGGGCGAGCGGATCGAGATCGGGCACCGCGCCGACGACCGCACGATCTTCGCGCGCGGCGCGGTGAAGGCCGCGCTGTGGCTCGCCGGTCGCGCACCGGGCCGCTACGCAATGGCCGAGGTGCTCGGGCTTTGAGGAAGGCCGACGTCGCCGAATTCTACCGACGCCTCGCCGAGGCCAATCCGCATCCCGAAACCGAGCTCGAGTCGGTCAACGACTACACGCTGCTGGTCGCGGTCGTGTTGTCGGCACAGGCGACCGACGCCGGGGTCAACAAGGCGACGCGCGCGCTGTTCGCCGCGGTCGACACGCCCGAAAAGATGCTCGTGCTCGGGCTCGACGGGCTCAAGCAGCACATCCGCACGATCGGGCTGTTCAACACCAAGGCCAAGAACGTCATCGCGCTGTCGCAGGCGCTGGTCGACGAGCATGGCGGCCGCGTCCCCGACAGCCGCGCGGCGCTCGAGAACCTGCCCGGCGTCGGGCGCAAGACCGCCAATGTCGTGATGAACGTGGCGTTCGGCGCCGAGACCTTCGCGGTCGACACGCACATCTTCCGCGTCGGCAACCGCACCGGGCTCGCCCGGGGCAAGACGGTGCTCGCGGTCGAGAAGCGCCTCGACGCCGCCACCCCCGCGCCGTTCCGCGTCCACGCGCACCACTGGCTGATCCTGCACGGCCGCTACGTCTGCAAGGCGCGCCGTCCCGAATGCTGGCGGTGCATCGTCGTGGACCTTTGCGCGTTCAAGCCCAAGACCCCGCCGCCGGCCGCGCGGACGAAGGAGTGACGATGCGCCCGCTGATCGTTGCCGTGCTGCTGACGGTCGCCGCGCCGACGCTGGCGCGCGACCGCGCCCCCGAGGTGCCGCCCGCGACACCGTCCGGCCCGGCGCGTACCTGCCTGTCGCTGGCGTCGATCGAGGAAACGCTGGTGCGCAGCGACCGCGTGATCGACATCCGCACGATCGGCCGCCGCCTCTATCGCGTCACCCTGCCGCAGCGCTGCCCGGGTCTGGGGAGCGAACGCCGCTTCGCTTATGCGACCTCGATCGGCCAGTTGTGCGCGCAGGACCTCATCACCGTCCTCTACGCCAGCGGTCCGATGCAGGGCGCGCGCTGCGGGCTGGCGCCGTTCCAGCCGATCACGCTCGACCATTGACGATTTTCGCTGTCGAAACGGGTAGCGTCGCGCGCCGACCCCTGCTAGGCGGGCCGAACCGGCACCCGTAGCTCAGCTGGATAGAGCGCTGCCCTCCGAAGGCAGAGGCCACTGGTTCGAATCCAGTCGGGTGCACCAGCTTTTCACACTCTTTCAAAACCTGCCGGCATCGTTCGGGATCGTTGCGGCTGGCTGCCCATGTCGATCAATCGTTAACCATCTGGCGCTACCGCACGGTGCGGAGGTGGCGAATTTGACGCTCGATCAAACAATTACCGGGGCTTCGCGCGTGGCTGGCGAGCTGGGAATCCGCACGCTCGACCTGCAGGCGGACATCTCCGAACTGGCGATGCGCGTCACCGCGCAGGCGCAGACCATCGAGAGCGTCGACGCGCAGACCAGCCGCCTCACCGACGATGTCGAGAATGTCGCCGACGCCGCGCGCGAGGCGTCGGGCGCCACCACCGGCGCGCACGGCCTGCTGGCCAGCTCGCATGTCCAGATCGATGCGGCGATGGGCAACGTCGTCGATCTGATCGCGCAGGTCAGCCGTATCCACGACAGCCTCGGCGCCTTCACCTCGGCGCTCGAGGAGGTCGGGCGCGTGACCGCGACGATCAACGCGATCGCCAAACAGACCAACCTGCTCGCGCTCAACGCGACGATCGAGGCCGCGCGCGCGGGTAACGCCGGGCGCGGCTTTTCGGTGGTGGCGGGCGAGGTCAAGAAACTGGCGTCGGAGACCGCCGCCGCCACCTCGCGGATCAACACCTCGATCCGCGCGCTGACCACACAGGCCGATGCGATGCTCGGCCGTGTCGATCAGGGGGTTACCAAGGCGCGTTCGGCGCATCAGGGCACGCACGAGGTCAAGGCGCTGGTGGCGCAGCTGCGCGGGTTGATGGACGGGCTGGAGCGCAACAGCGAGAGCGTGGTGCGGCGGATCGGCTCGATGCTGTCGGCGGTGGTCGAGGTGAAGACCGGGCTCGGCCAATTGTCCGCGACCTCCACCGACAACGCCACCGGGCTGCAACGCCTGTCGCAGCGGCTGACCACGGTGAGCGACGACACCAACGGCCTGCTCCAGTTGCTCGCGGAGAGTGACGCCGACACGCCCGACCGCCCCTATATCCATTTCGCGATCGCCGCGGCACGGCAGGTGTCGGAAGGGCTGGCGCAGGCGGTGGCGTCGGGGCTGATCGACGAGGCGGCGATCCTCGGCGATGCCTATGAACCGGTCGAGGGCAGCGACCCGCCGCTGTTCACGCATCCGGCAATGGCGACGATCACCGCCCTCGCCCGCCCGCAGCAGGAGGCGGCGCGCGCGCTGCCGGGGTTCTTCGGGATGAGCTTCACCGACCGGCGCTGCTTCGGCGCGGTGGCGATGCCGGAACGCTCGCTGCCGCAACGGCCGGGGCAGCGCGGCTGGAACACCGAATATTCGCGCGCCGGGGTGTTCTTCCACTTCAGCGATACCGAACAGCAGGTGAAGATCACCAAGCCCTTCTGTCTCAAGGCCTATCGGCGGCCGCAATCCGATGGCGCCGTGATCCTGCTCAAGCAGGTGATCGCCTCGATCAACGTCAACGGCGCGCACTGGGGCATCCTCCAGCTGGCGTACAAGGATCAGGGCTAGGGAAGACCCATGTGCCCGCCAGTCCGGATCCAATCCGGGAGGGCGGAAGGGCCGCTAAGATCGCCCGAACAGCTTCGCGACGCTCTTCAGGTCGAGCTTCACCCACGTCGGTCGCCCGTGGTTGCACTGCCCGGAATGCGGCGTGACCTCCATCTCGCGGAGCAGCGCGTTCATCTCCGCCGGTGACAGCACGCGCCCCGCGCGCACCGATCCGTGGCATGCCATCGTCCCCGCGATTGCATCGAGCCGCTCGCGCAGGCTCAGCGCCTCGTCATAGGCAGCCAGTTCGTCGGCAAGGTCGGTGACCAGCCCGCGCGGATCGCCGCTGCCGAGCAGCGCCGGAGTCGCGCGCACCAGCATCGCGCGCGCGCCGAACCGCTCCAGCTCCAGTCCGAATTCGGCCAGTTCGGCGACCCGCGCCTCCAGCCGGTCGCATGCCGGCTCGTCCAGCTCGACCACTTCGGGGATCAGCAGCGCCTGCGACGCGACGCGCCCGCCGGCCAGCGCGGCACGCATCCGCTCCAGCACCAGCCGCTCGTGCGCGGCGTGCTGGTCGACCAGCACCAGCCCGTCCGCGGCCTCGGCGACGATATAGGTCTTGGCCACCTGCCCGCGCGCGACGCCGAGCGGGAAGTCGGTCGCCGTCGGCGGCGGCGTCCAGTCCGGCACCGCGCGCGCGGCGGGCGGCGCGGCGAAGAAAGTCGGGCGGTGGTCGTTGAGGCGGAGCCCCTCCCCCATCGGGGGAGGGATTGGGGTGGGAGCGTGAGGTTCGAGCGGCCCGCCGAACAACGCCCCTCCCACGCCCTCCTCCGTGGCGGAGAGGGGGTGTTGATATTCCTGCTGCCACAGCGCCATGATGTCGGCCGGCGCCGAATGCGCAACGCGATGCCCCGCCGCGTCGAGCGCGCGCCGCAGCCCCGAGACGATCATCCCGCGCACCAGCGCCGGGTCGCGGAAGCGCACCTCGGTCTTCGCCGGATGCACGTTCACGTCGACCTCGCTCGGCGGCACGTCGAGGAACAGCGCCACCACCGCGTGACGGTCGCGCGGCATCATCTCGGCATAGGCGCCGCGGATCGCGCCGATCAGCAGCCGGTCGCGCACCGGACGCCCGTTGACGAACAGATATTGGTGATCCGCCACCCCGCGGTGGAAGGTCGGCAATCCCGCCACCCCGCCGAGGACGTGACCGTCGCGTTCGAGATCGATCGCGACCGAATTGTCGGCGAGCGCGCGGTCGGTGAGCGCCGCGACCCGCGCCGGGCGGCTGTCGGCGGCGGCGACCGACAGGGTGCGCCGCCCGTCATGTTCGAGCGAGAAGGCGATGTCGGGCCGCGCCATCGCCAGCCGCCGCACCACGTCGAGACAGGCGGCATATTCGGAGCGCGCCGAGCGCAGGAACTTGCGCCGCGCGGGCACCTGCGCGAACAGCGCCTCGGCGACGACGCGCGTTCCCGGCGGCAGCGCGGCCGGGCCGTCGCGCTCCAGCGCGCCGTTGTCGATCGTCCGCGCCCAGCCCTCCGCGCCCGCCGGCCGGCTTTCGATCGTCAGCCTTGCCACCGAGGCGATCGACGGCAGCGCCTCGCCGCGAAAGCCGAGCGTCGCGACGCGATCGATATCCCCATTCTCTCCCAAAAGGCTTTCGGGCAGCTTGGAGGTGGCATGGCGCTCCAGCGCCAGCGCGATCTCGGGCGGGGTCATTCCGCAGCCGTCGTCGGCGACTTCGATCCGGTCGACGCCGCCCGCGGCGAGCACGACCGAAATGCGCGTCGCCCCGGAATCGATCGCGTTTTCGACTAACTCCTTTAACGCGCTGGCTGGTCTTTCCACCACTTCACCGGCGGCGATACGGTTGACCAGATGCGAGGGGAGACGGCGTATTGACACGCGGCAACACCTAGACCAAGCCGCGGCGTCCCGCGACCCCGCAGATACCATCGCCAGCATGATTCCTGCGGGATGCGCGGACTTGGACGATCACTGCCGGCGCCCCTTTTCCGGCGACAACGATACGGACGATACGGTCAATGGTATTCTCGCGCCTGTTCAAGATGACCTCGCACGACATGGCGATCGATCTCGGAACCGCGAACACGGTCGTCTATGTGCGCGGCCGCGGCATCGTGCTCAACGAGCCGTCGGTGGTGGCGGTCGAGACGATCAACGGCGTCAAGCGCGTGAAAGCGGTCGGCGAGGACGCCAAGCTGATGATGGGCAAGACGCCCGGCTCGATCGAGGCGATCCGCCCCTTACGCGACGGCGTGATCGCCGACATCGACGTCGCCGAGCAGATGATCAAATATTTTATCGAGAAGGTGCACGGGCGTCGCCGCTTCATGCGCTGGCCGGAGATCGTGATCTGCGTCCCCTCGGGCTCGACCAAGGTCGAGCGGCGCGCGATCCGCGACGCCGCGCAGAACGCCGGCGCCAGCGCGGTGTATCTGATCGAGGAGCCGATGGCGGCGGCGATCGGCGCCGACATGCCGGTGACCGAGCCGGTCGGGTCGATGGTGGTCGATATCGGTGGCGGCACCACCGAGGTCGCGGTGCTCTCGCTGCGCGGACTCGCCTATACAACGTCGGTGCGCGTCGGCGGCGACAAGATGGACGAGGCGATCGTCAGCTACGTGCGCCGCAACCACAATCTGCTCATCGGCGAGGCGACCGCCGAGCGGATCAAGCAGGAACTGGGGTGCGCCAAGCCGCCGGTCGACGGCATCGGCAAGACCGTCCACATCAAGGGACGCGATCTCGTCAACGGCGTTCCCAAGGAAATCCAGATCAACCAGGCGCAGATCGCCGAGGCGGTCAGCGAGCCGGTCGCGACGATCGTCGACGGCGTCCGCATCGCGCTCGAGAATACCGCGCCCGAGCTGGCGGCGGACATCGTCGATCAGGGCATCGTGCTGACCGGCGGTGGCGCACTGCTCCAGGGGCTCGACGAGGTGTTGCGCGACGAGACCGGGCTGCCGGTGACGGTCGCGGACGATCCGCTGATCTGCGTCGCGATCGGCACCGGCCGCGCGCTGGAGGATCCGATGTTCCGCGCGGTGTTGCAGAACGGATAAGAACGGGGTGACGGCACGTCGCCCGGGGTCGTCATGGCGTGCGTGGAGAAGCGATCCAGGGCGACCCGCGAAACGCTGGATGGCCTCGCCACCCGCGCAATGCCGGCTCAGGTTAAGATGATCGTACTCTAGTTACCAAGGCGGGAGGTGACGGCAATGGCGCCGTCGCGGGATCGGCGCCCCGGCTTTTCACGGCGCGCGCAATACGGGCTGTTCGTCACTTACATCCTCGGCATCGCCGGGGCGGTGGTGGGAGCGGTGCTGCTCGCCCTCTCGACATTCCACCCCGCCGCCTTCTCGGTGGCGCGCGCGGCGGTCGCCGAAGTGACCGTCCCCGTTTCCACGGCGACCGCAGCGCTCGTCCGCGCGGTCGCGACCGTGCCCGACGAGATCGGGACGTGGTGGCGCGTCCATGACGAAAATGCCGACTTGCGCGCGCGGCTGGCGCGGGCGCGCGGCGCGTTGCTGGTCGGTCGGCAGGCGCGAATCGAGAACGTCCGGCTGCGCGCGCTGCTGGCGCTGCGCGACCAGAACCCGCAGGTCGTCACTGCCGCGCGCATCGTCAGCACCAGCGCGTCGAGCACGCGCCGCTACGGCCTGTTGAACGCCGGGACGTGGCAGGGGGTGGCCGAGGGGCAGCCGGTCCAGGGGCCGGAGGGGCTGATCGGGCGCATCCTCTACGCCGGCCCGAACACCGCGCGCGTGCTGCTCGTCACCGATGCCGAGAGCGTCGTGCCGGTCCGCCGCTCGCGCGACGGCCGTCCGGCGCTGGCCGCGGGGCGCGGCGACGGGCTGATCGACATCCGCACGATCGACACCGCCGACGGCAAGTTCCGCCCGGGCGACATCTTCGTTACCTCTGGCACCGGCGGGATGTTCGTCCCCGGCGTGCCGGTCGCGCGCGTGCTGCGCGCCGGCACCGACAGCGCCCCTGCCCGCCCGTTCGCGCGCCCAGAGACGCTGGACGTCGCGATCGTCCATCGCGCGTTCATGCCGCCCCCGCCCCCGCCGCCGGCACCGACGCCCGCCCCTACCCCGACTCCGACGCCCACGCCCGATCCGTGAAGCCGCCCGCGCGCCCGCCCTTTGAGGAACCGCTCGGCCGGGGACGCGCGCGGCTGTTGCCATGGGCGACCGTGCTGGTCGGCTCGCTGGTCACGATCCTGCCATGGGGCGCGACGCTGCCGCTGCTGCCGCCGGTCGGGCTGTTGCTGCTGCTGTCGTGGCGGTTGCTCGCGCCGCTGTCGCTGCGCGTCTGGGCGCCCGCGCTGCTGGGATTGTTCGACGATCTGCTGTCCGGCCAGCCGCTGGGCAGCGCGATGCTGCTGTGGACGCTCGCCTATTTCCTGGTCGACGCGATCGACGCACGGTCGGGCGTACGCGACTTCAAACAGAGCTGGGCGATCGCGGCGCTGGCGATCGCGTTCGTGCTGCTCGGCGGACGACTGGCGGCGACGCCGTTCGATGCCCATGTCGATAGCGTGCTGTTGCTCCAGATCATTATTTCGGTGCTGTTCTTCCCTGCCGCCGCGCGGCTGGTCGCGTGGATCGACCTGCGGCGGGCGCTATGAGGCCGCGCGCGCCCAAGATCATGACCGAAGCCGCGCTGAGCTACAGCTTCTCGCGCCGCGCGTGGCTGCTCGGTGCGGGTCAGGCTGGACTCGGCGCGCTGCTGATCGGGCGGATGGGCTATCTCGCGATCGCGCAGAACGAGCATTACAATCTGCTCGCCGAGAGCAATCGCGTCAGCATGACGATGATCCCGCCGCGCCGCGGCTGGATCGTCGACCGCAACGGCCAGCCGATCGCGAGCAACCGCACCGACTTTCGCGTCGACGTCATCCCCGACCGGCTGGAGGACAAGGACCGCGTGCTCGCGCATCTGCGCGGGCTGCTCGGCTTGACCGACGAGGATCTCGCGCAGATCAACGCCGAGCTGGAACATGCCCCCGGCTTCCGCCCGGTCGAGATCGCCGAGAACATTGACTGGGAGCGGTTCGCCGCGGTGCAGATCCGCCAGCCCGAGCTGCCCGGCGTCGCGCCGACGCGCGGCTTCGCGCGCCACTATCCCGCCGGCCCGGCGGTCGCGCATCTGATCGGCTATGTCGGCGCCGCGACCGCCGAGCAGTATAAGAAGACCCGCGACCCGCTCTACGTCACCCCCGGGTTCAAGCTCGGCAAGGACGGGCTGGAGAAGACCATGGAGCCGCTGCTGCGCGGTGCCGCCGGCGCCAAGCGCGTCGAGGTCACCGCGCGCGGCAAGCTGGTCAAGGAACTCGCCACCCGTCCCGACGTCCCCGGGCGCACGCTGCGGCTGACGATCGACGCCGGGCTCCAGGAATATGCCGCGCGGCGGCTCGGCACCAACTCGGGCTCGGCGGTGGTGTTCGACTGCACCAATGGCGAGATGCTCGCGATGGTGTCGATGCCCGCCTACGATCCGAACACCTTCTCCGAAGGCATCAGCCAGATGGAGTGGAAGATGCTCAGCGAGGACGATCACGTCCCGCTGATGAACAAGGTGACGCAGGGTCTCTACCCGCCGGGCTCGACCGTCAAGCCGATGAACGGCCTTGCGCTGCTCGCCGCCGGGGTCGGCGCGAGCGAGCGCGTGTTCTGCTCGGGCGCGATGCGCGTCGGCAACGGCGTGTTCCACTGCCACAAAAAAGGCGGTCACGGTCCGCTCGATCTCAAGAATGCGATCATGCAGAGCTGCGACATCTATTTCTACGAAATGGTACGCCGCGTCGGTTACGACAAAATCGCGCCGGTCGCGCGCGAGCTGGGGCTGGGGCAGAAGTTCGACCTGCCCTTCTCCACGCAGCGCTACGGCACCGTGCCCGACAGCGCATGGAAGCAGCGCAAGTACAAGACCGACTGGAAGGTTGCCGACTCGCTCAACGCCTCGATTGGTCAGGGTTATGTGCTCTCCAACCCGCTCCAGCTCGCGGTGATGGCCAGCCGGCTGGCGTCGGGGCGCAAGCTCGTGCCGACGCTGATCCGCGATCCGTTCAAGCCGCAGGCCGAGATGCTCCCGATCGATCCCGAGCATTTCCGCATCATCCGCGAGGCAATGGACGGCGTCGTCAACCACGGCGGCACCGGCGGCGCGGCGCGGATGCTGGTGCCTGGCGTCTCGATCGCCGCCAAGACCGGCACCGCGCAAGTGCGCCGCATCACGATGGCGGAACGGCGCTCGGGCGTGCTCAAGAACGGGCAATTGCCGTTCAAGCTGCGCGACCACGCCTTGTTCGTGTGCTTCGCGCCCTATGACAATCCGCGCTATGCCGCGGCGGTGGTGCTCGAGCACAACGGCCATACCGTCCGCAACCTCGACACGCCGATGATCGGCCGCGACATCATGACCTACCTGTTCGACCGCGACCGCGCGATGAAGAGCCTTGCCGAGGTCGAGCCGACTTGGGGCGGCGACATCACCACGCGCATGAATGCACAGCGCGCCGCCTATCGCGCCGCGCATGCCCCCGCGCCGCCGGTCGTCGACGACGACGACGTGCCCGCCTCGAACTCGCCAGCCGTCGAAGCCGCGACCGACGCATCGAACGCCAGCGCCGAGGCGACCGCGCGCGACATCGCGACCAGCGGTGGCCCTGCCCGCACCGGCTCGCCCGACCCGGAGACGGAGGGCGAGCGTCGCGCCGCGCCGCTCGATCCCGCCACGGACCCGCGACCATGAGCGGCTTCGTCCCCGCCCCCCTCGCGGTCCTGCCATGGCGCGTGCTGCTGCTCGTCACCGCGATCGGCGGCTTCGGGCTGATCGTGCTCTATTCCGCCGCCGGGGGCAGCCTGCGCCCGTGGGTAATCCCGCAGGGGCTGCGGTTCGGGGTGTTCATGATCGGCGCGGTCGCCCTGTCGCGCGTGCCGCTCGACTGGTGGAAGAAATCGGCTTTCTACATCTACGGGATCTTTCTGATCCTGCTGATCATGGTCGAGCTGCTCGGCGCGGTACGCGGCGGCAGCCAGCGCTGGCTGGGTTACGGCCCGCTGCGCATCCAGCCGTCCGAGACGATGAAGCTGGCGATCGTGCTGGCGCTGGCGCGCTTCTACGACCTGCTCCCCGCCGCCGAGACGCGCCGCTTTCAGGCGATCTGGCCGGCGGCGGTGCTGATCGGGATGCCCGCGCTGATCGTGATGATGCAGCCCGATTTGGGCACCGGGCTGATGATCTGCGCGGGCGGCGCGACGGTGATGTTCCTCTCCGGGGTGCCGCTGCGGCTGTTCGTCGGCGGCGCGCTGGCGGTGGCGACCGCGATCCCGCTCGCCTTCAACTATGTGCTCCACGAGTATCAGCGCCACCGCATCCTGATCTTCTTGGACCCGGAGAGCGATCCGCTCGGCACCGGCTATCACATCAGCCAGTCGAAGATCGCGATCGGCTCGGGCGGGCTGTTCGGCAAGGGCTTCCTGCAAGGCACGCAGAGCCACCTCGATTACCTTCCCGAGGGCCACACCGACTTCGTCTTCGCGACGATGGCCGAGGAATGGGGGCTGGCGGGCGGCGCGTTCCTGATCATCGCCTTCCTGCTGGTGATTCGCTGGGGCGTGAACGTCGGGGTGCGCGCCGAGGATCGCTTCGCCAAGCTCGCCGCCGCCGGCCTGGCGACGACAATCTTCTTCTACATGGCGATCAACCTGATGATGGTGATGGGGCTGGCGCCCGTGGTCGGTATCCCCTTGCCATTGGTCAGTTTCGGCGGCTCGGCGCAGATGACGGTGCTGATTTCGATCGGCATCCTGATGGGCATCGACCGCTCGACCTCGACCCGCCAGCCGACGCGGTGGTGAAAAAAGTCAAAAAAGGGGTTTGCGAATCCGGGAAGCGCTGTTAGAGGCGCGCTTCCCGATCGCGGGGCGGTTCTTCGGAAACGCTTCTCCCACGGTCACTGGACGCATAGCTCAGTTGGTAGAGCAGCTGACTCTTAATCAGCGGGTCCTTGGTTCGAGCCCAAGTGCGTCCACCAGTTTCTCCAACGGCCTCGCGAGCGATCGCGGGGCCGTTGTGCTTTTGGCCTTCCCTGACTTTCCTTTTCCTGCCGCTGAAATGCGGGAGGCGGTTGGGACGCACGCTTCTCCCTTCAGTTCGACCTGGCGCGCTCGCCGGGGTCGACGGTGCGGAGGAACTGCTGCAGGACCATCCGGACACCCGGACCGCCGATCGCGACCGCTTTCTCGCCAAGATCGACGAAGACGCCGGCGGCTGAGGCAGCTCGTCGGCCGCCTTCTCGATCTCGCCCGCGCCGACATGGGCCAAAGTGCGAACGGCGTGACGACCGATGTCATCGTCGCCGGGCGCCGTGTCGTGGACGCGCCACGGCTTCGCTCCGCTACAAGGCCGGACAGCGCCCGGCGCACCGCGCGGCGTCAGGCTGCGCATCCACGGAGCGGCCCAACCATGGCGGGACGGGAGGCGGACCGCCGCCGCATCCCTCGCAACGTGCCGACGCGACCCTCCCGGCAATTCTCGGCGTTGAAAGGCTGTGACCGGCGGGCGCCCGGAACGCCTTTGATCGGAGCAAAGAAGGTCCGATCCTGGCCCCTTCCAACCGCGAAAACCGTAGCGTCACCCTCGGCCGCTCGGCTTCATCGGCGTTTCATCTCAAGCATTTGTCCCACCAGCCACAACGAAGTTGCTTGCCTATTCCCGCCAGCCTGCTACGCGAATGTAGGAGTAATGACCGACATAAGATCGGCCATCTCGACAACACGGCGACGAAAAATGGGGAGGATCGACATGGCACCCAAGCTGCTTTTCCTGGCATCGGTTTCGGCCGCATCGCTGCTGGCCGCCGCACCGGCGCTCGCACAGAGCGAGGCGGGGGCCGCCGTTGCCTCTTCCGGCACCGCGCAGGCGATCGACGGCAACCAGCCGCCCGCCGCGCAGGAGCAATCGCCCGATGACATCGTCGTCACCGGCGTCCGCGCCTCGATCGTCGGCGCGCTCAACCGCCGCCGCGAATCGACGCAAATCGTCGACTCGGTGGTGGCCGAGGATGTCGGCAAATTGCCCGACAACAACGTCGTCGAGGCGTTGCAGCGCGTCACCGGCGTGCAGGTCACCGACCGCGGCCAGGGCGAAGCCGCCGGCATCCAGATCCGCGGCCTCCCCGACGCGCTGACCACGCTCAACGGCCGCAACATCTTCACCGCCGCCGGCCAGTCGTTCGCGTTGCAGGATATCTCGGCCAACCTCATCAAGCGCGTCGACATCTTCAAGACGCGCGCCGCCGATCAGATCGAAACGGGGCTCGCCGGTCAGGTCGATGTCGTGACGCGCCGCCCGTTCGATTTCGACGGCTTCGCGATCTCGGCGCTGGCGCGCGGCATCTATGATCAGGAGGCCGACAAGTTCAATCCGAACGGCGCCCTGCTCATCAGCGATCGCTGGGAGACCGGGATCGGCGACATCGGCGTGCTGGTCAACGGCAGCTACACGCGCTCCAAGTTCCGGACCATGTCGACCACCGCGGGCGCGTTCGTGCCGTTCGCGACGCTCAACCCGCCGGCGGGCAGCGGGCTGTCCGGCTTCCAGCGCATCTTCCCGGCCGCGACCGATCCGCTGACCGGACAGTTCATCAGCGCTCCCGGCCTCGGCAACTGGCAGGTCGGCACCGAAACCGGGCTTTCGACGACGCCGGGCTCGACGATCAACGTCAACGGCGTCGAGACGCCTTATTACCTGTCACGCGACGCGGTGTTCAGCTCGGACCTGTACGGCAAGCGCGAGCGCCCGTCGGTCAACGTCGCGCTGCAATGGGCGCCGAACAGCAGCTCGGTCTACACCGCAGAGGCCTATTATGCCGGCTTCCGCAACGAAACGTTCAACAGCCTCCAGTTCAGCTTCGTCGATTATTGGGCGAACCCGGTCGCGCCGGAAGTGTACGACGGCACCAACATCGTGAAGTCGCGCGTCGCCAACGACGTCTATGGCTTCAACAGCGCCGATTACAGCCGCAGTCAGACCGACAGCTTCGTCTACGCGCTGAACGGCAAGTGGGATGTCGGCGATCACGGCGGGATCGTCGCCGACGTCGCCTATCAGACCAGCACCAACAAGACCGCGTTCTTCGCGATGCGTACCGACCGCGTCGCAAGCCAGATCACCACCGACTTCAACGCCGGGGGCGGCATCCCGTCCTACCATTTCGACAATGACGCGCTGCTCGCCGACCCCAGCGTGTGGAACGTCGCGCAATTGTATGACAATGCCGGGCGCGACAAGGGCAGCGCGATCACCGGGACGCTCGACGGCTTCTACCGTTGGGACACCGGCTTCCTCCGCCAGATCAAGGCCGGCTTCCGCTTCGACAATCGCCGCGCGTCGAGCGAGATCCGTACCGCCGACGCGGCCGGGCTCAATCGCCCGTTGTCGAGCCTGCCCGAGGGCGCGACCTTCACCAACTCGGACTTCTTCGAGGGTCGCGGCGACGTGCCGACCAGCTGGGTGTCGGCGAACGGCTATTACAATTACGCCAATGCCGACCAGATCCGCGGGCTGTACGGGCTGAAGACCTCGGACCAGCTGTCGCTGACCAAGGTGTTCGAGGTCAGCGAGACGACGCTGGCCGCCTATCTGCAGGCCGATGCGCAGATCACGATCTTCGGGCGTCCGCTGAACCTGCAGGGCGGGTTCCGCTCCGTCACGGTCGATACCGATGCGACCTTCCGAGACCGTTTCAACAACGGCGCGATCTCGCGCGCCTCGCCGGGCTCGGCGCGCTTCCTGCCAAGCTTCACCGCGCGCTATGACATCACGTCGGCGATCCGCGCGCGCTTCAACTATGGCGAGACGCTGCGCCGGCCGAACTTCGGGGACATCAACCCGAACTTCAACCTGACCGGCGATCTCACCAACGTCGGCTATGGCAGCGGCACGGCCGGCACTGCCGGGCTCAAGCCGACCACGTCGAAGAACTATGACGTCGCGCTGGAATGGTATTTCGATCGCAACAGCGCGATCACCGTCACCGGCTTCCGCCGCGAGATCGAAGGGCTGGTCGTCCCGGTCAGCCAGCTCGAATTCATCCCCAACAACGGCATCGTCGCCGGCGCGACGAACAATTTCGTCATCAGCCGCCCCGCCAACGCCTCGAACGGCGTGCTCAAGGGCGTCGAGGTTGGGCTCACCTATTTCCCGACCTATCTCCCGTCGGTGCTCAACGGGCTCGGCTTCCAGGGCAGCCTGACGGTGCTCGATTCCGATCAGAACGTGCCGATCTACAACAATTCGGGGCAGCAGGTCGGCGAGCAGCGTTCGGGCTTCTTCGGCGTGTCGGACCTCTCGTACAACGCCACGTTGGCCTATGATAACGGCCCGGTCGGCGCCCGCCTGTCCTATGTCTACCGCAACGCATGGCAGGCGCGTTACGAGGCGCGGCTGTTCGCCAACCCGCTCGGCGTCTGGCGCCGCGCGGAGGCGAGCCTCGACCTCCAGCTGACCGCGCGCCTGACCGACCGGCTCGGCCTCACCTTCGACGCGGTCAACCTGACGCGCACCAAGCAGCAGGAATATTATCGCTTCGACAATGTCGGCGACAAGGATCGCTATAATCTCGGCACGGTGCTGATCCCGCGCACCTTCGCGGTCGGTGTCCGCTACAGCTTCAACTGACCTCATCAAGGGGCGGACCGGCCGGTCCGCCCCTTTCTTCTTCGCAAAGGAATTTGCCGTGAAGCGCTTCCCCACGCTCGCGTTGCTCCTGCTCGCCTCCGGTTGCGGGGGCAGCGACGGCGCGCCGTCCGCCAGCACCGCCCCTTCCGCGACGCCGACCCCGGTGCCGTCACCGACGCCCTCGCCCACTCCTGCGCCCACCCCGACGCCGACTGGCAGCGCCACGCTCGCGCTCACCGGCAATATCGCCCCCGCGCACGATCCGGCGATCCTCAAGGACGGCAACACCTATTACCTGTTTACCACCGGCAACGCCGGCGATGCCGAGGGCCTGCTGGCGCTGCGCACCTCCACCGACCTGCGCGACTGGACGCTGCGCGGCGGCAGCTACACCGCGCTGCCGGCGTGGACCGCGACCGCCGTCCCCGGCGCGACCGGGATGTGGGCGCCCGACATCTCCAAGGTCGGCAACGAATACCGGCTCTATTATTCGATCTCGACCTTCGGGTCGAACCAGTCGGCGATCGGCCTCGCCACCGCGACGGTCATCGATCCCACGAGGCCGGCCGCCAATTGGGTCGACCGCGGCCCGGTCGTGCAGTCACAGACCAGCGACGATTACAATGCGATCGACCCGATGGCCTTCACCGACGCCGACGGCCGCGCCTGGCTGACGTTCGGCAGCTTCTGGACGGGGATCAAGCTGATCCGGCTCGATCCTACCACCGGGCTGCGGCTGAGCGGCGACCCCGCGCCGCGGGCGTTGGCGCAGCGGCCCTTCCCCGGAGCGATCGAAGCGCCGTACATCGTCCGCCACGGTGCTTTCTATTATCTGTTCGTGTCGTTCGACACCTGCTGCGCGGGGGCGAACAGCACCTACAACACCGTCGTCGGCCGTTCGTCGGCCCCCGACGGCCCGTACGTCGACCGCGACGGCAAGCCGATGCTCCAGGGCGGCGGCACGCCGGTGCTCGGCAACGGCCAGAACGACGGCAGCCGCTTCGTCGGACGCGGGCATGTCGCGGTGCTGCAACAGGCGGACGGCGACTATATCGTCTACCACGCCTACGACCGGCAGAAGAACGGCTTCCCGACGCTCCAGATCCAGCCGCTGACGTGGAGCGCCGACGGCTGGCCGGGCGTGCAATAAGGTATCGCTGCGCCGTCGAGCGCCGGCGGTCGAGCGATCCGTCCGCTGCCGTGTCAGTCGGCGAACAACCAGGCACGCGCCTCCTCGACGTTGTCGAACAAGGCGCAGCGATGGTCGGCGATCCGCTTCACCTGCATCCGGTGAAGCGCGCCCGAAAAGACCATCGCGATCCGCTTCGACGGGGAGTCCGGGCGGACCATCTTCGCGAAGTCCGCGACGACGGTCTGCGGCAGGACGTTCTTGCGCTTCATGTCGATCAAGGTGCGCAACTGGCCGTGCCGTGTGCCGTCGACCAGCATCTGCCGCAGCGTCGCCGCCACCGCGACGCCGAACCGCGCGGAGATCTCTTCATTCCAGTCGCCGGCCAACGTCAGTTTCAGGAATTCTCCCGGCGCATCGGCTTCGATATGGAAGGTGGGCGGTGTCATGTCGCTGCCCTACACGACAGTGCTTTCGTAATAGTTTCCCGGGCAAATAGGAAAGTCGCCGATGATCCTGCGCAGTGATGAAACCGTCGACATCGACGTGCCGGGCAGCGGCGCGATGCGGGTGCACCTGTTCCGCCCGGTCGCGGACGGTCGCCATCCCGGCGTGCTGCTTTATTCAGAAATCTATCAGGTGACCGCGCCGATCCGGCGGCTGGCGGCGATGCTTGCGGGCAACGGCTATGTCGTCGCGGTCCCCGAAGTCTATCACGACTATGAGCCCGCCGGGACCGTGCTCGGCTATGACGCGGCCGGGACCGAGCGCGGCAATGCGCTGAAACTCACCAAGCCGGTCGCCGCCTTCGACGCCGATGCCGCCGCGGCGATCGGCGCGCTGGCGGCGCACCCGGCCTGCACCGGCTCGCTGGCGACCTTCGGCGTGTGTCTCGGCGGGCATCTCGCATGCCGTGCCGCGCTCGACCCGCGCGTCGTCGCCGCGGCGTGCTTCTACCCGACCGACATCCACTCGGGCACGCTCGGCGCAGGCCGCAACGACGACACGCTGGCGCGGCTGGCGGCGTTGAAGGCGGAACTGATGCTCGTCTGGGGACGGCAGGACCCGCACGTCCCGCCAGAGGGCCGCGCCGCGATCCGCGCGCGGCTTGAGGACGTGGGGGCCTCCTACGAATGGCACGAGTGGAATGCGCAGCACGCCTTCCTGCGCGACGAGGGCCCGCGCTACGACCCCGCGCTGTTCCTGCAGGCGATGACGCAGACGCTCGCCTTCTTCCGCCGCACGATCGGCTGAGTGCCTCGTCATCGCCAGCGTAGCGAAGCAATCCAGGGCGTCTTGATCCGGCGCTGGATTGCTTCGCTATGCTCGCAATAACGAAGGGAGGTTGCGCAGCTTGTCGCTACCGCGCCAGCCAACCCCCGTCGACCGCCAGCACATGTCCCTGCACATAGGCGGCGGCGTCGGAGGCGAGAAACACCGCCGCCCCGCCCAGATCGGCCGGCGCGCCCCAGCGCCCCGCCGGAATGCGCTCGACGATCGCGCGGTTGCGCTCCGGATCGGCCTGCAAGGCCGCGGTGTTGCTGGTCGCGATATAGCCCGGCGCGATCGCATTCACCGTCACATTATGCTTTGCCCATTCATTGGCGAGCAGCTTGGTCAGCCCGCCGACCCCGCTCTTCGCCGCAGTATAGCTCGGCACGCGGATCCCGCCCTGAAAGGTCAGCATCGACGCGATGTTGATGATCCGCCCCCCGCCGGCGGCGATCATGTGCCGCCCCGCCGCTTGGCTGAGGAAGAAAACCGACTTGAGATTGGTGTCGATCACCGCATCCCAGTCTTCCTCGGTGAAGTCGACCGCATCGGCGCGCCGGATGATCCCGGCATTGTTGACGAGGATGTCGAGCCGCCCGAGCGCGTCGAGCGTCTCCGCAACCACCCGCCCGACCGGTTCGATCTTGGCGAGATCGGCGTGGATCACCGCCGCACGCCGCCCCAGCGCGCGGATCTGCGCCGCCGTCTCCTCCGCCGCGGTGCGCCCGACGCAGGCGACATCCGCCCCCGCCTGCGCCAGCGCGACCGCGATCGCCTGCCCGATCCCGGTATTCGCACCGGTGACGATCGCGGCGCGCCCGCTCAGGTCGAACGGATGGTTCAGCGCAGCTGGC
This sequence comes from Sphingomonas endophytica, assembly GCF_014199415.1. GTDB lineage: Bacteria > Pseudomonadota > Alphaproteobacteria > Sphingomonadales > Sphingomonadaceae > Sphingomonas > Sphingomonas endophytica. Next base: position 120,662 of record NZ_JACIJN010000004.1, read on the forward strand.
ATATGTCGCACACGTCCATATCGTTATAATCCTGGTTCTCGCCCGCCATCGCCCAGATGAAGGTATAGTTGCTGGTCCCCGCCCCCATGTGCACCGACCACGGCGGGCTGATCACCACCTCTTCATTGTCGACGACGATATGCCGCAGGTCGTCGGGGCGGCCCATGTAGTGGAAGACGCGATTGTCATCCTCCAGATCGAAATAGAGATAGATTTCGCTGCGCCGCTCATGGACGTGCGGCGGCATCGTGTTCCACACCGATCCCGGCTTCAACTGCGTCAGCCCGAGGCACAAGGACGCGCTGGCGCACAGATGCGGCAGCACCAACTGATAGATGGTGCGGTCGTTCGAGGTCTCCAGACTGCCACGCTGCATCGGATTGGCATCATCCAGCGTCACCTTGCGCAGCGGGAACGGCGCATGGGCGGGGACGCTGAGCAGATAAAAGCGCGCGCCCTCGCCCGCGAACGTCACCTCCGCCGACCCCATCGGCACGTACAGCGCCTCGTAGCGCGCCAGTTCAAACACCTGCCCGTCGACCGTCACGCTGCCGGTGCCGCGCCCGATATTGACCACCCCCAGTTCGCGCCGTTCGAGCAGCGGGTGCCCCGCCGCGCTTTCCGGCTCGCGGTGCGTCGGCAACGCCAGCGGAGTCGCCCCCGGCACCGCCCCGCCGATGATGAAGCGCTCGCCATGCGAATAGGTCAGCACGATCTCGCCGTCGCGGAACAATCCGCCAACCAGATAGCGGTCGCGCAGCGCCTGATTGGAGGCGCCTTCCATCATGTCCGGGTGGGTGGCGTAATAAGTTTTGGCGTACACGTCGGTGCTCCTGTTCAACGGGCGCGGTCGAGCTGCGCGATTTGCGTCGCCGCCAGCAGGAACGCGCCCACGCCGTAATATTGCGTCTCTTGCGCGGCGACCTTGTCGGGCCGATCGCTGACCTGCTGTACCCAGCCGAGCCGGCCATCGGGCTGGATCGACCGCTCCAGCGCCGCCCAGCCGCGGTTCGCGACCGGGGCGTAGTCGGCGCGCGGCAGCACCCCGGCGTTGACGCCCCACGCCATGCCATAAGTGAAGAAGCCGGTGCCGCTCGATTCCGGCGGCGAGCCCTCAGGGGCGAGCAGCGACGGTGCCCAATAGCCATCGGGCTTCTGCAACGCCTTCAGCTTCGCCGCCATCTTGCGGAACAGCGCCTCCATCCGCACGCGATCCGGGCTGTTCTTCGGCAGCAGCGGGATGATCCGCGCCATGCCGGCGAACACCCAGCCATTGCCGCGTGCCCAGAATTGCTTGCGGCGCTGCGCATCGCGCCGCTCGAAGAAGCGGCTGTCGCGGTAATAAAGCTGTTCGACCGGATCGAGCAGGAAGTCGGTCGTCGCCCAGAATTCCTTCAGCGCGAAGTCGCGATATTTCGGGTCGCCGGTTTGGCGGCTCAGCTCGATCAACGCCGGCGGCGCCATGAACAAGGCGTCGCACCAGCACCAACGCGTCAGGCACTCGGTCGCGCCATAGCCCGCCGGCGGTACCGCAAAGGCGAGCGTCGTCACCGCCGGCCTGTCCACCACCCGGTCGAACGTGGCTTTGGCGCTGGCCAGCGCCTGCGGTGGCCCGCCATGCGCGGCGGCCCACAGATAGCTTTGCACGATCGCATGATCGTCCGCGAAATAAGGCTTCTCGCCCGGCCGCCAGCCGTTTGCGCGCCCCATCGTCATGATCGCATCCTTGATCCGCGGCGGCGCGCCGGCATCGGCGAGCGCGGTCATCCCGACCCAGAAAACCGCCGGCTCCCAGGCGCGCATGTCGCCGCTGCGCGGGTTCACGTCCATGTGCGCCAGCTGCCAGTCGGCCAGCTTCACCGCCTGCGCGATCGGCCCCTGTTGCTGTGCCGCGGCGGGGGCAGCGACCGCCACGAGGCTGGTAGCGAGGGCAAGGTGTCGAAAGATCATGCGGCGCTCTCCTCAAGGTCGAAACGGGCCGGGGCGAGCCGGGGGCTGATGACGTGCAGCGCCAGCAATGCCAGTAGATAGGCACCCCCCGCCACCGCGAAGATCGGCGCATAGCTGCCCGATATGCCGAGCACGTGCCCCACGAACTTGGCGATCAGCATCCCGCCGATCGCCCCCGCCGTCCCGCCGATCCCCACGACCGAGCCGACTGCGGCGCGCGGGAACAGGTCGGATGGCAGCGTCAGCAGATTGGCGGAAAACGCCTGATGCGCGGCGGTCGCCAGCCCGATCAGCGCGACCGCGATCCACAGGCTGTCGACGTACTGGACGGTGACGATCGGCAGCACCGCGACTGCGCAGCCCAGCATCGTCGCCTTGCGCGCGGCATTGGCCGACCAGCCGCGCCGCAGCAACCGCGACGAGGTCCAGCCGCCCAGCACGCTCCCCGCATCCGACAGCAGATAGATTGCCACCAGCGGCGGTCCGAACGACTTGAGATCGAGCCCATAGCGCTTCCCAAGGAAGTCCGGCAGCCAGAAGAGGAACATCCACCAGATCGGATCGGTCAGAAACTTCGGCACCGCATAGGCCCAGGTTTCGCGATAGGCGAACAGCCGCAGCCACGGCACGCGCTGCACCGCCGGTGCCGGATCGCTGCGAATCAGCGCCAGCTCGCCCGGCGTGACGCGCGAATGCTCCTCCGGCCGGCGATAGATCGTGACCCACGCGATCAGCCACAGCACGCTGAACGCCCCGGTCGCGATGAACGCCATCCGCCAGCCATAAGCGAGCGTGATCGCGGGCACGAGCAGCGGCGTCGCGATCGCGCCGACATTCGCCCCGGCGTTGAACAGCCCGACCGCCAACGCGCGCTCACGTTGCGGAAACCATTCGGTCACCGCCTTCAACCCGGACGGGAAGTTTCCCGCCTCGCCCAGCCCCAAAGCGAACCGCGCCGCACCGAATTGCGCCACGCTGCTCACCAGCCCGTGCGCGACATGCGCCAGCGTCCAGAACGAGAAAGCCAGCGCATAGCCGAGCCGCGCGCCGAACCGGTCGATCAACCGCCCCATCATCAGGAACCCGGCGGCATAGGCGGCCTGGAACCAGAAGACGATGTCGGCATATTGCGCCTCGCTCCACCCCAGATCCTGCTGGAGCACCGGCTTGAGCACGCCGATCATCTGCCGGTCGATATAGTTGATCGCGGTCGCCGCGAACAGCAGCGCGCAGATCGTCCAGCGATAGCGCCCGGTCGGCGGCGCGGCGGCGAGGTCCGGCATGGCGGTGGCGCTCCGGGAAAAAAGGGCGCGCGACACCGCCGCGCGCCAGGTGGGGAACGGTTTAGAACTTGCCGCGGATGCCGAACGAGAAGGTCCGCCCGTTGAAGTAGGAATTGTCGCGGTGCGTCTCTCCGACCGACTTCGACGGATTCTGGTAGAAGGTATAGGTATTTTCGTTGGTGATGTTCAGCGCGTCGACACGCAATTCGATATAGTCGTTGATCTTGAACGCGACCGTTGCGTCGAGATACCCCTGCGCGGCGAAATACGAGATTTCGTCGTTCAGCGTATTGCGCTGCGGCCCACCCGTCTTCGACCGGTAATTGTACGATCCGCGCAGCGAGAACGGCCCCTTCTCGTAAAAGCCTGTGATGCTGTACGTGTACTTCGGTACGCTCTGGAGCGCGACGACGCTGCCGTTGGTCAGCACGAAATTATAGTCGATGCCCTTCTGCTGCTGATCGATCAGCGTGAAGCTGCTCGTCAGGCCCAAACCATCGAACGGCTTGGGCAGGAAGGTGAAGTTCTGCTGATAGGCCGCTTCCAGCCCGCGCAGCTTCAACTGCCCGGCATTCTGCACGATCGTCCGCCGGATCAGCGGGTTGTTGTTGGTCAGCGCATTGACCTGCGCCAGCGTACAGGTGCCGGTCGGGCCGCCGAACGCCGCGCAGCTGAAATAGCTCGGGTCGAGGCCGGTTGCGGCGAACGGGACGTCCTCGATTATCGCAACCGGCTGATCGGTGATGTCCTTCTCGAACAGGCCGACGCTCAACAACGCGGCGGGCGCGAAATACCATTCGAGCACCGCGTCATACGTCGTCGCGACCTGCGGGCGCAGGTCGGGGTTGCCGACCGTCACCGCATTGCTGAACACGTTCGGGACGACGATGCTGCCGGCGATGTCGTTGAGCGCGCCGCGCGTCACCGTGCTGCCGATCGATCCGCGCAGCAGCAGCTTGGGCGTGATGTCGAAGGCGAGGCTCGCCGACGGCAGCCAGTTCTGATAGCCGCCGGTGCGCCGGTTGGGCGTGAACACGCCACCCAGGTTGGTGTAATTGTCGATGATCGTCTTGGTATCGGAATAACGGATGCCGGCATCGCCGCGCAGTTCGTGGCCACCGATCGTCAGCTTGAACGACGTCTCGAGGAACCCCGACGTGACGCGCTCCTCCGCCTCATAGGTGGCGTTGAGCTGGCGCGCCGCCTGGCGGTTGGCCCCGTTGGCGTTCAGCGTGCCCATCACAAAGTCGCGCGAGAAGGTCGCAAAATTGGACGGATAGCCCGAGTTGCCGCCGTTGTTGAGCGTCCCGTATTGCAGGAACGGATCCATATACTGGAACACGCCATTACCGCTCGCGGCGAAGGTGTTTCCGTTCGGCAGCACCGCGGCGCGCGCGATCGACGAGCCGTCCTGCTTCGTGCGGCTCTTGAGGCTGGAGACGTAGCTGCCGCCGACCTTGAACGCCATGCTGGTATCGCCGGTATCGACCACGGTCCAGTCGAGCGCCGAACGCAGGCTCTTCACGGTATCGTCCTCGCGCTGGATCGAGAAGCCGAGCGACGGGTCGCGGAAATTGGCCGGATCGGTGAACGACGTCGGTGAACTGATCGTCGGATAGGAAACGTTGACGGTCGGATCGTAGGTCGTCGTGATCCCGTAGATGTTCGAGACGATGCGGTTGCCCGACTGCCACGCCCGACTCTTCGAAATGCTGCCCTGCGCCTGCAACGTCACGCGGTCGCTGAAATCATATTTCGCGCGCGCCACGCCGTACGAGAACTTGGTCTCGAAATCGCGGAAGAAGCTCTCACTGATGATGCTGGTGTTGCCGAACGTCCCGTACAGGTTGTTGTACTGGTCGATCTTGACGTCGAGCGGGATGATGCCGGAGTTGGTGCCGGTTCCCGGCGTCGCGGTCGTGCCCGGCGCCGTGCGGGTACTGCGCACCGGCACACCGAACGTGAACTCGTCCATCTGGTCGGTCAGCTTGGAATAGATGCCGTCGAGGCTCGCCTCGAAGCGGTCACTCTTATACTGCACCGAGCCGACGAACCCCATCCGCTCGCGTTCGGTGTTCGAGGTATAGACGCGATAGAAGCGCGGCAGCAACGCGTTGGCGACTTGGTCGCGCGTCAGGTTGCCGAGCTTGGCGAGCGGGCTGTCGAGGTTCAGCTCGAACTGGAACGGACCACTCGTGTTCGACGGCACCGAGCCGTAATAAGGACGCCGGCCGAGCGTCGACGAATTGTAGCCGCCGGTCGACTGGAAACCCGAGCGTTCGTTGACGGTCTTGGCATAAGCGGCGCCGAACAGGACGCCGAAATTGCCCCAGTGATCGCTGACGATCAACGACCCGCGCGGCCGCCACTTCTCCGATTGGTCGTTGTAGCTGTATTGCGCGGTGTAGCGGAACACCCGCTCCTTGCTGTCGAACGGGCGCGGCGTCTGCAGATCGACGTTGCCGCCGATCCCGCCCTCTTCGAGATTGGCGAGCGGCGACTTATAGACGTCGACGCGGCCGAACAGCTCGGACGGAAAGACGTCATAGTTGAACGCGCGGCTCGAACTGCCGACGCTACCAGCCGAAGTGGTGCGCACCGGCGCGCCGTTGAGCGTCGTCACCACGAAGTCGGAACTGAGCCCGCGGATCGCCACCCGCTGACCTTCGTTGGTCCCGGCCCCGCCATCGCGGCTGAGGATCACGCCCGGGATGCGCTGCATCGAATCGGCGACGTTCGCCTCCGGGAACTTGCCAATGTCCTCGGCGACGATCGAGTCGCGGATGCCGACCGCCTCGCGCTTCAGCTCCAGTCCTTCGGCAAGGCTGCGGCGGAAGCCAGTAACGACGATATCCTCGCCGGGCGCGTCCGTGGGCACCTGTGCGTCGGCGCCGGTCGGCGCGGCAGGATCGGCTAGCGTGGTTTGCGCCACGGCCGGAGCCGCCGCCAACGTCAATGCAATGGCATGCGCCGACGCCATACCGATGAACAACGACCTGCCCACGACAACCCCTCCTGTTGCGCCGCTGCTTGCGGCTTGCAGATCGGGTTATCATACAAGTTCGTCAGATCGTCAATTCCCCGCTGCCAGAAAGATGCGCCGCCTCGCTTAGCTCGGTATGGCGGCTGAGGCTCTCCTGCATGTGATGCCGCGCGGCATCGCGCGCGCCGGCCGGGTTCATCCGGACGATCGCGTCGACGATCGCCTCATGTTCGGCGCGCACCTTCTCGACATAGGCGCGCTGCGCCTCGGGCGGCTGACCGCGCAGGTACAGGTTGCGTGGCGGCACCAGCCGCACGCCCAGGAACTCGATCAGCTTGACGAAGGTCTCGTTCTGCGTCGCGCGCGCGATCGCGGCGTGGAAGCGCGTGTCGGCGCCGGCCGAGGCGACCGGATCGTCGGCGACCGCCGCCATGTCGCGCAGCGCCGCGCGCATCGCCGATATATCGGTCAGGGTCCGCCGCGACGCCGCGAAAGCCGCCATCTCCGCCTCCACTGACAGGCGCACTTCGAGCAAGCGGATCACATCCGCGAGTTCGCTCATATCCTGCCGCGTGATCTGGAACGCCTGATAGCGCGCATCGTCGGTGACGAACACGCCCGACCCCTGGCGCGCGACCGCAATCCCATGCGCCTCCAGCCGCGCGACCGCCTCGCGCACCACGGTGCGGCTGACCTTCTCGTCCTCGGCGATTTCCTTCTGGGTCGGCAGACGCGCGCCGGGCGGCATCTCGCCCGAGCGGATTCGCGCCTCCAGCTTCACGTACAAGGCATCCGCCAGCGACATGGTCTTGGTCATTCCCGCTCTATATCAAGGTCGCGCGCCAACCCCATGGGCAAAAGCGTCGCCTTGGCAAAATAGATACGATGCCTTAGGTTATCCTACAACATTGCGGTGCGGAGGGGTTGGGCATGAGGATCGGCGGGCGAGCGGGCGCAGCGGTGGCGTGGTGCCTGTTGGCGGGGGCGCCGGCCGCGGCGCAGGAGCCGCCGCTCCCGCTCCCGGTCGTCTCGCCGCTCCCCCCGCCGCCCGACCGCACGCCGCGCGCGGTCGCGCTGCTCGCCGACTATCGTTACGACGATCTCCTGTGGGAGAATGATCGCACCGCGCACCGCATTTACGGCCATGCGCTGGAGGCGGCCGAACCGCCGTCGGGCTCTGGGATCGACAGCTGGGGGAAGAACGTGCGCTGGTCGTTCGCCGACCGCCAGCTCCGCACCGGCGACCAGCACGCCTATCATGGCGAGGGGATCGACTTCTACAATGTCGGAACGACGCGCGGCGCGGGCGGGCTGGGCATCTGGCACGACAACAAATTGTGGACCTCGCGCAACTTCGTCCGCCACCGCATCCTCGCCAGCGGTGGCGATCGCGCCGATTTCACCGTCGATTATGCACCCTGGCCGGTCGATACGGTGCGCAAGGTGTGGGAGACGCGGCGCTTCACGCTGCCACTCGGCACGCATTTCACGCGCATGGTCTCGACGCTCTCCTCCGACCGTGCCGAGCCGTTGCTGGTCGGGATCGGGATCGGCAAGCACACCACCGGACAGGGCGCGGGCGAGCTGACCGTCGATCGCGCGCGCGGGCTGCTGTCGTGGTGGGGTCCGGACGATCCCGGCCACGGACGAATCGCGATCGCGATCCGCGTCGACCCGCGGATGATCGCCGAGGTGCGCGCCGACGCCGACAACCAGCTGGTGCTGCTGCGCGTCACGCCGGGCACGCCGTTCGTCTATTATTCGGGCTCGGCATGGAGCCATGGCGAGGGCGATTTCCGCACGCGCGCGCAATGGGACGATTACGCCAGAGGCGCTGCGCTCGATTTCACGATACCGAAGGCAGGGCAATGACGATGAAGGTGGATCGACGCGCACTGCTGGCGGGCGGACTGGCGGCGGGCGCGCTCGCGACGACGGCCGCAGCGGCGCAGGAGCAGCCCGCCGCGCCTCCGCTTCCCGATGGCGCGACCGACCGCGCCGACGCGCTTGCGCTCCTGCGCCGCATGGCCGAGCCGGTGCTCGGGCGTATGGCGCGCGGGCGGCTGCATGCCGAATGGACACCGGAACTCAGCCCGACATGGGACGGCCGCAATCCCGGCGTCGCGTATCTCGAGGCGTTCGGCCGGCTGATCGACGGCATCGCGCCATGGCTCGCGCTCCCCGATGATTCCAGCGCCGAGGGTCGGCTGCGCGCCCGGCTCCGCGCACAGGCGCTGGAGAGCTACACCCATGCCGTCGATCCGAAGAGCCCCGACTATCTGCTGTGGCGTGGCCATGGGCAGGCGTTGGTCGATTCCGCTTATTTCACCAGCGCGCTGCTGCGTGCGCCCGATGCGCTGTGGAAACCGCTCGACGCGAAGACCAAGGCGCGGATCGTCGAGGAGGTCAAGGGCCTGCGCCGCATCTCCCCGCCGTATCAGAACTGGCTGCTGTTCGCGGCGATGAACGAGGCGTTCCTGTTCGCGATCGGCGAGGACTGGGACCCGATGCGCGTCGACCTGACCGTCAAGAAGATGCTCGAATGGTATGTCGGCGACGGCTGGTACGGCGACGGCGCGCGCTTCCACTTCGATTATTACAACAGCTACGTCATCCACCCGATGCTGGTGCAGATCCTCGCCACGCTCGCCGTTGGCAAACCCGGCTTCAACAACCTCCGCCCCGCCGAGGAACTGGCGCGCGCGGTGAAGCGTGAGCAGCGCTATGCCGAGCATCTCGAGCGGATGATCGCCCCCGATGGCAGCTATGCCGCGATCGGCCGCTCGCTCACCTATCGCACCGCGGTGCATCAGCCGCTCGGGCATCTGGCGTGGCGCGGGCAATTGCCCGACAGCTTGCCGCCGGGGCAAGTGCGCGCCGCGACGATGGCGGCGCAGCGGCGCGTGTTCGCCGATCCGAGCAATTTCAACGCCGACGGTTTCCTGACGATCGGCTTTGCGCGGCACCAGCCGACGCTGGGCGACATCTATTCCAACGCCGGCAGCATGTATATCGCTTCGGAAAGCCTGATCGCGCTCGGTCTGCCCGCCGATCACGCTTACTGGACCGCGCCGCCGCAGCCCTGGACGATGCGCCGCGCCTTCGCCGGACAGGATTTTCGCAAGGACTATGCGGTCGATTACTGACCAGAAGCGGTCCGGCCGCCCTCCCTCGTCGCCCCGGCCTTGAGCCGGGGTCCCGCTTCTTTTTGCGGTCGGAAAACTGGCGGGCTTCCGGATCAAGTCCGGGATGACACGAGGGGGCGGATGAAATGTCGAAGCTCGACCAAACCTAATCCCCAGCCGCCGTCACCACCGGCCGCGTCTCGCCGTCCAGCTCGGTCAGCTCGCGCTCGACCGCGATCGTGTCGCCGAGGTCGCGCATCGCATACAGCTTGCCGCGCGCATTCTCGAACGGGCGGTGCAGCACCATCGTCAGCCTGCCCTTGAAGGTGCGGAACAGCATTCCGTGTCCGCTGTCACCGCGCACCAGCGGGGGCAATTGTTCCCACGGTCCCGCAATCGTCCCGCTCCTGGAGCGCGCAAGCGACTGGACGTAACCGCGCCGGTCGTAGCTCGACCACAGCATCAGCAACGTGCCGGTGCGCGTGCGGAACAGCTCGGGCCCGTCGGTGACGTTGCCGGCCTTCGGGTCGGCGGGATCGGCGCGCTTGACCCATGGCGCGTCGGAGGCGCGGAACAGCAGCTGCGGCGGCCCCGCGGCGGCGAGCCCGTGGTCAAGCGGCACCGCCTCGATCGTCCCGTCGCCGACCTGCACCCATTCGTGCGCATAGACCATCCACGGCTTGCCGTTCCGGTCGACGTGCAGCGAGCCGTCGAGCGTCATGCGCGCCGCATCGACGATCGGCGCGCCGCCACGCTCGATCCGGTATGGCCCGCCGAGCGTCGCCGACGAGGCGAGCAGGGTCGAGCGCCGCACCGGCTGACGCCCGTTCTCCCCCGGCAGCTTCAGCGCGTCGTTGTAGAAGGTGGAGAACAGATACCACCGCCCCTTCCAGCGATGCACCTCCGGCGCCCAGGCGCCGTCGTTGGCCCAGCTGTCCTCGGGCAGCGCGAAGACCAGCACCGGCCGCTGCCAATGCTTCAGGTCGCGGCTGCGATAGGCCATGATCCCCAGCCGTTTGTCGCCGGTCAGTCGGTGCTCGTTGCGGGTGAACAGCCAATAGGTGCGCGTGGCGCGGTCGGCGATGATCCACGGGTCGTGGAGCGGCATGTCGGGCAGCAGCAGCGGCGCATCGGGGGCGCGCGGGGCGGCAGTCGCCACTGACCACGTGGCGCACGCGAGCGCCACGATAAGCATGGCGCGCAGCGCAGCTGTCACGCCGATGCGCGCAGCGGCAAGGATGGTCATGCGTCATCTCCCCCGGTTAAGTCAGACAATAACCGGGGCATGGCGCGGGTCAACCCGGCGGCACGACGTCCCTGCGCCGCTCGCGCGCCGGATTGCCCGCGACCGTCGCGCCCGTCCGGACGTCGCGCGTCACCACGCTGCCCGCGCCGATGATCGCATCGTCGCCGATCGTGACGCCGGGCAGGATCAGCGCCCCGCCGCCGATCCACACATTGCGTCCGATCGTGATCGGCCGCCCCCATTCGGCGCCGGTCGCGCGCGTCGCCGGGTCGCGCGGATGATCCGCGGTCAGGATCTGCACCGCCGGTCCGATCTGCGTCCCCGTTCCGATCGTCACCGCCACCACGTCGAGGATGATGCAGCTATAATTGAGGAACACATCGTCCCCGAGGCGGATATTATAGCCGTAATCGCAATGGAACGGCGGCCGGATCACCGCCCCCTCGCCGACCGCCGCCAACCGCTCGCGCAGGAGCGCGCGCCGCTCGGCCGCCGATCGTGCCGCCGCGCCGTTATAGCGCTCCATCCACACCAGCGCCGCCTGATGGTCGGCGATAAGTTCTTCGTCGCCCGCATGATAGGGCTCGCCGGCCAGCATCTTCTGCTTCTCGCTGCGCTCGCTCATCGCGGTCAGTCCCGCGCCGTCAGCGGCACCGAGGACCGACCGGGTGCACCTTGGCGCCGGGTCGCGTGGAGATGCCGTAAAATCAACGCCAGATCTGCTTCGCTCAGCCCCGACGCCGGGTCGATCACGATCCCGGCCGGCAAGGGTTCGACCCATGATGCCAGGCGGTTGCACGCAGCGCCCAGCGCGGGGTCGGCGGAATCATCGAAAGCAGCCATGCGTCCGCTTATGCTCCCGCCCGCGCGATCGACCAAGCCTCAGCGCAGCGTGAGTTCGATCACCTGATCCCAGCTGTCGCCGAGCGGCGGAAGCCCGGTGATTTCAACACCATCCCCCCGCCGCGCGACCGCGATCCGCGCGCCGCCGTCCAGCAGCCGCGCCGCGGCGACCGGCGCCTGCAACGGCAACACGATACGTCCGTCATGCGCGCGCAGCAGATGGACGTACACCGTCTTGCCCTTCTGCGTGGTGACGCCCCATTCGCCCGGCGACAACGGCCCGCCGCGCGTGCCGTAGATGCTGACGCCGTTGACCTTCAGCCAGTCGCCGATCGTGCGGAAGGTCGCGAGGTTTTCCGGCTGGATCTCGCCATTGGGCATCGGCCCGGTATTGAGCAGGAAATTGGCGTTCCGCCCCGCCGCGCCGACCAAGGTCTGCACCAACGTCTTGGGCGACTTGTACTGATCGTCGGTCAGGTTGAAGCCCCAGCTGCCGTTCATCGTCTCGGCGGTTTCCAGCGGCAGCCTGCCGATCGTTGCGGTGCCGCTGAACCCGGTCTTGTTCTCGCCGGGCAGGTCGCGCTCGAAGGTCTGGTAGTCCTCGCCCGCGAACGGTGCGTGATGGTGGTTGTTGACGATCAACGCGCCGGGCTGAAGCTGGTGGATCAGCCGGTAGGTGCGCTCCAGCCGCCAGCGATCACGCAGCGGCGTCTTCTCCTGATCCCACCAGCCGTCGAACCAGATCCCGCCGATCGGCCCATATTGCGTCAACAACTCGCGCAGCTGCGCGTCCTGATAATCGAGATATTTGTCCCAATCGCCCGCCTCGGGCCGCCCTGCCGAATGGCCGGTGCGCCCGCGCGGGAAGTAATCGGGATGGTGCCAGTCGAGCTGCGAATAATAGAAGAACAGCTTCACGCCCTGCCGCCGGCACGCCGCCGCCAGCTCACCGATCGGATCGCGCTTGAACGGTGTCGCCTGCACGACATTGTACGGCGACACCTTGCTGTCGAACATCGCGAAGCCGTCGTGATGCTTGCTGGTGATGACGATATAGCGCGCGCCGGCGTCCTTGAACGAGCGCACCCAGGCATCGGCATCGAACTTCTGCGGGTAGAAAAACTTGGCGAGCCGCTCATATTTAGCCGCCGGGATCTTGTTGTCCTGCATGATCCACTCGGCGCCACCCGACGATCCGGTCCCGCCCAGCTCGCTGTACAGACCCCAGTGGAGGAAAATGCCGAACTTGGCGTCCTGAAACCATTTGCGCGCGGCGAGATTGGCGGGCGCAGGGGTATAGGCGTCGGGCGATTGTGCGGCCGCGGGCGACACGGCGAGCGCCGCCGCGATCGCTAGGGTAAGTCCCTGCCACAAGCGACGCCGTGCGCTGTCCATCTTCCTCTCCCGCTTCGTCTTGCAGACAGGATGACGATGAAGGGCCGCCCTGTCATCCTTTCCTTCGCTCTGTCGCTCTCGCCGCCCTGGATCAGGTCCGGGACGACGACCGTCACCGCGCCCCGAAATACCCCCGCAGCCGCTCGGCCTCCTCCGGCGTGATCGCCATCACCGTGCCATGCTTGGGCGCGGTGAAATTGGTGGTCTTCATCGTCGAGCCCGGATCGTTGAACCGCCCGATGTTGCGGAAGGTCTTGAAGTCGGTCGTCTCGGCGAACCCCATGTTGTTCGGCTTCGCCCCGAACACGTCGTACATCAGCACATAGGTGTTCGTGCCATAGCGCTTCCACAGGTTCGGCGCCTCAGCCGCGACCGTCTCGGGATCGATCTTCTGCGCGTCGTAGACATAGCCGCCGTCGATCCGTCGGGACACCGCCTGCCGGATACTGCCGGGCTGCTCGTGCGCGACATAGAACATGTGATAGCGGTCGCCGACCTTGGTGATGTCGGCGTCGATCGTGTTCACCGCCGGACGTGGATAGTGCAGGATCTGCTTCGGCTCGGTGGTCAGCGTTTTAAACGCCGGGTCGGCGAGCGACTGCACCATGAAGTTCGGACCGTTGCCGATCCGGGTGGTGAAATAGACCATCATCCGCTTCCGCGCCGGGTCCCAGATCGTCTCCGGCGCCCAGGCGTTGCCCGCCTGCGCAAAGGCCGGGAACAAGGCGCTGACGTTCACCTTCGCCAGCGTCCAGTGCAGCAGGTCGTGGCTCTTCATCAGGATCAGGTTGCGGTTGTTGCCCCAGCCGTACTCCTTCTCCGGTCGCTCCCAGTCGGTGGCGCGCAGCCCCTCGCGCTTGGCGAAGATATGCAGGTCGGTCATCGACATATAGAAGGCGCCGTCCGGCCCGCGCATGATGTGCGGATCGCGGATGCCCTTCTGGTCGGCGACCGCGCGCCCCGACAGCACCGGCGCGCCGTCGTTGACGTCGGTGAAGGTATAGCCGTCCGCCGAAGTCGCGAAATGCAGCGAGTGCGTCTCGTCCTTGAAATAGGCGAGCAGATACGCCGAACGCGCCGCCGCGACGACCTTGGGCGCGGGATAGCCCGCCAGCGCAGGGACAATGGCCAGCTGCCGCACGTCCGGCACCGCCTGCTGCGCGACCGACGGTGCAGACGACGCGATCGTGCCGAGCGCCAGCGCCATGGTCGTTGCTGCGAAGAACGCTCTCATATCCTCTCCCCTCGCCAGCAACTGCCGCCGGTCCTTGGCCGACCTAAATACTCCGACAAGAACATGCAACGTTTACAGATTGTTGCGTCGGCAGCGCTCGGTCGGTGCGGTAGTCACCAAGCTGACCTTCTCACCGCAAAAGATTTGCGGGGTTCGCATCTCCCATCAATCTAGTGTGGATTGCACACGAGTTACCCGGTGGCGTGCCGGAGCGACGAACGGACCACCGATGAATCAAGCGAGATCGACCGGATCACGATTTTACCGGCACCGCGCGCGACAGGCGCATGCGGCGGTGGATCGCGCGACGATGGTCGCCCTTCCCGGCGGCACGTTCGCGATGGGATCGGCGCGCTTCTATCCCGAGGAAGCGCCCGTCCGCCACGTGCGGGTCGACGCGTTCTGGATCGACCCGCACCCGGTCACCAACCGGCAGTTCGCCGCCTTCGTCGCCGCGACCGGTTATCGCACCGTGGCGGAGGTCGCGCCCGATCCGCGCGACTATCCGGGCATGGCCCCCGACATGGCGCAGGCGGGATCGTCGGTGTTCGTGCCGCCGACCCGGTTGACCGACCCAAGCGACCATCGCCAATGGTGGCGGTTCGTCTTCGGTGCCGACTGGCGTCATCCGACCGGCCCCGACAGCACGATCGACGGGTTGGAGGATCACCCGGTCGTCCATGTCGCGCATCCCGACGCGCTCGCCTATGCGCACTGGGCGGGCAAGTCGCTCCCGACCGAGGCCGAATGGGAATATGCCGCGCGCGGCGGGCTGGCCGGGGCCGATTATGCGTGGGGCGACGAACTCGCGCCGGACGGGCGGATCCTCGCCAACTACTGGCACGGCGCGTTTCCGCTCGCCAACGACACGCGCGACGGCTGGAGCCGCACCTCGCCGGTCGGCAGCTATCCCGCCAACGGCTTCGGCCTGCACGACATGATCGGCAACGTCTGGGAATGGACCGACGACTGGTATGCGGTCGCCGCCACCCCGACGAAAAGCTGTTGCGCGCCCGCCAACCCGCGCGGCGGCACCCGCGCCGACAGCGGCGGGCGCAAGGTGCTCAAGGGCGGCTCACATCTGTGCGCGGACAATTACTGCCGCCGCTATCGCCCGGCGGCGCGCCACGCGCAGGCAACCGACACCGGGACGACGCACATCGGCTTTCGCTGCGTCTGGCGCCCCGCGCCGCCCGCCACCGCATCCATTCAAAAGGGGAAGAGACGATGAGACGACCCATGACCGCGCTCGCCGCGATCCTGATGCTGGCCGGACAGGCGCAGGCGCAGACGCAACAGCCGTTCCCGGGCAAGATCGGCCGCACGCTCGCGGAATCAACCGAGGCCTGGCCCGCGCCGGTCCGTGCGCCCGCCGGTGCGCCGAACATCGTTTGGATCCTGCTCGACGACGTCGGCTATGGCGCCGCCAGCGCGTTCGGCGGCGGGATCAGGACGCCGCGGCTCGAGGAACTGGCGCAACAGGGGCTGCGCTACACCAATTTCCACACCACCGCGATCTGCGCCCCGACCCGGGCCGCGCTGCTGACCGGGCGCAACAGTTCTTCGGTGCACGTCGCCGGCTTCTCGCATCATCGCCTCGCCGCCGGCTTCCCGGGCTGGGACGGCTATCTGCCCGCCAGCGCCGGCACGATCGCCGAGATCCTGCACGGCAACGGCTACAGCACCTTCGCGGTCGGCAAATACGGCGTCACCCCCGACGAGGACGCCACCGACGCCGGCCCGTTCGATCGCTGGCCGACCGGCAAGGGCTTCGACCATTTCTTCGGCTTCCTCGGCTCGCAGACCGACCAGTACAAACCCGACCTCGTCGAGGATCAGGCGCATGTCACCCCGGACGGCCGCCATCTGAGCGAGCAGATCACCGACAAGGCGATCGCCTTCATCGATCGGCAGCGCCACGCCGCGCCAGTACGCGCCGATGCCGCCGCGCCGCCGTCCAAGCCGTTCTTCCTCTATTACGCCCCGGGCGCGACCCATGCCCCGCATCAGGTGCCCGCCGAATGGAGCGACCGCTATCGCGGCGCCTTCGATGCCGGCTGGGACGTCTATCGCCGGCAGGTGTTCGCGCAGCAGCAGAAGCTCGGCACGATCCCGCGCAACGCCGTCCTCCCCGATCGCGACGCGGGGGTCACCGCCTGGGCGAAGCTCAGCCCCGACGAGCGCAAGCTCTACGCGCGCTTCATGGAAGTCTATGCCGGCTATATGACCTACACCGATGCGCAGATCGGGCGGCTGGTCGATCATCTCAAGCGGATCGGCCAGTTCGACAACACGCTGTTCGTGGTGATGGTCGGCGACAATGGCGCCAGCAAGGAAGGCACGCTCAACGGCGACGTCGATCGCGCGATGACCGCGCCGCCGCTCGGCGCGAAGGAGAATATCGCCTATAATCTCGCGCACATCGACCAGATCGGGAAGCCCGAGGGGATCGAGGCCAACTACCCGCTCGGCTGGGCGCAGGCCGCCAACACGCCGTTCCGCTGCTGGAAACAGGACGCCAATTGCGAGGGAGGGACGCGCAACCCGCTGATCGTCACCTATCCGAAGGGGATCGCGGCCCGCGGCATCCGGTCGCAATACGGACATGTCATCGACATCCTGCCGACGACGCTCGAGCTGGCGAAGATCACCGCGCCGACCACGATCCGCGGCGTCGCGCAGCAGCCGATCGAGGGCGTTTCGCTCGCTTATTCGATCACCGACGCCGCCGCCCCGTCACGCCACCGGACGCAATATTACTATATCTTCGGCGCGCGTGCGATCTACCGCGACGGCTGGAAGGCGTCGCTCGCGGCGCACAATCCGCTCATCAACGACGCCGATGTCGGCCTGCCGCGCGGCGCGCCGTCGTGGCGGCTGTTCAACCTCGACGCCGATCCGACCGAGCGGGTCGATCTGGCCGCGAAGAACCCGGCCAAGCTGGCGGAATTGCAGGCGCTGTTCGACACCGAAGCGCAGGCGCACAACCTCTATCCGCTCGTCACCTGGGACGATGTGCGTGCGCGCGGTCGCCCCGCCGCGCCGGAAAGCGGGGCGCATTGACCCGCGCGACGCTCCCCCTCACCCCGCCAGCGAAAGCCGAAGCGGTGACCGATCAACAATCCGCCGTCGTCGACCGCTCCGGTCCCGCCCCGCGCGCCGCCGTGCTGCGCGCGGTGGAGGAGGCGATCGCCGGCCTCGACTATGGCTCGATCATCCTGACGGTGCACGACGCGCGGGTCGTGCAGCTCGACGTCACTCGTCGCCGCCGCTTCACCGATTGAACTTTCGGCGTTGATACCAAAGCTTTCGTGACCTGATCTTCTATCGGTTCGATAGATATTCCCACAGCGGATTGGCCCGCCGCTTCCGGTTCACCGGAAACAGGGCCCGCGGCTTTTGATCGGGATGCAGCTTGCTCCGCGTCACCAACGGCTAAAGCGCACGATGCCGAGGCGACCACGCCAGGCCTCGTGTCTTCCCCCTGATGCGAAGGGGAATGTGATGCGCTTCATCAGCTAGACGATCGTGCCGCCGGTGCGCCGCCACGGCGACGCCCGGCGCGCGCCGGATCCAACGACAATCCAGCGACCGGTTCGTGCCGCCTTCGGGGGACGGGCGCCGGATCGCGACGGGAGTTCCACATCTTGCTGCCATCGACCACCTTGGCGTGCGGCGTGCCGCGTCGCGCCTGGCGCATTCTGCTGACCGGCCTCCTGGGCGCCACCGCGAGCGGTGCGCTCGCCGCCGGCCCGCGTGCGGACGCCGATCTCACCACCGTCGCGCCGGCCGACCCCGCCGCCGCGCCGACCACCGATCCCGCCACGCCCGACGAGGCCGGTGCGGAGGTGCTGGTCACTGCACGCCGCCGGCAGGAGCGCGCGCAGGACGTGCCGATCGCGCTCAGCGTCGTCGGGTCCGAAGCGCTGGAGCGCACCGGTAATTTCACGCTCGGCCAAGTGCAGCAGCTCGTGCCGAGCCTGCAGGTCTTCAGCTTCAACCCGCGCAACACCAACATCAACATCCGCGGGCTCGGCTCGAACGTCGCGCTGACCAACGACGGGCTGGAGAATGGCGTCGGCATCTATATCGACAATGTCTTTTACGGCCGCGTCGGCCAGTCGCAGTTCGATCTGGTCGACCTCGATCGCATCGAGGTGCTGCGCGGGCCGCAGGGGACGCTGTTCGGCAAGAACACCACCGCCGGCGCGATCAACATCTCCACCCGCGCGCCGAGCTTCACGACCGAGTTCGCGGGCGAGGCGACGCTCGGCGATTATGGCTATCATCAGGTCCGCGGCTCGCTGTCGGGGCCGATCGTCGCCGACACGATCGCCTATCGGCTGAGCATCGCCGACACGCATCGTAACGGCTTCCTGACCAACGTCACCACCCGCGAACGCGCGCAGGATTACGACAATTTCTCCGCGCGCGGTCAATTGCTCATCACGCCGACCCCGGCGCTCGCGATCAAGCTGATCGGCGACTATGCGCAGCAGAAGCAGCACTTCGTGCTCGGCATCTTCGCCGATTATTTCGGCAGCTACGACAACGGCGCCGCGATCCCGAACAACTTTCGCGATCGCACCGCGCGCGCCGGCCATACGCCGCTGCCGGTCGATCCGTTCGCGCGCCGCGGCGAATCCGACAGCCATTATCAGTCGAACATGAAGAGCTATGGCGCGTCGGGGCAGCTCGACTGGGATCTGGGGTCGGCGGCGCTCACCTCGATCACCGCCTATCGCTGGTGGGACTGGGACCCTGCGAACGACGGCGACAACACGGCGCTGCCGGTCACCATCAAGGCGCAGCAGGCGAACCGCCAGCGCCAGTTCAGCCAGGAAGTGCGGCTGGCGTCGACTGGCACCAACACGGTCGATTACGTGGTCGGCGCCTATTACTTCTGGCAGATCGTCCGCGGCTACGGCGCGACCGCTTACGGCCCCGCGGCCGCCAACTGGAACCTGCCGGCGGTGTCCGCGACGATCGGCAATGCCGCGCTGTCCGGGTTCGAGGCGCGCTCGACCTCGACGCCGGAGACGAAGAGCCTCGCCGCCTTCGGGCAGGCGACGTGGAACGCCACCGACGCGCTGCACCTCACCGTCGGGCTACGTTACACCACCGAACGCAAGAACGGCCGCTTCCGCCAGTTCCATTACGCGGGGGCGGACCTGTCGTCACTGTCTGCGCAGGCGCGCACCGCCGCGCTCGCGATCCGGACGCAGTTTAATCCGGTGATGGATTTCACGACCCGGCTCAACGACGACAGCCTCTCGGGGCTGGCGACACTATCATACCGCGTCGCGCCTGATGCGTTGCTCTACGCCTCCTATTCGCGCGGCAGCAAATCGGGCGGGCTCAACCTCACCGCGCTGCCCACCGGGATCGACCCGAACGTCCGACCGGAAGGGGTCAACGCCTATGAGGTCGGGCTGAAGTCGCAATGGCTGGACCGGACGGTGACGCTCAACCTCGCCGGCTTCTGGACCGACGTTTCGGATTATCAGACTGGCATCACCGAGCAACTCGCCGACACCGTCACCTATCGCCAGTATATCGCGAACATCCCGTCGGTGCGCTCGCGCGGGGTCGAGGGCGATCTGGTCTGGGCGCCGGTGCGGCACGCCTCGCTCAACGCCTCCATCAGCTACACCGAAGCCACCTACCGCGATTACCGCAACGCGCCGCAGGCGCCCGAGCGGCTGAACCTCGGTGGCATCCAGAACCTGACCGGGCAACAGCTCGCGGGCGTGCCGAAGTTCACCTACACGCTCGGCGCCGACGCCGCGCAGCCGCTCGGCGGCGCGCTCGAACTGTACGGCCATGCCGACTATTCGCATCGCTCGTCGTTCAACACCACCGCCGGCAACTCGCGCTACGGCGTGATCGACGCGTACGGCGTGCTCAACCTGCGCGTCGGCCTGCGCACCGAAGACGCCCGCTGGGACCTGTCCGCCTGGGTCAGGAATGCGGGCGACACCGATTACTTCCAGACGCTGTCGCCGACCAATTTCGGGCTGGTGACCGGCATCGTCGGCGACCCGCGCACGTGGGGCGTCACCCTTCGCACGAAGCTGTGAGGATCCAGCGGCATGGCCACACTCCCCGCATCCCTCTTCGCCCCGGCAACGCGCGGCAGCAGACGGCTCACCCCGCTGCGGCTGGCGGCCTTCTCGTCACTGACGCTGCCGATCTACGCCGCGCAGGGACCGCTCGCAGTCTATCTGCCCGCGATCTATGCCGAGCATTACGGGCTGTCGCTGGCGACGATCGGGCTGATCTTCCTGCTCGAGCGTGTGTGGGGCGCGATCGCGGACCCGTTGATCGGCGTGCTCGGCGATTACGGCAGCAGCCGGCTCGGTCGCCGGCGAACGTGGATCCTCGCCGGCGCGGTCGTCTATGCCGCCGCGGCGTCGACCCTGTTCTTCCCGCCGGCCGGATTCGGCGCGCCGTTGCTCGCCGCGGCGTTGTTCCTCTTCTATCTCGGCTGGTCGATGATCCAGATCCCGTATCTGGCGTGGTCGGGTGAAATCTCGCGCGACTATGACGAGCGCACCCGCATCGCCACCTATGGCACGGTCGCCGGATCGATCGCGCTGTTGCTGGTGCTGATCCTGCCGACGATCATCGACCAGTTGCGCCCCGAAGATGCCGCGCTGAAGCTCGCCTCGTTCGGGCTGGTGGTGATCGGCGGGCTGGTCGTGACGCTGCCGCTGGCGCTGACCGCGGTCGAGGACAACAGCCGCCCGCCGGTCGCGAACGCGCGGATGCCGTTCGCGCGCGCGGTGCGGCTGATCCTCGGCGAGACCTTGCTGCTCCGCGTGATCCTGTCCGACTTCGCGGTCACGACCGGACAGCTGATCCGCTCGGCGCTGATCGTCTTCTTCGTCAGTGCCTATATGGGCCGCCCCGAATGGGCGAGCGGGCTGTTCCTGTTCCAGTTCGTCTTCGGGATCGCGGCGGGGCCGATCTGGCTGCGGATTTCCACCCGGCTCGGCAAGCACCGGACCGCGATCCTCGGCGAGCTGGTGCAGGTCGCGATCAACCTCGGGCTGCTCTTCGTCACCCCGGCCCGCTTCCCGCTGCTGCTCGCGCTGACGCTGGCGCAGGGGCTCGCGCAGGGTTCGGGCAACCTGATGCTGCGATCGATGGTCGCCGACGTCGCCGACAAGCACCGGCTGGAGACCGGCGCGGATCGCACCACCTTGTTCTTCTCGGTGTTCAGCCTGACCAGCAAGGCCGGCATGGCGGCGGCGATCGGGATCGCGCTGCCGCTGGTGGCGTGGCTCGGCTTCACGCCGGGCGCCGCGAACAGCCCCGCCGCCCTGCACGGCTTGCTGCTGGTCTTTGCGCTTGGCCCCGCGGCCGCGCACCTGATCTCCGCCGCCAGCCTCTACCGTTTTCCGCTCGATCAAGCCGAGCATGCGCGCATCCGCCGGGCGCTCGCCGACTGACCCATAACCGCCATCAACCACGAAGAAGGAGAAGTGCCATGACGTCTCTCGTCCACCGGTTCGTGAACGCCGCCGAAGCGGAAAGCCCGCTCGACATCCACCCCGTCGCCGGCCGGATCGGCGCCGAGATCCGCGGCGTGAAGCTCGGCGGCGACCTCGACCCGCTGACCGTCGCCGCGATCGAGGCCGCGCTCGTCCGCCACAAGGTGATCTTCTTCCGCGAACAGCATCTCACCGACGAAGCGCACGAGGCGTTCGCCGCGCTGCTCGGCGAGCCGATCGCGCACCCGACGGTGCCGGTCGCCGAGGGGTCGCGCTACCTGCTCGAACTCGAGTCGAAGGAAGGCTATGCCGCGTCGAGCTGGCATACCGACGTCACCTTCGTCCCCGCCTATCCCAAGGCATCGATCCTGCGCGCGCTGGTGATCCCCGACGCGGGCGGCGACACGCTGTGGGCGAACGGCGAGACCGCCTATGAGGAGCTGCCCGACGCGCTGCGCACGCTCGTCGACGGGCTGACCGCGATCCACAGCAACGACTATGACTATGCCGAGGTGCTGGCCGGCGCGTCGAAGACGCAGGAGGAGCACCGCAAGGTCTTCACCTCGACGATCTACGAAACCGAACATCCGGTGGTGCGCGTCCATCCGGTGAGCGGCGCGCGCTCGCTGCTGCTCGGTCATTTCGTCAAGCGCTTCGCCGGGCTGAACACCGCGGATTCGCAGCGGTTGTTCGCGATCCTGCAGGATCACATCACCAAGCCGGAGAATGTCGTGCGCTGGCGCTGGCAGGCCGGCGACGTGGCGATCTGGGACAATCGCTCGACGCAGCATCGCGCGGTCGCCGATTTCGGATTGCAGCGTCGTCACCTGCGCCGCGCCACGGTCGCCGGAGACGTGCCGCGTGGCATCGACGGTCGCACCAGCCGTGCGCTCAAGCCCGAAGCGGCCGCCGCCGCCGGCTGACCCGATCGGCCCGCCCGGTCGTCGGGCGGGCCGCAATCGATCGATGGTGTCTGTAAATTAACGCTTTTTCTTCAAATGGCCGTTTAGCCGCCGAGCAGGCGATGAGCGAACAACAGAGAAATGGAAGCGTCAGATGCCGGGTGTGGCCGCACGAATTCGCGATCTCGGTCTTTCCGCGAAGGTGACATGGCTTATCGCGCTGTCGCTGTGCCTCTTGTCGCTGGTGACGGCTGGGGTCACTGCCACCGTGCTGGCGATCAATGCCGAGCGGAGCGCGACCGAGCGTCAGGAGGCGAACATGCGTGTCGCGTGGAGCGTGCTCCAGCGCCATGGCCGTTACGCCACCGTAAACGGTGATCTGCTCACAATCGACGGGCATGTCCTCAACGGCGATCACAGCGCGGTCGACCGCGTCAAGGAACTGGTTGGTGGCACCGCGACGATCTTCCGCGGCGACACCCGCATCGCCACCAACGTCAAGAACAAGGACGGCAGCCGCGCGACCGGCACCAAGCTGACCAGCGACGCCGTCCGTGAGACCGTGCTGCGCGACGGCCGCAACTATCGCGGCCGCGCCGATATTCTCGGCACCAATTATTTCACCGCTTACGACCCGATCAAGGATGCGAACGGCGCGGTAGTCGGCATCCTTTACGTCGGCATCCCGGCCGCCGACTTCCTCGCCAGTGTTCATGAGGTTCAGGGCAGTATCGCGATCGTCGCGGTGCTGGTGACGCTCTGTGCCGCGCTGGCGTGTCTCGCGCTGACTCGAAAGATGTTCCGCCCGCTCGGCGAGATGCGGCGCGCGATGACCGTACTGGCCGGCGGGCGGCGCGATGTCGCGGTTCCGGGCACGGAGCGGCGCGACGAGATCGGCGCGATGGCCAAGGCGCTGGTCGTGTTCCGCGATGCCGGCGAGGCCAAGGCGCGCGTCGATGCCGAGCAGCAGCAGGCGGTCGACGCCCTCGCACAACAGCTTGCCGCGCTCGCCGACGGGCGCCTCACGCAGCGGCTCGGACAGACGCTGCCCGCCGCTTATGCGACGCTCGCAAAGGATTTCGACCGCGCGCTGTCGTCGATCCATGACGCCTTGCTCGGGATCAGCCGCGGCAGCGAGACCGTCTACCGCTTCACCGCCGAGCTGACGCAGGCCTCCGACGATCTGTCGTGCCGCACCGAGCAACAGGCTGCGAGCCTTGAGGAAACCGCTGCGGCGATGAGCGCGATCGCCGACACCGTGAACAATGCCGCTACCGGCGCCGCGAGTGCGCAGGAAGCGATGCACCGCGTCCACGGCGAGGCGCGCGACGGCGCGCAGGTGGTACGCGAGGCGGTCGCGGCGATGGGGCGGCTCGAACAGGCGTCGAACGAGATTTCGGAGATCATCGCGGTGATCGACGGTATCGCCTTTCAGACCAACCTGTTGGCGCTCAACGCCGGGGTCGAGGCGGCGCGCGCCGGCGACGCCGGCAAGGGCTTCGCGGTGGTCGCCAGCGAGGTGCGCGCGCTCGCCGGGCGCTGCTCGGACGCTGCCACCGATGTCCGACAGCGGATCGTGCTGAGCGGGCAGCAGGTCGAGGATGGCGTGCGGCTGGTCAACGACACCGGCAGCGCGCTGGAGCGGATCACGACGCAGATCGGCGCGATTACCACGCAGGTATCTGACATCGCGACCAATGCTTCCGCACAGGCCGAGGGTCTGCGTCAGATCGACATCGCGCTGGCGCAGATCGACGGCACCACGCAGCAGAATGCGGCGATGGTCGAGGAAGTGACCGCGGTTACCCGCAAGCTGGAGACGCAGGCCGGTGCGCTCGGCAGCCAGATCGCACGCTTCGACGTCGGCGCGGCACCGCCTCCGCTCGCGCGCGCGGCGTGATGACGGGCGTCAATAAGCGTTGAACGTGAAGGGGATGCGCAACGTGGTGCGGACGTCGGCGGCATCGTCGGTCGCCCCTACCTCGACGTTCCAGTTCAGCGTCGTCGTCGGCGAGGTGCGGTAGCTGACGCCGAACAGCAAACGCCCGATCTGGAGATCGCGGCTTTCGGCGGTCATGGCGTCGCCGAGTTCCTGCGTCGTCTGGTTGAGCGCGCGGACGCGGGTTTTCGTCCCCAACGCCCAGGTCTGGGCGTAGCCGAAGCTGAGCGACGTGCGCGGATTCAATGCGATCGCGATCCCTGCGCTCGCCGACGGCTGGCTGCCCGGGGCGATGCGTTCAATGAACGCGGCACCGATCTGACGGTTGATGGTGCGCGCGAAATTGTAGGTGTAGCCCAATGTCGCGAACAAAACCGCCGGATCGCTGGGTAGAATCGCGGTCAGGTTCGGTGTCACGCCCCAGAATCCCGCCCCCGTTGCGCCCTTGAGCGCATTGCCGAGCGCATCGCGCGGCACACGGAACGGATCGGTGCCGGTGGGTGCCACCGCCTGCACGCCCGCGATCAGATACGGCGCGCCGTTGTTGCCGTCGGTGAATTGGTAGCGCAGCCCGAAGTCGATATCGCCGATGTTCGCGCCACTGACCGGCCGGTCGAGCTGCCCGGCGTTGGGCTCGGTCGGATTGGCGACCGGGGCGAGCACCGACTTGTCGGACCGGTAGACGAACGGCAGCCGCCCGTTGATCTCTAGCCGGCTGGTCAGCCCGAGCCGCCCGACCGTGCCGACGGTCAGCACGTCCTGCCGGCTCTGGTTGATGTCGAAGACGCCGATCAGCACCGCCTCGGGGATCTGCACGCCGCGGAACACCACCTGGTTGCGGTCGGCGCGCGCATATTCGAAGTTGACCTCGACCGTCGCGCGGCCCGCCTTGGTGATGATCCCCCCCTGTTCGGAGAGGACCGCGACCTGCACCTGCCGCTGGTCGGACGGCGCCTCGCCGACGGTCTGCACCTGCGTGCCCGCGCTCGCGGTCGAGGCCGCGGCAGAGGGCGGCGGCGCGGGCGGCGGCGACGCCGGGAGCGGCACGCCGCCCGGCGGGAGCGCGGTCTGTGCGACCTGCGTGCCGGCATCGCCGCGCCCGGACAGCCGCGCCTCCAGCCGGTCGATCCGCGCGCGCTGTTCGTCGAGCGCGCGCTGCTGGCGGTCCAGCTCCTGCCGCTCGGCGGCGAGCGTGCGGCGCAGCTCGTCGCCGTCATCCACCGCGGCCGGCATTGCCGCGGTCGCCGGGGACACCGGCTGCTGCGCCGCCGCCGGCGCGGCGATCAGGCCGAGAGAGAGAAACGCACTGGAGGCCGCCGGTCGCATCGATGATTATCCCCTTTTCCAATTGGCTCAGCGCGGACCCGCTGCCTCGGTCGCGATCCGGTTGGCGAGCAGCATGCCGTTGGTCAGCCCGGCGGGCAGCCCGACCAGATTGACGTTGACGGTGCTGACGGTATCGATGACGCGGTCGTTGGCGGTGTTCGAGATCACCGCGCCGGTCGCCTGCCCGACCAGATGCCGGATCTCGGTGGTCGGCGTCACCAACTGCACCTGGCTGCCGCGCTCGTCGCTGGTCAGCCGGATGCTCCCCGAACTGGCGTCGACCGCCGGACCGTTGGCGACCACCGGCACCGGGGTCTGCCCCGACGCGTCGAGCCAGCCGGTGGTCGGCCCGGAGACGATGTTGACGCTGGCGGGCGTGTCCGTGCCGGGCGCGGTGACGGTGGTGCCGGTCGGCGTCCGCGACACCGAGACGGTCGGCCAGCTCGGGTCGCCGGTCTCGACGGTGACGGTGCCGGGCACCTCGCTGGGGCTGGTCCTGCCGTCGGTGAAGACGCGCACGCCCTGCGCCTCGCTGGAGAAGATCGTGTGCAGCGCCAGCACGCCGTCGATGCGCGTTTGGATGTCGATGCCGATCGCGACGTTGAGCCCGTTGGGCAGCATCAGCCCGCCGCGCATCGTCGCCAGCTCGCGATCCGGGACCGGCACCGGTGCGTCGCCGGGCGCGGCCAGTGAAGCGGCGATCAGCAAGGCGATCGACATGTCAGAACTCTCCCAGACGCGGGCGGGTGAGCGCGAGCTGCGCGCTTTCCAGCGGATCGGCGGGCAGGAACGGACGACCATGCGGCGCGCGCGCAAGGTCGACGGGCATGTTGAAATGCGACTGCCCGACCGCGTCGCGCCCGCTGATGATGAAGAACACGCCGTTCCATTGCTTGGCGAAGCGCCCGATCGTCTCGCGCCGCAGCCCCAGCGACGGGTCGCCGAGCAGCAAGGTCTGATCGTCGATCCCCTTGACGACGACGAAGTGGCGGTAACCGTCGAAGTCGATCAGCGCGATGCCGGGCACGCGCGCCCGCGCGATCTGCGCGGCGCTGACCTTGAAGCCATCGGCGGCGATGCCGCGCGCCGCGAGATAACGCTTCATGTCGAGCAGCGAGAAGCCGAGCCGGCGGATCTGCGCCTGATCGCCGTCGCGGAACATGCCGAGGAACACGCTCTGCTCGTTCTGCGGATCGTCGTAATGGAAACGCAGCAGCGTCGCGAGCGCCGCCGATCCGCAGCTGAAATCATATTGCTGCCGCACCACCGTCTCGAACCGCCGCCCGATCAGGCTGGTGACGGGAACGGTGAAATTGAGCGTCGGCGAGAAGTTGGTGACGTTCCCGCCCTCGGGCAGCGGCATCGCGGTACAGCCGGCGGTCGCCAGCAGCGCCGCCGGCAGCCACCGGGCGAGGCGGAGCGGCGCGCGCATCGTTACTGGTTGATCGCGACGTTCACGTTCAGCGACGAATTGATGGAAACATTGTTTCCGGTGTTCGCGCTGAGCAACGACAGGCCGTTGAGATTCTGGAAGGAATTGGGGTCGAAGCTGATCGTCCCGGTTTCCGAATGGCCGTTGACGCTGTTGCCGCTGACCGTGCTGGTGTTCTGCGCGCGGATCACCTGCGACAGATCCGACTGGCCGGTGACCGCGCCGAGCTGTGCATTGTCGACCGGTGCGGCGGCACCGAACGGACTGGCCTGAAGCGGCGCCGCGGCCGGCGCGGTCTGCGCAACGGCCGAAACCGGCACGGCGGCGGCGAGCAGCGCCGGACCGATGAAGAGCATACGCATGTCCCGATCTCCCGATCGATCAGAGAAAAGGAGGAGGGGCGGCACCGCCACCCCTCCCCGCCCCCTTGCCTTATTGACCGCCGCCGAGGTTGATCGTGCCGGCCGCGACGCTGACGTTCACCGCCGAATTCTGCGATGCGCCGGCGCCGGTGTTCATGTTGAGCGACTGCAGCCCGGCGAGGTTCTGGAACGCGCCGTCGCCGGTGGTCAGGCTGTTGTTGACCGAGTTGGTCGCGCCGCCCGGGGTCTGGCTGTAATCGACCCGCACGCCGGTGACGTAGCTGGCGAGCGTCGCCGAGGAGACCACCGCGCTGGCCCCGAAGACGTTCGAGGTCGATGCCGCCCCGGTTCCCGCCGACGCCATGCCGGTGCTGCGCATCGAGCTGTCGGCGTAGCTGGCGTCGCCATTGGTCGCGACCGAGCCGCGGCCCGAATTGCTGGCGGTGTTGCGACGGTCCGAATTGTCGTTGGTCGACTGATTGCGGCTGTCGGTGGCGTCGCCGTTGTTCGCCGCGACCTGCGCGCCGCTGGCCGAGCTGGTCATCGAGCGGTTCGAATTGTCCGAATTGTCGGTCGTGGACTGGTTGCGGCTGTCGGTCGCGGAACCGCTGCCGTTGTTCGCGACCTGCGCGCCGCTTGCCGAGCTGGTCCGCGAGCGATTAGAATTGTCCGAATTGTCGGTCGTGGACTGGTTGCGGCTGTCGGTGGCCGAGCCGCTGCCGTTCGAGGCGACCTGGGCGCCCGACGCCGAGGTGGTCGTCGTGTTGGTGGTGGTCGACTGGTTGCGACTGTCGCTGGCGTTGCCGCCGCCGCTGGCCGCGACCTGCGCGCCGCTCGCCGAATTGTCGGTATTCGTGGTCGTCATCCGCGAATTGTTCGACTGGTCGCGGCTGTCGGTCGCCGAGCCGCTGCCGTTGTTCGCGACCTGCGCGCCCGACGCCGAGGTGGTGGTCGAGGTGTTGGTGGTGGAGCGGTTGGAAGCGTCGTTGTTCACCGTCGAGCGATCGGCATTGTCGTTATAGGTGTACGACCGGTCGGCATTGTCGGTGTTGGTGGTCGACTGGTTGCGGTTGTCGGTGGCGGTGCTGCCGTTGTTGGCCGCGACCTGCGCGCCACTCGCCGACGAGTTGGTCGTGTTGGTGGTGGTCGCCGTCGACCGGTTCGAATTGTCGGTGGTCGAGCGGTTCGAATTGTCGGTCATCGACCGGTCGGCATTGTCGGTGCTGGTGTTGGTGGTCGACTGGTTGCGGCTGTCGGTGGCGTTGCTGCCGTTGTTGGCCGCGACCTGCGCGCCCGACGCGCCGCTGCTGTCGGTGTTGGTGGTGGTGTTCGTGCGGGCGTTGTTGGAATTGTCGGTGGTCGAATTGTTCGCCTGATCGGTCCACGTCGAGGTGGTGGTGGCGGTGTTGTTGCTGTCGTTCGTGGAATTGTTGGTCCGCGAATTATTCGAATTGTCCATCGACGAGCGGTTGGAATTGTCGGTCCACGAACGGTCCGACGAATCGGTCTGGGTGTTCGTCGCGGTGTTGTTGCTGTCGTTGGTCGAACTGTCGGTGTTGGTGGTGGTATAGGTGCTGCCGGGCTCGGTGGTTTGCGCGGACACGGGCACGGTCCACGCCAGAACCGGGATCGATGCGGCGATCAGAAGACGCGATTTCATGGTGAGGCATCCCTTGTTGGCCGGTTAGCCCGGCGGTGTTTTCCAGCCCGGCAATCCTGCGGACCGAGCCGAATCGGAAATACCGTTAATCTTTCGTTCACCATTCCCCCTCTTCGCGGGCGACCGTTCCTCCCGTTCCGTGATGCTCGCCACCCCCAAATGAGGGGGTAAAAATTGCTGCTATTTGCCTTGTTTCAAAATGGGATAGACGGGATCGAATGACTTGGCGGCCAGTTGGCGTACAACAGAAAAAACCCCGACTCAGGGAATCGGGGAATGACGGTGGAGAGGTAGTGCATTGCTGGCAGAGAAGGATCTGCCCATGCTCTTTCGCGGAGCCATCGCGCGCGCCGATATATTGGCGGAGCGCGATGGAGGGAGCTTGCGGCATTCGACACAGGGGCGGCCGACGGAGCGTATCGCGCGGATCGCTTTTCATGACATTCACGACGACGGACTGGCGATATCCGACGATGTCGCGCTGGTCACCGGCCACTTCGCCCGCACCCTGGGCGCCGACGCCTGGGCGCTGACCAGCACGCACGAACAGGGGGCGTCGCGCTGCCTCGCCGCCGACGGCCTCGACGACGACAGCTGCGCGGCGCTGGTCCGGATCGCCGACCGGATCGACACCGGCTTCAAACATCACGCGCCCGCGCCGCTGTGGTGCGACCGGCTGTCGACCGCGCACCCCGCCTCGGCGCTGGTGATCCCGGTGCCGCGAACGCCGGGCCAACCGGGCGCGTTCGTCAACCTTGTCTTCCGCTCGCCCGACGATGACGCGCGCGGCGAGATCGAGACGCGGTGCCGAAGCGAATGGCCGAGCGTCTCGGCCTATTTCCGGCTGTGGGAGGCGGCGCGGCTGGCGCAGCGGCGTACGATCGGCGTCGAAACCGGGCTGAACCTGGTCGCGATCGGGATCGTGCTGCTGTCGGGCGACGGGCATATCGTGTTCGCCAACGACGCGGCGCGACAGTTGATGGACCGGCAGGACGGCATCCGCGAGCATCGCGGCCAGGTGCAGGCGACCGACCGCGCCGATGCCGCGGCGCTGTCGACCGCGATCGGCTATGTGCTGGCGCAAAGCGGGGCGGACGGCGGCGCCGACCGGCTGCCGCTGTTGATGCTGCACCGGGAGAGCGGGCCGCCGTTGGTCACGTCCTTCGCCGCGTTGCCGCATTCCGACCGGTCCGACGACGATGGCGCCTTGCTGTTCTTCGTCGATCCGGGGCTCGACATCCACCAGCTTGCCGAGCCGGTCTGCAAGCTGTTCCGGCTGTCGCGGGTCGAGACCGAGCTGACCTGCCTGCTGGCATCGGGGCAGACGCTGGCCGCCGCCGCGCAGGCGCTGCACGTCAAGCTGGGCACCGCGCGCGGCTATCTGAAGCAGGTGTTCGTCAAGACCGGCAGCAATCGGCAGGTCGATCTCGTCCGGTTGATCTTCAGCAACCTGATCCGCGCCTCGACGCACGATCATCTCCACCGCCGCTGACGCCGCAAGCGCGCGCGGCGCATCCGCCGGCCGGTCGGCACCGTATCTTCGCGGACATCACCGCGGAGCCGCACTTGGACAGACCATCGCCAGCGCCGGGGCGGCGCGCGCCCCCGCTATCGCCGGACGGGCTCGTCGCGGGCTATGTCGCGCGGATGCCGGCGGCGGGCGTACGCGAGACGATTGTCCTGCCGGGTGGGCCACGGCTGTACATGCTGCTGGGCGGCGCAGGCGACGCGCGGCTGACGCGCCGCGGTCGACGCAGCGATCTGCTGCCGCGGGTCGGGTTCATCGGACCGACGACCACGATCGCGCAACTGGATCACGGCGACGCGCTCCTTTTCGGGCTGCGGCTGCGCGCGACCGCCTGGGCGACCTTGTTCGATCGCGACCTGTCGCGCTTCACCGACCGGATCGTGCCGCTGGCGACGATCGACCCGGTCGCGCGGCCGGTCGTCTGCGATCCCGGCGCGGGCGCGGCGGCGGCCTTCGCGCCGTGGCTCGCCGCGCGCTGCGCCAGCGGCCATGCGCGCGACGCCGTGGCGCAGCGGATCGTCGCGCGGATCGACGCCAGCCCGCGCACCAGCGTCGCGGAGATCGGCGCGGCGCTCGGCCTCACGCCGCAGCAAGTGTCGGCCGCCTGCCTGCACGCGTTCGGTCTGCCGCCCAAGCGGCTGCTGATGCTGCGCCGCTTCGTGCGCGTGCTTCGGCGGCTGCTCCCCGATCCGACCGCGACCGGGCGGGTGCTGTGGGAAGCCGGCTATGTCGACCATTCGCACTTCGCCAAGGACTGCCGCCGCTTCCTCGACACGAGCCTGCACGGCATCCGCCAGCGCCTCGGCGACGGCGGCGATCCGCTGTGATGGACACGCGGCGCGGCGCCCGCGCCGCGTGGATCAGCGGCCGATCGCGGTTTGCAGGAGCGCCATCTGCTTGTGATAAAGATCGGTCATCGTCTGGAAGCGGCTCTGGATGTCGCCCATCTTGAGCAACTGATCCTCGAGCGTCACCGTATTGCCGTCCGGCTTGGTCTCGCTGACCTGCGTATCGTTGAAGATATGCCCGTCCACCGCGGGCGAAGCGCCGAGCGCGATCATCCCGCTGGTCACCCGCACGCGCGGCGCGGCGACATGCGGCTTGCCCTTGTCGACGAGCAACGCCGAAAAGTCCGGCGCCTCCACCTCCTGCGCCCGGAAGGCGGGAGTTTCGCTGTTGGCGATGTTCTGCGCCACGACGCGCTGCCGCTCGGCGAGATGCTTCATCGCGCCGGTCAGGCCTTCGATCAACGAGACGGGGTTCGACATGACAGGACCTCGGAAAAAGGAAGAAGGGGTCAGGCGCCGCCGCCGAGACGGCTGAGCGCCAGCTTGTAGGACGCGAGCTGCGCCTGCTGGCGGGCGGTCCCGCCGCCGTCCACGATGCCGCTGGCCTGGGTCGCCTTGGTCTTGTCCCAATAGAGCGAGCGATAGGCGGTTTGCGTCATCGAGATCGCCGCCTCGATCGTCTTGCCGACGCCCTTGGCCGCGTCGACCGTGGCGATGTTCAACGTGTCGGATAGCGACAGGCCGAAGCTGCCGCCGGGCAGGACCTTGGGGTCGCTCTTCTTGCGCACCGCGTCCGAATGGACCCGCGTCGGCGCGATGCCGAGCTTGGCCAGCGCGTCGCGCCCCTTCGGCCCGCCGGTCAGGCTGAGCGTATGCCCCTGCCGGACCGAAATGCTGAGCTGGACATGATTGTCGGCGTCGCGCGTCGTCGTGACCATCACCGCATCGCTGCCCAGTTGCTGCTGGATCTTCAGCCGCAGGCTGGTCATCGTCTCGCCGGCCTTGATCGTGATACTTTGCGCAACGCCGTTATCGAGCTGCACCTTGAAACTGTCGTTGTCGGCCAGTCCGAACTGCGTCGACAACGAGGTCGCGATCTCGCCGTTCAACGCGCCGCGATGCAGCCCCAGCGCGCCGAGCACGGTGTTGCCGCCCTTCGCCGCGGCAACGATCACCGGATCGGCGACCCCGCCGCCGCTGCCGAATTGCGACAGCGCGCCGATCGCGCCGCTCGCCGCATCGATCCGTGCGACGAAGCCGTCGAGCTTGCCTTCACGCGTACCGCCAAGGTTGCCGGTGGTGCGACCGCCGACGTAGAGCGCGGCGCCGACGAAGGTGACGCTGTCGGCCTGATCCTCGCCTTCGCCGCCCAGATAGGTGGTGCTGGCGCCGGTCAGGTCGCTCTTCAGACGGGTCACGAAACCGTCGCTGCCATGGTCCGTGCCAAAGGCGGCATTGTCGGGCAGTGCCTGCGAGGTGGCGCCGACCACCGCGATCCGGCCGTCCGCCGCGACCGCCAGCGCGCGCGCATCCGCCGCGCCGAGATCCGCACTGCCCAGCTCGTTGGTCAGCGCGGTGGCGTCGAGCCGCCGCAGCGTGGCCTCGCCCTGCTTCCGGGTCAGCGCCAGCAGGTTCCCGGACGTGTCGATCGCGAGGGCGTTGACCCGGTCGGCCTCGGTGCCGAGGCTGCGCTGTTCGACGAACTTGCCGTTGGCGTCCAGATGCGCGACATACCCCGCCCGACCGCCATCCTCGACCGCGGTGCGCCCGCCCACATAGATGCTGCCATCCGCGGCGGCGACCACCGCCGTCGCCTCGTCGTGCCCGCTGCTCGGCAATTCGGTCGCGAAGAGCTTCTCGCCGGTCGTGTCGTAGCGCGCCACCAGCATCGCGCTGCGCTCGTCGCCGCTGTCGCCGGACGTGCCGGTCACGGTTCCCGCCACGATGATGTCGCCATGCGCGCCGAGGCTGATCGCCGCGCCCTGTGCGGTGCCGGTCGCGCCCAGCGCGTGCTGCCATACGATCGTGCCCTCGCTGTCGACCTTGGAGAGGAACAGATCGTCGCTGCCGTCAGAGCGGTTGGTGCCCAGATCACCCCTGGTGGTGCCGACCACATAGGTGAAGCCATCGGATGCGGTTACCGACGCCTGCGCCGTCAGACCGGCGGTGACGGTCGGCAGCGGCGTGGCCGGATCGGTGGCGCGCGCCTTGCGGTCACCGGCGGTCGCCGCGTCGCGCGCCTTGACCTTCTCCTGCGCCGCGCCGGTCGCGAGCCGGTCGATGGCGACGATCTCGCCGAGCTTCTGCCGGTCCAGTGCGGTCGCGGGGTCGGCGATCCGGTAGATCTGCGCGCCCTCCGCCGCATCGTAGCGCGTCCGGCTGCTCACCACCGTCAGCGCGTCCCCCGCGCCGGCCTGATCAATCGACACGCGGGTCGAACCGGACGACATGGTCAGGCCGTAATGTTTGTCGTCGACCTTCGCGACGCTGAACTTGACCCTATAGTCGAAGCCGCTCGCCGGCGCGGCGACCGCGTCGTTGATCGCCTTGGCCACCTGCTGGAGCGTCGGCGGCTGCTGGTCGAGCGTCGAGAGATCGACGGTGACGGTGTCGTGCTGGTCGTGCCCGCTGGCGAGCGTGATCGACAGCACTTCCTTGCCGGTCAGCCCGGGGATGGCGGCGTCGAGATCGTCGACCACGCCCGTGCCGGTGAACTTGCCGATGTCCTGCGTCGCCTCGGCCGGCGCGCTCTTCACGGTGGACGACGGCGGTCCGAAGGCGAGGCTGAGCTTCTGGGCGGGGGCGTCGGCCAGGAAGCGCCGGAGATCGGTCAGGCCCTTGCTGAAGGCCTTTTGCAGGCCGCTGCGCTCGGCGTCGCTCAACCCGGCCTGCTGACCCGCCTTGGCGAGCGCGTTCAGCCGGTCGAGCGCGCGATAGGTGATGAAGCTGGTCTCGACATCGTCGGAGCCGGCCGCGTCCGACGGGCGGAACGCGTCGACGATCGAATGCATCATCCGCACCGTGCTCGCCTTGGCGAGGATCCCGTTCAGGCTGGTGTCGGCTTTCGTCTTGACCGTCCATGGCGCCTTTGTCGCGGGCGTGGTGAACAACTTGCGCGCGGCGCGCGCCGCCGGGGTTTCGGAGACGGTTGCCCCGCCCCCGACATAGCTGCCGGTCAAAAGACCGAGGCCGGTCAGGGCGCCACTATCGTTCACCATTTTCACCTCCACGCGGAGCGATCGTGCATTCCTCCTATAAGATAGACGAAAAGCGCGGCCGACGGTCGCGCCCGGACGACTTTCTGGGGATGGAAGCGCTATGTTGGCACCGGTCATCGAACCTGCCGATCTCAAGAAATATTCCGGGATGCAGCGTGCCGGTGCGCTGATGCTGGCGCTGGGCGAGAAGCATGGTGCGCCGATCTGGGCGCAACTGTCGATCGACGAGGTGACCGAATTGTCGTCGTGCATCGCCGAGCTGGGGCGCGTGCCGGCGGCGGTGGTCGAGCATCTGCTCGTGCAGTTTTCCAGCGAGGTCGCGGGGATGGCTACGCTGCACGGCTCCTACGATTCCACCGAGCGGCTGTTGCGCGCGGTGATGTCGGAGGAGAAGGTCCGCGAGATCATGGAGAATATCCGCGGCCCGTCCGGCCGGACGATGTGGGACAAATTGTCGAACGTCAGCGAGACGCTGCTCGCGACCTATCTGAAGAACGAATATCCGCAGACCGTGGCGGTGATCCTCGACAAGGTACGTCCCGACCACGCCGCGCGCGTGCTGGCCGAGCTGCCGCAGGAGCTGTCGGCGGACGTCATCATGCGGATGATCCGCATGGACCATGTGCAGAAGGAGGTCATCCTCGAGGTCGAGCAGACGTTGCGCAGCGAGTTCATGTCGAACCTCGCGCGCGCGCAGCGGCGCGACCCGCACGAGACGATCGCCGAGATCTTCAACGCGCTCGACCGCTCGTCGGAGGAGCGGATGATGGCCGCGCTGGACGAGCGCTCGCCCGAATCCGCCGAGCGCGTCCGCAGCCTGATGTTCACCTTCGAGGACCTCGGCAAGCTGCTGCCGGCGGCGGTGCAGACGCTGGTGCGCAACGCCAACAAGCGCGAGCTGGCGCTTGCGCTGAAGGGCGCCAACGAGGAGATCCGCCAGCTCTTCCTGTCGAGCATGACCGAGCGCGCCGCCAAGCTGATCCGCAGCGACATGAGCGCGATGGGGCCGGTGCGCGCGCGCGATTGCGAGGACGCGCAGGCCAATCTGGTCCGGCTGGCCAAATCGCTCGGCGATCGCGGCGAGATCATCCTCGTCGATCCCAAGAGCAACGATGCGATGATCTACTGACCATGGCGCGTCGGACGAAGGTCACGAACCGCACGGAGACATTGCGATGACGAGGCCCCAGCCCGGCAGGGTCGAGCCGTTCGGCTTCGACCGCGTCTTCCACCCCGGCAAGGCCGTCCCGGAGCCCGCCGACGCCGAGCGCTCGACGCAGGCGCGAGCGCTGGCCGAGCAGCTCGCCCAGGCCGAGGAGGCGCAGGCGTCGGCGCTGGCGGCGGCGCATGCCGAGGGCTTTCGCGCCGGCATGGACGAAGGACGCCGCGAAGGCGCCGCAGCGCTGTTGTCCGCCACCGACGCGATCCATGCCGCGCTGGACGATCTCGACGTGCGCTTCGTCGCGGTCGCGGCGCAGCAGACGCGCATGGCCGCGGAGGCCGCGCTCGCCGCGGCCGAGGTGCTGGCCGGCCATGCCGTCGCCGCCGCGCCGCTGCGCGCGATCGAGGAGGCGCTGACCCGCGCGCTGGCGCAGGTCTCGCGCGGCACGCACCTCGCGGTGTACGTCCATCCGGCGCTCTACCCGGAACTGGTCATCGCGCTGGAGGCGCGGCAGCAGCTCGACCGGCGGCAATTGCACGTGACGCCGCTGGCCGATCCGTCGGTCGCGGAGGGCGATGCGCGGATCGTCTGGGACGAGGGCGGCCTGATGGTCGACGCCGCCGCGCGCCGCGCGATCGTGATCGACGAACTGCGCCCGCTGTTGCCCGACCTGGCGCCTTGATCGCGGCGCAAGCGCAAGAAAACGGCGCGCGCCGGCCCCGTCGGCACGACCCCTCTATAATGACATCAGCGGGGGCGAACGCGCCCTTCACCATTATTCACGAGGCCGGCCTTGGAAGGATTGCGATCGTTGATCGCGCAGCTGGGAACCCGCCGCCTGATGATCATGGGGGGCGTCGCGCTCGCCGTGCTGATCGGCGTCGGCGCCCTCGCATTGCGCGGCGCCTCACCGGACATGGGCTATCTCTACACGGACCTCGATCCCTCCTCCGCCCAGTCGATCACCGAGAAGCTGAAGGCGCAGTCGGTGCCCTTCCAGATGTCGCCCGACGGCACCGCGGTGATGGCGCCGGTCGATCGGCTCGCGGAGCTGCGGATGCAGCTCGCCGGCGAGAAGCTGGGTGGCAAGATCGGCTATGAAATTCTCGACGCCGAACAGCCGTTCGGCGTGTCGTCGTCGCGCGAGAAGCTGAACGAGACGCGCGCGATCGAGGGAGAGCTCGCGCGCTCGGTGGAGAGCCTGCAGAATGTCGACAAGGCGCGCGTCCATATCGTGATGCCCGACCGCGACATGTTCTCGACGCAGGAGCGCAAGGCGACCGCCGCGGTGACGCTCAAGACGCGCGGGCGGCTGTCGAACGAATCGGTCCAGGCGATCCGGTACCTGGTCGCCTCCTCGGTGCCGGATCTGTCGCCCGACAGCATCTCGGTCGTCGACCAGCAGGGCGCGCTGCTCGCGCGGGCGGGCGATCCCGCCGCCGGCACCTCGTCGCAGATCGAGGAGCGGCAGGCGTCGCTGGAGGCGCATCTGCGCGAACAGGTCGAGCGGCTGCTCGAACCGGTGGTCGGCACCGGCAAGGTCCATGCACAGATCGCCGCGCGGCTCGACCGCGACGAAACGCGCGAGGAAGCCGACACCTACGATCCCGACCAGCAGGTGATCGCGCATCAGGTGACGGTCGAATCGAACGACCAGAACCAGCAGAACCAGGCCAGCGCGCCGGGCGCGTCGGTCAGCAGCCAATTGCCCGACAGTGCCGGTCCGATCAACGGCGGCGGGGGCGACAGCCAGCGGTCCACCAAGTCCGACACGTCGGAGGACACCAGCTACCAGAACAGCCGCAAACATTCGATCAGCGTCCGCACGCCGGGCAAGATCGACCGGCTGACGGTGGCCGTGATGATCGACACCGGCGGCAAGCCGCTGAGCGAACAACAGAACCAGCGGCTGACCCGGCTGGTGCAGAATGCGGTCGGCTTCGATAGCGAGCGCGGCGACAGCGTGATCGTGGAAGGCATGCCGTTCGTGGCGCCGGCCGATCTGGATGGCGCGAGCGGCAAGCTTCCCTTCGGGCTGACCCCCGCGACGCTGATCGGCTTTGCCAAGATCATCCTGATCGGCGGGCTGTTGCTGGTCGGGCTCCGCATGGCGCTGAACCGGCTCCGTCCGCTCGCCGCCGAGGCGGCCGCACCGATCGCGCTGACCGCGCAGCCGGTGGACGGCGCCGCCGCGCCCGAGCTGATCGAAAGCGGGGCCGATCCCGACGTGCCGATGCTCGACCAGGAGATCGATCTGGCGCAGGTCGACGGACGCGTCCGGCTCTCCGCGATCAAGAAGATCGGCGAGGTGATCGCCAAGAACCCCACCGAATCCACCTCGGTGATCCGTAACTGGATGAACGCATGACCGAAGAAAATCTGACGCAGGACAGCGCGCTACCCCTGCTCGCGCCCACCTCCTTCGACTCGGATGCCGATCCGGTCGACCCCGTCACCCGCGACGGCCCGCCCTCGCCCGCCGACCTGCAGGCGGTGTTCGACGTGCCGGTCCGCGTGCAGGCGGTGCTGGGCCGGTCGCGGATGACGATCTCCAACCTGCTGCGGCTCAAGACCGGCGACGTCATTGAACTCGACCGGCGGGTCGGCGAACCGGCCGATATCTTCGTCAACAACCGCCTGATCGCGCGCGGCGAGGTGGTGCTGATCGACGGGACGCTGGGGGTCACGCTGACCGAAATCGTCCATCAGGATCGCAGCTGAGATGCCAGGCGCCGCCGTGGGCCAGTGCACGCTGGTCGGAGAGCCGGGCGCGGTGCTCGCGCTCGCTTATGGTCTGGCGCGGTCGCCGCACGCGATGCTGAAGGTCGACGCCGCCGATGTCACCGCCCCGACACCGTCGACGCAAGCCGAAGCGACCCAATTGTCGGTGAAGGTGACGTTCGATCTCGGCTGGGCGACGGACCGGCTGCGCGCCGACACGAGCGGGACCAGCGCGCCCACGATCGATCCGATCGAGACGCTGATCGGCCGCACGCTGGCGGATATCGAATGCGACCTGACGTGGCGCACGCTGGCGCGCTGCCAGGGCGACCGCGAGCGCGCGGCGATGATCCTCGGCATCCCGGCGCGGCGGATCGGCGACACGTTGCGCGACATGCGGCCGGTGGGCTTTGCGCCGACCGTATGGCCGGCGCTGCGCTGATCCTGTGGTCTCGACGGGAGAGAGATGATGCCGCCGCAATGGGAGCGCATGCTGTCGCGCTTCGGCCCCAATCGCGACGTCGCGCTTGCGCTCGGCGTCGTGGCGATCATCGCGATGCTGATCCTGCCGATGCCGGGCTGGTTGCTCGACTTCGGGCTCGCGCTGTCGATCACCGCCTCCGTGCTGATCCTGATGACCGCGTTGTTCATCGAAAAGCCGCTGCAATTGTCGAGCTTCCCGACGATCCTGCTCATCACCACCATGTTGCGGCTCGGCCTGAACCTTTCCTCGACGCGGCTGATCCTCGGCAACGGGCACGAGGGGGTGAATGCCGCGGGCGGGGTGATCGGCGCGTTCGGCACCTTCCTGATGGGCGGCCAGACCGTCATCGGGCTGACCATCTTCATCATCCTGGTGGTCATCAACTTCGTCGTCATCACCAAGGGCGCGGGGCGCATCGCCGAGGTCGCGGCGCGCTTCAGCCTCGACGCGATGCCGGGCAAGCAGATGGCGATCGACGCCGATCTCAACGCCGGGCTGATCGACGAGAAGCAGGCGCGCGAACGCCGCAGCGAGCTGGAAGCGGAAAGCGGCTTCTTCGGCGCGATGGACGGTGCGTCAAAATTCGTGAAGGGCGACGCGATCGCCGCGCTGGTCATCACCGCGATCAACATCATCGTCGGGCTGATCGTCGGGGTCGTCTTCCACGACCTGCCGGTGGCGGAGGCGTTCAAGACCTATACGGTGCTGACCGCCGGCGACGGGCTGGTCAGCCAGATCCCGGCGCTGATCGTCTCGACCGCCGCCGGCCTGCTGGTCTCGAAGGGCGGGATCGACGGGCGCACCGGCACCACGCTGACCCAGCAGCTCGGCAACGATCCCAAGGCGTTCGGCGTTGTCGCGGCGCTGCTCGGCGGGCTGGCGGTGATGCCGGGGCTGCCGTTCCTGCCATTCGCGGCGATGGCGGGGCTGAGCGGCTGGCTCGCCTGGCTGCTGAAGCGCAACGCCCGCATCGCCGCGGCGCGATCGGCGCTGATCGAAAAGGAGGCCGCCGAGGGGCAGCGGAGCGAAGAGCCGATCCAGCAGACGCTGGCGATCGACGCGATGCGGATCGAACTCGGCTATGCGCTGCTGCCGATCATCAACCAGTCGGTCAGCGAGCCGCGGCTCGACGATCAGGTCCGCGCGCTGCGCCGCCAGATGGCGATCGATTACGGCTTCATCCTGCCGGCGGTGCGGATCACCGACAATGTCGCGCTCAAGCCCAACGAATATGTCGTCTACATCAAGGAGACCGAGACCGCGCGCGGCGAGCTGCGGATCGACAAGCTGCTGGCGATCAATCCCAACGGCGCCCCCCCGGGGCTTGCCGGCGAACCGACGCAGGAGCCGGTCTTCAAGCTGCCGGCGCTGTGGATCGACCGTTCGCTGCGCGACGAGGCGGGCCTGCGCGGGCTGACCGTGGTCGAGAGCGGCACGATCATCACCACCCATCTCACCGAGATCGTCAAGGATTCGATCGCCGACCTGCTGTCGTACACCGAGACGCAGAAGCTGCTGACCGACATCCACAAGGATTGCGAGAAGCTCTACAACGAGCTGGTCCCGGCGCGGATCAGCATCTCGGGCATCCAGCGCATCTTCCAGCTGCTGCTGGCCGAAGGCGTGTCGATCCGTGACGTGCCGTCGATCCTCGAAGGCATCGCCGAAGGAGTCGGGCTGACCCAGAACATCACCCAGATCGCCGAACATGTCCGCGCGCGGCTGGCGCGGCAGATCTCCTCGCAGCAGACCCGCGACGGCGCGATCCCGGTGGTGACGCTCGCCCCGCACTGGGACGAAGCGTTCAGCGAAAGCCTGATCGGCCAGGGTGACGACCGCCATCTGGCGATGGCACCCTCGCGGCTGCAGGAGTTCATCGCCGCGGTACGCGACGCGTTCGATCGGCTGGCAGCCGACGGGGAAATTCCGTGCCTGCTGACCAATGCGACGCTGCGCCCCTATGTCCGCGCGATCATCGAGCGGGTGCGCCCGGCGACGGTGGTGCTGTCGCAGGACGAAATCCATACGCGGGCACGGATCCGCAATCTCGGCATGGTCAATTGACCGCCTGATCCGGTGCCGGCGTCGCGCGCGCTATAATGAGGTTCAAGCTCTTTCGCGATCGAGACGCTGCTCATGGAAATTGTCGCCGCCCCCGCCCCTACGCCAGAGCGCACGTCGGCCGCGCCGCGCCCGGGCGCCGGCACCGCGAGCGTCGACTTCGGCGGCATGGTCGACGACCAGACGGCCGCGGCACCGGGGGCCGCGCTGGTCGTGCCAGCAGCGGGGGCGATCGTATCCCGTGGCTCGGCGGCGGGTCTGGCGGGCATCGTTCCGCCGCTGCCGGTCGGCGCGACGCCGGTTCGGGTGAGTCCGCCAGCCGCGGCATCGTCGCCGGGCGCGGCGCTGACCGCCGCGACGCCCGACGCACCGGCAGCGCTGCCGGAGGCGCTGCCGCCGCTCGCCCCGTCCGCCGAAGATGCCACGCCCGCGGCCGAACCCGCCACGCCGCCCGCCCCGGCGACATCCGGCGACGATGCGCCGGGCGTCGCCAAACCCGCGGTGCCGCGCGCCGACACGGCGAAGACGGCAGCCCTGCGCCGGGCGCTGCCTCCCGGCATACGGATCCCGGCGCCGCTCACCGCGAGCGTCGAGGCGCCGGCCGACGCGCCGACGGGTGACGACGGCGTGCCTGCCGGCAAGGCATCGGCGAACGAGCGCGAGCGGCACGCCGCTGCCGACGACGCCCCGGCGACGCCCACGCCGCTTTCTGCCGATC
The DNA here is from genome assembly GCF_014199415.1 of Sphingomonas endophytica. Taxonomy (GTDB): domain Bacteria; phylum Pseudomonadota; class Alphaproteobacteria; order Sphingomonadales; family Sphingomonadaceae; genus Sphingomonas; species Sphingomonas endophytica. Next base: position 162,518 of record NZ_JACIJN010000004.1, read on the forward strand.
AGGTGCCGACCGCCGTTGCGTCGCTGGCGGTGACCGTGCCGCCCCCCGCCGCGCCGCGCAACGATCGGATCGCCGACGCGGCGCCACGAACCGCGACGGCAAGCGCCGACGCGCTGCCGGGCGGCGCGGCACCGCCCGCGCCGTCGCGCCCGGGCGAGAAGGACGTGAGCACGGCGCGAGCGACTGCGGAGAACGGCCCGGCGGCCGCGACGGATTTCGGCGCGCGCGTCGATGTCGCGCAGGCTTCACCGGCGGCACCGGCGGCGCCCGTGCCACCCACGCCGTCCGCCGCGCCTGCGGCCGAGCCAACCGCAAGCGCCGCGCCGGGGCGGCTCGGCCATGACATCGGCGTTCATATCGCCCGGCATGTCGCCGACGGCCGCGAACAATTGACCGTGCGCCTCAACCCCGCAAACATGGGGCGGGTCGACGTGCGCCTCTCCTTTACCGACGAGGGACACCTCCACGCCGCCGTCCGCGCCGACAATCCGGCCGCGCTCGACATGTTGCGGCGCGACGCGCCCGACCTGGGGCGCGCCTTGGCCGACGCCGGGATCAGCACCGATCTGTCGTCCTTCAGCTTCGACCGCAGCGACGGCCATGCAAGCGGCTTCGGCCAATCGCCGCATCCGCAGCAGGACCGGCGCGCCGTCGCCGCCGCGACGCCGGTCTTCGCACCGGCGGGTCCGGACGAGGCTGCCATCCCCGCCTATCGCCCGGGGCGCAGCGGCGCCCGCATCAACCTGATGGCCTAGGAGCCCTGTCATGACCAGCATCACCCCGACCGACACCGCCGCGGCCCGCACCGCCGCCACGCAGAAGTCGCTGACGCCCGATCTCAACATGTTCCTGAAGCTGCTGACCACCCAGCTCCAGCATCAAGACCCGCTCAGCCCGATGGACACCGCGCAATATACGCAGCAGCTCGTGCAATATTCGCAGGTCGAACAATCGCTGCAACAGACCTTGACCCTGAAGGAAATCCTGTCCGGCCTCACGACGCAGGGCATGGCGCAAGCCTCGGCGCTGGTCGGCCATCAGGTCGAGGTCGCGTCCGACATCGCGGGCCTGTCGAGCGACACGCCCGCCAATTGGTCGTTCGACATCGGTCAGCGCCCCGCCGCGCTGACCGGGACGATCCTCGACAGCCACGGCCGCACGGTCGACACCATCACCCTCAATCCCAGTGCGACCGGTACGATCCGCTGGGACGGGCGCACCGCCGCCGGGGTCGCCCCCGATGGTCTTTATACGCTGTCGCTCAAGGCCACGACCGTCAGCGGGGACGAGCTTCCCGTGACGGTGAAGACGGCCGGGATCATCAAGGATGTCGTCCAGAACGACGGCGCGGTGCTGGTCGGGATCAACGGCCTGCACGTGCCCGTGGCCAAGCTGACCACGATCAATTGACCGGCGCGATGCCGGGCCGTGCGGCGGAATTGACCTGGAACAGCTCCAGCGTGCAACCGTCGATCTGGCCCGGCATCAGCATGACCGCGACGCAATCCTCGAGCTGCGGGTCGAGGACCGAGCCGATGGTCTCGACGATCTCGTCATAGTGCAGGCCGCTTTGCCGGAGGCGCAGCGCCGCGCCTTCCCACAACCGCGATGGCGTGGTGACGGCAAGCTGCACCCTAACCTCCACGATCGTCATCTCCAGCCATTCACGGGTCCATCGCGGTGCCCGGCAAAGCCGGACGAGGCGCCGCGCAAGACATACCACTGCCCGGCGACGGCGCCCATTACCAATCTGGCAAGCAAATGAAAGCGGATCTTCACGGCACTTGCGCCATATCAGGATATCAGGCGCACCATCGCAACTACATCGCGGCCGCGATGGCGGCATCCGCAAGCAATCGGCAGCACTATCAGGCATTTGCCATTCGAGCTTGATTTTTCCCTCGTCCTTCCGGACCCCGTTTCGCGTGCCTTTCACGTCCATTTGATTGAGCGGCCACCGCGGCAATCCTGATGACCCAGATCGGTGATCCCGTCGAGTTCGAGCGGGCACCGCTTTCCCACTTGGGCGAGTCACGGCGTCGGATGGCGGCACATGTCTATAATGCGTGAAGGACCTGCTGACCCGAAAACAGCCGGGGTCCGTCGGAGAGCCACATGCTACATTCATCCGTCCGGCCGGCAGAGCTGCCCGGCCTTCTTGCCGACCTGCCACCCGAGGTGCGTTATCTGTCCCTCGACTGCTTCGATACGTTATTGTGGCGCAACGTACACAAACCAACCGACATCTTTGCCGAACTGCCGCTGCCGGGTGGTTCCGAACTGAGGCAGCGGGCGGAAGCTGCGGCGCGGGCGGACGTGTTCCAACTGCGCAGTCAACGCGACGTGTCGCTGGACGAAATTCATGAAAGGCTTCTGCCGGCCAGCCGGGCGGCCGAACGTCAGGTGCTGATCGAGGCTGAGTTAGAGGCGGAAGCGCGCCATTGCTATATATTCGCGCCGATCCTTGACCTGATCTCCGAAGCAAGGCGCCGCGGTCTGAGCGTCATCATCGTCTCCGACACCTATCTGAACGAAAAGCGGTTGCGCAAACTGATCGAGCGCGCGGGCGGCGGCGAGGCACTGTCGATGATCGATCGGATCTTCTGCTCGTGCGAATATGGCGTCGCCAAGCCCAGTGGTTTGTTCGAGGCCGTGCTGACGACGCTGCATGCCGCTCCGGAAGAAATCCTGCACCTCGGCGACAATCCGGTCAGTGACCAGCAGGCGCCGGCGCGGATCGGGATTCACACGGCTCATCTCGTCCAGTTCGACGACCGGGCGGAGCAGCGGTTGCGACACGAGGCCGCCGTCGCGGCGGTCATGGAGGCTGAGGCCAGCGTCTCGCCGATGCCGATCCAGGCCCATCGGCCGCAGATCGCCCGCCGCGCCAGCGACGACGCGCTGTTCGCACTGGGGCATGACGTATTGGGGCCGATCCTTCACGGCTTTGCCGTCTGGCTGCGCGCCGAAGCCGAGGCGCTGGAAAAGCAGACGGGCAAGCGGGCGAAGTTGCTGTTCCTGATGCGCGACGGCCATATGCCCGCCCGTGCTTTCGCCACGCTTTATCCCGAATGGCAGGATCGCGTCCTGACCGCCGAGATCAGCCGCTTCACCTCGAGAGCCGCCAGCTTCACCGATCCGCTCGTCATCCAGCGTTACCTGATGGACGTCGTCCCGACGCGGGCAACGCCCGCCTTCATCGCGCAGCAATTGCTGTTCGACAAAGAGGAGCAACATCGCTTCACCGCAACCCGCGGGCGCGGCGACCTCGTCAAGAAGCTGGTGCTGCCGTTCAACGTCGAGAAGATCACGACGCGGTCGAACAGAATGGCCGAACGGCTCTGCGCGCATCTCCGGGCAAATGGTGTCGAGGACGGCGACACGGTACTGATGGTCGACCTTGGCTATAACGGCACGGTCCAGAACGCCGCAGAGCCGATGCTTCGTCAGAAGATGCAGCTCGATATCCACGGGCGTTATCTGCTGTTGTGCGAGGATCATCTGTCCGGGCTGGACAAGAAGGGCCTGTTCGACCTGCGCCATTACAGCATGGAGGTGCTGCGGTCCCTGTTCCAGGACATCTCGATCCTGGAAATGATGTGCACCGTGGCGCAGGGATCCGTGCTGGATTACGATCGTGACGGTACGCCGATCCGCGGCGAGGCCGACTTACATGAGCAACAAGGCGAATATCGTGACGCCGCCCAGGCAGCGGCGCTGGCGTATCTCGCGCATGTCCGCGAGGCCGTGGTTGCGCCACCGGCGTCAGCGGATGTCGAAGGCTGGCGCCGCACAGCGCTGAGCGTTCTCGGGCGCCTGATCTTCCTGCCCAGCGCGGAAGAGACCGGCATCTTTTCCTGTTTCCAGCTCGACGTGAACATGGGCACGAAGATGAAGGTCGGCATGATCGACACCGCCGCGGCCGAAGACGGTATGCGCCGTCGTGGACTGACCTATGTCAAAAACGGTGAACGCATCTATCAGGCAGCCGAATTGCGTGGTCTCGGCTTGCCGCTCAACCTCTCGATGCTGACGATCTCGCGCTTTGCCCTTCAACTCCGCGCGGCCGATTTCGATGTCGGGGGACCACGCCTGCCGATCGTGTTGCTCGATGGCGGTGAACCGATCGTCACGACGGTGGACGCCCACCCCACCAGCGACGGATATTACCGCGCACTCGTTCCGATCGGCCGTCGACGCTATTCCGTCGGATTGCGACTGGCCAGCCTTGGCCACATCATTCAGATCGAGGAAGCGGCTTACTTGCCGGTTGGAGATCTGACCGGACGAGAACGGCTGATCCCTGCCCAGCCGATCCTCGACGGAATGGAGGAAATGGCCGCCGGGCTGTACCGTTGCGATGGCGCGCAAAGCTTCATGCTGCTTCCGCCGCCCGCTGCCGAAGATCTCGACGAGAGCCTGAGCTGGGTGCTGAGCCTGGTCCTTCGTCCCATCATAAAGGCCGGCGAAAGCCAGGCCGCGCAGAAGAAGGCTGCCTGACATGACCGATCTTTACCTGCACAGCATGGCCGAGTTCAGCGGTATCATCCTGCCGGCGCTCGAACTGGCCGAAGCTCGTACCATTTGTGAGATCGGAGCCGAATATGGCGGCATGTCAATGCAGCTGGCGGAATTTACCGAGAAGCACCATGGCCGGTTGATCAGCATCGATCCCGCTCCGAAAAAGATGTTCCTCGATTGGGTCAATTTAACGCCACATGTCGAGCACGTCGCGCATAACAGCCTTGAGGCGCTCGATCACGTGGCCACAGCTGATGCGTGGCTGATCGATGGCGATCACAATTGGCATACCGTTTATAACGAGCTGGAGAAAGTCGACGAGATCTGCTCAAGGGAGGGCAAACCTCTCCTGATCTTCATGCATGACGTGGGATGGCCATGCGCATTTCGCGACCTTTATTACGCGCCGGAGGACATTCCGGAGGAGTTTCGCCACCCGCACAGCTATGAAGGGGGAGCACTGCCCGGCCAAAGCAATCTCGCTTATGGTCGCGGCGTTACGGGTGCCAAGCACTTTGCCTGGGCCTTGCGGGAGGGCGGCCCGCGCAACGGCGTGAAGACCGCGCTCGTCGACTTCGTCGCCGAGCGTTCAACAGAGCGTGACGACCTGGCCTATGTCGAGATCCCGGCGGTCCTCGGCTTGGGCATCCTCTTCTCGACGACAGCGCCCTGGAGCGAGAAGCTGGCAGACTTTCTCATTCCCTACCACCAGAACGAACTTCTGGCGACGCTGGAGCGGAATCGCTTGGCCTCCTACCTGCGGGTGATCGATCTCCAAGTCGATCTGGCGAGGCGGCAGACCGCCTGATCCAACTCTCTTTCAAGAAGCAAACGGCGCGGCCCCGCTGGCCGCGCCGTTTTTCGTTCGCTGTAAATAGCGCACCACTAACCATGACCAAAAAAAGACCGGGATGGCGCTGACGCCATCCCGGTCCCTTTCGTTCCTTCCGGTGTTATGCCCGGAAAGACGGGTTCGCGTCAGCCGCGGAACAGCGACAGCAGCGTTTGCGGTGCCTGGTTGGCGATCGACAGCGCCTGGATACCCAGCTGCTGCTTGACCTGCAGCGCCTGGAGGTTGGCCGATTCCTTGGCGAGGTCGGCGTCGACCAGATTGCCGATGCCGCTGTTCAGCGTGTCGGTCAGCTTGCTGTTGAAGGTCAGCTGCGAGTCGATCGTACGCGCCGCCGAACCGAGCTTGCTGAGCGCGCTGCCAAGCGTGACAGTGTCGTCGGCAAGCTTGCCCAGCGCCGCCTTGGCGTTGTCGGCACTCGTCAGATCGACGCCGCTGCCGGTAGCGGTGAGGCCCGAGCCGCCGTCGACGCCGACGTTGTCGACTTCCAGCGTGTTCGGCGACCATGCAATCGCGCTGCCGGTGGTCGCACCGACGCTGCCGCCGCCATAGAGCGACTTCAGCGCCGACACCGAACCGCCGCCGTCCTTCAGCAGGTTGATGCCGTTGAAGTTCGACGACTTGACGATCGTGTCGATCTGCTTCTGGAGGTTCTTGAAGTCAGTGTCGTACTGGCCGCGCTGTGCGTCGGTCAGCGTGCCGTCATCGGCCTTGGTAGCGACCGACTTCATCTGGTTGAGAATGTCGTTGATCGACTCGGCGCCGTTCACGGCGACGTCGACGACGCTCTTGGCGGTGCTGAGCGACGAGCCGACCGCGGCGAGACCGCCGACGTCGCCACGCAGGCTCTGCGCCAGGTTGTAAACGGCCGAATCGTCCTTGGTCGACGACACCGACAGGCCCGAGTTGATGCGGGTCTGCAGCGTGCCCAGCGAGCGCTGCGAAGCGCTCAGGTTCTGCAGCGCGGCCCATGCACCGACGTTCGTGTTGACGATATTGCTCATGAGATTGTCCTTCTGGGATGTGCGGGTCGATTCTTCGTCCCAGCCCGGCGCACCGCCGGATGACTAAGTGGAAGAGCCGACTGCCCCCCACGGCTTCATGATAGGATGACGTATGCGGCGTCGGGCGCGCTGCACGAAAATTTTCCGCGGCGACGGCCAGCCGCGCGCCTGCAACGAAACGCCCGCCGCACTCCCATGCGGCGGGCGGTCGATCGGCGTCGAAGCGCGCGGTGGACGCACTCAGAACGGAAACAGCGCGTCGTAGATCTGCTGGCCCCAACGCTGCTGCTGCGCATCGGTAAGCTGGCCGCGGCCGCCGTAGCTGATCCGCGCCTCGGCGAGCTGGCTGTTGAGCACGCTGTTGTCGCGCGCGATATCCTGCGGCCGGACGATGCCGGAGACGAGCAGCTCGCGCAGCTCGAAATTGACGCGCACTTCCTGGCGCCCCTGCACCAGCAGATTGCCGTTGGGAAGGACATCGGTGACGATCGCGGCGATGACCGTGTCGATCTGTTCGCTGCGCGCGGTGTTGCCCGCGCCGCTCGATTTGGACGTGGACGATCCGTCGACCAAGGCGGATGCGCCCTTGCCGAGCAGACCGAGGAAGGTCGGCAGCCCGGCGCTTTCGCTGCCGCTGCGCGACCGCGACGTCTCGTTGTCGAGCACCGCCTTGTCCGCGATCCGGATGCGCACGGTGAGCACGTCGCCTTTGCGCGACGCGCGCTGGTCGTGAAAGAACGCGCCCGCGCCGGTGCGGAACAGCGACGCATTCGGCGCGGGCGGCGGCACACCATGCGTCGGATCGCCGGCGCCGCGATGCGCATAGGTCTGGTCGCCGAGCGACGGCTCGATCACCGGCGCTCCCGTCGCGTCCGAAGTCGACATCCGCGGCGGCTTGCCGATCTGGCGGAGGCGGCCGATCGAGCCGCAACCGCTCAGCAACGCCGCGAGCGTGACCAGGGTGATGGTGGATCGCAATGTCACTCTCCTCATCGCGCCGTCACGCGCACGCGCCCTTCCCCGTCGACCACTCCGTCCAATGTGCGGTTAGTCGCCAGCGCGACGACGCGCACCGGCTGGCCCGCGCCGCCGTCGGACAGCGCGCGCCCGGCGCTGGTGATCGACAGGGCCCCGCTGGCGAGCGTGATCGTGACGTTTTCCCCCCGGCGGACGAGGCGGGCGGCGACGAGATCACCCCGTCGCACGACGCTGCCCGCGACCAGCCGGCGCGCCGCCTCCAGCCCGTCGGCGTCATGCGCGGACAACGCGCCCTGCACCTGCGCGCGCGGGCGGTCTTCCGGCGCGAAATCGCCCGCCGTCACGCGGTCGTTGCGCTCGACATCGTGCGTCAGCACCGCGACCGTCACCGTGTCGCGCGGCGCAGGCGACGGCGACTGGCGCGACGGCGCGGCCGCCTGCCCGGCGAGGATCAGCGTCAGCGCGATCAACATCGCCGCGGCTCAGCGCAGCTGCGTGGTGGTGGACAGCATCTCGTCGGCCGTCTTCACCACGCGGCTGTTCATCTCATAGGCGCGCTGCGCGGCGATCAGCGAGGTGATCTCCGACACCGGGTTGACGTTCGACGCTTCCACGAACCCCTGTTCCACCGAGCCGAAGCCGGCATCGCCGGGATTGCCGACCGTCGCCTGCCCCGACGCCTCGGTCTGCCGGTACAGGCTCGACCCCAGCGCCTCGAGCCCGGCATCGTTGACGAAGGTCGCGAGCTGCAAGCGGCCGACGCTCTGCATCTGCGTCTGGTTGGGCATCTTCACCTGCACCTGACCGGCCTTCGACACGCTGACCTTTTCCGCGCCCTGCGGAATGGTGATCCCCGGCATCACGCGGAAGCCGTCGGTGGTCACCAGCTCGCCCTGGTCGGACAGCTGGAAGGAACTGGCGCGCGTATAGGCCTGCTCGCCGTTGGGCAGCGTGATCTGGAAATAGCCCAGGCCGTTGACGGCCAGGTCGTAAGGGTTGCCGGTCTGCGTCATCTCGCCTTGTTCGCTGATGCGATAGACGTCGCCGGTGCGCACGCCCGCACCGATCTGGATGCCCGAAGGGACGCGGCTGCCGTCGGTGCCGGACTCGGCGCCGGGACGGGCGACCTGTTGGTACAGCAGATCCTGGAATTCGGCGCGTTGCCGCTTGAAGGCGGTGGTGTTCATATTGGCGATGTTGTTCGAGATGACGTCGACGTTGGTCTGTTGCGCCAACATGCCGGTGGCGGCGATCGAGAGTGCGCGCATGGCGAGATGTCCTAGCTTTGAGAGAGAGGTGGCAGGTGGGGTCAGCCGGCCTTGCCGAGCCGCTGGATCGCGTCGTGGCGCAGGTCGTCGATGCTCTGGGTCATCTGCTGGCTGGTCTGGTAGGAGCGCAGGATGTCGATCAGCTGCGTGGTCTCGACGATCGGTTCGACGTTCGATCCCTCCACACCGCCGGCCTTCAGCTTGACCTCGGCGGCGCTCAGGGTACGCCCGCCGCTGCCGGTCAGCACGCCGTCGCCACGCGGCGTCACCGCGCGCTCGTCGACGAACGCAGTCAGGCCGAGCCGCCCGAGCGGTCCGTTCGCGCCCATGACCGTACCGTCCTCGCCGATCGTCACGCGCGTCTCCTGCCCCTGCGGGATGGCGATCGGCTCGCCCCGCTCGTCGAGCAGTGGATAGCCCGCCCCCGTGGTTAGCTCGCCCTTCGCGCCGATCTTGATGAAGCCGGCGCGGGTATAGGCCGTCCCGGTCGGCGTGCGGACGGTGAGATAGCCCTCGCCGCGGATCATCACGTCGAGCGGGTTGCCCGTCACCTGAAACGCACCGGGCGCGGTATCGTGTACCGCGCCGAAGTCGAGCACGAACGAAGTCTTGCGCGCGTCGCGGACGGGGGCCTGCGCCGCCTGCTCGACATATTCGCGGAACACCGGCCGTTCGCGGCGGAAGCCGACCGTATTGGTATTGGCCATGTTGTTGGCCGCCACATCCAGTCGCCGGCGCAGCGCCTGCTCGTGGCTGAGCAGCACATAGGACGACACGTCCATCGGATGACCTCCTGAACAATCATGCGATCGTCGTTGCCAAAGCGGAAAGCGCAGCGATCACTGATCCTATAATAGAGGCAGAGCCGCCTGCGCCGTCACGACGATGCAGGAATCCACGCGTGGCGACGCGATCAGCCGGAGGAACGAGCAACGTGGCCAGCACCAGTATCGACGACGACGCGGACGATACCGACGCGGAAATTTCCCTCGATACGCCCGCCAGGAAAAAGCGCCTGCCGTTGATCGCGGGTGCCGCCGCCGCGCTGCTCGCGGTGAGCGGTGGGGCCTATTACATGCTCGGCAACCGTAGCGCCGCGCATGAGGAAGCGCCGGCCGCCGACCTCGAAAAAGCGCTGGTCGACGTCCCGGAAATGACGATCAGCCTCCACACCAGCGACGGCCGTCCGCATCTGCTCAAGCTGCATTTCATGCTGGTCGCGGCGAACCCGAAAGCGATCGAGGGAATGCGCGCCAAGCTGCCGCTCTATATCGACGCGCTGCAGCCCTTCCTCCACGAATTGCGCCCGGAGGACCTGAACGGCTCGGCGGCGATCTTCCGCGTGAAGGAAGAGATGCTTTCCCGTGCGTCGGGCGTGTTCGGCGACGCGGCGGTCAAGGACATCCTGGTCCAGGATCTCATCCAGCTATGAGCGGCACCGAGGGTGACCCGCCGGGCGGCGAGGCGGCCGGCACGTTCGCGCAGGCGGATATCGACGCGCTGTTCGGGTTCGAGGAGGTGGCGGCGCAGAAGCAGCGCAAGGGCCTGCGCGCGGTCATCGAGTCCGACGTCATCAGCCACGAGCGGATGCCGATGCTGGAGGCGGTGTGCGAGCGGCTGGCGCGGACCTTCGCGACCAGCATGCGCAACGTCACCTCGGACGCGATCGACGTCCGGCTCGAGAATGTCAGCTCGAACCGGTTCGGCGAATATATGAAGCGCGCGACGCTGCCGGCGATGTTCGCGGTCTTCAAGGTCCGCGAATGGGAAAATCACGGGATCGTGACGGTCGATTCCGGGCTGATCTACGCGGTGGTCGATGCGTTGCTCGGCGGACGGAAAGGCGGCGGCGCCCAGCGGATCGACGGACGCGCCTTCACCTCGATCGAGACGCGGCTGGTGTCGCGGATCGTCCAGCTCGCGCTCGACGATTTCGCTTCCGCCTTCGAGCGGATCGAGCCGATCACCATCGAGGTCGAACGGATCGAGACCAGCCCGCGCTTCGCGGCGATCGCCGGCCCCAGCAATATCGCGGCGGTCGCCTCGTTCGTCGTCAACATGGACACGCGCGGCGGTCATTTCAGCATCCTGCTGCCGCATGCCACGCTGGAACCGGTGCGCGAGCGGCTGTTGCAGCGCTTCATGGGCGAGAATCCCGGCCGCGACCGGCTGTGGGAAGCGCATATGGCTGCCGAACTGTGGCGCACCGAAGTCACCGTCGACGTCGTGCTCGGCGAGCGGCGGATGCGGCTGCACGACGTCAACAATCTGAAGATCGGCGACACGATCCGGCTCGATCGCGGCCCCGACGATACGCTTGGCATCCAGTGCGGGGGCGTGCCGCTGGGTCAGGGGCATATCGGCCAGCGCCGCAGCAACATCGCGGTCCGCACCGTCACCGACATCGCCAAAGGAATGAAATGATGAGCTTCGCCCTTGGGATCAACCTGGCGCTCGTCATGCTCTGCGCGCTCGTGCTGTTGCAGAGCGCGCGCATGATGCGGCGGATCCGCGAGCTGAAGGCCGACGATCTGCATGGCACCGTCCAGGCGCTCGATCATGCCGCCGGGCAGGCGCGTCAGGTGCTGGAAGAGATGCGCTCGCTGCTGACCGGCGACATGGCGGGCGCGTTCAGGACGGTGCGGACCGCGCAGGCGCTCCAGGAAGAGCTGACGATCCTGATCGGCATCGGCAATGCCCTGGCGGACCGCATCATCGACGCATCGGCGTCGGTCGCGCAGCATCCATCACGAGACGTCGCTCCCGATGCGCCTGTAGACGATGAAGCCCATCACGCTGCACCGGGCGCCGACACCTCCTCCGCCGCCGCCGGGCAGGACGTCGACGACCTGCATCACCCCGCCCCCTCCTCGATCGCGTGATGACCATGACCCACAGCCACCCCAAAGCCGCCCCGTCCGCCGTGCATCCGCCGGTGCCGGTCCCAGCGCGTGCCGTGAAGCGTTCGCGCCGACCGTCGCTGCTCGTCCTGATGATCCCGACGGCCACGATCAGCATGGTCGCCAACGCGATGAGCGCGACGGCGATGATGACGCCGCTGCCGCCGTCCGACCAACCTACCCGGCTCGGCCAGTCGATCGATCAGGCGATGCGCGACATCGACAAGAATCTGGCCAGTCGCAAGCGTGCGCTCGCCTTGCGCGAGGAGGCACAGCGCGCCGCCGAGCAGCGGCTGCAATCGGCCGAGGCCAATCCGAACGGTGCGGGCGGGTCGGCGACGCCGAGCGGCGACACCGCCTATGACGATCTGGCGCACATCTATCAGGCGATGAAGCCCAATCGCGCTGCGCCGATCTTCGAGAAGCTGGCACCCGATGTCCAGTTGAACATCGCGCGCAAGATGCGCGGCCGCTCGGCGGCGCTGCTGATGGCGAGCATGTCGTCGGGCGCGGCGGCGGATCTCAGCATGGCGCTGGCCGGGCATCCCGTATCGCGGCCGGCGGTGCTGCCCGCGGCGGAGCGCCCGACACCGCGCGTCGCCGTCGCGCGCGCCTCCGCGTCCCTGCCCCGCACCGCCGCGCGATCGGGCGGCGACGTGGCGCGGATCGCGCGCCCGACGGTGACGGCTCCGCGCCTGCCGACCGTCCCGGCGCGGCGATCGACCGCGAACCGTGCCGCCGACGCCTCGGCAGCGGAGGCGGCGGCGCGTGACGGAACGGCGGACGTGCCCGCCGCACGGTGAGCGGCGGCGCTCAACCGTCGTCGACGCGGACGCGCGCGATCAGCACGCGCGCGATCTGCCGGTCCTCCGCCCGCAGCGCGCGGTTCAACGACACGCTCAGCGCCCGCGCGTCGAGCGCGGCATAGGGCGAGGCGTTGAGCCGCGCGAATTCGAGAAGCGCGGACAGCGCCCTGGCGCGCAGACGCGGCAGCCGGGCGTGCACCGCCGCCGCCCCGGCCTTGTCTCCCGCATCGAGCACCAACCGGACATGTACCTTTCCCTCCATCTGGCTTTCGCCGAAGATCGGAAGCACGATCTCGTCCAGCCAGACATAGCGCGCGTCGCTGCCGGTCATCGCGGTGTCGACGCCCCCTTCATTGCGGCGGAAATCGCGTTCATCGGCGGCGGGCGCCGCGGCCAGCGCAAGGGTGAGAAGAAGGGCTAGGCTCATGACGGGCTCCGCCGACGTGCGATGGAAGATGGGACAGCCCGACCGAAGGCCGCGACCTCTTCTATAATAGACGGAGCAGCGTGGAGTTTTGCCGTGAGCCAAGTTCAGCGTCCCGAGCGCGTCCGCATGACGGCCGGCGTCCCGGGGGAAGCCACGCGGCGCCGCGACGATCCCAGGCCGCCCGCCGCCGCCGCCGCCGCCGCCGGCGCGCGCGCGCCGAAGAAAGCGAAGGCCGGGCGGGGGACGATCCTGTTGTTCGCTTTGTCGAGCTTCGCCGGCGGCGCGGTGGTCGCCAGCCTCGCTTTGTTCGGGATCATCACATGACAAAGGTTCATCTGCTTCTCGCGACCGCGCTGGTCGCCGCCGCGCCCGCGGCCGAGCCGGTCGATCCGGCGCCGAACGCCGCGCCGCCCGACAGCCTGATGAGCCCGGTCGATCCGCGACTGGTCGGCTTCGCGGCCGAACTGGCGCAGGACCGGCCGGGACTGTCGGCCAGAAGCTGGGTCGTTTTGCCGTCGGGCGAGATCTGGCAGGCGCTGGCGCACGATCGCGGGATCGACCGCCAACGCACGCGCTGGGCCTATGCCCGCAGCCTGATCGGATCGGCGCGCGGGCAGGAAGCGATCGGCGTGCTCGAGGTGATGCTGTCGGACGAGCCGGATCTCGCGCTCGTCGACGACTGGCAGCTCGCTTACGGCGCCGCGCTGACGCTGGCGCAGCGCCCGAACCCGGCGGTGGCTGCGCTGGGCACCGGCGGCCTGCCGAACAATCCCGAAGCCTGCGCGTGGCGGATGCGCGCGCTGGCCGACGCCGGGCGGGCCGGCGAGGCGCTGCCGACGGTCAATTGCGCCGCCGCCGCGATCCAGGCGCGCCGGCTGACGGCGCGCTCCGCCTTCCTGCTCGCCGCCGGTCGCGTGACGCTGGAGGCCGGGCAACCGCAGCACGCGCTGCAGTGGCTTTCCTCGCTTCCCGACTCCGACAGCCGGGCGAACATGCTGCGCGGCCGTGCGCTGGCCGCGCTCAATCAGGTCGCGCCGGCGCGGGAGCGTTTCGACCGCGCGGTCGCCGCGGGCGATCCGGCGACCCGCACCGAGGCGCAGCTCGGCAAGATCGAGCTGGCGGCGGCGCATGGCTGGGCGAAGCCGCCGGTGCTGCTGCGCCAGCTGAACCAGCTTCGCTATACGTGGCGCGGCGACCGGATCGAGGCGCGCGCGTTGCGGCTCGCCTATGACCTCGCCACCCGCGAACATGATCTTGCGAGCATGCTGGACAATGGCGCGGCGCTGTTCCGCTTCTTTCCGGCGACGATGACCGATGCGACGCTGCTCACCGACCTGCAGATGCAGATTGCGGCGGCCGCCAGTCCGGCCAGTCCGGTACCGCTCGACCGCGCCGCCGGGCTGATCTGGGACTATCGCGATCTGCTGCCCGGCGGCGCGGAGGGCGACACGATCGTCAACGGCCTCGCCGACCGGTTGCAGGGCGCCGGGCTCTACGAGCGCGCGGCGCAATTGCTCGAGCACCGGCTCGACGATCCGGCGATCGACCTCGCGCGGGGGCCGTTGTCGGCGAAGGTCGCGACGCTCTACATCCTCGCCGGTCGGCCGGACCGGGCGCTATCGGCGATCCGGAACAGCGAACGTCCCGATTATACCGCGGCGATGCAGATCGACCGTCGGCGGGTCGTGGCGGTGGCGCTCGACCTGCTCGGCCGCACCGCCGAGGCCGAGGCGGTGTTGCAGGACGTTCCGGACGGCGCCGCGATCCGCGCCGAATTCGCGTGGAAGCGGCGTGACTGGGCGCGGGTCGTCGCCGAAACGCAGGGCAGCCTGCCGACCGGACCGCTCGGCAAGGTCGGGCAGGTCGTGGTGCTGCGCCGCGCGATCGCACTGGCGATGCTGCACAACGATGCCGCGCTGGCCGCGCTGCGCGCGCGATATCAGACCGCCTTCGCGCGGCTTCCGAGCGGGCCGGTGTTCACCGCGATCACCCAGTCTCCCGCGGTGGTCACGCCGGCGGTCTTCGCCAAGGCGATGGCGGCGATGCCGTCCGCCAGCCCCGCGGGGGACATTGGCGACATGATCGCGGGCGACTGAGCCACACACCCGCCGCACCGAAAGAGGGGCACGGACGTCGCGGTCCGTGCCCCTCTTTGTCATTTGCGCGGCGGGTGCGGGTCAGCTCCGCAGGAAATTGACCAGCGACAGATCGTTGAGGTGCGCGAACGCCGAATAGGAGGCATTCAGGATCGTCTGTCGCGTCGACAGGTCCGCCGCGACCTGGCCGAGATTGGCATCCACCCCGTCGCCGATCACGCCCATCAGCACGCCGATGCGGTCGTCCGACCGCTTGACGATCGAGTCGACCAGATTCTGCCGGTCGCCGTTCTGGCCATTGGCGGTGCGCACCGCGACGATGCCGTCATCGAGCTGGCTCATCGCCGCGTTCAGCCCGTCGACCTGCGCCTTGGTCATCTGCTTGGAAAACGACCCGAGCCCGGCGAGCGTCTGGAACGCCTTGACCAGATCGGTCCCGACCTCGTCGGCGGTGATGCCATAGCGCATGTCCACCCCGTTCTCGAGCCGCGCGCTGGCGCGGCGATCGTCGTTGGCGAACGCATCGGCCGGAGAGGCGAGCGCCGCCACGTCCGACAGGGTGGCTGGCCGGAAGGGATTGCCGTCGGTCTGGCTGCCGGCGAAGATCGGCGTTCCGGCCTCGCTGGTATTGAGCGCCCCGGCGATCGCGGCGAACGACTCGCTGACGATCTGGTTGACGGCGCTGCCATTGCCGTCGCCGACCGCCTTGAGCAGCTTGGTCTTGAGGTCGGTGGCGGTGCTGTCCATGACGTTGAGCGCACTGTCGTAGAAGCTCAGCGTCGTCTGGACGCGATTGGCGACCGCGCCCTGCGCCTTCTGCTCGGCCAGCATCGTCGAGGCGGACAGCACGCGGCGCGTATCGTCGCCGAGCGCGGCGTAATTCTGCACGCGCTTGGCGGTGCTGAGCTGTACGTTCGCATCGACGATGCTCGACTGCGCGCGCCCGAGCGCGGCAACCAGCGTGCCCTGCGTGGCCATCGTCGCAACCCTGGTCATGTCCCTGCTCCCTTACCGAACCATATCGATCAGCGTCTGGTACATGTCGCTGGCCGTGGTCAGGACGCGCGCCGCCGCCGAATAGCTGTTTTGCAGGACGACCATGTTGGCGAGTTCCTCGTCGACATTGACGCCCGAGAAGGTGTCGCGGCGCTGGATCGCCTCGTCGCGCCGCGCGGCGGCGTCGAGCTGACCGGTGCTGGCCTGCGCGGCATCGGTGCCGATCCGGCCGAACAGATCGGCGGCCATGTTGGCGATGCTCGCCTTGCCTGCCGCGCCGCGGTCCTGGGTCTTGCCGAGCGCATCGACATACAGCGTCGCGCCCGAGACATCGCCGGTGCCGATCCCTTTCGATCCGACGATCGCGTTCACGTCGAAGCGGCCGAGCGGCAGCCGGCCGGAGTCGGTGACGATGTCCCCCCGCAGGGCCGCGGGCGCGCGCGCTGCCGCGCCCGACAATCCGCTCAGCGCGGTGAAGCCCACGCCAGTGCCCAGCCGATCGGTCGAATCCGTGTCGACCTGTACCGACACCCCGCCGGCCGCAGCGGACGGGGTGAAGCCGATCCGCCCGTCGCTGCCGATCGCGAAGCTGCCGAACGCCCCCATGCTCGCGTTGAGGCCGGCGACGACGCTGCCGAAGGTCTGGCCGGCCTGCCCGTTGATCGTATAGCCGGCGAGTTCGCGACCATCGAGCGTGCGCAACACGACATGCGCGGTCTGACCGGCCGCGAAGCCGGTCGGATCGCTCGCCTGCATCCCCGAGGGCACCAGCGGGTTGCCGGGCACGCGGACGAGATCGTTGAGGCCGAAATATTGCGCGAAGCCCGTTCCGCCGCGCGTGCCGGGAGTGGTCGGATCCTGCGCGACCACCACCCCGGCACCGCCGACGTTCGCGGTCAGCGAGAGCGTGCCGGTCGCGTCCAGCGCCGCGGTCGCCTTGCCGCCGAGGCCGGCGTTGATCGCCTGCACCGCATCGTCGACGGTCGCGCCCGATCCCAGCGCATCGAAGTCGACCACCGTCTTGGCCAGCACGGTTCCGTCGCGCGCAGTCACCGCGAACACCGACTTGCCGGTGAAATGAAGCTGGTCGGCGCCCGTCAGTCCGCTGGGGCGCCCGGTCAGCGTCTGCGGCGCGGGCGCGGTGGTGCAGTCATTGGACGCCGCGTTCAGCGAGGCGCCGGCCTGATTGGCGAGATCGGCGATCTGATCCAGATATTTCGGTAGCGTCACGTCGCGTAGTTGCAGCAACCCGCCCAGCCGGCCCCCCACCGCCGCACTGTCGATGCTCTGCCCCGTCGAGAAGCCGGGGCCGCCCGCAGCGTCGGCGAACCGGATGCCGATGGTCGGATAGATGGCGTTGGCGCCGCCCTCGCCGCCCGGATAATCGAGCTGGCGCAACCGGTCGTCCAGCAGCGGCTGCCCCGTCGCGGTCTCGACCGTGACGCGCCCGTTCGGCTGGGTCGAGACCGTCACGTCGACCAGCCCGCTGAGTTCCTGCAACGCGGTCTGGCGCTGATCCGCCAGCCCCGAGATGCTGCGCCCGACGTGCTGGAGCTGGACGATCTGGCCATTGTCGTCGTCGATCTGGCGAAGCAGCGTGTTGATGCGGTTGACGGTGCTGCTGACCCCCGACGCGACGTCGGCGCGCGCCGCTCCGACGTCCCCGGCCAGTCCGCCGACCCCTTGCAGGAAATCCTGCGCGCTGAGGACGAAGGCATTGCTGTATTGGCGCGGGTTCTGCGATCCCGTCAGCAACGTCGCCCTGCCGATCAGCGTGTCGAGCTGCTTGGGCACACCATAGCCGAGGCTGTCGCTGTTGCTGCCGGCGGGCGCGCCGAGGAACGACTGGATGCGGTCCAGCACGCTCGACAGGGCATCGGTGCGCCCGGCCTCGCCGCCGCGGCGGTAGACCGCGCTTTCGAGATAGCGGTCGGCGACGCGCTCGGGCTCCGACGCCCTCACCCCGTTCGCGCCACCCGGGGTCACGTTGGTCGAGGTCGTGACCTGCTGCCGCGCATAGCCCGGCGTCCGGACGTTGGCGATATTGTTCGATACGGAGCTCAACCCCGCCTGCGACGCGTTCAGGCCGGACGTGGCGGTGCCGAGGATATCGCTCAAAGACACGACGGGGTTCCTTGTTCAGTCTGCGGGCGCGACGGGATCAGCGCTTCAGCTCGTTGAGTTCCTGCAACATCTGATCGACCGTCGTGATGATCTTCGACGAGGCGCTATAGGCGCGCTGGAACCGGATCATGTTGGTGAACTCGGTGGCGATGTCGGCCGTGGAGGTCTCCAGCGCCTTGGACACGACGGTGCTGGCGGACTGCGCGCCCGCCGGGTTGATCGCCGCCGCGCCGGAACTGTCCGACAGTTGATAGGCATTGCCCTGGATCGCGGTCAGGCCATCGGCATTGGGAAAGGTCGCCAGCGGCAATTGGTAGATCGGGCGCATGGTGCCGTTTTCGAACACCGCGCTGACCAGACCCTCCTTCGATACGTTCACGTCCGTGACCTTGCCCATCAGCCCGCCATCGGCCTGACGCAGCGTCACGGTCGATGCGTCGCTCGACTGGGTCAGGCCGTCGGTGCCGCCGTTGGAGCCGAGCGCCAGCTTGATCGGCGACGCGCCCGCGCCGTTGGTCCATGCCGGTGTGATCGAGCCGAACAGTGCGGCATCGGACGCGGTCTGATTGAGGCTGCCGTCGCCGTTGAAGACGACCTTGCCGCTTGCGACCAATCCGTTGGCGGCGGTGACGTCGCTGGCGGGCTGGGCATAGACCTCCGCCTGCCATGTGTTCGGCGCGGTCTTGATGAAGGCGAAATTCAGTTCGTGTGCGCCACCCTGCGCATCGTAGACCGTGACCGGACGGGCGAAATCGGCCGGCTGCGCACCGGTCGCGAGATTGCCATTGGCATAGCCCGTCTTCGCGGTGGTGGTGGATTGGAGATTGGCCTGGAACGTCAGCTTGGTCGACGGTGCGGCGGTGCCGGTCAGCGCGGTCTGGTTGACGGGCCGCAACGTCTTCAGGTCACCGGTGTTCGAATATTTGCCCTGCGCGTCGGTCGGCCAGCCGAGCAGGTAATAGCCGCTGGTGTTGCGCAGCAGGCCGTTGGGGTCGACGGTGAAGGAGCCGGCGCGCGTATAGGCGACCGAGCCGTTGCCGCTCGGATCGTCGCTGACGACGAAGAAGCCGTGGCCGGCGACCGCGAGATCCGAATTGCTGTTGGTCGACTGGGTCGAGCCGATCTTCGAGATCTGCGCGCGCGTCACGGCGCTGACGCCCCCGGCGGAATAGTCCCCGCCGCCCGCGCCGCTGCCGACCATCGTGCGGAAGTCCGCGGTGGTGGATTTGTAGCCGACCGTGTTCACGTTCGTGATATTGTCGGCAACCGTGCCCATCGCGGCGGATTGCGCATTGAGACCCGCGACACCGGCGGACATTGCGGAATAGAGGCCCACGTCATTCTCCAAGCATCATGACCGCGGGGAACCCCCGCCACCACGACATTCTAGGAAGACTTGGCGACCCGCCAAAACGCCCGCGATCTTTAGTGCCTGACCGGGAACGTACCGTGATGGTTCTATAATGGTTTCCATCAGGCAAACGGGGACCGGGCGGCATGGCGCTTCACATCACACTCAGAAACGGCGAGAAGATGATCGTCAACGGCGCGGTGCTCCGCGCGGTGGGGCGCACGCAGATCTGTTTCGAGAACAAGGCGCTGCTGCTGCGCGGCCGCGACGTGATGACCCCCGAGGAGTCGGATACCCCGTCGAAGCGGCTCTATTTCGCGACGATGATGGCCTATATCGATCCCGACGGGCTGGAGCGGCATCGCGAAACATTGCTCGTCCTGATCGCGGACCTGCTGGACGCGCTCGAAGGGCTGGAGGCCAAGGCGATCTGCACGTCCTACGCGCAGAAGATCGCGACATCGGATTTCTACGCCGCCCTCGGCGATTGCCGCCGCCTGATCGATTACGAGACCGTCGCGCTGAACCGGTTCGCCGCCGCCTAGACCGGTAGCGTCATGACCGATCTCTCCGATGTCGCCGCCGCCTTGCGCCGGATCGACCCCGATCGCCGCCACGGGCGCGTGGTGGCGGTGCGCGGCGCGCTGATCGCGGTCGAGGGGCTGATGGGGGCGGCGCGGATCGGATCGCGCATCCGCATCCAGAGCCCGGCCGGCCCGGTCGAGGCCGAAGTGACCGGGCTGGAGCGCAGCGTCGCGCATTGCCTGCCGTTCAGCGATCCGCAGGGGATCGCCTCTGGCGCACACGCCGACCTGATCGCCGGACAATTTACGCTGCGCCCGTCTGACCAGTGGCTGGGGCGGATCGTCGACGGGCTGGGCCGCCCGATCGACGCCCGCGGGCCGCTGCCGCCGGGGGGGCAGCCGATGCCGATCAAGGCGCCCCCGCCCCCCGCCTCCGCGCGTTCGCGGGTCGGGGCCAAGCTGGAAACCGGCGTAACCGCGCTGGACCTGTTCGCCCCCTTGTGCCGGGGGCAGCGGCTGGGCCTGTTCGCCGGCTCGGGGGTCGGCAAGTCGACCTTGCTGTCGATGCTCGCGCGCTGGACGGCGTGCGACGTCGCCGTGATCGGGCTGATCGGCGAACGCGGTCGCGAACTCGGCGACTTCGTGGCGGACGATCTCGGCGCGGACGGGCTGCAGCGCAGCGTCGTGGTCTGCGCCACCTCCGACGAGCCCGCGCTGATGCGCCGTCAGGCGGCGTGGACCACGCTCGCCATCGCCGAATATTTCCGCGACCGCGGGCGCAACGTCCTGTGCCTGATGGATTCGGTCACCCGCTTCGCGATGGCGCAGCGCGAGATCGGGCTGACCGGCGGCGAGCCGCCGACGACCAAGGGCTATACCCCGACCGTCTTCGCCGAACTGCCGCGCCTGCTCGAGCGCGCCGGCCCGGGGCTGCCGGGGCAAGGCAGCATCACCGGCCTGTTCACCGTGCTCGTCGATGGCGACGACCACAACGAACCGATCGCGGATGCGGTGCGCGGCATTCTCGACGGCCATATCGTCATCACCCGCCGCATCGCCGAGCGCGGCCGCTATCCCGCGATCGACGTGCTCAAGTCGGTTTCGCGCACGCTGCCGCAGGCGCACGACGCCGAGCAGAACCGGTGCCGCGACGCCGCGCGGCAGTTGCTGCTGACCTATGGCGACATGGAGGAGATGATCCGGCTCGGCGCCTATCGCCACGGCACCGATCCGCAGGTCGATTCCGCCATGCTGCGCGCGCCGCAGATCGAGGCGCTGTTGCATCAACCCCGCCACGAACCGCGCCGCGCCGCCGAGGCCTTCGCGGCGCTGGCGAAACTGCTGGAGGAGCCCGATGGCGACCCCCTATGACACAGTGATCCGGCTGCAACGCCGGACCCTGGATGCGATGCGCGTCGACCTTGCGACGCAGGTCGAGACCGCCAGCCGGGCGCAGGCCGCGCACGCCGGGGTCGAGGCCGCGATGAAGGACGCGCACTGCGAGGCTGCGGCCTCACCGCTGCTGCCGAGCGATCGCTATCTGACGCGGCTGCGGCACGAGCGCACCATGCTGGCCGCGGCCAACGTTTCCGCCAACGAACAATTGCACCGGCTCCAGGCGCGGATGGCGGACGCTTATGGCAAGGCGCGCGCGATCGACATCGCCGCCGACCTGTACCGCGAGCGGATCGCGCAGCAGAGCGCCGCGGTCGAGCAGCAGGAGATGGACGAGCTGGCGGCGCGCAAACACGCGGCCGCGCGCGAGACCAAGCCGTGACCGCCGCGATCGAACCCGCGACGCTGGACACCCGCCAGCGCGCCGAGCTCATCTATGCGGCGGCACGCGCGCCGCTGGATCAGGGATTGTGGCGCGCGGCGCTGGGTACGGGCGCGTCGCGGTCGCCGCGCCCGGGCGAGCGCACCGCGAGCGCGGCCATGACGCTGCCCTCGCTGCTGGCGACGCTGAGCCATGGGCAGATGGTCGGCGCGACCTTCGCGCCGCCGACGCCCCCCTTCGCCGGCCACGCGGCGCACGATCCGTCGCCACGCGACGACGGTGCCGGCGACCGGCATCCGCGGAACGGTGCAGGGGGGCTCGGCGCCAATGCGACTTATGCAGGGGCGATCGACGCCGCCGCGAAGCGTACCGGCCTCACCGCGCCCTTGCTCACCGCGATCATCGGCGCCGAGGCAGCGCGCGATCCGGACGGCCGCTGGCGACCGCTGTCCCGCAACCCGCATTCCAGCGCCGCCGGGCTCGGGCAATTCCTGACCGGCACCTGGCTGGGGGAGGCGCAGCGCAAGGGCACGTGGCTGCACGAGCTCGCGCGCGTCCGCCACTGGCTCGACCCGCAGGATCGCGTGCTGCCCGAAGCGCGCGCGGCGCTGCTGGCGCTGCGCTATGACGGGGAGGCGTCGATCCACGCGGTCGCCGACTATGCGCAGCACAATCTCGCGGCGATCCGCCGCGCCGGCATCGCGGTGGGCCACGGCCTCCGCGACGTGACGCAGATCGCCTATCTCGGCCATCATCTGGGCGCGGCCGACGCCATCCATTTCCTGAGCGGGCAGATCGCGCCGGAACGGGCGCGACGGCTCTTGCAGGCGCAGGTCGGAGTCGCCGCCGCCGCGCGGAAGATCGCCACCGCCGGCGACTCGATTCTGGCGCACCGGCAGTGGCTGACGGCCTATGTCGCGCGTGCGGTCCGGGCGGTGGAAATAATCGCCCAGTAAGATCGATCAACCAGCCGCTTGAAAGTTATAGGAAATCAAGATTAGATAAATTATGGAATTAACGTCTGGTTAACACCTTCGTCCTAGCGTTGCGGTGTGAGGGGGCGGGGGCCGCCTCTCGTCAGAACGACCGGGGGTGTAATGTCCAAGACTACCATCGCGCTTGAATCGGCTGTCGCCGCCGTCATCGCCACCCGATCGGACCAAAGCCACGGGTCCGACCG
Organism: Sphingomonas endophytica; assembly: GCF_014199415.1. Classification (GTDB taxonomy): domain Bacteria; phylum Pseudomonadota; class Alphaproteobacteria; order Sphingomonadales; family Sphingomonadaceae; genus Sphingomonas; species Sphingomonas endophytica. Next base: position 185,320 of record NZ_JACIJN010000004.1, read on the forward strand.
GCGGCGCCGACTGGAAGAGGATCGCGCCTTCGCGCGGGTCATAAAGATCGTGGCGCCGCGCATCCGCCACTTCATCAACCAATATGGACTTGCCGGGCATTGGGAAGACGCCGAACAGGTGTGCGCGATCGCCGTCCACCGCGCAATCATCGCCTATGATCCGACCAAGGCGCAGTTCACGACCTTCATCAACTGGCAAATTCGCGGGGAGCTGCAAAGCCTGCGCTTTCGCCTGATGACCGATCAGCGCCCATCCGCGCAGAAGGTGCAGGCCTGCACCGTCTCGCTCCATGCGGCGACGACCGGGCCGGACGGCGAGGAAGCGACGCTGGAGTCGCTGATCCAGGACGAGGATGCCGAGGCGGACGTCGAGGCCGGCGTGTCCGACTATCTCGCGCGCCGAACCTTCTACACGTTGGTCGATCAATATATGGAGCAACTGCGGCTGGTCGGCGAGGATCAGCTGCGCCGTCGCCCGCGGCCGAAGCGGCGGGTCCCCGACGCGGAAGGCAGGTTCCCGGCGCGCAATGCCGAGCTGGATGCCGAAATCCTTCTGCTGCACGAACGGCTTCGCCGCGACCGCAAGGTCATCGAGCAGCGGATGCTCGATCCCGATCCCGACGCCGCCGCCGAGGCCGCCGGCATCTCCAAGGAACGCGCCCGCCAGATCTCGAAACGCGCCTTTCGCAAGATCAGCGAGACGATCGCGTTCAGCTCGAAGTGAGGTGCGCGATGCCACGTCCCCCTTGCGCGGCTCTTGTGGCGCGGGCGGCCCGATTCGCCGACGCCCCGCCGCTCCCCGCGACGCGTCCGGCCCGCCCCGATCCGTTCGGGCCGTTTCGCCACAAGGACGATCGCGACGACCGTGGCGGTCCGTATCCGGTCGTCCCGCCTGCCCCGAAGACACCGCCCACCTATCACTGACGCCGTGCGACGGCGGTCCGGCCGATCGACCCGGCGGGACCGTCGCGCCCGCAACCCCGCCATGCGCACCGGCGCCGCTCAGGCGGGGTGTTCGACCGCCAGTCCTTCCATCACGGTGGTGTTCACCTCGATCAGCGCGTCGAGGGACTCGCTGCCGTTGACGACCTGGCTCGTATAGCGGCCGACCCACAAAGCGAGCGACATGATCGAGGCGCGCAGCGTCGCAGGCAGTTGGTTCTCCGGCGCGCCGCACAGCGCGGACAGCACCGACCACACCTGACGATTGCGATGCAACGGCGGCATCAACGCCGCACCCGACAGCCCCATGGTGCGCGCCTCGATCATCTCGCTCGTGATCTCGCTGAGCAACCGATGTTCGGTCGCGCGGGGCGATGCGGTGCGCGATTGCGTCTTGCGGTAGGCGTCGAGCAACATGTTTCCTCCGGTGCAGCAGGCTGATCCCATTTTATAAGGATCGACCGCAGACCGTCCCGGACCGGACTATATTTTTCCGGACAACGGCGACGACCCGCCGCCCACTCCTATAATCGAGGAGGCCGCTCGGCCGTTCGTCTGGGAGTTCTTCATGCTCAACGGCATCGGTGTCGTCGTCACCCTGCTCTGCGTTTTCGGCGGTTTTCTGATGACGGGCGGGAATATCGCCGTGGTTCTCGAGGCGATGCCGCACGAGATGCTGACGATCGTCGGTGCCGCGATCGGCTCCTTCATCCTCGGCAATTCGATGGCAACGGTGAAGAAGGCGCTGGCCGGCGTCCTTCACGCGTTCAAGGGATCGCGCTGGCGCGAGAGCGACTATCGCGATCTGCTGGCGCTGCTGTTCGCGTTGCTGACCACCTTCCGCAGCGGCGGCGGGATGGCGATCGAACAGCATATCGACGCGCCCGAGCAGAGCAGCCTGTTCGCCCCTTATCCCCGCCTGCTGGAGGACAAGGAGCTGATCCACTTCATCTGCGACTATCTGCGCATGATGACGGTCAATCTCGAGGACCCGTATCAGCTTGCCGAGGCGATGGAGAACGACATGGAGCGCCACCATCACGAGATGATGGGGCCGCAACACGCGATCCAGGTCATGGCCGACGGTTTGCCCGCGCTGGGCATCGTCGCGGCGGTGCTGGGCGTCATCAACACCATGGGTTCGATCGACCAGCCGGTGCAGGTGCTCGGCGCGATGATCGGCGGTGCGCTGGTCGGAACGTTCCTCGGCGTGCTGCTCGCCTACGGGCTGGTCGGGCCGATCGCCTCGCTGCTGCAACAGACGGTTGAGGCCGATCACAAGCCCTATACGCTCGTGAAGACCGCCGTCGTCGCCTATGCGCAGCACATGCCGATCCAGGTGGCGGTCGAGCTGGCGCGACGCGTCACGCCATCGGCCTATGCACCCAGCTTCAGCGAACTGGAGCAGGCGCTCGACCAGACGCGCGAGGCGCTGGCCGCCTCCCCGCCCCAGGCACAGACCGCCTGACCCGCCTACACCGACCTTCGGAGATCAATACATGCCGGCGGCTTCCGCAATCAAAGTGATGGTAGTCGATGACCAGGGCAGCATGCGGGCGATGATCCGCCATGCGCTGCAGGATCTTGGTTTTCGCGACATTCGCGACAAGGCCGAGGCCGCCGAGGCGCTGGAGGCGGTCCGTACCGATCGCGTCCACCTGATCCTGTCGGATTACAACATGCCCGGGATGGACGGGCTGGAGTTCCTGCGGGCGGTGCGCGCCGACCCGGTGATCGGCAAGACCGCCTTCATCATGCTGACCGGCGCCGCCGACCGCACGGTGGTGCAGGAAGCCGCCACGCTCGGCGTCAACAATTATGTGGTGAAACCGTTCGCCCCGGCGGCGCTTAAAGAGAAGATCGAGCGCGTCTTCGGGGAATTGACCTGACCTTGCCCGCCGCGACGCGTCGCTGCCGCCGCGGCTCTCACGATGCGGGAACCTGCCCTCATGACCGATTCCGCCGCCGAAACCATCATCCGCCCGCGCCGCGGCCGTGCCAAGCGCCACCAGGCCCATCACGGCGGCGCCTGGAAGGTGGCCTATGCCGACTTCGTGACGGCCATGATGGCGTTCTTCCTGCTGCTGTGGCTGATCTCGAACGTGAACAAGAGCAAGCTGAAAGGCCTTGCCGATTATTTCACGCCGATCACCACGTCGAACAATCCGATGGGTTCGGGCACCGCGCTGGCGGGCCGCAGGCTCGGCCAGGCCGAGGAGGTCGGCGCGACCGCCGCGCAGCCGGTGGCCGGCGGCAGCGCCAACATTCCCGATGCGGCGCTGCGCGTCTTCGCCGACGAGATGCTCGTCGCGTTGCAGGCGCAGGCCGACATGCACCGCAACGTCCAGGTCCGTCCCGACCAGAACGGGCTGCGCGTCAATCTGGTCGATACCGCCGAACATCCGATGTTCAGGGGGCCGACCGCCGAGCTGAACGATTACGGCCGCCATCTGCTGACCAGCGTCGCGCGTCAGCTGATCCGCTCGAACGCGCAACTCGCGATCGAGGGTCATACCGATGCGGTCGGCGGCAACAGCGACACCAACTGGCGGCTTTCCGGGGAGCGGGCGCTGGCCGCCCGCGCCGCGATGATCGCGGCGGGGATGCCGCCCTATCGCTTCTCGGAAGTGATCGCAAAGGCGGGCACCGAGCCGATCTACCCCTCGCAGCCCGAGCGCCCCGAAAACCGTCGGATCACCATCGTCGCCCTGGCAGAGCCCCCCGCGCTGCCGCGCGACGCCAGTTTCCGTTTTTGACAGGCACGGTGTCGCAATGCTGAAATTCCTGATCCTTCCCGTCGGGTTGATGCTCGGCGCGGCCGGGGCGTTCACCGCGCAGATCGTCCAGAAATACCAATCCGAGGCGGCGCAGGCGCAGACGAGCTTCATTCCGGTCGGTGCGATCACGATCCCGCTCGTCATGCCCGATGGCCGGTTGAGCACCTATATCAACGTCAGCGCAGAGCTAGAGGTCAGCGACGCGGAGGCCGCGCACGTCGGCGCGCAGCTGCCGCTGCTGCTGAACGCGGTGAACATGCAGGCCTTTCGCGCACCGCTCTCACGCGGGCCCGATGGTCGGCTGCCGCGCTTCCGCGAAATCCACCACTTGATCGAAACGGCGGCGGCCGCGACGTTCGGCCGCGCCGCCGTCCGCCGGGTGGTCGTCACCCAGATCGCGCCGCAATGACCGGCACCGGCCGGCGCGCGATCGCGCCGGGCGGTGCCCGGGCGGTTGCCGTCACGCGTGGCCGAAACTCCGCACCAGCGACCCGGCGACCAGCGACCAGCCGTCGACCAGCACGAAGAAGATGATCTTGAGCGGCAGCGAGATCGTCGTCGGCGGCAGCATCATCATGCCCATCGCCATCAACACCGCCGCCACCGCCAGATCGATGACGAGGAACGGCAGCAGCAGCAGGAAGCCGATCTCGAACGCGCGCCGCAGCTCCGAGATCATGAAGGCGGGCATCACGGTCGTGATCGGCAGATCGGCGGATCGCGCGGCGGGCTTGCGCGACAGTTCCACGAACATGTGCAGGTCGTCGCGGCGGACGTGGCTGAGCATGAAGGTCTTGAATGGCTGCGATGTCCGGTCGAGCGCCTGCGCCTCGGTGATGCGCCCCTGGTTGTAGGGATCGACGCCCTCGCGCCACGCCGTCTCGAAGGTCGGCGTCATCACGAAGAACGACAGGAACAGCGCGAGGCTGATCAGCACCGGATTGGGCGGCACCCCCGGCGCGCCGAGCCCCGAGCGCAGCAGCGACAGCGCGACGACGATGCGCGTGAACGACGTCACCGTCATCAGGATGCCGGGCGCGAGGCTGAGCACCGTCAGCGTCAGCAGGATCTGCATCGCCCGGCCGGAGATCGACCCCTGCGCCAGTCCTGCCGCCGCGCCCTGCGCCTGATCGGCAGCCTGCCCGATGGTCTGCGCGAGCGCCGGGAGCGGCACCGCGGCCAGCACCGCGACCCCGCCGGCGAGAAGCAGGAATTTACGCATAATCATCATATCCTTCTACGTGCGCGACGCGGGCACGCGGGGCGCCGAGCGTCACCACGCCCTCGGGCGCGATCAGCACCAGATGCTCGACCGAGTCACAGCGGATCAGCGCGACCGACCGCCGGCCGTCGAGCGCCACCCGCTCGGTCACGGCCAAGCGCCGCTCGCCCGGGCGGGCCGAGAGGATCGAGCCCGGCAGACGCAGGTCGAAGCGGCGCACCGCCCAGAGCGCACCGCCCAGCAGCCCCAGTACGAGGCTGAGCGCGCCGATGGCGCGCAGCGCCGACAGCAATTCCATGGGTCAGGCGCTCTTGGGCAGGATTTCGATGATCTCGAGCGACATGCGCTCGTCCTCGACGATCACCCGGCCGCGCGCGACCAGTTCGTCGTCGACATAGACCAGCGTCGGCGCATCCTGATCGCAGTCGAGCGGGATCACCGCGCCGCGGCTCATCTTGAGCACCTGGTGGATGGGGATCTGGGCCGATCCCAGAACTACGGACAATTCAACGGGTATGCCTTCGAGCACGGACATGCGGCTCTCCTTCCCCGAATTTATAGGACGGGAATGTCACCGGCCCGGCGGCACCGCACAATTCCTTCCTATAACGGTAAACGGAGTGGCAATTTCGCTTTTGGAGCATGACATGGACCTGCGTACGTCGATCGATGTCTCCGCGACGGGGCTGCACGCGCAGGCGCTGCGGATGCGGGTGATCGCCGAGAATCTCGCCAATGCCGATTCCGTCGCGCAGACCGCGGGCGGCGATCCGTATCGTCGCCGCGTGGCGACCTTTCGGGCGCACCTCGACCATGCGAACGGCGCGACCGCGGTACAGGTCGTCGGCATCACCGCGGACAAGTCGCCGTTCGGCAAGATCTACCAGCCTGGCAACCCCGCCGCCGACAAGGCCGGCTATGTCCAGACGCCCAACGTCAACGGCCTGATCGAAATGGCCGACATGCGCGCGGCGCAGCGCTCCTATCAGGCCAATCTGAACGCCATCGAGGCCGCCCGCAGCATGACGGCCCGCACGCTCGACCTCATCAAGTAAGACGGAGATCCACGCCATGTCGATCGGCGCCCTTGACGCCGCGGCCGCCTATAGCCGCGCCCTTACCGCCCTGCCCGGTCTCGATCGGGCCGCTGCCGCCGAAACCGAGGTCGCGGCCGCCGCGGTGACGCCGGCCGCGGGGGTAGCGGAATCGGGCAGCTTCGGAGCGATGATCCAGTCGATGATCGGCGAGACCGCCGCGACCTTGCACACCGCCGAGACCGAAAGCGCCAAGCAGGTCGCGGGCAAGGGCGACCTCATCGATGTCGTCACCGCGGTCGGCGCGGCCGAGACCGCGCTCAACACGATCGTGGCGGTGCGCGACCGGATGGTCGGCGCCTACACCGAAATCATGCACATGCAGATCTGAGCGCGACGATGGACGCCTTTCACGCCGCCGAAATGGGCCGCGCCGCGATGATGCTGGTGCTCACCATCGCCGGGCCGATGCTCCTCGCGTCGCTGGTGGTGGGCGTGGCGATCAGCCTGTTCCAGGCACTGACGCAATTGCAGGAGCCGACGATCACCTTCGTCCCCAAGTTGCTGGTCATTGGCACGGTGATCCTCGGCAGCCTGCCGTTCATCGGCCAGGCGATGGCGGGGTTCATGGCGCGGATCGCCGACGCGATCGTCACCGGCGCATGACGCTGCGATGACGGCATTGCCCCTTCAGATCACGGTGTTGCTGATCCTGTTCGCGCGGATCGGTGCGATCGTGATGGCGTTGCCGTTGTTCACCGAAGACGGTCTGCCCGTGCAGATCAGGCTGATGATGGCGATCGGGCTGACGCTCGGCCTCGCGGGGCTGCTCGACGGGCGCGTCACCGCCCCGGGCACCGACGGCGCGCTGATCGCCACGCTCGTCGCCGAGATCGTGATCGGCGCGGGGATCGGCATGCTCGTGCGCATCGTCTTCAGCGCCGCCGCCACCGCCGGCTCGATCGCCAGCATGCAGATCGGCCTGTCCTCGGTGCTGGTCCCCGACGCCTTGCTCGGCGGCCAGACGCCGCTGCTCGCACACTTTCTGTCGGTCGCCGCGCTGGTCGGCTGCATGGCGATGGGGGTGCACCATTTGTGGATCCGCGCGATCCTGCACTCCTACGACCAGTTTCCCGTCGGAACGCTGCCGTCGTCGCAACACCTCGCGGGGGCGGCGATCCTCGCCAGCGCGCGCGCGACCGAGCTGGCGCTCAGCATGGCCGCACCGCTGCTCGTCTATGCGACGGTGTTCAACACCGCGCTCGGGCTCGCCGCGCGGCTGGCGCCCAGCCTGCAGGTCTTCTTCGTCGCGCAGCCGCTCAACATGCTGCTCGGCCTTGCGCTGTTCGCGGTCACGCTGGGCGTCGTGCTGACCGGCTTCTGCCGGGCGATGATCGCCTTCCTCCACGACGGGCTGATCTGAGATGGCCGACGCCGACCAGGACCAGAAGACCGAACAGCCGACCGCCAAGAAACTGGCCGATGCGCGCGGCAAGGGGCAGGTCGCGTCCGTCCCCGAGATGCGCCATGCCACGGCATTCGTCGGCGTCATCCTCGTCGCGGGCGGGATGGGCAGCTGGACGCTGGCGCGGCTCGGCACCATGTTCGTGAAGCTTTGGGGCCAGGCCGACGATTACGCCCGCACCCCGGACGCGACCCGCGACCTGATCGTCGGTGTCGCCGAACATGTCGCGATCGCCATCGCGCCGCTCGCCGTGACCCTGTTCGGGCTCGCGCTGTTGCCGCTGTTCCTGCAAGGACGCCCGACGCTCAACTCCAGCCGGCTCGCGCTCAAATGGTCGAGCCTGTCGCCGGCCGCCGGCGCGGCGCGGCTGTTCGGCAAGAAGGCGCTGGTCGAATTCGCCAAGACGCTCGCCAAGCTGATCGTGGTCGTGGTCATCGCCGTGCTGGTGCTCCGCCCGCATCTGGTCGCGCTCGACGCGCTGGCGGGGGCGTCGCCGATCGACATCGCGCACAGCGCCAGCACGCTGATCTACCAGCTCGTGCGCGCGATCGCGCTGCTCGTCGCGCTGCTCGCCGGCGCCGACTTCGCCTATCAACATCGCGCCTTCATCCGCAGCCTGCGCATGACGCGCCAGGAGGTGCAGGACGAGCACCGGCAGAGCGAGGGCGATCCGCATATCAAGGCGCGCATCCGCAGCATCCGCATGGCGCGCGGACGCAAGCGGATGATGGCGGCGGTGCCGACCGCCAGCGTGATCGTGACCAACCCGACCCATTATGCGGTCGCGCTGAAATATGAACATGGCGTCATGGCCGCGCCGATCGTGGTGGCCAAGGGCATGAACGCGGTCGCGCTGCGCATCCGCGCGATCGCCACCGATGCCGGCGTCCCGATCGTCGAAAGCCCGCCGCTCGCGCGGGCGCTCCACGCCTCCGCCGAGGTCGAACGCCCGATCCCCGTCGAGCATTACGCCGCGGTGGCGGAGATCATCAGCTACGTCATGCGCCTGTCGCGCCAGTTGAATTGACCGCCCCCCCGACGCCTGCCCGCCCATCTTCCTATAAGGTCTAAGATGCCAGCCTTTCCGCGCCCCCTCCTGACTGCTCTGGCCATGCTCGCCGCGGCGTTGCTGGGCGGCGGTTCCGCCGCCGCCGGGCCGGTGTCGCGGATCAAGGACATCGTCGACGTCGAGAATGTCCGCCCCAACCAGCTCATCGGCTATGGCCTGGTCGTCGGTCTGCAGGGCACCGGCGACCGCACGCAGAACGCGCCCTTCACCGCCGAGACGGTGCAGTCGATGCTGGAGCGGATGGGCGTGAACATCCGCGGCGACAATATGCGGACGCAGAACGTCGCCGCCGTGTCGGTCGTCGCCACGCTGCCGCCGTTCGCGCGCAGCGGCAGCACGATCGACGTGCAGATCGGCGCGATCGGCGATGCCACCAGCCTGCAAGGCGGCACCTTGCTCGTCACGTCGCTGCGCGGGCTGGACGGCGAGATCTATGCGGTCGCGCAGGGGCCGGTGTCGGTGTCCGGCTTCCGCGCGCAGGGTCAGGCCGCCTCGGTCAGCCGCGGCGTCACCACCTCGGCGCGGATCGCCGGCGGGGCGATCGTCGAGCGCGAGGTGCCCTTCCCGCTGCTCTCCTCCACCAGGCTTAAACTCGCACTCAAGAACCCCGATTTCACCACCGCCTTCCGCATCGCGGCGGTCATCAACAATCGCGTCGGCGGCGCGGCGCAGGTGCTTGATCCGGGCACCGTCGAACTGACGCCGCCGGGCGACGCACCGGGCGCGGTTGTCGAGCTGTTCGCGCGGATCGAGGAACTGCCGGTCGAGGTCGACCTGCCGGCGCGGATCGTCATCAACGAGGCGTCGGGCACCGTGGTGATGGGCGCCGATGTGCGGATCAGCCCGGTTGCGATCGCGCAGGGCGGCCTGACGATCAGCGTCTCCGAAGCCCCCATCGCCTCGCAGCCGGAGCCGTTCTCCGACGGCACCACGCAGGTGCTGCCGCGCACCCGGATCAACGTCGACGACGGCGGTGGCCATGCGCTCGGCATCCTGCACGGCGGCACGTCGCTGGTGTCGCTGGTGGCGGGGCTGAACGCGTTCGGCGTCACTCCGCGCGATCTCATCACCGTGCTCCAGGCGCTGCGTACCGCCGGAGCCTTGCAAGCCGAAATCGAGGTGCAATAATGGACGTGAACGCTCCGATCGTCGCCGGCGCCACGCCGCCGCCGCGCCTGCCGAGGCGGAGCGACGATCCCGCCGTGACGGCGCGGTCGTTCGAGGCGGTGTTCATCGGCGAGATGACGCGCATCATGATGGACAGCGCGCCGACCGACGGCCCGTTCGGCGGTGGCCATGGCGAGGAGATGTTCCGCAGCGTGCTGGCCGACCACATGGGCGAGGCGATGGCGCGCCGCGGCGGTCTCGGCATCGCGCCGTCGGTGATGGCGCAGATGCTGCGGATGCAGGAAGGCCGGCGCTGATGTTCGACCGGCTGAGCGATCTGCTGACCTCGCTGCTGCTGCTCATGGAGGAGGAGACGCAATATATCCGCTCCTGCACCTTCGACGCGACGCTGCCCGAACTCGCGGCGACCAAGATCCGGCTGATCGGACAGCTCGAACATGTCACGGCGGTGATCGCGCGCGACGAACAGAATTGGTCGGCGACGCTGACCGAGCAGGATCGCGCGCATCTGACTGACATGCTGCGCACATTCGAGACCACCGCGGCCGACAATCGCGCGGCTCTCAAGCGGCAGATCGACCTGTCGGTCGAACTGATCGGCGCGATCGCCGCGGAAGCCAAGCGGCAGGCCGGACGGTCTTCCTCGACCTATGGCGCGGCGGGCACGTTGTCCGTCTATGATCCGACGATGCCGATCGCGATCAACTCGCGCTATTGATCGTGGCCGGCGCCGTCGAACAGCGCGGCGATGACCATCGCCACCTCCGCCGGATCGCGCTCGTCGAGCAGGATCTCGCGTTCGGGATGCAGGCTGTAGCCGATCATCCGTCCCTGCCGGTCGAACGTCACGATGACGAGCCGCAGCCCCTCCGGCTCGCGCAGCACCGCCAGCCCGCCCGCCGAGGGAAAGCGATCGGGGTCGACGATCGCGATCGCCTGCGCGGGCAGCGCCGCGCCCAGCGTCGCACGGCAGACGCGCAGCCCGTAACTGTTCGCCCCGCCCTGTCGCGGCACCTCCACCGACCGGCCGAGCGGCACCCGCTCGATCAGCCCGTCGGGCAAGGGCGCGCCAAAGACCGGTGCCATCCGGACGGTCGCGACGTCCGCGGCGTGGATCGCGGCCAGCACGGCCGGATCGGGCTCGTGGGCCGCGGGCGGTGCGATCACGCGCCGCGGGCGGGTCGCGGTTGCGGGTGCCGGCGCGGAGTCCAGATCGCGCCGCAGGGCGGCGATCCGGGCGCGCGTCTTGTCCTGGCGCGCCGCCACGCCCGCGATCATCGGGATATAGGGATCGAGCAGATGTTCCTGGTGCGCGCGCTGCACCTTTGCGCGCAAGTCCGCCACGTCCGCCGCGCCGAGCAGGGCGCAGACCGCCCTGACCGCCTGCGCATTCCAGCGCGCCAGCGGCTTGTAGCCATTCTCGAACCGCGACAGGATCACCGGCGCCAGCCCGTATGATCGTTCGATCTGCGCGATCGACAGGCTACGATCGGCGTCGCGTCGCGCGCGGATCGCGGCCGCGAGCAGCACCGCGAAGCGATCCTCCTCCACCTCAGCGGGGGTCATGCCTTGCAGGTCGGTGGCCCAGGCGGCGATGTCGAAATCGGGCGCGTCGACGTCGAGCAGCAGCGCCGCGGGGTCGACGTGCAGCACCGCCGCGATCTGGCGCAGTTCGTCGGGTTTGGCGACGACCTCGCCGCGCTCGATCTTCGACAGCCGGATATAGGCCATCGCCGGCAGCTCTGCCGCGAGGGCGAGCAAGGTCGGATAGCCGTGGTGCTTGCGGTGTTCGCGAACCCGGTTCGGAAAGACGATCAACCGGTAGCGATCGATCTCCGTCGCAGCGGGATCGCCCGATCGGCTGGTGGCATTGCGCCCTGTCTTCACCCGTTCCCCCGCTCCTATAAAGTACGGCAGCTTCCGGTCCTAACGCGTCCTTGTGCGCTTGACCATTGCGGCAACCGGAACGGTGCGAAGAAAGCCGTTGGCCGGCCTTGGAAAATCCATCGTGACCCGCGACCGCGCCCCGTTTCCCCGCTCCCGGGCGCGTTGGCCGGCGTGCGCCAGTCGCCATCTTGCTTAACCGATGCTAAGATCCTGATATGGTAAAGAGTGAAATCAATCCCCGCGTGTTCTGGGGCGCGTCCGGGGTCATCGCCTTGCTGCTGGTGACGACGCTCGCGATGCCGGGCACCGCCGATGCGGCGTTCAAGGCCGCGCAGAGCTGGGCGATCGACACGTTCGGCTGGTTCTATATCTCCGCGGTCGCGGTGTTTCTGGTCGTGGTGCTGGTGCTCGGCTTCGGACCGGCGGGCAAGCTGAAGCTCGGCCCGGACGATTCCGAGCCCGACTTTCCCTATCTGTCGTGGCTGGCGATGCTGTTCGCGGCCGGCATGGGGATCGGGCTGATGTATTTCGCGGTCGCCGAGCCGATCCAGCACTACATCTCGCCCCCCGAAGCGCCGAGTGGCACGATCCTCGCCGCGCGCGAGGCGATGGCGATCACCTTCCACCATTATGGCGTCCATGCCTGGGCGATCTATGCGCTGGTCGGGCTGAGCCTTGCCTATTTCACCTATCGCAAGGACATGCCGCTGACGCTACGCTCGGGGCTGTCGCCGATCCTCGGCAAACGGATCGACGGGCCGCTCGGCGACGCGATCGACATCTTCGCGGTGTGCGGCACCGTGTTCGGCGTCTCGACCTCACTCGGCTTCGGCGTGTCGCAGATGACCGCGGGGCTGGCCTATGAATATGGCGTTCCGGACACGATCACGACCAAGATCGTGGTGATCGTGCTGGTGATGGGCGCGGCGACGCTGTCGGTGCTGAGCGGTGCGGACCGCGGCATCCGCCGGCTGTCGGAGCTGAACCTCGTGCTCGCCGTGCTGCTGATGCTGTTCGTGATGGCGGTCGGCCCGACGCTGTTCCTGCTGCGCGCGCTGGTGCAGAATTTCGGCCTCTATCTCGATCATTTCGTGAAGCGGACCTTCACGCTCTACGCCTATGAACCGCGCGCGTGGATGGCGGACTGGACGCTGTTCTACTGGGCGTGGTGGATCGCCTGGTCGCCGTTCGTGGGGATGTTCATCGCGCGCATCTCGCGCGGGCGGACGATCCGCGAGTTCGTGACCGGCGTGCTGTTCGTGCCGACCGCGTTCACTTTCCTGTGGATGACCGTGTTCGGGAACACCGCGATCTCGCTCGATCTCGGCGTGGCGAATGGCGGGATCGCCGCTGCGGTGCAGGCGAACCTGTCGACCGCGCTGTTCAAGTTCCTCGAATATCTGCCTGCCGCCAGTGTCACCGCGACGCTGGCGATCGCACTGGTCGCGATCTTCTTCGTGACCTCGGCGGATTCGGGCGCGCTGGTGATCGACACGCTGGCGTCGGGCGGAACCGAGGAGACGCCGCGGTGGCAGCGCATCTATTGGTGCGTGCTGCTCGGCGTGACGGCGACGCTGCTGCTGGTGGCCGGCGGGCTCGGCGCGCTGCAATCGGCGACGTTGCTAGCCGCGCTGCCGTTCTGCTTCATCATGCTGCTGCTGGCGGTCGGGCTGATCCGGCAGACCAATGCCGATCTGGCGGGAGTGACGCTGCCGGGCGACGCGGCCTCGGTCGGGGAGCGGATCAAGCGCCTGCTGGTCCCCGCGCGGCGCACCGACATCGTCGCGCAGATCGCCGGCACCGGCGAAGCGGCATTGCAGGCGGTGCAGGATGCGATGGAGAAGGAGGGCTGGACCGCGAGTCGGCTGGAGAGCGGCGAAGGTTCGGTCGAACTGACCATCACCGCCGCGGACGGCCGGCCGTTCAGCTATCGCCTGTCGCCGCGTTCGCGCCCGCTCGCCGCGTACACGGCGCTCGAGGCTCCCGAAGGACGCCGGAGCATGGCGTGGATGCTCGCCGCGCAGACCAACGGCGAACCCGGCTTCCGCGATCTGACCGGCTTCACGGTCGCGCAGATCACCAATGACGTGCTGACCCAGCTCGAACGCTGGCGGCTGGCCGCGCCGAAGGTCGAAGGTCCCGACGTCGCGGGGTTGTGAACGCGCCCGGCCTTGTGTCATAGCGCCGCCGGGTGTCCGCAACATGCTGCTGCGGGCAGGTTCTCACGTTGGTCGGGCCGCCAACGCCGAACCCCTGTGCCTGGAGCATCGGCCTGCCCGTGCGACCACATCCGACCCACGCCGTCCACATCATTCCCACCCCGACCGCGATCGCGCCTGAACCACGCCGCGTCGTCGTGAGTTCGAGCGCAGCGGGGCCGGTCCGCGCCGGCCATGCGCCGCGGCGCGGCGCGTAGACGGGGGAGAAGCGGGTGGCGTTGCTGACCCTGATATCACTGCCGTTCGTCGCGGCGATCCTGCTGGCACTGGCGCGGCATGCGACGCGCGGCGTCCATATGCTGATCGCCGGGGGAGCGAGTGCCGGCGGAGTGGCGGTGTTGCTGACGCAGGCGGGCGCGGTGCTCGCCGGCCGGACACCGGCAGTGCGGATCGCGTGGCTCCCGGCGCTGGGGCTGGATCTCAGTCTGTGGCTCGACCCGCTGGCGCTGCTGTTCGCGGCGTTGATCCTCGGGATCGGATTTCTCGTCGTCCTCTACGCGCAGGGCTATCTCAAGAAGGAGGAGCCGACCGCGCGCTTCCTGTCGTTCCTGTTGCTGTTCCAGGGCGCGATGGTCGGGATCGCGCTGTCGGGCAACGTGCTGCTGATGCTCGTCTTCTGGGAGCTGACCAGCCTCCCGTCGTTTCTGCTGATCGGCTTCTGGCGCGACCGTGCCGAGGCGCGGCAGGGCGCGCGGATGGCGCTGACCATCACCGGCGGCGGCGGGCTCGCGCTGATCGCCGGGATGGTGCTGCTCGGCAAGGCGGCGGGCAGCTACGAGCTGGCGACGATCCTGTCGCGCGCCGCGCAGGTGCAGGCGTCGCCGCTCTTCCCGGCGATCCTGTTGCTGATCCTCGCGGGTGCCTTCACCAAATCGGCGCAATTTCCGTTCCACTTCTGGCTGCCGCACGCGATGGCCGCGCCGACCCCGGTCAGCGCCTATCTGCACTCCGCGACGATGGTGAAGGCGGGCGTCTTCCTGCTCGCGCGGCTGTGGCCGGTGCTGGCGGGGACCGAATGGTGGTTCGTCATCGTCACCGCGGTCGGGCTGGTGACGATGATTTTCGGGGCCGGCGTCGCCTTGTTCCGCCACGATCTCAAGGCGATCCTCGCCTATTCGACGATCAGCCAATTGGGGTTGATGGTGATGCTGCTCGGCTTTGGCACCGCCGCGGCGGTGACAGCGGCGGTGTTCCACATCCTCAACCATGCCGCGTTCAAGGCCGCCTTGTTCATGCACGCCGGGATCGTCGATCACGAGACCGGGACGCGCGACATCCGGCGGCTGGGCGGGCTCGCCGCGCTCATGCCGTTGACCGCGACGCTCGGCGTGCTGGCGGCGGCGGCGATGGCCGGGCTGCCGCCGCTCGGCGGGTTCATCTCCAAGGAGATGATGCTGGAGCAGAGCGCGCACACCGCCTGGGCGGGGCAGGCGCTGCTGGTGCCAGTGCTGGCGACGCTGGCCGCGCTGCTGTCGGCGGCCTATTCGCTGCGCTACGCGGTGGCGCTGCATTTCGGCGCGCGCCGGACCGCCGCAATGGCCGCGCCGCACGATCCGGGCGCGCTCCTGCTCGCGCCGCCGGCGGTGCTGGTCGGGCTGGCGCTCGCGCTCGGGCTGGCGCCGATGACGCTCGCCGGGCCGCTGGTCGCGGCGGCCAGCGCGGCGGTGACCGGCGCGACGCGCCCCGCGCTGCATCTGGCGCTGTGGCACGGCGTCAACCCGGCGCTGTTGATGAGCCTCGGCGCGGTGGCGGTCGCCGTGCTGCTGCTGTGGCGACACGCCGCCGTCGCCGCGGCCGTCGCCCGGCTCCCCGCGCCCGACGCCAAGCGGCTGTTCGACCGTGGCATGACCGCGGCGGTCGGCGCGCTGCGGCAGCTGTCGGGACGCCTCCATGCCGCGTCGCTGCAACGCTATCTGACGGTGCTGTTCCTCGTCGCGATCGCGCTCGGCAGCGAGGCGGCGTTGCGCTTCGGGATCACGCCGGGCGCGCGCGCGACCACCCCCGCCTCGCCGGTGGCGATCGTCGCCTGGGTGGCGCTGGTGGCGGCGACCGGCGCAGTGCTGGCGATCGACCGGCGGCGCTATCTCGCGCTGATCTTCCTCAGCGTGATCGGCGTCGTGATGGCGCTGGCGTTCGTTCACCTCTCCGCCCCCGACCTCGCGCTGACGCAGATCGCGGTCGAGGTGGTGACGATCCTGCTCATGCTGCTGGCGCTGCACCTGCTGCCCGGCAACCCGCCGCGACTGTCGGGGGTGACGCGGCGGGCGCGCGACGGCCTGATCGCGGCGGCGGGCGGGCTCGGCACCGGCTGGCTCGCCTGGACGATCATGACCCGCCCGGAGCGCGCGGGCGTCTCGCGCTTCCACTGGGACAACAGCTATGCGGGCGGGGGCGGCACCAATGTCGTCAACGTCACGTTGGTCGACTTCCGCGCCTTCGACACGTTCGGCGAGATCACGGTGCTCGGCATCGCCGGCCTCGCGATCTATGCCCTGCTCGAGCCCGCCGCGCACGGCGTGGCGGGGCGGCGCTTGCGCCAGTGGCGCTCGCGCGACCGTTTCTCGCCCGAGCGCCACCCGATGATGTTCGTGATGGCGACGCGGCTGCTGTTGCCGCTGGCGTTGCTGGTCGGCTTCTACATCTTCCTGCGCGGGCACAACCAGCCGGGCGGCGGGTTCATCGCGGCCCTGGTCTTCTCGATCGCGATCCTGCAGCAATATCTGGCGTCGGGCTTCGACTGGACCGACGTGCGGCGGCGGATCGGCGAGCATCAGCTGATCGCCAGCGGCGTGCTGATCGCGGTCGCGACCGGGCTCGGATCGCTGCTGTTCGGCGCGCCGTTCCTGACCAGCAGCTTCGGCCACTTCCACTTGCCGCTGATCGGCGACTTCGAGCTGGCGACCGCGATGCTGTTCGACCTCGGCGTTGCCGCGGTGGTGGTGGGGGCGGTGATGATGGCGCTGGCGCAACTCGCGCATGTCGCGCAGCGCGCCGCCAAGAACGACGGGGATGCGGCGGCATGAGCCTCGAATTCCTGGTCGCCTCCGCGATCGCGGTGCTGGTCGCGGGCGGCATCTATCTCGCGTTGCGCGGGCGGACGTTTCAGGTCGTGCTGGGGCTGACGCTGCTGTCCTATGCGGTCAACCTGTTCCTGTTCGCGATCGGGCGGCTGATCGTCGATCGGCCGCCGCTTTACGCGAAGGACGTGACCGCGCACGCCGATCCGCTGCCGCAGGCGCTGGTGCTGACCGCGATCGTCATCACCTTTGGCATGACCGCGCTGACCGTGATCCTGTCGTTGCGCAGCTTCCTGGAAAGCGGTTCGGATCAGGTCGACGGGCTGGCCGACCCCGACGCGGAGGAGCCGGCGTGACGCTGCTCGACCACCTGCCGATCGCGCCGGTCGTGATTCCCGCAATGACGGCGCCGCTGGCGATGATGCTGATGCGGCGACACGCGCGTGCCGCGACGGCGCTGTCGCTGGGCGGCTGCGTCGCGATGCTGGTCGCGGCCTGCACGCTGTTCGGGGTCGCGCAGGACGGCGCGATCCGCAGCTATGCGCTCGGCGCATGGCCGGCGCCGTTCGGGATCGTGCTGGTCCTCGACCGGCTCGCCGCGATGATGCTGGTGCTTGCCGCACTGCTGGCGACGGTCGTGCTGGGCCATGCGCTGGTCACCGGCGCGGATCGGCGCGGCTGGCACTTCCACCCGCTGTTCCATTTTCAGCTGATGGGGCTGAACGGCGCGTTCCTGACCGGCGACCTGTTCAACCTGTTCGTGTTCTTCGAGGTGCTGCTGATCGCCTCCTACGGCCTGATGCTGCACGGGCAAGGCGCGCTGCGGATGAAGGCGGGGGTCGCCTATGTCGTCGTCAATATCGTCGGGTCGGCGCTGTTCCTGATCGCGCTCGGGCTGCTCTACGGGCTGACCGCGACGCTCAACATGGCGGATCTCGCGGTGAGGATCGCGGCGCTCGGCACGGCGGATCAGGGCTTGCTGCGCGTCGCGGGGCTGCTGCTGATGACGGTCTTCGCACTCAAGGCGGCGGTGGTGCCGCTGCACCTGTGGCTGCCGCGTACCTATGCCGCGACGATGCCGGTGGTCGCGGCGCTGTTCGCGATCATGACCAAGGTCGGCGTCTATGCGATGATCCGCACCGTGCCGCTGATCTTCGGCGCGCAGGCGGGTGCGGCGGCGTGGGTGCCCGCGCCGTACCTGCTGCCCGCCGCGATCCTCGGCGCGGTCGTCGGGTTCGTCGGTGTGCTGGCCGCGCGCGGGCTGCGTGAGCAGGCGGCGTTCGCGGTGCTCGCCTCGACCGGCACGCTGTTGATGGCGGTGGCGTCGTGGCGCGCGGCGACGCTCGCCGCCGCGCTTTACTACATGGTGCAGGCGGTGCTGGCAGGCGCGGCATTGTTCCTCGTCGCCGATGTGACGATGCGGCGGCGCGGCCAATATGCCGATGCGCTCGTCCCCAGCCCGCGCTTCGCCGGGCAGGACGCCGCCGGGCTGCTCTATCTCGCCGCGGCGATCGGCGCGGTCGGGTTGCCGCCGCTGGCGGGGTTCGTCGGCAAGCTGCTTATCCTCGACGCCAGCTACGCGACCCCTGGCTGGCCGGCGGTGTGGACGACGATCCTCGTCACGACGCTGATCGGCGTGATCGGCTTCTCGCGCAGCGGCTCGACTTTGTTCTGGAAGACGAGCGCCGCCGACGCCGATCCGATCGCCTGCCCGGCCCGCGCGCACGCCGAGTTCATCGCTCCCGCGCTGTTGCTGGCCGCGCTGGCAGCGTTGACCGGCGCGGCGGGCTGGATGACCGAACAGACCCGCGCCACCGCCGCGCAGGTCATGATGCCCGTGACCTATGTCACCGCCGTATTGGGCGCGGCACGATGAGGCACGTGCTGCCCCACCCCGCACTGTCGGCGATGCTGCTGATCGTGTGGTTGCTGATGGCGAACAGCATCACGATCGGCGGTGTCGTGCTCGGCGGCGCGTTCGCGCTGATCCTCCCCAAATTCACCCAGCCGTTCTGGCCCGACCGGCCGCGGATGCGGTTCGGCCGGCACTTCCTCGGCTATCTGGCGATCGTGCTGCTCGACATCGTCGTCGCCAATTTCCAGGTCGCGTGGCTGATCCTGTTCCGGCGCAGCCGCGACCTGCGCGCCCGCTGGCTGGTGGTGCCGATCGACCTGACCACGCCGGAGGCGATCACGATGCTGGCCGGGACGATCAGCCTGACGCCCGGCACCGTCTCGGCGGACGTGTCGGCGGACGGGCGCTTCCTGCTCGTCCATGCGCTCGACGTCGCGGACGAGGCGGCGGAGGTGGCGCGCATCAAGCGCCGCTACGAAGCGCGGCTGCACCGGATCTTCGCATGATCGACCTTGCCCTTCACCTCGCGGCGGGCGCGATCGCGCTCGCGGTGCTGCTCAACCTGTGGCGGCTGCTGCGCGGGCCGGCGCTGGGCGACCGGATCGTCGCGCTCGACACGATGGTCATCAACGCCATCGCGCTGATCGTGCTGATCGGGATGATCGGCGGCAACGATACCTATTTCGAGGCGGCGTTGCTGCTGGCGATGGTCGGCTTCGTCAGCACCATCGCTTATTGCAAGTTCATCCTGCGCGGGGACATCGTCGAATGAGCGTCATCGCCGATATCGTCATCGTCGTGCTGCTGCTGCTGGGCGCGGGGTTCGCGCTGATCGGCAGCTTGGGGCTGGTGCGGCTGCCCTCGACGATGGAGCGGCTGCACGGGCCGACCAAGGCGACGACGCTCGGGCTGGGCGCGCTGCTCGTCGCGTCGGTGGTCTATTTCCGGGCACGGTTCGGGGTGTGGACCGCGCACGAGGCGCTGATCTCGCTGTTCCTGTTCATCACCGCGCCGATCTCGGCGAACATGATCGCCAAGGTTCATCTGCACCGCCTCCGCACCGGCGCGATCAGCGAGCCCGACAGCATCGCCGGCCCGCCGCCGCGACCGGGCGGCGACGGCGAGTGGGCGACGTTCGAGGCACCGCGACGCGACACGCCTGCCTCGACCGCGAACAGCTGACGCGCCATGCCGGGAGCTGGTCGCCCGCTGCGGGATGGGCCAGCGACGTGACCCGCCATCCGGTACGGACCGGTAGGCGCAGCAGGCGATATGCGGTCCGCGATTCATGGCCGCCGATCACCGGCGAGTGTTGCGGCATCGGTTACACACCGCGTGCGCGCGCCGCGCTTACTCCCCTTCGAGCAACAGCGGCGTGCTGTCGTATGCCGCCGGCTCGACCGGTTCGACCGGGATCGCCGTGGCCGGCACCTCGGCACCGCCCTTGGCGAACGTGCCTTCGACGCGGGCGCCCTGTTCGATCGTCAGCGTCTCATAATGCACTTCGCCGACGATATGCGCGCTGCGCTGGACGACGAGGCTGTCGACGATGATGCTGCCGCGCACCATGCCGGCCATGTGCGCCGACTGGGCGGTGATCGTGCCGATCATCTCGCTGGCCGCGCCCTGCACCAGCGCGAGGCAGTTGATGTCGCCGCGGACGCGGCCGTCGATGTGCAGGTCGGCGGAGGCCGAGATGTCGCCGGTGATGACGACATCGGCGCCGATCATCGAGAAGGTGGAATTCTTGCTCATGGGTTCAGTCGCTACCTTTGTCTGGACCGGTATCTTTGGCGGCGCCGGCGGCCGCGGCGGGGCCGGCGGATTGGCTGACGATCTTCGATGAAACATAACTGCGCGCCTCCAGGAAGGGACGGGGGTTGGTGGGACGGCCGTCGATCCGCACCTCGAAATGCAGATGCGGGCCGGTCGAGCGGCCGGTGGAGCCGATCGCGCCGATGGTCTGTCCTGCGGCGACCTGCTGACCGACATGGCTGTGGAAGGCGGACATATGCGCGTAGCGGGTGACGAGCCCGGGGCCATGCGTCACCTCGACGCAATTGCCATAGCCGGAGCGCTGCCCGACGAAGGTGACGATCCCCGGCGCCGCGGCGTAGATCGGCGCGCCAAGCGGGCCGCGGAAATCGAGCCCGGGGTGGAACGAGCCGTGGTGGGTGAACGGGTCGGAGCGATAGCCGAAACCGCTGGAGATCGAATCGGCGCTGGCGGGCAGGACCTGCGGCATGCGGGACATCGCCCGGTCCAGCGCGCTCATCCGTGAGAGGCTGGCGCCCAGCCGCGCGAAGCGCGGATCGATCGAGCCGTCGGCATCGGTGGACAATGCGAAAAGCGGGCCGCCCATCGCGTCATTGCCCGCCTCGCCCCCGCCCGATCCGCCGAGCATCCCCGGGTTCACGCCCAGTTTGCGCATCATCGCCAGCCCGCGCGCGGCGCGGCGATCGGCATAGCGCGTCAGGCTCTCGACGAACGCCAGCTGGCGCGCTTCCATCCGCGCGAGATTGCCCGCCTCGGGCACGGTGGCGCTGACCTTGTCGATCGTCCGGGCGGCTTCGCTGTTGCTGTTGGTGACGGTTTCGCCGTTCTTGCTGTCCCTGGGCAGCACGCCGAGATGCGCCTGCGTCACCTTTTCGATGAAATCCTGCCGCCGCTGCAGGTCGGAGGTGACGCCGTCGAGGTTGCGGCGATAGGCGGCGACCCGGCTCTCCGCCTTCTCGACGCGCGCCTGCCGGCTGAGCAGCGCGGTCGCGTCGCGGGAATCGTGCCAGCGGATCAGCGCGAGCGTGGTGATCGACCCGACATAGGTCAGCGCCAGCACCGCGATACCGGTCGCGGCCCGTTTCTGCGCGCGCGCGGAGACACGGATGAACCGCACCTGCCCCTGCGAGCGCATGATGAACTCGCGGTCGGGAAACCAGTCGTCGATCCGCGCGCGCGTTGCCGCCACTCGCTCGCGCAAGCGAACGCGCGCGACGCGCTGCCCCGCCTGCTGCGGTTTCGGCTTGTTCAACACGAGTCCGCTTCCGTCATCCCTGGGCCCATCCATGATTATAGAGGATGTGGCGCCCGTTCGTGACAGCGCCGCGGCATGATCGGCCGGCATCCTACCCAAAACGGGTCGCCACGCCGCCGATCGATCGGGTCGGGAGAATCGGGGGGCGGACGGAACGCCTGCCGGTCCGCGTCGAGGATCAGGCGCGCGAATCGGACAAACACTTGAAAGCAATGAGGCCCTTCAAGGCCGGCCTGCGCGCTCGCGTCAGCACGATCGGTGCCGATCGCGGTGCGGCCCCCGCGCCTCGATCATCCGGCAATCGGCGACAATGCCGCCGTCGCAGGATTCGATCACCGCCTCCAACTCGCCACGAAGCGTGCGGAGGTCGTCACCTGCACGCGCAGGCCCGGCGTCTCGCCGACCAGCATGGCGATGGTGCCGGGCTGCACAAGGACCTTTTTTCGATCCCTTCCCAGTCCGGCACCTCGACGCGGATCGATTCATCCTGCACGCTCCGCGCCGTGCGCCGCCCGATCGCCGCGCCTTACCGTGGAGAAGGTCCATAAAGGCTTGAGCTGCTACAGCGTCAAAGGCCCGGCCGCCGGGCGAGCCTATGGCGAATCCACTGCCGGTCGCGCAGAACGGACGCGGCCGTACCCACCCAGAAAATCGCCAGAAAGCGGGAACGAAGCGGAAGACGGAATGCCGCGCTCCGGCGGTAGCGGTGGTTGGCTCGGCCCGGCTGGCCCGACGAGGACCGCGCTGGGCTGCCAGCCGCGGTATCGCAGCGCGTTTGTAGCAGCAGCCTGTACGATGGAAGCGTGAACGCCGCGGAAGACGTCGCTCCGAGGAGCTCTCCCCGCCTCGGGAGCTATGGTGCCGCTTACAGGACTCGAACCTGTGACCCCCGCATTACGAATGCGATGCTCTACCAGCTGAGCTAAAGCGGCCAACGCGCTTCCGCGAGGGAAACGTCGTGGAGGCGGCGCTTAGCAGCGCGAAACGGCGTTGACAAGCGTCGCGCGGCTTTACCCGGCCTTTACCATCCACGCGGCAAAAGCATCCGGCGAATCCGGCCGAATATCAGGCCGCTCGCCGGAATGGACGATGAGCATGGACAGCGCGCACGGCTACGACGACCTCCGTCAGGACGACGACCCCACCGAGGGCGGCGTGGGCGAGTCGCATGCGCCGGTCGGCCCCGACGAGCGCCGGATGCATGTCCGCGCCTATAATCACTGGGTGTCGCTGCTGCGCGGCCGCCCCTATCCGGCGATCGACGATCTGGAGCCCGAGAGCATCGCCGATTTCGGCCCGCACAGCGTGCTGCTCGATTTCTCGGGCGGGGTCGAGGATCCCGCGATCCAGTTCATCGGCCGCGCGCTGCGCGAGGAATGCGCGATGGACCAGTCGATCGCACGCATCTCCGACGTGCCGTCGCGCTCGTTGCTGTCGCGGCTGACCGACCATTATCTCCAGATCATCGCCAATCGCGCGCCGATCGGCTTCGAGGCCGAATTCACCGGCACGCGCGGGCACAATACGATGTACCGCGGCATCCTGATGCCCTTCTCGTCGGATGCGCAGACGATCGACTATATCTACGGCGTCATCAACTGGAAGGAGCTGGTCGCCGTCGACGACCAGGCCGGGCTCGACGCCGAGCTGGCTGCGGCGTTCCGCGCGCCGCGCCACGATCCGCTGCCCGGCGGCGTCTGGGCGGACGGGCCGTGCGCCGCCGCGCCGCTCCCCGAGCCGCAGGCCGCGCCCACGACGCTCGACGCGCTGCTCGCCGCTGCGCAGGACAGCGCCGCGGTCGCCCGCGCCGCGCGGCTGCGCAGCCATGCCGCTTTGTACCGCGCGCTGGGCCGCGCGCATGATGTCGCGCTCGCCGCCGCGGCCGATCCGGTGCGGCTGGAGGAACTGCTCGCCGCCGCCGCGATCCGCGTGCAGGCGCGCGCGCCGCTGACCGCGATCGCCAAGCTCGTGTTCGGCGCGGACCATGACAAGACGCGGCTGACCGAGGCCGCCACGATCCTCGCCTGGGCGCAACGCACCGGCATCGGTGCGGGCGCGCTCGCCCATGCGCTGGAACGCGCGGAGGGCGGGATCAAGGGGATCGTCACGAACGAGCGCGCCCTGCGCCAGCCCGAGGCCGATGACGCCCCGGCCCTGCCGCTCGCCGAGCGCACGCCGCTCGCCGAACTGGCGATCGACAGCGGGCTCGACGAAGGTGCGCCGGTGGTGCTGCTCGGCCGCGCCACCGCGACCGGGATCGTCGTCGTCGGTACCGTCGGCGACGACGCCAGGCTCGCCGCACAGGTGCTGCGCCGCCTGCATTGATGCACGCCGACGCTGCACCGGTGCAGCGCGGCAACGCTTGAGCTAGACGCGCGAGGGGCGCATAGCTCGGCGCATGCCGGAAAAGTCTCTTCAGATACTGTCTGCCGCGCTGGCGGCCCGCCTCACCTATCGCGCGCTGCCGGGCGAGCTTGCCGGCTTCGGCGAGGACAAGCAGGCGGAGGCGGCGGCCTTCCTCGCGCAGACCGCCGCGGTGCGCGCGCCCGGCACCCCGGTGCTGGCGCTGGAGCAGCTCCCCGGCGATGGCGCACGGCGGCGGATGCGGCTGGCGATCGTCAACGACGACATGCCGTTCCTCGTCGATTCGGTCGCGGCGGCGATCGGTGACCGCGACATCGCGGTCGATCGCGTCATCCACCCGGTGATCCGCGTCTCGCGCGATGCCGAGGGCCGGCTGACCGACATCGAAGGCGCGGACGGTCGGCCCGAATCGATGATCTATATCGAGCTGGAGCGCGTCGACGCGCGTGACCGGCGCGCGCTGACCGACGAGATCGAACGGCTGCTCGCCGACGTCCGTGTCGCGGTGCGCGACTGGCGCGCGATGCAGGGCACGCTGGCGGCGGATGCGGGCGTGATCGACGACGTGGGGGGCGACCCGGAGGGCGCGGCGCTGTTGCGCTGGTTCCTCGACCGGCATTTCACCTTGCTGGGGCATGAGCGCTGGCACGCCGACGGCACGGTCGACGCCGCCGCGCCGCTCGGCATCGTCGTCAACGAGCATGAGGTGCCGATCCTCGCCGACCGCTCGCGGCGGCTGGCGATCGACTATTTCACTGCCGGCAATTCCGCGCCGCTGCTGCTCAAGTCGAGCCTGATCTCGCCGGTCCACCGCCGCGTCCCGCTCGACCTCTTGGTGGTGCCGATCCATACCGGCGGGCGCGTCACCGGGCTGTCGATCCACGCCGGGCTGTGGACCTCCGCCGCGCTCAACGCCCCGCCGCGCAGCGTGCCCGTCCTGCGCCAGCGTCTCGCGGCGAGCGAGGCGAAGTTCGGCTTCGACCCCGCCGGCCACACCGGCAAGGCGCTGACCCACGCCATCGCGACGCTCCCGCACGACCTGATGAC
This sequence comes from Sphingomonas endophytica, assembly GCF_014199415.1. GTDB lineage: Bacteria > Pseudomonadota > Alphaproteobacteria > Sphingomonadales > Sphingomonadaceae > Sphingomonas > Sphingomonas endophytica. Next base: position 210,377 of record NZ_JACIJN010000004.1, read on the forward strand.
CGCGATCAGCGCGGCGTCGATGGAGGAGCTGGCGCTCACCGCGATGAGCCTCGCCGACCGGCCGCGCCCGAAGCTGGTGCTGGTCCCCTCCCCGCTCGGCCGGCACCTCTATGCGTTCGTGTGGCTGCCGCGCGACGAGATGACCACCGCGCGCCGCGTCGCGATCGGCGAGATGCTCGGCGAGGCCGCGAACGGCCAGGTGCTCAACTGGTCGACCAGCGTCGAGGACGGGCGCGTCGCGCTGCTCCGCTACACGATCGACCTGCGCGGCGCGGGCGTGCTGCCCGACGCGCTGACGCTCGACGCGCAGCTCGAGAAGATGGTCCGCGGCTGGACGCCGTCGATCGAGGCCGCGCTGGCGGACGAGGTCGGCCCGGCGCGCGCCGCCCGCCTCGCGCTGCGCCACGCCGCGGCCTTCCCGGTCCGCTATCGCACCGGCGCTAGCGCCGACGAGGCGGCGCGCGACATCGTGTCGATCGCCAATCTCGACGGCGATGCCGACCGCGAGGTGCGCTTCACCGCCGGCGGCGACGGGATGCTCCACCTCAAGGTCTATCGCCAGGGCGGCCCGCTCGCGCTGTCGGACGCGGTGCCGGCGCTCGAACATTTCGGGTTCCGCGTGATCGAGGAAATGCCGACCGCGCTGACCGACGAGGAACGCAGCTCGATCCACGATTTCACGCTCGAGACCAAGGCCGACATCCCCGCCGTCCTCGCCAGCGCCGACACCTTGCAGGAAGCGCTGGCGCAGGTGCTCGAAGGCCGCGCCGAGGATGACGGCTTCAACCGGCTGATGCTCGAGGCCGGGCTGTCGCCGTCCGAGGTCGTGCTGTTCCGCGCCTGGTATCGCTATTTGCGGCAGGCTGGGATGAGCTACGGCCCCGCCAATGTCGTCGACACGCTCACCCGCGTCCGGCCCGTCACCAAGGCGCTGGTCGAACGCTTCGTCGCGGTTCACGACCCGGCCTCGACCGCCGATGCCGAGGCGGCGCAGGGCGTGATCGACGCCGGGCTCGACGCGGTCACCGGGATCGACGACGACCGCATCCTGCGCGCCTTCCGCGCGGTGATCGACGCGACGCTGCGCACCAACGCCTTCACCGAGGCGGCGAACGAGGCGCTGGCGTTCAAGCTCGACAGCGCGAAGATTCCCGGCCTCCCCGCCCCGCTGCCGTGGCGCGAGGTGTGGGTCTATTCCCCACGCGTCGAGGGCATCCATCTGCGCGCCGGCCCGGTCGCGCGCGGCGGGCTGCGCTGGTCCGACCGCCGCGACGATTTCCGCACCGAGATTCTCGGGCTGATGAAGGCGCAGCGCGTCAAGAACGCCGTCATCGTGCCGACCGGCGCGAAGGGCGGCTTCTACGCCAAGCAGCTTCCCGCGCCCTCGAACCGCGACGCATGGCTGGCGGAGGGGACCGAGGCGTATCGCATCTTCATCCGCACGCTTCTGTCGATCACCGACAATATCGAGAACGGCACGGTCGTTCATCCGCAGGGCGTGACGATCCTCGACGGCGAGGACCCGTATTTCGTCGTCGCCGCCGACAAGGGCACCGCGACGTTCAGCGACGTCGCCAACGCGATCGCGCTCGACCGCGACTTCTGGCTCGGCGACGCCTTCGCGAGCGGCGGCTCGCAGGGCTATGACCACAAGGCGATGGGGATCACCGCCAAGGGCGCGTGGGTCTCGGTCCAGCGCCATTTCGCGGAACGCGGCGTCGATGTGCAGGCGGACCCGATCCGCGTCGTCGGCTGCGGCGACATGTCGGGCGACGTGTTCGGCAACGGGATGCTGCTGTCGAAGGCGATCAAGCTGGTCGCCGCCTTCGACCACCGCCACATCTTCCTCGACCCCGATCCCGATCCGGCGGCAAGCTGGGCGGAGCGCGCCCGGATGTTCGCGCTGCCGCGGTCGAGCTGGGCGGATTACGATACGTCGTTGATCTCCGAAGGCGGCGGCGTGTTCGCGCGCGACATGAAGTCGATTCCGCTCACCCCGCAGGTGCAGGCCGCGCTCGGCATCACCGCCGACCGGCTGGAGCCGATCGCGCTGATCGCCGCGATCCTGAAGAGCCCCGCCGACCTGATCTGGTTCGGCGGCATCGGCACCTATGTGAAGGCGGCGGCCGAGAACAACGCCACCGTCGGCGATCCCGCCAACGACCGGCTGCGCGTCGATGCCGAGGAATTGCGCGCGATCGCGATCGGCGAGGGCGCGAACCTCGGCGTCACGCAGGCGGCGCGGATCGCGTTCGCGGCGCGCGGCGGTCGGATCAACACCGACTTCATCGACAATTCGGCGGGCGTCGACTGCTCGGATAACGAGGTCAACATCAAGATCGCGCTCAACCGCGAGATGATCGCGGGCCGGCTGTCGTTCGAGGATCGCAACATCCTGCTCGGCAGCATGACCGACGATGTCGCGCAACTGGTGCTGGAGGACAATCGCCTGCAGACGCTCGGCCTGTCGATCGCCGAGCGCGGCGGCGCGCAGGCGCTGCCCAGCTACGTCCGGCTGATCGAGGTGTTCGAGGAAGCCGGGCGGCTCGACCGCCATGTCGAGGGGCTGGCGAACAACACCGACCTGCTGCGCCGCACCGGCGAGGGGCGCGGGCTTACCCGCCCCGAACTCGCGGTGCTGCTCGCGACCGCGAAACTGTCGTTGCAGGACGAGATCGAGCATTCGGCGCTCGGCGAGGACGAGGCGCTGCTCCCCGACTTGCACGCTGCTTTCCCGCACGCGATGCAGGAGCAATTCGCCCCCGCGATCGACGCGCACCGCCTGCGCGCCGAAATCGTCGCGACCAAGCTCGCCAACCGCATCGTCAACCGCATCGGCATCCTCCATCCGTTCGAGCTGGCGGAGGAAGAAGGCGCCACGCTCGCCGACATCGCCGCGATGTTCGTCGTCGCCGAGCGCCAATTCGGCCTCGCAGCCTTGTGGCAGGCGATCGAAACCACGCCGATGCCGGAAGCCGGGCGGCTGGCGCTGTTCGACGAGGTCGCGGTCGCGGTGCGGTCGCAGATCGCCGACCTGCTCCGCGCCACCGCGCCCGGCACGCTGCCCGCGACCGTGCTCGCGCGGCTGTCGGGCGGGATCGACCGGCTGGCGGCGGCGACCGACGACCTGCTGCTCGACGAGGCGCGCGCGCATTCGCGGCGGATCGCCGACACGCTGGAGGCGGCCGGCGCGCCGCACGATCTCGCGCTCAGTGTCGTGCTGTTGTTCGAACTCGACGGCGCGGTCGGGCTCGCCGATCTCGGCGAGCGCGCCGCGATCGACGAGACGCAATTGGCGCGCGCCTTCACGCGGCTCGGCGAAGGGCTCGGGCTCGACTGGGCGCAGGGCACCGCGACGCGCATCAACCCCAGCGACCCGTGGGAGCGGCTGTTGATCGCCGGCCTCGCGCGCGACTTCCAGCAATTGCGGCTCGACTTCCTCGGCCGCGGCGGCGCGAGCGATCCGGTCGCGCTGGTCGACGCCTGGCTGTCGAAGAACGCCGCGCGCGTCGGGCAATTCCGCGCAGTGATCGATCGCGCCCGCAACGCGCAGGCGCCCAATGCGGCGATGCTGGCGCAGATCGCGGGTCAGGCGCGCGTGCTGCTCGGGCGCTGACCCCCTGAAGCCCCTCCCCTCGGGAGGGGGGGGGAGGGCTGTCCTACACAACCACGATCCGTCGTTGCTTCCCCGGCGAAGGCCGGGGAAGCAATCCAGAGCGTTCTGTTCCGGCGCTGGGTGGCTTCGCGCTGCGCAAAACGACAATCTTTCTTGAGAGAGCGTCGGAAGAGCTTGCCCGCCCGATCCATACTGAGCCTGACGAAGCATGTGGCTATCTGCCCTCTCCACATCCGGCGCGACGTTCGCGAAGAAGCCAGCTGCATCGCGCGGGCGCAGCAGCTTGAGCCAGATCAACGTCGCCGCGCCGATGCCCCATAAACTCACTGACATAGAACAACTTCTGACTTAAATTACTGCGAAAGCAGCCAAGTCATGTCGCAGATCAAACGACTTCTCGCCGGCCCGGCGGTTGCGTCTCCGTCTTTGTCATCGGAGAAGCAGCATGTATTATCACGACAGGCGCCTTCAGTACCCCGTCACGGTCGAGAAGCCCGATCCCGCCTTCGCGCGAATGCTGCAACAGGCGATCGGCGGCGTGGAGGGCGAGATCCGCGTCTGCATGCAATATTTCTTCCAGGCGTGGGGCAATCGCGCGCCGACGCCAAAATATCGCGACATGCTGCTGCACACCGCGACCGAGGAGATCGGCCATATCGAGATGCTCGCCACCGCGGTGGCGCTCAATCTCGACAAGGCGCCGGCCTCGCTGCAGGAAGAAGGCGCGGCCGACGGGATCGTCGGTGCGGTGATGGGTGGCGGCAACGGCCGGCAGGAGATCGAAGGCCTGATCCACAAGAACCTGCTGTCGGGCGGGCTCGCGGCGATGCCGATGGATTCCGACGGTGTGCCGTTCAACATGAGCCACGTCTATGCGAGCGGCAACGTCGCGGCCGACATGTATTGCAACGTGGCCGCCGAGAGCACCGGGCGCGTGCTGGCGGTGCGACTGTTCAACGCCGCGCATGACGAGGGCATGAAGAAGATGCTCCACTACATGATTGCGCGCGACACGATGCACCAGCAGCAATGGCTGGCGGTGATCGAGGAATTGGGCGGCGCGGCGGCCAATCTCCCGATCCCGAACAGCTTCCCGCAGGAGCAGGAGGATCAGGAGAACAACTACAATTTCTATGCCACCGCGGCGGACGGCAGCTATCCCGAGGGGCGCTGGACCAGCGGCCCGTCGATCGACGGGCGCGGCGAGTTCACCGTTTTCCCGAACAAGCCGCTCGGCGAGGAACCGATCCTCGGACCGGCGCGCCCCGACAGCGGCGCGCAGGACAAGCAGATCGGCTAAGGCCATGGCGGGCGGGGCTCTGCGCTCCGCCCGCTACACCTCCGCCCAGCGGCGCAGCAGATTGTGGTACACGCCCGTCAGCTGCACCGTCGCCGCCGCGCCCTGCCCCTGCGCCGCGGCGACCGCCTGCACGCCCTGATCGAGTTCGAACAGGATGCGCCGCGCACCATCGTCGCGGACCATCGACTGGATCCAGAAGAAGCTCGCCACCCGCACCCCACGCGTCACCGGCGCGACGCGGTGCAGGCTCGACGCCGGATACAGCACCATATGCCCGGCGGGCAGCTTGACCGCCTGCGTCCCGAACTGTTCCTCGATCACCAGCTCGCCGCCGTCATAACTGTCCGGATCGGCAAGGAAGAGCGTCGCGGACAGATCGCTGCGGAGACGGAAGTCGCTGCCGCGCTTGATGCGGATCGCATTGTCGACGTGAACGCCGAAGTCCTGCCCGCCCTCGTAGCGGTTGAACAGCGGCGGGAAGACCTTCGCCGGCAACGCCGCCGCCACGAACAGCGGCGTGCGGCCCAGCGCGTCGAGAATCGTCGCCCCCGCTGCACGCGCCGCCGCGCCGTCCTCGGGCAACTGGCGATTGCGCTTGGCGAGCGCCGCCTGCGGCCCGGAGGTCGCATTGCCGTCGACCCAGTCCGCCGCGTCGATCGTCGCGCGCACCTCTGCAAGGGTCGCAGCGTCGAGCACGTCGGGGATCGCGATCAGCATAAATGATCCTTTGCTATCGTCATTGCGAGCGGAGCGAAGCAATCCAGGGCAGCTCGCGGAACACTGGATTGCTGCGCTACGCTCGCGATGACAGCGGATGTACGTGCGTCAGAAGCTGTAGAACAGGCTCAGCACCGCCTGCCGCCGCTCGCCCGGCATTGCCCAGCCGCCAGTGACCACTCCGGTCGTCGCATTGATGTTGTTGCGCACGTTGGTGAGGTACTTTTCGTCGGTGACGTTCTGGACGTTGAGCTGCATCGTCAGCCCCTGACGGAAGCTGTACGCCAGATAGGCGCGGTGGATCAGATAATCGTCGGTCTTGAGCAGCGCAGCATTGGCGAGCGTCGGGACATAGGTGGTGAACGCGCCCTGATAGGTCAGGCCATAGCCGAGCTCGAGGCCGAACGGCAGCTTGTAGGTGGTGAACAGGCTGCCCGAATGCGGCGGGGTCTGCACCAGCTCAAAGCCTTTCTGCGGATCGGGCACCGCAACCGAATTACCGCATCCCGCTGCCCCGGCATTCCTGAGGCAGTAATTGGACACCGATTGCCGCACCTCGCTGTCGAGATAGGTGTAATTGGCGAAGATCGTCCAGTTGCGCGTGATGTTGCCCGACGCGCCGAGCGCGATCCCGTCGACGCGGCTGCGCCCATCGAGCACCTGCACCGTCGGCAGCGCGGGATCGTTCGAGGGGATGCGATAGTTGCTCCGCTCGTTGCGGAACGCCGCGGCGGTCAGCTCCAGCCGTCGCCCGAACAGCCCGGCCTTGACCCCGACCTCGTAATTGCGCGCGGTCTCCGGCGCGACGCCGCAGGTGTTGGTGACGATCGCGCTCGACACGCTGACGCAGCCGAGCCGCACCGTCGCTGACGACGGCGTCTTGGCATTGCCGTAGCTGGCGTAGAGGCTGACGTCCTCCACGGGGTGATAGACCAGCCCCGCGCGATACGAGAACAGCCGTTCGCGGTTCAACTGGCGCGCCTGAGCGGCGACCGGCTGCGTCACCCCCGGCGCTGCGGCGACCGGCAATTGCTCGAACTCGGCATGTTGCTGTTCCCAGCGGACCCCGGCGTTGACCTCGACGTGCCGCCCAAGCTCCAGCGTATCGAACGCATATACGGCGACGTTGCGCGTCGACGATTTGGAATGCGCGGTGGCGACGTAGTTGATCGGCCCGCGATAATTGGTGTCGGGGTTGCTGATCGCCAGCAACGGCAGCGGCGCGATCGCCGAGCCATCGGCATTGCGCAACAGCGAGCCGGTGACGATCCGGTAATCCTCGACCATCCACGACACGCCGACATTGGCGACGTTGCGGATGCCACCCTTGTCGCCATGTTCCAGCCGGATGTCGGTCTGGTTGGCCAAGAGCTGGTTGACCTGATCGCGGATCAACCCCCGCGGTCCGGACGGCAGCCACTGCCCGGCAGGAATGGTGAGCGCCGTGCCGTTGACCGTCGTGGTGCAGGCCGCGCCGGTCGTCTTCCCCGCCACCTGCACCGGCTGCGTCCCGCTTGCCAGACAGAACGTCCCCTGCGGCGCGCTGGTGACGCTATACTGGCCGACGCGCTGCCAACGCGTCAGATTGCGCACCGACAGATGCTCGTTGACCTGATGGCGCAGCGTCGCGGTCAGCCGGTCGACGTCCACGTCCTGCCGGTCGAGATTGCGGTAGCCGTAATAGTCGCTGCGATCCGCGCCGGGGATGAGGCCGCCGACGAGATCGTTGTTGAAATACGGAATGCCGTACAACGGCGTGTTGCGGTCCTGCTGGTGGACATAGGCGAGCGTCAGGCTGGTCGGCCCGTCCATCCCGATCGTCACCGCCGGAGCCACGCCCCAGCGCTTGTACTTCTCGACATCTCGGCCGGGTACGTCGTTATGGTGATAAACCGCGTTGAGCCGGACGCCGACCATGTCGCTCACCCGCTCATTGGCGTCGAGCGCGGCGCGGTAATAATGGTCGGTGCCGATCGCCGCCTGCGCGATCGTCAGATCTTCGGGGCGCGGCTCCTTGCTGACGAGATTGATCGTGCCGCCGACCGAGCCCGAGCCGTTGAACACCGAATTGGCACCGTTGTAGACTTCGATCTGCTGCAGGTTGAACGGATCGGTGCGGCTATATTGGGCGCTGTCGCGGATGCCGTCGATCGTGATGTCGTTGTTGGCCGAATAGCCGCGCAGGTTGATGCTGTCGCCATAGCCGCCCCCGCCCTCGCCCGCGCCGAAGGTGATGCCCGGCAGCGTCTGGAGCGCGTCGCGCAGCGTCAGCAGGTTCTGTTTGCGAAGCACCTGGTCCGAGATCACCGTCACGGTCTGCGGCGTATCGAGCAGCGCGGCGGTCGCCTTTGGGCTTTCGAGCTGGTCGGGGGCGCGTTCGCGCGCGCCGGTCACGACCACATCGTCGCGGTCGATCCGCGTCCTTCCGTCCTGCGCGGCGGCAGGGCGATCCGGCGTCTCCGCGGTTGCCGGAGCGGAGGCGATGAAGCCGATGCAGGACAGCGCCAGAAACGACGCGGAAGGCGATGACATGTGTTGAACCCCCATTGTTATGGGCGCTCAGCTATTGCGAGTGACTTTCACTGTCAACGCTAATGCGACCGGATCGCATGTCCGTCGCAAAATGTTCAGGATTGTCGGCGAGATACGACCGAAGCGCGCTTGCCAGGTTCGGCGGTTCGTCTTGGGCGATACGGAGCGCGTCGACGTGCGCCACCAGGGCGGACAGCGGAAGCGCATGCGCGACGGCGGCGCGTTCGAGTGCCGCCCAGAAGACGGGTTCGAGGCTGACGGAGGTCGCATGCCCCGCGATCGTGACCGAGCGCTTGACCGGGCCGATGAAGCCGCCGTGCGGCGCTGCAATCATGATCGTGTGACCTCCGCCCGCTCGCAACGCGCTTCACCGCGACCCCGGTGCCTCGGTCGCACCGGACCTGATCCGAACCCGGGGCTCCCTCTCCTGCCAGTCCGGACAGGAGCGGGATGGCGGATCGCGGCGACGCGCCCGCCGTCCGGCGTCCCGCCTCAAGACCGGGGACGATGGGCGCGCTGCCGTCTACTCCGCATCGAACAGCGCGGCGAGCTGCTCGATGATCGTCCCGCCCAATTGCTCGGCATCCATGATCGTCACCGCGCGGCTGTAATAGCGAGTCACGTCATGCCCGATGCCGATCGCGACCAGCTCGACCGGCGAGCGCTTCTCGATCCACGCGATCACCTGCCGCAAATGCCGCTCGAGATAGGACCCCGAATTGACGCTCAGCGTCGAATCATCGACCGGCGCACCGTCGGAGATGACCATCAGGATGCGCCGCTCCTCCGGCCGCGCCATCATCCGCGCGTGCGCCCACAGCAGCGCCTCGCCGTCGATATTCTCCTTGAGCAGCCCCTCGCGCATCATCAGCCCCAACGCGGGCCGCGCGCGCCGCCACGGCTCGTCGGCGCGTTTGTAGACGATGTGGCGGACGTCGTTGAGCCGCCCCGGCTGCGGCGGGCGTCCGGCCGCGAGCCAGGTCTCGCGGCTCTGCCCGCCCTTCCACGCGCGCGTGGTGAAGCCGAGGATCTCGGTCTTCACCCCGCACCGCTCCAAGGTGCGCGCGAGGATATCGGCGCTGATCGCCGCGATCGAGATCGGCCGCCCGCGCATCGATCCCGAATTGTCGATCAGTAGCGTCACCACCGTGTCGCGAAAATCGGTGTCGCGCTCGATCTTGTAGCTCAGCGACTGGGTCGGATTGACCACCACGCGTGCCAGCCGTGCGGCGTCGAGCAGCCCCTCTTCCTGATCGAAATCCCACGATCGCGACTGTTGCGCCATCAACCGTCGCTGGAGCCGGTTGGCGAGCTTCGACACCGCCGATTGCAGATGGACGAGCTGCTGGTCGAGATAGCCGCGCAGCCGCGCCAGTTCCTCGGCGTCGCACAATTCGGTCGCCGCGACGACTTCGTCGAACCGCTCGGTCCAGACCTTGTAATCGAAATGCGCGGACAGATCGGTGGGCGGGCGGTTGGGGCGCACCGGCTGCATCCCCTCCTCGCCGTCGTCGCCGGGCTCGCCCTCGGCATCGTCGATATCGTCGCCTTCGAGCTGCTCGCTCTCGCCTTCCTGCGACTGATCGTCGCGCTGCTGGCCGCGCGCCTCGACCTCGGACTCGCCTTCCGAGCCTTCTGCCTCGCCCTCGTCGGCCTCGTCGGTCTCCTGTCCTTCCTCGCCTTCCTCGTCCTCGCCGCCCTCGTCGCTGTCCTGCGGCGCCTGTTCGCCCTCGACGAGTTCGAGCTGTTCGAGCAGCTTGCGGGTCAGCCCCTGAAAAGCGCGCTGGTCGTCGAGCGCGAGCGCGAGCGCGGAGAGGTCGACCTTGCCGTCGATCCACTCGCGCACCAGCGCCAGCCCCGGCTCGGCCTCGACCGGCGGCAGCCGTCCGGTCAGCGCCTCGCGCACCATCAGCCCCAGCGCCGAGGCGAGCGGCACCTCGCTCTTCGTCCGCGCGCGCGTGATCGGGTCGCTGCGCAGCCGCACGTCGAGCGCGCGCGCGAGATTGTCGGCGATCCCGTCATAGCCGCGACTGCCCAGCGCCTCGACGCGCGCCGTCTCGACCGCGTCATAGACCGACCGCGCCGTCGCCTCGGCGGGCGCGCCGCGCGCGTGGAGCGCGTCGTCGTGGTGGCGCAGCCGCAGCGCGAAACCATCGGCGAAGCCACGCGCCTCGGCGACCTGCTCGGCGGGCAGGGTCCGCGCCGGCATCGGCACGCGCAGATGCTTGCCCGACTGCGCGGGCGCATCGGCGGTATAGGCGAGTTCCACTTCCGCCTCGTCGGACAGCGCACGCGCGGTGCCGCCGAGCACGGCCTTGAAACGGTCGAGGGGGGTGTCGGTCGCCATTACCAGAACGTCTCACAGCCGAAATTGGCCATTACCTTATCGCACGTCACCAGAGTCAGGTCCTCCATCAGTGCCTGAGCGGCCAGCATGCGGTCGAAAGGGTCTTTATGTGCCCCCGGCAGCGCACCGCTGCGCACGCCATGCGCCATCGTGATCGACAACGCGCGAAACCCGTCGTCGGCCAGATAATGCTCGAAGTTTGCCATCCGGTCGGCGATGCCGGCCAGTTGCCCTTTGCGAACCTTGGTCGCGATCTCCCAGCCCGACGCCGCGCTGACGTAGACTTCGTTGTCACGATCCCCGATCGCCGCCTTCGCCCGATCCGGCAGCGTCGCGTCGTCGAACCACCACCATAGCAGCGCATGCGTGTCGAGCAGCAGTCGCATCAATGCTCCGGCGGAAAGATGCTGCGGTTTTCGATCTCGTCCAGTTCCGCGTCGGTGAAGCAGGGGGCGACCGCCTCTAGGGGCGACAGGTCCATCAGGCCACGGAACCGTCCCGGCGTCCGCCGGGCGGGCACCGGCGGGTCGATCGGGACCAGCTTGGCATAGGGCACGCCCGCCTTGGCCAGCACGATCTCCTCGCCCGCATGGGCGCGTTCGATCAGCCGCGACAATTGCGTCTTGGCTTCGTGAACGTTGAAGGTCTTCTGCGGATCGGCCTTGGCCATCGCCCGTCTCCTCGGGTGGACTAAGTAGCTTGGTCCACCCCCGGCATCAAGCTTTCGCCACCACGCTCTCGGGCAGGTCCTTCCCGAACACGCGCTGGTAATATTCCGCCACCAGCGCGCGCTCCGCCTCGTCGCACTTGTTGAGGAACGACAGCCGGAACGCAAAACCGACATCGCCGAAGATCAGCGCGTTCTGCGCCCAGGTGATGACCGTCCGCGGGCTCATTACGGTCGAGATGTCGCCGTTGACGAAGCCCTTGCGCGTCAGGTCGGCGACGCGGACCATGTTCTCGACCAGCTTCTTGCCCTCGGGCTTGTCATATTCGCCCGACTTGGCGAGCACGATCTGCGCCTCGGTGACCGCCGGCAGATAATTGAGCGTGACGACCACGTTCCAGCGGTCCATCTGCCCCTGATTGATCTGCTGCGTGCCGTGATACAGCCCGCTCGTATCGCCCAGCCCGACGGTATTGGCGGTCGCGAACAGCCGGAAATACGGATTCGGGCGGATCACGCGATTCTGGTCGAGCAATGTCAGCTTGCCCTCGGTCTCCAGCACGCGCTGGATCACGAACATCACATCCGGGCGTCCGGCGTCATATTCGTCGAACACCAAAGCGGTCGGGGTCTGGAGCGCCCACGGCAACAGCCCTTCGCGGAACTCGGTGACCTGCTGCCCGTCGCGCAGCACGATCGCATCGCGCCCGACCAGATCGATGCGGCTGATGTGGGCGTCGAGGTTGATGCGGATGCACGGCCATTTCAGCCGCGCCGCGACCTGCTCGATATGACTCGACTTACCGGTGCCGTGATAGCCTTGCACCATCACGCGGCGATTGTGCGCGAAACCCGCGACGATCGCCAGCGTCGTGTCGGGATCGAAGACATAGGCGGGGTCGAGATCGGGCACGCGCTCGTCCGCCTCGGAGAAGGCCGGCACCTCCATGTCGGTGTCGATGCCGAACAGGTCGCGCACGCGCACCATCTTGTCGGGTGCGTCGAGGATCGTGGTGTCGCGGCTGTCGGGCTGCGTGTTCGGGATATCGGTCATGCGTTGGCGCCGTTCGCTGGAGTTTTCCGACCACTGCGAAGCCGGCGCGCCCGCGTCAACCCGCCGCACGCCTCGCCCGGCCGGGTCGGGGCTGGAGAACGCGGGATGAACGCACGCCTTTGGCGCCGGTTTCCCGGCACTTGCCGCGCGCAGGCGTTGGCGCATGATGCGGCGATAACGACTCGGGGAGAGGGCGAGCGCGATGCGGATGATCTTCATCAACCTGCCGGTCGGCGATGTGGCGCGCGCCACCGCCTTCTACCAGGCGATCGGGTTCGAGCAGAATCCCGACTTCTCCAACGACGTCGCCTCGGCGATGCGCTGGTCCGACGCGATCAGCGTCATGCTGCTCGACCATGGCTTCTACGCGACCTTCACCGACAAGCCGATCGCCGACACGCATCAGGTGAGCGCCGCGCTCTTCTGCCTGTCGTTTGATGATCGCGCCGCGGTGGATGCGATCCACGCCGCCGCGCGGAGCGCCGGCGGAAAGGAAACGCGCCCGATTGTCGATCAGCACTTCATGTACGGCGGCGCGTTCGAAGACCCCGACGGTCACATCTGGGAGACGGTGCATATGGACATGTCCGCCGCCCCGGCAGGAGAGGCAGCATGAGGAACCCGCACGGCACTCCGATCTGGTACGAATATCACGCCGCCGACGCCGACCGCGCACAGGCTTTCTACGAACGATTGTTCGGCTGGCAGGTCGCGCCATCGGGCGACGTGGCGGGGATGGACTATCGGATCGTCAGCACGGCGGGCGGCGAGGGCGTCGCGGGGCTGATGCCGCGCCCCCACCCCGACGCGACGCCGGGCTGGCTGTTCTATGTCGGGGTCGACGATGTCGACGCCGCGATCGCAACCGCGCAGGACGCAGGCGGCACGATGCTGATGCCGCCGGTCGACATGGACGGCGTCGGGCGCATGGCGCTGCTCGCCGATCCCGAGGGGCGACCCTTCTACGTGATGCGGGGCGCGATGGACCAGCCGTCGCGCGCCTTCGTCACCCCGCCCTATGACGGGCCGGGGCAGATGGTCTGGAACGAGCTGACCGCGCCCGATCAGGAACGCGCACTGGCTTTCTATGCGCGCGTGTTCGGCTGGCGGCACGAGGGCGGGATGCCGATGGGACCGCTCGGCGAGTATAAGTTCGTGCACGCCGGCGACACCTGTCTCGGCGCGACGATGCCGGTGTTGCCGGACGGAGTGCCGGGTTGGCTCTTCTACGCACAGGTCGACGACATCGACGCGGCGGTCGCGCGCGTGGTCGAGGGCGGCGGCACCGTCCTGCAAGGCCCCGATCCGATCCCGCACGACCATTTCTCGGTCGTCGCCGCCGACCCGGACGGCGCACGGATCGGCTTTGTCGGGACGCGGTCGGCGTGACCGACAAGGTGACGACCTGGATCTGGTGCAACGGCACCGCCGAGGAACAGGCGCGCTTCTATACCGCGCTGCTCCCCGACAGCGCGATCGACCGGTTCCTGCGCGCGCCACTCGACTATCCCGGCAGCGCGGCGGGCAAGGTGCTGACGGTCGAGTTCACGCTGGCCGGTCGCCGGTTCGCGCTGCTCGACGGCGGCCCCGGCCCGCAGCACAGCGCGGCGATGTCGCTGTCGGTCGACTGCATCGATCAGGCCGAGGTCGATCGCTATTGGGAGGCGTTTCTCGGCGATGGCGGCACGGAGATGCAGTGCGGCTGGCTCAAGGATCGCTGGGGCGTGGCATGGCAGATCGTGCCGCGCCGCCTGACCGAGTTGATGAACGACCCGCGGCACGCGGCGAAGGCGATGGCGGCGATGATGGAGATGATGCGGATCGACGTCGCCGCGCTGGAACGTGCGATCGCCTCTTGAGCCGCCGGGCATAATAGCTAACTAGGCGGGCGACGGGCATGTTTGCGGCCAGCCTCGCGATCGTGTACCCGCCGCCCGAGTAATGGCGCCGGTGCGCCTTCTGTGCGCCGACGATTCTGACCAAGACGAGACGCGCGCATGGCCGAGTTCACGCTCCCGAAGAACAGCAAGATCAAGGGCGGGCAGAAGCATCCGTCGCCGCAGCCCGGCGGCACGATGCGCAACTTCAAGGTGTATCGCTACGATCCCGACTCGGGCGAGAACCCGCGTTACGACACGTTCGAGGTCAATCTCGACGAATGCGGGCCGATGGTCCTCGACGCGCTCATCAAGATCAAGTCGGAGCAGGATCCGTCGCTCACCTTCCGGCGCTCGTGCCGCGAAGGCATCTGCGGTTCGTGCTCGATGAATATCGATGGGCGCAACGGCCTCGCCTGCACCACCGCGATCGAGGACGTGAAGGGCGAGATCAAGATCACGCCGCTGCCCGCGATGGACGTCATCAAGGATCTGGTCCCCGATTTCACGCGCTTCTACGCGCAATATGCGTCGATCACGCCGTGGCTCCAGACCGTCACCCCGCCGCCCGCCGGCAAGGAACGGCTCCAGTCGCCCGAGGAGCGCGCCAAGCTCGACGGCCTGTACGAGTGCATCCTGTGCGCGTGCTGCTCGACCTCGTGCCCCAGCTACTGGTGGAACAGCGACAAGTTCCTCGGTCCGGCGATCCTGCTCCAGGCCTATCGCTGGCTCGCCGACAGCCGCGACGAGATGACCGGCGAGCGGCTCGACGCGCTGGAGGATCCGTTCCGCCTCTATCGCTGCCACACGATCATGAATTGCGCGAACACCTGCCCCAAGGGGCTGTCGCCCGCCAAGGCGATCGCGGAGATCAAGAAGATGGAAGTCGAGCGGCTGGTCTGACGCCGGGCGCTCGCCGCCATCATCGCGAGCGGAGCAACACGAACCAGCGCCCTGTCCGGGGCGCTGGTTTTTTTGTGCGCCCGTTCGCGACCGGGGTCGCCGATTGGGGCCGCCGATTGCCTTCATCGCGCTACCGCCCGCGTCGGATGGAAGGTATTTTCGTGGTCGCTCCGGTACCCACGGCGGTGAGAGCGGCACCCGGCGCTACCGGCGCGCGACTTGATCCGCCGCGCCGGCTCGCCCAAAGCAGCCGCTTATTGTGCACAGCAACATCGACGCTGGAAGGAACGACATGGGCAAGGTGCTGGCCGCCTATCAATCGCTGATCGCGGCCGACGAACTGCGTCCCGATCCCGAGCAGGCCGCCGGCGCCGCCCGCCTCGACGCGCTGGCTGCCGAACTGGAGAAGCCGCGCACCACCGGCCTGTTCCGACGCCGCACGATTCCCGCGCGCGGCATCTACATGTGGGGCGGCGTTGGACGCGGTAAGTCGATGTTGATGGACCTCTTTTTCCACCACGTCGATATCGCCAAGAAGCGCCGCGTCCACTTCGCCGAGTTCATGCTGGAGGTTCACGCCCGCCTCGCCGCCGAGCGCCGCAAGGAACAGGGCGACCCCATCTTCCCGGTCGCCGAGGCGCTCGCCGAGGAGGCGCGGCTGCTCGCCTTTGACGAGATGATGGTCACCAACTCGCCCGACGCGATGATCCTGTCGCGGCTGTTCACCGCGCTGATCGAGGCGGGCGTGACGGTGGTGACGACCAGCAACCGCGCGCCCGCCGACCTCTACAAGAATGGCCTTAATCGCGAGCATTTCCTTGGCTTTATCGCGCTGGTCGAGGAGCGGCTGGACGTGATCGCGCTCAACGGTCCGGTCGATTACCGCCGCGACCGGCTCGGCGCGCAGAAGACGTGGTGCGTGCCCAACGGCGAGCAGGCGACCGCCGACCTCTCCGCCGCCTTCTTCCGTCTCACCGACTATCCGCCCGAAGATCGCCAGCACGTCCCGTCCGAGAAGTTGGTCGTGCAGGGCCGCACGTTGCGCGTGCCCAAGACGTTGAAAGGCGTCGCAGTTTTCGCGTTCAAGAAATTGTGCGGCGAAGCGCGCGGGGCCGCCGACTATCTCGCGATCGCCCGCCGCTATCATACCGTGATCCTCGTCGGCATCCCGGTGCTTGGGCCGGACAATCGAAATGAAGCCGCGCGCTTCGTCCAGCTGATCGACGCGCTATATGAGCATAAGGTCAAGTTGCTGGCGTCCGCCGATGCCGAACCCGACCAGCTCTATCCGCAAGGCGACGGCGCGTTCGAGTTCCAGCGGACAGTCAGCCGGCTGGACGAGATGCGCTCCGAAAGCTACCTCGCCGAAGGTCATGGCGCGGCTTAATGCTGCTGCGAACCATTTTCAATTAAACTTTTCCGACGCGCGCTTTACGGGTTGCTCCCTGCCCCCGAAGGGCGTAGGCGGCATGACCATTCACACGTCAACGACGGAAGGGATGGGATGGCCCGCAAGAAGATCGCGCTGATCGGCGCCGGCAATATCGGCGGCACGCTCGCGCACCTCGCAGCACTCAAGGGTCTGGGTGACATCGTCCTGTTCGACGTGGTCGAGGGCGTGCCGCAGGGCAAGGCGCTCGACCTGTCGCAGTGCGGCCCGGTCGAAGGCTTCGACGCCTCGATCAAGGGCTCGAACGATTACGCCGACATTGCCGGCGCCGACGTCATCATCGTCACCGCCGGTGTCGCGCGCAAGCCCGGCATGAGCCGCGACGACCTGCTCGGCATCAACCTGAAGGTGATGAAGGCAGTCGGCGAAGGCATTCGCGACAACGCCCCCGACGCATTCGTGATCTGCATCACCAACCCGCTCGACGCGATGGTCTGGGCGCTGCGCGAATTCTCCGGTCTGCCGCACAACAAGGTCGTCGGCATGGCGGGAGTGCTCGACTCGGCACGCTTCTCGCACTTCCTCGCCGAGGAATTCGGCGTGTCGGTGAAGGACGTGAACACCTTCGTGCTCGGCGGCCACGGCGACACGATGGTGCCGGTGCTCGAATATTCGACCGTCAGCGGCATCCCGGTCAGCGACCTGATCGCGATGGGCTTCTCCACCAAGGAGAAGGTCGACGAGATCATCAAGCGCACGCGCGGCGGCGGTGGCGAGATCGTCGCGCTGCTGAAGACCGGCTCGGCTTATTATGCGCCCGCCACCAGCGGCATCGCGATGGCCGAGGCGTATCTCTACGACCAGAAGCGGATCCTGCCCGCCGCGGCGCACCTGACCGGCCAATATCGCATCGACGACCTGTACGTCGGCGTGCCGGTGGTGATCGGTGCCGGCGGCGTCGAGAAGGTCGTCGAGGTCAAGCTGTCGGTCGAGGCGAAGGGCAACCTTCAGGTCTCGGTCGACGCGGTCAAGGAACTGCTGGTCGCCTGCAAGGGCATCGACGGTTCGCTGGCCTGATCGTGGAAGGTACGTCCGTCCCTGCCCTGCGACGTCTGCTCGTCGCCGCGCTATGCGCGGTGGGGACGGCTGCCAGTCCGGCGAATGCGAAAGCGCGAGCGCCCGCGTCGCCGGAGGAGATCGTCGCCGGCGTCCGCTCATGTGTGGTAAGTGTCGGGCCTGCCGGTCTCGATCAGGCACGGCTCGCGGCGGACGGCTGGTCCAAGGCGTCGATCTCGTCGAAAGACGGAAAGCCGGTTGAAAGCCCCCTCATCGTGTACGGCAAGGGTCGTTTGATGATGGTGTCGACCACGCCGGCGCGCGGGACGTCACAACTCTGCACGGTGATGGCCGACATTGGCTCGGTTTCTGCGTTCCCCGGCATTCAGGCGGCTATGGCCAATGCTTATGGCGCGCCATTTAAGGACGACGGCAAGGGCGAACAGTTTTTCGCCGCGCCAGACCATCGTTACATCGATCTCGCATCTACCGGCAACAACGACCGCCCCTCGATCCGGGCCGCTGTCGTCTATGTCTCTCGGGAGTCAAAATGAGCATCCTCGTCGACAAGAACACCAAGGTCATCACGCAAGGGATGACCGGCAAGACCGGCACCTTCCACACCAGGGCGGCGCTGGATTACGGCACGCAGATGGTCGGCGGCGTGACGCCGGGCAAGGGCGGCACCACCCATGAGGAACTGGGGCTGCCGAACTTCGACACGGTCGCGGAGGCGGTCGCCAAGACCGGCGCGAACGCCAGCGTCATCTACGTGCCGCCGCCCTTCGCCGCCGATTCGATCCTCGAGGCGATCGACGCCGAGGTGCCGCTGATCGTCGCGATCACCGAGGGTATTCCGGTGCTCGACATGGTCCGCGTCAAGCGCGCGCTGTCGGGCAGCAAGTCGCGGCTGATCGGCCCGAACTGCCCGGGCGTGCTGACGCCGGGCGAGTGCAAGATCGGCATCATGCCGGGCAACATCTTCAAGAAGGGCTCGGTCGGCGTCGTGTCGCGTTCGGGCACGCTGACCTATGAGGCGGTGTTCCAGACCTCGAACGCCGGGCTCGGCCAGACCACCGCGGTCGGGATCGGCGGCGATCCGGTCAACGGCACCAACTTCATCGACGTGCTCGAGCTGTTCCTCGCCGACGAGGAAACGCAGTCGATCATCATGATCGGCGAGATCGGCGGCGACGCCGAAGAGCAGGCCGCGCAGTTCCTGATCGACGAGGCCAAGCGTGGCCGCAAGAAGCCGATGGCCGGATTCATCGCGGGCCGCACCGCGCCTCCGGGCCGGCGCATGGGCCATGCCGGCGCGATCGTGTCGGGCGGCAAGGGCGATGCGGAGAGCAAGATCGCGGCGATGGAAGCCGCCGGGATCAAGGTCGCGGCGAGCCCCTCGGAGCTCGGCTCGACGCTGCTGAGCGTGCTCAACAAGTAAGACGACCCGACGTCATCCCGGCGGAGAGGCCGGGATCCAGAGCGGCAGGCGGGCCGCTCGCGGCTCTGGACCCCGGCCTTTCGTCGGGGTGACGCGTAAAAGAAGCAGCCGAGCGGCCGGGGAAGCGTGACATGGGCTACGAAGGCCAGGATTTCAGCGACATCGCCGGAGGCGTCAGCCCCCAGTTCATCGACGCGCTCTATGCGCGCTTCAAGGAATCGCCCGACTCGGTCGACACCGGCTGGCGCAATTTCTTCGAAGGGCTCGAGGGCTCGATGAACGCGCCGTCCTGGACCAACAAGCGTTGGCCGCTGACCACCACCGACGACCTGACCGCCGGGCTCGACCCGACGCAGATGGAGCCGGCCCCCAAGCCCGTGAAGGGCGGCAAGCTCGCCGCCGCCCCGGCCGCCGCAGCGCCGTCGCAGGACGCGATCGTCAAGGCGGCGGCGGACTCGATCCGCGCGCAGCTTTTGATCCGCACCTATCGCGTGCGCGGGCACCTCGCCGCCAACCTCGATCCGCTCGGTCTGTCGGGCCTGCGCGAGCTGCCGGCCGATCTGACCACCGAATATCACGGCTTCTCCGACAGCGACATCGACCGCCCGGTCTATCTCGGCGGCTCGCTGGGGCTGCAATGGGCGACGATCCGCGAATTGGTCGACACGCTGCGCGCCAATTACTGCGGGAATGTCGGGCTCGAGTTCATGCACATCGCCGATGTCGAGGAGCGCAAGTTCCTCCAGGAGCGCATGGAAGGCAAGGACAAGCAGGTCGAGTTCACCGCGCAGGGCAAGAAGGCGATCCTCAACAAGGTGATCGAGGCCGAGCAGTGGGAGAAGTTCCTCGGCCGCAAGTACGTCGGCACGAAGCGCTTCGGGCTCGACGGCGGCGAGAGCATGATCCCCGCGCTGGAAAGCGTCATCAAGTACGGCGGCGCAGCGGGCGTCAACGAGATCGTGTTCGGCATGGCGCACCGCGGCCGCCTGAACGTGCTCGCCAACGTCATGGGCAAGCCGTTGCGCGTGATCTTCCATGAGTTTGCGGGCGGTTCGGCCAACCCCGACGATATCGGCGGTTCGGGTGACGTGAAGTATCACCTCGGCACCTCGACCGACCGCGAGTTCGACGGGCATCACGTCCATATGTCGCTGGTCGCGAACCCGTCGCACCTCGAGGCGGCCGATCCGGTGGTCCTCGGCAAGATCCGCGCGATCCAGCATATCGCGGGCGATCTGGAGACGCATTCGCGCTCGCTGCCGGTGCTGATCCACGGTGACGCGGCGTTCGCGGGCCAGGGCATCGTCTGGGAATGCCTCGGCTTCTCAGGCATCCGCGGCTACAACACCGGCGGCTGCGTCCACTTCGTCATCAACAACCAGATCGGCTTCACGACCAGCCCGCAATTCGCGCGCTCGTCGCCCTACCCGTCCGACGTCGCGAAGGGCGTGCAGGCGCCGATCTTCCACGTCAACGGCGACGATCCCGAGGCGGTGACCTTCGCGACCAAGATGGCGATCGAATATCGGCAGAAGTTCCACCGCGACGTCGTGATCGACATGTGGTGCTATCGCCGCTTCGGCCATAACGAAGGCGACGAGCCCGGCTTCACCCAGCCGCTGATGTACAAGGCGATCCGCGAGCATCCGCCGGTCAGCGACGTCTACAGCAAGCGATTGATCGCCGAGGGCGTGATCGATCAGGCGTGGCTCGACGACAACGTCACGCAATATGTCACGTTGCTCGAAGGCGAGTTCGAGGCGGGCGCGGGCTACAAGCCGAACAAGGCCGACTGGTTCGCGGGTCGCTGGTCGGGCTTGCACGCCCCCGCCGACGCCGAGAGCGCGCGGCGCAGCGTCGAGACCGGGATCGAGCAGAAGCTGTTCGACTCGATCGGCCGCACGCTGACCACGGTTCCAGAGACGATCGCGATCCACAAGACGCTGTCGCGCGTGCTCGATGCCAAGCGCCAGATGTTCGAAACCGGCAGCAACTTCGACTGGGCGACCGGCGAAGCGCTGGCGTTCGGCTCGCTGCTCCACGAGGGCTATGGCGTCCGCCTGTCGGGTCAGGATTCGGGTCGCGGCACCTTCTCGCAACGCCATGCGGTGTGGGTCGACCAGACCGACGAACACAAGTTCGTGCCGCTGTGGACGATTCCGCACGGCAGCTTCGAGGTGCTCGACAGCCCGCTCTCCGAATATGGCGTGCTCGGGTTCGAGTACGGCTATGCGCTCGCGGACCCGAAGACGCTGGTGATGTGGGAGGCGCAGTTCGGCGATTTCGTCAACGGCGCGCAGATCATGATCGACCAGTTCATCGCCTCGGGCGAAGCCAAGTGGCTGCGCGCCAACGGGCTGGTGATGCTGTTGCCGCACGGCTACGAAGGTCAGGGTCCGGAGCATAGCTCGGCCCGTCCCGAGCGCTTCCTGCAGCTGTGCGCAGGCGACAATATCCAGGTCGCGAACTGCACCACGCCGGCGAACTACTTCCACCTGCTGCGCCGGCAGATGCATCGCAACTTCCGCAAGCCGCTGGTGGTGTTCACGCCCAAGTCGCTGCTGCGCCACAAGCTGGCGGTGAGCAGCGCGGCGGACTTCCTCGGCGACTCGCACTTCCGCCGCATCCTCTCCGACCCGTCGGCACCGGCGGATACCGAGACGAAGCGGCTGGTGCTGTGCACCGGCAAGGTCTCCTACGACCTGATGGAAGCGCGCGACGCCGCGGGCGACAAGAACACGCAGATCGTCCGCGTCGAGCAGCTTTACCCGTTCCCGACCGAAGCGCTCGCCGCCCGGATCGCGCGGATGCCTAACCTCGAGGATGTGATCTGGGCGCAGGAAGAGCCGCGCAACAACGGTTACTGGTTCTTCGTCGAGCCGTTCATCGAGGAAGCGCTGGGCATCGCCAAGGCGCGCGTCGCGCGGCCACGCTACGCCGGGCGGACCGCGGCTGCGTCGCCCGCAACCGGCCTAATGAAGCGTCACCAGGCGGAGCAGGGCGCGCTGATCGCCGACGCGCTGGGCCATAACGTGCGCGACGAGATTCGTCGCACGCGCGAGGCCGAGACGACCAAGAAGGCAGCGGCGCCGACCGCCTGACGATCATGGTCCCGGCCCGCGCCGGGATCTGCTAACGACACTGACGGCCACGGCCGCGACGACGAGGTTTGAGATGGCAACCGAAGTTCTGGTCCCCACGCTGGGCGAATCGATCACCGAAGCGACGGTCGGCGAATGGCTGAAGCAGCCCGGCGATGCGGTCGCCGCCGACGAGCCGATTGCGAGCCTTGAGACCGACAAGGTCTCGGTCGAGGTCCCCTCGCCCGTTGCGGGCGTGATGGGCCAGCATGCGGTCAAGGTCGGCGACACGGTCGAGGTCGGTGCGCTGATCGCGACGATCGAGAGCGGCGACGGCGCGCCCGCCAAGAGCGCCGCGCCGCAGCCGGCGGTGACCGAGAGCCCGGCCTCGGCGCCCGCGTCCGCCCCGTCGGGTGATGCCGCCGCGGCGCTGTCGCCGTCGGTGCGCCGCGCGGTGCTTGAACACGGCGTCGACCCCTCGACGGTCAAGGGCACCGGCAAGGACGGTCGCCTGACCAAGGAAGACGTCGCCGCTGCGGCGTCGACCAAGCCGGCGAGCGCGCCGGAAGCGCAGGCCACACCGGCTGCCGCTCCGGCGTCGGGCGGCCGCAAGGAAGAGCGCGTCAAGATGACGCGCCTGCGCCAGACGATCGCCAAGCGCCTGAAGGAAGCGCAGAACACCGCCGCGATGCTGACGACGTTCAACGACGTCGACATGACCGCGGTGATCGAGGCGCGGGCCAAGTACAAGGATCTGTTCGAGAAGAAGCACGGCGTCCGGCTGGGCTTCATGGGCTTCTTCGTGAAGGCCGCGACGATGGCGCTGAAGGACATCCCGTCGGTCAACGCCTCGGTCGAGGGCGACGAGATCGTCTATCACGATTACGCCGACATCTCGGTCGCGGTCAGCGCGCCGAACGGCCTCGTCGTCCCGGTGATCCGCGATGCGCAGGACCTGTCGGTCGCGGGCATCGAGAAGACGATCGGCGACTTCGGCAAGCGCGCCAAGGACGGCACGCTCAAGATGGACGAGATGAAGGGCGGTACCTTCACGATCTCGAACGGCGGCGTGTTCGGCTCGCTGATGTCGACCCCGATCATCAACCCGCCGCAGTCGGCGGTGCTCGGCCTGCACCGGATCGAGGAGCGTCCGGTGGTGCGTGACGGTCAGGTCGTGGTGCGCCCGATGATGTATCTTGCGCTCAGCTACGATCACCGTCTGATCGACGGCCGCGAGGCGGTGACCTTCCTTGTCGCGCTCAAGAACGCGATCGAGGATCCGACGCGCATCCTGATCGACCTGTAAGGAGTCGAGCGATGGGAATGATTTGGGTGATGGCGCGGGCCAGCGATCACGAGGTCGCGGCTTTGCGTGCGGATCCCGAATCCATTTACGACTTCGTGAACTCCGAGGAAGCCTATACCGCTGGTCGGAGCATCGACCTCGACAAGCAATGGCACGCCGTGCACTTCCTGCTGACAGGTACCGCAGACGTTGTGAATGGGCCGTTGGGACTCATTCTCGGCATGTTCGAGGAGGTGGGGCCAAATCACGGTTATGGTCCGGCATGGTTTATCCCTGCGAAAGCCATCGGCGCCTTCCACACAGCGCTGTCGGCGCACTCTGACGAGGAATGGGCGCGGCGCTACGACGCGGCGGCGGCGATCTCCGATCAGGTCTATCTGGCGGAAACGCTCGCGGACGAGGGCGAGGAAGCGCTCAGATTTCTGCAAGCAGACGTAGCCCGGCTGCGAGCCTTTGTCAGTGCAGCGGTCGACGCGAACGACAATGCTTTTGCCCTCATCACGTAATTCTGAACGGAGCCTCCCCATGGCTGAATATGATTATGACGTCCTCGTGATCGGTGCCGGCCCGGGCGGCTATGTCGCGGCGATCCGCGCCGCGCAGCTCGGGCTCAAGACCGCGTGCGCCGAGAGCCGCGAGACGCTGGGCGGCACCTGTCTTAACGTCGGCTGCATCCCGTCCAAGGCGCTGCTCCACGCCTCGGAGCTGTACGATCATGCCGCCAACGGCGCGATGGCAAAGCTGGGGATCAAGACGACGGTCGAGCTTGACCTCGACACGATGCACGGCCAGCGCCGCGACGCAGTGAAGCAGCTGACCGGCGGCATCGAATATCTGTTCAAGAAGAACAAGGTGACGTGGCTCAAGGGCCGCGCGGCGTTCAAGGACGCGCACAGCGTCGACGTCGCCGGGCAGACCGTCACCGCGAAGAACATCGTGATCGCGACCGGCTCCAGCGTCACGCCGCTGCCGGGCGTCGAGATCGACCAGAAGATCATCGTCGATTCGACCGGCGCGCTCGACCTGCCGACCGTACCGGAGCATCTGGTCGTGATCGGCGGCGGGGTGATCGGGCTCGAGCTGGGCAGCGTGTGGCGCCGGCTCGGCGCGAAGGTGACCTGCGTCGAATATCTCGACCAGATCCTGCCCGGCTTCGACGGCGACATCCGCAAGGAATCGAACAAGATCTTTAAGAAGCAGGGTATCGACTTCCAGCTGTCGACCAAGGTCACCGCGATCAAGGTCGAGGGCGACAAGGCGGTGCTGACCGTCGAGCCCGCCGCCGGCGGTGAGGCGACGACGATCGAGGCGAGCCATGTGCTGGTGTCGATCGGGCGGCGTCCGAACACCGACGGGCTCAACCTCGAGGCCGCCGGCCTGTCGACCAACCAGCGCGGCCAGATCGAGATCGACCATGACTTCCGCACCAAGGCGGACGGCGTGTGGGCGATCGGCGACGTCGTCCCCGGCCCGATGCTCGCGCACAAGGCCGAGGACGAAGGCATTGCGGTTGCAGAGAATATCGCCGGGCAGCATGGCATCGTGAACCACGCGATCATCCCGTCCGTCGTCTACACCTGGCCCGAGATCGCGGGCGTCGGGCTGACCGAGGAAGCCGCGCGCGAACAGGGCGAGATCAAGGTCGGCAAGTTCCCGATGATGGCCAACAGCCGCGCCAAGACCAACCACGAGCCGGACGGGCTGGTGAAGGTGATCGCCGACGCCAAGACCGACCGCGTGCTCGGCGTGTGGTGCATCGCGAGCGTCGCGGGCACGATGATCGCGCAGGCGGCGCAGGCGATGGAGTTCGGCGCGACCAGCGAAGACATCGCCTACACCTGCCACGCGCACCCGACGCATTCGGAAGCCGTCAAGGAAGCCGCAATGGCGGTGCAGGGCAAGCCCATCCACATTTGATGTGAAAGGCTGCCGCGGTTCTCGTGCGGGGACGCCGCTGGTCCGTAACCGACCTGACGAAAAAGCTGCCGGGGGTCGCAATTGCGGCCCCCGTTTTTTTTGCCCGCGTGCGAGGTCGGCCGTACCGCTATGAGTCTGTTATGACGCCTCTTTCACCTGCCCCGGACCGCGAGGCGCGCGAGCGGCACTGGCTGCGTTTGACGCGCGAGACCTTGCCGGCGCTGGCGCGCTCCCGCGACTGGCCGGTCAGCGCAGATCATTGTTTTCAGCGGATATTGCTCGACAATGCCTGTGGTGGGCGGTGGTACGATCATATCGCACGCCGGCCGGCCTATGCGCACGCGCCGGATGCGATCCTCGCCGCCGCCATCGCATTGGGCGAGTCGGTGGCGGAGGGGACCGCGGACCTCGATGCGTTCAACGACAAATCGTTGCGATGGCGAGGAAAGCTTTAGTCCCACTCGGCTCTTTTCCGTCCGCTGCGTAGCACCCCGAGCGACGAGCGCGTCGAGGCCTGACCCAAATACTCGTGATTCGTCAACGACCTCGGCGGTCAACCCGTGGCTGCGCTTGCCTGATGGGCACCGACGGCGCAGCATCGGCGCGAGGGAGAGATGATGGCGGTCGATCAGCAGGGTAGCGCGCCACCAGCGGGCAAATCGATCCTGCTCTTTTCCGACGGGACCGGGAACAGCAGCGGCAAGCTGTTCAAAACCAACGTCTGGCGCAGCTATGAAGCCGCCGATCTCGGCCCGCCGCCGCCAGGCCTGCGCCCGCAGATCGCCTTTTACGACGACGGGGTGGGGACGTCGTGGTTCCGACCGCTGGCGATCCTCGGCGGCATCTTCGGGATCGGATTGAAGCGCAATGTGCTCGATCTGTACCGCTTTGCGTGCCGGAATTACACCGCCGGTGACACGATCTACGCCTTCGGCTTCAGTCGCGGCGCGTTCACGATCCGGTTGGTCATCGCTTTGATCGCGTCGCAGGGACTGGTGCCCGCCGATACCGAGGCCGCCCTGCAGCGCGGGACCGCGGATGCGTGGCGTGCCTATCGCCGCCGCTATCTGCCGCGACGGCTGCAATGGCCGACGAAGCTGTGGCGCGCCGCGCAGGCCGCGCTGATCCGCGCGGTGCGGCGGCCCGAAGAGCGTTACCGCCTGCGCCGCAATCGACGGCCCGACATCCGCTTCGTCGGTGTGTGGGACACGGTCGCGGCCTATGGCGGGCCGAGCGTCGAGATCACGCGCGCAATCGACAATTGGCTCTATCCGCTGTCCATGCCCAATTACGCGCTGAGCAAACGCGTCGGCCGCGCCCGCCACGCGCTGGCGCTCGACGACGAGCGTGATGCCTTCCAGCCGCTGGTGTGGGACGAACGGGCCGAGCGCGATCTGGTCGCGCGGGGGCTGGTCGGTACGGACCGGCTGCGGCAATTCTGGTTCACGGGGATGCACGCCGATGTCGGCGGCGGCTATCCCGACGAGAGCCTGAGCTACGTCTCGCTGCTGTGGATGCTGGAGGAGGCGCAAAAGGCCGGGCTGCGGACGCTCGACGTCATTACCGACCGGCATCGCGCGCTCGCCAACAGCGCCGGGCCGATCCACGACAGCCGCGCCGGGCTCGGCAGCTATTACCGCTATCTGCCGCGCCGGATCGACGCGTTGCTCGACCCGCCCGCGCCCGAGACGCGGCTGACCTGGCCGCCCGAGCGACAATATGGCCGCGGGCTGCTGACCGCGGCGCGTATCCACGAGAGCGCGCTGGCGCGGGTCCTGCGCGGCACCGATCGCTATGCGCCAATCACGATCCCGGAAACGTTCGAGATCCATCCGCCGCAACGCGCCGGCGAGAACGCGCCGCAGCCAGCGAGCGGCGCCGACGCGCCTTTGTCCCCGGTCGCCCATGGCGTCGTACCCTTGCTGTCGCCGGCCGAGGTCGCGGTGCTGCGCGATCCGGCGCGCAACGCCGCACGCGCCGCGATGATGCCGGCGATCTGGGATCTCGTGTGGTGGCGGCGCGTCGCCTATTTCGCGACAGTCCTCGTCACCGCCGCGCTCGCCTCGATGCCGCTGTGGCCGGCGCCGGCGGGGATGGAGCGCTGGTGCGACGACAGCCGCTGCCTGCTGCCGGGATTGTTCAGCCCACTCAAGGCGGTGCTGCCCGGCGCGGCATCGCCGTGGATCGACCGCTATACCGCGCAGCCGGTGATGGCGAGCGCGCTGCTGGTGCTGCTCGGCGTGGTGATCGCGATCGGCGGGCGGCTGAGCGGGGCGATCCGCGCGCGATCGGCCGCGGCGTGGCGGTGCGTGCTTGATGGCACCCCCGCCGCCCCCGACCGACGCGGCGTGGCCCGCGCGATCCGGTGCTCGGCGCTGTGGCTGGGCACGGTGCGCTTCGTCAAATGGCGGCTGCTGCCGGGGCTGGCCGCCTTGGCGGTGCTGCTGGCGGTGATCGCGATCCCGCTCGCGCTGCCGATGCAATGGTGGCTGGCCAAGGCCGAGCGCGACGGGAGTTTGTGCCACGATCCCGGCTCGGGCCGCGGCGCGAGCGGCGCGGCGATCGCCTTTGCCGCCGACCAGCCGTGTACCGATCTGCACCAGCCGCTGACGCCTCGCGCCGCTTACGTGATCACCTTGCAGGTGACGCGGCAATGGTGCGACGCCGGGCTGGCCGCCGATCCGGTGCGCGGGGTGTCCGGCGGGTGGTGGCTGACCCCGTTCCGCTTCCACCGCCGCGTGACCAGCGCCAACTGGCTCAAGCCGCTGGCGATCATCCGCCGACCCGATGCGCAGGACGGACGGACGCCGGGCGCGAAGGTGCGGATCGATCCGCTCGACTTCGCCTATCTCGGCGACGGCCGCTACCGCGCGCGGCTGGTCGCCCCGTCGCCGGGCGGACAACTCTATATGGCGCTCAACGATGCCGCGCCGCCGTTCCGCCCCGACCTGTTCTACGCCAACAACACCGGGCGCGCGGTGGTCACGGTCACGGAGGAAAGCGCGCCCTCGTGCCGCGACGACGGTTGCGCGATCGCGCTGCCCCCGCCACCAGCGACGACGTGCGGCGCGCCGGTCGCGCGCTGAGCGACGAGGAAACGGAGATGATCGAACGGCTGATCGCCATCATGGAGCGGCTTCGCGGGCCGGACGGCTGCGAATGGGACCGCGCGCAGACCTTCGCGACGATCGCACCTTATACGATTGAGGAAGCCTATGAGGTCGCCGATGCGATCGAGCGCAACGACCTGAGCGAATTGAAGGACGAGCTGGGCGACCTGCTGCTCCAGGTCGTGTTCCACAGCCGCATCGCCGAGGAAGCGGGGGTGTTCGCGTTCGACGACGTGGCGGCGGCGATCAGCGACAAGATGGAGCGGCGGCACCCGCACATCTTCCGCGGCGAAGCCGATGGCGGGCATCATCGCTGGGAAGAGGTGAAGGCCGCCGAGCGCGCCGCCAAGGGTGCAGCGAGCCCGCTGGATGGCGTGGCGCAGGGTTTGCCGGCGCTGCTGCGCGCCGAGAAGATCCAGAACCGCGCGGCGCGGGTCGGGTTCGACTGGCCGGATACGGCCGGGCCGCGCGCGAAGATCGACGAGGAACTGGCCGAGGTCGCGGCGGCGACGACCCCGGAAGAGGTGGCGGACGAGGTCGGTGACCTGCTGTTCGCGGTGGTGAACTGGGCGCGGCATCTGGGGGTCGAACCCGAGGCGGCGTTGCGCGCGGCGACGGGAAAGTTCGAGCGGCGCTTCCGGGCGATGGAGGCGGCCGGCGGCCCGGCGTTTGCCGGGATGCCGCTGGCGGAGAAAGAGGCGCTGTGGGTGAGGGTCAAGACGGGGGAGTAGGGCGCCCTTCTCCCCTCCCCTTCAGGGGAGGGGTCGGGGGTGGGGCTGTTCGAGGGCGGCGGTCCTCGTGGGGAGGCCCCACCCCAACCCCTCCCCTGAAAGGCAGGGGTATGCGCTTTCGACGGTTATCCGCGGAAGCGGGCTGACGACGCTCCCGCTCACTCCCCGCGCGTGAGGAAGCGTTCGTGGTCGGCCGGGGACATGCGCACTTCGTAGACGACCTGGTCGTCCTCGACATGGCTGTCGAGCACCTCGCCGTGCGCGTGGAGCCACGCCGCCCCTGCCCCGTCCGCCGCGTCGAGCGGCAGCGTGTAGCGGACGTGCCCCTGCGTCAGCAGGTCGCCGATGTGGCGGACCAGCGCGTCGACGCCCTCGCCGGTCAGCGCGGAGAGCGGCACCACGTCGTCGCGCCGCGCCGCCTCGGCGAGCAGATCGTCACGCGCGTCGCCGTCCAGCAAATCGAGCTTGTTCCACGCCTCGATCACCGGGGTCGTCTCGGTCACGCCGACATCGGCGAGCACGCCCTCGACATCGGCCTTTTGCGCGGCGCTGTCGGGATGCGCGACGTCGCGGACGTGGACGAGCAGGTCGGCGGACACGACCTCCTCCAGCGTCGCCTTGAACGCCGCGACCAATTGCGTCGGCAGTTCCGAGACGAAGCCGACGGTGTCGGACAGGATCGCCTTGTCGATGCCGGGCAGCGACACCTGTCGCAGCGTCGGATCGAGCGTCGCGAACAGCAGATCCTCGGCCATGACGTGCGCGCCGGTCAGGCGGTTGAAGAGCGTCGACTTGCCGGCATTGGTATAGCCGACCAGCGCGATCACCGGCCATGGCGCGCGCTGGCGACGCTCGCGATGCAGCCCACGGGTGCGGGTGACCTGATCCAGCTCGCGCCGCAGCCGCGCCATGCGGTCGCGGATCAACCGGCGGTCGGCCTCGATCTGCGTTTCGCCCGGACCGCCGAGGAAGCCGAAGCCGCCGCGCTGGCGTTCGAGGTGGGTCCAGCTGCGCACCAGCCGCCCCGACTGATAATCGAGGTGCGCGAGTTCGACCTGCAACCGCCCCTCGGCGGTCGCGGCGCGCTCGCCGAAGATCTCGAGGATCAACCCGGTGCGGTCGATCACCTTGGCCTCGAGCGCGGTTTCGAGGTTACGCTGCTGGATCGGGGTCAGGCTGCCGTCGACGACGATCAGCCCGGCCTCCTCCATCCGCGCGCGCGTGGCGAGTTCCTCGATCTGGCCGGAGCCGAGCAGCGTCGCGGCGCGCGGGGTGCGGATGCGCAGCGCGACACGGTCGACGACGAGCACGCCGATCGCCTCGGCGAGCCCGGCGGTTTCCTCCAGCCGCGCCTCGGCATCGCGGCTCGATCCGCCGAGGTCGGGGTAGACAACGATCGCGCGGGCGCCGCGGGTGAATTCGTCGCGGTCGCGCTCAAAGCCGGTGGTCACGGACAGTGGATCAATCCTCCCCGTCGTCGTCGGAATCGTCGTCATCCTCGCCAGTGTCGGAGAGGTTGAGCGGGCGCGACGGCTGGATGGTCGAGACGGCGTGCTTGTAGACGAGCTGCGCCATGCCGTCGCGCTGGAGCAACATGCAGAACAGGTCGAAGCCGGCGATTGCGCCCTGCAGCATCACGCCGTTGACGAGGAACATCGTCACCGGGTCCTCGGACTTGCGGACCGCGTTGAGGAAGATGTCCTGGAGCAGCGGCTGCTTGCGCGGATTGTCGTTCATCTGGCCGACGATCCCGGCGACGTCGACCGGGCCGGCGGGCATGATCGTCGAGATCGCATGCTTGTAGATCAGCTGCGACTGGCCGTCGCGGCGCAGCAGCACCGAGAAATTGTCGAACCAGGTGACGATGCCCTGAAGCTTGACCCCCTTGACGAGGAACATGGTGACGGGCGTCTTGGACTTGCGCAGCGCGTTGAGGAACAGGTCCTGAAGCGACGTCGGCTTGTCGGCCATGAAGAGAATGTCCTTGTTCTTGGCGGGAGGTTCCCCGCGAGATGCGCCGTTGCCGGCGTCGGTGGCGTCGCATCGGAATACGACAGGCGTAAGTTAGGGTTCCGGTCGGCGAACGTCCAGATGCGGGCGGGCGCGCGGCGGAAGTTTGCGAAGGTGGCGCCAAACGGGCGCGCGCGCGGGTTCGGGTGGCGGCCGATGCGCGGGGGCGCGGCGATCGTAGCCGATGTTGGAGAGTGTAGGACAGCCGCCACCTCGTCATCCCGGACTTGATCCGGGATCCCGCATCTTTCCTTCACCAAAGAAGCGGGGCCCCGGCCCAAGGCCCGGGCGACGGTTGGTGGACGATTATTCCTCGCGCGTCTCGGTAATGCCGAGGAGCTTCAGCTTCCGGTGGAGCGCCGAGCGTTCCATGCCGATGAAGCTGGCGGTGCGCGAGATGTTGCCAGAGAAGCGGCGGATCTGGACGCGCAGATACTCGCGCTCGAACGTCTCGCGCGCTTCGCGCAAGGGCGCGCCCATGATCGCGCTCGCGCCCGTCCCGGCGTCCTGCGTCCCCAGCACCTCGGCGGGGAGCAGGTCGAGGTCGATGCGCCCGATCCGGTCGCCGGGCGCGAGGATGATCGTTCGTTCGACGACGTTGCGCAGCTCGCGGACGTTGCCCGGCCATTCATAGGATTGCAGCGCGACCAAGGCGTCGGTGGCGATCTCGGGCGGGGGCACGCGGCGGTCGGCGGCGTAATGCGCGGCGAAATGCTCGACCAGCGCCGGAATGTCCTCGCGTCGCTCGGCGAGCGGCGGGATCGTCACCGGCACGACGTTGAGCCGGTAGTACAAATCTTCGCGGAAGCGCCCCTCGGCAATCTCGACGCTCAGGTCGCGCGCAGTGGCGGAGACGACACGGACGTCGACCTTGACGACGCGCGTCCCGCCCATCCGCGTGAAGCTCTGGTCGGTCAGCACGCGCAGGATGCGCGCCTGCGTCGCGGGCGGCATGTCGGCGATCTCGTCGAGGAACAGCGTGCCGCCGTGCGCCTGTTCGAGCAGCCCGGTGCGGACGAGGTCGCCGCTTTCCTCGACCCCGAACAATTCCTCCTCGATCCGCTCGGGGTTCATGCCCGCGGTGCTGGCGATCACGAAATTGGCGTGCGCGCGCTGGCTCCAGCCGTGGAGCAGCCGCGCGGCGACTTCCTTGCCGACGCCAGCCGGCCCCATGATGAGCACGCGGCTGCCGGTAGCGGCGACGCGCTTGAGGGTCGCGCGAACCGCGTTGATCGCGGTCGAGCTGCCGGTCAGGTCGGTGCCGCGCCCGGTGGCGGCGCGCAGCGACTTGACCTCGGCCCGCAGCCGCTCGGTCTCGGTCGCGCGCTCGACCATCAGCAGCAGCCGCTCGGCCTGGAACGGCTTTTCGATGAAGTCGGACGCGCCCTTGCGGATCGCGGCGACCGCGGTGTCGAGCGTGCCGTGCCCCGAGATCACCAGCACCGGGATCGACGGATCGCGACGCTTGATCTCTTCCAACAGGTCGAGCCCGTCGAGCCGCGAGCCCTGGAGCCACACGTCGAGCAGCACGAGGCTGGGGCGGCGCGTCGCGATCGCCTCCAGTGCGGCGTCGCTGTCGCCGGCCATGCGCGTGTCATAGCCTTCGTCCTCGAGCACGCCGGCCACGAGTTCGCGGATGTCGAGTTCGTCGTCGACGACGAGGATGTCGATCGCCATGGGGCTCAGATCCGATTTCTGGTCAACGCCGCGATCGTGCGATCGTCGTCGTGGGAAGGGGAATGGTCGTCGCTCGCCAGCGCGGCGAGCGGCGCGGTGTCGAAGGTCAGCGTCACGATCGTGCCGCCGCCGGGGCGATCCGCGAAGGTGATCGTGCCGAAATGCTCCTCGACGATCTTCTTGACGATCGCGAGGCCCAGCCCGGTGCCGCGCGCGCGGGTGGTCATATAGGGCTCGACGATCCGGTCACGCTCCAGCGGGAGCCCGACGCCGGTATCGGCGACCGCGATCGTCACGCGACCCTCGCCTTCGGCGAGCGTCATCGTGATGTTCGCCTCACTCGCGTCGGCCTCCTCGACCGCCTCGACCGCGTTCTTGACGATATTGGTCAGCGCCTGTCCGAGCTGGCGGCGGTCGCAGACCAGCGACGGCGCAGGGTCGGCATGATCGAGCACGAAGCGGATGCCGGGGTGCGCGACCTCGTGGAGGAACATCGTCTGGCGCGCGATATCGACCAACGATTCGTCGCGGAACACCGGCTTGGGCATCCGCGCGAACGAGGAGAATTCGTCGACCATCCGTCGAAGGTCACCGACCTGCCGGACGATCGTGTCGGTGAGCCGCGCGAAGGTGGTGTCGGCCGGGTCGATCTTGCCGCCATAGCGGCGCTGGAGCCGTTCGGCGGCGAGCTGGATCGGGGTGAGCGGGTTCTTGATCTCGTGCGCGATCCGCCGCGCGACGTCCGCCCAGGCGGCGCGGCGCTGGTCGGTAAGTTGCTGCGTGATGTCGTCGAAGGTGATGATCGGGCCGCTGCCGTCGCGCGCGATCCGCGCCGCGAAGGTGCGCATCTCGCCCGCGACGTTGAGCTGCACCGCCGCCTCGCGCCCCGACTGGTCGAGCAAGGCGTCGAGTTCGGGGGCGATATCGTAGAGCTTGCGGCCGACCGGCGGCTCGGCGAGCCCCATCAGCGTCTGCGCCGAACTGTTGATGAGCCGGATCGTGCGGTCGCGCGCGTCGATCGAGATCACGCCGGCCGACACGCCGGACATCACCGCCTCGATCAGCGCGCGGCGGCTGTCGAGCTGCGCATTGGCGGCGACGAGCGCGGTGTTCTGCGCGACCAGCCGCGCGGTCATGCTGTTGAAAGCGTTGGAGAGCGTGCCGATCTCGTCGCGTTCGAGCGTCTCCGGCACGCGCGCGGACAGATCGCCGCCTTCGACGCGGCGCGCGGCGTCGACCAGCTCGCCGACCGGGCGGACGAGCCGGTCGGCGACGGTCAGCGCGATCCACACCGCGACGCCGACGATCAGCAGCGAGACGATAAGCAGTGCGGCGTTGAATTGGAGCTGGAGCGAGCGCGCGCGGGCGATGAGCTGGCGGTAATTGGCCAGCGCGGCTTCGGCCCGCGCGGTCTGGGTGGTCATCTCCTTCGGGTCGGTGACCCGTGCGGCGTAGAGGTAGAGATCGTCGCTGCCCGGAATCTGCGTGAAGACCTGGATACGGTCGCCGGTGATGATCGTCGCATTCTGCCCCTGACGCAGCTTGGCGATTGCCGGTTTGGTCACGAACCGCGAGAAGTCGACGTCATACGGGTTCACCACCGCCAGCGTGCGGACTTCCCCCTGCGGCGTGAGGACGAACAGCGCCCCTTCGGACAGGCTGCGATAATAGACCTGCCGCCCGAACGTCGAGCGAAAGGACAGCGTATCGATCGGCACTTCTTGCAGCGTGACCGACAGATCCGACGCCATCGTGAACGTCGCCTCCTGCCAGCGCTGGACGATCTGTTCGTACGAGGTGCGGGTCAGCGAGGCCGCATTCTCGAACATTCCGCGCGATCGGTCGGAATACCAGAATTGCACGCCATATTGGAACAGCAGCGAGGCAAAGATCGTGACCAGCAGCGCCGGGATGGCGGCGACCAGCGAGAACAGCAGCACGAGCCGGACGTGCAACCGCCCGCCGGCGCCGATCGACGATCGTTCGGCGCGGCGCAGCGCGACGCGCCGTCCGAACAGCATCATCAGCGCGATCCCGGTGACGAGATTGGCGACCAGCAGCGAGGCGACCAGTGGCGGCTGGATCAGCCGTGCCGGGTCACCCTCCGCGCGCAGCGCGAAATAGCTGACGAGCGCCACCGCCACCGCAGCGGCGAGCACCATCAGCTCGATCGCCGGTGTCACGCCGACGCGGCGCAGCGCACCGGGCGGGGAAGCGGAGGAGGAAGTCACTCCTGCGAACATTCCCCCCTCGCTACAGCATCAGTGTTGCATGGAAAACACATAATTGCCGATGAGTGATGCAGATCAGGAACCGGACAACCTCGTCACGCCGGGCGTAGCGCAGCTATAAGAGAGGCATATCATCGCAAGGAGGTGGCTGCCGTGTCTCTCGCCAGCGTCTTGAACGGTCGGACCCATGCTTGAGCTATCGGTGCTTGCGGCCGTGCTCGCCTCCCAAAACCCGCTACCACCGCCGGTCGTGAACGAGTTCCCGTCGGCCAAGGTGGAGCAACACCTGGCCAATGCCATCACCTGCGATCTGAGCGGCAGCTTCTCGGTCGACCTGCGCTGGCATTTCAAGAACGGGCTGGTCGATGCGGTCATCCGGCGCGGTGACAAGGTCTTGCGAGCGCAGGAAGGGCGGAAGCTCGTGGCCGCGCTGCGCAAGGCGACCGACCTGCTTTATGTCAAGATGGGATGCTCCGGGTCGAATGATGCGCTGTTCTACGTGGCGTATTTGGCGCGGGACGGCGATCGGACCGCGTCGCTGGTGCTGCCGGTCTTTATCCGCGCCGACGATGTCGAGCTGGATACGCCGGAGCCAGTGCCGCTGTTGCCTTGAGCGGAAGCTGACGAAGAGTAAATCAAACGTCGATGCCGAGCATGTCCAGCCGCTTGCGCAAGGTGTTGCGGTTGAGGCCGATCGCGCGGGCGGCGCGGAGCTGGTTGCCGCCGTGGCGCGCCAGCATCGCCTCGATCAGCGGGCGTTCGACCTCGCCGATGATCCGCGCGTACAGCGAGCCGTCGTCGAGCGCGCGCGGTTCCTGCCGCGCCAGCCGCTCGATCATCGCGCGCACCGCCACCTCGATCCCCGGATCGGGCGCGGCCTCGGCGGGCGCGCCGCCGCCGATCGTGGCGTTCAGCTCGGCCGCGCCGATCCGGTCGTCGCGCGACAGCGCCGCGAGCCGGCGCATCAGATTCTCCAGCTCGCGGACGTTGCCCGGCCAGTCATGCGCCTCCAGCACCGCGACCGCGTCCTGGTCGAGCGTCTTGCGCGGCAGCCCCTCGGCGGCGGCGCGGTCGAGGAAATGCCGGGCGAGTTCCGCGACATCGCCGCGGCGCTCTCGCAGCGGCGGCAGCGCTACGGGCACGACGTTGAGGCGATAATAGAGGTCCTCGCGGAACTGTCCGCCCGCGACCGCCTGTTGCAGGTCGCGGTTGGTGGCGGCGACGATGCGGACGTCGGCGCGGATCGTTCGCGCGCCGCCGACGGTCGTGAACTCGCCGGATTGCAGCACGCGCAACAGCCGGGTCTGCGCCTCGATCGGCATGTCGCCGATCTCGTCGAGGAACAACGTGCCGCCCGCCGCCTGTTCGAAGCGGCCGGCGTTGCGCTGCGCCGCGCCGGTGAACGCGCCGCGCTCGTGGCCGAACAATTCCGCCTCGATCAGCTCGCGCGGGATCGCGGCCATGTTGATCGGCACGAACGGCGCAGACGCCCGCGCGCCGAGATCGTGGATCGCGCGCGCGACCAGCTCCTTGCCGGTGCCCGACTCGCCGGAGACCAGCACGGTCAGGTCGTTCGAGACGACGCGCGCGATCACGCGATAGACGTCCTGCATCGCCGGCGAGCGCCCGATCAGCGGCAGCGAGGGATCGTCGTCGTTCGCCTGCGTCTCGCCGCTGCGCCCGCCGCGCGCCAGCGCCGCGGCAACGGTGCGGGTCAGCGTGTCGAGATCGAACGGCTTGGGGAGATAGTCATAGGCGCCGGCTTCGGTGGCGCGAACCGCGGTGGTCAGCGTGTTGCGCGCCGAGAGCACAATGACCGGCAGGTCGGGACGCGCCGCGAGCACCTGCGCGACATGGTCGATCCCGTCGCCGTCAGGAAGCACCACGTCGCTGAGCAGCACGTCGGGCGGATGGCTCGCAAGTTCGCGCCCCAGCTCGGCGAGCGTCGCGGCGGTGCGGACCTCATGCCCGGCGCGGCGCAGCGCGTGCGCTACGACGGTGCGGATCGCGTCGTCGTCGTCGACCAGCAGCACGCGCGTCATGCGGTTGCTCTGGGCAGGAGGATGCGGAAGACGGTCTGGTGCGGCGTGCCCTCGCGCGAATATTGCACGATCCCGCCCATGTCGCGGACCAGCTTGTCGACCAAGGCAAGGCCGAGCCCCTTGCCCTCCGGGCGGCCGGAGACGAACGGGTCGAAGAGGTGGTCGGCGATGTCGGGGGGCGCGCCGGGTCCGCTGTCGATCACGCAGATCTCGATCGGCAGCGGCGTGCGCCCGCGCCCCTTGCCTGCTGCGACCGTCACGCCGTGGCGATAGGCGGTGGCGAGCGTGATGCGGCGCTCGCCCCGCTCGCCGAGCGCGGCGGCGGCGTTCTTGAGCAGGTTGAGGATTACCTGCAGCAGCGAATCGCTGTTGCCCATCGCGGGCGGCAGCGACGGATCGTAGCGTTCCTCGATCGCCACGCCGCGCGCGAAGCCGGCCAGCGCGACGCCGCGCGCGTGCGCGAGCAAAGGATAAATGTTCATCGACGATACCTCGCGCGGGCGGGTGTCGGTGAAATCCTCCATATGGTCGATCAGCGCAGTGATGCGGTCGACCTCGGCGATCATCAATTGCGTCAGTTCGGCGGTGTCGACGCCGTCGGCGATCAGCTGCGCCGCGCCGCGGATGCTCGACAGCGGGTTCTTGATCTCATGCGCGAGCATCGCCGCCGCGCCGACCGCCGACCGCGCCGCCGCCGCGCGGTCGGTCGAGACGCCGAGCCGCCGCGACGCGCCGGCATGGTGGAGCGTGATCGTGCGCCAGCCGGGATGGTCGACGACCGCCGCCTCGATCAAATCTACGCGCAGCCGCAGCCCGCGCACGGTTTCGACATCGGTGTCGAAGATCGCGAAGGCGTGCGCGTCGCGGCGCGCCTCGGCATCGGGGAAGGACAGGATCGCGGCCAGCGGCTGCCCGACCATCGCGCGCTCGGACAGGTTGAGCAGCGTTTCGCACTCGGCATTGACGCGCGCGATCCGGTCCGCGGAGTCGACCACCAGCACTGCGACCGGCAGCGCGGCGAGCAGTTCCGCCGCCGCCGGACCGCGCGTCTCGAGCATCACGCCGCGGCGCTCAGCCGATAGGGCGCGTAGAAGTCGGCGAGCATCGCCTTGACGCGATCGGCATCCGGCTCCTGATTGACGCGGTTGCGGAACTCCGCCGAGCCGTTCAGCCCCTTGGTGTACCAGCCGATATGCTTGCGCGCCATGTTGACGCCGGTGAAGGTGCCGTAATGCTCCAGCATCGCGTCATAATGTTCGGCGATGACGCGATATTGCTCGTCGAGCGACGGGTCGGGCAGCCGCTCGCCGGTGCGCAGCCAGTGCATGACCTGCGCGAGCAGCCACGGTCGGCCATAGGCGCCGCGCCCGATCATGATCCCGTCGGCGCCCGATTGCTCCAGCGCCGCGCTCGCATCCTCGACCGAGCAGATGTCGCCATTGGCGATCACCGGGATCGACACCGCATCCTTGACCGAGCGGATGAAGCGCCAGTCGGCGCTGCCCTTGTACATCTGGTTGCGGGTGCGGCCGTGGACGGTGACCATCTTAACGCCGAGATCCTCGGCGATCCGCGCGAGTTCGGGGGCGTTGAGGCTGTCGTGGCACCAGCCCATCCGCATCTTGAGCGTCACCGGCGCATCGACCGCCTTGACGATCGCCTCGATCAGCTGCGTCGCGAGCTTCAGGTCGCGCATCAGCGCCGAGCCGGCGTCGCCGTTGGTCACCTTGCGGACCGGGCAGCCCATGTTGATGTCGATGATCGCCGCGCCCTTGTCGCGCGCCAGCTTCGCCGCCTCTGCCATCTCATAGGGCGTGCAGCCGACGAGCTGCATCGACACCGGCTCCTCGGAGAGATGCCACGCCGCCTTCTGGATCGACTGGCGCGTCTCGCGGATCGCGGCCTGGCTGGCGATCATCTCGGTGACGTTGAGCCCCGAGCCGTAGCGGCGGACGAGCGTGCGGAACGGCTGGTCGGTCACGCCGGTCATCGGCGCGAGGACGACGGGCTCGTCGATGCGGACGTCGCCGATCTGAATGGGTCGGAGCATAGGGTTTCGGAAGCTGCCTGAAAAATGGGCAGATAGGCGGTTCAGGCGATTCGGGCAAGGTTGGGGTGGTCGGCCTTGCTCCCCCCCTCCATCATCCCGGACTTGATCCGGGATCTCGCTACTTACCCGGCCCATAATGAAGAAGCGGGGCCCCGGATCAAGTCCGGGGCGATAAGGGGCTGTTCGGATGGACATACGGCGGCAATCCCGCGATCCGGCTGAGGCTCCGTCATTGCGAGCGTAGCGAAGCAATCCAGTGCCGGACCAGGACGCCCTGGATTGCTTCGCTACGCTCGCAATGACGAATGGGTTAGCATTCGCGCTCGACATGTCGAAGCGCGGCGCGCAGGGCGTACGGAGAAGCCATTCCCTCGCGCTCGATCCTCCTTTAGGGGCGCGCACATGACCACGGTCGCCCTTATCGTCGCCGCCGGCACCGGCTCCCGCAGCGGCAGCACGCTTCCCAAGCAGTTTGCGCCGATCGCCGGGCGCGCGATGCTGGCGTGGAGCCACGACGCGCTGGCCGCGCATCCCGCGATCGAGCGCGTGCTGGTCGTGATCGCGCCCGGGCAGGAGCCGCTGCTACGCGCCGCCTTGCCCGATGCCGAGTGGGTGACGGGCGGCGCGGAGCGGCGCGACAGCGTCGCGGCGGGGCTTGCCGCGCTCGGCGATGCGACGCGCGTGCTCGTCCACGACGCGGCGCGGCCGTTCGTGCCCGCGGCGGTGATCGACCGGCTGCTCGCCGCGCTCGATCATGACGAGGGCGCGATCCCGGTGCTGCCGGTGGCCGACACCTTGGTCGCGACCGACGGCGCGACCGTTGCGCGCGACACGCTGCGCCGGGTGCAGACCCCGCAGGCGTTCCGGGTCGAGGCGCTCGCCGCCGCCCACGCTGCGTGGGACGGGCCGGTCGCTACCGACGATGCGCAGATGGTGCGCGCGCTGGGCAAAGGCGTCGCAATGGTCGAAGGCGACACGATGCTCGACAAGATCACCTTTCCCGCCGATTTCGCCGCCGCCGAGGCGCGCGTCCCGACCGAGACGCGCTCGGCGAGCGGCTTCGACGTCCACCGGCTGGAGGACGGCGAGGAATTGTGGCTCGGCGGGGTGCTGATCCCGCATCATCAGGGCCTGTCGGGGCATAGCGACGCCGATGTCGCGCTCCATGCGATCACCGATGCGGTGCTCGGCACGATCGCGGCAGGGGATATCGGCACACACTTTCCGCCGAGCGATCCGCAATGGCGCGGTGCCGAATCGGGGCAGTTCCTCGCGCACGCGCGCACTTTGGTCGAGGCGAACGGCGGCCGGATCACCTTCGTCGACCTGACGCTGATGTGCGAGGCGCCCAAGATCGGCCCGCATCGCGCGGCGATGCAGGCGCGGATCGCGGAACTTCTGGGGCTCTCGACCGATCGGGTCAGCGTGAAGGCAACCACCACCGAGCGACTGGGATTCACGGGCCGTGGCGAGGGCATCGCGGCGCAGGCGGTCGCGACCATTGAACTGCCCCGCGCGGTGCGGGCATGAAGCGCGCCGCAGGGCTGCTCGCGCTGGTCGCGACGCTGGCGGCCCCCGCCGCCGCGGCGCAGACGCCGTGCCTGAGCACCACGGATGCCGAGTCGATCGCGCTGGTGGCGATGCCCGAGATCATCCGCGATGCCGGGCGCGTCTGCGCGGCGCTGCCCGCGACCAGCCTGCTCAAGCGACAGAGCGGCGAGTTCCTCGCCAAATACGACCGCGAGGCCGATCGCGCCTGGCCGGCGGCGCGCACCGCGATCGCAAAGCTGAGCGATCCGGCGGTGGAACTGCTGTTGCTCAGCGACTATGCGCGCCCGATGCTGACATCGCTTTTCGCGCCGCAGATCACCGGGCGCATCCAGGCCGGCGATTGCCCGACGCTCGACCGGCTGGTCACGCTGCTCGAGCCGCTGCCGGCGCGCAACACCGCCGGGATCGTCGTCGCAACGCTGCAATATCTGAAGTCCGAGAAGAACAAGGGGAAGCGTACCGACATCCCCGATCTGCCGGTGTGTCCGGCGGGGGCCGCACGATGAACGACATTACCTTGCCGCAGGAACTGGTCGACGCCGCGCGCCGCGTGGTCGAGGCGAATCGCGCTGCCGGACGCCGTGTCGCGGTCGCCGAAAGCTGCACCGGCGGGCTGGTCGCCGCGGCGCTGACCGAGATTCCCGGCTCGTCCGACGTGGTCGAGGCCGGGTTCGTCACCTATTCCAACTCCGCCAAGCAAAAGCTGCTCAACGTCAGCGGCGACGTGCTCGACACGTTCGGCGCGGTGTCGATCGCGGTGGCGTGGAGCATGGCGCAGGGCGCGCTCGCCAAGTCCGACGCGGATGTCGCGGTGGCGATCACCGGCGTCGCCGGGCCGGGCGGTGGCAGCGAGAAGAAGCCGGTCGGCACCGTCGTGTTCGCGCGCGCCGAGCGCGGCGGCGATCCCGCGGACGTGATCGCCGACAAGCGCTTCTTCGGCGACCTCGGCCGCGGCGGGGTGCGGCTTCAGGCCGCGCTGTGCGCGCTGGAGCTGCTGCTGCCCGACGCGCCGTAGAGCCTGGCGGCGCGTTCCTCGAACGCGCCGATCATCCGGCGCAGCGCGACGCCGAACACCTGCCCGGCCAGCATCTCGAACATCCGGTTCTTGAACGCGAAATCGACCGAGAAATCGACGAGGCACCCGCCCTCGCCGTCCGCGCGGAACCGCCAGTCGTTGTTGAGATACTTGAGCGGCCCCTCAATATATTCGACGCGGATCGTCTCGGGGTGCTGCTTGGTCACCTTCGACGTGAACGTCTCGCGCAGCCCCTTGAACCCGACGATCATGTCGGCGAGCGTCTCCTCCGCCGTGTCCTTGCGGACGCGCATCGCGCTGACCCACGGCAGGAATTCCGGGTAGCGCCGCACGTCCGCGACCAGATCGAACATCTGCTCCGGCGTATAGGGCAGCCGCCGCGTCTCGCTATGCTTGGGCATCCGGGATCAGGCGGCGGGGCGCGCGGCCAGCTTCGCGTCGCGCGCCGCCTTCATCTTCGCGAAATCGTCGCCGGCGTGATAGCTCGACCGGGTCAGCGGCGACGAGGCGACCAGCA
The DNA here is from genome assembly GCF_014199415.1 of Sphingomonas endophytica. Taxonomy (GTDB): domain Bacteria; phylum Pseudomonadota; class Alphaproteobacteria; order Sphingomonadales; family Sphingomonadaceae; genus Sphingomonas; species Sphingomonas endophytica. The sequence continues at coordinate 252,535 of NZ_JACIJN010000004.1, forward strand.
GGAAGCCCTTGGCGCGCCCGATCGCGGCATAAGCGTCGAACGCCGCGGGGGTGACGAAATCGGCGACCTTGGCATGGCGCGGCGTCGGCTGGAGATACTGCCCCATCGTCAGGAAATCGATGTCGGCGGAGCGCATGTCGTCCATCACCTGATGAACTTCCAGCCGTTCCTCGCCGAGACCGAGCATGATGCCCGACTTGGTGAAAATGGATGGGTCAAGTTTCTTGACGCTTTCAAGCAACCGCAGCGATGCATAATAGCGCGCACCGGGTCGAATGGTCGGATACAGCCGCGGCACGGTTTCCAGATTGTGATTATATACGTCCGGACGCGCGGCAACGATTGCCTCGACCGCCGCCTCATGCTTGTTGCGGAAGTCGGGGGTCAGAATTTCGATCGTGGTATTTGGATTGGTGCGACGGATGGCCTCGATGACCCTCACGAACTGCTTTGCACCGCCATCGGGCAGATCGTCGCGATCCACCGAGGTAACGACGATATGCGCCAACCCCATCTGCGCCGCCGCATCGGCGACGTTCTGCGGCTCCATCGGATCGACCGCGCGCGGCATCCCCGTCTTCACGTTACAGAAGGCGCAGGCGCGCGTGCACGTATCGCCGAGGATCATGACGGTGGCGTGCTTCTTGGTCCAGCACTCCCCGATGTTCGGGCAGGCGGCCTCTTCGCACACCGTCGTCAGGCTCTTCGAGCGCATCAGCGCGCGAGTCGCGGCGAAGCCCTCGCTGGTCGGGGCTTTTACCCGGATCCAGTCGGGCTTGCGTTGCCGCTGGGGAGCCGGGAGCGGGGTCATGTCGTTCATGGGCAGCAGATAGCGTTTACTTCCACCCGAAACAACGAAGGGCTTTTACGGCATGAGAAAGTTCCACGACCTGATCGAGGGCTATTACCGCTTCCGCGGCAACGAATGGATCGAGGAGCGCGAGAGCTGGAGCAAGCTGGCCGAGGGTCAGGAGCCCAAGGTGATGGTGATCGCCTGCTCCGACAGCCGTGTCGATCCCGCGACGATCTTCGGCACGGTGCCGGGCGAGGTGTTCGTGGTGCGCAACGTCGCCAACCTCGTCCCGCCGTTCGATCCGTCGGGCGGTCTGCACGGCGTGTCGGCAGCGCTGGAATTCGCGGTCACGGTGCTGAAGGTCGACGAGATCCTGGTGCTGGGCCACGGCCAGTGCGGCGGCGTCAAGGCGTCACTGTCGGGCGCGCTGCGCGATGCCAAGCCGGGTGAAGGCGGGTTCGTCGCCGAGTGGATCAAGCTGCTCGACGAAGCGCGCGAGAAGGTGATCGCCGAGCATGGCGACGGCCCCGAGGGCCAGACCGCGCTGGAGCGCGAGGGCGTCAAGGTCTCGATCGAAAATCTGAAGACTTTCCCGTTCGTCCAGCAGCGGCTGGAGGACGGCTCGCTGACGCTGCACGGCGCGGTGTTCGCGATCAAGGACGGCAAGCTGAACGTGCTGCAGGAAGACGGGCATTACGAAGCCGCGTAAGCGGTTGTGACGTGCGGCGGCCGCTTCGTTCCCTAGCCGGGGGGCGGGGCGGCCGATTCCGTTTGCAAGGCGGCTGTCGCCCCTGCGCAGGCAGGGGCCCATGGCTGTGGATTGGACGTGTGCGGGCGCGGACACACGGGCCGCGCATGTGTCCGCGCCGTTCCGCGTGGCGAAAGAGACATGGGCCCCTGCCTGCGCAGGGGCGACGGCGATCGTGGCACGGTCGGCCGCCTATGCGTCGCTCCGGACCTGATCCGGGGCCCCCGCTCCTTCCTCGCCAAAAGCGGGATCCCGGGTCGAGCCCGGGATGACGGGCGTCACCCCGCGTGCGGGCTGACCGTCGCGGTGGCGTCCTTCTTCGGCGCGTCCGCCGTCACCCGCACGCTCAGCTCGCGAAGCTGCTTCACCGACGCCGGCGACGGCGCGCCCATCAGCAGGTCCTCGGCGCGCTGGTTCATCGGGAACAGCGACACTTCGCGCAGATTCTGCGCGTCGCACACCAGCATCACGATCCGGTCGACGCCCGCCGCCATTCCGCCGTGCGGCGGTGCGCCATATTGGAACGCGCGGTAGAGGCCGCCGAAGCGCTCCTCGACATCCGCCTTCGACAACCCGACCAGCTCGAACGCCTTGACCATCAGCTCGGGCGACTGGTTGCGGATCGAGCCCGAGGCGATCTCATAGCCGTTGCAGACCAGATCGTACTGATACGCCTTGATCGTCAGCGGGTCCTGCCCGGTGAGCGCGTCCATCCCGCCCTGCGGCATCGAGAACGGGTTGTGCGCGAACTCGACCTTCTTCTCGTCCTCGTCATATTCGTAGAAGGGGAAATCGACGATCCAGCACAGCCGGAACGCGCCCTGCTCGATCAGCCCGAGCTGGTCGGCGACGCGGGTGCGCGCGAGGCCCGCCAGCTTGGCGGCCTGCTCGGGCTTGCCGGCGGCGAAGAACAGCCCGTCGTCCGGCCCGAGCCCGAGCGCGGCATACAGCGCCTCCATCCCCTCGGTGCCGTGATTCTTGGCGATCGGGCCACCGAACTCGCCGCCCTTGCGGGTGACATAGCCGAGCCCGGCATGGCCCTCGCTGCGCGCCCAGTCGTTCATCTCGTCGAAGAACTTGCGGCTCTTCTCGGCGGTCTTCGGCGCGGGGATCGCGCGGACGACGCCGCCCGAACCGACGATCTTCTCGAACAAGCCGAAGCCCGAGGTCGTGAAATGCGCCGACACGTCGGTGATGAGGAGCGGGTTGCGCAGGTCGGGCTTGTCGCTGCCGTACTTGAGCATCGACTCGTCATAGGGGATGCGCGGAAATTCACCGATCGGGGTGACGGTACGGCCGTCGGCAAATTTCTCAAAGATGCCGCCGATCACCGGCTCCATCGTCTCCCAGACCTCTTCCTGCGTGACGAAGCTCATCTCGAGGTCGAGCTGGTAGAATTCGCCCGGCAGCCGGTCGGCGCGCGGGTCCTCGTCGCGGAAGCACGGCGCGATCTGGAAATAGCGGTCGAAGCCCGCGACCATCAGCAACTGCTTGTACTGCTGCGGCGCCTGCGGGAGCGCGTAGAACTTGCCGGGATGGATGCGGCTCGGCACCAGGAAGTCGCGCGCGCCCTCGGGCGACGAGGCGGTGAGGATCGGGGTCGAATATTCGGTGAAGCCGGCATCCTCCATGCGGCGGCGCATGTCGGAGATCACCTTGGTGCGGCGAACGATATTGGCGTGCAGCGTCTCGCGGCGCAGGTCGAGGAAGCGATAGCGGAGGCGGATGTCCTCGGGATAATCCTGCTCGCCCGCCACCGGCATCGGCAACTCCTCGGCCGCGGACAGCACGGTCGCACCGCGCGCATAGACCTCGATCTCACCGGTGGCGAGATTGCCGTTCACCGTGCCCTCGCTGCGGCGCTTCACGCTGCCGTCGATCGTGACCACCGACTCGACGCGCACCGCATCGAGGATCGCCAGCGCGGGCGAGTCGCTGTCGGCGACGATCTGCGTGATGCCGTAATGGTCGCGCAGGTCGACGAACAGCACGCCGCCATGGTCACGCTTGCGATGCACCCAGCCGGAGAGGCGGACGGTGTCACCGGCCTGATCGGCGGACAGCGCGGCGCAATGGTGGGTGCGATAGGCGTGCATGAAAAATCTCTGACCAATGGGCGACCGCGCGAGCGCGCACGGCCACATTTCCGACAGGCGTCGCCCTCCCCTTTCGGAACCCACTTTGTCAAGGCGCGTGAGCCGGGCTATGGACGGGCGCTTATGCACGTCCATCCGCTCATCACCGACAGCGCAACGCTCGCCAATCTCTGTGCCCGCCTTGCCGATGCCCCGTTCGTCACCGTCGACACCGAGTTCATGCGCGAGAGCACCTATTACCCGGAGCTCTGCCTGATCCAGATCGCCGATACCGAGGAGGCCGCGGCGATCGACCCGATGGCGCCGGGGATCGATCTCGGGCCGCTGCTCGACCTGCTGGTCGACAATGAGGAGGTGCTCAAGGTCTTCCACGCCGGCGGGCAGGACATCGAGATCATCTACAATCTGACCGGGCGCACCCCGCATCCGCTGTTCGACACGCAGGTCGCGGCGATGGCGCTGGGTCAGGGCGAGCAGATCGGCTACTCGAACCTCGTCGACAGCTGGCTGGGCGTGCAGATCGACAAGGGCGCGCGCTTCACCGACTGGGCGCGCCGTCCGCTCGACGCGCGGCAGATCGAATATGCGATCGGCGACGTGACGCACCTGTCGAACATCTTCCCCAAGATGCTGGAGCGTCTGCGCAAGACCGGGCGCGGCGCGTGGCTCGATCAGGAGATGGAGCGGCTCGCCGATCCCGCCAATTACGCCAACGACCCGGATGTGGCGTGGAAGCGCGTGCGCGTATCGAGCCGCAAGCCCGAGGTGCTCGGGCGGCTGAAGGCGATTGCGCGCTGGCGCGAGCTGGAGGCGCAGGCCAAGGACCTGCCGCGCGGGCGGATCGTCAAGGACGAAACGATCGCCGATCTCGCCGGCCACGCGCCGCGCAAGCAGGCCGATCTCGCCAAGGTGCGCGGGCTGTCGCAGACCTGGGCGGGCAACGACATCGGCGCGCGGCTGATGGCGGCGATCGAGGGCGCGCAGCCGCTGCCCGACGACGAGATGCCGCCGCGCGAGGATCGCAAACCGGGGCTGGGCAAGGAGGGCGCTTTGGTCGCCGATCTGCTCAAGCTGCTACTCAAGATCCGTGCGCGCGACATCGACGTCGCGCCGCGGCTGCTGGCGCGCGGCGACGAGCTGGAATTGCTCGCCGCCGGGCAGCGGCAGGGGTTGCAGATCCTGCAGGGCTGGCGGTTCGACCAGTTCGGGCAGGATGCGCTTGATCTGGTCGAGGGGCGACTCGGTTTCGCGGTGCAGGACGGGCGGCTGAAGATGACGCGCACGGAGGCGGCGGCATGACGCGGACGATCGGACTGGTGATGCTGCTGGCGCTCGGCGCGTGCGCGAAGCCCGCGACATCGGTGGCCGCGAACGAAGCGCCCGGCGTGCAGTGCGACGCCAATGCGGTGCAGTCGCTCGTCGGGCGGATGGCGGCCGAGGTGACGGCCGAGGCGCAGAAGCGCAGCGGCGCGCGCACGGTGCGCAGCTATCGCAGCGGCGACGCGGTGACGATGGACTTCCGCCCCGACCGGCTGAACGTCGAGCGCGACGCCGCGGGCAAGGTGGTGAAGTTCAGCTGCGGGTGACGCCCCTGCGTCATCCCGGACTCGATCCGGGACGACGTGAAGCGGAAGATGTTTCCGTCTAGAACAGCCCGTCGTCATCCTCGTCGAACGCCGGCGCCGCGCTCGCGGGCTGTTCCATGCCCGGCAGCAGGAATTGCGCGTGGATCGCGCGTTCCGAGGCCATCGTGTAGAGCCCGGCCGCCCATGGCAGCAACCGGTGCAGCGCGTTCTCGTCGGCCGGGGTCAGCGCGGTTTCGATCGCCTGCCGGTTGAGCACCACCGCGCCGACGTCGAGCCGATCGGCGAACACCTGTTCGTGCTGCAACGCGCCGACGTCCTCCTGCAGCGTGGCGATGATCCGCCGCGCCTCGTCGCCGCCGTTCGCCATCGCATGGTCGGAGGTCTCGCAGGCGCTGCGCACCACCGCCAGCGCATCGTCGAGCGCGCCGGTCGAGCCGCCCGCGCCGTCGCTGCCGCCTGGATGCAAGTCGAGCAGGCCGAGCGACTGCACCACCCGCTCGATATCGCTGCTCAGCCGCGTCAGCCGCGTCGCGCACGGGTTCACCTCGGTCGCGATCACCGCCACCGCACGCCCGATGATCCCGTGGCGACGGCACAGCAAGCGGGTGTTGGTCGAGATGTCCTGCACGTCCATTGCGATGCGCTGGATTCGCCCCAGCCCGCGGGTGAGATCGGCGATCGTGTTGGCGACGAACGCGGTCAGCCCCTCCAGCTGGCGATCGGCCTCGCTCAGCCGCCCGGTGACATGGCCGAGCCGCGCGATCCCGCTCTGCAGCTTGTTGAGCGCCTCGCTCTCCTCGCCCTGAGCCTGCGCGGCGATGATCTTCATCAGCCCGCCGGCCAGCGGGCCGAGCTGCGCGAGCGAGCCGACCAGCGCGCTCATCTCGCGCCGGAAGTCGTCCGCAATTCCCGCCATCTGCGCCGCGACCAGCCGCGAGAGATGCGCGCTGGCGCCCGGCGCGTCATGTTCCGCATGCGCCGCACGCAGGATCGCCACGCAATGTTCGACCCGCTGGCGCACGCTGTCGCCGACCTGGATCGCGCCGAGAATGCGCGCGACCTCGGCTTGCACCTGCTGCATGATCGCGCGCACGTCGCGCGCCATCCGCGCGGTCGCCTCGAGGTGGCGTTCGAGCACATCGGCGTCGCCGGACAGTTCGGCAGGCACGGTCGCGGGCACCTTGCGGCATTCGTCGGCGAGCAGGTCGTCCGCCTCCTTCACGTCGCGCACAACCGTGCCGAAGCTGGCGAGTTCCTGCTCGAACTGCTTCAGCTCGCGCCGCCCGCTGTCGAGCTTGCCCTCCATCCCGGTCGCGAATTGCACGAAGGACATTTCGCCCGACGAGGCGATCTTGATGTTCATGCCGTAGATGCTGAGCGTCCGCAGCAGCTCGGCGACGTCCGACAACAGCTCGCGCAGCTCGCGGGTGCGCAGCGTCAGCGCGCCGATCTGCCCGGCGCGTTGCCGACGCTGTTCGGGAATGGTGCCGAGCCGGTGCGCGGCCTGCCGCAGCTTGTCGACCGCCGCGCCCGCCACTTCGGGCGACAGCGCGCGCTGGACCTCGTCGAGCCCGGTCGCCATCCGGTCGACGGTGTCGATCGTCGAGGCGAGCGTCTCGCCGACCGCGCGGAAGCGCGTTTCAAGATCGCCGATCAACAGGTCGAGATCGTCGGCCAATCCGCCGAGCGGCAACGCGGTGGCGGTCGCCGGATCGATGGTGCTCAACAGCATGTCCACTCCTTTCCCTTAACGCGCGGTCGCGGTCAGCAGCTCGCGCGCGATGCGCCCCAGCGGGACGATCCGGTCCGCCGCGCCGCGCGCGATCGCTTCCTTCGGCATCCCGAACACGATCGACGTCTCCTCATCCTGCGCGAAGGTGCGCGCGCCGGCGGTCTTCATCTCCAGCAAGCCGCGCGCCCCGTCGTCGCCCATCCCGGTCATGATGATGCCGACCGCATTCGACCCGGCGTTGCGCGCGGCCGAGCGGAACAGCACGTCGACCGACGGGCGATGCCGCGATACCAGCGGCCCTTCCTTCACGGCCACGACATAGCGTGCGCCCTGCCGCTCCAGCATCGTATGGCGCAGTCCGCCCGGCGCGATCAGCGCACGGCCGCGCATCACCGTGTCGCCGTCCTCGGCCTCCTTGACGTCGATCTGGCACAGCCCGTCGAGCCGCCGCGCGAAGGCGCGCGTGAAGCTTTCCGGCATGTGCTGGACGATCACGATGCCCGGCGAGTTGGCGGGCAGCGCCTCCAGCACCTCGCGCAACGCCTCGGTCCCGCCGGTCGACGCGCCGATGCACACCACCATCTCGGTGGTCTTGCTCATCGCGCGCCCGGTCGGCGGCGGCAGCACCGCGTCGGCGGACAATTTCTGCTGCGGCGCGCGCACCGTCGCCGAACGGCGCGCGCCAAGCCGCGCGCGCGCCGCGCCCCTGACGGTCTCGCGGATCAACAGGTGCGATTCGGCGAGATGATCGGCGACCCCGACGCGCGGCTTGAGGATCACGTCGACCGCGCCCGCCTCCAGCGCCTGCAACAGCGTCTCCGACCCTTCCTCGACCAGCGACGAGCACATCACCACCGGCACCGGGCATTGCGCCATCAGCCGCCGCAGGAAGGTGATGCCGTCCATGCGCGGCATCTCGACGTCGAGCGTGATGACGTCGGGCACCTCGGCCTGCATGTAGCGCGCGGCGGCGAACGGATCAGCGGCGGCGGCGATCACCTCGATCTGCGGATCGGCGGAAAGGATCGCGGTCATCGCCTGACGCACGCTGGCGCTGTCGTCGATGATCAGGACGCGGGTCTTCTTCATGGCCGCTCAGATCTTCTTGAACACGGTGTTGGCCACCACGGTGAGAGGAAGGGTAAAGCCCGCGACCGACTCGGAATGGCCGAGGAACAGCAGCCCGCCCGGCCGCAGACACGCCGCCAGCCGTCGCACGACCTGCTCCTGGGTCGGCTTGTCGAAATAGATCAGGACGTTGCGACAGAAGATCATGTCCATCGGCGCCCCGACCGGATATTGATCGTCCATCAGGTTGAGCTGGGCGAAGCCGATCGCACCGCGCAATTCGGGCACGATCCGCACCTCCTCGCGCTCACGGTCGCGCGGGCGCAGCACGTAGCGCTGGCGCAGCGCGGCGGGCACCGGCTCGACCATCGCCGCCGGGTAGACGCCGCGCCGCGCCGCCGCCAGCACCTCGGTATCGAGGTCGGTGGCGAGGATACCGTAATCCGGGCCGCGCCGGTCACGCGCGAAGGCGTCGAGCACCATCGCGATCGTGTAGGGCTCGGCCCCGGTCGAGCAGGCCGCGCTCCACACCCGCAGCCGCCGCACGCCCTCCGCCTGCATCTCGGGCAGCGCGACCTGTTGCAGATAGTCGAAGTGCTTGGGTTCGCGGAAGAAGTCGGTCTTGTTGGTGGTGACCGCGTTCAGGAGGTGCTGCCGCTCGGCATCGAGATTGCCGGGCTCGAACAGCCACCCGCAATAATCGTCGAGCGAGGCGTGCTGCGTCGCGCGCACGCGCCGCCGCAGCCGCCCCTCGATCATCGTCAGCTTGGCGGGCGGCAGGCGGATGCCCGCCTGCGCATAGATGTAGCGCGCGATCCGGTCGAAGTCGCGCCGCGACAGCGCGTCCTCGGCCGTCGCGGACCATGCCGGCGCGCTCATGCCCCGCCCCCGACGCGCATCATGCCGCAAGCGTGCCGGGCGCCACGTCGCCGCCGAACAGGTCGGCATCGTCGTTCGCGAAAATCCGTGTGAGGTCGAGCAGGGCGACGAAGCCGTCCTCGCGGCGCAGGATCGCCTCGACATGCCCGGAGCGCCAGCGTCCGCCGAGATCGGGTGACGGCTCGACCGCATCGGCGCCGAAGCGGCTGACGTCGAGCACGCGGTCGACCACCAGCCCGAGCACCAGCGGTGCGGCATCGGCGACCGGCGTCTCCACCACCAGCACGCGCGTCGCGAGCGTCGTCTCCGCCGCGCCCAGTCCGAGCCGCACGCGAAGGTCGATCATCGGCACCGAAGTGCCGCGCACGTCGGTGAGGCCGAGCAGCCACGCCGGGGCGTCGGGCATCCGGAACGCCGGGCGATGGTCGAGGATTTCGCGCACGTCGGTGACCGGAAGCGCGAACCGCTCCTCGCCGAGACCGAAGACGACGACCTGAAGTTCCTGTCCGATAATGCTCATGCTGCACGTCCAAATTCGGCGTCTTCGCCGTCCGGGCCACCATTGGCGAGATCGAGCGCAAAGCCGCGGACGCGGGCCTGTTGCTCGGCGACCGAGGCAGTGCGCCGGCCCTTCGACGCCGCCGGCGCCACGCTGCGCACCGCCGCGCGCGCCGCCTGACGCGCGGGCTTCTTGCCGTCGTCGACGCGGAAGAAGGCGATGCTTTCCTGCAATTCGTCGGCCTGGCTGGCGAGCTCCTCGGAGGTCGAGGAAATCTGCTCGGACGCCGAGGCGTTCTGTTGCGTGACCTTGTCGAGCTGCTGGATCGCCTCGTTGATCTGCGTCGCGCCGATGTCCTGTTCGCGGCACGCGGCGCTGATCTCGGCGACCAGCTCGGCGGTGCGGCGGATGTCGGGAACCAGCTTGACCAGCATGTCGCCGGCCTGCGCCGCCGCCGTCACCGTCTCGGACGACATGCCGCTGATCTCGCCCGCCGCGGTCTGGCTGCGCTCGGCGAGCTTGCGGACCTCGGCGGCGACCACCGCGAAGCCGCGGCCATGCTCGCCGGCCCGCGCCGCCTCGACCGCGGCGTTGAGCGCGAGCAAATCGGTCTGGCGTGCGATCTCCTGCACGATCCCGATCTTCTCGGCGATCGTGCGCATCGCGGTGACGGCTTTCTCGACCGCCTGTCCGCTCAATTCCGCATCCTGCGAGGATTGGCGCGCGATCTTCTCGGTCTGCGCGGCATTGTCGGCGTTCTGTTTGATGTTGGCGGCCATCTGCTCCATCGACGCCGAGGCTTCCTCGGCCGCCGCCGCCTGTTCGGTCGCGCCCTGGCTCACCTGTTCCGACGACGACGACAGTTGCTGGCTGCCGGCCGCGACATTCTGCGCCGCCAGCGTGGTCTGGCCGATCGTCTCGCGCAGCCGCACCGTCATGCGATTGACCGTATCGACAAGATCCTTGATCTCGTCGTCGCTGCGCACCGCGACCTCCACCGCCAGATCGCCGTCGGCAACCGCGGACACCGCGCTGCTCACGGTCTGCAACCCCTTCGACACCAGCCGCGCGATCCACACCGCGCCGCCGATCGCGATCAGCAGCGCGATGATCGCGGTGGTCAGCAAGGTGGTGCGCGCATCGGCATAGAGGACATCGGATTCGGCATTGGCCTTGGCGAGCTGCGCCTGGGTGATCGTCGTCAGTTGCGCCAGCGTTTCGCCCAGCCGCGTGGCGAGCGTGCGTCCCTCATTCATCGACAGCGCGGCGGCCTCCTCGTTGCGGCCGGCCAGCGCGAGCTGGCGCGCGCGTTCGCTGACCGTGCGATAGGCGGCCCATTCGTCGAGGCTCTTCTTCCAGACCGGACGACCCTGCTCGGTCGCGATCTTCTGACCGCTCTCGAGGCTGTCGCGGATCTTGCGGTCATATTCGAGAAACTTGGCGTCGTAATCGCGCTTCAGCGCGATGTCGCCGGTCAGGATCATGTTCTTTTCGTTGCGGATCGCGCGCCCGATGTCGCCGTCGGCGGTCAGCGAAAGCTGGATACGCTGCGCCGGACCACCGACGATCTCGGAAATCATGTCGTTCAAGACGCCGACCTTCGACACGCCAACTCCGACGACGAGGCAAAGCAATAGAAGAACGACCGTGAAGGTCCCGGCAAGTTTCAGCTTTATCGTGGCGCGCATCAGCAAATCCCTTCTTTTGCGCATCGCGGTGCGCTCAACGCGGCCGCCGCAGCGGTTTACTGACTTCGACTAACCGAACAGGAATGAAGGAACGGTTCAGACGCCGGTGCCGATGTCGGGGCGCGCGCGGAACATGGCGCGCCCCGGGCGGTACGGACGTGCCGCCCCGCCATGCCCATCAGGCCGCGCGACCGAAATCGACGTCCTCGCCATCGGGGCCACCGCTGGCGAGATCGAGCGCGAAGCCACGCGCGCGCGCCTGCTGGTCGGCGACGGAGTTGCCGCGTACGACCGGCTTCGGCTTGCGCGCGGGTGCCGGCACCGCGCTGCGCGCCGCCGGCCGGGCGGGCTTGCGCTGATCATCGACGCGGAAAAAGGCGATGCTCTCCTGCAATTCGTCGGCCTGACCAGCAAGCTCCTGAGAGGTCGAGGAAATCTGCTCGGACGCCGCGGCATTCTGTTGCGTGACCTTGTCGAGCTGCTGGATCGCCTCGTTGATCTGCGTCGCGCCGATGTCCTGTTCGCGGCACGCGGCGCTGATCTCGGCGACCAGCTCGGCGGTGCGGCGGATGTCGGGGACCAGCTTGACCAGCATCTCGCCGGCCTGCGCCGCTGCCGTCACCGTCTCGGACGACATGCCGCTGATCTCGCCCGCCGCGGTCTGGCTGCGCTCGGCGAGCTTGCGGACCTCGGCCGCGACCACCGCGAAGCCGCGGCCATGCTCGCCGGCACGCGCGGCCTCGACCGCGGCGTTGAGCGCGAGCAGATCGGTCTGGCGTGCGATCTCCTGCACGATCCCGATCTTCTCGGCGATCGTCCGCATCGCGCCGACCGCCTTGTCGACCGCTTGTCCGCTCAGCTCGGCATCCTGCGAGGACTGGCGTGCGATCTTCTCGGTCTGGGTGGCATTGTCGGCATTCTGTTTGATGTTCGCCGCCATCTGCTCCATCGACGCCGACGCCTCCTCGGCCGCCGCCGCCTGTTCGGTCGCGCCCTGGCTCACCTGCTCCGACGACGACGACAGTTGCTGGCTGCCGGCCGCGACATTCTGCGCCGCAGCGGTGGCGTCGCCGACGACCCCGCGCAGGCGCTGGACCATCGTCACCAGCGCATGGCCCAGCTTGTCCTTGTCCGACAGCGGCTGGTGATCGACCGTCAGGTCGCCGCCCGCGATGTCCTCCGCCGTGCGCGCGATCGCCTCGATATTGGTACGCAGCCCGTCGAGGTCGGCATTCAGCTGATCGCTCAGCCCGCCGTAACGCTGGGTGGTCGTGACGGTCGTATCGCCGCGCGACAAGGCCGCCAGCACGCCGGAGATGTCGCCGAACGCGCCTTCGACCGCCGCGACGCTGCCCTGCATCCGTCCGATCTCGTCCTTGCGTTCGGTGGCGAGCGGCGCGGCGAGCCGCGCCAGCGCCTGCGTCACCGTGCCGATCGGCCGGCTGATCCCGCGCGTCATCACCAGCCCGATCAGCACCGCGACGACGACGCTGGCGGCCATCCCGCTCCAGATCGCGAGCGTGATCGTTGCGAACGCCGCCGCCTGTGCCGCCTGCCGCTGCGTCATCAGCGCATTCTCGGTCGCGACGATCTCGCCGACCTTGCCGCGCAGCTGGTCCATCGCCGCCTTGCCGGCGCCGCTGCCCTCCAGTGCGCGCGCCTGCTCGCGCTGTTCGGGGTGCGACATCAGGCGGATCGCGCGCTCCGCCACCTCGTCATGCCAGTTCTGCGCGAGCCGCTTGACGTCGTCGAGCCGGGCCTGCTGGACCGGATTGTCGCTGGTCAGCGCCTTGGCCTGCGACCATGTGTCGGCAAACTCGGTCCAGCCCTGCCGATAGGGGGTCAGGAACTGCTCGTTGCCCGACACCAGATAGCCGCGATAGCCGGTCTCCTGATTGACCATGCTCGTCACGATCTCGTTGGCGGTGGCGATGACCTTGTAGGTGTGTTCGTTGATCTGCGTGGTCTGGCGGACCTGCCCGGCGTTGGACAGGATGACGCCATCCACCGCCACGGTGATGGCGATGATGATCCCCAGACAGACCATCAGCTTGCGCGAGATGGTCAGGTTGTTGAAGAAACTCATGATTATGGCTCCTGTCGCCGGGCGGCGGCCTGGGTGACGTGACGGTCGGGGGTCAGGCTGCGCGACCGAAGTCCGCGTCCTCGCCGTCCGGGCCGCCGGTGTTCAGATCGAGGGCGAAGCCGCGGACACGCGCCTGCTGGTCGGCGACCGAGCTGCCGCGCGTGACGGGCCGGACCTTCCTCGCAGGCGCCGGAGGCGCGGCGCGCATCGGCGTGCGGGCCGGCTTGCGCTGGTTGTCGACGCGGAAGAAGGCGATGCTCTCCTGCAGTTCCTCGGCCTGGCCGGCGAGCTCCTCGGAGGTCGAGGAAATCTGCTCGGACGCCGAGGCGTTCTGTTGCGTGACCTTGTCGAGCTGCTGGATCGCCTCGTTGATCTGCGTCGCGCCGATGTCCTGTTCGCGGCACGCGGCGCTGATCTCGGCGACCAGCTCGGCGGTGCGGCGGATGTCGGGGACCAACTTGACCAGCATCTCGCCGGCCTGCGCCGCCGCCGTCACCGTCTCGGACGACATGCCGCTGATCTCGCCAGCGGCGGTCTGGCTGCGCTCGGCGAGCTTGCGGACCTCGGCGGCGACCACCGCGAAGCCGCGGCCATGCTCGCCGGCACGCGCGGCCTCGACCGCGGCGTTGAGCGCGAGCAGGTCGGTCTGGCGTGCGATCTCCTGCACGATCCCGATCTTCTCGGCGATCGTCCGCATCGCGGTGACGGCTTTCTCGACCGCCTGCCCGCTCAATTCCGCATCCTGCGAGGATTGACGTGCGATCTTCTCGGTCTGGGTGGCATTGTCGGCATTCTGTTTGATGTTCGCCGCCATCTGCTCCATCGACGCCGACGCCTCCTCGGCGGCGGCGGCCTGTTCGGTCGCGCCCTGGCTCACCTGTTCCGACGACGACGACAGTTGCTGGCTGCCGGCCGCGACATTCTGCGCCGCAACCGTCGAATCCCCGACGACCCCGCGCAGCCGGTCGACCATCGTCACCAGCGCGTGGCCCAGCTTGTCCTTGTCCGACAGCGGCTGGTGATCGACCGTCAGGTCGCCGCCCGCGATCGCATCGGCCAGCGCCGCGCTCTTGCGCAGGTTGGCGGTCATGCGGTTGACGGTGTCGACCAGATCCTTGATCTCGTCGTTGCTGGTGACGGTAATATCCTGATCGAGGTCGCCGACCGCCACGGCCTCCACCGCGACACCGATCCGCTTCAACCCACGCGATACGACCAGCGAGATCCAGACCGCGCCGACGATCGCGAGCAGCAACGCGATCGTGCCCGCGGTGACCATCATCGTGCGGCTTTCGGCGTAGAGGTCGTTGGTCGACTCATCGGCCTGCTTCATCATCGACCGCTGCAGATCGCTGAGCTTGCTGATATCCGACATGAACCGCGTCATGATCGGCGCCTGCGCCTCGTTGGACAGCTTGGCGGCTTCGTCGTTGCGATTGGCGTATCCGAGGTCACGCACGCGATCGAAGACCGGCTTCAGCTCCGCCCAGTCGCGGCGAAGCGTCTCCCACATCGGGCGGCCCTGTTCGGTCGCCATCGCGCTTCCCTGCGCGATCAGCCGATCCATATCCGCCTCGCCGGCAAGGACCTTGTCGTAATAGCCTTTCATCGTGGCCATGTCGGTGTTGAGCGCGAGCGACTGCTGGTCGGCCAGCATCTGGCTCTGCACCGTATCGATCGACTGCGCGATCGACAGCCGGCGCACCGGGCCTGCGATCACATTGCTGATCGCATCGTTGAGCGTGCTCATCCGCGTGACCCCGATCCCGACCACGATCGCGAGTATCAGCACAAGGACGGCAAAGGTCGCTCCCAGTTTCATTTTTATCGTGGCGCGCATGTCAGTCTCCAGGGCATCGTTGGCACACGCATCACCCCGCCCTCTCCCGGGACATGCGCGCGAAGGGTTCGGACCTTTCCCGCACGGGCGAAAGGACCGGTCACAAGTTACTCGGCCGCATCACGCCGGCCGGAATGGCGAGGCACGCAAAGCGCCTCGCCGCACACGTCAGGCCGCCCGGCCGAAATCCTCGTCCTCGTCGTCGGGGCCGCCGGTGGTCAGGTCGAGCGCGAAGCCGCGCGCGCGCGCCTGCTGGTCGGCGACGGTCGCGCCGCTGCGCTGCGGTGGCCGTACCTTTTTCATCGGCCTGGCGACGGTGCGCACCGGCTTGCGGACGCCCGGAACCGCGCGCGGCTGCTCCGTGCGGAAGAAGGCGATGTTCGCCTCCAGCTCCTCGGCCTGCCCCGCCAGCTCCTCGGACGTCGACGAAATCTGCGACGAGGCCGAGGCGTTGAGCTGCGTGACCTTGTCGAGCTGCTGGATCGCCTCGTTGATCTGGCTGGCGCCGATGTCCTGCTCGCGGCACGCGGCGCTGATCTCGGCGACCAGCTCGGCTGTGCGGCGGATGTCGGGAACCAGCTTCGTCAGCATGTCGCCGGCCTGCGCCGCCGCCGTTACCGTCTCCGACGACATGCCGCTGATCTCGCCGGCGGCGGTCTGGCTGCGCTCGGCGAGCTTGCGGACCTCGGCGGCGACCACCGCGAAGCCGCGGCCGTGCTCGCCGGCCCGCGCCGCCTCGACCGCCGCATTCAGCGCGAGCAAATCGGTCTGGCGCGCGATCTCCTGCACGATCCCGATCTTCTCGGCGATCGTGCGCATCGCGGTGACGGCTTTCTCGACCGCCTGTCCGCTCAATTCCGCATCCTGCGAGGATTGACGCGCGATCTTCTCGGTCTGCGCGGCGTTGTCGGCATTCTGTTTGATGTTGGCGGCCATCTGCTCCATCGACGCCGAGGCTTCCTCGGCCGCCGCCGCCTGCTCGGTCGCGCCTTCGCTGACCTGCTCGGCGGTGCTCGACAATTGCTGGCTGCCCGCCGCGACCTGCGCCGAGGCGGCGCTGACCTCGCCGGCGAATTTTGACAGGTTATCGACCAGCGTGTTGATGGCCGCCTTCATCCGCTCGTGATCGCCCTCGCATGCGATCTCGACGCGCTGGGTGAGGTCGCCGCTGCTGACCAGCGACAGCACGCGATTGCCCTCGCCAATCGGCAGCAGGATCGCGTCGAGCATCCCGTTGATCCCGCCGACCAATTTGCCGAAGTCGCCCGGGAAGCGCGCCACGTCGCCGCGCTCGCTGAGCTGCCCGGCGGTCGAGGCGGCGATCAGGCGGCGGATCTCGCCGATGATCTCGCGCAGATTGCCGCGCAATTCCTCGATCGTGTCGTTGATGAACGCCTTCTTGCCCGGAAAGCGGTCGAGCGGGGCATCGAAATTGCCCTCCCCGAAATGCTTGATGCACGCCATCGCCTGCTTCTTGACCGCGATATGGCCGCCGACCATCGTGTTGATGCCCTGCGCCATGACCGCGAAGTCGCCCTTGAACCTGGCGACCGGCACGAACACGTCGATCTCGCCGCGGTCATGCTCCGCTGACATGGTGTTCATCTCCTCGATCAGCCCCTTGAGACTGGTGCGCAGCCCCTCGACCGTCTCGTTGATGAACGCCTTCTTGCCCGGGAAGGTCTCGAGCGGGGTGTCGAACCGGCCCTCGCCGAGCGCCTTGACGCAGGCCAGCGTCTTCTTCTTGACCGAGATATGCGCGCCGACGAGCGCGTTGACCGCCCCCGCCGCCTGCGCCATGTCGCCGCGGAACGCGGTCACCGGGATGACCGCGTCGATGTCGCCGGCGTCATGCTCGGCGGCCACGCGATCGATCGACTCGCGCAGCCGCACCGCCGGGGCCAGCGCCTCGTCGAGCAGATCGTTGACCGCCTCGAGCAGCGCGCGCGCCTCGCCGCTCGCCGCATCAAGCGACGCGCGGCGCGACAGGTCGCCGTCGCCGAGCGCGCGGGTGAGCTGCCTGATCTGGGTCAGAGCATGTTCGGGACGAGCGGTTTTCTTGAACGCAGGGAACAACGACATGGGCGGATCCTCAGGAAGGCTAACGCAGCATCAGTTCACGACCGCGGCGACAGCACGGCCGCGAAAATGGCGGTGAGATCGGGCAGGATGATGAGGTCGTCGCGCCAGCGGACGAGCCGGCGGACGTAATCGCGCTGCCAGCGCATCCCGACCGCGGGCGCCTCTTCGCTGGCACCGGCGTTCAGTGTCGCGACCTCGCGGACATGGTCGGTGCGCAGCCCGATCAGCGTCGGCTCGCCGTCGATCGGCAGCTCGATGACGACGATCCGGCTGTCGGCCGTGGTCTCCCCCGCCTCCATCGCGAAGGCGAGGCGCAGGTCGGCGACCGGCACGATCCGTCCGCGAAAGTTGACGACGTGGCGCACCAGCGCCGGCGCGCCCGGCACCAGCGTCTCGGGCAGCAGGTCGAGGATCTCGCGGACCATCGTCGCCTCGAGCGCGAGCGTCTCGCCGCCGATGTCGAAGGTCAGGACTTCCAGCTCGCCGCGCGCGTTCCAGCTGGTGTCCGTTGCGGCCATCGCGGCCTCGGCGCGTTGCTTAGCTTGCGGCACGGAGCGTCTCCTCCCGGGGTTGCGCCATCGCGACCAGTTGCGCGACATCGAGGATCAGCGCGACATTGCCGTCGCCGAGGATCGTCGCGCCGGAGAAACTGCCGACGCCGCGATGGAAGGCCGACAGCGATTTGATGACGGTCTGATGGTTGCCAATGATCTGGTCGACGACCAGCCCGACGCGCTCGCGTCCGGTGGCGACGACCACGATCTTCTGGTGCGGATCGGGGCGCGTGCCGGTCGAGAACAGGTCGCGCAGCCGCACGAACGGCACCAGCCGGTCGCGCAGCGTGATCAGGCTGCGCCCGCGCGAGCGCAGATCGTCCTCCAGCGACAGTTCGAGACATTCCTCGACCGCCGACAGCGGGATGACGTAGCGGCTCTCGCCGACGCGCACCAGCAACCCCTCGATGATCGCCAGCGTCAGCGGGATGCGCAGCGTGATCGTCGAGCCCTTGCCCGGCTCGCTCGCCACGTTGATCGCGCCGCGCAGGCTCTCGATCGTACGCTTGACGACGTCCATCCCGACGCCGCGCCCGGACAGGTTGGTGACCTGCGCCGCCGTCGAGAAACCGGGGTGGAAGATCAGGCCGAGCAGTTCGTCGTCGGCGATCTGCTGCCCCGGCTCGATCAACCCGTTGGCCTCGCCCTTGGCGCGGACGCGCTCGCGGTCGATCCCGCGGCCGTCGTCGACGATCGTGATGAGCACCTCGCCGCCCGCCTGATGCGCGCTGAGCCGCACCAGCCCGGTCTCCGACTTGCCCGCCGCGATCCGGTCGGCGGGCGACTCGAGCCCGTGGTCGCACGAGTTGCGGATGATGTGGACCAGCGGATCGAACAGTCGCTCGATCACGGTCTTGTCGACCTCGGTGGTCTCGCCCGACGTCTGCAGCTCGATCGCCTTGCCGGTGTCGCGCGCCAGATCGTGGATCAGGCGGCGGAAGCGCCCGAACAGCGACGAGACCGGCACCATGCGCAGCACCATCATCGTGTCGCGCAACTCGCCCGACAGCCGCTCGATATCCTCGGTCACCGAGCGCAGCAGCAGATCGTGGCGGTTGTTCGCGAGCTGCGACAGGCGGCTCTGCGCGATCACCAGCTCGCCGACGCGGTCCATCAGCGCGTCGAGCCGGTCGGCGGGGACGCGGACGTTCTCGACCGCGGGCGACACCGCCGCGGACGCGACGATCGCCGGGGCGGCGACCGGGGCGACCGCCGCGATGGTCGTGGCGGGGGGCGTCTCCGCTACCGGAACGACTCCGGCCGGCGCCGCGTCGTCGAGCGGTGCGATCTCCAGCGTCATGTCGTCCATGACGAAGATGAAGACATCCTCGATCGCCTCGCGGGTGATGTCGCCGCGCAGCGTCACGTCCCAGCCGAGATGACATTCGTTGGGAACCAGCGCGCCGAGCGGGGGCAGCGTATCGGTGCGCACCCGCACTTCCGCCTCGCCGAGCTCGCGCAACTCGTCGAGCAGCATCAGCGGGTTGGTCCCGTTGGCCATCGCATCCGCCGGCAGGCGGAAGAACAGCCGCACGCCCTGCTGCGCGCCCGCCGGTGCGGCGTCCGCGGGCGCGCCGCCGCCGCGCGCCGCCTCGACCGCTGCCGCCAGCCGCGCGAGGATCGCATCACCCTCGGCCTGCCGCGCGGCGCCGTCGACCAGCGCCGCCATATGGTCGCGTGCGGACAGGATCACCGACACCAGCTCGGCGGTTGCGGGCACCTCGCCCTTGCGGACGCGATCGAACGCGCTCTCACAATGGTGCGTGAACGCCGCCAGCGCGTCGAAGCCGAACATCGCGCCAGAGCCTTTGAGCGTGTGCAGCCCGCGGAACACCGCATTGACCAGCGCCATGTCGCCGAGCCGGTGCCCGAGATCGAGCAGGCCCTGTTCGACCTGGTCGAGCAATTCGCCCGCCTCCACCCGGAAGGTGGCTGTCGGGTCCTCGGTCACTTGCCGAGCACCTTCTGCGCGACACGGATCAACTGGTCGGGCTGGAACGGCTTGACCAGCCAGCCGGTCGCGCCCGCCGCCTTGGCCTGCGCCTTCATCTCGGCATCGGATTCGGTCGAGAGGAAGATGATCGGCACGCCCGCCTGCGCCGGTTGCTGGCGCAGCGCGCGGATCATCGACAGCCCGTCCATATTGGGCATGTTGAGATCGGTGACGATCAGGTCGAAGCGCGTGCCCGTCGCCTTGGCGAGCCCGTCGGCGCCGTCGACCGCCTCGGTCACGGCGTAACCCGCGCCGGTCAGCGCGATGCGGATCGCCATCCGCAGGCTGGCGCTGTCGTCAACGGTAAGGATCGAAGCGGTCATTGCGCGGAATCTCCGTGAAACCAAAAAGTGGCGTCCTCATCGGACGCGGGGATGAAGCCGGCGCGTGCCAGCAGCGCACGGAACGGTGCGCCGACCGGCGCCGCCAGCGCGAAATCGCGGCCCTCGTCGCACGCGGCGCGGCGCGCCGACTCGACCAGTTGCACCACGCTCAGATCGGGCGCGGCCACCGCCGACAGGTCGAGGCGGACCGCATCGCCGGCCGCGAAGGCCTGCGACAGATCGTCGGCCAGCGACCTGATCGACGGCAGGCACAGGTCTCCGGCCGCGACCACATGGGTGATCGACATCAACTTGGTGCTCCTTGACTGGACACCGGCCCTTCGCAGGCCGCGGCGCCAAACCCCCGATTACGCTGCGGATCGCGCCGTCTCGCCTGCCGGTCTCGTGATCGACGTGCGGGCCGGGGTCCTCCCCTACGGCCTCCGTGCTACCGGGCAGGAGTAAAATGACGATTAATCCGCCGTTCGGCGTGGCGGAAACCTCTCCAAGTTGATCGACGTGATGTCAGTGACTTGGCGATTGCCCTACTTTGATGGGTGGAGGTGCCCGGTGAGAATTTTTCATTTGAATTGCGGAACCGACTGTCCGGTGGGCGGTGCATTGTTCGACGGGCGCAGTCTTGGCCCGCTCGGCCGGATCGTCTGCCACTGCCTCCTGATCGAAACCGATGCGCACGGGCTGGTCCTCGTCGACACCGGCTATGGCCTGCGCGACGTGGCGCATCCACACCACGGGACCGATCCGCGCATCACGCTGCCATGGCGAATGATGCTCAACATCCGGCTCCATGAGCGCGACACCGCGATCCGCCAGATCAAGGCGCTGGGCTATCGCGCCGAAGACGTCCGCCACATCGTCGCGACGCATCTCGACTTCGACCATGCGGGCGGGCTGGAGGATTTCCCCAACGCCACCGTGCATGTGATGCAGCGCGAATATGACGACGCCACCGGCCCGCGCGCCGGGGTGGTGGCGCGCAACCGCTGGCGGCCGCGCCAGCTCGACGACGTCCAGCGCTGGCAGCGCTATGGCGCGCGCGGCGAGCGCTGGTTCGGGTTCGATGCGGTGCGCGATCTGGAAGGATTGCCGCCCGAGATCCTGATGGTGCCGCTGCCGGGACATACCTGGGGTCACGCCGGCGTGGCGGTGCAGCAGGACGGCGGGCGCTGGCTGCTCCATGCCGGCGACGCCTATTTCTACCGCGGCGAGATGCGGCAGGCGCGGCGGCGCTGCACGCCGGGGCTGCGCGCCTATCAGCGGCTGATGGAGGTCGACGCCACCGCCCGGCTCGACAACCAGCAGCGGCTGCGCGCGCTGTCGATCGACCATCGCGACGCCGTGACCGTCACCTGCACGCACGATCCGGTCGAGCTGGAACGGCTGCAGGCGGGGATGCCGTTGTAGAGGAATACGTCATTGCGAGCGGAGCGAAGCAATCCAGAGCGTCCTGGTCCGGCTCTGGATTGCTTCGCTCCGCTCGCAATGACGAGTATTACTCTCCCTTCAGATCGGCGACGATCGGGAAGTGATCGGATGGGTAGCGCGCGCCATCGTGGGTGGTCAGCACCTTGGCCGCGACCGGGCGAAAGCCCTTGACGAGAATATAGTCGATCCACTTGCCCGCCTCGGGCGTGCCGGTGAAGTCGTGGAACGTACCGCTCGGCGCGTCGGGGGTGCGCGCCAGTTGCGACGCATCGGTCAGGAACGCGGTCAGCCGGCGGACCGCCGCGCTGTCCGGCGTGGTGTTGAGATCGCCGGTCAGCACGATCGGCAGGCCCTTGGCGATCGCCGGCAGCCGCGCCGCGATCAGCGCGGCGGAGCGGTTGCGCGCTTCCTCGTCCTCGGCGCCGCGGTGCGGGAAGTGCGTGTCGGCCATCAGGAAGCGGCGCTTGGTCGCGCCGGTCGTCTCGAACACGCCCCAGGTCACCATCCGCGGCAGGTTCGCGCCCCAGCTGATCTTGCCCGGCGTCTCCGGCGTTTCGGACAGCCAGAAGTCGCCGCTGCGGATCAGTTTGAGCCGGTCGGTGCGGTAGAAGACGCCCATATGCTCGCCCTTGTGCCCGCCGTCACGGTCGCGCCCGAACCAGCGATAGCCCGGCAGCGCGCGGACGATGTCGTCGCCCTGCGTCTGCAACAGCTCCTGCGTGCCGATCACGTCGGGGTTGGCCTCGCGCACCGTCTGCATGAACAGGTCACGCCGCGCCGGCCAGACGTTGGGGCCGTCGCAGTCGCACGCAAAGCGGACGTTGAACGTCATGACGCGCACGTCCTGGGCCTGCG
Organism: Sphingomonas endophytica; assembly: GCF_014199415.1. Lineage (GTDB taxonomy): Bacteria > Pseudomonadota > Alphaproteobacteria > Sphingomonadales > Sphingomonadaceae > Sphingomonas > Sphingomonas endophytica. The sequence goes on from NZ_JACIJN010000004.1 coordinate 274,803, forward strand.
CGCCGCCTGCGGTCACCAGCGCCGCCGCTGCGGCGGCCACCATCATCAAACGCTTCATCTGCAACCCTTTTCTTGTCAGCACCCAAGGCTAGCCAAAAGCGATCGTCATGGCGAGCGGAGCGAAGCGCTCCAGTGCCGGAACCCATGACGGCCCGACTTCCTTCGCCATGCTCTCCCTGCCGGTCGACGCCGAGAAGCTGCATTTTCCCCGACGCAACCAATTCCACGCCCCGCTGCCGCGCGTTTCCGCGCAAGGGATGACAGACGCATGACGACCGGACACGCGCGTCCGGCGTAGAGGGAAGCGAATGTCACGGTTGCTCGATCACCAACGCCTCACCCATCTGCAACGGCTCGAGGCCGAGGCGATCCACATCATGCGCGAGGTGGTGGCCGAGGCGGACAATCCCGTGATGCTCTATTCGGTCGGCAAGGACAGCGCGGTGATGCTGCACCTCGCGCGCAAGGCGTTCTACCCCAGCCCCCCGCCCTTCCCGCTGCTGCATGTCGACACCACGTGGAAGTTCCGCGAGATGTATCGCCTGCGCGACCGGATGGCGGCGGAGAGCGGGATGACCCTGCTCGTCCACCAGAACCCGGAAGCGATCGAGCGCGGGATCAATCCGTTCGACCACGGCGCGCTCCATACCGACATGTGGAAGACCGAGGGGCTGAAACAGGCGCTCGACCATTACGGCTTCGACGCCGCGTTCGGTGGCGCGCGCCGCGACGAGGAGAAGAGCCGCGCCAAGGAGCGGATCTTCAGCTTCCGCACCGCCACGCATGGCTGGGACCCGAAGAACCAGCGCCCCGAGCTGTGGAACCTCTACAACGCCCGCAAGAACAAGGGCGAGAGCATCCGCGTCTTCCCGATCTCGAACTGGACCGAGCTGGACATCTGGCAATATATCCACCTGAACGACGTGCCGATCGTCCCGCTCTATTTCGCGGCCGAGCGCCCGACCGTCGAGCGTGACGGGATGCTGCTGATGGTCGATGACGAGCGCTTCCGGCTGTTGCCCGGCGAGCAACCGGTCATGCGGTCGATCCGCTTCCGCACGCTGGGCTGCTATCCGCTGACCGGCGCGGTCGAGAGCCGCGCGACGACGCTGCCGCAGGTGATCCAGGAGACATTGCTCACCACCACCAGCGAGCGGCAGGGACGCGCGATCGACAAGGATGCCGGCGGCGCGGGCATGGAAGTGAAGAAGCAGCAGGGGTATTTCTGATGAGCACCGCACCTGCTTACGTTGTGGACGATCTGGTCGCGCGCGACATCGACGCATATCTCGACAGTCATCAGCACAAGACGATGCTTCGTTTCATCACCTGCGGCTCGGTCGATGACGGCAAGTCAACGCTGATCGGGCGGCTGCTCTACGATTCAAAGATGATCTTCGAAGACCAGCTCGCAGCGCTGGAGAGCGACTCGCGCAAACAGGGCACGCAAGGTGGCGAGATCGACTTCGCGCTGCTGGTGGACGGGCTCGCCGCCGAGCGCGAGCAGGGGATCACGATCGACGTCGCCTATCGCTTCTTCAATACCGAGAAGCGCAAGTTCATCGTCGCCGACTGCCCCGGCCACGAACAATATACCCGCAACATGGTGACCGGCGCGTCGACCGCCGATCTCGCGGTGATCCTGATCGACGCGCGCAAGGGCGTGCTGACGCAGACGCGGCGGCACAGCTACCTCTGCCACCTGATCGGCATCCGCAACATCGTGCTCGCGGTCAACAAGATGGATCTGGTCGGCTACGATCAGGCGACGTTCGACACGATCGTCGCGGACTATGCCGCCTTCGCGGAGTCGATCGGGATCGCCGGCTTCACCGCACTGCCGATCTCGGGCTTCAAGGGCGATAACATCACCGCGCGCTCGCCGAATATGCCCTGGTATCACGGGCCGACTTTGGTCGAGCATCTGGAGACGGTCGAGGTGCTGGCGTCGGTCGATGCCGACAAGCCGTTCCGGATGCCGGTGCAATGGGTCAACCGCCCGCACCTCGACTTCCGCGGCTTCTCGGGGCTGATCGCGACCGGGCGCGTCGCGGTCGGGGACAAGGTGCGCGTGCTGCCGTCGGGCAAGACCTCGGCGGTGACGCGGATCGTCACGCTCGACGGCGACCTGCCGCAGGCGGTCGCTGGGCAGTCGGTGACGCTCTGCTTCGCCGACGAGATCGACTGTTCGCGCGGCGACGTGATCGCCGCCGCCGAACAGCCGCCGGAAGCCGCCGACCAGTTCGAGGCGACGTTGGTATGGCTCGACGATGCGGCCTTGCGCGTCGGGCGCGGCTATTGGCTGAAGCTGGGGACGCAGACCGGCTCGGCGACCGTCCAGCAGCCCAAATATGTCGTCAACGTCAACACGCTCGAACAGCTCGCCGCCAAGACGCTCGACCTCAACGCGATCGGCGTCGCCGAGCTGACCACCGATCGTCCGATCGTTTTCGAGCCCTATGCCGACAATCGCACGCTCGGCGGGTTCATCCTGATCGACAAATTGACCAATGCGACGGTCGCGGCGGGAATGCTGCACTTCAGCCTGCGCCGCGCGCAGAACGTCCATTGGCAGGCGGTCGACGTCGGACGCGAGGCGCATGCCGCGCTCAAGGAGCAAAAGCCGGCGGTCTTGTGGTTCACCGGCCTGTCGGGGTCGGGCAAGTCGACGATCGCCAATCTGGTCGAGAAGCGGCTTCACGCGCTCGGTCGCCACACCTTCCTGCTCGACGGCGACAATGTCCGCCACGGGCTCAACAAGGATCTCGGCTTCACCGAGGCCGACCGGATCGAGAACATCCGCCGCGTCGGCGAGGTCGCGAAGCTGATGACCGACGCCGGGCTGATCGTGCTGACCGCCTTCATCAGCCCGTTCCGCGCCGAGCGCGAGATGGTGCGCGCGATGCTGCCCGCCGGCGAGTTCGTCGAGGTGTTCGTCGACACACCGTTCGCGGAAGCCGAGCGCCGCGACGTGAAGGGGCTCTACAAGAAGGCGCGCGCCGGGTTGCTCAAGAACTTCACCGGCATCGACAGCCCCTATGAACGGCCCGAGGCACCCGAGGTGCGGATCGACACGACCGTCACCACCCCCGAACAGGCCGCCGAGCAGATCGTCGACCTGCTGCTGCGCCGCGCATGACCGGCGATGTGAGCGACGCGGCGCTGGCCGCGCACCTCGCCGAGGTGGCGGGGGCGCTGCTGCTGACGGTGCGCGACAGCGCAGCGCTGACCGAGCAGGCGCTCGCCAAGGCGGGGGATGCGATCGCCAACCGCTTTCTGGTCGAGGCGCTGCGCGCGCAGCGTGGCGCGGACGGGCTGTTGTCGGAGGAGGAAAAGGACTGTCCGATCCGCCTCGATCGTTCGCGGGTGTGGATCGTCGACCCGGTCGACGGTACGCGCGAATATGCCGAGCGCCGCGCCGATTGGGCGGTGCATGTCGGTCTCGCGATCGACGGCGTGCCGACCACCGGCGCGGTCGCCTTGCCAGCGGCGGGTGTCGTGCTGCGCAGCGACGCGCCGGTCCCGGTCCCGCCCGCGCCCGAACGGCTGCGGATGGTGGTCAGCCGCTCCCGCCCGGCGCGCGAGGCGGTGGCGGTCGCCGAGGCGCTTGGGGCAGAGCTGGTGCCGATGGGCAGCGCCGGCGCGAAGGCGATGAGCATTATCCTCGGCCAGTCGGACATCTACCTGCATTCGGGCGGGCAATATGAGTGGGACAGCTGCGCCCCCGCCGCGGTGGCGCGCGCCCATGGGCTGCACGTCAGCCGCATCGACGGCACGCCGTTGGTCTACAATTGCGCCGACACCTACATGCCGGATCTGCTGATCTGCCGGCAGGAACATGTCGCGCCGGTGCTGGCGGCCTTGTCGAATGTTTAACGCGTCGCCCCGGGCTTGACCCGGGGTCCGCTTCTTCTCCACTCGCGCCTTAGAAAGCGGGGTCCCAGATCAGGTCCAGGGCGACGAAGCCGTTCGTCATTGTGAGCGCAGCGAAGCAATTCAGTGCCGGACCAGGACGCCCTGGATTGCTTCGCTACGCTCGCAATGACGGTGAGGCGAGCCACCGTCCCGCCAGCATCGGCCGCAGCACCAGACCGTTGAGGTCGATCGCGGCATGGACCAGCATCGCCGCCCACAATCGCCCCGACACCAGATAGACCAGCGCCAGCAACACGCCGGCGATCACCGTCCCGATCACCCCGCGCCAGCCCTGATAGCGGTGCGCATAACCGAACGCTGCGGTCGTACCCGCGAAGCCGAGCAACGCCGACCCGCTCACGATCGCGATCAGCAACGGCAGCAGCAGCCGGAAGAACAACTCCTCGGTCACTCCCGCGACGATTGCGAGCAGCACGCCCCAGCCAAGCTCGGCACCGCGCATCGGCGTCACCGCGCGCAGGTCGCCCACCGTCACCCTCCGTCCGCGGCGTTCGAGCAATGCGGCGATCACCACCCCGCCGAGCGCCCCCAGCGCCAGCGGCGGCCAGCCCGGCTGGCCGATCCACGCCACCGCCGGCGCGCGGGCGGACCGCAGTTCGGGCGGGAATCGCGCGATCGCGTCGAGCCGATCCAGCACCGCCAGCAGCAGCACCGCAACCGCACCGAAATGCACCAGCGCGCGCAACGCCAGCCGCGCGAACCAGCGGTGCCGCACCGCCCCACGTGCAACCGCGGGTGGCCGCGGCCAATAGCCAAAGCGCGCGCCGTGGAGCAGCAGCGCGAGGCTCGCCAGCGCGACCGCCAGCGCCGCCGCCGCTACGATCACAGGTCGAGGCGGTGCTCGCCCTTCACCCAGCGCACCGTACCCGACGAGGCGCGCATCACGACGCTCTCGGTGGTCATCTTGCCGCCGACGCGCCGCACGCCTTCCAGCAGCGAACCGTCGGTGACCCCGGTCGCCGCGAAGATGCAATCGCCCTTCGCCAGATCCTTGAGATCATACTGACGGTCGAGATCCTCGATCCCCCATTTGCGCGCGCGCCCGCGCTCGTCGTCGTTGCGGAACAGCAGGCGTCCCTTGAACTGCCCGCCGACGCAGCGCAGCGCCGCGCAGGCCAGCACGCCCTCCGGCGCGCCGCCCGAGCCCATATAGACGTCGATCGTCGTGTCGGGATCGCTGGTCGCGATCACCCCGGCGACGTCGCCGTCGCCGATCAGCACCACCCCGCAGCCGATCCCGCGCAGCTCGGCGATCAGCGCCTCGTGGCGCGGGCGATCGAGGACACAGGCGATGATGTCCTTCGGCTGGACGCCCTTGGCCGCCGCGATCGCCGCGACATTCTCGGTCGGGGTGCGATCGAGGTCGATCACGCCCGCAGGCAGCCCCGGCCCGACCGCCAGTTTATCCATATAGACGTCGGGCGCGTTGAGCAGGCCGCCCTTCTCGGCGATCGCCAGCACCGCGAGGCTGTTCGGCCCCGACTTGGCGCAGATCGTCGTGCCCTCAAGCGGATCGAGTGCGATGTCGATCGCCGGGCCCTGCCCGCTGCCGACCTTCTCGCCGATGAACAGCATCGGCGCCTCGTCGCGCTCGCCCTCACCGATCACCACCGTGCCGTCGATATCGAGTTCGTTGAGCGCGGCGCGCATCGCCTCGACCGCGGCGGCGTCGGCGGCCTTCTCGTCACCGCGCCCGGTCAGCGTCGAGGCGGCGATCGCCGCCGCCTCGGTGACGCGCACCATCTCCAGCACGAGCACGCGGTCGAGAACCTTGCTGGCAGTCGGCATGGGGAGTCCTTTTCCTCTGATCCCCACCCGGATAGGCGCGCCACATGACGGTGTCGAGGCATTTTGTTTTACGTGTTATACACGCGCTTTAGAGTCCGATCCAGCACGGCTGGATCAGCGGCGGCGCCGGCCCGCTTCCACGTAAGTGGAGCAAATTCTAGTCGCGGAGCAGGTCGTTGATGCTGGTCTTGCTGCGGGTCTGCGCGTCGACGCGCTTGACGATCACCGCGCAATAGAGCGCCGGCTTGCCATCCCCACCGCCGATCGAGCCGGGGACCACCACCGCATAGGGCGGCACTTCGCCGCGGAACGTCTCGCCGGTTTCGCGGTCGATGATCTTGGTCGACGCGCCGAGATAGACACCCATCGACAGCACCGCGCCCTCGCCGACGCGCACACCCTCCGCGACCTCCGCACGCGCGCCGATGAACGCGCCGTCGCCGATGATGACCGGATCGGCCTGTAACGGCTCAAGCACGCCGCCGATCCCGGCCCCACCCGAGAGGTGGACGTTCTTGCCGATCTGCGCGCAGCTGCCGACCGTCGCCCAGGTGTCGACCATCGTGCCTTCACCGACATGGGCACCGATGTTGACGAAGCTCGGCATCAGGATCGCGCCCTTGCCGACGAACGCGCCGCGCCGCACGATGCTGCCCGGCACCGCGCGGAAGCCGGCGGTGCGGAATTCGGCCTCGCTCCAGCCCGAGAATTTGCTCGGCACCTTGTCGAACCAATGGCCCGCGCCCGGACCGTTGTCGATCAGCGCATTGTCGTTGAGCCGGAAGCTGAGCAGCACCGCTTTCTTGAGCCATTGATTGACGCGCCAGCCGCCATTGCCATCCGGCTCGGCGACGCGCGCCTGCCCGGCGTCGAGCAGCGCCAGCGCGCGGTCGACCGCGACGCGCACCTCGCCCCCGGTGGTCAGCCCCAGCTCGGCGCGGTTCTCCCACGCGGCGTCGATCGTGGCGGAAAGCTCGGCGGTCATTGGTCCTCCAAAACAGACTGGACCCACGCGGTGAGGTCGGTCACGCGGTGGTCGACATAGGATCGGTCGGCGTCGTGGTCCTGCTCGGACCCGTTGTCCACCCAGACGGTGGTCATCCCGATCGCCTTGGCGGGTTTGAGGTTGCGCGCCATGTCCTCGACGAACAGCGCGCGGGTCGGCTCGATGTCGAACACGGCGCACAGCCCGGCATAGGCGGCGGCGGCAGGCTTCGGGGTAAGGTCCATCGCGACGATGTCGTGTACCGCCTCGAAACTCTGCCCCAGCCCGAGCCGCTCCAGCACCTTGAGCGCATAGGGGCGGTCGCCGTTGGTGAAGACCAGCTTGCGCCCCGGCAATCGCGCCAGCGCGGCGGCGAGCGGGGCATTCTCTTCCAGCGCGTCCATCTCGATGTCGTGGACATAGGCGAGGAAGGCGTACGGATCGACGTCGTGATCCGCCATCAGCCCGGCGAGCGTGGTGCCGTGACCGAGGAAATATTCCTTCTGGATGCGGCGCGCCTCGATCGCATCGACCTTCAGGAAGTCGGCGATGAAGGCGGTCATCCGCCGGTCGATGTGCGCGAACAGGTCGGCACGCGCCGGATAGAGCGTGTTGTCGAGGTCGAAGATCCACGTATCGACGTGCGCGAAGGCCGGGTGCATGGCGCGTCGCTCTAGTGGGTTTGGCGGCGGGCGTCATCCCCGCGCCCGCCCGGTCGTCATTCCCGCGCAGGTGGGAAGCCAGAGCCTGTGACGGATCGGCTCTTTCGAGTACCTGCGCGTCTGGATTCCCGCCTGCGCGGGAATGACGGCAGGGGGCAGCGGAAACATCGGCTTTCCCACCGAATAGCGACGCTGTCGTGGCAGACGGGCAATCCGATCCCCATCTTCGTTTCATGACCCGTTATTCCCTTCTCGACCTCGTCCCCGTCATCGAGGGCGGCTCGGTCGCGCAGTCGCTCGCCAATGCCGCGGACCTGGCGCAACATGCCGAGCAACTCGGCTTCAACCGCTATTGGGTGGCCGAGCATCACGGCATGACCGGGATTGCCTCGGCGGCGACTGCGGTGGTGATTGCGCATGTCGGGCAGGCGACCAGCCGCATCCGCATCGGCTCGGGCGGGATCATGCTCCCCAACTCCGCTCCGCTGCAGATCGCCGAGCAGTTCGGGACGCTCGACGCGCTGTTCCCGGGTCGCATCGACCTCGGGCTCGGCCGCGCGCCCGGCTCCGATCAGCGCGTCGCGCACGCGCTGCGCCGCAACCTGTCCAGCGACGCCAATGAATTCCCGCGCGACGTCGTCGAGCTGCAAAGCTATTTCGCCGACGACGGGCGCACCGGCATCACCGCGACGCCGGGTGCGGGCGCGAAGCCGGAAATGTGGATTCTCGGCTCCAGCCTGTTCGGCGCGCAGCTCGCCGCGATGCTGGGGCTGCCCTATGCGTTCGCCTCGCATTTCGCGCCCGACGCGCTCGATCAGGCGCTCGATATCTACCGGCGCGATTTCCGGCCGTCGGCGGCGCTCGCCAAGCCCTATGCGATGGCGGGGTTCAACGTCTTCGCCGCCGACACGCATGAGGAGGCCGAATTGCTCGCCAGTTCGCAGCAGCAGCAGTTCGTCGCGTTGCGCACCGGCAATCCGGGGCGGATGAAGCCGCCGGTGCCGGGCTATCGCGCCTCGCTCCCGCCGCAGCACGCCGCAATCCTCGACCATGCGCTGTCGGCGAGCGCGATCGGCACCCGCGACGAGGTCGCACGCGGGATCGCGGCGTTCGTTGCGCGCACCGGGGTCGACGAGCTGATGCTGACCAGCGCGGTCTATGACCATCAGGCGCGCCGCCATTCGATCGCGCTGGCGGCGGCGGCAATGCAGGAACTGCCGCTGGCGGCGTGAGCCGCCGTCCAAAATGGTTAGCGTCGCCCCTGCGTAGGCAGGGGCCCATGTCTGTAAAGTCGGTCGCGCTGGCCTGACACAGGCACGACGTCGCTGTGTCAGCCATCCGCCCGGACGACACAGACATAGGCCCCTGCCTGCGCAGGGGCGACGGCGGATGAACGTTGCCCAATGCCGCAGGGGCGACGGCGAATGAACGTTGCCCAACGCCCTAATGTCGCCGGGGCGACGGCGTGTGAACTTTGCCGATTGCCCTCTCCGGCCCGCCCCGCTAACCGCACGCGATGGCGCACGTCGGCATCATCATGGGCTCCACCTCCGATTGGGAAACGATGCGTCATGCGAGCGAGACTCTCGATGCGCTCGGCATCGCGCATGAGGCGAAGGTCGTCTCCGCGCATCGCACCCCGCAGCGGCTGTACGATTACGCGACCGGCGCGGCCGGGCGCGGGCTGAAGGTCATCATCGCCGGTGCGGGCGGGGCGGCGCATCTGCCCGGCATGGCGGCGTCGATGACGCATCTGCCGGTGCTGGGCGTGCCGGTCGAATCCAAGGCGTTGAAGGGCATGGATAGCCTGCTCTCGATCGTCCAGATGCCCGGCGGCATTCCGGTCGGTACGCTGGCGATCGGCAAGGCCGGTGCGATCAACGCCGCGTTGCTCGCCGCATCGATCCTGTCGCTGTCGGACGAGGCGCTGTCGCAGCGCCTGCAGGCGTGGCGCGCGAAGCAGACCGACGGCGTCGCGGTCGATCCGGCATGACGGTGATCGCTCCCGGCAGCACGATCGGCATTCTCGGCGGGGGGCAACTCGGCCGCATGATCGCCAGCGCCGCCGCCGATCTCGGCTATCGCACCCACGTCCTCGCCCCCGATCGCGAAAGCGTCGCAGCGCAGACCGCGTCGTCGCTGACGCGCGCCGATTACCACAACAAGGTCGTGCTCGCCGACTTCGCCGCGCAATGCGACGTCGTCACCTATGAGTTCGAGAATATCTCCGTCACGCCGGTCGAATGGCTGGCGGAGCGTGTGCCGGTCTATCCCTCCCCGCGCAGCCTCGCAGTCGCGCAGGACCGGGTGCGCGAGAAGCAGTTCGTGGAGCAGGTCGGCGGACGCCCGGCGCGCTGGCAGGCGGTGGGATCGCGCGAGGAGCTGGACGCGGCGATCGCGACGATCGGCTGCCCGGCGGTGCTCAAGACGACGCGCTTCGGCTATGACGGCAAGGGCCAGACGCGGCTGATGTCGCCCGCCGATGCCGATGCCGCCTGGGAAGCGATCGGCGGGCCGGCGATCCTTGAGGCATTCGTCGCGTTCACGCATGAATTCTCGATCGTTTTGGTGCGCGGGCGCGACGGCACCATCACCAGCTACCCGCCGCCGTGGAACGAGCATCGCGACGGCATCCTGCATCGCTCGACGCTCCCCGCCCCCGCGGAGATCGCCGCGCAATGGACCGAGGCGGCGGCGCTGACCGGACGAATCGCCGACGCGCTCGATCATGTCGGGGTGCTGACCTGCGAATATTTCGCGAGCGCCGAAGGGCCGGTGTTCAACGAAATGGCACCGCGCGTCCACAATTCGGGGCACTGGACGATCGAGGGCGCGGCGACCTCGCAATTCGCCAACCACGTCCGCGCGATCTGCGGGCTGCCGCTCGGCGACACGGCGCTGGTCGCCGCGGGCGCGGAGATGGAGAATCTGATCGGCGCCGACTGGGAGCGCTGGCCGGATTATGTCGCGGCGCGCGACACCTATCTGCACCTCTACGGCAAGCGCGAAACGCGCGACGGCCGCAAGATGGGGCATGTCACGCGCCTGACGCGCTGACGGCCACCGTTATCCCGGACGTGATCCGGCATCCCGCTCCGTCACGCGGCCGCCGCCGAAGGAGCCGGGCGCCGGATGAAGTCCGGGGCGGCGAATTTACCCGTCCCGCCGCACGCCGGTAATCATCCGCCGCGCGATCCGGCGCACGCCGTCGTCGTCCTTCGTCGTATCGGGTGCGGGGTCGCCGAGATGGTCGAGGCTGTCCTCGAGATAGTCGAGCAGCCCCGGGTGCTTGCCCTCGACATATTCGATCAGCTTGAACAGCAGATGCTCGGTCGCGATTTCGCGCTGGCGGGTCTGCACATTGAGGTCGGTCATCGGTCGCTCCGGGGTTGATCGTCAAGCCAACCGTCACCGCCGGCTCCGCGTTCCGCCCTAATCGACCTTGACGATCCGCTCGGTCAGCACCGCGACCCTGATCCCGAAGCGCCGTGCCTCGAGCCGGTTGGCGAGCGTGCGTCCGTCGGGTTGCAGCGTCAGCGTCTGGCGGACACGAAACCCGCCGTCACTGGTGAACGACAGCTGCAGCGTCCTGCCCCGGACCGTGCCGGTGACCGGCCCGCGCGCGTCGGTCAGCGTACCGGCATAACGGCCCGGCGCGGTCTGCCGCAGCAGCCAGCGCCGCGCGCGGGGCGGCTTGTCGCCTTCAGTCACCCATTGGTCGAGCACCAGCGCGCCATCTGGCTGCCTCCGCCCGGTCCCACGCACCGTCACCGGCTTCGCCGCGCGCAGGATCACCTTGAGCTGCGCGGTGCCGCGCGTCGCACCGGTGAAGAAGCGCAGCGGGTCGAACGGCGGGGCGGCGGCACCGGCAAGCGCGAGGAACAGCAACATGCCCGCCTAACGCGCGACCACGCAAAGCGCCGCCTCTTTGTAACGAATTATGCAATTGATAGTGACTATCATCAGCGAAACCGCTAGGGGGCGCTGCATAAATCGGGGAAACGCACATGAAAACTTGGTTCTTCCTGCTGTCCGCCAGCGTGCTCGGCGTCAGCGCCACTGCTGCCCATGCCGGCGCGATCGACGCCGCCGTCGCAACGACGAACGCCGCCGCCGACGCCGACGCCGACACAGCTGCCGACACAGCTGCCGACGCCGCCGGGCAGCGCGACGGCGAGGTCGTGGTGGTCGGCAAGAGCTACGGCCGCGCGGTCGGGAAGACCGTCACCCCCCTCAAGGACACGCCCAACACGATCACCGTCATCGAGCGCGACCAGATCGAGGCGCAGAACCTCTTCACGCTGGAGGATGCGCTGACCGCCACCAACGGCATCACCGTCACCGGGATCGGCAGCGAGGACCCGTCGTTCAACTCGCGCGGCTTCGCGATCAACAATTACCTGGTCGACGGCACACCGACGCAATCGTTCGGCTTTCCCGGCGTGGTGCCCGACCTGTTCTTTTACGACCGGCTGGAGGTGTTGCGCGGCCCGGCGGGGCTGTTCACCGGCGCGGGCAATCCGGCCGGCAGCATCAACCTGATCCGCAAGCGCCCGCTGGAGGCGACCCGCGTACAGGCCTCCGCGGGCTATGGCAGCTACGACAATCTCCGGCTCGAGGTGGACGCCTCGACCCGGCTGGGCGACGCGATCGGCGTCCGCGCCGGCGCGATGGCGCAGGATCAGGACCAGTTCTTCGACACCGCACACCGCCGCCGCTGGGGCGCCTACGCGGTCGGCGACGTCGCGATCGGTGCGCGCACCACGCTGACCGGAGGCATCTATTACGACCGCTTCCAGCCCGCGGTGCAGACCGGGCTCCCCGGCTATGTCGGCGGGGCGGACGGCAGCGACGGGCGGCTGCTCGACGTGCGCCGATCGACCTATCTCGGCGCCGACTGGAACCGCTTCAATTCGGAAAGCTGGACCGGCTTCGTCGAGCTGGCGCACCGGATCAGCGAGCGCTGGACGCTGCGCGCGACCGGGATGATCGCCAATGTCGATCGCGTCGACAAATACAGCTATATCGGCAACGCCGCGGTCACGCCCGATAACAACGGGCTGACCAACCATATCGCCTTTCTCGGCGACAATCGCCAGCGCACGCGCTCGTTCGACATCAACGGCACCGGCAGCTTCCCCGCCTTCGGGCGCGACCAGACGCTGATCCTCGGCATGGACTATCAGGCGCAGGATTATACGTCCTATTATTCGCGGCTGAGCAATTATGCGCGGATCAACGTCTTTGACCCGGTCTATCCCGCCGAGCCGCTGCTCGACCCCCGTGCCGTGCTGCCGCTCTATCCGGTGCAGGGAACGACCGGCGGGCCGTGCACCGTCGCCTCGGCGCGTTGTATCGAGCACGCCTCCGGAGCGACGCGCACCTATGTCGAGCAATATGGCCTGTACGGGCAGATGCGGCTGTCGCCGGTCGAGCATCTGACGCTGGTCGGCGGCGGGCGCGCCACCTGGTGGTCGAACCATCTCGACACGCTCAACCGGCTGACCGGGGCGGTCAGCGGACGGTCGCAATATGGCTATGACGGCCGGTTCACCCCCTATGGCGCGGTGTTGTTCGACGCGACGCCGAACCTCAATCTCTACGCCAGTTATGCCGACAGCTTCACCCCGCAGGCGCCGCCCGCCAATCGCGCCCGCCCGGACGGCCGTCCGGTCGAGCCGCTGGTCGGCAATCAATATGAGATCGGCAGCAAGCTGTCGCTGATGAACCAGCGGCTGCTGCTGTCGGTGGCGGCGTATCAGATCACGCAGGACAACCGGCTGGTCAATCCGCCCGAGCTGCCCGATGTCGTGCTGCAAGCCGGGCGCGTGCGCGCGCGCGGCGTCGAGGCGGAAGCGACCGGGCAGATCGTGCCGGGCTGGCGGATCAACGGCGGCTATACCTACACGCACAGCGAATATCTGGAGGACAACGAGCCGCAGTTCGAGGGCATCACGCTGATGCCGATCATCCCCAAGCACATGGTCAAATTCTTCACCAACTATGCGCCGGTCGACGGCCCGTTGGCGGGCGCGAGCGTCGGCGGCGGGCTGACGTGGTTCTCGTCGACCTATGGCGGCAATCCCGCGCTCTTCAACGCCAACGGCACGTTGCGCACCCGCTCGTCGATCGTCCGGCAGGATGCCTATGCGGTTGTCGACCTGCGCGCCGGCTACAAGCTGACCGAACAATTGTCGGTGTCGCTCAACGTCAACAACGTGCTCGACAAGAGCTATTATTCGCGCATCTCCGGCACTGGTCGCGGCAATTTCTACGGCACGCCGCGCACGGTGTTCGGGACGATCCGCTACACATTCCAGTAACGGGACGCCGCGCACGCGGGCGGACGGCGGGTCGTGTACGACGCCGTCCTGCCCGAACCGGGTCCGGGCGCCCAGCCTGCCGAGTGGACCGGCACCGTCCACGATCGACGATGGCACAAGTAGACAGCGGTTAAGACGAGCTTTCTGCCAGCCACTCTGATAGCGGGAGGATGGTCACCGGCGCTGATGCACGCGCGCCGGTGTCACGATGAGGTGAGTCCGTTCCTATTCCCGCAGAGTTTCAGCAGGCGGTGCGCCCGACATCCGGACTCGACCTGCCTGAAGCGGCGACAGGCTGCGCGGCGCTCGTCGGCGCGCGGGATTGGGCGGCGACGCCGCTCGGCGCGGTCGACGGCTGGCCCGACTGCCTCGCGACGACGCTGGCGATGGTTCTTCGCTCTCCCGCTCCGCTGATCCTGGCATGGAGCGAGCAGGGCATCATCCTGTACAACGACGCTTATGCGGCGTTGATCGGCGACCGGCACCCGCAGCTGCTGGGCGCTTCCGTTCGGGACGATGCGGCGGCCGCGCTCGCGTTCGACGATCATGCCCGGCAGGTCTGCCGCACGGGCGGATCGCTGAGCGTCCGCGACCGCGATATCGTCATCCGGCATGACGGCCGCCCGGAGACGCGCTGGTTCGACCTCGATTACTCCCCGATCGTCGACGCGCACGGCGCGGCGCACGGCGTACTGTGCGTCGTGGCGGACACCACGCAGCGGGTCGTCGCGGAGCGTCTCGCCACCTTCCAGCTGACGCTCGCCGACGCGCTGCGCGCCTGCGCCACGCCGGAGGCGATCATGGCGCTGACCGCCGAGCGGCTGGGGCAGGAACTGGCAGCCAGCCGGGTCTTCTATGCCGAGATCACCGCGCGTGGCTGGATGACCGTGAAGCATGACCATGCGTGCGGGGTGGCGACGATCGTCGGCACGCATTCGCTGGAGAGCTTCGGTCCCGACCTGCTCGCCGCCTATCGCGCCGGCGCGCCGGTGGTGGTGCGCAACGTCGGGGCCGACGAGCGGCTGAGCGACGGGGCCCGCGTCGGGCTGACCGCGCGCGAGGTCGGCGCGTTCGTCGATGTCGTGCTCTTTCAGGAAGAGGAATGGGTCGGCCTGCTCGCGGTGCAGAGCGCGATGCCGCGCGGCTGGACCGCCATCGAGGAACGGCTGATCCAGGAGGTCGGCGAACGCGTCAAGGTCGCAGTGGAACGCGCCCGCGCCGAGGTGGCGCTGCGCGAGCTGAAGGAAACGCTCGAACAGCAGATCGTCGAGCGGACCGTCGAGCTGCGGCGGTACCACGACATCGTCGAGGCGACCGTCGCGCCGATCTGCGCCTTCGACACCGAATGCCGGCTGGTCGCGTGCAACAAGGCGCATATGGCCGAGTTCCGACGGCTGAACGGCGTCGATGCGCGGGTCGGCGACGTGTTCCCGGATCAGTTCATCCCCGAACAGGCCGCCGTGCTCCGCGCGTTGATGAAGCGCGCGCTCGCCGACGAGAGCTTCACCGTCACCGGGACGTTCGGTCGGCCGGAAATCGGCCTATCGACCTGGGAGATCAGCTTCACGCCGCTGCACGATGCCGATGGCGTGGTGATCGGCGGCTTCCATCAGGCCACCGACATCTCCGAACGGATCGCGGCGGAGACCGAGCTGGCGATCGCGCAGGAGGCATTGCGCCAGAGCCAGAAGGTCGAGGCGATGGGCAGCCTCACCGGCGGCGTTGCGCACGATTTCAACAATCTACTGACTCCGATCATCGGCTCGCTCGACATGCTGATGCGCAAGGGGCTGGGCAATGCGCGCGAGCAACGCCTGATCGACGGCGCGCTGCAATCGGCCGAGCGCGCCAGGACGCTGGTACAGCGGCTGCTCGCCTTCGCGCGGCGGCAGCCGTTGCAGCCGGTCGCGGTCGACATCGCGCAGTTGATCCGCGGGATGGCCGATCTGATCGGTTCGATGGTCGGCCCGACGATCACGTTGCGGGTCGATGCGTCGCACGATCTGCCGTCGGCACGCGCCGACACCAACCAGCTCGAAATGGCGCTGCTGAACCTGGTGGTGAATGCACGCGATGCGATGCCGTCGGGCGGCATGCTGACCGTGAAGGCGGACCGCTGCGTCGTCGCGCCGCCCGACAAGCTCGACGTTCCGCCGGGCCATTACGTCTGCCTCAGCGTCGCCGATACCGGCACGGGGATGGACGAGGCCACCCGCCGGCGCGCGATCGAGCCGTTCTTCTCGACCAAGGGGGTCGGCAAGGGCACCGGGCTCGGTCTCTCGATGGTCCATGGTCTGGCGGCGCAGCTCGGCGGCGGGCTGACGATCGACAGCGCGCCTGGGCGTGGCACCAAGATCATCCTGTGGCTGCCGTTGAGCATGGCGGCGCCGTCGCTGCCCCGCCCCGACGCGCCGGTCGAGGCGGTGGCGGACCGCGCGGGAACCGTGCTGCTGGTCGACGACGAGACGCTCGTCCGGGCGAGCACGGCCGACATGCTGTCGGATCTCGGCTACAGCATCGTCGAAGCCTGTTCCGCGGCGGAGGCGCTCGACCTCGTCCACGCCGGGCTGTCGCCGGACCTGCTCGTCACCGATCACCTGATGCCCGGCATGAGCGGCGCGCAACTCGCGCAGGAGCTGTCGACGCGGCTGCCGCGGCTGCGCACGCTGATCGTCTCCGGCTATGCCGAGGCGGAAGGCATCGATGCGGCGACGGCGCGGCTCAGCAAGCCGTTCCGTAACGACGAGCTTGCGACCAGCCTCGCGCTGCTGACCTCACGACCGCCGCCCCGCACCTGACCGGCCGGGTGGCCGCCCGACGGTGCTTGCCGCCGCCGATGCCGGCGCGCACTGTGGCTGATCGAACCGCGATAGCGCGGCCGCACGAAACCAAGGGCCGCTCAGCCTCGCTCCCGGTCATGCTCCTCTTCGAGCGACAGCCGGTCGCGACCGGCAGTTAGGAGCGCCTGCGCGCGCCCGTCCTCGCGGAACCGCACGGCAAACGCCTGCGCCGGCACATCGCCGTCGATCGTGCGATCGGCGGGCGACCCGACATGGCCGACATAGCGCAGGCTGAGGTCGTAATGCCCCGACCAGAAGAACGGAACGTCGTCATAGCCGCCGTCCGCCTGCCCCAGCAGCTGCCGCGCCAGCCATTGCCCCATCCGCTGCGCCACCACCCAATGTTCGACGCGGATCGGATGGCCGAGCCGGCGATCGGGCGCGTTCGCGATGTCGCCGATCGCACGGATCGCGGGGTCGGAGGTGCGCAGGTGCTCGTCGACCCGCACCCCGCCGCCATCCGCCGGGTCGGCAAGCGCCAGTCCGGCGGCGCGCGCCAGATCGACGCGCGGTTCGACACCGGTTCCGGCCACCACCAGGTCGGCGGCGACCTGCGTTCCGTCGTCGAGCATCGCCACCGTGCCATCCCAGCGGACGACCCGGCGATCGGCGTGGAAGGTCACGCCTTTCGATTCATGCAGATCGCGGATCATCGCGCCGACCTCCGGCCCGGCGGTCTTCTCCAGCGGCAACGCGGTGTCGGATACGACCGCCACCTCCAGCCCGCGCCCGATCAGCGCGGCGGCGACCTCGAGCCCGACATAGCTGCTGCCGATCACGAGCACACGGGTCGCCTGCGCCGCCGCGGCGATCAGCCGGTCTGCATCGGCCAGCGTGCGCAGCAGGTGCACATCGTCACGCCCGGCGCCGTAGAAGTCGGGCGCCACCGGCTCCGCACCCGTGGCGAGCACCAGCGTATCATAGTCGAGCGTGCTGCCGTCGCCGAACGTCACCGTCCGCGCGGCGCGGTCGATCGCGGCGACGCGCGTGCCGAGCCGCACCGTCACACCCGCCAGCGCCGGCAAGGCGACGGCGTCACGATCGGCCTTGCCGGCGAGATATTGTTTGGAACAGAAGGTGCGGTCGTAAGGCGACTCCGCCTCGTCGCCGATCAGCGTGACCGAGCCGCCCGCGCCATGGCGCGCGAGCAGCTCCGCGCAGGCATGTCCCGCCCCGCCGGCGCCGACGATGACGACGCGCCCGAGCCCGGATGGCGCGGCAGGCCGCGCCGCATCGGCGGCGAGCGGCGTGGGAGCGACCCGCACCCATCCCTCCGCCTCCGTGACCGCGAAGCGATCGAGCGGCGCAAAGGCCGGCGCGCCCACCGCCTCGCCGGTTTCGATATCGAAGCGCGCGTGATGCCACGGGCAGCGGATCGTGCCGTCGACGACGATCCCGTCCGCCAGCGGCGCTTGCAAATGGGTGCATTTGCCCGACAAGGCGCAGAGCCGGCCCTTGTGCCGGACCACCACCACGTCCACGCCCTCCAGCTCGCCCGCGACGATCCGACCGTCTGCCAGATCGGCCGATGCAATGCCGCTCGTCAGGTCACGTTTCGCCATCGCCTCGCCTCTTGTCGGTGGTGCGGATCAGCCTGCGCGCTGCAGCTCGGTCGCGGCCAGATGCTCGCTGATGAACCAGACCTGCGGCTCGCCGGTGCGAATGATGTCGCTGACCAGCAGGTCGTTGGTGCCGTCGTCGCCCGACTCGTCTGCGGCCTTGGCCCCCTCATGCGCCTCTTCCAGCACGATCCGGTGCGCCTCGATCAGCCGCGCGAGCATCGTCGGCACGTCCTCGCGCCCGCGCGGCGGCCGCGGGATCCTGGTCATCTCGGCGACGTCGTGCGGGGTCGCGATGCTGATCCCGCCCAGCGCCTGGATCCGCTCGGCGACCATGTCGACCAGCTCGGCCTGCTTTTCGTAATGCGTGTCGAGCAGCAGGTGCAATTGATAGAAGGTCGCACCCGACATCTGCCAATGGTGCTTCTTGTAGAGGTCGCGCAGCATCATCGTGTCGGCGAGCACCTGATTGAGGATCGACACGCTCTGCTTGCGCGCGTTGTCCGACAGACCGAGCGGCAGGTCTTTCAACGTGCCGAACGGCTGGATTTCACGATAGTCGACCTTGTATATCGGCTGCGCCTGATCGGTTTTCGCCACGACCTCACTCCGGCAAAGATGGGACTTGCTGCCGAAGCGCGCGTTGCGGCGGAGAGTTCCCTCGGTCGCGCGAAGGTCGCGAGTAGCATCCACCGCCACCATCCTGATTCGAATTAATTTTTCTTCTAGCCGAAACGACGGGAACGCGTGCAGCTTTGCATCGTCCAGCAGGGGATTTAGCTGGGCGAGGCCGTGTGACCCAACCGACGTTGGTTTTTCTTCATGCGCTGGGCGCGAGTGGCCGGGAATGGGATCTGGTGCGCCGCCACCTGCCCGACCATCGGTGCCTCGCGCTCGACCTGCCCGGGTTCGGCGATCGCGCCGACGAGGGCTATGCCGACGTCGCCGCGATGGCCGACGATCTCGCGGCCTTCATCCGGCGGGAGCGGCTCACCGCGTGCGTGCTGGTCGGACACAGCATGGGCGGCAAGATCGTCACCCTCGTTGCGGCGCGGGCGATGTCGGGGGAGGCCGGGCTGGCCGGCGTGCTCGGCGTGGTGCTGGTCGCCGCCTCGCCGCCCTGCCCCGAGCCGATCACCGACGATCGCCGCGCTCAAATGATCGGCTGGGCCGCGGACGGCCCGGTCGCGCGCGCCGACGCCGAGACGTTCGTCGCGGCAAACACCGCCGCGCCGCTGCCCGAGGCGCTGCGTGAACAGGCGATCGCCGATGTCGAGCGATCGAGCCGGCAGGCGTGGCTCGGTTGGCTGGAGCGTGGCAGCCGCGAGGACTGGCGCCCCGCCGCTGCCGGCATCGCGATTCCCGCACTGATCGTCGCGGGGGGCGAGGACGGCGACCTCGGCGAAGCGGCGCAGCGCCGGCTCAATCTGCCGCTATACGCGAACGCCGCTTTTCGTGTCGTCGACGGTGCCGCGCATCTGATCCCCTACGAACAACCCGCGGCGCTGGCGCGGCTGATCGCCGACCATGCCGCCACGGTCGCGAAGACCGCGCTGCCCGCCCATTTCGTCGGGCTGCTCGGCTCGGCGCGCGTCAGCCGCCGCACGCGCGCCGCAATGCTGGAGCGGACGCGCCCGCTCGCCGACGACGCCGCGGGCTGGTCGGAGGCGCAGCTCGACGCGGTCGCTGCGCTGGTCGCGCAGGTCTTGCCCGAGTTGGGCGCCGATCGTGCACTGGCGCGCCGGATCGGCGCGGCGGTGCATGGCCCCGGCGACGGCTGGCGCTTTGCCGATCTTCCCCCCGATGTCGAGGCGTGGACGCGCGGGCTGGCAACGCTCGACGCGCTGACCGGCGGGTTCGCCGCGCAGTCGCCGTCCGAGCAGCACGACTGGCTGGCCCGCATCGACGCCGGGCAGGCCGGCAGCGGCGACGGCGACGGCGCCGATCGGCTGTCGCCCGCGCAAATGGCCCTGTGGTTTCAGGACGTCCGCGCCGAAATCGCGCGGCAATGGATGGCGACCCCCGCGGCGATGGCCGCGATCGGCTATGACGGCTTTGCGGTCGGCGGCGATGGCGCACGCAAGCAGGGCTATGTCCGCATCGCCGCGGACGATGTCGAGCAATGGCAGCACGCCGCGGAGGCGCAGTCATGAGCCGCGCGCCCTTCGCCGACCACGACATCGTCGACGCGGTGGTGATCGGCACCGGCGCGGGTGGCGCGCCGCTGCTCGCGCGACTGGCCGAAGCGGGGCTGTCGGTTGTCGCGCTCGAGGCGGGGCGCGCGTTTCGCCCCGAAGAGCATGTCGCCGACGAACTGGCTGCCGACATCTACTGGACGGAGGAACGGCTGAGCGGCGGCGACGACCCGACCGCGTTCGGCTCGAACAACTCCGGAATCGGCGTCGGCGGGTCGACGCTCCACTGGGGCGCCTTCT
This sequence comes from Sphingomonas endophytica, assembly GCF_014199415.1. Lineage (GTDB taxonomy): Bacteria > Pseudomonadota > Alphaproteobacteria > Sphingomonadales > Sphingomonadaceae > Sphingomonas > Sphingomonas endophytica. The sequence continues at coordinate 295,331 of NZ_JACIJN010000004.1, forward strand.
GCCCCCGCCCCGATCCGCGCGACCTCCAGCTGAAGACCCTGACCGGCCAGGGCGCCGACTGGCCGCTCGCTCATGCCGAGCTGACCGACTATATCCGCCGCGTCGAGGCCTTCACCGGCGTTTCCGGGCCGTCGTCCTACCCGTGGGACGCGACGCGCCATTATGCCTACCCGCCGGTCGCGCGCAATGCGTCGGCCGCGGCGATGGCACGGGGGTGCGCGGCACTCGGGATCACCGCCGCCGATGCGCCCGCGGCGCTCGTCTCGCGCGACCGCGACCAACCCCATTGGGGGCAGCGACAGGCGTGCGTGAACTGCGGCACCTGCCACCAGGGCTGCCGCAACGCCGCCAAGACGAGCATGGACACCAGCTATCTGCCGCACGCCGTCGCGCATGGGGCGGAGGTCCGCGCCGGGGCGCGCGTTCTGTCCTTTGACATCGACGGCGCGGGCCGCATCACCGGCGTCGTCTATCGTCAGCAGGGCGAGGATCGGCGGCAGCGCTGCCGCGCCGTGTTCCTTTGTGCGGGCGGAGTGGAGACGCCGCGGCTGCTGCTCAATCTCGGCATCGCCAATTCGAGCGGGCAGATCGGCCGAAACTTCATGGCGCATGTCGCCACGCAGGTCTGGGGCAGTTTCGACGCCGAGATGCGGATGAACCGCGGCTATCCGTCGTCACTCATCACCGAGGATCTGCTGCGCCCGGAGAGAGCCGGTTTCGCCGGCGGCTATCTGATCCAAAGCCTCGGCGTCCTGCCCGTCAACCTCGCCACCGGGCTGGCGCGCGGCGCGGGCATGTGGGGCGAGCGCCTGCAGCGGCTGCTCCACCAGTACAATCGCCTGGCGGGGATCGGGATCAACGGCGACTGCCTGCCGCACCACGACAACCGCCTGACGCTGTCGGACGAGGTCGATGCGTTCGGCCATCGCAAGGCGCGGATCGACTTCAGCTATCATGCCAATGAGCGCGCCATCGACCGCCATGCCCGGCAGACGATGACAGCGATCTGGGACGCGGCAGGCGCCAGCGACATCTTCGCGGTCGCCCGCTCGGCACATACGATCGGCACTTGCCGCATGGGGGACAATGGCGACGAGGCGGTCGTCGATGCGGAGGGCCGCAGCTTCGACATCCCCAACCTGCTGGTCTGCGACAATTCGGTCTTCCCCAGCGCGCTCGCCGCCAATCCCGCCCTGACTATCATGGCCCTGTCGCTGCGCACCGCCGACCGATATCTGGCGGCTTCGTTTTAGGGCGGACCGAAATTCATTGTAGCCAGATCATGGCGGCGGCGAGGTGAACCAAGCCGGTGAAGTGGATGATGCGGCGGTCGTAGTGAGTGGCGAAGCGGCGGAAGTGCTTGAGGCGACTGAAGCATTTCTCGATCTGCTTGCGATGCTCGTAGACGCTTGCATCGTGCGGGATGGCGACCTTGCGGTTGTGCTTGGACGGGATCACTGCCTCGGCAGGCATTGCCGCGATCTGGCTGCGTAAGTCATTGCTATCATAGGCTTTGTCGGCGAGCACCGCTCCGCCGCGCTGGCCTTCGAGCAGACCGGATGCCGAGGCGATGTCGCTGGCTTTCCCGGGCGTGATGCGGAAGCGCAAGGCGCCCGCGCCGGCGACACGGTGCTGCTTGCAGCGAACGTCCACAAGGCGGAGCGCGCCCATGCGCTCGCGGCGGGGCTGGACGCCCGCATCGTGCCCGTGATCGTCGATGACGCCTGAGACATCGAGCACGGCGTCGATCCGACGGCGCTTGCCACCGCGCTCGACGCAAACCGCGGCGCGAAGGCCTTCGTCGTAGTGTCGCCCACTTATTATGGCGTAACCAGCGACATCGCCGCTTTGGCCGACCTTTGCCACGCGCGCGGCGTGCTCCTGATCTGCGACGCGGCCTGGGGTGGCGCCTTCGCCTTTTGCGAGGCGCTGCACCATGACGCGCTCACCAAGGGCGCCGATGTTGCCGTGTACAGCCTGCACAAGACGATGGGCGCGCTGACGCAAGGGTCGGCGCTGCTCGCGCGCGGCGCGCTGGTCGATCAGCAACGGCTATGGATGGCCTACGAACTCTACGAGACGACCAGCCCGTCCGTGCCGATCCTTGCGAGTCTCGACGCCGCACGGCGTGACCACGCGGTGGACGGAGAGGCGACTTGGCGCCGGACGGTGGCGCGGGCCGCCGCTCTGCGCGCGCGGCTGTCCGGCATCGAGGGTATCCGCATTCTGGAGCCCTGGGACATCCCGCGGGGATCGCAGTTAGACCCGACCAAGGTGTTGATCGACGTCTCGGCGCTCGGCGTCTCGGGCTACGCGATCGACGACTGGCTCAACGTGCATCACCGGCTCTGCGTGGGCCTGTCCGATGCGCGGCATCTGCTCGCCACGGTCTCGGTCGGCACGACGGCTGGCGACGTGCGGGCGTTGGCGAAGGCACTTGCCGACTGTGTTGCGCAGCTGCGGAAGGGTGAGCTGACGCTCACGACGGCGTCCGATGCGCCGCGCCTCAAGACTCTGACCACCGAGATGGTGGCGGCGCCCGCCGACGCCTTCTTTGGCGCTGTAGAGCGAGTCGCGCCGGAAGATGCCACCGGACGGATCGCTGCGGAGATCGTCGCCCCCGCCCCGCCCGGCGTGCCGCGCCTCGTTCCGGGCCAGCGGATCGACGCCGAGCACGTTGCGTGGCTATCCGCCCGTCGAGATCTTGGCATCTTCCTGCTCGACCCGACCGATCCGACCCAAAGGACGATCCGGTGCGTCGCTGCTTCGGGCTGACCCGCTCGTATATACGCTTTTGCCCTGTAGTAGGCGCGCACAACGCGGGCTGTGCGTTTTTGGCGGGTATCGAACGCACGACGGCCCCGTCTCGTTGGAGACGGGGCCGTTGTGTGTGTGTGTGTGTGTGAGATGGTTGCGGGGACAGGATTTGAACCTGTGACCTTCAGGTTATGAGCCTGACGAGCTACCGGGCTGCTCCACCCCGCGCCGAGGTGTTGTGTTTGTGGATGGGTTCTTGATGTGCGAGCTGCAATGCCTGGCGGCGACCTACTCTTCCATCGCTTGAGCGATAGTACCATTGGCGCAGAGGGGTTTCACGTCCGAGTTCGGG